>NZ_LDOT01000006.1 GCF_001029445.1 Photobacterium aquae
CGGGACGCGCCTCCATATTACATTGAGCCCCAGCAGAAATGCTGGGGCTTTTTCGTATGTTTTTTATCGCTTCTGGCTATATCGACTTTCATTCAGAGGGGGTCTGTTTTTTTGTTGACGATTTGTGTCATGTCATGCCGTTTTTATATTCATTTGTATGATTAAAATTTTATTCATAACGGCTGGAGGATTGAAATAATCCATTCATGCTATTTAATAGAAATAATACTTGGCTACACATCTACGATGTGTTACTTTTCGCGCAATCTCAGGGGGAAGTTGTACTGAGACATACGGTATGTGGAGTATTCGGGCTGATTGCATCCATGTACTAGGTAGGTATTAGCCATGCTAGTGGTTAGTAGACGGGCACTAATAGCGTCAGTTGCTAGGAAGTAAAGCGACGGCATATTGAGGAATCCCAACTGTGAATGTTATATCCTTATCAAACCCAATCAGCTTTGTCTTACCCAACTGCAGTATTATTACTGAGCCATGATCTTCTGATCACAAGACTTTGTTTCCTTCGTATTTGGTTGTTGCGTCCCAGTTTATAAGAGCCTTTCTCGCGCACCTGTACGTGGGTTTGTCACGTCGATTGCTTTTAGAAGCCTTCGATAAGTTATTGTTAATACATCATAATTGATGTGGCTTAGCACTTTATGATATCTCACTATTGGTTGTTGTCAGTCTCGGTGAAGATATCAAAGTGCATGTGATGAGATGAAAATCATGAGTAATGTGTTTGACCTTGACGAGCTAAAACTCGCCTCAAATGTACCTGTGGTACAAGGTGTATATGATCTGACACCGGACGAGCTACTGCTGAGTCAAGAGCATTATGAATCAGAAGTGCGTTCATACCCGCGTCGTTTGCCACTTGCTATTGCCAAAGCCTCTGGTGTTTTGGTTGAAGATAGCCGTGGTCAGCTATTCCTAGACTGTCTTGCTGGTGCCGGTACGTTGGCTCTGGGTTACAACCACCCAGAAATCAACCAGGCTATCGTAGAGCAGCTAAATGCTGGTGTTCCTTACCAGACATTGGATATTACTACGCCGACCAAAGATAAGTTCATCAAAGAAGTGATGAGCTTCCTACCTGAGTCATTTGCCAAAAATGCCCGTATCCAGTTCTGTGGCCCTTCTGGTGCCGATGCTGTTGAAGCTGCGATTAAGCTGGCTAAGCAGACAACTGGCCGTAATACCATGGCAGCCTTCCACGGTGCTTACCACGGTATGACTAACGGTACGATGGCGATGATGGGTAACTTGAACACCAAAGCGCGCCGTATCGGCCTGATGGCGGATGTTCACTTCCTACCATTCCCAT
The DNA here is from genome assembly GCF_001029445.1 of Photobacterium aquae. GTDB lineage: Bacteria > Pseudomonadota > Gammaproteobacteria > Enterobacterales > Vibrionaceae > Photobacterium > Photobacterium aquae. Next base: position 1,331 of record NZ_LDOT01000006.1, read on the forward strand.
ACAGCCTACGCTGCCCGTTTGGCATGCACGGTGATGAAGGTGCCAAGCAGACTCTTCGTTACATCGAGCGCATGCTGAACGATGACGAGAGTGGCGTGCAGAAGCCAGCTGCGATCATTGTTGAGCCTGTACAAGGCGAAGGCGGTGTGATCCCAGCTCCTGCTTTCTGGTTGCGTGAACTACGCCGTATCACCAAAGAGCATGGCATCCTGCTGATCTTTGATGAAATCCAGTGTGGTATTGGTAAGACTGGCTTCAACTTTGCGTTTGAAGAATCAGGCATCAACCCAGATATTCTGTGTCTGTCTAAAGCAGTAGGCGGTGGTTTGCCGATGTCTATTCTGATCTTCGATAAGGAGATCGATACATGGCGTCCGGGCGAGCACACAGGTACGTTCCGTGGTAACCAGCTAGCGATGGCAACGGGTGCCAAGGCACTTGAAATTATCCGTCGTGACAACCTGGTTGAACACGCGCGCAATGCGGGTCAGTACCTGCGTGAAGGCCTAGAGCGTATCGCTCAGCAGACTGACTGTATCGCAGAAGTTCGCGGTAAAGGCCTAATGCTAGGTCTTGAGATCTGTAACCCAGATGGTTCTCGCAACAAGTTTGGTGAGCCTGAGGCTGATCCGAAACTGGCTCTTGCTATTCAGCGTGCAGCGCTTGAGCGTGGTCTGATCATCGAGAAGGGCGGCCGTCAGGGCTCTGTTCTGCGTTTCTTGCCACCATTGATCATCTCTTACGAGCAGCTTGATTTTGCTATTGATGCGCTAACTAAGGCGATCATGGCAACGGCTGGTCCAGCGAAAGCAAAAGAGACAGCGAGCGATGCGGCAGAATGGCGCAATCACTTTATCCACACGGGTAAAGGCGGTGCGGATAAGTTCGAAGCGGCTCTGAACCAGACAACTCAGGTTCTGAAGAAAGTATTCGAAAACACTGAAACACCGTACTCTGGTATGGATCCACAGCTGCTTAAGTCTTTGATCAACGCGATTGATCTGGACAACCAGCAACTGCCTCTGGACTTGGTTATCGAGCAAACTGGTGAGCTAATCGCCAAGAACTCAATCATGGTTCAGCACCCACACTGTATTGCTCACCTGCATACGCCGCCGCTATTGCCGGCTGTTGCTGCAGAAGCATTCATTGCTGCCCTGAACCAGTCTATGGATTCATGGGACCAATCAAGTGCGGGTACGTTTGTTGAGCAGAAAGTGATCGACTGGTTGTGTGGTGTGTACCAGTACGGCGATAACGCTGACGGTATTTTCACTAGCGGTGGTACTCAATCTAACCTGATGGGTCTACTACTTGCTCGTGATCGTGCAGCAGACAAGATCTCTGGTCACAATATCCAGAAACAAGGTCTGCCAGAGTACGCGGCTAAGCTACGTATCCTATGTTCGAAGAAATCACACTTCACCGTACAGAAGTCAGCATCACTGATGGGCTTGGGTGAAAGTGCGGTTGTGACTGTTGATACTAACCCGAACGGTACCATCAAGCTGGCAGCGTTGGCTGAGACTATCGAATCGCTGAAGCAAGAAGGCTTGTTGCCATTTGCAATGGTCGGTACCGCAGGTACGACTGACCACGGTGCCATTGATGATCTGAATGGCATGGCCGAGCTTGCCCAGCAGCACGACATCTGGCTACACGTTGACGGTGCTTACGGCGGTGCATTGATTCTGAGCCGTCACAAGACGCGTCTGGAAGGTGTCGAGAAAGCGGATTCAATCAGTGTTGACTTCCACAAGCTATTCTTCCAGCCAATCAGCTGTGGTGCTGTTCTGATCAAGGACAAGGCAAACTTTAAGTACCTGCTGCACCATGCTGATTACCTGAACCGTGAAGATGATTTGCTACCAAACTTGGTAGACAAGTCAATCGCAACCACTAAGCGTTTTGATGCGTTGAAAGTGTGGATGACTATGCAGAGCGTAGGTCCGCAGGCGCTGGGTGCGATGTACGATCATCTTCTGAACCAGACTCAGCAAGTTGCTGATATGGTGAATCAGTCGGCTGATTTCGAGCTGTTGGCTGATCCTGCGCTGTCTACCGTGTTGTTGCGTTACGTTGGCAACAATGATGCGGCAATGCACGATCGCATTAACAAGCAGCTACGTATCGATGCGCTGGTTGAAGGTAAGGCAGTACTGGGTGAAACCGTGGTGGATGGCAAGGTTGCTCTGAAGTTCACGATTTTGAACCCATGTCTGACTCAGGCAGATTTCGAATCGCTACTTAATGCAATTCGCCAAGTTGCAGCTCAGGCTGAGCAAAAAGTTGGCAACTAAGTAAACCGAAATGATACAGCCTGCACGGGGCAGGCTGTATCTCTTACTCACTTTTAAAATGGATGGTGAAAAGAAGAAATGGCAATTCTACAGATTGGTGCAGGTGGTGTTGGTTGGGTTGTAGCGCATAAAGCAGCTCAAAATAATGATGTACTTGGCGATATCACTATTGCATCGCGTACTGTTGGTAAATGTGACAAGATTATCGACTCTATCAAAGGAAAGAATAACCTGAAGGATCCGTCTAAGAAACTGCAGTCCCGTGCAGTGAATGCAGACGATGTCGATGCACTGGTTGCCCTGATCAAGGACGTGCAGCCTGATCTTGTTATCAATGCTGGCCCACCTTGGGTGAATATGCCAATCATGGAAGCCTGTTATCAGGCCAAAGTTTCCTACCTTGATACATCCGTAGCCGTGGACCTTTGTTCAGAAGGCCAGCAAGTACCTGAAGCGTACGACTGGCAGTGGGGTTACCGCGAAAAATTCAACGAAGCTGGCATCACAGGTATTCTGGGTGCGGGTTTCGATCCTGGCGTTGTGAGTGTGTTCGCAGCTTATGCCGTGAAGCACCTGTTTGATGAAATCGACACCATCGACGTTATGGATGTTAATGCCGGCGATCACGGCAAAAAGTTTGCTACAAACTTCGATCCTGAAACCAATATGCTGGAAATTCAGGGCGACTCTTTCTACTGGGAAAACGGTGAGTGGAAACAAGTACCGTGTCACTCGCGTATGCTTGAGTTCGATTTCCCACTTGTCGGCAAGCAGAAAGTTTATTCAATGGCACACGATGAAGTGCGCTCGATGAAAGAGTACATTCCTGCCAAACGCATCGAATTCTGGATGGGCTTCGGTGACCGTTACCTCAATTACTTCAATTGTATGCGTGATATCGGCTTGTTAAGTCCAGAACCATTGACACTGCATGATGGTACGGTAGTACAGCCGTTGCATGTGCTTAAGGCACTGTTGCCAGACCCGACATCTCTGGCTCCGGGCTATACAGGTAATACTTGTATCGGTACGTGGGTACAAGGTACCAAAGACGGCAAAGCACGCAGCGTATTTATTTATAACATCGCTGATCACGAAGTGGCTTACGAAGACGTGGAGCACCAAGCGATCTCTTACACAACCGGTGTTCCGGCGATTACCGCTGCGCTTCAGTTCTTCCGTGGCAAGTGGGCAGATGCCGGCGTGTTCAATATGGAGCAGCTGGATCCGGATCCATTCCTAGAAACCATGCCGTCAATTGGCCTTGGCTGGGAAGTACAAGAGCTGGAAGTCGGTCAGCCTGACATAAAAATTTTGAAATAACCTAGGCTGCCTGATGATTGTCGTTATATAGAGATACGGCAATTGAAGCCAAGTTGATAGGCAAGAAGGGAGCAACAGCTCCCTTCTTATCTATAGGATCAGATTTGTTTGCGGTAAAAGACAATGACATTCAAAAAAGAAGAATTGAAAACGCCATATTTCATGATCAACGAAGACAAGTTGATTGCTAATCTGGAAAAAGCCAAGCAGCTAAAAGAGCTTTCTGGCGTGAAGTTGGTATTGGCCCTGAAATGTTTCTCGACATGGGGTGTGTTTGACATCATCAAGCCATACCTAGACGGTACCACCAGTAGTGGCCCGTTCGAGGTGAAACTGGGCTACGAGACATTCGGTGGCGAGACACATGCATACAGCGTAGGTTACAGTGAAGACGACGTACGCGAAGTAGCTGATATTTGTGACAAGATGATTTTCAACTCGCAGACTCAGCTGGCGGCATACCGTCACATTGTTGAAGGCAAAGATGTGTCTTTGGGTTTGCGCCTGAACCCTGGTATTAGCTACGCGGGGCAAGATTTGGCTAACCCTGCTCGCCAGTATTCGCGTCTTGGTGTGCAGGCTGACCATATCAACCCAGAGGTTTTCGATACTCTTGACGGCGTGATGTTCCACATGAACTGTGAGAACAAAGATGTTGATGCATTTATCGGTCTTCTAGATGGTATCTCGGCTCAGTTTGGCGAATACCTCGACAAACTGGATTGGGTGAGCATGGGGGGCGGGGTATTCTTTACCTGGCCAAACTACGATATCGAAAAGCTGGCAAAAGCACTGAAAGCGTTTTCTGAAAAGCATGGGGTACAAATGTACCTTGAGCCAGGTGAAGCGATTATCACCAAAACAACTGATTTGGTTGTGACAGTTGTCGATATCGTAGAGAACGTGAAAAAAACAGCAATCGTAGATTCGGCGACGGAAGCACACCGTCTTGATACCCTGATCTATAACGAGCCAGCTTCAATTCTCGAAGCATCTGAGAATGGCACCAATGAATATATTATCGGCTCTTGCTCTTGCCTAGCGGGTGATCAGTTCTGTGTTGCTAATTTTGATCAGCCACTGGAAATTGGTCAGCGCCTCCATATCTTGGACAGTGCCGGCTATACCATGGTGAAGCTGAACTGGTTCAACGGTTTGAAGATGCCATCCGTGTATTGTGAACGTAGCAATGGTGAAATCCAGAAACTCAATGAGTTTGGCTATGAAGATTTCAAGCGTTCACTGTCGCAGTGGTCGGTAAAGTAATGCCGAGCTAATGCCATTGGCGAGCCCGTGCAATTGAATGAAAGAGGACCTATTGGTCCTCTTTTTTGTTATCTGTCACATCTTGAGCTTTTGTTCATGGGCAGAGGTCTGTAGGCTTGAGATTATGCCACTTGATGCGCATTTGTGTGTTACCTAAGCCAACAAGGAGAACGATATGGATATCGCTATCATAATAATTGCGATTATTTTTGGTTATGAAGTGATCAGGCGGTTATTGTCACATCGAGAAGCCATGCACGCACTTGAGATGAAGAAGGTTGCCTCGGAAAAAGCCAGTGATAAACACCAAGAGCTGCAGCAGGAGATTTCGTCGCTTCAAGAGCGCGTTGCGGTGCTGGAGAAAATTGTTGTCGATAAGTCCTATCAGGTTAAGAAGGAAATTGAATCGCTCTATGATTGAGTAAAGTAGTCGTGTTTCGGGGATTGTAATTTCTGGGTTTGAAATTCATATTGCGTAGCCAAAACAGGACACCTTGAACGATGGTAGGATGCCGTCCAAGGTGCCGTGAACCTAGTTCTGTTTGCTTTTCTGTCGCTTAATCGGTTGATCACCAATCGTCGTTTTGCCTGGGCAAATACGTTTTACCGGGCAATTCGGGCAACCCCATATTGCAGCATAGGGGCATAGGGCACTTTCATTATTCTTTTTCTTCATAGGCATCTCGCTTCCAGTTAGACCTAATCACCATCGGTGTTGCCACTTTCTGGTGATTAGGGGTTAGGCTCGTGAAGATAGAGCTCCTACTTATATACTGAGTTCAGCAACAAGTAGTTTACGTGTTATTTTTTCCTCTAAGTTCTGTGGCTCGTTCAGCCCGACTCGTTTTAGTAGGGTATTGATGCGATCATCCGGCTTAGGTGCGGAGAGTGCCTTCGCGATGGTCTTGCACTTACCAAGCGGTGTTGCGGTTTTGGCTTTTAGAGCTTTTAGTGCCTTGCCGAGTTGGAGTTCCTGATCGGTAAAACTACAGCCGAACGGGAATGGCCCGAAGAATCCCTCATTCGTGTATTTTTTATAGAATGCCTGAATTGCTTCAGGCGTATTGTTGGTGAACTCTTTCGGGATCTGGTAATCCTTGGCGACTTTACCTGCGGCTTTGGCTTGTTCCAGTAACTGTTTCTGGAAGCGTGAGTCGGCAATTTTGATCAATTCGGTATAGACAACGTGATCCGGTTTGCCGCGAAGGTTGGCGATACCGTATTCAGTGACCACGATATCCCGCAATTGACGTGGGATAGTATTGTGACCGTAGTTAAACAAAATATTAGAGATCAGCTTGCCCTTTCTGAAAGTACAGCTGCGAACTTTCATAATAGAGCGGGAATCCCACATTTGGTGAGATTGGGCAACGAAGTTGTATTGCCCGCCAACCCCGCTGACAACCTGGCCGTTTTCCAGGGCATCGGAGATGACAGATCCATCAAGGGTTACCATCATCCCTGAGTTAACAAAGCGGGCGTGTTTGCGCTGGGCTTGCTTGATCTGCTGATTGCCGAGCATATGATCGTAGAGATCGTTCACGTAGTTCACGCTGGTCATACAGAACTTGCTGTGGTCATCCTCGTTGAAGTCACGCAGCGCCTGATAAAAATCTTGAGGGCCGATGAAGAATGCACCATGCATCACGACGCCACCGCTCAGGCGATTGCCAAGGGCATGCTTGCTAATCCATTCCAGTGCTTCGGTGTTTTGCAGATCTGCCGCGCAGCTCTCTTCTTGGACATGAAGTGAGCCCTCAATCAGTTCTACCTCCTTGTTGAAGATACCGAAACGCTTGAGGTAACGGACATCAGCAGAGGTGAGCTGAGCGTGAATGGCTCCTGCTTCAAATAGCATGAGGACTGTGCTGATATCGACATCCACCCCAATTTTTTCTTGGTTGATCAGGTTCTGAATCGTGAGGTCTTCGAACACCTCACGTTTTAAGATTCCAGCCTTGTAGAGGTGGACAAATCCATCAACCATGAGCTCGCTGCAGCCATAGAGCCCCGTTTCGAATGTGCCGCTTCCTCCGACTTCACGGCAAATCGGGAATTTTTCATAGACGTTCAACTCAGAGAGCATTTTGTTGTATATGCGGTTGTTTTGCTGTCTGACAAGTGTGCTGTAAGTCAGGGCGCTGCTCAACGAGCCAATCCCAACCTGCAATGTCCCGCCGTCTTTGAGCAGGCAGCTTGAGTAGAGACCGATCATATGGTCTTCGGCAGAGATACTGGCATGGGGGGCTGCGAACAGGTTGTAGTCTTTGTGGTCAGGCTCGCTGTTGCCGTCGAGAATAAAGTCGAACTGGTTATCTGCCACTTCAGCGTGGTTGTACATAAACGGCATGTTGGTATTAACCTCGCCGACAACCGCAATGCCTTTGCCCATCGCCTTGAGCTTGTCCATCTCTGGGATCATATCAAGGGCCAGATCAGAGTTACTGCTTAGGCTGTAGGTTGTGATCCCATCTTCAGTGCGCTTGGCGACCAATTGAGCAATAACGTTAACGCCCTTGTCCAGCAAGTCGCGCATCGCATGGGTGTAGTTGGTGCTGGTGTAGTTTAGCTGTTGCGGCGAGTTGATATGGCTGCCCGCCTTGAAGAAGAACTCGCTGATTGTCACATTGTCCGGCACAGTGTTGCTACGCAGACCCAGAGCATATTCTGCGTCAGGGACACCGGCAAATTCACGCTCCACGAAGGGTTCAAGGAAGTTCTTCTCGATCCGACTTTTTCCAACCGGCTTTTCAAGGGTTATACCGGTTTCGATACGTAGCGTAATGCTCGGATCTTTCTTGGCACGCAAGTACAACGCATTAACCAAATTGATTGGTTTGCCTATTGCGAGAGGTAGCCCGAGAATGATTTCCTTACCCACGGTTGCAATGATGTGATCGACGAGCGCATCGGCTTTGCTGATCACCTTTGCGGGTGGCTTGGTCGGTGTATCGGTGGTAACAGCAGTAAACGTAGGGTTAGAGGATTCAGAATCCAGACGTTCTATGACTGACATGGCGCATTCCTTGTTCGGGTTATTATTCAATAGTGTTCTTATAGTTGTTATCTTTCCATTGTTGTCCCCGAACTTAGAGCCTTCACTCTATTTTGAGCAGTTTTATAACCTGAAAGCATTTTTATATCAGTTTGGTGAACTTAGTCACAGCCCAGAGGCGAGGGGGCAATTTGTGGTGAAACGGTTGAGAAAAAGGGGTCTTTGGTTGTGTGAACTTGTTAGCAATTCCCTTCCGGAATTAGAAAGAGCTCTCTAATTCTAATTGGTACGTTAATAGTAGTAATAGCAAGACTCTCGTGAAGGGGAATAAAAATGATCAATCCAATGAAGATGCTAGGTAGTGTGAAGTCCGTCACTAGGATTGGGCAAGAGTCAGTCAAAACCACCATCTATGCGGGTCTGGGAGCATATAAGATGGGCTTGGAGCAGGTTGGTATGGCTCAACATTTGGCCCAAAGTCGGTTTAACGGCTTGGTGAAAAAAGGGGAAGAGGCCGAATCGGAGCTCTTGGAACGGGTTAATGATACCCGCGAGATGCTTGCCGATCAGGTTGAAACAGGGATTAACCGTGCGTTGAAGACGTCTTGCGGGCTGGATCGCGAGCGCCTTACTCATCTTGAAGCGAAACTGGATCGTATGCAGGCCGTCATTAATGGCATGACGGATAAATAATTACCGGAAGTACACAGGTGGGTCAAAGGCTAGAAATCCGATGGCCGTGGTGATTTTCTGCCAGCCCACCTGACATGGATAGACATAAGGACTGGATATGCCAAGTTTGTCTCTGCTGGACTTTAGCTTTATAGCTTTTGAGACGGCCAAAACCCCAATGCATGTGACCGGGTTGGTGACCCTTGAGCCGCCTGAATCACATGCAGCCAATTATGCGCAGGATTTATACTCTGCTTTCTTGCAACAACCTGACGTTGTGCCGCCGTTTAACTGGAAATTGCAGTGGTCTTTGACCGGCAAGCCGAGTTGGCAGACGGTGAGAAATGTCAATCTTGAGGATCATCTTCGAATCACCATGCTACCGGCACCGGGTGATCAGCGGCAGCTCCAGCAGTTGGTGGGACGCCTGCACAGTCAGGTTCTTGACCGCAGCCGACCGATGTGGGAAGTATGGGTTGTCGGTGGGTTGGAAGGCAACCGTGTTGCCCTGATACTCAAAATTCACCATTCAATGGCTGATGGCGTCAGGGCAAGTAACCTGTTTACTCAGAGCTGTGCCGCTGAGGTAGAGAATTCCTTTGCCAAGCCAATTTGGCAGTGTGATCTGCGCAAGAGCTCCAGACAGCAGCGTGAGGAGAAGCACCTTACGGATATGGTGTTGAAAACGGCTATGACGGCCAGCAAGCAGCTCTCTTTGTTGCCATCGATGTTTCGCTTAGGCAGCAAGCTGGCTTTGAAAGCACTGAATATTGCCGATTGTGATTTGAAAGTCCCTTTTACTGCGCCGAAAACCCCGTTCAATCTTAGTCCACAGCGTTCGCGGGGTGTGAGCCTAGGGCAATTTTCCATGTCTCAGTTGAAGCATGTCAGTCGGATCACCGGCTCTTCAATGAATGATGTGCTGTATACCATTTGTGATGTCGCGTTGAACCGCTACCTTAACGACAGGGCGATTCCATTGCGCAAACCGTTGGTTGCAATGATGCCGATAAATTTGCGTGACAAGAGCGATTTGGACGCGAAGGGCAACAAAATGTCGATAGGCCATGTTGAGCTTGGTCGGGCCAATATGCTGCCACTCGAACGTTTGGCATCCATTAAGCGAGCGACGGTTGACCTCAAACGAGAGGCTCTCAACATATCCCCTGATGCCTATGTGAACTATTCCTTGCTGGTAAACGGGGTGTCGCTGATCAGTGGTAAATTTGGCTTGAACAGTTTTATTCCGCCTGCCAGTAACCTGCTTATCTCCAATGTGCCGGGCACGCGTGAAGAGCTCTATTTCATGGGGGCCAAGGTGCATGAGCAGTACCCCGTCTCTTTGTTGATGCCGGGGCAGACACTGAACATTACTTTCTTTAGTAATGCGGGTGTTATGTACTTCTCGTTGGTTGGGTGTCGTCAGTCTCTGCCGGGATTTGAGGTGATTGCTGATTATATGTGTGAGGCATTTGCCGATATTGAGCAGCAGGTCATGGACGAGGCAGCGATGGCGGTCGCCGAGCAATTGGAGCAATCTAATGAGGAAGGACGATCCGTGCAGTTGGCGGTAGAGGCCGCGCAGAAGTCACTGACGCCTGAGGATGAGGAGTTTGAGGCTCTGTATTTGGAAAAGCAGCGCAAAGTCGAAGAGCTGGAAAAACAGCTAGAGAAGCTGATGGATATGATGTCGGCAACCGTGGAGGTTGACCCGCAGCAGCCAGCAAAGAATCAAGACCATTTGGCTGACGACGAGGAATTGCCAAAACAGATTTCTCGCTAAACTCGAGCAGTAGATTATCAGCTTGCAATTAAAGAGGGCCCGAATTTGTGATTAGAATTCGGGCTTTTTGCTGTCTGAGGCCAACAAAGCCGATTCCGCTGGATTTGTGGGTGAGGAGCAAAATGAGAAAGGCCACCGGTTTGGGTGGCCTTTCGTGATCTGTAAATGGCGTTTGGAATTACGCGTAGACAGCCTGCAGTTCACTGACTTTGTCGATGTACTGCTGCATGGCTGATGCGCTGTCCAGGCCTTTTAGTTTTTCCCACGCATCGTACTTTGCCGCGCCTTTAAAATCGAACATTCCTGGGCGCTTGCCGTGTACGTCACCTTCTGTGGCTTGCTTGAACAAAGAATAGAGGGCCAGCAGTTCGTCGTTTGATGGACGTTTGGTGAGTTGTTTAACATCTGCTTGTGCCTGTTCAAAACATGCTTGTAAATCTGCCATGATATGTTCCTTTATTTCCGTTATGTACTACTAATGCAAATACTCAATTGAGAAAGCAATAAATAATGGGATAAAAGCGAAAGATAAGTAAAAATGCTTTATTCCTTTTTCCTATAGCTAATTTACACTGGTCGGCTTAGTTGTCTTTACTCTTATGCAAGAAATTTAATATAGATCACTATTTATTTTTCAATTGCAGTGGAAGCCAAAATAAATAAAGTTCGATGGGGTTAAAATACACTAATATTATTTAGTGTTATTTAATTAAAGACTGGAAATCTTGGCTGGCATTAAATATATGGATTAAGGGGATAGCATGTATGATTTCATTATTGTAGGAGCAGGATCGGCCGGTTGTGTTCTTGCTAATCGGTTGTCTGATGATCCAGCAGTAAAAGTCTGCTTACTTGAAGCGGGTCCGCGAGATTCCAGTCCCATTGTACATGTCCCTCTGGGGCTGATTGGTATGATGCATTCAAAGACTATGAATTGGCGCTATTATACCGAGCCAGAACCAGGACTGGATGACCGACGACTTTTCTGGCCAAGAGGCAAGACGTTGGGTGGGAGCTCTTCATCCAATGCTATGTGTTATATCCGAGGTCACGCGAGCGATTATGACGAGTGGGAGTCGTTGGGCAATCTAGGTTGGGGCTATCAAGATGTCTTGCCGTATTTTCGTAAGTCAGAGGCGCAGGAGCGTGGGGCGGATACCTACCATGGTACGGAAGGCTTTTTGAGTGTCTCGGACTTGCGTATTCGTAACCCGTTATCTGAGGCTTTTATAAAAGCGGGTAAGCAAGCAGGTCATCATTACAGCATTGATTTTAATGGGGAAAGTCAAGATGGTGTTGGCTTTTATCAAGTTACTCAGCGCAACGGGCAGCGTTGTAGCAGTGCGGTAGCGTATTTGCGACCTGCAGAATCTCGCCCGAACCTGACAGTGATAACAGGGGCTTTGACAACTCGTATTCTGATGGATGGCGATAGAGCTGTTGGCGTTGAATATCGTGAACAAGGCGAAGTTAAGAGCGTTAAGGCGAGTAGAGAAGTTTTGTTGGCTGGTGGGGCAATAAATAGCCCGCAGCTTTTGATGTTGTCGGGAATCGGTGATCAGGAAGAGCTGATAAAATTGGGTATAGAGGTTAAACACCATCTGCCAGGGGTGGGGAAAAACCTTCAGGATCATCTCGATGTCTTGGCCGTGACCCGTGAGCGTACTTTCCATTCGGTGGGATTCTCCCCCGTGGCGATGTTGCGAGCCCTTAAGGGGATAGTCGATTACCTTTTGTTTAAAAAGGGAAATTTCACCACAAATGTAGCCGAGGCGGGGGGCTTTGCCAGAACCGAACCTGAGCTTGATAAGCCTGATGTGCAATTTCATTTTTCTCCTTGTTTTTTGGATAACCACGGGCTGAATTTGTGGCAGACGGTTCGCCACGGTTACTCTTTGCACGCCTGTAATTTGCGGCCGAAGAGCCGAGGTCATCTGACGTTGAGAAGTACAGACCCTAACGATCCTCCCGTTATTGTCGCCAATTATTTGCAGCATCCGGACGATATTGAGGTGATGCTCAAAGCCATAAAGTTATCGCGTAACATACTTAAGCAGCCTGCATTTGATCGATACCGAGGTGACGAGGTCTACCCGGGAAAAGAGGTGCAAAGTGATGAGGAGCTGCGGGCATTTATCCGCCGTAAGGCTGAGTCTATTTATCATCCCGTTGGTACTTGTAAAATGGGAACAGACGGTATGGCTGTGGTGGATGCGTCGTTAAAGGTATATGGGGTTAAAGGATTGCGTGTTGTCGATGCATCAATTATGCCGACGCTTGTTGGGGGTAATACTAATGCGCCGACAATTATGATCGGAGAAAAAGCGGCAGATATGATTCTAGAAGATATGCAGGGAATAAAGCATCAGGCGAGTGATGAGCATTATGCGGCCTAGCTGTATTAAAGCGGGAAAGTTCCCGCTTTAAATTTAAATAAATTGGAATGCTTATTCTAATTATTTTATATATAATCGTATCGAGGTTATTTAAATTGAAATTGACAAGGTGATAAATCGTTATATTTTATTTGATCTGCATTTTATTTTTTATTTTAGATCCATATTGAGGTTGCATTATGATCACCAAGCATTCTATTAGTCATACATTTCGACACCTCAAAGATGAAATTTCTATTTTTTTGCAAGAGAACTCAATTCATGCAAAAGAACATGTTTTGACCATGCTTGATCAAAACTTACCGCCTTCTCAAAAAGAGTCGCTGATCGCGATGTTGAACGGTATGGTTGGTGATGTGCTGCTTAAGCGCAATAGCCGATTGGCTTCCCCCATGGTATTTACCGATTTGCATCAAGTATTGAGTTATGACACCGCTGAGCTTGAGCGGCAGTTGCCTGTGCATACTTCTAGAATTGTGCTTTGTATTCATGGATGGTGCATGGCAGATAAAGGCTGGATCAAAAAGGGGCCGGATCATGGTCAGCAGTTTGTGAATGCGGGTTACACACCCATTTACTTGCGCTACAACACGGGCAATCATATTTCTCTTAATGGTGAGGAATTGGCGTTTAGGTTAGAGAAACTATTGAAGGCTTGGCCGGTTGAGGTCAAAGAGCTGGTGATTATAGGCCATAGTATGGGTGGTTTGGTGACTCGCAGTGCCTGCTTTTATGCGGCAGAACATCAGCTTGACTGGCTTGGAATGTTACGTACTTTTGTTACCTTAGGTACGCCACACAACGGAGCTCCACTGGCAAGGCTGGCATGTTGGATTGACGAACAAATTACGGTGACGCCTCAATTGCGTTTTTTACAGAAATTGGGAGAAATCCGCAGTAATGGCAGCAAAGATCTGAGCCATGGCTTTATTCGTCACCAAAGCTGGATGGAAGAAGATACCCGGCGGCTGCTAACCGATGGCCCGAATATTTATGTACGCCCAGCCTTACCCAAGCATACCCAGTGTTACGCAGTGGCTTCTTGTTTGGGCAAAAATACCAGTGATGAAAACAATAGGCGGCTGGGTGATGGTTTAGTACCGGTAGGCAGTGCATTGGGCTTGGCTGAGAAGTCAACGATGGCTTTGGGATATAAGCCTGAAAATCAGTGGCTTGTCGGCGGTATTAGCCATCTTAATCTTTTGTATCACCCTGTGGTGCAAGCAAAAGTAAAAGGTTGGGTGTTACAAAATACGGATTAGTTTTGCCCATACAATATAGTCAGTGATCCCGCATGCCTGTCTCGACAGGATGCGGGATTTTTATATCTGCTCTATCATATATTCGATAAATCATATATATTGATTCTATGATCTTAATGTCACTAATGCCGGATGTAATGATGAAGCGAATTCTTTTTCTCTGTACTGGCAACTCAGCCCGATCACAGTTGGCAGAAGCGATGATGCGTCATATGGCGGGGGAGAGCTACGAGGTATTCAGTGCCGGCACCAAGCCAGAATCCGTTGATCCTCGGGTTTATGAGGTGTTGGCAGAACGCGGCATTGCTGCGGATAATTTGCAAAGTTTGTCAGCGCTTGATCTTCAGGATCAGCATTTCGATACAGTGATCACATTGTGCGACAAGGCCAGCAATGAATGTGCCTTGTTTGCTGATTCTGACGCATTGTTGCATTGGGATTTTAAAGATCCCAAGCCTCAGGTTGGTGTTGCGCCGTTTCGTGAGGTTTGCGATGGGTTGCAACAACGTATTGCCCTTTTTTTGATGCTCAACGGGGAAGAGCAGACCTGCGTAATGGGGCCGGTAGAGTTATTCAAGATCATGAGCGATCCTCTTCGCTTGCGGATCTTGATGTTGATCGAAGACGAAAAAGCGCTCACCGTCGGGGACTTGGTCTCTGTACTTGAGATGAGCCAGCCTAAGGTCTCACGCCATTTGGCACTCTTGCGTGATGGGGGGGTACTGGATACTCAGCGTGAGGGGCAGTGGATTTTTTACCATTTCAGCGATGCTTTGCCGTTATGGGTTAAGCATACCTTGGCCACGGTCAGAAATGGCAACCCCGGTATGATCAATCAGGAAAAACTAAAATTAAGCCGATTGAGTGAGCGTAAGAAGCCGGGTTTTTTACAGGTACATACTGAATAAGCAGATGGGGTTAGTCTCTCATCTACAATCACAAAAGGTAAAATTATGTCAAACACACATCCATTTTGGACTCTGCCGATGACTGATAGCGGAAAGCTGTTGCTTACCCCTTGTCCGGGAAGCAAGGAGGTTTCGTTGGCTGACTCACTGGCTCAGTTAAAGGCGGAAGGAGCCACAGCCGTTTTTACGGCTCTTGAAGCTGATGATTTGCCGGAAGGCGGGTTGGATGCTCTTGCTGATCAGTGCCGAGAATTAGGGCTGCGTTGGTACCATTTGCCGATAGAGGATGATTGTGCGCCAGGATTGCCATTTGATGCCAACTGGGCGGAAGCGAACAAAGCGGCTCAGGCGATGCTTGATAACGGTGATGGATTGGTGATCCACTGCATGGGGGGCTCTGGCCGCACCGGTCTGATTGCCGCGCGCATTATGTTGGCTCGAGGTTATGAGTTGGCACCTACGATTAAGCAAATTCAAGCTTTGCGGCCTGGGGCATTTACACGTCAGGCGCATATTGATTATATCCAAGCCTACAAATAACCAAACCATTTCTCGTTGATTAAAACCCTGCATAGGCAGGGTTTTTTTATATCTTCAGTTTTGTTTTTGCAGCCTATAACCCGTTGTTCGAGAGGGCATAGGATCAATTATTGAACTACTTTCCTAAAAAAGATCTGGCATCTTCTCGGTTAGCTGCTAGTATATTTGAAAAATCATATATACGTTTAACCATATATAGGGGTGAGTGATTATGGCACTGAAAATCGGTATTAACGGGTTTGGTCGAATTGGTCGTTTGGCACTGCGGGCTGCTTTTGACTGGCAGGATGTTGAATTTGTCCAGATTAACGATGTTGCGGGAGATGCCCATACGCTGGCGCACTTGCTTGAGTTTGATTCGGTACAAGGGCGTTGGCACCATGCCGTTACATCGCAAGGCGATACGATGACAATTGACGGCAAGTCGATCCGTTGCACGCAAGAGCGCGATATTGATGCTGTTGATTGGTCACAGTGTGATGTGGTTCTTGAAGCAACGGGAGTTCATCGCCAGACTGTGTTTCTGAACAAGTATCTTGTGCAGGGGGTTAAGCGCGTGGTTGTTTCGGCTCCCGTCAAGGAAGAAGGGGTATTGAACGTTGTCGTTGGCGTCAACGATCACCTATTTGATGCACAGCAGCACAAGATTGTCACCGCTGCATCCTGTACGACAAACTGTATTGCACCGGTCGTAAAGGTCATCCAAGAGAAATTCGGTATTGAGCAGGCATCGTTCACGACCATTCACGATTTAACCAATACCCAGACAATTTTGGATGCGCCGCACAAGGATCTGCGTCGGGCACGCGCTTGTGGGATGAGTCTGATCCCGACCACGACAGGTTCAGCAAAGGCAATTATTGAAATTTTCCCTGAGCTTGAAGGCAAGATTAACGGCCATGCGGTACGTGTTCCTCTTGCTAATGCCTCGCTGACTGACATTATTTTTGATGTGAGCCGTGATGTAACGGCAGAGGAAATCAATGCGGCGTTGCAGGAAGCGGCCGAGGGTGAGTTATCAGGGATTCTGGGCTACGAAGATCGTCCGTTGGTTTCCATTGATTATAAAGGCGATCAGCGTTCGACGGTGGTTGATGCGCTGTCTACCATGGTTGTTAATAATCGCATGGTCAAGGTGTACGCGTGGTATGACAATGAAATGGGCTATGCCACCCGTACCGCCGAGTTGATCCGCAAGGTCGGGTTGGCGTAAGAGGTACTGAGCTGGTCGCAATAAGGCGGCCAGCTTGTTTAAGAGTGAATCGGGCTTACAGGTATGATTGCTGCTATATCGAACCTTTCTAAGGATGTCCGCCAGTACATGCTGGTGACGTTTAATTACTGGAATTTTACGATTACTGACGGTGCATTGAGGATGCTGGTGGTGTTGCATTTCCATCAGCTTGGCTATACCTCGTTGGAAATCGCCTCTTTGTTTTTGTTCTATGAATTTTTTGGCGTTGTGACCAATTTGATAGGTGGTTGGCTCGGTGCCAAGCTAGGCCTGAACCGAACAATGAACATTGGTTTGGGGATGCAGGTGATTGCTTTGCTTATGCTGGCGGTGCCTTCGACCATGCTGACGGTGCCTTGGGTGATGTTGGCTCAGGCGATGTCGGGTATTGCGAAAGACCTCAATAAAATGAGTGCTAAAAGCGCGATCAAGACGTTAGTGCCCAATGAGCAGCAGGGGGCATTGTACAAGTGGATCGCGATTTTGACCGGTTCGAAAAATGCGCTGAAAGGGACCGGTTTTTTCCTTGGTGGTTTGTTGTTGGCAGTTATTGGCTTCAAAGGAGCCGTTGTTGCTATGGCTGCAGTGCTGTTTGTTGTGTTGATCCTGAGCCTGATGTGGCTTGAGAAAGACATGGGGAAAGCCAAGCAAAAGATTAAGTTTTCACAGATATTTTCAAAAAGTAGCAGTATCAACATTCTCTCTGCGGCCAGGATGTTTTTGTTTGGGGCACGCGATGTTTGGTTTGTGGTGGCATTGCCGCTTTACTTAAGCCAGGTCTTTAATTGGGATCATTTAATGGTAGGGGGCTTCCTTGCCACTTGGGTGATTGCCTATGGTTTGGTACAGGGATTTGCACCGCGGATCACAGGTAAAGCCAAAGGCGTTGTTCCTGATGGGCGTGCAGCTATGGTATGGGCTGGTGGCCTGGCGGTTGTTACTGCGGTGATAGCTTTGGGGATAGGCTATCAATGGCAGCCGCAGTTGATGATTGTGATTGGCCTGTTGGTGTTTGGTGCTATTTTTGCCGTAAATTCTTCGTTGCATTCCTACCTGATTGTTAGCTATGCCAAAGATGACGGTGTGTCGCTGGATGTCGGCTTCTATTATATGGCTAATGCCATGGGACGCTTGATCGGCACCATCTTGTCTGGATTGATTTACCAGCAGTATGGGCTTGCGGCATGTTTGTGGGTCTCTTTTGCCTTTTTGGCGGCAACGACGTTGATTTCGATTAAGTTACCCGCCCATCCCAAATCATAATTGTGAGGTGTTGGTGTTTTTGCCAACGCCTTACTCCAGTATGATATCGCTCCGATAATGGAGGATAAGCGTTCATGCAGGCAGTATGTTTTGATTTTGATGGAACTCTGGTTGATTCAGAGGTTTTCCATGCTGGTAATTGGAGCCAGTATTTTGCCCGTTATGGGGTTGAAGTGAGCCCTGCTGATTTTTTGAAGGAGTTTGCAGGGGTGCCGTGGGAGAAAGTGGCGGCAGCTTTCCATGAGGCACATGGTTTGGCACATTGCCCGACAATTACCGTTCGTGACATGGAGGCCTTGACCTTTGATGCGCTTGTGGCGGGGTTGATGCCGGTACGCCCTGGGGCTGAGGATATGATAAAGCAACTGCACGGGAGTTTACCGCTGGCGGTTGTGACTGGGGCACCAAGGCATTATGTTGAAGGTATTCTCGGTAAGTTGGGTTGGCTAGCATATTTTGACCACATAGTGTGCGGAGAAGATGTGATTTCAAATAAACCGTCACCAGATATTTACCTATTAGCCTGTGAACGGTTAGGATTACCGACAGATAAAGTGGTGGCGATTGAAGACAGTGAAACCGGCGCCCAGTCAGCACATTCTGCGGGGCTGCGCTTGGTTGTTGTCAATGATCTACACTCGGTAGGGGTAGGCAAAACAAATTACCGCTATCCAACGCTAACGCACGCATCACAACATCAGTCAGACTGGCTGGTGGCTTAAACGAAAGGCACTAACATGCAAGATGAAGATATCATGACTGGCGAGATGCTGGTTGAGACAGTAGAAAACCAGTTGGCAGACGGTAACCCAATTCAGGTAAAAGAAACCTTGATGCGTCTAATGATGACAGGTACCCCACGCGAAGAAGCCATTGAGATGATTGCTTGTGCATTGTCGGTTGAGGTCTTTGATGTGGTAAAGAATGGTGGGAGCTTTGATCTTAAGCGATATGCTGAGAACCTGTCTGCTTTGCCGGATATGCCATGGGAATTTGAAGATTAATCTTCATTGCTGCTCCTAAAAGGAATATCTAGGAACGATCCAAAAGCCACGTGATGTGGCTTTTTTGTTGCGCGTGTGTTGGCGACTTGAGCGGTTTATATAGGCTCTGCGCAATTATCCACTGCTAGATTTAGTTATTTCTTCTGATTGTTAGAATATTCCCTCCCTTTGGATGCATAAATTTACGTGCATCACGATATTGATACGGTGTTTGTGCTGTATTTTCTAGTGTCAGATTTTGGTGTGTTACAGTATTGGTAGTCTAATACACCGCCGATATTGTCCTTTTTAGCTTTCTAATCTGATTTTGATTCTTTGCGTAGTGATATTGTGTGTGACGACGATCATGAAAGGAGTCATGTCCTGCCAAATAAGATATTCTTGGTTTCTCATGTTGTCATATTGTTAAAATTCAGTGGCACATTCCAAGGTTTTTTATTTATCGTGTAGATAAGGTTTAATCATTCAGTAGGGAATAGGAAATGATTATTGGTGTACCAAAGGAAATCAAGGTCCATGAATACCGTGTGGGTATGGTTCCGGCATCAGTCTGCGAAGCCGTTGCCCATGGCCATAAAGTGTATGTTGAATCCAACGCTGGGGTGGGTATTGGGTTTAGTGATCAAGACTATATTGAGGCTGGTGCTCAGATCCTTTCAACCGCAGAGGCTGTTTTTGCCGAATCGGATATGATCGTAAAGGTCAAGGAGCCGCAGGCGAAAGAATGCAGGATGCTGCGCGACGGGCAGCTTCTCTTTACGTATCTGCATCTTGCCCCAGATCCAGAGCAGACACATGCCCTGATGGAAAGCAAAGCCATTTGTATTGCCTATGAAACCGTTACAGATGAGCATGGTCGTTTGCCATTGTTGGCCCCTATGTCTGAAGTGGCAGGGCGGATGTCGATCCAAGCTGGTGCTTTTTCTTTGGAAAAATCCAGAGGGGGTAGCGGTATGTTGCTTGGTGGGGTGCCGGGGGTCGAGCCTGCCAATGTCGTGATTATCGGTGGTGGTGTCGTGGGGGCTAATGCAGCGCAAATAGCGGTTGGCATGCGTGCCAATGTTGTTGTATTAGACCGTAATATCGATGTGCTTCGCCAGCTTGATAACCAATTTGCAGGTAAGGTTCGGTGTGTGTATTCCACCCAAGACGCGATCGAGAAGCATGTGTTGGAAGCTGATTTGGTGATTGGTGGGGTACTGGTGGCTGGAGCTGCGGCCCCTAAATTGGTGACGGCTGAGATGGTAAGAATGATGAAGCCTGGATCGGCCATCGTTGATGTTGCGATTGATCAGGGGGGATGTGTTGAGACATCGCATCCGACAACACACAGCGATCCGACCTACATTGTTGATAATGTAGTGCATTATTGTGTTGCCAATATGCCGGGAGCGGTTGCTCGAACATCGACTTTTGCCCTTAACAATGTCACATTGCCGTATATTCTCACCTTAGCGGACAAAGGTTACAAAGCAGCTCTGAAAGAAGATAAGTATTTGATGAAAGGTTTGAATGTTTATCAAGGGAAAATAACTTGCGAGCAAGTATCTATGGCATTGAACCTTCCCTACCATGATCCATATAAAATAATTGTCTGATTTATTGAGAATAAAAGCCCCGACGAAGGGGCTTTTTATTATTTGTTTTGTGACCGGTAAATAAATACAGAAGATATATTTTAACTAAGGTATTGATTTGTAATTAGTGAATGTATCTATGTATATTTATATTAAACGTCATGTCTTATTAATTAGGCGCGTGCGTAAATAACGCTGCCACCTTTGATGGTATCAATAATTTGTCTTGCTAGTTTTGTCGGTAATGCTGGGCATCCCCAACTGCGTCCCAAGTAACCATTACGACGGATGAAAGATTCGTTGGCATAGTCTGCGCCGTGAACAACAATATAGCGACGGCGAGCATTGTCATTGATGCCCGGGGTCATGCCGTCAAGTCGCAGTGAGTAACCGTTTCCGCCGTAATAGGTGCTGTCCGTTAGGAATGTTCCCAATGATGTTTGGCGTGAATTGACGATGTTCGAAAAGCGGGTTGATGTTTTGCCACCGCTATTGACGCCGTGGGAGACATAGGTGTTGTAAACCAATTTGTTTCTTTTAAGATCAATGACATAAAATCTCTTTTGGGTCGATGGTTTACTGTAGTCGATGATCGTCAAAAGCTGTTTCTTGCGCTTTGGGGTATTGTAATAGGCCTGATAGCCTTCATTAAATACTTTAAAATCAATAACTCCCTTTAAATTGGCCTTTTTATAAACATCCTTGGCTAGCAGGTCACTTTTATTATGCTTGGTATAGGTGTAGTGGCTAATGACGCTGGCAGAAGCGTACATTGGCATGGCAATCAATGAGAGTGCCAATACAAGAAGTACTTTTTTCATTGTCCCTAAATTGATCAAAATTGAAGTTAGTAATTGAGTGGCGTGACTTTAGCATAAAAATTTCATTGTTTTACTTTTGTAGAAAAGCAAGGCTGATGGGGATTAGCATTAAAAAACAGGATTTATTTAATGAGCGACAAGAAAAAATGGTTTAATGACAGTAAATTAAATTGAATTGTATTTTTTATTAATAAAAATATTCAAGTTTGTCTGTGGTGCATTGATAAATTGAAAGTTGTGATTTTTGATAAAGTAACTTGCTGTTTGGGATATAAAAAAGTGGCATCACATTTTGTAATAATAGAATTATCATAAAAATGACTGATTGGTTGTTTTTTGTCCATCAAGTTACGATATCTTGCTTGGAAGTTGGTTGAAAAAGCATCGCTGTTGGTGAGGGGGCTGACATATAGAAAAGCGCAGGCCGGAGGCCTGCGCTTAATTTGGTATTACTGACGTTAGGGATTAGATGTTACACACCTTAGTCCAGCTGCCATCGCTACCCGGTACAGAGCTTGTCCACCAGTTGGCTTTGTAAACAACGCCATCGTGGATCATCTTGTCGCCTTGGTTTGCGTGGCTAGGGTTACCGCCCCAGTCGCTTTGTGGCCAGTTAGGGTAAGTGTTAACACCGTTGGTGTCACAAGTACCGTCACCAGGGTTGCCACCGTCACCGCCACCAGGGTTGCCGCCGCCATTCAGGTCGCCGATTGGCAGATCTGGTTGCTCAGCAGCAAACGCGTACTCTTTACCGTTGATGGTTACAGAGTAGTTTGACGGGCCAGTGATTGGTAGGTAGTAAACCATATCAAGCACATAGGTGCCGCCAGCCGGTAGGTTCTTCCAACCTGGTAGGCTGAATGCTACGCGGTGCTTCTCGCCCTTCAGGCCGCCGATGTTGTTGGCAGCTGTATGGCCAGATGCAATAACCTTCAAGCCACCGCCAGATTGATCTTTGGCGTTGTCAGGTGCTGAAGTTGGGATATCGAACTGGAATTCGGTACCGCCAGGGATTTCAGAGCCTGTGTTGTTGGTGAAGGTAATTTTCGGGTTGATTGGGTAGTTCTGGTCGCCCACTTTGAAGCCAGAAACATCAACGCTGATATCCAGTGCTTCTGTCGCAACGGCACCTGCCGCAATCTTGTTGCCGTAAGGTGTAGCAGACTTGAACTTGTCGTAGATGGCTTTGGTCATGGTGTTACCCATGTGGTATTCACCGTTGCCAGTCTTACAAGCAGCTTCTGTTGTATCGATAGAAGTACGGTTGCCGTTGGCATCTAGCACGTAACAGTTATAGTCACCGGCTAGTTCCCAGAACATGATGCCGCCGATTTCCTTGTCGATAATGTAATCAGCTTTAACGCTTACAGAGTCTTTATCTTCAGTTGATAGGAAGACTTTCTTCTGTGCGTTCCATAGCCAAGGTGCAACCGCGACGCTATCGTAGTGACGGTTGTACTTGCCCACTAGCTCGTAAGCTGGGTCAAGGGCAGGATCGACACCATAAGCCTTGTTGTAGCTACCGAAGATACCTTGAGCAAGGTTCATCGCGTGCCACATTGGGTTAGAGCCAGCGCCCATTTCATCGCCTGCAGCATTCTTGTCGTGCCATAGGTTGTCGATACCCATTGCGCCGTAGCCACAGTTGTTCTTCTGGCCTTCACCGGTACCTGGTGCACACTCAGCTTGGTTTGGAAGCGGAGCTTTACCCCATAGGCCGTTTTCACCGCCATTTACGCTCTGCCAGCCACGGGTGTAGTAAGGAACACCGATGTTGATACGGCCAGCCTGCATAGAGCCACGGAAGTAGTGGTAAGCCCAGTCAGTGTTCAGGTAACCAATACCGCCATACTCTTTAGTGGTGTATACATCCCACATTGCCAATTCGGAGTCTTTACCTGTGTCGTAAAGGGCTGCGTTGTGGCCAACGTGTTCGTTCCATGCACCGTGTAGGTCGTAAGACATGATGTTGACATAGTCAAGGTACTGGGTCACATCAAAGTCTTCCATACCACGTAGCAGATAGCCTGATGATGGCGCTGCAATGGTCAGCATGTAGTGGATGCCGTCTTGTGCAGAAGCTGCATCCAACTTCTCACGAAGTACTTTCATCAACTCTTGGTAAGAGGCCCATAGGTAAGGACGGCGAGGTTCCATGAAGGCTTTGTCGTCTGGGTTACCCGCACCGGCCATTGAGGTTGGGTACTCATAGTCGATATCTAGACCGTCGAACTTGTACTTACGCATCATTTCAACAGCAGAGTCAGCAAACTTCTGGATACCTGCGTGGTTGATGCTGCCGTCAGCATTCGTTGTCATGGTGTAGAAGCCACCATCAGCAACGCGGTCGCCGTTTGGACCGAAGTGGCCGCCTGTTTCTGCCCAGCCACCGATAGAAATCAGAGTCTTAACATCATGCTTGGCTTTGTAGGTTGCAAGCGCACCGAAGTGGCCCTTGAAGCCTAGAGCTGGGTCAATTTCAACCCCCGGCCATTCTTGGCCTGTTGCAGCATTGCTCGGATCATTGACGTCGCCTACGTTAACCTTGCCGTCAGAACCGATGCTGACGAAAGCGTAGTTGATATGGGTCAGCTGTTCCCAAGGGATGTCATTCACAAGGTATTGAGTTTGTGGGTCATCGCTAGCACGCCAGCTGGTGAAGTAGCCGATCACACGGCGAGGGTGGTCGGCACCCATTTGCTCGCGGCCTTCTGCATCGTAAATTGTACAGTAAGGAACTTTCACGCCAGGAGTTTGGTATAGGCCATCTGGACGACAGTTGTCTACGATTGGGCCAGTGCCAGTTACCTTCAGCGAGGCTGCAGAAGAGTCGCCTGTTGCACCTAGGTTATCGGTTGCACGGGCGAAGAGTGATACGTTACCAGCAGCATCTGGAGTGTAGGTTGCCACATACGGTGCTTTGTTCGCGGTGTGGAAAACCTTGCCGTTGGCGAAGAATTCTACTTTGGCAACAGTGCCATCAGTATCGGCGGCATCCGCTGTTAGAGTGACGGCTGTGCCCACTTCTACTGTAGTGGCCGAAACGTTCAGAGATACCGTTGGCAGTTCGTTAGCAACGTCTTGAACATTGATGACAACAACTTGTTCTGAGGTTGCACCTTTGTCGTCAGTTGCAACTACTTTGATAGTTTGCTGACCTAGTACGGCTGTCCATTGTGCCGCGTATGGTGCTGCAGTGGCTGTATCAACTAGCGTACCGCCAACAAAGAACTCGACTTTGGCTACACTGCCATCGGCATCAGCGGCATCAACAGAAATGCTGACAATGTCACCAACGATAAACTGCTGGTTGCCTGAAGGGGAAGTGATCGACACGGTTGGCGCTTGGTTATCTGGATCCGGGCCGGGACCTGGGCCAGGGCCTGCACCGTCACACTGATCAACCAAGGTCCACTCCTGCCATGGGCCTGAGTGAGAGGATGGCGCATTGCCTTGTGTCCACCAGTTGGCTTTATAAACGTTGTTCGCTTCCTGAACTTGGGTGCCGGTAGTGTAAGCCTTGCTGCTATTCCACTCAGGGATAGCGCTACAGTCTATTGCAGCGTAGGCTTGAAACGACATCATGCAGCTAGCTGCAAGGGCAGAGAGTTTGAATACTCTTGAGGTTGCCTTTCCTTGTTTCAAGTATTTCATTGATAGTCCTTAACTTATTGAAATTAAGCAGAGTTACATTGTAACGGCATGCTTTTGCCTTTTGTTTTGCCGTGAAATAACTATAGTTTTGATAGCAAAACTATCACCGAGCATTGTTCAGATTTAGAAAACATATCGCAAAATATGGGTAAGAATTTGCAGAAGCCACAGGCTTATTTTGCACCGATAACGAATTTTTCTGGTGTAAGCAGAGCCCGATGAAGCACGATGGCTATGTCCGTCACTTATGCATCGATGGTGAAAGTAATTGCATAATGTGACAGAGTTGACGTTAACAACTGTAAACCAGTGCATATTCAGGCGAATTAACTGAAGTTGCGCAGGACAGAATTGGGATGCAGATCAGTAAGTCACAAGGATAAGAGCTTGTTAATTTCGTCGTGTTAGGTGTCGTTATGGAGGGGGCGCGGGAAGAAAGAAGAGCACGCGGCGAGGTTATGAGTCTCTCACCGCGTTGGAGCGTATACCTTTTTCGCTTAGGTATATACCCATGCTCGTTCAAGATGCTCGTTTCAGCGAGTCGACCTTGAGTTTCATATCAGGGCGTCAGTTTGTAGATAGGGTATCTACACTAAGGCACTGAGAGGGGGATTACTGCTGATTGATTCTTGCCTTGAAGCGGGCGCGAGTTTCGGCATCAGCCTGCTCATACCAGTAGTTGAGCATATTTTCTGCCACGCTTGCACCTTGTTGGTTGCTTGATGCCGTTGATGACGCTGGGGCTGTGGTTGCCACAGTTGCAGTGACAGGTGCTGTCGTTGATGCTGCAAGTGTTGAGACTGATGCAATTTTGCCAGCGGCGTTGTAGGCAGCCATTTCGCTTTCGTAGTTACGGCCGAACTGTAGGCCGGACTTCATCAATTTGTCTTTTTGAGTATCGATCACCTTGCCCGCTTCATTGGTTAGGGTCAATTCTGGTGATTGGTTGAATTTACGTGCATCTGAACTTGTACGGAGTTTTGGCAGGCTAAGCGTGAGTTTTTCATCGGTGGCGTTGAATTTGACAATGACAATGTCGGAGCTGAAGAAGTTGTCGTCACCGTTTTCGCGAACAGAATCTTCGTAGCGGAAGGCAATCTGGTTCTCGCCGTTTGGCAATGTCAGTGGGCTTTTTACATCCTTTTTAACGCCATTGATCAGAATAAGTTCGGCTTGGTAAGGCAGGTCTAGGCTTACATCAGCGAAAGCAGGTACGCTGATGCCACACGCTGCTAGCGCAAGCAAAGCATGACGAAGTTTCATAAGTTGTCCTTGTGATTGGGGTGTCTGACTGCATTTATGGTCAGTTATATTAATTAGACAGCGCAAAAGCTTAATCAGCCCTGAATCATAGCCTTAAAGTATGACAAAGTAATCTAACTTGCTTGGTTCTATAGGGTTTAGCTAATGGTGATCACAGTTAATATACTCAATTCGCCTCAAATTATATCAAAATGCTGGGACTAGGGCGTTTCCGATGTACGTCTTTTCTTGGCGGAAAGAGAAAAAAAGAGCTGCAATAGCAGCTCTTTGTGTTGTTAGACATGCTCAATGGTTACTTGACGTAACAAGCAAAGCCTTTGAGGTAGAAACCTTCAGGATAGGCACTATCAAGCGGGTGGTCAGCAGCTTGGCTGAAGCGCTCGATAAACTGGACGTCACGGTGCGCATCAAGTGCGGCATCAGCGATGATTTTCTGGAATAGGTTGTTGTCCATCAGACCAGAACAAGAGTATGTCAGCAGCATACCGCCAGGCTTGATGATTTGCATCGCTAGCATATTGATGTCTTTGTAGCCGCGACAAGCGCCGATAAGCTGAGACTTAGACTCGGCAAACTTAGGCGGGTCCATAATCACAACATCGAAAAGCTCACCACGGTCGCGGTAGTCACGCAGTAGTTTGAATACGTCGGCGTTAAGGAACTCGGCATTTTCTACCGGGTAGCCATTCATCTCGGCATTCAGGCGAGCTGTATCTAGGGCTGGTTGTGACACATCAACGTTGACAACCTGCTTAGCTCCGCCTTTTAGGGCATATAGGCCAAAACCACCGGTATAACAGAAGCAGTTCAGCACACGCTTGCCGTTGACATACTTAACGGCAGCTTCGCGGCTGTCGCGTTGGTCAAGGTAGAAACCTGTCTTGTGGCCACCAATAATATCGACATTGATTTTGACACCATTTTCTTCGATGGTGACAAATTTAGGTGGCTCTTCGCCCGACAGTACGCCGGTACGCTGTTTCAGTCCTTCCTTCTTACGAACGGCGACGTCAGAGCGTTCGTAGATACTGCATTCTGGGTAGCAGGTATTCAGGGCGGTGATGAGGTTGTCTTTTTGAGCTTCGGCACCGGCACTTAGCAACTGGCAAACCAGGTAGTCTTGGTAACGGTCGATGGTGATACCAGGAAGGCCGTCAGATTCGGCTGCAATCAAGCGGTAACCTGTCAACCCGTCACGGGCAGCAAGGATATCACGCAGGCCTTGTGCTGCGTTCAGGCGTTTGATGAAGAAATTGACATCAATGGTTTCATTACGCTCGAAAGTCCATACGCGAACGCGGATCTGTGATTGAGGAGAGTACGCGCCACGTGCTAGCCATTCGCCTTTGTGATCGTAAATATCGACGGTTTCACCGAGAGAAGGTGTACCTTCAATACGCTGAATACCACGAGAAAATACCCAAGGGTGGCGACGGCGCAGTGACTTTTCACGGCCTTTTACCAGATAAATTGAAGCTGTCATGACATGCCCAGTATGGATTTAAGGAGGGGGCGTATTATGTTGTCGAATCAAGGGAAAAGCAAATGAAACAAAAAAGGGATGCCGTTGGCATCCCTTGATTTTATAGCGATATGTTAAGTGCGCAAACCTCGCATCAGCGAATCAAGCACTTTGGCTTGCTCGTTTAGTTTGGCAATGTCGTGGGTTGATTCGCGAATAACCCCGCATACCTGCTCTGATTGCGAACGTACCTGCTCGACGTTGGCGGCGATATTATCGGCCACACTGCCTTGCTGCTCTGCGGCTGCTGCGATTTCGGTACTGCGTTCGGAGATCGTTTCGTTCCGAGAGGTAATCTGTGCGATTTCTTGGTCAACCGAATTCATTAATGACTCACTGTTTTGGGCATGCTCGACAGTGCGGCGCATGACAGCAAGTAGCTGCTGACTGTTCTGCTGCAGTGATTCGATCATCTGCTGTATTTCAACGGTTGCCCCTTGGGTACGGCCAGCAAGTGTTCGGACTTCATCGGCAACCACGGCAAAGCCACGGCCTTGTTCACCCGCACGTGCGGCTTCTATCGCTGCGTTTAGGGCTAACAGGTTTGTTTGCTCAGAAATACCATTGATGGTGGTGACCACATCATCGATGCTGGCGGCATTGCTGTCGAGCTTGGCAACAGCGTCAGCGGCTTGGCTGATTTCGTTGCTTAGTACTGCGATAGCACTGCGTGTTTGGCCGACTTGAGCCCGGCCATGTTCTGATACTTGCTGGGCTTCGCGGGTCTGGGCCGAGGTGTCGTGGGCATGGCTGGCGACTTCTCGAATAGAGCTTGCCATCTCTTCAGTGGCACTGGCCAGAGAATTCAAGTGCTGCTGTTGGGATGAAGATAAGTGTTCATTCTCAAGGCTTCGTTGTTGCAGGCTCTGGCTGATTTGCTGCATTAACTGCGTGGCTTCTTGGGTTGCCAGTACGAGTTGGTGCTCACGTTCTGTGACCCGATCGATGGTAATCGCAATGGTGCTGAATTCGTCTCGCACCGGGAAGAAATTTAGGCGAGAGGTGAGATCACCATCAGCAAGCGACTGCAAAGCGCGGTTTGTCACGAACATTGCCCCGCCGATAAAGGTCATGATGTAGTAGATGGTTGCCCAGACGGCAATGAGAATAGCTGCCGCAATAGCGATTTGAAGCGGACTGAGATATGACAGTAGATTTGGGAGTTCGCTGATGCTAATGCTATAGCCCATTTCGTTAATGGCGGCTGAGTGCTCCCCTTGTCCTACTTTGAGCGCGCTTCCTGCCAGTAGCTGGCCCGCATCAGCCATGCTGATTTTGTGTTGCGAAAACAGGGTAGCGGTTGTGTTTAATTGTTGAGTCGTGATTTCAATACGTTGCTTGTTTGCCGCATCCGCTAGAATCAATCCAACGGTAAGGACAGTAACGAGAGGCATCAGGAAGAGAAGATAAAACTTTTCCTTTAGAGTAATGTGAATAAGGTATCGGTCGATCCATCGAAATGCAACTTCTTTCATAATTGTGCCTTTATAAAACAGAAGCTTAGCTGGGGAAAACAAAACAGGTCTAATTTTATATTGTTATCAGTGAATGGATAGAAAGCTTGAGGTGAGGCATGTCACATAAATGTGTAAAAGCGCTAATAAAAGGGATGGTTCAGGGGGTGGGTTTCCGTTTTCATACGGCTCATCAAGGGTTGAAACTCGGCTTGAGCGGTTACGCCAAGAATCTCCCCGATGGAACCGTTGAGGTGCTCGCATGTGGTGAGGAGGAGCAGGTTGATGCCCTAATGGTATGGCTTGAGGACGGGCCAAAGACGTCACGGGTTGATGCGCTGGTCGTAGAGGATGTGGAATGGCGCCATATTGACGGCTTTGAAATTATGTAATCTTTGTTGGTTGAAAATGAAATAAGGACGGGATACCGTCCTTATGGATAGCCATGGAAATGCTATGAGTGGCTTACAAGCATTTTGCTGGCTTTGGCAAGCCGGCCAGTTTGGTCGCTTGCTTCGCAGGTCCTTTAGGGAAGAGTTTGAATAGGTAACGGGAGTTACCTTTTTCTTCGCCATATTTTTGAGCCATTGCCTTAACCAGCATTCGGATCGCTGGAGAGGTATTGAACTCTTGGTAGAAGTCACGAACGAACAGGACAACTTCCCAGTGCGCATCTGTTAGAGTTAACCCTTCCTCTTCAGCCAGTAATGGCACCAAGCCGTCGCACCAGTCATCAACATTCTTTAAATAACCGTGGGCATCGGTTTCGATTTGTTTGCCTTCAAATTCAAGCATGATAAGCCTCGTCAATGGAACGCGCCAAGAATAGTGACTATTACCGTGTGCTGCAAGCATTGTTCTATAAACAGTGAGGTTGTGGTGGGCTTTGCTTGATACAAAAAAAGCGCCCTCAGGCGCTTTTTGCTTAATGACAGACGACAGGTTAGTCGTCGCTGCCCATGATGCCAAGGATTTGCAGTAGGCTCAGGAACAGGTTGTAGATTGAGACATAAAGCGTCACGGTTGCTGAGATGTAATTTGTCTCGCCGCCGCGAACGATCTCTTGAGTCGTAAGCAGGATTGCTGCTGATGAGAACAAGACGAACATTGCGCTGATTGCGAGTGATAGCATCGGCAGCTGTAGGAAGATATTCGCCACCATAGCAACCAGAATAGCCACGAAACCTGCGATTAGCATGCCACCAAGGAAAGACAAATCACGTTTTGTGGTTAGTGCATAGGCTGAACAGGCGAGGAAGGTCACCGCTGTACCGCCAAGCGCCGGAATAATCGCATGGCCCATGCCCGCGCCAATGTACATGTTGAGGATCGGGCCAAGGGTGTAACCCATAAAACCTGTTAGGGCGAAGGTAAATACGATACCCAAGCTGCTGTTGCGGTTACGCTCGGTCAGGAACATCAGGCCGTAAAAGCCAACCAGCGTAAGGATAAACCCTGGGTGCGGCATGTTCATTGCCATCGCAAAGCCTGCCACGACAGCAGACCATACCAGCGTCAGAGAGAGCAAAAAGTAAGTGTTACGCAAAACCTTGTTTGTAGGGATGTTCAAGCCTACAGAACTAGATTGGTATTGTTCATTGAAATTCATAATAAGCCCTGTATCAATGCAATATATGTTTTAAAACGTCGACTCAAATGCTCGAGCGCCTCTGCCGCAGTTATACTGTGCGACAGTGCAGTGATCAACCATCAGTCGTCCCTAAAGGGTTCGTTATGTTGATTGCTAAACCCTATATTGAGCTAATCAAGATGAAATGCAAGGTTCAAATATGCATATTCTCGACTAACCTATAACAAAATCAGTACGCTAACGATTAAGATAATACTTAACAATGGTCTAATATTGAATGCCAAGTTGTAAATGAATGTAACATTACGCCACTATTTTGTTTTACAGCAATGGTTTGCCAGTGCGGATCTTTGACTGTCATTTCTGCGAAATATCGACTCACGTTAATGCAATATTTGTTCTAGGAACAGTTGGGTTCTGTCTGATTCGGGATTCTCGAAGAAGGCTTGCGGGGCACTTTCTTCGATAATTTCCCCCATATCCATGAAGATGACTCTGTCAGCCACTTCGCGTGCAAATCCCATTTCATGGGTCACGCAGATCATGGTCATCCCTTCGTTGGCCAGTTCGGTCATGACATCGAGTACCTCCCTGACCATTTCCGGGTCGAGTGCGGAGGTGGGCTCGTCAAATAACATTACCTGGGGGGTCATGCATAGCGCACGAGCAATGGCGACTCGTTGTTGTTGGCCACCAGAGAGCTGGCCTGGGTATTTCCCGGCTTGTTCTGGTATTTTTACCCGTTCCAAAAACTGCATGGCCGTTTGCTCTGCTTCTTTTTGTGGCATTTTTTTTACCCAAACCAGTGCTAGAGTGCAATTTTCCAATACCGTCAGATGGGGAAACAGGTTGAAATGTTGAAAACACATGCCAACTTCCCGTCTGACAAGTTCGATATTTTTTAGGTCGTTGGTCAATTCGTGCCCAGCGATTTGGATCGTGCCTTGTTGGTGTTCTTCAAGTCGGTTTATACAACGTATCAGGGTTGACTTTCCTGAACCGGATGGGCCGCAGATAACGATTTTCTCTCCTTTGTTGACGGTCAAATTAATGTCTTTCAATACATGAAATTGCCCATACCATTTATTAACGCCAGAAAGGGATATGACCGGTTGTTGAGGGGATGCTGACATAGAACGCTTCCTTGTTTATCGATCAGAGTTTGTGGCCTGTGTGTAATTTTTGTTCAAGATAAATGCTGTAGCGGGACATGCTGAAACAAAATCCCCAGAATACCAAGGCGACAAAAACATAGCTTTCAGTGGCAAAGCCAAGCCAATTGGGATCAGTATTTGCCGCTTGACCAATACCCAAGACATCAAACATGCCGATGATGAGTACCAAACTGGTGTCTTTGAACAGGCCAATGAAGGTGTTGACGATCGCTGGAATGCTAATTTTCAATGCTTGGGGTAGTACAACCAGTGCCATTTTTTTCCAGTAGTTAAGGCCAAGGGCATCGGCGGCTTCATATTGGCCATTAGGTATCGCTTGTAGCCCGCCACGCACTACCTCGGCCATGTAGGCTGCGCTAAACAAGACGACGCCAACCAATGCCCGGAATAATTTATCTGTTTCCATTTCTGCGTCTAAGAATAGGGGGAGCATGACGGAGGCCATGAACAGCACGGTGATAAGTGGTACGCCGCGCCATATCTCGATATACAGGGTACATAGGCCTCGAATGACCGGCATTGTTGAGCGGCGACCCAGCGCGAGCATAATACCTATGGGCAAAGAGACGACGATGCCGACGATGGCGATAATCAGGGTGATTAGCAGGCCGCCCCAAAGGTGGGTTTCAACTAAAGGTAGCCCGAAGACATTGCCATATAATAAAGCTGCGACAAAAAAAGGATAAATATTGACGAAGATAAGCCAGATCCAGAGCTTTCCGGGGACTTTGTTTATGGCGAGTAAGCTGATAAACACCGCCAGAGTCGCATAGAAGAGCTGGGGGCGCCATAGCTGATCACTAGGATAAAACCCATACAAGAACTGGTCTATTCTCATTTTGATGAATACCCAGCATGCCCCTTCTTTGCTGCAGTCGGATCGGCTGGTTCCTACCCAGTCAGCGTTTATTACCGCCCATTCGATAATCGATCCGATCCCCGCCATGATCAGTAAGCCGAGCACGATGCTAGTCAGAGAGTTGAGCGGTGACGAAAACAGGTTTTTACGCAGCCATTCAATCGCGCCTGTCGTGTTGACCGGAGGCGGAAGATCGGGGCGAAAGGAATGTTTATTCATAGGCGATAACCATAGTTTTATCGTTCGACAAGGGCAACTTTGCGGTTATAGATGTTCATGAGCAAAGAGGTGAGTAGGCTCAATGCCAAATAGACCGCCATCGTCATAGCGATGATCTCTATGGCTTGCCCCGTTTGATTGAGGGTCGTACCGGCAAAAACTGATACTAAGTCAGGGTACCCAATGGCCATTGCTAATGAAGAGTTCTTGGTTAGGTTGAGGTACTGACTGGTTAATGGGGGAATAATGATCCTAAGTGCTTGAGGGATGACAATTAACCGGAGGGTTTTACCTGCAGATAGGCCCAGAGAGCGTGCGGCTTCGGTTTGCCCTGTATCGACGGCATTGATGCCGGCCCTGACAATCTCGGCAATGAAGGCGGCAGTATAGATACTCAATGCCAATAGCAGTGCTGCCAATTCAGGAATAATGGCGATGCCACCTTGAAAGTTGAAGCCTTTGAGTTCGGGGTACTCAAAGTTAACGGGCATGCCGCTGGCAAAATAGCCAAAGATAGGTAGCCCGATCAGGATGAGACAGTTGATTAACATGATGGGAGATTGCTGACCCGTTATTCGCTGTTTTCGCTTGGCATAAAATCGAAATATGATGGCCAGCGTGATGGCAACCACGACGGTGGCAATAAGCCATCCGCCCCCTTCCTGCAGTACCGGTTTGGCAAGGTACAGGCCTCTGACATTGAGAAATACCGCATCACTGAGCTGTATGCTTTGTTTGGGGGAAGGCAGTGCTTGTAGTACCGCAAAGTACCAAAAGAAGATCTGTAGCAAAAGTGGGATGTTGCGAAAGGTTTCGATATAAACAGCAGCCAGCCGATTGACCAGCCAATTACCCGATAGTCTTGCAATGCCAATTGTAAAGCCGAGAAGCGAAGCGAGTAGAATGCCAAGAATAGACACTAAAGCCGTATTAATCAGGCCGACAAAAAATGTACGCCCATAGCTGTATGTTTCGTCGTAGTCGATCAGGCTTAGCCCGATACCAAACCCAGCTTCTTGGTGGAGAAAATCAAACCCCGTGGTGATACCGCGTTGCTCGAGGTTGTATAGCGTATTGTCAACAATGGAATAGATAGCAAATCCAAGGATGGCCAGTGCCACAGCTTGAAAGGCAATTGAGCGGAAAACGGGGTTATAGAACAGGTTGCGTTTGGAATTACTCACTACTTCACGTCCTGTGCAAGAAAGGTCTGGGCGGGGAGTCAATTTCCCCGCCGGATAGCAAGGTATCTTGTATTAACGCATAGGCGGGGCGTACTGAAGACCGCCATCGTTCCACAGTGCGTTCAGGCCACGTTTGATCTGGAGCGGAGAGCTCATTCCTATTGTGCGCTCAAAGCTTTCGCCGTAGTTACCGACTTGTTTGATGATTTGGTAGCTCCAATCATCATTGAGACCCAGCCCTTTGCCCTTCGGCCCGTCGACACCAATTAAGCGGCGAATATTGGGGTCGTTGGATTTTTTCATGTCGTCAACATTGTGTGAAGAAACACCGAGCTCTTCGGCGTTGAGCATGGCAAATAGCGTCCATTTTACGATGTTGAACCATTGGTCATCACCTTGGCGGACGGCAGGGCCTAGCGGCTCTTTGGAAATAATATCGGGCAGGATTACGGCAGAGCTGGGGTCTTGGAGATTAAGGCGCAGTGCGTATAATCCTGATTGGTCAGTCGTTAGAACATCACAGCGACCGGCCTCGAATCCTTTCACTGTTTGGGCGGCGGTATCGAACACCACTGGCGTATATTTCATTTCACGGTAGCGGAAGTAGTCAGCGAGATTGAGCTCGGTTGTCGTACCGGATTGGACACAAACAGCGGCACCGTCGAGTTCAGTTGCACTCTCGATCTCCAACGATTTGCTGATCATAAAACCCTGTCCGTCATAATAGTTGATACCCGCAAAATTGATCCCCAAGGAGGTATCGCGGTGCAAGGTCCATGTGGTATTTCGTGAAAGTAGATCTATCTCACCAGATTGCAGGGCAGTAAAGCGCTCTTTGGCGGTAAGCGGAATATATTTCACTTTGGTTTTGTCACCAAGAGTGGCCGCAGCCACGGCTTGACAGAATTCCACATCCAAGCCTTCCCATTCACCTTTTTCGTTGGGGTTTGAAAAACCCGGTAAGCCAGTGGTCACACCGCATTGGATATATCCCTGTTTTTGGACTTTTGCGAGAGTGTCACTGGATGAGGCGGTTGTTGGTTTGGGGCTGGTGGACGATGGTGACGGGCTATTTGTTAGCTGTTTTTCGAGTTCGGCAATTTTAGCTTCGAGCTGAGCAGTTTCTGAGCCGGCCTCTATGATTTCAGCATTGCCTGAGGATTCTAATTGCTTTTCGAGTTCGCTAATTTTCGATTCAAGCGCTGTAATAGTTGCTTTGTCTTGACTGCTCCCATTATCACAGCCGTACAGGAATAAGGCGAAGGAAGAGATGGCGAGCGTAGAGCGAATGGATGGTTTCATATCGATGTCCTATCAGTCCTTAGTCAATGCACCGACAGCAGATGTTGACGGTGTTGTATGCCGCATTTATTAATGATTTATTGTGTTGTGTATTTCGACAAAAATAACTGCCTGAAATAGTGTCATTATTCAGTATAGGAACTGACGGGGATACGTCTAGTTAACATATCCCTAACATTTACGAAGAAAGGAAAGAGAATCCGGAGGCAGGGAGTGTGCCATCCCAGAGCCGTATTTATTCGGCGTTGGAGTGCGGAGTTCGTGTGATAGCGGCGGCAGTTTACGTTAGCTCGCTTCTTTTACACATGTGGTATAGAGCTGTGCGAGAGGACGGTAATCATCGGCTCGGCCACTGCGAAGATTCAGGGTTTGTATCTCACCTGAGTAACTGCTGATGGTGCTGCTCCAGTAATTGTTTGATATCGGCCAATGATTGCGTAACAAGAAGCGTTGACCATAGGTTTGTAGTTGCTTTAGTTCATCATAACTAGGCAAACGGAGTTGGTACCGGGTACACCAATTCGTTGCTGCTTGGATATTGACTTTAGACCAGAATTCACCGTTTTCCTTGATGAAGCTCGGGGGCATGTCTTGGGTAGAGTCAATCGTTAATGGTTGATAATATTCAAGGTTATTAAACGTAAAGGCATAAATGGCAGAATCAAGAATGACTCGATCTGTGGCAATTCTCTCTTTTGAGGTCGTGTCTTGCGCGGGACGATGGCGAGACAGGTTCTCTGAAACCTCGTGAGTGGCTGATGCAGCATGATTAGATGCTGTGTGGATCGCCTCAAGTTCTACAGTGTCTGTAGTTTGTCGTATAAAGCTATTTTTAATCTCGTTAGCAGACAATATTTGGGTGATCTGCTGTGCCGCTGGATAATTATCGATAGGCCCAATTAAACAGCGATAATGTCCTTGATCATTATATAAAAATAAATTGTTGATAAAGAGTTTGGCGATCTTCTCCCTAAACGCCTTGTCGGGCATTGCCTTGCTGTAGTTGCACTGTACCCAGTACTGGCTTTGCGAAGCGTTAATCGGCTCCTTGCCCCACAGTGCCTTTCCGATATCACAGTTCGGATCCAGTATGCGCCATGCACTGCTTAATGTTTTTGCCGAGCAGGAAGATGGTGAGGTGGTTTCGGTAGCTAAGATGGGGCTGGTAAATGTAAACAAAGAACCGATAATCAGACCGCCAAAGATGACAGGGCAGTGCAACTTGAACATGACACAAACACTCATTAGATTACTTACATTCATATCATTAACATAAAATAACTAAAAAGAATGTGAAATCATCTGAAGTTATCTAAGTGAAATTTGCCAATGGTTAAATATCTAACGTGTATTGGGTCTCTTGCATAGAAAAACCCTGCCTTGGCAGGGTTTTGTTTATTCAAACAGTAGAATTAGCTATCGGCTAGCTCGTACTGTCACGGTTGCAGATGACGATGCCTGACCATTCTCATCAATGACCCGATAGGTAAAGGTGCTCTCACCATCACGTAGTGCCGTGTAGAGGAGAGTGCCGTCAGGATTAACTGAGACGGCTCCCAATCGCCGGTTAGGCTCGGTGCCAATGATAACCTGATTGCCAAGAGGGGCATCTCCGGCGATATCATTGGCCAGTACATTGAAGGTGGTTCTTGTACCCCGTTTAACGTTGAAGGTGTCGTCGTTGGCCTGAGGCGCGCTTGCGGGCTCTTCGCTCAAGAATCCTTTGACGGGCGGTAACTGTTCTGCACTTCGGCCCGCGGCACCCACACTCGGAATTTCCAGCCATTCAGTCTCTGCTCTGCCGGTTCCGTCGTCTTGAACATTGTGTTCATCACCGAAGTGACCGACAGGGACAAAGAGTTGCGGATGATCAAATGGAGCTTGCTCCCATCGAACCCGCTCGTCAGTGAGGGTCTTCATGAAGGCCACCAGAGAAGCCTTTTGCTCTTCGGTAAGTCCAAGAGGACGCAGGTTAAAGGCTAAGTTTGAATCGGTACCATTATGCCCAGAAGAATCTTGAAGTGGATTCTGATTGACGATTCGACGGTTACCACCACGGTTGTAGAACTCAACAACTTCTTCCAGTGTCGCAAGGCTACCGTTATGCATATACGGCCCAGTTAATTCGATGTTGTGAAGCAGTGGGATTTTGAATGCGCCATCAACTGCGGTTGCTGCTGTTGGGGGGAGTTGCCCACTCAATAACTGGCCGTCAGGTGCATATCCACCAGAGGATAAAGCCTGTGCCTGACGGGTGAAAGAGAGTGGGTTGCCGAAATCATCGACGCCGCCAAGCCCGAGATCCTCACTAGTTGGTCGTACCCCAATATTCATGAAACCGGTATCGGAAAATGCACTGCGAGTTTGAGGGCCAGGTGGGAATGGGTTGGTCGGGCCAACAAATATGCGATTGACGACATCGCCGGTTGGGTTAATCAATGATCGCGTTGCGCTACTAAATGCAGGGCCTGAGTGGCAGAATACGCATGTACCTTGAGGGCTGTTGAAGAGTTGCTTACCCGCAAGTTCTTGTGCCGTTAGCTTATCATCACCTTGCTCATTTCGCGTTGCCCCCAGAGAGACTAGGGTGCTTTCATACATCTGGATGGAAAGCCCCCAGAAGAGGGAGAAGTTCTTTTCAATTTGGCTGTAGCCCTGTTCATCGCGGTGCGGGTATTTCCATAGTTTGTCATGGAAGGCGGTTTGGATTAGCTTACGGTAGTCGAGACGGAGTCCGGGTGACGGGAAAGCACTGATTTCGCCTAACGCGCTGTCTGCGGGATGCACTTCTTGTAAGCCCAATGGTCGCAGGGACAGTAATTTTTTAGCCATAGCTTGGAATGGTTTTCCATCACAGGTCATTTCGAAATTACTGCCTGGAGGACCGACCGCTTGTGATGCTAAGCTGGAGTTAATTAGGTTTGCCTTTTCAGGTTTCATTTTACCTGAGCTGTAATCATAGACATAGATATAGGCATCTTTATTACGCAGGCCAAAGGGATCTACGCCATTGAATATATTATTTGCACGCCCATCCCAGAAATTACGGAAATTATAAACGGCATTGATAACCGTTGGGGTGTTTCTTGGCTCGACTCGTTTTGTATTTAGCTGGTTGACATGGAAAATATCAGGAATTGTTTGACATTTTTCACGTCGATCTTCGAAATCACTGCGATAATCATTTCCGTTAAGGCCACTGAATTTAGCCAGAGAAACCCCTTGTGAAGAGATAACATCATCTGTCTCATAGACGATATCAGAATCTCTATCGTTCATATCAGATAATTTATAAAGAGGGAAATCATCTTTAGTGAGTTGATAATTAGGCCCTCCATCACCACCAGAAGGTAAATGAGGGTAGTCAACATGATTAAATAGATTTTGGAGTGATTCGTTAGTGTGTAGTAACCCCGGACTAATTTGGTTCTTTGAACGGTTATCAGCGCCGGCGGCAAAATGGCAACTCGCACAACTCTGACCTTGGCTACCGGCTTGCATATCCCAGAAGAGAGCTTTACCTAATTGGATAGCGGCATCTTTGTCTTTGATAAAATTATCTAATTGAGGAACAGGCGGCAAGTTATCTGGCAGATAATCACTTGGCTTTGCCTGAGCATTGCTTGTCACAAGGCATATAGATGTAATGATAGCACCTAGCCCCGCTCGTTTATTCAATGACGAGAATCTCATTGTTTGCTCCGTAAATATTATAGTTATTGGTATTGATACCCACACGTCTCAGTTGCTGGATTCAGAGCAGGCGGAATTAGCATCTCGATAATGTGTGGTTATAGTTTTTATCAATAATAAAAGTATGGTTGATACGTTAGATAGGTTGTTATTATGTTTTGGAAATTCATTTATTTAATCATGTTGTGATTAGGTGATTTATTCAGTTAAAAATGATACGCATCATCGTTAATATTATTTCTCTCATAAAGAAAGCCGATCAATAAATGATCGGCTTTATATCATGTACCCATTGGATGAGCGTTGTTATTAGCGATAGGCGTCAATATTGACGGTGGCTTCGTTCGAAATATTACCGTTGGTGTCTTTTACCGTATAGGTAATAG
Organism: Photobacterium aquae; assembly: GCF_001029445.1. GTDB lineage: Bacteria > Pseudomonadota > Gammaproteobacteria > Enterobacterales > Vibrionaceae > Photobacterium > Photobacterium aquae. The sequence continues at coordinate 40,977 of NZ_LDOT01000006.1, forward strand.
TGGCATCCGTATCGCGTAATGCCGTGTAGCTGATCGTACCATCGCCATTATTGGTATAGCGGCCATAACGAAGGTTTGGCTCACTAATAATAGTCACACTGGTTGGATCGATACTGCCGCTACCTGCACTGTCATTGCTGATGACGTTGATAGTGACGGTGTAGCCTCGCTTGACCTGTGCATCATCATCGTTGGCGACCACACTGCTCACGGGCTCCTCGTTGAGGAATGGCTCTACAGGGCTTAGTCCTTTAGCGTAACGGCCAGCAGCACCTACCATTGGAATTTCTTTCCATTCCTCTTCAGCTGTGCCGTTGCCATTGTCTGTGACGGCATATTCATCACCGATAGCGCCATTTGGAATGAACAGCTGCGGGTGATCGAACGGTGCGACTTCCCAGCGAACACGTTCGTCGGTCAGTGCTTTCATAAAGGCAACAAGTGCGGCTTTTTCATCTTCGTCTAGGCCAAGACTGCGGATATCCGGGTCAAGGTTAGAAGGTGTGCCGTTGAAGCCAGATGAATCGCCGTTATCATCTCCGGTTCGGTTACCGCCACGGTTGTAGAAGTTAACGACCTGTTCAAGGGTAGACATGCTGCCGTTATGCATATACGGGCCGGTGAGTTCTACGTTACGCAGGCCAGGTGTCTTGAACGCACCATCAACGGCTGTCCGTTCTTGGTTATTGAGAACACGCGGTATTAGAGCGGCTGTTTGTTGTGCTGAGTTACATGGGCTTTGCTCAAAGACCAAGGCTTCAAAGGTACACGGATCAACCTCGAAGTTATCAGGTACATTCTTGCCTCGTAGGATATCAAGGTACTGACGGGTGAATGACAGCGGGTTACCCCACGGGTCTTCTGCACCCAATGCGATATCTTCCTCGGTTGGACGGACACCGATATTGTAGAAACCGTTATCATAGAGTGAGATATTATTGTCACCCATATGCATGCGCTCTACTAAGCCTTCTTCCTCTTCCTCTGCAACGAGGTGAGTGGCGGCTTTGGAGAATTCAGGCCCGCTATGGCAGTTGACACATTTACCTTTGCCGACAAATACTTCCATGCCTTTGATTTCTTGCTCGGTCAGCGCAGAGTCATCGCCATCCATATATCGATCGAACGGGGAGTCATCGGAGATCAATGTCGCTTCATATTCTTGAATAGCGAGTCCCCAGAATAGGCTGAAATTGTGCTCGATCTGCTCATAGCCATCGATTTTCCCTGGGTGTCCCCAAAATGTATCGTGGAATGCCGCTTGGATCATTCGGCGATATGAAGTACGTAACCCGTTGTTTGGAAAAGCACTCATTGGGCCCAGTTCACTATCACTGACGTCGACTTTCTGAATACCCAGCGGTGTCAGACGTAGCAGTTTCTTGCCCATTTCCTGAAACGCTTTAGTGGCACAGGTCATTTCGAAATCACTACCAGGAGGCCCTACGGCTTGCGAGGCAGCACTGGAGTTAATTAGATCAACCTCTTTGAGGCTAATTTTCCCGCTGTAGCGATCGTAATGCATTATTCTCGCGTCTTTGTTGCGACGTCCGAACGGGTCTACACCGTTGAAGGAGTTGTTAGCCCGGCCGTCCCAGAAGTTGCGGAAATTGAAAATGGCATTGATGACGGTTGGCGTATTACGTGGTTCAACCCGACGGGTACTAATATGGTTTACATGGAAGATGTCCTTGACGCTAGAACAATCTTCCCGCCCATCTGAAAATTGCTGATCGTAGGTAGCCCCGAACAGATCATTAAATACACTGGCAAAGACCCCTTGTGATGACGCGACATCATCGGAATCGAAAAGTACGGCCGAATGGCGGTCATCGGGATCGGCATAGAGTCGGAACGGGAAGTCTGCCTGAGTCAAAGTGTAGTTAGGACCACCTTTGCCACCCGAGAGGGTAGGGTCAAAAATCTCGCGTTTGGCCGGATCTGTGTGTCTGAGACCTGGACTGAGTTGGTTTTTCGTTCGGTTGTCAGCACCAGCACTATAGTGACAACTGGCGCAACTTTGTCCCTGACTACCCGCCTGCATATCCCAGAACAGGGCCTTACCGAGCTTGATCGCAGCCTCTTTATCTTTTATGTAGTAATCCAACCCGGGAACGGGGGCTGGTTGAATACCTTTTAGTGAACCTATGCCTGAGAAATCAATAGGCTCAGGAACTTCCTCTTCGACCTCCGCGACGGCAAAGCCTGCCGACAAGCCCAATAGACTCATTGCTATTAATGCTTGAAGTCGATGGCGGTTTTTGATTGATTTGTCGTTCATCACTCACCCCTAAAATCCATCTAATTACTGTGTTTACTTCTGAAGTTACCTCTCGATGGATAAGAATGGTGGCGTTTTGGTATTTTTGATTATCAATAATGTGAAAGACCGAACTCATCGGTAAATAAAGTACAGATAAAAATATTCAAAATTATTAAAGATAAGTCGAATTCGTAGCAATAAAGCAATTTACTGACAGGGAAGATAGTAAATAATGAAGATTTGTCCGTTTTCTAATAATAGAGATTATGCGGATTTCTGGTGTTATAAGTTATAAATCAATGGGAAATATGGGGTTTTAAGGGTTGGAGAGTATGCTTCAGTAAGAATAAGAAATGGGTGGAGATGTAAGATTATGTGTTATTTATTTGAAAGAGAGATTTGTGTCTTTTTGCTGGGATTAAAAATAAAAGCACAGCCGAAGCTGTGCTTTTTTATCGAGGCTGTATCGTATTAAGCGTTAGCCAGTTTTTTCTCTAGTGCTTCGGCATCAACAGGCTTAGTGATGAACGACAGGAATACGGCCACTGCCATCATTGCTGCACAGATGGTGTAAGCCAGCGTGTAAGTACCTGTGGTATCTACTGCAACAGCTGCAACTACTGGACCGATGAAGCCACTTACGCCCCAAGCGGTGTACAGTACGCCGTAGTTTGCGCCGTAGTTTTTCAGACCGTAGTAGTCAGCCGTGATTGATGGGAATACGGCTAGAAGCGTACCGTAGCCCACACCGGCTAGTGCCGCGCCGATCATCAGCGTGAAATCTGATGTGAAGCTGGCGAATAGTGCCATGTTGATGCCCTGCATGATGAAGGCGATCATTAGGGTTTTCACACCACCAATCTTGTCAGACAACATACCCGCCGCAATACGGCCGCCTGAGTTGAAGATCGATAGGATCACAACAAGGTAAGCCGCCTGAGTGATATTAGCTTGCTGGGCAGCGATAGACGTGATGTTACCGATAACCATTAGACCCGCAGAAGAGGCTAGTGCAAACATTACCCACAGAGAGTAGAACTGTGGTGTTTTAACCATTGCACGCCAGTTGATATCAACAGGCTTAGATGCTGGCTTGCCTGCCGCGCTCGCTGGTGCAACGGGTGTGTAGTCTGCTGGTGGGTTGTTGATAGTGCATGCAAGAGGAACGGCAATCACCAATACTGCGCCACCTAGGATCAGGAAGCTGGTGTTGATACCGTAAGTGCTGATTAGCATAGAAGTCAGTGGTGCAAGGTAAACCGCAGCCAGACCGAAACCTGCAGCGATAAGACCGTTTACCATACCTTTCTTAGAAGGGTGGAACCACTTCATTGCAGATGGTGCAAGACACGCGTAACCGAAACCGATACCACAACCAGTGAGTAGGCCGAAAGTTACGATAAGTAGCAGTGGAGATGTCGCAAAGCTAGAGATGATCATGCCAAGGCCAACCATCACAGTACCTAGGATAAGGATACGGCGTGGACCCATGCGGTCTTGTAGTACACCTGCAACAAGCAGAGAAGCTGCGAAAGTAATAACAGCAACGGTATATGGCATAGATGCATCAGCGTTTGACCAACCTAGGTCAACGACTAGTGCTTGTTTGAATACACTCCATGCGTACAGGATACCCATACACAGGTTGATACAGAAACCTGCGAACAGGATCTGCATAGCTTTATCGAATTTTTTCATTTTGCTCTCAGTCACCACGACGTGACAGCGGTATGGATACCGGCTGCTGACGCTAAAAATATGTGCTCAAAAAATTTTGGCTTTATCAACAAAAGTTATACTGCTGCCAAAGTTGCGCGGATTCTATCAAGTTTATTTGGCGAGAAAACAGGTAGACACACACTGTTACAAATGTTTCCGTTGGTTGCGGATGTATTCATAATTTGTTCATCGGTGTTGCCATTATGAATCAATGAGTTGGATCGTTTTTATTAAAAAAGGCTGTAGAGAGTGACAAATGTAAAAATGTGTATTTACATTCTGTAAGTCGATGAAATTCCACGCTGGGTTGTAGATTCTGTTTAGCTACTTTGCAGCGGACGGGGGGCCTGTTTCCTAACGGAAAAGAATCACCCCGCTTGAGCGGGGTGCGGTGGGCTAGTTGGAGAGAATACTGAATATTTGGTCTTTAAGTTGAAGCCGTTCTAGCTTGAGTTGGGTGAAGTGCTGGTCATCAGTGGGGACATTGCTGCACTCTAAGCCTCTTATTTTGTGGTCAAGGTGGTGGTATCTGTCTGCCATCAGTTTGAAATGTTCGTTAGACGATTTGAGCTCTTGGATGCGGTCCTGATGCTCAGGAAATTCAACGTTCAATGAATGACTTTCACCTAGCATTGTTATAACTCCGTCAGTCGAGTGGGCGGTGGCGCACGTTGCGTGGCCTGGCTGGTAAAAGCAGGTTTAATGCCTGCTTTTTGATTTACAGATCCCCAAGTGAATAAGTCGCATTGTTTTTTGTTTGTATCAGCAGTGAAAACCCACCACTGGCTGGTTTGAGGCAATAGCCTACTTTATATCTGTAAGAATAGTTGCTGCATGAGCGCTGCTCAAGGTGACATGATGTGGGGGGAGGCCAAGGGATTTTCGAGAGCGAGATAGAAAACGGGCCTGTCGTATGACAGGCCCGGAGAGCGGTTACTGGATAAAGCTGATGAAGGTCTGGAGGACCACCAAGTTGGCAATATCAATAAAGAACGCACCGACAATAGGCACCACCATGAATGCCTGCGGTGAAGGGCCATTTCGTGTAACCAATGCGCCCATATTCATCACCGCGGTAGGCGTTGCGCCCATACCAAAGCCGCAATGGCCGCCAGCGATGATAGCTGCATCATAGCTTGAGCCCATCAGACGAAAGGTGACGAAATAACAGAATGCAGCGAGGCAAAGTGTTTGAACCGCAAGGATCACCAGCATTGGCATAGCGAGCCCAGTCAGTTCCCATAGGTGCAGGCTCATCAGCGCCATCGCCAAGAACAGAGACAGTGAGATTGTGCCTAGGGCATCGACGGTTTCGCTGTTGATCTTGTATACCTTGGTGGTTTCGCAAAAGTTAGTGATGAAAACACCAATAAACAGTGCGTAGACAAAGTCTGGGATGCGTAGCCAGCTGATACCAAAGCTATCTACCAGTTCTTTAACGTGCGCAGCACCAGCGACACAGATCAGAAGAATAAACAAAACTTCGATAGTATTTTTGGAAGTAATGCGATCTTCTTCATTTTCGCTATAGGTAATGAGATCTGGATGATCGTGGTGGTGTTTTTCGCTACCGCCACCAAACTCAGATTTTAGTTCGAATTTGTCGATAAGACGCTGTGCAACAGGGCCACCAATGATACCGCCCATCACCAAGCCGAAAGTGGCTGCAGCCATAGAAAGTTCAAGAGTATGAAGACCATATTGCTCAGCAAAAGTTTGAGACCATGCCGCACCTGTACCGTGGCCGCCAGAAAGGGTGATCGAACCGACCATCAAGCCAATTAGAGGATCAAGGCCAAGCATCGAACTTAGGCTTACACCGACAGCATTTTGGATAATGATATACAGTGTAGCAACACCCAAGAACAGAAATACGCGAGAGCCGCCCTTAGCGAGTAGTTTCACGCTGGCAGCAAGACCTACTGTGGCAAAGAACATTTGCATGAGCGTGTCTTTTAGGCTCAGTTTAAATGTAATGTCGACGCCTTGCTTGTGCATTAAAGCGATAATGATAGCGACAATTAAACCACCAACAATAGGTTCGGGAATATTATACTTCCGCAATACCTTTACTTTGCTATTAATAAAGTAGCCAAGAAAAAGCACAATAATCGCGATCAGAAATGATTCAAGTTCGTTCACTTGTAAAGTTGTATTCATGATTATGTCTTTTCGTTGTTTTTTTAGACGTCAATTTTACCGCCAGAAAACGTGCCTGCATATCTTGTGTGCCCAATGAAAATAGTGTAGGGCTGTGATTTCCTAATTGTTATTCATGTTTATTATTGCAATCTAATGTTGATTAATTGCTTGTGTTTGGTGCTAATTTGTTCGTAATTTGTTTTTATCTTTGCATTTTGAATTGATGGGTATCTTTGTATAACTGGTCATTTATCCAGTATATTTACCGTATGGATTCCCTATCAAATCATTGTTGCTAGCCAATATAGGTAAACAGGTTAAGCGTTTAGCGTAGATTGAAGCAGATAAGCCATTTGTGACTGATATGTTAATGTCGTGGCGGTGGCGGTTGTTTGTTGACCAATTCTCAAGTGACTCTACCGACAAGCAGGAGTTAAGCTAAAATTTTGTCGAAATAAATAAAAAAAATTGCACACAGTAAGAATTGGGTGAGATACGCAATGTATTTTGCGCTAAATTTTGTTTAATAAAACGGCGTTTGATAGTGGTGTTGACACTTTTTACAAAAAAGGAGGCTATTGCCTCCTCTTAATCTTAATTGCGTTTTTTTAATTTTAAATTGCGACGTAGTTGGTTTATATAAGCAATGCGGTCAGGGTTGGCCGGTGCACACTTTGTGTGCATTTTTTTCATCGCTTCGGCTTCTTCCTCTGTAACATAGCGGCCATTAATACAGCAATGGGGGAGTTTGGTATCGTATTCCGCCTGGCGAGAAGCATCCTCCTGAGCTTTGGCCATGGCTTCTCGTGCCAGGCTTTGGTTCGTAGGATCCTGAATAGTGTGTTTGCGCGGTTGGCCAGCTACTGAGAGCCCTTGTGCTTTTTGTTCGCGCTGCTTTAATATATTGTCTAAATGATCACTAAAACTCATGGGCTAACCCTGTCTGTCATGGCCAATAACACATTGGCCGCATGGGTATCTACTTAAACGTTATCTGCTCTCTGTCCGAAAATCAATTCCTTGCTCAAATTTAATGTGTCGCAATTTCATCTGGGTAGGGGGTAGGCCGTTTAGTGAGAGAAAAACCGTACATGGCATCAAATTCAGGGACCGACATAGGCCTGCCGAAGTAGTACCCCTGAAATTCTTCGACACCGACACTGGCAAGGAAATCTGCTTGCCCTTCGTTTTCTACCCCTTCAGCCACGACACGCATGTTCAAGTTGTGGGCCAGCTCAATAATAGAACGTGTAATAGTGATATTGTCATTGCTCCATGGGAGATCTTTGACGAACTCACGATCGACTTTCAAGATATGGATTGGGAACCGGTTTAGGTAAGCCAGTGATGAATAGCCGGTGCCAAAATCGTCAATGGCAATTTTAACGCCAATAGCTTCAAGTTTGATGAGCTTGTCGAGTGCATTTTTGACATCTGACATCAAAACGGACTCGGTGATTTCTAATTCGAGATAGTTTGGATCGCAACCGGATTCTGTAATGGCATTTTGTACTGTTTCGACAATATGGGAGTTCAGCAACTGTCGCGCCGAAATATTCAGGGCAAAGTACAAGAAGATGTTGTTATCTTGCCACTGTCTTAATTGTTTACAAGCCCGATAGATCAGATCTTCACCCACGTCGATGATAAGTCCAGAGCGTTCTAGAATCGGGATGATTTCTAGCGGCGGTTGGATTTCTCCCTGAGGATTATGCCAGCGTAGAGGGCTTCTACACCGCATATCTTGTGCGAGCGAGAATTGACTTTCGGTTGATAATAGAGTGCATATTGATCCGTGCCCAATGACTTTCTCAGCTCGGATTCCAATTGGTGTAGACGCGTACTCTCTACTCGCATTTGTGAGGTATAGAAACAGAATTGATTACGGCCAAGCTCTTTGGCTCGGTGTAGGGCAATATCCGCATATTTGTTGATTTCCTCGGGGTTGGTTGAGTCTTGGGGGTAAATACTGATACCAATACTCGCTGTGAGGAATAGCTCGAGGCTATCAATGGCTAACGGTGATGAAATATGTGAAATGATACGGCTGGCCATTTGAGCGATCTCGGTGGGGGACAAGTTCTGTGAAACCAATATTGCAAACTCATCGCCGCCAAGGCGCGCGAGTATATCGCCTTCACGTAAGGTGTGTTTGAGCCGCTTTGCTATAGACTGTATAACTTTGTCGCCGACCTCATGATCATAGGAGTCGTTGACGTGTTTGAATTGGTCCAAATTCAAAATCATTAGCGACACGCTTTTTGTTAGCCCGGCTTGAGCAATAGCACGTTCGAGGTCTTGCTGGAACAACATACGATTTGGGAGCTCGGTCAGAATATCATAATGAGCCAGTCGGTGAATTTTGTTCTCGAAAAGCACCCTTTCGGTAATATCTTTACCGGTTGAAATGTAGTGACTGATCTTCCCTCTATTATTACGAATGGGGGCGATGGTCTTTTCTTCGTAAATGATATCGTCGCCTTTATCGCGATGAGTGATGATTCGCTCTATTGTCTGACCTGATTTCAGCTGTTGCTGCACTTCAAAGACTTCATTATTGCTGAGTAAAGCCTGCCTAAGAAGATTGATTGATTGAGTTCCGACAACATCTTTGTGTTTAACTTTGTTATTTTTTTCAAATGATGGATTTACGTATTCAATGATACCTTTGTAGTCGGTGATGATAATCGCATCGTTGCTTTGTTCTAAAGCACGAGACATGCTTTTGAGTTTTTCTTCACGTTCAATCCAATAGGTAATGTCGCGTAGATTGAGCAGAATCTCAGTGCTGTTACTGTATAAAGTTTGAGTCGCAATGATTTCTATGTGTTTGGTTTTTAGGTTCTTTAGCTGGATTCGAGTCTTTAACGGCCCCGATTTGTAATTCTTTCCTTTAATGTCTTTGATAAGGTTTCTGACTTCTTTACGGGCCTGTATTCCAGATAACTGCTTTATTAGGATACGACCTTCGGTGTCTTGATTAGTAATGTTGAGAATGGTCTTGGCTGCCTGATTGATAGTGATGATCTCACCCTTTTCGTTAATGGTGAGTAGGCCATCAGGTGCGTGTTTAAGAACGGTACGGTACTTCTTTGCGGAATCTTCATTTGCCTGAGAGAGGATCCGTTGTGCTGAAAGTAGTTGGAATAAATGCCAGGATAGTGCCATACAACCTGAAAGTAAGGATACAAGCAGAATGCCCAAGACAATGAACTTGATAACACGAGAAGGTGAATAGGCTAGATTTGCCACTGCTTGATCGAGATTCACTCGTGAAATGATAGTCCACGGTAAGTCGGTTCCTTTGAAAGGGAGCGTAAAATGATTGTGGCCAGAAAATGATGAGCCGGAAAAGAAGCGTGTATAGGTATAAAGAAAGCCGTCTTGGACATATTGGCCTTTGGGATGACTTAAGATCTGTTGCCATAATGTTGGGTACTGTGTGAGGAAATCATCACTTGGTCGCCGCTCGGGATCTGCCATGAACAGCCACTCTTGCCCGTTAGGGCCCAATAACCACTGGCCGTGGTTGTTGATTAGCCAGTTTTGGACATCGGTTGAGCCAAATTGACGTTTCAATTCGCTGAGATAATCTTCACCCAGATAGTTGAATGACAATAACCACCGTTTTTCGCCAACTTTAAAATGGCTGATAAAGCGTAGGGTCGGTTTGTATGGATGCTCAATTTTACCATGTTCTGTATTGAGGTCGAATTGAGAGGTAAAAATGCTATCGAGCGGAATTTTAAGCGCTGATTGAATGTAATTACGATGACTCTTGTTTTGTAGTTGTGATTTGGCGACTAGGGTTGATTTTCCCTCGTTTCGGTCAACACGAATGATTTCCTGTCCTTTGCTATCAATCAGGCGAATTTGATCGTAGTAGCCACGGGTGCGGCTCATGCGAATAAAACTGGCGACCATCTGTTGCTCGAACTGTGAGGGTGTTGACAGGAGAGTTTCTTTGGCCTTCTCCGTTAAATAGTTGAGATCATCGATAATGGGGGAAAAGTGCAAACGGGTAATATGAAGGTTGGACAGGTGACGGCTTCGTTCCCTATCCTGAATCTGATGGTGTAGTTGTTTTACATCCTCGCTGTAAAAATAGTACGTTGCAACGGATGTAAGCCCGAGCAGCAAAAACAACAGTATAAGAAAACGCAATAGTACAGCCTTCATATATCATCCATGATAGCGTTAGGTATAAACTATTATAGTTAAGCATTGTTACGTGTTGCATATACTGTGCGGTTTTATCTAGATAAACTTACATAGTTGATCACGATTTAGCGGGAAAAAAAAGAAAACCAGTATGACGGTGGCCATACTGGCTGTATCTAGAGTGTTACTGGTCAACTAACCAGCCGCGTTCAACGGCAAGATCAATTTGGCTGCAGGCGTAATCCCAAAGTGCCGGTGTGACATTTTTTAGGTATTCATTGCGCTTGAGCACTTGTGTACGAGAGACGTGATGCTGAACCCAGCTACCACCGTTATTCGCCATGTTCTGTAGGAGTGGCAAAATGCGATCCATACCTTTTGCGAAACGGGCATCAGCAGTTTGAGCTTGCTCGAACTCGATCCATAGCGCTTTCATTTCATTAAACTGTGCTTCAGGTAATAGGCCGAATAAGCGGTTAGCCGCGATGAGTTCTTTTTCTTCTTGCCCATCAAGATCGCTCTGCGCTGCAAACGCGAAGGTATCGCCTGCATCAATCTCAACAATATCGTGAATAAGCAGCATCGATACTGCCCGGTTGATATCCACTGTTTCTGCTACATACTCTTTGAGTACTTGTGCCATTAGAGCGATATGCCAGCTATGTTCGGCACTGTTTTCCTGTCGGTTATTGTCAGGCTTTACCATTGTCTTTCGGTAGACGGTTTTGAGTTTGTCTAATTCATGGATAAAAGCCAACTGTTGTTCAAGTTTGTTCATTATATCCTCGGTGTGTAAGCGGTGATTTTGTTATTTCTCGGCAGGTGGAGTAGGCCAGAAATAGGGTTGCCTGTATTAGACAAGGCTTAAGGAATGAGTGTAAACGGCAATTGCACGATGGCACAATATCTAGCTTGTTTTATTCTGTTAATGAAATTATTTACTCAAGTCTGGCTGTTTCTTATCACCGCTGTTGAGATAAGTTAATTCCGCGGAAGCATGCGATGGGTGAAAGCATTTTATGAAACATTTTATTTACATTGAATGTATGTTTTTGAGGGGGATGAGGTAAATATTCATAAATTAAACGTTGTTTTATTGTTTTGTAATGAATGATGATTTTGTCTTGTGAGTATTTGGTGTTTAATGATTTACTACTTAAAAGTATAAATAATGAACGGCTAATGTTTAAGATCACAAAAATAAATAAATTATGCCAATATATACCATGATAAATTTATTCAGTTTGATGAATAAATTCCGGCGCGTCAAAAAAATGGCGCGACAAATAGTGTATAAGTAGGTTGAATTATGTTCAGAAAAGCATGTGTAAAAACGGCTTTCTCTTAAAATATGGGAGTAATATCAACTTTATAGGCTTCTTGTTTGCATTTTTATGCATGTTTCATGGTTGCTTCTATCGCTCTTGCTCAGTTGCGTCGGCTTTAGTTTTTGGCTAAATTCGCGTGGTTTTAAATGCGTCATTAATCTCATTAAACCTTACGAAAGTTCGCAAGGCTAATAGTTAAATGGCTGCTTTGTGTATAGAGTCCGGTTTAATCTAAATTTTCCAAAAATTAAATTGTGACTAAGCACGTTTAATATTTATAAGCTCCTCATGGCATTGGTTAAATAAAGGGCATAAAAATGAAAAAAACACTATTAGCAGTGGCACTTGTTGCATCTTTGGGTTCAGGCTGTTCAATGCTGAATAAATCAGACACAGTTAATTACGATGCGCTGCGTAAAGACGGTGCTGAGCTGATGACTAAAGCAAATGCGGAAGGCTACCAGCCATCGAATGTTAAGCAGCTTGAAGTTGTTCGCTTTACTGTAAATACAGCGTTCCTTGCAGCGAAGCCTACTTATGAGCGTTACATTGACGAGCTAAAGAGCACTCCTGTACTAGGCAACTATTTTGCAGCAACAGAAGCAGTTGAAACTGAAGAAGAAAAGCGTGCAATTTATGACGCTCTACCAGCAGATCAGAAGAAAGTTGTCGATAATTTCATGAAGTCATCTATGTCTGAAGAGATGATGTCTGGCCTAGGCGAAGCTGCTAAAGTTGCCCTTGAAAACTCATCACACTTCCTAGCGCTAGATTCTACAGATATGCTGTCAGGTATTGATTTCACTCAGTTGCTAACTGAGAAAGAAAACGTTTCTTTCACTATCGATCAAATCTCATACCTGAACGCAACTGTTATTAGTGCATACAACAACTACAAGACAGTATCTGCGTTCAGCCGTGCAGGATAATTTTAAAAAAAGCCAGCTAGCCTGGCTTTTTTAATATTCTTATTTTTTGTGAGAGTGTTGTGGTGAAAAAATATCTAAGCCTAGCGGTGATGATTGCCGCTATCTCAGGCTGTCAATCGACAAGCCTAAAAATCAACTCTGAGGCTGATGTAGACGTCAACTCAAAAATCCATAGAGTCAACAAAGAAGCACTCTATGAGAGCCAGAATATCCAATTGCCAAGTAACTATGATGTAAAGGCATTTAGCAAAATGTCCATTGCAGCATACGTAGATCATATCCGATTCGAAAATGACGCGGAAAAGACGACGATTGATACCGGTATCATCGCAAAGCTTTTGGAAAATGAACTAGCTCGTACCAAGCGTTATGAAGTACTTACTCGTAACTGTGATGCTTGTGATTACGAGGTTGCATATCAAGCTGAAAATACGCAGGAAGAAGGTGCGATTCAGCGTGGTAACCAACTGAACCCGGATTTTGTTTTTGAAACATCCGTTGCCCTAGGCAGCGTAATCAAAAAGAAAAGCGATCACAACGAAATCATTTTCCGTAGTTTGGTGACGACAAAAGTTGTTGATCCTCAAACGGGTCGTATCATCCACTCATTTGAACCCATTCGCCACAATATGCCGGCAAAGCGTTTCTTTATGGTTGAGGGGACATTCCTAGGCGGTTTTGATTACCGTAAGCAAAATGAATTGCAGGAAGCCTATAAAGAAGCTGCGCAAAAGGCAATTCAGGTCTTGGTAAACCGTACCATTGACTACTACCCAGTGGGTGGTCGCGTGACGAACTTCCGTAATGGTCGTTTTGCGATTGATGCAGGTATCAACCAGGGCTTTGCGACCAAGCAGCCTGTTGTTTTGTTCCTAAGCGATGATGGACTGGATATTCCAATTGCCTCTGGTGAAGTAACGCCAAAAGCAGAAAGCGGTTCTGGTGTTTTGTTTACGTGGAAAGAAGATGATCTTGACGCTCAAGACGTCCAGAAAAATCTGGAAGCCATGGGTAAAGAGTACCTAAAACGTCATAAGATCTACGCCGTATCAGTCGGTACACCTGAAGACTGGGCTCTTTAATGATGAAAAAGCTGCTACGTAATATTCTTAAGACGGCCGCTGTTGTTATCGCCTCATCAACCATGAGTGTGCCGGTAATCGCAGAGCCCATGGATGATGTTTTTACTTTGTTTGATATGGGGGGCGGCACCATCTCAGGCCGCAGCGCTGCGACAGGTTATTACGTAGTGGCTATGGGATTATCCGATCGCTCAAATGAAACGAAGGGGTTGGAAGAAGCGCGTATTGATGCGTTGAGGAAGCTCAACGAAATGATCAATGGCGTTACAATGAGCGGCAGCTCCTCGGCATCTATGGAATATATCACGGTGTCGGCGGAGGAAGATCGCGAGTTCTCCAAAGAATCATTTGTCGATGTTGTTAACACCCGCTTCAGTGGTTCACTGTCAGCAGTTAAAGAGCTGAAGTCTGGTAAGTATGACGGCAGTTATTTTGTTGCGATGCTGATTACTGAATCTGACGTTAACAAAATCAGCAAGCTCAGAGCATCTTCGAGTCATTCTGGTGTGGCGGGTAATACGATTATTATCGCCAATGGTAGTGATGGCGCTTCGATCGCACAGGCAGAGCTAAAATCTGAATTTGTCGAGGCTAAAGGGCTTGCCGATATGAAGCATGGCGAGGCAGAAGCTCGCAAGCTAGCTCTGACAAATGCGCTGCATAATGCTATTCAGCAAGTGCAGGGCGTTATGCTGCAAGGAAAATCCGGCAAATTTAACGATGCAATTGCATTGGCAATTTCTACTAAAAGCGAAGGCTATGTGAGTGGATATGAATTGTTGGATGAAGATATTGCTCGTGGCCAATACTACGTCATTATCGAAGCTGAAGTTAATTCAGGAAAACTGCTTAATGACGTCAGTTTTTATACGAAAATTTTTGGCCAGCCGGTTTTTGATGTTCATTCAGAAAATAGCTTTAAGACAGACTGGCTAGTCGATGAGTTGGAAAGACTGGGTTTTTCTATCAATGATGGAAAAACGAAATCGACACATAGTTTTTACCTCAACCAAAAACAGAAATCGGTAGAAAATCACAAAGGTGTCCACGGAATCGAAACCGCGGTAAGTGTGGAGTTAAAAGATAACCAGACTGGTGAAATTCTTTTCACGGTTACCAATGACCCGTTAAAGAGTCGGATTTATGTAGATCCTATCAGCCGCTCAAAACAAGTTTCGGAGCATGTGGCCTATAAGCAATTGAAAAATGCAATGGGTGTGGAAATTATCCAATCACTGGCCCGCCATGCGGAAAAGGGAATGCTTTATCAAATTGTGCTGAAGAACGCCAAGCGTACGGACGTAGAGCTATTTAAGCATGTGCTAAATAATGGAAGCGGTGGTCAAGTCGAAGGGTGGAACTGGAATAAAAACGGAAAGGTGATGATTCTGGATTTCCGTTATTCGGGGCCATTGAGCGAGGCTTTCGACCAGAGTTTGAATGAAATTTACCGTACGTTTAAACAAGAAGGTAAGGGCCGTCGACCGCATGCTGAAACGATTAATAATCGTACTGCTGAATTCAAAATAATTACTAGCTAGAAATAATAGGTTCAATGGAATCGCGATGAAATACAGCTTATTTATTGTTGTATTCGCCTCTCTAAATGCTTGGGCTCAACCGGACTGGGTTGAACAAGTTAAGCCTGATTCCAGTGCCTATGTGGGCATTGGAATCGGTGATACATTGGCAAATGCAAAGTTAGATGCGAAGAATCAGATCGCATCTTCTATCAGCTCTACGCACTCATTTGAAATTAGCCAGACCGTCGAGACAATAGGGGATGAAGGAACGCAACGTTCTTCGTCCCATACTCATACAAACGCCGATCATATTCTTTTGCCGGAGATTTCATGGCCGCAAATAGCATCCGAAGACGGTATCTATTATGTCATGGGGAAAGTCTCCAAAACGGAGTTGGTGAACTTGTATGAAAGGACACTGGCTATATCGAGCAGCGAGTTCAGCGGTCAAACAGGGCCGGGGGCGTTAAGTTTTAAAGATTACTTACGCTTGTTTGAAGCGCGTGATGAGCTCGCTTTGTCGGCAAAGCGTGCCGCTATTATTTCTGATAGTTCTGCGGCCGGTAAACACTATCACGCTCAGTTTGTTGAATTGCTTACAAAGCTTAATGGGTATCAGTCTTCATCTTGCCTGAAGGTTAATTACAAAGGGCATTCGTACGAAGGCAAGATATTCAAGCCTATGGTTGAGTCAGCGTTATCTACGGCAGGTGTCAATGTGAAGAATGATGCGGCCTGTGAAACGCTTGATATTAATGCGAGTTCGGAGTCGAGTCGTTCGGGCACCCAGAGGGTGGATGCGATTACCCTGTATTTTGAATTGGGTTCGCCAGTCGTTAGGTCCAAAACGGTCGCTCTTGAAGGCAAGAGCAGCGGTTCGAAAAAAGCGGCACTCATTAACGCAACGGATGTCTTCAACCGCCATTTCGATCGTTCAAATTCTCTGATGAATTTTTTGCTAGACCCAGCAACAAGCGATGTTGTTATCCAATAGCAGTTAGGTAAAGGTCAGTTAGCATGTCTTTAAGAAAAAGAATTGCCACAGCGATGTGTGTAATGATGAGTCCGATGCTTATGGCACAAACGCCAGCGGATGTATATCAAAATACACTCTCTAACAATGATACCGGTGTATATACGGTAGATGAACATGTCTATTTTGTTGTAAAGCAAGAGTGTCTCTCAAAGAAAAAATATGCAGGAACCGCTGAATCCAAAGCCGCGGAGCAAGAGTTCTATAAAATGCTTGCCCGAGAAATGGTAGATAGGAGTGTTTCTTTTTCTGATCGTATTGCTGATATTACTCAGCCGTTGCGAAGTGACATTAAGCTGGATGTTTCAACACAATTGAATGCTCAAACTGTGCTAAAGCATCAGCTGCTATTTGACCGTAATACCGCCGCAAACAACTGTATCCAAGAATACGTTGTGGTTGTTGATAGCAAACAATTTCAACCCAACGGTGTGACGATTCCGCGTGCAGAAGTCGAGAGCAGCGCCGTCAAATTGCTATCGGCTGCCGTACAATCCCAAGATTACTCACGAGTAAGAGCGTACTTGCAAAGCCTTGGGCTAGAAGAGCTCGCCAATATTTACCAACACATTGAAAATAGTACAGCGGTTCCAGTCAACCTGGCTGTTACCGATGAGCGTCCTGACTGCCAGCAAGCACGTTGCGGGCTAGCGGAGAAGGCCTTCTCAGATTACGACATCCACCATGTTGTGGCGACGATCTTGGGTGCAGAAGGGGTTTTCCGTATTGAAAACAAACACCCGAGCTATGCCTTGGCTGATATTTTGTTCAAGCGGGCAGAGAGCAATTTTTCTCAAGGTAGGAATGCACAGGGGATCATCGACGATCTGACCCTTTCAGTAAATTTGGCGCCCCAAAAAGCACAAAGCTGGAAAATGCTGGCCGATATATCACGGGCATTAGGGCAGAAAGAGTTAGCTCAGGCATCCTCGAAACAATACATCATGCAATCCCCTGATTCCCCTGAATCTTGGGTCTACCTCTATTTATCCCAAATTGAAACCGATCCTAAGGCTGCAAGTCAGTTAAGGCATTGGCTGCAATTAATCAATAAGAAGAATTCCTTTTCGCCTTGGTCGAAAAAGCAAATAAGTGGTGAGTAATATGAAGAAAATTTTAACCCCATTAGCGCTAGCAATTGGTTTAGCCATCCTACCAGCTGCGAATGCTGCAGACTTTATCGCCAAAGAGGCGGATCCGGCGCTTGAAGCTGTTGCTGAGTTGACAGAGCAGCCGTACCAGCAGCAGGAAATCACCGAAGAAGTTTATGTCTCTGCTGAAGATCAACTGCGGGACTTGATGAAAACTCGTGGTTGGGGCCAAGGCTGGGATGCAAATAAGAAGCGCATTTTTGTCGTTCATAGCGAGTCATTTGATAATGAAGACCCTACGTATGACGACTCCTTTATTGCCAAACGTTCAATGTTCAGTACGTTGGCGGTAATGGGCGCGAAAGCAAAAGTCGTTGAATTCATGCGTACCCAGATGACCGCGGCAGATCAGCTAAGTGCTCCTGGTACCAATGTTTATGCAGAATTGAACGAGCAGTTCCTTAAGATTCAAAAGAAAATCGCGAGCTCGGAAAAGGCGCTTGCCAAGCTACTTGCAGAAGTTGATGCAGCAGAAGCGGAGAAGCTGAAAGGCGTAACTTTAGAAGATCGTACCAAGGCATTTATGGATGCGTTGATTAAGCGTCTGG
Source organism: Photobacterium aquae (assembly GCF_001029445.1). Lineage (GTDB taxonomy): Bacteria > Pseudomonadota > Gammaproteobacteria > Enterobacterales > Vibrionaceae > Photobacterium > Photobacterium aquae. Next base: position 58,856 of record NZ_LDOT01000006.1, read on the forward strand.
ATACGGCTTACTCATCAGGCGATATCGAAGAGAAAAAACGAAAAGCCTACCAGAAAGCCAAGACTCGCTATGAAGAAGCCATGGCCGAGCATGAGGACATTGTCGCAAAAGCAGAGGCAATCAAAGGCAGTGTTGCTTTGGAAGCGACAAGCGCTGTTGAGACTCTGGCTAAAGCTCCACTAATGGGCACATCCATTCTTGCTCAGGCGGAATCTTGGAACGCAGAGGAAGAGCGTTATGAAGTCGCTGTTCTTACCGTTTGGAGTCCAAAGCTGGAAGAGGGCGCTAAAGCCATTCTGACAGGCGAAGAGCAGGATACTAAGCCTAAGAAAGCGTTGTCTGTACAAGAGTGGCTAGATACGCAAGATGCAGCGACCTTGGTTGGCCCTCGTAGTTACGTGGATAACAAGGGTGACCGTTGGTTTATCGGTGCCTATGCAATGCCAGTTAGCGGTTCTTCAAGCAAGATTCGTAAAAACAAGGGTATTGCAGACCTGATGGCCAAGAAAGAGGCTGTGATGGCGCTGTACTCTGACATGGAAACGCAAAAGCAAGCAGAGATTGCCCTGCAGACTCGCTCTGGTGAGCTAGGCGGCAAAGACCACACTGAAGTGGCAACCAGCTTTGCTGAGACAACTCGTCAAGCGGTAGAAAACCGTCAAGTGAATGGTATGTCTCAGCTGATGAGCAAAACGGTAACGCACCCAATTTCTAACGAGAAAATTTATGTGATCGCTTACGGCGTTTCAGGACAGAGTGCAGCAGAAGCTCTGAAATTGAGCTACTCAACATATCAATCGGCAACGAAAGCAAACCTGAGTAACAGTGTGAAGCAGGTTGTCGCAGATAAGTTGGAGCAGTCTCTTGAAGCATCGAAAAAAGCGGATGTAGAAGCCAGCGTTGGCACTGACAGTGGTGTTATGCCGACAAAAGCGGCTAATACGGTTTCACACAAGAAAGTGGCTACAAGCAGTAATACCTTACTCAATGCCCCAACCATCGATGAAGATGACTTCTAATTCTTAAGAATTGTGAGTCTGACTTTTCGAATATTTAATAAAAACAGGAATCAATAATGAAAAAAGTAGTGATGTTTTCAGTAGCTGCGGCATTGATGGGTTGTCAATCTACTCCTGAGCAACCAGCACCGCAAGTCGTTAACCCTGTGGTACACGAGTGCTACTTCTTTGGTGCACCAGAGAAACCTGCTCCAAACTGGATTTGTAGTGGTGAGGTTAACCGTGATGGGTATGCTCGTTCAGCCGTAGGCTTTAGCGGCAACTCTGCTGGTGGTTTGGCTCACCAGAAAAACTTAGCGATTCAGCAAGGTCAAAAAGAGCTAGCGGATCAAGTTAAGAGTGAAATCATCGTTTCGATGAAGAACAAAACGGGCACATTAGGTGTTAATGGCCAGGCTGGTGCGACCCAAGCGACATCTGCAGAGCTTGATTCTGTGTCAAATGTTGTTTTGGAAGGTGTTGAGACTATTCGCACAATGCGCGGCCCAGATGGTTATTTCTATGTTCACCTAGCGCTACCAAAGCAGGCATTGCAGCAAAATGTTGAGCGCGTTGTGGATGAATATCAGGACAAGCATCCTGAAGAGAAACAAGGTATGACTCCTGAGGAAAACCTAAAGCTTGCTGACGATATTGCTAAAGCACTAGCGCATCAGTAAGGGGGAAAACTGTGGCTAAATTAAAAACAACATTATATATCGGTGGCTTGTGCTTAATGTCGAGTTTGGCCACAGTAAATGCCTCTGATGGCCCAAGCGAATTTGAGAAGAAGAAACTTTCCACCTTGTCTTCTTTTTCTCAAACCAAAGAGCAACACTATGATGCGTTTGAGCAATCAAAGCAGGCATACTTGAATGCGTTCAATCAGGCAAAGCAGGCTTTAGCAAAAAAATGGGATAACCCTGCGTTAACCAATCAGACCCAGTGGGTGCAGTACAGCAGTGACGATACAGTTAAGCGTACTGTGGATTTCGAAACCGGTGCTATCGTTATCGAAATCCTTGATGAGGATATGCCACCGAAAAAGGTGGAGAGTATTGTTCGTGAGCAGATTAAAGAGCTTACAGAACAAACAACGCAGCAGGCCTATGCAAAGGACAAAGTGCTAGCGAGTAACAATGTGCAGCCCCCTGAGTCATTGGCGAAGACCAAGGTAATGTCCGGGCTTAATGTTGAAACTGTGTTGGGGTCGCAGAAAAAAGAGTCATTTACCCAAAAAAATGGTTCTCATGTGACTCGAGTGAGCATGGCGGTTTCTCAGGATACGGTCAACTCACGTGCACAAGCGTATATTCCCTATGTACGCCAAATGGCAACGAAATGGGATATTGAGCCGGCTTTGATTTTGGCGATTATGCATACTGAAAGCCATTTCAACCCAATGGCCCAATCGCATATCCCAGCGTATGGCTTGATGCAGGTCGTGCCAACTTCTGCGGGTAAAGATGTCACCAAACGGTATTTAGGCAAAGAGAAGCTTTTGCCGCCGGAGGTGCTCTTTAACCCTGAATTCAATATTGATATTGGTACAAGTTATCTCAATATTCTGGACAAACACTATTTGAAGAAAGTCAGTAATGACGAGGTGAGAACTTACCTTGTTATTGCCTCCTATAACGGTGGAGTCGGGGCTGTTGCGAAACATTTTTCAGGTAAGCCTTCATTGTCGTCGCTGCCGGTGGCAGTGAATGAGCTAACGGCCACCAAGGTTTTTAGTTCGATAACGGAGGATTTTCCTTACAAGGAAACTCGCAACTACCTCAAGAAAGTTCAGGATAAGCGCCGCTACTACAGCCAATTGCTAAATACGCAGTCCATTTAATCCCCATAAAAAAGCCCTGAAATATCAGGGCTTTTTTCTATAGTGTCTAATCAATTAATCAACTAATCTCGATCGGTCCACCGAAGGCCGTGACCGGTGGGACTTCGCCCGTGAACTTTTCAAAGTTAACCAAGCAGGTGTTAGCGCTGGTGGCCTGAGCAAGTTCTGATGACGGAATATCCTGTGTCAGAGTATTCGGATCGCCGTAGGTATCGATAGCCCCAATTTTTTCGTTAAGCGGGCCATACCATGCCCCTTCTTCAATGCGAATCACGCCGCGAGGGTAGCTGTCTGTTAAGACTGCACCGGCAAGCAGTTGGCCGCGATCGTTGAATACGCGCACCAGATCGCCATCTTTGATCCCCTTGGCTGCAGCATCCTCTGGATTGAGGTATACCGGTTCGCGGTCCTGTACCGTGTAGGTTGCCCGGAAGGCATCAGATTCGCACATCTGTGAGTGAAGGCGTTTGTCCGGGTGGCATGATTGCATCCAGAACGGGTGCTTACTGGAGCCCGGGCCACCGTGTGAACGTTCACTCTTCTCAAACCACATCGGATGTCCTTGGCAATGGTCGTAGCCGTAGCGCGCTATTTTCCGGCTGGTAATTTCGATGAAGCCGGATGGGGTGCCAAGGGCATTGATTTCAGGATCCTGACGGAAGTCGGCATGGCGCACCCAAGGTTTTCCTGTACCAAAGTCCAGTACGCCCTGTTCCCAGAATTCATCGAATTCAGGCATTTCAAATTTGCCTTTGTTGGCTTCCCGGCAATCTGCATACAGCGAGCGAACCCACTCCATCTCATCCATGCCTCGGGTGTACTCTTTGTGACGCCCGAACCGACGGGTGAGTTCCGTGAAGATTTCGAAATCAGTCTTTGATTGATAGAGAGGATCAACCAATTTGTGCATCGCCAGCAGACCACGGCCGCTATACGAACCGTAAACGTCAATGTCGTTACGTTCGAATTGGGTACAGGCCGGCAGAACAATATCCGAGAATCGGCAGGTTGCTGTCCATGCAAAATCAATGGTTACGACGGTTTGAAGTTTTTGGAATGCTTGCTTCATCCGGTTTCGATCTTGGTGGTGGTGCCACGGGTTATTACCGCTGATCACCATCATTTTGTAATCGGGCAGGATAACCTTGCTGCCGTTGTAGCGGATCTCTTTGCCGGGCTCCAAGAGGCAATCAACCCAGCGGGCGACCGGAATGGTACGGCTGTAACCATTGAAATCGTTGTTGTCCCATTTCGGCTTGTGGCCTTCGTCGACGTTGCGGGGGAACCCGCCCGGTGCGGCAAAGCCCGTTGATGGAACGCCAATACCACTGTAGTGGTGACCATAAGAGATACCGCCACCCGGTAGGCCTATCTGGCCGACCATCGCCGCAATCACGGCACCCATCCAATATGGCTGTTCGCCATGCTCCTGACGCTGAATACACCAGCCAAAAAGGATTTGGGTGCGATCCGAGACCAGCATCCGAGCAAATTCACGGATCTGATCGGCATTGACGCCACAAATTTCAGCCGCCCATTCCGGTGTTTTCTCGATGCGGTCTTTGGTTTTACCCTGTACGTAGTCAATAAACTCCTCAAAGCCTAGGCAGTACATTTTAATGAAGTCTTTGTCGTAGAGATCTTCGTTGTACAGGGTATGGGCAACGCCAAGCATGAATGCGACGTCGGTCTGCGGGTTAATGTAGAGATGCTCATTGCCAAGATAGCGTTGGGTTTTGTTCTTGACCGGATCGACCGACAGAACCTTGATTTCCCCTTTGGCTACCTTGTTCTTTAGCTGCTCAAGATAAGGATAAGACTCATGGGTTTCACAGTTCCAGCCGACTTGCAGGTTTTTGACCGGATCGGTTGCCCACAAGACAACGTTTTTGCTGTGGTTGAGAATTTCTGACCAAGAGGTTCCCTGGGCATAAACTTCCGTTGAGCCTAATACGTAAGGCATGATTGTCTGGCCTGCGCCAGTTGAGTAATCACCTACCTTGGTAATGTAGTTGCCGTGCATACCTACCGCACGCTGCATATGACTGGTACAGCTGTGGAACTGGCCAGTTTGACGCCAGCCGGTTTGTCCTGCATGCAGGGCCCATGGGCCATAATCTTTTTGGATTCGTTCAAGTTCACGGTAGAAAAGATCAAGGGCCTCATCCCAGGTCACACGGACAAAGCGGTTATTGCCCCGTGTCTCTGCACTGTATTTGTGCTTCTTCAGCCAGTCCAAACGTACCATCGGGTAGCGCACCCGAGATGGGTTGTAGATCACCCCTTTGATGCCATTTAGCATCTCAGTTGGATACTGGTCAATTTCAAGAGCCTTAATTTCTTGAACTTTACCAGCATAAATATGAGCCCTGAATGCACCCCAGTGGGAGCCAGAGACTTTCCACGTTCCCGTTGTCTCAGCGGCAATGGCTTTGGATGAAGCAAGGAGGCTTGGGCCAATAACAGAGGCGGCGCTGGTTGCGGCAACGCCTTTTAGAAAACTTCTGCGAGAAATTGACATTGTTGAGTACTCCGTTACGGCTTAGTGTTTGCTGTCAGAAAAATCGGAAGAGTGCTTCTGAAGGTATTTCAGAACCAGAGCTTCGCTATCACGGTCAAAGTTCACGAAGGCAAGCATGCCGTTGAACATTCCCGGCCAGGTATTGGCGTCGAAGTGTGCTTCGGCAGGTTGGGTATGGCATACCGAACAGTTTGTGGTGTAGGCCGACTTTGCTTTTTCCCACACTGGGTTGATATCGTTGATAAGGGAGTCTTTAGGCAGCCATACCTTGGCTGTGACACGCTGCCAAGGCAGGCCGGTTAGATCATCGACTTGACGCTCGAAAGTCTCGACGATCTGATCATTCTGGGCTGATTCTTTGAGAAGCGATGCTACCGCTATGTTCATCCCAAACGCTTCTTGAATAACGCGCCCATAGCCTTTGTCCTTACGCCAACCGGCGATTTCGACTTCGACGGCATCCTTGGTCTGGTTGATGACTTTGACGGCAGAGGCAGGGTTCAACAGTCCAGCCTCAGTTGTCAGGTCTTTGTCTTCATATACCGGAAGGTAGCGAACGCTGTATACCGTTTCGTTATCGGTGAATTTGGTATTGTTGGCAAGCTGGACCAGCTCTGCAACTAAGCCACCGCTGCTGTCCATATTCTTAGGTAGATGGTGGGCAATCCCTTTGTGGCAATCCACGCAGCTTTGGTCTCGTTCCGCTGCATTTTTCATTTGAACTCGGGCTGTTGGAGACATCTTGCTAAAGTCCATGCCATCATAATCGTGGCAATTGCGGCATTCGAGAGATTTGTTGGCACTGAAACGATCCCATTCATGCTGGGCGAGGATGATTCGACGATCCTCAAATTTTTCCGGGGTGTCGATAAAGCCAGCAAAGTGAGCAAAGACCTCTTTGCTCGCTTGGATTTTACGAGAGATTTTCGCTGTCCATTCATGAGGGACATGACAGTCAGGGCAGGTTGCCCGTACACCTGAGCGGTTTTTGTCATGGATTGTACCAGCGTACTCCGGAGCCACATTTTCGGCATGGCAGCCGACACAGAACTCTTCGGTATTGGTCGCTTCAAGGGCGGTATTGAATCCACCCCAGAAAATGACGCCAGCAATAAAGCCGCCAAGCGTGAGTACACCCAGACTGATATGGACACTCGGGCGGGAAAATGTTCGCCATGCTTTTTTTAAGAAATTTTTCATTATTTATTCTCTTTATTGATTCCGCTACACGTCTTGTATTAAGCCCCGTGGCCCGGAGGACCAAAAAGGAAGACTTGCATCATCCAAACAATGAATCCGTAACCACCTACGGTAATGATGCTGAGAATAGGGAACAAAAAGACGGTGATAAAAAAGAACGCTCCCCATTCACGCTTCTTTTCATCTTTGGCTGTAGAACTTATTTCATTATTCATTAGGACTACCTGCTAAAAAATGTTAATTGAGTGAAGTGACAAAAGTGTTAATAACTATGCCTGGGGGATCTTAATTGAAGCTGTTGTTAATATTCAATTGATGAATAGTGGTTGAATGAGACGGGGTAATGTTTTTTTGATCTTCGACGTCGCTGTGAATGGCTTATCAATTGATGTTATTGATTGTGGCGATTTGTATAAAATAATTAACAGCCATTCATGGTGATCTAACTGTTAAAGTTGTTGATTTGTTGATCGCAATCTGTGCTTATTCATATTTCAGTTAGGTTGTATTCAGCTTTAGTACAGATATTGTCGATAAAGAGATATGACTATCTCGTTTGTAAATATTAACCATGTAAATGGTGTTTGGATGAGGATTGTTTATCGGTCGAAATCACACGCAGGATGAATGTTAAATCCTTGGTGGTTATCTGTTGCTCTAAAAGTGCCCCTCTCGTTATGGAGGAGGCACTTGAGTTACCGTGTTTGCTGATCAGCGGATGGTCTCGAAGGCGAGTGCTTTTTTTTCTATTTTGCGGAAAAGAATCGTCAGAAGGCCATTAACGGCTAAATAAAATAGACCTGCGGTAGCGAAGACCACCAAAGTATCGTATGTCTGGGCATTAATGCGTTGCGCATATCCCATAATATCCATAATGGTAATCGTACTGGCCAGTGATGTCCCTTTGAATACCAAAATTACCTCATTGGAATAGGCGGGAATCGATCTGCGAACCGCATAGGGTAGTAACACGCCCAGAGTATGGCGGGTGTTCATCCCCAGCGCTTTACATGCTTGCCATTGTCCTGAAGGGATGGTGTTAAATGCACCTTTGAAAAGCTGGGTGCTATAGGCTGCGGTATTGAGGGCCAGAGCAATCATGGCACAAAACCAAGGTTGGCTGAGCCAGTGCCATGCCATACTGTGTCGGATTAACTCAAATTGTCCGGGTCCATAGTAAATCAGGAATATTTGAACCAGTAGTGGCGTGCCCGTAAAAAGCGTAATAACGCAGCGACTGAGCCAGTGTATCCCCGGTATTTTAAGGATCAGAGACAGTGTCATTAGCAATGCGAGTACGCAGCCGACAACTAGCGATACAACGGTGAGTTCTAGGCTGGTGAGCAAGCCTGTGGCCAGTTGCCAAATATGTTGATCGTTCATGCGCCTGCTCCTTGAGTGTTGCTGTCGTGCAGGCTGTACTTGTTATCAAGCCGCTTAACAAAACGTTGGGTAATCAATGTAATAATTAAATAGATAGCAGCGGCACTCGCGTACCAAGTAAAGCTCTCATGGGTGGCTGCCGCTGTGAGCTGTGCCTGCTTGAGTAGATCGGTGACACCAATCAGTGAGACTAATGCTGTATCTTTTAATAGTACTAGCCATTGGTTGGTCAGGCCGGGTAAGGCATGACGTATCGCTTGGGGCAGTACGATGTTGAAAAAGGTCTGTGTCTTCGTAATACCCAAGGCACTGGCGGCCTCGCGCTGCCCATTGGGTACAGCCTTGAGGGCTCCACGAAGGGTTTGTGACGCATAAGCCGCAAAAATTAATGAAAGTGCGATAACACCTGACAGAAAAGGGCTTATTTCAATAAATTGGCCGGTAAGAAGAAAGAAAACTTGGCTGGATCCAAAGAAAATAAACAGGACAATGAGTAATTCCGGCAAGCCTCTGAGAACGGTAACCAATGCGGTTACAGGCCAGGCGACAGCCTTAAACCGTGATATTTCCCCACAGGCAAACAATGTGGCCAACAACAGCCCGACAACGACACTGACTAGGCTGAGCTGGATTGTCACCCAGCTCGCCTCCGCAAGTGTCAGAGCATAACCTGACAATGCCATAAATTATTCACCAAAGTATTTATCGAAAATTTGTTGGTACTGGCCATTGGCCTTCACAGTTTTTAGTGCAGCGTTCAGTTTTTCTAGCAGCGCATCGTTGTCTTTGTTGATGGCAATACCAAACCCGTTACCAAAGTATTTAGCGTTGGTGATTGGATCTCCGATATAGCTCAGTTGATCATTTTTCTTGAACCACTCCGCAACGACCGCCGTGTCACCGAAAACAGAATCGATACGGCCATTTTGCATATCGATAAATGCGTCTTGGTAGCTGGCATAAGGTACGGCCGTTACTCCAGTCATTTGTTCTGTCAGGTAGCTTTGGTGAGTCGAACCGTTTTGAACGCCGATACGTTTACCTTTCAATGCTGCTTGATCCGCAATTGAACCTTTGACAGCGACAAACGCGGCTGCATTGTCGTAGTAGGGGGCTGTGAAGTTGACGACTTTCTGCCGCTGCTCAGTGATATCAATACCGGAGATCGCGGCATCATAACGACGGAATTTCAGCGCTGGGATTAGGCTATCAAAAGGTTGATTGTGGAAACTGCATTTAGCCTTTATTTCATTACAAAGCGCATTGGCTAGATCAACATCAAAGCCTTGGATTTCGTTGTTTTCGTCAACATACTCGAAAGGTGCATAGGTGGCTTCCATGGCAAATTTAATTTCATCCTGAGCAGATGCATAGTTAGACACCAAGCCAATAAGCGTTGCTAGTACAATTTTTTTCATCGCGATACTCCGTGCGTCATTATTTGCTGCCCTATGTCATTGAAGGGCAATGTTGTTTCTAATGGGTTAGGTAATCAGCAAATTGCTGGGTTGCTGGTTTGCTGAATGCATCTCGAGTGCCATGTTCAATGACATGTCCATTTTCTAAGTAGAGAACATGACTGGCAATTTTCTTTGCGAATTCAACTTCGTGGGTGACCACAACTTGAGTGATCCCTGTTTTACTCAACTCTTTGATAATATTGACAACTTGATTTGTGATCTCGGGGTCGAGGGCCGCCGTTGGCTCATCGAACAACAAGACATCGGGTTTCATCATGAGTGCCCGTGCAATGGCAACCCGTTGTTGCTGCCCGCCAGAGAGTTGCAGCGGCCAAGCATCGGCTTTGTCCGATAGCTGTAAGGTAGCCAGAATTTTCATCGCATCGTCAGTCGCTGCTGATTTACTGATTCCGGCGACCTTCACCGGTGCTTCAATCAGGTTTTGCAAAACCGTCAGATGCGGCCATAAATGATATTGTTGAAATACCATGCCGACTTTTTTCCGCAGGTATAGGGCGTCTTTTTCACAAAGAGAGTCAGAAAAGTGGAACTGGTTATTGGCGATATGCAGTTCACCGCTACTGGCAGACTCAAGCAAGTTGAGTACTCGAAGTAGTGAGCTCTTGCCTGCGCCACTGGGCCCAAGCAGTACCAGAGTGTCTCCTTTGTCACAGCTGAAATTGACATCGTGCAGTACTTGCGTGTCACCGTAGAATTTATTGATGTTGTTTGCTTGAATACCCATGCTTAATTACTGCATTTATTGTCATTTTTCTTATAGTACATTTAGTGCTTTATTATGCAAGTTAATTGTATAAAAAATCTAAAGCATCTTGTTTTCAAAGATGTTGTCTATAGAAAAGCGTGGTTTGACCATGCAATTTATGGTTTTGCGCGGATTCGGTGAAAGATGTGAAAGTTTGCAGAGCAGAGCAGAGCAGAGCAGAGCAGAGCAGAGCAGAGCAGGATGGAGAGTGGGCCTAAGCTTTGTTGTATCGTTTGTTGAAGAGACAAAAAGACCGCCGGGTGGCGGTCTTTTGCTGTGATTAAGCGAGTATGCTCTTACTTAATTACGCTGTTTGAGCTTGTGCAGCCGTTTCGTGACGGGCTTTAACAACCAAGGCGTAACCGATAAGGGCAATAAAGCCAGTGATGAACATTGCAGTTGTCACTGTCATCAGGCCGTGTACCGCAAATGCTGATACCAAGCCACTTGCCGCGAAACACACCATGGTTTGTAGGAAGTTCAATAGGCCTGCTGCTGTCGCGCTGCAGTTTTTGAAGTCTTCCAATGCTTTGCTGATGATAATTGGGTAGATAGCACCGTTAGCCACAGCCAAGAAGCAGAATGGGATCAGGATCGGCCAGATTGTCTTTGGTTCAGTCTGGATGGAAATCATGAACATTACGGCAACGCTGGCAAAGAATAGCTTCAGGATCCATGGTAGAAGCTTTTGGCTGTCATATTTGTTTAGTAGCGTACGGCAACCGTAACCACCAACAATGAACGCAACAGTTTGTGGTGCGTAGCTCAGGCCGATATCTGCACCTGAGTAGCCCATTGCTGCCATCACAAATGGTGAGCCAGTTAGGTATGCGAAGAAAGCTGCAGAACAGGCGGCAAAAATAATCATGTTACCCATGAATTTTTTTGAACCTAGGATTTGCTTGTAGTCACGGCGTAGCTGGACACTTAGCTTATCTTGTTTTTTCTCTAAATTAGCACTTTCAGGTTCTTTGAGTGTCATAACAGCCAAAATAACACCAAAAGCAACCAAGGCAATAAAGATGCTACGCCAGCCGAATTGATGCTCAAGCATCGCACCAGCTAGAGGCGCAAGTGCTGGAGATAGGGCTACAAGAGGCATGATCGTTGCGAAAACACGCTCAGAGACTTTGCCTTCATAGCGATCGACAACCACAGCCTGCCAAATAACAGTTGCACTACATGCACCTAGTGCTTGTAGGAAACGTGCAAACAGCATGATTTCTACATTAGGGGCAAATGAACAAAGTACCGATGCAGCACTGAAAAGTACCATACCGCCTAGCAGTACTTTGATTCGGCCAACGCGGTCAGAAAGGGGGCCGTAGACAAGTTGGCCTAGAGCCATGCCTAACAGGAAAATACTTAGCGTTAAACCAATAAGCGATTGTGAAGTATTAAAGTCTTCACGAATAATTTCAAAAGCTGGAAGGTACATATCAGTAGCAAGGAAACCTAGCATACTTAGACATGCGAACCAGATAATGGTGAGTTTTGATGGTTGATTAGTCATGATAAATGATTCATTACAGTTTTTACTTTGGAAGCAAGTCTATACATGGTTGGGAAAGCTGTGAAATGGTAAAATTTCAAAGTTGCTTTCAAATAATTTGATTTGAAAAACTGAAGATGGTACCAGTGGCACCACGCATACGATTTCGTCATCATTTCACCAACAAATTGGGGGGAGAATAACCGGTTTTCTGGTGATGAGGTAAGGCGAACTTTTGGGTGCAACCAGTAAATAATTTGAAAAAATGTGCGCTGGATCTAGCTGTTTGATGCATTGGCGCATGAGGAAGTACGAAATGTTTTCATACAACGACTTGCAAGTTATCGATGTGGTCGCCCGGCGGGGTAGTTTTTCGGCCGCTGCCGAGGAGCTGCACAAAGTGCCTAGCGCGATCAGTTATACCGTGAGGACAATTGAAGAGCGACTGGCTGTTGAGTTGTTTGTCAGGCTGCACCGTCAGGTCGAATTGACGCCTGCTGGCGAATTTTTTGTTGAAGAAGCCAGGCACCTGCTCAAGCAGATGGAGCAACTGAGACTACAGACGCAGCGGGTGGCTAATGGGTGGTCACAAAGTGTCTCGGTTGCTTTGGATACGGTTGTCCGAGAAAGCAGGGTGAATACGCTTGTGAGGGATTTCTATCGCCAGTTCCCCGATATGGAATTACACCTGACCATGGAAGTGTTCAATGGCGTATGGGATGCCTTGGCTGATGGACGGGCGGATATAGCCATCGGTGCAACCGCTGCTGTACCAGTGAGTGGCCATTTTGACTACCGTGATATGGGAGTGCTAGCTTGGCGGTTTGTTGTTAGCCCAGATCACCCGCTGGCGGCGGCGGAGCACCCATTGGAGGCGGCAGAGTTGGCCCAATATCCGGCAATTTGTCTTGAAGATACCTCAAGGGTACTGCCAAAGCGCATCACCTGGCTGATGGATAACCAACGTCGGATCATGGTCCCTAACTGGCACAGTGCGATATCGTGTTTGAAGTCAGGACTGGGGATCTCCGTTGTGCCGGAGCATATGGCCTTGGCGAAAATTGCCAGCGGTGAGCTGGTGGAGAAGTCGTTGGCAGTGAGCCCGCCAGTGAGCCCTTGCTGTTTGGCCTGGAATAAAGAAAGCCAGAACCCGGCGATTGGTTGGCTATTGGGTTATCTGGGGGACAGTGAGCAGCTGCATCGGGAGTGGATGCGCTGAAAATATACCCAAGGCGGTTTGCTTGGGTATAAAGCGGTTATTCAGCAGCAGTGTTGTTGTCTGGCTGGGTAACCGTCTCAGTTACGTCGCTTGCCTGACCTTCAGATTGCTGGGCTTCGGCTTCCATTTTCGCGCGTTCTGCTTTTGAGATGTAGCGTGGTTTGTTGCTACGGTGCAGCTTGGCATTTTGTTTTTTGATTTTAGATTTTTGAGTCTGGATAACTTTCTTTTTGCGGTTCATTGTATTTACCAATGCGAAATGGGCTGGCAATTCTATGGGGAAATGAGCGTGAAGGGAAGGGAGAGATGAGAGTGGCAAGGTCATTATGCCTTGCCACTATCGATCGAGCGTTGTTGTTTGGCCTGAAAAGGGTTGGTTCAGGCTTCTTTGAGGGTAGTGTAACCGGCCCAAATGCGTGTTGCGGTGGTGATCCAGCATAGCGATCCAAAGCACCAGGCAATGACGGCGAAGTGTTGAGGCAGTAAGCAGAACAACACAAAACAGACAATGGTTTCAGTGCCTTCGGTCAGGCCGCCGATGTAATAGAGCGATTTTTGCTTATAGACAGGGCTTTCGATATTGCGCTTGCCGGCCATGATGGCAAAACTCAGGAAACTGGATCCTGTACCGATAAACGAAAAGATCAGAAAAGCGCCAGCCACTGCATTGCTGTCAGGGTTGGCGAGGACGAACCCAAACGGCACCAGGGAATAAAAGAGAAAATCGAGGGTGATGTCGAGAAAGCCACCGCAATCTGTGATCCCCTGCCGCCGGGCAATAGCCCCATCCAGTCCATCGAAAATACGGTTAGCGACAATAAAGCCCAGTGCGAGTAAGTAATGCTCGAAAATCAGAGCGGGCAGGGCACATAACCCGATTAGAAAACCGAAGACTGTTACTTGGTTAGCGCTGACCCCTAGTTTGTCGGGTATCGCTGAGATGAGGGTTAACGGTTTACGGATCAGAGCGATGGCGTAGCGGTCTAGCATAAGTGATTTTCCTGAGAGGTGTTGGTCCAAGGCCAATGCATTACGATTCCGTCTGCTGGAATATCATCATGGTCATGGGTCACCATGATCGCGGGGATCTGGCGCTGCTTGATTTGATCAAAGACCCAGCTGCGGAATTCATGTCGAAGTTCTTTGTCCAGTTTGCTGAATGGTTCATCAAGCAAAACAGCTCTGGGCTCGGATAATAGCATGCGCATCAAGCTAATTCTTGCCCGCTGCCCTCCTGATATCTCGTTGGGCATATGATGGGCAAGCATTGCCAGATTTATCTGCTCTAATGTTTGTTGGGCGATAGCAACACGTTCGGATTTGCCATAACGACGCGGGAGCCCAAACATGAGGTTTTCCAGTACATCAAGGTGGGGAAAGAGCAGGTCATCTTGGAATAATAACCCAATATGCCTTCGGTCAGGCGGCAGGTTAAGCACGCTAGAATTATCCATTTGTACATCACCTTGCAAGGTAAATGTCGCGGCAAGATGGCCTGCAATAGCACTGAGAAGGGTTGATTTCCCGCATCCGCTAGGCCCCATCAGGGTGACGATCTCTCCGGGATTGACCGTAAAACTGACGGGAGCGATAAGCGTCTCTTGCTTGTTAAAGACGGTGAGATTGGTCACAGACAGAGTCATCCGTGTTTGTACTCCTGTTGAGGCTTGATTGCCTTAGATTGCATTCGGTTAGAGCGATCATGGCGGCGATAGTGGTTAAGCATAATGACACCCGCAAAGAACAGCAGTGGCAGGAGTCCCTGCAGCAAACCATAGATCGCCATCACCCTGCGATCCTGCCCGCTGCTCAGGGCGATAGCTTCGGTAGTCAGTGTGCTGATCCTACCGGCACCAAGGAGCTGCGTTGGCAGATATTGGGCAAGGCTGACGCTGAGCCCGACGGCGACGGCGAAAAATATCGCGGGCTGTACCAGAGGACGTTTTACCTTCCACCACGTTTGCCAGCCGTTCAGGCCAAGGCTCCTGCTGCACTGATCGAGCCTGATATCGTAACTACGCCATGCTCCATCCAATGCGAGATAGACATAGGGGAACACAAATAGCAGGTGGCCCCAGACGACCCAGATAAGATAGTGCTGTCCCGGTACAAGGTAAGTCAGTATCTGAATCCCAAATAGCAGCGATAGCTGCGGAATAATCAGGGGTAGGCCGATGAGCCATGTCGGCAACCCTCGCAAATAGCGCTGACGGTATTCCAAACATGCAATGGCCATGATCAAGGCGGCAAGGCAGGAGAGGATGGCGATACCAAGGCTTGTCGCCAGTAACTCAGTAATAGTATCGAGCTCTTGATGCCAAAAGCGCCCGCTGTATCGGCTAGGGAGCAAATCCGGGAAACGCCACCTCTGTGCGAATGACCATAGTACAAGAATAGGGAGTACCAGTGCTGGGATCAGTGCGAAAGGCAGGTAGATCCCGCGCCATGTTGTTAGACGTAGCTGGCGGGTTGTGTGGGGCTTGGGGCCTGAGGTTTGCCAGTTACGACAACGCCTGAGCCCAAGCCACTCCATCAGCCCAAGTGTACCGAGTCCAAGAGCTGTTACGGCCAGCATTAGGATCGCACCGGCTGCCGCCCGTGGTACCAGAGTCAAATCAGGCTCGTTAAACCATTGCCAAACGACCAGTGACAGTGTTGTTGGTCTTGTTGGTCCCAGAATCATGGCAACATCCACGACGGATAAGCCATACGCGGCGATCGCAAAAATCGACAGGCGCATTTTCGGCAGCCATTGTGGCAGAACCACTTTGTACCAGCATTGGGAGCGGGTGTATCCCAATGCCGATGAGACAGCGAGCAGACGCTGGATATTAAGTTGCTGCAAAACCGAAACGCTCATAATGAGCAAGAATGGCGTTTCTTTGATCGCCAACGCCAGCAGCAATCCTAATCCATGAGGATCTTGAATTAAACCGGTTGAATCCGTGCTGTTCACGCCGAATAGATCTCCAACTCGATAGAACCAGCCTGTTGGAGACATTAACAGGGCAAACCCGATAGCAAAGGCCACATGCGGCATTGCCAGCATTGGTGAGAGGAGTTTTTCTACACGGTTCCAGCGCGCTGTTTCCCAATAAGTGGCGAGGATCCAATAGCTAAACATGATGGCCAGCAAGGTGCTGCCCAAGCCGGTAAACAAAGTTAACCCAATGGATTCAGCCAAGTTCGGCCAATGAATCAGCAGTTCAAAAGCAGAGGGCGAAAACTGGTTATATCCCAATGCCGGGAGCCATGAAAAGGCGGGGAGGATAATTCCCAGCAGACCCGGCACCAAGGGGGAAAAGCAGATCAATAATGTGGTAAAAAATAAGAATCGGATCATTAGGGTCGTTCGGATAGGGAGGTATACCTCCCTATCTTTGATTATTGGTTGCCGTAACGTTTTTGCCATTCAAGCTCTATGGCGGTAAGCCAGCTAGGATGGGGTTCCGGTATGGATTTATACAGCGTGAATTCGGCACCGCCATTTTTCGCTAAAACTTCTTTCTTGAGCACTGAAGGATCTCCCCAGATCGCGGCATCAGCTTTTCGTACTTGAGCCTCAGGGCTCATCAAAAAGTTAATGGCAACCAGAGCGCCGGCCTTGGCCTGAGCGTTCCAAGGAATAGCGAGAAAATGGATATTGGACAGTGCCCCTTGCTCAAAGGCATAGGTGTGGGCAGATTCGGTCAGGTTACCATTTTCAATTGCAGCGCTAGCGGCATTGGGATTGAAGGTGATGGCCAGCAATAGTTGTTGGTCGTCCAGAAGCTGAACGGTTTCGCTAGTTCCAGACGGGAACTTGCCCCCTTTCTGCCAAGCTACAGGGTGCAGGGCGTCAAGATACTGCCAAAGTGGAGCAGTTGTTTGTTCAAACCGTTCCTTTTCGGATTTTATATCAATGGCGTGGTACAGGGTATCCGGATTGGCGGCCAGTTCGATGAGGGCAGCTTTCAGAAAGCTGCTGCCATGAAACTCTGGTGGCTGCGGGTAACTGATTTTTCCCGGATGCGATTTGGCGACATCTAGCAGCTGGGCAAAGCTCGTAGGTGGATTGCGCAGTGTTTGGGTATCATGAATGAACACTAGCTGACCAACCCCCCACGGCGCTTCAAGTCCATCGGTCGATTCCGTAAAGTCTTTGTCGATGGGTAACCGGGTATCGACATACTGCCAGTTAGGGAGGCGCTGGGTAAATGGCCCAAACAATAGTTTACCCTGCTTCATGGAGCGGAAGTTTTCACCGTTGATCCACACGAGATCGACACTGCCGCCACTATTCTTTCCGGCGCTCTTTTCCGCAAGCAAGCGCTGTGTCGTTTCGGCGATATCGGCAACTTTGACATGCTTGAGGGTGACGCCATACTGAGCCTGCAGTTGGCGGCCAGCCCAACGCAAATAGTCATTGATTTCCTGGCTGCCGCCCCACGCATTGAAATAGACGGTTTGTCCCTCGGCTTGTTGAAGAACGCCAGGCCAATCAAGGGGAATGTCATTGGTTGCCTCGGGTTTGGCGTTGGCTGCCGATATACCGGCAGCCATCATCATCGCTAATCCTAACAGGTGTTTTTTCATTGTCGCTCCCTATTTTTCGGTAACAGTCGGTTCGGCTTTTTGAACAGTACGTTGCATTGCTGGTGGTTCGACAATGTTGGTTTCAGTTGCTTCCGTGCTGTCACCGGGTTTCGGTTCTTGTTGGGGATGTGATGGGCCGCGCATCCAGCGATGATATTTTTCTACCCATGCCAATAGTCCCTGCGGTGCATTGTCCTTTTTCCAAACGCCAGCGGTGTATTTGGCCGCTTCGCTCATCGTTGGATAGGGGTGTACGGTACCGAGGATTTTGTTGAGCCCTAAGCCATGACGCATTGCCAAGGTGAATTCGGCTAGTAGTTCTCCGGCGTTATGGCCGACTATGGTCGCCCCAAGAATTTTATCCTTGCCTTTGGCGGTGATGACTTTGATAAACCCATGGTCCTCACCATCGGTAATTGCCCGGTCGAGATCATCAATACCGTAGGTAACAATATCAAAATCAATGCCTTGTTGCTTGGCTTCTTTCTCATTGAGGCCCACCCTTGCAACTTCCGGCGATGTGTAGGTCGCGGCAGGCAAGACGGAATAGTCAGCCTTGAATTTCTTGAATTGGCCAAACAGGCCATTGACGGCGGCATACCATGCCTGATGGGCGGCAGCATGGGTCAGCTGGAACGGACCTGCAACATCACCGACGGCATAAATATTGGGATAGCAGGTTTGAAGATAGTCATTGACTTCCACCGTACCTCGCTTGGTTGTGGTAATGCCCAGATCCTCAAGGCCGAACCCCTGAACATTGGCAACACGGCCAAGGGCCAACATAACGGCATCAAACTCGATAACAGACTGGGTACCATCGGCCGTTTCGAGAACAGCGCGAGCCGAATTCACTGAAGAGCCGTCAGAAGGCTCAAAGCGAACAGCCTTGTGCCCGATTTTCACAGATACGCCGTCGGCAACGAGGCTCTGTTGAACAAGCGTGGCTGCATCGCTATCTTCACGGATGAGGAGCTGTTCTGCCATTTCGACCAATGTAACTTCGCTGCCTAGGCGCTGGAAGCTTTGCGCCAGCTCACAGCCAATGGGTCCACCACCTAGTACCAGCAGGCGCTTGGGCTGTTGGTCGAGTTGCCAGATCGTATCGGATGTCAGGTAATGGACTTTGTCCAGACCGGGGATTGCCGGCACGAGAGGGCGGGCCCCCGTTGCAATGACGATATTGCGGGTGGTGATTCGCTCGCCATTCACTTCAATTTCCCACGGTGAGAGGATTGTTGCCTCGCCTTGGATACAATTGACGCCCAAGTTTGTGTAGCGCTCGATACTGTCATGAGGCTCGATTTTGGCGATAACCTGATGGATTCGCCCCATTACCTGCTTAAAATCAACGCTGGCTTTACCAGTATGGATACCGAACTCCTTGGCTCGGGTGATTTCAGCCATCGTATGGGCTGCTCGGATAATGGCTTTTGATGGGACGCAGCCCGTGTTGAGGCAGTCTCCTCCCATTTTGTGGCGTTCAATCAGGGTGACTTTGGCTTTGACCGCAGCGGCAATGTAGGCACTCACCAAGCCACCGGCTCCCGCGCCGATCACCACCATGTTCTGGTCAAAGTGGCTTGGCTTTTCCCATTGGGCGTAAAGGCGGCGTTTGTTGGCGATCCCCATTCCTGCCTTGGCCAATAATGGGAACAGGCCCAGTAATGCCAGTGAGATTAATACCGGCGCAGAGATGATTCCGCTCAGAGATTCAATCTGACCGAGCTGGGTTCCTGCGTTGATATAGACAGCCGTACCGGCCAGCATGCCAACTTGGCTGACCACAAAGAAAATACGGGTGCTGATAGGCGTTAACCCCATCAGAAGATTGACAAGGAAAAACGGGAAAATGGGTATCAGGCGCAGGGTGAAGAGATAAAAAGCACCATCTTTCTTGACGCCGTTGTTGATTGCGGACAGTCGTTGCCCGAATTTAGCCTGAACCCAGTCACGTAGGATGAAACGGCTGAACAGAAAAGCAAGGGTTGCGCCGATGGTACTGGCGAAAGACACCAGTAGCAGGCTCCACCAGAATCCAAATAAGGCGGCACCAAGGAGTGTCATAATCGCTGCGCCGGGCAAGGATAGGGCTGTGACAGCGACGTATACGGCAAAATACACCAGACTCGCGGTGATGGGGTTACTGGTAATCGTATCTTGCAGGGCGATCTGCTGTGCCTTGGCATTTTCCAGAGTGAAATAGGCCCCTAAATCAAACCCAATCCATAATCCGATTAGTGCGACAACGATTCCGGTTATTAGCAGTTTTTTTCTGTCCATATTGAGTGCTCCCGTTATTGGCCCTGCGGAGTGTCTGTCTTGTTGGTTGTGTCGCTATCTTGCTGCTGAGGCTGAATCGGTAAACTGCAAAACCCCTGCTCAGGTACATCAAGGGCGGTATTGAACTTGGCCGATAGGTTCTGAAAAGCAACCAAGGCGGTCAGTTCAACGATAGCATCTTCGTCATACCATTGGCTGAGGGTCGATAGCATATCGTCAGTAACTTTCTGGCCTGTGATCGTCATCGCTTCTACGTAGTGCAACACGGCAATTTCTTCTGCATTGAATAGGTTGCTGTGCTGCCAATTAGCCAGTGCTTTGATTTTTTCGACTGAATCACAGCGTTCAGCCAGCTTCATGCCATTGGCGTCAACACAGAAGGCGCAATCGTTGAGTTGCGAGACGCGGACACAGATCAGCGAACGGATCACTGGTGCGAGGGGGGATGATGAGCGGTCAAGAAAGCCGAAAAAACCTGCGACTAGCCAGAATAAGGTTGGGCGACGCCCCCACAACTTGGCGGGATTGAGTACATTGCCGTAGTGTCGCTTCTGAAGCCACAGTAGGGGCCGGACAAAAATAGAATAACGACGTTTGGATGGGATGCGCACATTAACCTCTCTGAATGTCTATGGTTTGCAAGAAAAAACTGCAAGCCTGTCATTATCACCGATATGCTGGTGCATTTGTGAGACTAGACCTTACCAAGAGGCGGATTATTTCAGTTTAATTGAAAAAAGTGCTTTAAATTCTTTTAGTTGATGCTTATTTGTACAGTTCTGGGTTGGTTATTGGTAACCATATGTTTTGGCACGGCCTCTGCAATCAGCAAATAGCCGCAAACAGCGATGGGCACGAAAGCCAACAGCATGGTTTTACCGATATGGTAGTTTCGATACCAGTACTTCCTCGCTCGTATGCGCAGCAAGATGCCCCACAGTAGAAGGGAACTGTTACTGAGCAGGGTCCAGGTAACCGTATCTCTAAGAGCTGTGATCGACGTGTAATCCTGCTGTACGAGGAAGAGGGTTAGCATTGGGGGGAAAAGACTGATCAGGACCAGCCAGCGCATTAGGCGTGGCCATTTACCAAACGTATCCTTGAACACACGTTCATTTTGTCCCGGGAATGGTTTGGAATAACTCATACTACCTCCACGATTCAGTTGTGTTCATTCTAACCTTGGCCTGAACGAAAGAAAGTATGGAGCAAGATCAGCGAGTAGCTTTGTGAGGAGATTCAATATTTGACGGAGTCTGACAAAAATTTGTCATATCAATGTTGATCTTGTTCTGATTTACTTGTCATGCTGGCAAAAAGGCGAGGTGTGGCGGTTGGTGTGTTCTGCTTCTCTTGAGACTTTGTCTAATGTCCTCGTTCTCACGCTGTTGTTTATATTTTTATGCCACTGAGTTTAGTGAACCTGTGTTAGGGCTTTTATTACGGTGTCTTATTGCGCATGAGTGCATATATTTAATATATAGGTCAGCGACCAGCCTAATTATTACTGGATTATAAATAAATGGCAGGGTTAATTCATTAAGGGAATTTATAATTAATGGAATATAAATAAATCTTAATTATTATTAACGGGCTTAATGGTTTTATTAATGGGAATAAATAAAAAAAGAGACCCGAAGGTCTCTTTCTAAATTCTGTTTATTAATACCTAAATTAGTTTAGGTCATTCAAAAGTTGTTGACGGCGTTCTGGTGGAATAACTGTCCAGTGTCTGCCGCTGATTGCGCCTTCTAGTTGCCATAGCATATCGATGGCTAGGCTGCCGCTGTGTGTGGCTTGTAGGGCTTTAAACGCATTGATTGAGCCAGCATTTTTTAGCTCTTCAATGGTAGCGATGCCTGCTTTCTTCAGCATACGCTCGTTGGCTAGGCGCAGGTTTGGTAGATCTTTGATGCGCTCAGGGCCTGTGGTTGTCTTGGTGACTTTATCAACTTGAGCTGCCTCAAGTGATTGTTTTGCATGCTCTAGAATTTTTTCTGGTTGCTGCCACCATTCTTCAGGAATGGCATAGTGCTTGGTAACAACAGGAAAGCCACGCTTTTTATAAATATATGGTTCTAAGCCTGCGTCTTTGAATCCAGTTTCATTAGAAGCATTAGCACGCAGGTGAAGTTTATTATTTACGACTAGCGCGAACATCGTTTCGCCGGAAAAAATACCATAACCACCAAACATAGAACGTGATTTGATATTACCAAAACATTGGAATAGTCGTAATGAGTCTTTAAGTACTGGTTTGTCCATGTGTCTTCTCTGTAAATAAGTTAGAAGTCACCAAACAACAGAGCGTGGAGAAAGAATAGCAAAGATACACAACAGGTTATGTCAGACAATAACGAATATTTTCTGAAATGATGATTGCTATATCCATCGGCAACCCCGCTACCTTAAGTTGAATAAAAAATAGGTATATATTCAGCTCTTAGGCCGGAAGCTTTGCGTCCCTACCTTTCGATAGGTTTGCCTTGTTCGTGACCTGGTAAGAATATCATTAGTTGATAAATTTGAACTTGCTCCCAATTTTGGTTTTGTGACTCTTGTCACATATTTTCATTCAGATGGCTGATAAAGGCAACGCATTTTTGATTTTCGTTCGATAAGTATCGGTCAAAATTGTAAAAAAAGCCGGCCTATGGTAGGCCAGCTTCTTGTATTGTCATCAGATTGTGTGACGTGTAATTAGTTGAGTTTCTTCACTGATTTTCGCTCAACCAGTTCAGGAGTCATCTCGAACACTTGGTGTGCATGTTCTTTGTCTTTTACGCGATGCATCAAAATCTCAACAGCACTTTTGCCCAATCGACGCTTTGGCTGGTGGATTGTGGTCAATGGTGGTGAAAAGTAAGGTGCTAGATCGATATTGTCGTAACCAATGATAGAGATATCATCCGGTATACGGATTCCTGCTTGTTGGAAGGTACTGATCAGACCCATCGCCATGATGTCGTTGAAACAGAAGATAGCAGTTGGACGTTCTTCCATTGCGATTAAGGCATTTGCTGCGACAACGGCAGATTCACACTCGAAGTCGCCTTCCAGAATCCAATCTTCGTTGACAGGCAAATTCGCTTCGTTCATTGCCTTGCGGAAACCTTTAAGGCGATCGCGGCAAGCAGCCTTTTCGCTGTGGCCTGTCAGGCAACCAATTTTCTTGTGACCATGCTCAATGAAGTATTTAGTCGCTACATAGCCACCAAGTTCTGCATTGTCTTGGATCTTATCTGTATGTGGGCTCTCTGGACCCCAGTCCATGATAACCATTGGTAGATCTTTTTGGCGCTCTAACAGTGCAAGCAGTTTTTCGTCCAGATCAGAACACATGACCAACAGGCCATCTACGCGTTTTTCAGCCAGCATTCGCAGATAGTCGCGCTGCTTGTCGAGGTTTCCTTCGGTATTACAAAGGATAAGTGTGTAACCCTGACCATAGCAGTACTCTTCAACGCCGTGGACAACTTCAGCGAAGAATGGGTTGGTTGACTTGGTTACCAGCATACCGATAGTGCGAGTTGTGTTGCACTTCAAGCTTCGCGCAACGGCACTCGGTGCATAGTTAAGCTCGTCAACGGCTTCCAAGACTTTTTTCTGTGTTGCTTCTGCGACGAAGCGAGTTTTGTTGATTACGTGAGAGACGGTGGTTGTTGAAACACCAGCCAAACGCGCAACATCTTTAATCGTTGCCATAGTTATTCTTCTAATAAGATAGAGGTCAGAGGACCTAACTGAAAGCTTTACCCAAAAGAGTAGTGAACTTATCCACATCTGCTGTAATTACAGTTCACTATTCTATTGAGTACAGCGAGTAGAAACAGCTAAAGCCGCATCACAAAGGGCGGCATAGCTCGTCGTTCTGATCGACGTATAGAATAGCGTAACAAGCAACGCACTGTTAGTTTGCACCGTGTAATCGCTTGCGTTCACATTTTACCGAGTGTGGATAAGAGTGCAATAATTCTTATCGAAGAAATGAAAAAATCTTGATGGCGGTCATCATTTCTATCCGTGAGGCTTATGATATTACAATGGGATAGCCATAAACAGGATGGGGCATGACCGATACCCGCCAACCATAGACACGTTCAATATTGCTACTGGTTAGGACTTGATCAGCGTTTCCATCTGCTTGGATACGACCGTGGTTCATAATCACCAATCGATCGGCATACTGTGAGGCCAAATTTAGGTCATGAATGACCACAACAACGGCAGCGCCAGATTTGGCCATGTCTTTGGCTACCTGCAAAGTATTGTGCTGGTGGGCAAGATCAAGCGCCGATGTCGGTTCGTCAAGCATCAGTATACATTGATTGCCAGCTTCGCTGAGCTGGGTTAATACCCGAGCAAAATGCACGCGCTGTTTTTCCCCGCCTGAAAGGCTAGGGTAAAGTCGGTGGGCAAGGTGGTTGACATCGACCCGTGTCATGGATGCTTCTGCAACGGCCTGGCATTTTGTATTGGGCAGATCAAGTGGCATACCGCCGAGCTGGACGACCTCCTGTGCGGAAAAGGCAAAAGTCAGGCCGCTGTGTTGTGGCAATACGCCAAGATGCCTAGCCAGTGTTTT
Organism: Photobacterium aquae; assembly: GCF_001029445.1. GTDB lineage: Bacteria > Pseudomonadota > Gammaproteobacteria > Enterobacterales > Vibrionaceae > Photobacterium > Photobacterium aquae. Next base: position 83,181 of record NZ_LDOT01000006.1, read on the forward strand.
GGGTGACCATTGCTCACGTAGATGATCGAAGTAGTACGTTTTGCCGTCTGCCTCTATTTCCCCGCAAAGCACTTTTAGCAAGGAGCTTTTCCCCGCACCGTTAGGCCCGAGCAGGGCGGTTAGCTCACCGCTTCGTAGCTGAATGGAAAAGTTCTCCAGCAGCGTTTTCCCGCCAAGTGATAGGTTTAAGTTACGGGCATCTATCGCAATTGGGAGATGGGGCGATGGGGTCGTCATGACATTCTCCCTTTTTGTTGAGTTAGCAAGATAATAAAGAACGGAGCCCCCAGAATAGCGGTGATGATGCCGACGGGTAGCTCTGCGGGAGCGGCAGCTATACGTGCAAGCATATCGGCAACCAGCAGGATTAATGCCCCGATGAGCGCTGATAGTGGGAGCAGCGTTTTATGGTTGGGGCCAGCCAGTATTCGCCCAATATGGGGGACGATAAGGCCGACAAAGCCAATAACCCCTGTCAGAGAGACGGCAATACCGACACCTGCCGCACACAGAAGAATCAAGCGACGTTTTAGCTGTTGCACATTAATGCCGAGGTGTTTGGCTTCTGCTTCACCTAGCAATAGGGCGTTGATGCCATTCGCATCGCGGTAAAATAACGTCAGAAGTGTGGTAAGAGTGGCAAAAGCCAGGCCGATCCCCGGCCATGTTGCACCGGCCAGCGAGCCCATACTCCATAAAGAGAGATCGCGCAGAGCCTGATCATCGGCAAAGTAGTTCATCAACCCCAGTGCGGCACCTGAAAGCGCACCGATGGCCACACCTGCAAGTAGCATGACAGTAACGGATGTTCCATTTTTATCTGTGCCTAATTGATAGACGAGATAGGTGCTTACCGCGCCGCCTATGAAGGCGAAAACAGGAACCGTTCCCAGTGTAAGCAGCAGAGGGTATGAGGCGACAAGGGGAGCAAAAACGACGATGGCAATTGCGGCACCAAGGCTGGCTCCCCCCGAAACCCCGATTATGCCAGGGTCAGCCAGCGGATTACGAAAAAGCCCCTGCATCACGGCGCCGCATAACGCCAAAATCGCGCCAATAGCTATTCCCAAGAGGGTCCTTGGCAAGCGGATTTGATGAATAACAATGTCAATGTGCGCGGGCAGGTTGGTATCCCACGGGGCGAGAGCCTTGACGCTATCGGAAAAGGATATCGCCATCGGGCCGACCACCATTGAGGTGATGATGGCAAGCGCGAGTAAACAAAGGCCGGAAGGAAAGAGAATGCCGGTCGATAGTCGTTTTAAATGCATAGTAAGTACTGCTGGCCTATGCCAAGGTGATAATTAGTTAGGGTAAAAAACGCGGTTAAGACGTTCAGCTTCGCTAAGGCTCTTGAGACCAAGACCGCCAATTAAAGCGGTACCATCAATGGTTGCCAGCGCCTTGTTTTGGCCCGCAGGGGTAGCCGCAAGCAGAGGCATTTTTTTAATCAACTCATCTACTGAACCGAGGCTGTGCATGGTGCGCGAACTAAGCAAAATAATGTCCGGCTGCATTTCAACAATCGCTTCCATCGAGATAGGTTTGTAGGCGCTGACCGAATCAGCAGCCGGGTTTATTGCTCCAGCCAATGTAATAACGGTGTCTGCTGTGGTGTTTCTGCCGGCTACGTTAGCGGGGCGACCATCATGGATCATCAAGAACAGTACCTTTTTCGGTTGATGCTGGCCTGACAGGTTTTTCTCTATGGCCGCGACTGTTTTTGAGACTTTGCTCTTGAGTGCCAAGGCTTCGTTGTTTTTGCCCGTCACGGCACCAACTTGGTCGATGCGTGTCATTAGGTCATCGACGGTTTCTCCAGCATTGACGACATCGACGTCGATGCCAGCTTGTTTGATCAAATCGAGTGTTGATGACGGACCCATTTCGTTGGAGCCGAGCAAAAGAGTGGGCTCAAGGGCAATTAAATTCTCGGCAGATAGTTGGCGGTGGTAGCCCAGTACAGCAATGTTGTCATCGATGAGGCCTTTGCTGGTGATATCGACCGCAACAAGTTGGTTTTGCGCCTGCATGGCATAGATGAGCTCGGTAATAGCAGCGCCGGCACTGATAATACGCTCTGAAGCCAGGCTTGACTGTGATACGACAAGAAGGGTGGCTGCGAGTGCGAAACGCTTCATGATTTGTCCTTTTCCATTAAAAGTTGGGTAGCTTTGATCTGGTTCTGTTGAAGAAATGCCAGCAATTTCAGCATATTTTCTACTGATCCTGTTTTATCGGCCCCAATGACAATGGGTTTGTCCGGGTTGGCTCGTGCTTCTGTCAGTAGTTGTTCCTTGAACGATGACCAGTCATCAATAGGCTTGCCTTGCAGCGCCCAATAAGGGGCATTGGCGGTGATGTTGATTGTGATTGGATCCGATTGGGTTGATTGCAATATTTCGGTTTCTGTCTGCGGCAAATCGACTTCTAGAGATTGCAACTTGACGCTTGCTGTTAGCAGCAAGAAAACCATCACGATAAAAATAATATCGAGAAGGGGGGTCAAGTCAGGTTTGAGCTCATCATCAATGATGACGCTCTGGTGTGTCTTAATCATCGTGACGCCTCGACAGTCTCTGATGTGAGGGGGGATGCTGCTGATTTGCAAGACGGCTCTAGCGATAGTCCTTCAAGCCATAAATTGCAGTGATTGAGGCTATGCTCCAATTTGCCAGTTATCTTATCTGCCCACAGCCCCAAGAGCTGCGCCCCGGTGATCGCCGGTAAGGCAATCAGCAGGCCTGCGGCCGTTGTACGCATGGCAAGACCGAGTCCGTCAGCAAGGTCATTGGGGGTTACCGAACCGCTGCTCATAGCGATGCCTTTGAACATATCGATAAGACCCAGAACGGTGCCGAGCAAACCAAGCAAGGGACTGATCACGCCAATAAGCGCCAATAGCTTTAGCCCAGAACGAAGCTGGCTTCGTTTTTGTTGAAGCCAAATACCCGCCGCATCTTCGCGTAACGTCTTGGCGAAGTGGCGATGGGCGATGAGCATTGCCACCCCCTTGTAGAGCAGTGGGCGCTGACCTTGAAGTTGGTTGACGAGGTTGTCGAGTGTTGACTCGTCATTGCGGTTTTGCGCGGCGAGCAGGGCGTTGATTTTGCTGCGGCCAACTCCGGTACAGAGCAATACCTGTATCAAGCGTTCAAGAAGGATCATCACGGTCAGAGCTGAACATGCCAGAAGTGGCCAGGTCATAAGGCCGAGCTGGTTCTCTAAATTGGTTAGGGTTTCCATGGTTAATTTAACTCAAAGCGAACAGGGATTTGGACGCGGTGGGCAATGGCTTGCCCATCGACGATATGTGATGAAAAACGCCAGCGTTTAATCGCCTTTATAGCGGCGTCATCAAGAATGTTGGCACCGGATGACTGAACGAGAGTTTGTTTGATTTGCTTCCCCGTTTCATCTATCCAAACCTCAACCATTACCATCCCCTCGATCCCCCGTCGTTTGGCCATTTTGGGATAGCTGACCGGACTAGGGCGGGTGGCAAAGGTAGGCTTGCTAACAAGCTGAGGATTATTGTTGACGCCAGATGACGCCTCTGCGGTTTGGGCTGGAACCGAAGGTGCCTCGATGTGTTTTTCTGATTGTTTTTTAGGCTCTACCGTTTTTTTGTGAACAACGGGTTTTGGCTGTTTATCGACCGGTTTGACTTTTTTCTCAACCGGCTTTGGAGGGCGTGGTTTGGCCTTAGGTGTCTTTGGCGCTTCTACCTGTTTTTTCTTAACAAGTTTCTTGCGTTCAGTCGGTGCCTCTTTTTCAGGAACCTGCTGGGGCTGCGTGTCAGGTTCAACCTGAGCTGTCGGCTTTGGTTGCGGGCTTGGTACAGCAACAAGGTTTAGCGAAACCTTGTTGGCTTCTGTGCCGATAGGCATAGCAAGGGCCATTGTATTAGGGACAACGGATAATAAAACACCATGAAAGGCGACCGAAATGGCGCCGGCTATGACATATCTTTTTGTATTCACGCTCGCATCCAGCTTGCAAATTTTTGCGTTTAACTTATTGCTACATTGAGGAAAATGGTTGTTGAGTTCCGTGTCATCAACGTAGCTGAACCCAGAATTGGGCTTATTATCCACGAAATGAAAATAATATCAATTATCATTTGCAATAGTGTTCTCGGGTATTTATGATGTGCCGCAAATAAGAGTGATTATCATCTGTTGCGTGGCGTAACGGACGGTAATGCTTAAAAGCAATAAATTAAAATGTAACGTCACTGCCGTGCTCAACACGGAATAGGGCCGAGTATTCAAGCACCTTTTTGGTTGAGATTAGATACTGGCCTTGAAGTAAGCATCAACTGGCGAATGCCGACTGGAGGGCTGGGACAACCAGTTCAAGGAACCCGTGGAACAATATCTCGTATCACTACAGGAGACGATGCCTGAGGCATTGCTCACCGAAGCCGTAACTGGCATCCATTCACCCGATCCCCTTCGCTTTGCGTTCAGCAACAAACGTTCAGCCCATGCTGGCGGTATGAGTGCAATGGTTTCCCCTGATGAGCGTCAGCCCTTGGCGTGTCAGGTGTTGTCATCAGAAAAAGCACCTGAAAAAGAGCGCTGTCTGTATATCCATATTCCTTTTTGCAGGGTGAGATGTACCTATTGCAACTTTTTCCAGTACGCCTCGAGCCAAAAACTGATCGATGAATATTTTGCTGCACTAGAAGTTGAAATTCAGCGCAAGGCCGCCATGCCATGGAGCCAGTCTGCGCCATTCAGGGCGGTATATGTTGGTGGCGGGACCCCAACAGACCTAACGGCAGAGCAGGTTGAGAAGCTTGGCAACTTGATCCGGTCGCATTTCCCATTGACGACAGATTGCGAAATTACCCTTGAGGGGCGGATTAATCGCTTTGACGACCGTATGTTTGAATCGGCCCTTGCGGGTGGGTTCAACCGCTTCTCTTTTGGCGTGCAGAGTTTTGATACTCAGGTACGGCGTAAAGCTAAGCGCTTGGACGATCGCGAAGATGTGCTATCGCGTATCCAGTCGCTAAGTGCTACGAATGCCGCACCGATAGTTATCGATTTGCTGTTTGGTCTTCCGTATCAGAATTTGACGGTATGGCAGCAAGATCTTGACGACTTCCTAAGCAGCGGCGCTCATGGGGTTGACCTCTATCAGCTGATTGAAATGGGGGGAACGCCGATGCAGGGGTTGGTTGAGAAAGGTAAATTGCCATTGCCAGCCGAGACACCTGTTAAAGCCTCGATGTTTGAATACGGGGTGGCTTTTATGGACCGCCATCACCTGCGCCGCCTTAGCGTTAACCATTGGGCCCGGGACAATCGGGAGCGAAGTATTTACAACAGTTTGGCGAAAACATCAACCGAAGTATTGCCGCTAGGAGCTGGTGCTGGCGGTAATGTAGGCGGTTACGGATTTATGCAGCATCGGACGCTGGATGCTTATATTGCGGCAATAAAGTCCAACGAGCTACCCATTGCCATGATGACGAAATCAGCGCCACAGGCAGAGCTGTTTGCCGAGATCAAGGCGAGCTTTGATCGTGGCTTCCTCTCGGCTGAACACCTCAAGGCGCGCTTTGGCAAAGATATTTATGCGTATTGCCAGCCGCTGTTCAAGGCATGGCAGCAAAATGGTCTAGTGGTTTTTGATCAGGAGTACCTGTCTTTGACACTGGCTGGGAGTTTTTGGGCGGTTAATCTGGCGCAGGCTATGATCCAAGTGTTGCAGCCTGTAACGGCAGCTCAGCATGCCGCATAGTTTTTTGTCTTGGTTTTTTCCTAGGGCAAGTTGAATCATTGAAGTACCTGGAGTGTGACTGTGTTTGAGACGATTTCACAAGAAGTATTAAAACAAAAGGTTGCGGCAAAGCTGGCGGAGTATCCGGGTTTGCATGCTGTTGCTTTGGCGGAAGAATATGGTGTTACTGAGGGCGAGATAGTACTGTCGTTTCCGGCCGAGCTCGTAGAACATCTGGAGGGAGCTCATGCTCAGGCCATCTTGCAAGAGCTGCCAAGCTGGGGGCCTGTAACCACGATCGTTCATTCAATGGGGTCTATTTTTGAAGTAAAAGCGCCATTCCCCAAAGGAAAAGAAGCCCGTGGTTATTACAACCTCATGGGGAGGGACGGTGAACTGCATGGGCACCTTCGCCTCGATCTGGTGTCTGATATTACGCTTGTCAGCAAACCGTTCATGGGACAAGAAAGCTATTTTATCGGTTTCTTTGCCAAGGGCGGTGACTGCGTGTTCAAGGTCTATTTAGGGCGCGACAAGCAGCGTAAGCTATTCCCTGATCAAATCGAAAAATTTAAGCAGCTTAAGACTGTATTTTCGAAATAAAAAAATAAATATTGGAGTAAAGTCAACATGAATTCAGTAAAGCAAGAGCGCCTGCAGAGCCGTTTGGGGCCTGAGATTGCCGAGTTTCGTCAAGCCTGCCAGACATTACAGTTAGCCACGGTTGACGGTGAGGGCAAGCCGAACGTGAGCTATGCGCCTTTTGCTCTGTTAGAGGATGGCTACTATGTGCTGATCAGCCAGATTGCCAAGCACGCCCGTAATTTGCTCGATAATCCGCAAGTCTCTTTGATGATGATAGAAGATGAGTCGGCCTCGAAAACAATCTATGCACGAAAGCGTCTGACTTTCGAAGCGAATGTTGCCGTTGTCGAGCGCGGCTCGGATAAATGGCTTGCCGCGATTGCTGAATTGAAGATGCGATTTGGCGAGATTGTGGACGGACTGAGCGGATTGGAAGACTTTGTTCTTTTCCGGTTGGAACCGACTCAAGGATTGTTCGTGAAAGGGTTCGGTCAGGCGTTTCAAGTCGGTGGTGACGATCTGGTTGATTTTGTCCACTTGCAAGAGGGGCACCGCCGTATCAAAGATGGCAGTGAAGTGACAACGCCAAGCGAAGAACTTTGATTTGCCTCTAGATCCTCAAGTGATCTGGAGTAATTGTAAACAACCAGCCCAAGCCTTGTGCTTGGGCTGTCGTCGTTATAGGGGATTATAACGGTGAATTACGGATTGCCTTGATCGTGATCATCGTCTCTTTTTACGGAGCTTGAAGGTCGTGAAATCCGTGTGATAATTAAGGCATTACTCCAAGATATAAGGCACAGCTATGTCGACTAATAATAAACAGGGTGTTCGCTTTGCTTACATTGCCAGCGCACTAACGCCGGTAACTCTTTTGCTCTCAGGTATTGTGGCCGTGATTTATTCAGCGTACCAGCTTAACAAAGGTACTGACGAGGTAAGTTACACGCATTACTACACTATTATCCGCACGTTCTTTTTGTTCTTCACCTTCTTTGTCGTGCTGGGTGTAACGGCTGCAACCATGACCGGTATGGTTGCGGGTGCAGAGTACTGGGTACATAGCAGCGTATGGGATACCCTCCTTAAAGGTATTCCTGTTGTGGGTGTCGTTATCGCCTGTCTGGCGATTGTGAAGTGGGTTATCCAGCATATCCGAGGTATGCGCCTGCTGAGCCAAAACAAGCCGATTGCCCTGTAAGTCAGGTTATTGAGAAAAAGCCCGGATTATTATCCGGGCTTTTTTGTGCCTGTCGTTTGCCTCTGTAGTTATTGTCTGTGCCTATCGTTTGTATTGGGGCAAGGGGAAGCGACCTGCCAGGGGCTGGGCTATCTTTAAGGTTGAGGCTTTGGCCTTGACGTACGAGGAGGGGTTATGAGTCACGATACAGATTGTAAACGGGAAGAGACTAAACAACCGATGAGTATGCACGAGGGGATAGCCCCGTGGTGCGATTGCTGCATTTGTGAGGCCGAACCTTATTGGGCAGAGGTCGCAGAACAAATGGGGATAAGCCTGTCAGACCGACTAGAAGAATAAATACTATTAATTGTCATCATTGCCGCTATTTATTTTTATCTTTAAAATAATTAACACTAAACACGGTGTTAATTATTTGTTTTGATCCGTAATTATTACGGTTCTCTAAATAATATAAGAGTTATTTGTCATTTTGCATTAATGTGTGAGTTCTATAAGTTTATTATTAGGCGCTGCAATCTGCTTTTATTTAAATAGGGTGATGCTGATCATAATTCATTGAAAATTATGGTCATGAAAAACATTTAGTATTGGGAAGTGTGACTTGTAATACGTACATGTTGAATTTTTATCGATAAATTCGGGATAAAACAAGTCTAAAGAAATAACGCCCATGCTAGATTTAAGTTCTGGTAAAGAACGTATTATTCAAGAGTTTGTGCCGGGTAAGCAGGTTACACTGGCACATTTAGTTGCTAATCCTACTTTGGAGTTGTGCGAGCGAGTCGGCGTGGAAAGCCGTGGTGCTATTGGCATATTAACGCTGACACCAGGTGAAACTTCCATTATTGCTGGTGATATAGCAACAAAAGCTGCTGATGTAAATATTGGCTTTCTAGACCGTTTTTCAGGTGCCTTGGTTATAACTGGCAGTGTTGCTGCGGTAGAGGAATCATTGAAAACGGTAATTAACGTGCTAGGCCAATCCCTTTCTTATAATACCTGCGACCTTACAAGAACCTAATATTAATTATGGATAATACAGCGCTGCGTCATATTGCTTTTGTTGGTGAAGTTGATGCCGGAAAATCGGCATTAATAAATATGCTTATTGACCAGCAGGCAGAAACAGGGAAGACCCAAGCTCCGATATTTTATCCCGGGCAAGTTATCGACACGCCGGGAGAGTTTATTGAAAACCGATCATGGAACGGCGCACTGCTTTCAACTATCGCGGCTGTAAAAACGATTGTTGTACTCCAGCCAGCGAATGCCAAGAGATTCTCGGCACCGAGCGGGTTACTGCACGTTTATCCTAACAAGCAGGTCGTAGGGGTTATTAGCAAGGTTGACGAAACGGATTCGGATACCTCGCGAGCCGCTTCTTTGCTCCAGCAAAATGGCATTAAAGGGCCTTATCTAGAAACCTCAATCCATGACCCTGATTCAATCGCACGCTTGTTCGAATATCTGATCACCCTTCAACCCGAGGTTCGGGTCTGATTCCGTTCATCTTTCCGAGGAATGCAGTAATGAAAACACTAATTTCAGCCGCGGATGTGAGAAAGGCCAAAGCCGAGAAAAGGCACTACTTGGTCGTTCCTGCTCACGCTTTTATTGTCACGCCAGAAGCTCGTGATGTTGCTGGCGTAGAAGGTATCGAACTTCTTGATGCTGAACCGGCCTCCGCAACCGTTAGCCCGGCACCTGCACCGAGTGTGGCAGATGTTGTTGCTGCACCTGCGCCTGTATGCCCTAACTCGTTGGCAGCAGAAATTCAAAAGGAAGTCGAATCCAAGCTACCGGCAGTGGATGGCGATAAGAGTGCGCTTATCAAGGCGCTGATTGCTCAGGCATTAAGTGATTTTGAAAAGCGTAATCCTGCTTTGCCTCGTCAGATCAACGACGACGGTATTGTCTTGGTTCGAGGTAATGCTGTTCAGCTTGGCGTATTTGATGGTGCTCCCGGTAAGAATATCGGCCTGACAGATGTGTTAGGGACCCAGGAAAATAGCAATATGGGTGTGGGCTACATGGGCTGGGAGAATGCTTTCTTCCCGTGGACCCTGTGTTACGACGAGGTCAATGTCGTGCTGGAAGGGGAACTGCATGTCAAAACGGCATCGGGTACAACTGTCGGCAAGGCGGGTGATGTCGTCTTCATTCCTAAGGGCAGCACCGTAGAGTTCGGTACGCCGACCAATGTGCGCTATGTCTACATCACTTATCCGGCTGAGTGGGCCTGATATGTCACAGAACAACACGCCGATCTTTATTACCGAAGCTGATCTCAGAGAGCACGCTGGTTTGCGCGACGGCGGGGAATTGTTTTTTGCTCCCGGGACTCGGTTTACACCTGCGGCAAGCCAACTGCTCAGTGATAAGCATATCACCGTTCGTTGGCGTAACGAGGATGGCCAGATCTTTGTTGAGAGTGACAAGGGTGGCCAGTGGGAGAGCGTCCATCCGCTCAAGAACAACAATGTGCGCCCCAAGAACGGCTGCATGCTGTGCCACTCTGAGCTTACAAGTAAGCCAGCGCTGCTGACCCATCTCGATGACACTACGCTGGTGCCCAAGACGCATCCGAGGATCACACTGCGCGGTAAGCTGGATAGCTGTATTTGCTATTGCGTGCTGCTGCAAAGCGAGATAACCGGGGGTCCCTCAACACTGAGTGGTTTTATTGCCGATATTCGCTCCTATCTTGGTCAGGTCCTCCAATGTGAGGTGACCGGTGCCGAATTGCCGTTGCCAGCGCTCGGGGAGTATTCGTCCGAGCAAGTTCACCGTTGGTCGCATCAGCCCTTGAAGTATCTTGGCCATGATCATCTTCTGCCAGATGTGACGTTTGGTCCAAATGTTGCGCGGATGAACTACCTGCGGGCGATGGTACGTGAACTCGAGCTACTTAGCTGCAGTGTCTATATGGACAGCATGATGCAAGTGCAACGCGAGGATATGGTTGCTGGCTTGAATCGCCTGTCGAGTGCGATCTACGTCGTGATGATTTTGCTGCTGCAATGCGAGCGGGGTCAATCACAGGTACTTGAGGGATTGGGCCATGAACCTGCTTGAGCAATGTCGGCAGCAGTGTCGAGCCAATCCGCGCCGTATCGTATTCCCTGATGCACTGGATGTTCGTCTGCTGCATGCCGCTCACGAGCTTAAGCAGAGCGGCTTGGCCGAACCGATCTTACTGGGAAACCCGTTCGCCTTGCGAGATTTGGCCCACCACTGTGGTATCTCCATGCCGAGCTTGACCGTGCTGGCGCCGCAGTCGGCAGGTTGCTTTGACGAGATGGTGGCGACGTATTGCGCCAAGCAGCGTAAACCTATCGAGGCAGCAGAAGCTCGCCAGCGACTGATAAAGCCGCTGGATTTCGCGATGATGATGGTTGATCAGGGATATGCCGATATCTGCGTTGCCGGCAACCTGTCTACAACCGGTGATGTGATCCGTGCCGCCATTCGCGGGGTAGGGGTAGCTCCTACGTCGCAAACGGTGTCGAGTTTTTTCATGATGCTCTCGCCGGATGGTCAAGAGGTTCATGCGTTCTCAGATGCCGGCGTGATCCCACTGCCTACCACTGAGCAGCTTGCCGACATCGCCATTGATACTGCCCGCAATTATCGTCAGCTGACCGGCAACGAGCCACGGGTTGCGATGTTGTCCTTCTCAACCAAGGGGAGTGCCAGCCATCCGACGGTAAGCAAGATGAGCGAGGCGACAGCTTTGGTTCGAGAGCGAGAGCCCGGGCTGATTATTGATGGTGAAGTTCAATTCGATGCTGCGTTCGTTCCGGCGATAGCAGCGCAGAAAATGCCAGACAGCCCACTGGGCGGACGGGCAAATGTGTTTATTTTTCCTTCTCTGAACGCAGGCAATATTGCCTACAAGGTCGCCCAGCGTTTGGGGGGGTATCTAGCGCTTGGTCCCATGCTCCAAGGACTGGCCAAGCCTGTACATGATTTATCTCGGGGCTGCAGTGCCAATGACATCATCGATATATCGGTGTTGGCTTCGAGCCTTTGCACATCCCCTTTCACTAACGGTAACAGTTGAGGAATAGATAATGGAAGCGTTAGGCATCATTGAAACAAAAGGACTGACGGCACTGATTGAAGCATCTGATGCAATGGTCAAGGCTGCTCGTGTGCAGTTAGTGGGTTACAAGCAAATCGGCTCGGGCATCGTTTCGGCCATGGTTCGCGGTGATGTTGCGGCGTGTAAGGCTGCAACCGATGCGGGTGCCGCTGCGGCTCAGCGCCTTGGCGAAGTGGTTGCAGTTCATGTGATCCCTCGTCCGCACGGTGATTTGGAAGCGATCTTCCCGATCACACCTGAAGAAGAAAAAGCGGCTGCCAAGCCTCGTACTAATACCACTAAGTAAGGATTGTCTCATGGACGCATTAGGAATTTTGGAAACCAAAGGGCTGACAGCCTTGATCGAAGCCTCTGACGCCATGGTCAAAGCTGCACGCGTTGAGCTTGTTGGTTATCAGCAAATTGGTTCTGGTTATGTAACAGCACTCATTCGCGGTGACGTTGCTTCATGCAAAGCTGCAACGGATGCTGGTTCGGTTGTCGCTCAGCGTCTGGGTGAGCTGGTGGCGGTTCATGTAATCCCTCGACCTCATCCTGATTTGGAAAAAGTGTTCCCGATCAAAGCTAACTAAGCCGTTGCCCCGGGGAAGCCCCGGGGGCGGATACGAGGTATACGGATGCGTATTGCACGAGTCATAGGCCATGTTATTGCCACGGTTCGCAGTCCAGGCATGAGGATGGACAAGCTCTGTCTGGTTGAGTTTATTGACCGTAATGGACAGACCAATGGTGATCTTCATATCGCGATGGATCAGCTCGGGGCTGGTGAAGGCGAGTGGGTGATGGTTGTGGCAGGTAGCTCTGCCCGGACGGCATACAGCGGTGGTTCGAGCGAGTGTCCGGTCGATCTCTGTGTGGTCGGCATTATTGATGAGGTAATGGCAGCCGACGAGCGGTTATACAACAAGTTCAATTAGACGCCGTGAGGTATCACTGAACTTGCGTAGATGGCTTTGAGGTTGCGCGAGAGGTTCGTAATGGATCAAATGCAGTTAGAAGAAATTGTCAGGCGTGTTGTTATCCAGCTGCAAGCTGGTGGTGTCAACACGGCTGGCAGCAGCCCGCAGAGTGGCGAAGATGGCGTGTTCCCGACCCTTGATGGGGCGGTAGCCGCGGCGAAAGAGGCCCAGCGTCAGATTCGCTCAATTGCTCTTCGGGACGAGATCATTTTAGCGTTGCGCCGGATGGCTAAAAAGCATGCCCGCGAGCTTTCTGAGATGGCCGTTGCCGAAACGGGATTCGGTCGGGTGGAAGACAAGATTGCCAAGCACCTGCTGGTGGCTCACCGGACACCGGGAACGGAAATACTGGCACCGCAGGCGGTTTCTGGCGATGCCGGGATGAGCTTGATGGAGAATGCGCCTTGGGGGGTAATTGCATCTGTGACCCCGAGTACCAACCCGTCATGTACGGTGATCAACAATGCTATCAGTATGATCGCAGCTGGCAATGCGGTGGTGTTTGCCCCTCATCCTGCCGCCAAGAAGGTATCACAGTATGCGATACAGCTGGTGAACCGTGCGGTGGTGGAAGCGGGTGGCCCTGCCAACTTGTGTACGACGGTAGCAGAGCCGTCGCTGGAAAATGCGCAGGCACTGTTTACTTACCCGGGAATCGGCTTATTGGTGGTGACGGGTGGTGATGCTGTTGTCGAGGCAGCTCGCAAGGTAACGGACAAGCGACTTATTGCAGCTGGGCCGGGTAACCCGCCTGCCGTGGTTGATGAAACCGCAGACCTGAAACGAGCCGCGATTTCAATTGTTCAAGGGGCCTCATTCGATAACAACATCGTTTGTGCGACTGAGAAAGAAATTATCGCGGTGCGTAGTATCGCCGATCAGTTGAAGGCTGAGATGTGTCGCAATGGCGCTGCCGAAATCACTCCTGAGCAGGCTGAGGCGATAGCCAAAATCGTCCTCAAAGGTTATCCGGGCGATCATCCTACCGCCAACCCGCAATGGGTCGGCAGGGATGCAGCCAAGATTGCTGCTGCGGCAGGTATTGATGTGCCGGCTGATACCCGATTGTTGGTATTTGATGCCGATAAGTCACATGTGTTTGCCGTTACAGAGCAGATGATGCCGATCATTCCGTTGATCCGTGCTGACAATGCCGATCAGGCCATTGATTGGGCGGTGGATTTGGAAAAGGGGAACCGACATACCGCGGCGATCCACTCCAAAAACATCGATGTGCTGACCCGTATGGCTTATGAGATGGATTGTAGCCTGCTGGCTAAAAATGGCCCGGCTATTGCGGCTATCGGGGCCGGCGGTGAAGGCTGGACCACGATGACGATCTCGACGCCTACCGGCGAGGGCGTGACCAACGCATTGACATTTACCCGAAAACGCCGTTGTACGGCAGTGGATGCATTTAGGATTGTATAAACCATGGATGTTCTCGAAGTAACTAACCGCCGCCTGCTTGTGATTGATGAGATTGTGAATGACGAAACCGCTGTTTCCGCTCCGGAAAAGTGGCAGGTCGGGATCGATTTAGGCACCGCTGATATCCAGACGGTTGTCGTAGACGGTGATGGCGAGCCGATTGCCGCATTCCTCGATTGGGCGGATGTGGTCCGTGACGGGGTCGTTGTCGATTACGTAGGGGCTTGCCGGTTGGTTCGCGAGCAACTGGCCAAGGTTGAGCGTAAGTTGGGTGTCACGGTCGAGAGGGCCGTGACCTCATATCCGCCGGGTACCGATCCAAGAATATCGATCAATGTCGTCGAGTCGGCAGGCATTGAAGTGAGCGATGTCGTTGATGAGCCGTGTAGCGTAGCGGCATTGCTGGAAATTACCGATGGGGCGGTTGTTGATGTCGGTGGCGGTACGACCGGTACAGCCATTATCGCTGAGGGCCAACTGGTGGCATCAGAAGATGAGCCATCCGGTGGTCGCCATGTCAGCCTGACGATAGCGGGTGGGCTTGGGGTCTCCATTGAAGAGGCGGAGCAGCATAAGCGCTGCAGTCAGGATGATCCGATGGTTGCCGCGATGGCCAAGCCTGTTGTCGAAAAGATGGCAGATATCGTAGCCGGCCATATTCAGGCCCATCAACCTAGCAATATCTATTTGACCGGGGGCGGAACGCTTATCGCTGGATTTAGTGATGTATTCCGCCGTGCCTTCCCGCATATCACTATCGTTGAATTGTCCAAGGCGCTTTACCTTACGCCGCTGGCGATAGCCAGTTATGGCCTGTCAGGGAAAGGAGATAAGTGATGACCATTCCCACTGCCGAAATCGCTCATATTGTTCAGCAAACCTTGCTTCAAAGCCAGCCATACCGGGGATTTACCTTCCGTTCGCCAGCCGTGACGGTATGCGGAGGGAATGCCATCCACCAATTGGGAACGGTGCTCAAGGATCTTGGGGCAAGCCATGTCTTTTTAGTCGCTGATCGTTTGGTTCACCAATTAGGGCTGACGCGTGGTTGCGAGCAGTCTATCGCCTTGTCTGGGTTGTCGCTGACGCTGTTCAGCGATGTCGAGGGCGAACCCGATAGTCAGTTGATCCGTCGCGGTCAACAGCAATTGCTGGCATGCGGGGCGGATTTTGTGGTGGGAATCGGTGGCGGTTCGGCATTGGATGCCGCGAAGGCTATTGCCGTCTTGGGGGACTATGACGGCCTGATCTCTGTATTTAAGGTCGGTGGGCTGGCTTCTCGTCATGTTGGGCTAGGGGCGATTCCTACTACCGCCGGTACGGGTTCGGAAGTCACCGATATTACCGTTATCAAAGAAGTTGAAACCGGGATCAAAGTACCGGTGAAAGGGCCTGCGCTGGTCCCTGATTTGGCCCTGCTTGATCCGGCGCTGATGTTGGATGTGCCGGCCAGCATAACCGCAGCAACAGGTATCGACACCTTGACTCATGCCGTTGAGGCCTATGTATCGCGAAATGCTAATTTGCTGTCTCGCGCATACGCTTACCATGCGGTTGAAACCTTGGTTCAGGCTTTGCCGGTTGCCGTAGGTTATGGACACGATCTTGACCGTCGCTATGAGATGGCCGTTGCTGCCTACAAAGCTGGGTTGGCATTTAGTAATGCCGGGTTGGGATTAACCCATGCAATAGCCCATCAGGTAGGCGCGCGTTATCACATTGCCCACGGGGTTGCCAATGCCGTGCTGTTGCCTTACGTGATGGCATTCAATGCCTTGAGTTGCGAGGCGGATTACGCAGAATTGGCACAGGCGCTGGGTGTTGCGCGCGAGGGGATGACAACCCGTGAAAAGTGTCGGGCATCGGTATTGGCAGTTCGCCAATTGGTGCTCGATCTCGGTTTGCCGACCAATTTTGCCGATATCGGTATCGTTGAACGCGATTTGCCGCAATTGGCAGAGCAGGCAATGAAGGATATCTGTCTGGTTGGTAACCCGCGTCAGGTTGAACTGGCGCAAATTGAGAGTTTGCTCAAGCAGGTTATCGCCGGTGAGTTGCCAGCGGGGTACTGCTGATGGAGCGCAAAACTATCCATAGTGTGGGGATCGATATCGGTACCACGACGACTCAGGTGATTTTCTCAGATCTGACCGTGGTTAACCGTGCCCCTGCATCACAGGTTCCTGTTTATGAATTTGTCGAGCGGGAAATTACCTACCAGAGTCCCGTTGAGTTCACCCCGATCAATTATCAGGGCACGCTGGATGCCCAGGCTGTGCGTCAGTTTATCGAGCAGCAGATCCAGCAAGCCGGTCTGGCTGCCGAAGGCGTAGAGACCGGTGCGATTATCATTACTGGTGAGACAGCCAAGGCCCATAACGCAAGAACCGCGCTGCTCGATCTTTCCCAGCAGCTTGGGGATTTTGTTGTCGCGACTGCTGGCCCCAACCTTGAATCTGTTATTGCGGGCCGGGGCAGCGGTGCGCAGGAGCGCTCGGCGCAGCAGCACCAGAGAATAATGAACATCGATATCGGTGGGGGCACCTCGAACTATGTGGTGTTTGACTGCGGCCGAGTGGTAGAGACGGCGTGTCTGAATATTGGTGGTCGCTTGGTCGAGTTGGATCAGGAAGGCAATGTCGCTTATTTGCACAAGCCCGCCTTGGCCGTCATTAAGTCGTTATTCGGCGAGGCTTTGCATCCACGGCAGGTAACGCAGGATCACCTTAAGCGGGTAGTTGATCGCATGGCGGAGTTAATCGTCGAAGTGATGCTGGGCGAGTTGTCCCCACTGGCTGTTCAACTGCTGCAAACTCCGGCGATGTCGGATCTTGCCAATATAGATGCTGTGTATTTGAGTGGCGGCGTCGGCGAGTGCTATTACCGCCCGCCTGTAACCGCAACCTTGTATGGTGATGTTGGCCCTGCACTGGCCCAAGCATTGCAGCGCAATCCATCAATGGCCGCTTCGCCTGTTCAGCCCCCGTCCCAAACGGTAAGGGCGACAGTGATTGGGGCGGGTGCCTATTCGCTGAGCCTGTCAGGTGCCACGATCTGGCTGAATTCGGCCGAATTGCCGATTAAGAATATTCCCGTTATCCATCCCGCTATTGACTGGAGCGTATCTAGCCCAGCGCTTTGTGAGGCGATTTGCTTGGCGGGAGAGCGGATGGATTTGGCATTGGGGATTGACCGTTATGCCGTTGCCATCGATGGCGGAATGCCCGTGACCTATGCTGCTGTCCAGCATGTCGCCCAAGAGTTAGCCCGATTTTACCAGAACCATGGCAATCACCATGACCCGGCTTTCGTTATCGTTCACAACGATATCGGCAAAGCGCTGGGGATGGAGTTGCAGCCACAACTGGCTCCGCAGCCAGTGAGTGTGATTGATGAGGTGATTACCCGCGAGGGGGATTACATCGATATAGGCAAAAGTTACTTCGGCGGGGAGATCGTTCCACTGACCGTTAAATCTCTCGCCTTCCCGTCTTAAAAGGAGTGTTATAGATGAAGTTGAAAACACACTTGTTCGGCCAGACTTACCAGTTCAGGGATGTCAAAGACGTCCTTGCCAAGGCATCAGACCTGCGTTCAGGGGATGTGCTGGCTGGTGTGGCTGCGCAAACAGCCCAAGAGCGTGTGGCAGCAAAGCATGTTTTGTCCGAGCTGACTCTAAACGATTTGCGTGAAAACCCTGTGGTCAGCTACGAGGATGATCTGATCACTCGAATCAACCAGGACAGCCTCAACCGCGCGACATTCGAGCGGATTAAAAACTGGACGGTAAGTGAGCTGCGCGAATATATCCTGTCTGATAGCAAGACCAACGAGGATACTGAACGTCTGCGCAAAGGCTTAACCGCCGAGATGGTGTCTGCGGTAGCCAAGCTGTGTTCGAACGGTGACTTGATGTATGGCGCAAGTCAGATGCCGGTAGTGACCAAGGCAAATTCAACCGTCGGTTTGCCGGGGCACTTCAGCTGCCGTCTCCAGCCGAACGATACCCGTGACAATGTGAGCTCTATTCTTGCGCAAACATTCGAAGGTCTGTCTTACGGTTGCGGTGATGCTGTGATTGGTATCAACCCTGTGACCGATAGTGTGGAAAACACCACCCAGATGCTGCTTGCATTGCAAGAGGTGATCGATAAGTGGCAGATCCCAACCCAGCCTTGTGTCTTGGCACACATTACCACTCAGATGGAAGCGGTACGCCGTGGTGCACCTGGCGGCTTGTTGTTCCAGAGTATTGCCGGCTCTGAAAAGGGCCTGTCTGAATTTGGCGTATCGGTCGATATGCTTGATGAAGCCTATGAGATCGGTAAGCAGTATTGTCAGCTGGCTGGCAATAACGTGATGTATTTTGAAACCGGGCAGGGCTCTGAGCTCTCCGCAAACGCCCACCACGGTGCCGACCAAATGACAATGGAGGCACGTTGCTATGCCTTGGCTCGCCGTTACAAGCCGCACTTGGTTAATACCGTTGTCGGCTTTATTGGCCCTGAGTACCTCTATAACCACCAACAGATCATCCGTGCAGGTTTGGAAGACCATTTCATGGGCAAGCTTTCAGGCATTCCGATGGGTTGTGATGCTTGCTATACCAACCATGCCGATACCGATCAGAACTCGAACGAGAACCTATTGACGTTACTGGCGGCTGCCGGGGTGAACTTCGTGATCGGTATGCCGATGGGCGATGACATCATGCTCAATTACCAGACTACCTCCTTCCATGACACGGCGACGGTTCGCCAGCTGTTGCGCCTGCGTCCAGCACCTGAATTCGAAGCGTGGATGGAAACGATGGGACTCATGGAAAATGGCCGTCTTACCGCTAAGGCGGGCGACCCATCTATTTTCTTCAAATAAGGGAGCGAGCCTGAAATGAACGAACAAGCAATTCGCGATATCGTCGCGACGGTAATGGCGCAGCTGGGTGAGTCAACGGTTACTCCGGCTGCTGTGACAAAGGTTGTGACAGAGGCGGTTCCTGCGGTGGCGGAAACCAGTCAGGAGTCATTGCCAGATCTGGGTGACAAGTGCTTCAAAAAGTGGAACGGCATTGAGAATGCTGCCGAGCGTAAAGTGATTGAGGATTTGATGTCTCAGACTGATGCTCGCGTAGGAACGGGACGTACCGGTCCTCGTCCGAGAACGACGGCGTTACTGCGTTTCCTTGCCGATCACTCACGCTCTAAAGATACCGTATTGAAGAACGTGGAATCATCTTGGCTTGAGCAGCGTGGCTTGATGGAAGTGCAGTCCTGCGCTCATGACAAAGATGAGTACCTGACTCGCCCTGACTTGGGTCGTCAACTGAATGATGAGGCACGTGAGCTGATCAAGGCTAAATGCAAGCAGGCTCCGCAGGTTCAGGTTGTGCTCTCTGATGGTTTGAGCCTTGATGCGGTAACGGTAAACCATGACGAAATTTTGCCGCCGCTACTTAACGGCCTCAAACAGGCGGGGCTGGACGTAGGGACGCCATTCTTCCTCCGCTATGGCCGGGTTAAGGCTCAAGATGAAATCGGTATGTTGCTCAATGCCGAAGTGAACCTGCTGTTGATCGGTGAGCGTCCGGGATTGGGCCAGTCAGAATCATTGAGCTGTTATGCCATTTATCGTCCGACACCTGAAACCGTGGAGTCGGATCGTACGGTTATCTCGAATATTCATGCTGGTGGTACACCACCGGTTGAAGCGGCGGCCGTGATTGTTGATTTAGTGAAGACCATGCTGGCGCAAAAAGCCAGTGGCATCAACCTCAAGCGTTAAGGATAGGACGATGGCGATTTTAGATAAGATCCAACCTTCGGTATTGGCGACACGCGTTATCGCATCGGTCGATCCAGTCTATAAGGAAAAATTGGGGCTTCAGCCGCATCATAACAGTATCGGCCTGATCACGGCCGACTGTGATGATGTGACATATTGCGCCTTGGACGAAGCCACCAAGGCTGCCAATGTGGACGTGGTCTATGCCCGTTCATTTTACGCTGGGGCAGCCCATTCATCGGGCCCAACCTCTGGTGAGGTAATCGGTATTCTGGCCGCTGCTTGTCCAGCAGATGTGATTGCCGGGCTGGAAAGGGCCAAAGCCTTTATCGAAGACGAAGCGGGTTTCCAGTGCGCCGATGAGAACGGGGATATTGCGTTTTTTGCCCATTTGGTTTCTTCCACTGGTACATATTTGTCTGCTGAGGCAGGTGTCGAGCAGGGCGAAGCATTGGCGTATTTGATCGCGCCACCGCTTGAGGCGATGTTCGGTATTGATGCCGCCCTGAAGGCCGCGGATGTCAAACTCGTGAACTTGTTTGCTCCGCCATCTGAGACCAACTTCGGTGGTGGTCACTTGACGGGCTCACAGGCAGCATGCCGTGCTGCTTGCGAGGCGTTCCAGGCTGCTGTCCTTGATGTCGCGCGTCAGCCAATCGGTCGTTAATAAGGGAGAGGCATCGTGAACCCGTTACTTCAAAAGGTCCAGGAAGCTGGTGTTGTTGGTGCGGGTGGGGCAGGTTTTCCCACCTATATGAAATTAGACTGCCAGGTCGACTGGGTCTTGGCCAACGGTGCCGAGTGTGAGCCTTTGCTCAACAAAGACCAGATGCTGATGCAGCATCACGCCAAAGAGCTTTTTGGCGGGATGCAGCTGGCGATGGCTGAAACCGGCGCCAAATATGGTGCAGTGGGTATCAAGCGCAAGCATGCCGATACCATCGCCTGTTTGGAGCTGGTTAGGCCGGAAAATATCAGCTTGCTGTTAATGGATGACGTTTACCCCGCCGGGGATGAGGTTGAGCTTGTCTTCCATGCTACGGGTAAACGGATTCCTGCTGGTGGCCTACCGAAAGAAATTGGTGTGGTGGTCAACAATGTTGAGTCGTTTATCAATGTCTTCCGCGCAGCTCAAGGCGCGGGGGTCACTCACACCATGGTGACGGTTAACGGCGCGGTTCAGCGCCCGTATACCGCTTGGTTGCCGGTCGGTATGGCATACCGAGAAGCTGTCGCTTTGGCGGGGGGGGCGACCTGTGCCGATCCTGTGATTGTTGATGGTGGCCCGATGATGGGACGGGTGACGGAAGATGACAGCAAGGTACTGACAAAAGCATCCAGTGGCTTGTTGGTGCTGCCACGCTCAGGTCGAGTAGCCAAATACAAGCTACGCACACCAGAGGATCTGCGCCGAATCGGCAAGTCAGCCTGTGACCAGTGTGGCCAATGTACGGCAATGTGCCCGCGCAGCTTGCTGGGCTATCCGGTCAAGCCGCACTTGGCAATGCGGGCGCTGCAAGTATCCGGTGGTGACAACCGCAGTTTTGCTTTGGCTGCTCAGGCATGTTGTGAGTGTAATTTGTGTTCGATGTGGTCATGTCCGGAAGGGTTGGATCCAAGCCGGGTATGCGTTACGACCAAGCAGGTATTGCGTGAAGAAGGCCGTTGGCAAACGCCGGAGCAGTTGCAGGCCCAAACCGTTGATGTCCACCCAATGCGTGAATATCGCGGTGTGCCGACTAAGCGTTTGGTGCAGCGTCTTGAGCTGACAGAGTACGCCAAGCAAGAGGTGGTTTTCCTTACCGATGAGGTGAGTCCCGAACGTGTTGAAATCTTGTTGTCTCAGCATATCGGAAAGCCCGCCGAAGCCATTGTCACTATTGGCGATAGAGTGGTTGTCGGCCAGTGTATTGGCCGAGCGGCACCTGAGTCATTGAGTGCTGCAGTACACGCCAGTATCGACGGGGTTGTAACCGCCGTTGGTCAGAGCATTGTGATCGAGCGAAAAACGGACGTAAACGAGAGTAAGACATGTTGAATGCAATTGGTTGTATTGAATTGAATTCTATTGCCCGAGGATTTCAGGTCGCGGATGCAATGCTGAAGGCTGCCCACGTGGAAATCGTATTTAATCGTACGATTTGCCCCGGTAAGTTCATGGTGATGGTTGCCGGTGATGTGGCGGCCGTCGAGGCATCGGTTCATGCTGGTCTGGCTATCGGAAAAGGGGATGTCGTTGATGAATTGGTGATTGCCAATGTGCATCCTGATGTCTTTCCGGCCATAGCCGGTACCCGCGTAGTGGAGCGTCCGGCTGCACTTGGTATCGTTGAGACATTCTCAGTTGCAGCCATCGTTGAGGCCGCGGATGCGGCCGTCAAGGCGGCCAATGTTGAGTTGCTTGAGGTACATATGGCGATGGCAATCGGTGGTAAGGGCTTTGTCACGATGACCGGTGATGTTGCTGCTGTTCAGGCTGCGGTCGATGCTGCTGTTAATCGAATTGGCCATCGAGGTGTATTGGTCGACAAGGTGGTGATTGCCCAGCCTCGCAAGGAAATTTTAGAGGGGAAAATATAACGCGCAATAACAGTAAAGGAACAAGGATTGGGCCCAAAAGGCTGAAAAGTTTCACCAAAGTATCGCTAGACAGGGTGTCTGATACCACCTGATTACCGGGAAGGGATTCTGCCCCACGTTAGCTAGCTGTTTTTAGAAGGAAGGTCTTTATGAATGACGTGATTCTGTATGTAATGGTTGGCTTCATGGTCCTAGGGGCGGTTGACAAAGTATTGGGCAACCGCTGGGGATATGGAGAGAAGTTTGAGGAAGGTTTCATGGCGATGGGGTCACTGGCACTGGCGATGGTCGGTGTGGTGAGTTTGGCGCCTGTACTCGCTTCGTTGCTGAGCCCTGTTGTTGTACCACTGTATACAATGTTAGGGGCTGACCCGGCTATGTTTGCGGGCACCTTGCTGGCTAACGATATGGGTGGTTACCCATTGGCAAAGAGCATGGCGGAAACTGAGGCGGCCGGTATATTCTCTGGCTTGATCCTTGGCGCGATGATGGGGCCAACCTTGGTCTTCACCATTCCTGTTGCTCTTGGCATCATCGAAAAGAAGGACACCCCTTATCTCGCCCGTGGCGTTCTGATCGGTATGACGACTATTCCGGTGGGATGTTTGGTTGGCGGTCTGGTTGCCGGTTTTGAGTTTTCGATGGTACTGGCTAATCTAATTCCTATCGTAATTGTGGCTGGCCTTATTGCTGTTGGCTTGTGGCTTAAGCCCGATGCGATGATCCGTGGCTTTGAAGTTTTCGGTAAAGGTGTCGTTGCGATTATTACCATTGCGTTGGCGGCTATCGTGGTTGAAACCCTGACAGGCATTGTCGTGATTCCAGGAATGGCGCCTATTTCTGATGGTATCGAGATCATCGGTGCCATTGCTATCGTACTCGCCGGTGCATTCCCAATGGTGCACTTCATTACCAAGTACTTGAATAAGCCTTTGGTTAAGCTGGGAAGTGCGATGGGTATGGGTGAAACTGCTGCTGCGGGTCTGGTTGCCACTTTGGCGAACAATATTGCGATGTTCAATATCATGAAAGATATGGATGACCGCGGTAAGGTCATCAACGTGGCGTTTGCTGTGTGTGCCTCGTTTGTTTTCGGTGATCACCTTGGCTTTACTGCTGCTGTGAATAGCGACATGATTTCAGCGGTGGTTGCCGGTAAGCTAGTAGGAGGCATTTGTGCCTTGGTGCTGGCGGTTTATGTGACCCGCAACATGGGAGTAGATAAATCTGCGCCGAAGCATGAGGAGGCAACGGCTTAATTGCTATTGCTATCTTTGACCCAATAAAAATCACCGCCCGAAGGCGGTGATTTTTTTTATTTATCGAGTGTATGAAGTAGCTCGTTGAGCTCTTTGGTCAAGGATTCTGTTTTAGGATCGAATTCTTTCATTGCGGCATAGGTGTCGGCCATCAGCTTGTCTTGCATTTCCGTTAGTGCCTTGTCGGCAATGATTGCCTCGCGCTTATCCGCCATGGCTTGCTTGGCGGCAGCAAAGTCACGGATCATGCTGCTGCGCTCTTCTTCGCTGAGTTTGTCATTGCGCAGTGCTGTCTGCAATTCTTTGGCTTTGGCAATGAATTCATCAGGGTTGTAACCAACCTGCTCGGCTTTTTGATGGTAGGCCAGTTCAAAGGCTTTGGCTTGAGCTGTTAGTTCGGGATGTGCCTTTAGTGTTTGCTGGCGGATACTCGAAAGATCACGCTGAAGAGTGTTGATTCGGTAGATGGTTTCTTTTTGATTGGCAACTGTATCGGTTGCGGCATCGCTAGCACGAACCTGCGGTGCGATAGCAAACAGGGCTGCAAGCATCAGCGGTAGGCTGTATTTCATGAACTGTTGTGCCATCGATGGCAGTGCAGATAGGCGTGAGGTGCGATTGTGCAAGCTGTTTTGCATAGTGTGGACCTTTGTTGCTGTTATCGTATTTGTGTGGTGTACGCTCGAAATGTAACCAAGCAGATGTTGGTGAATGTCAAGAGTGTGTCATGAATCCTGCATACAAACTGAATGGTATGGCTAGAAGGGATATTTTGCTGCGATTGCTGGGGATAAGCGATTGTTTTTTTTCAATAGCTAAAAAAAAGCCGGCAATCCATATGCCGGCAATAGAGAGATAGTTAATTATGATGGGTTATTCTTCGCCCTTCAGGAACTTGACGTCAAGTTCACAGAAAGCCAACAAGATTTTCGCGGCTGCGGCATAGAAGCCGAATGGGTCGCGTGACTGGGTGGCTTGGGTAAATGTCGGTAGCCAGTTCAGCAGCATGGTATTGAGGAAATCGAGCTGGGCTTGCATCAGTTCCTCAGTTTTCTCTTCGCTGGTCTGCTGGTTGGCCATGATGATTAGGTTACCCATGAAATCCAACTCGACGGCAAGGTGATCTGCCGGTTCGTTGAATTCCTTACGCTGGGCGATACCGTAATCATCCATTAGCTTGTTCATATCCTGAGCTGGCTTGTCATTCATCAGGCCAGACTCACCAACATACATGGAGGCATAAGGCAGTGCACCAGATTTTGGTGTGCTCAAAAATAGTCCACAGAAATCCGCAGCCAGTTCAAGCTGGGCATCTTCTCGTGCATTCAAACGTTCCAGCGCATCACGGAATGATGCAACGGGTGCCGCTAGCTCCGGGGTCATCGCCAAACCGGAGAAGAAGGTGACCATGTCGCCGTTGTTGTATTCAGTAATGTCTTGCTCGGTTAGCTCGCGGGCAAACAGGGAAGACATCCACCAGTAAATTTCGGCACGTTGTTCGTTGAAAGCGATGAATTCTTTCATGGTTACTCCATGTTCGGGTATGGCTTGGGATTGTTCGGCCATACGAAAAACGTATTCAAATATCAGAATGCATACGCATAGTATATGTGAATAAGCTCTGTAACTTAATGTCTCGGTGAGAAAATAACCAGAGGCCGAAGCCTCTGGTTAATGATCAACTTACGCGATGTCCATTGCTGGGAATAGCGGGTTGATGCTAGTGATTTCAGTCGGGCCGTGGAAGCCGGTTACCGCTGGAACAGGACCAGTGTACTTCTCGATTTCTACTAGGGCAGAAGCGGCAGAAGTCGCCTGAGCTAGCTTAGAAGAACCGATATCCTGAGTCAGTACGTTTGGATCGCCGTAAGTACATAGAGTACCTGGCTTACCGCCTTCAAGCGGGCTGTACCATGCACCTTCGTGGATACGACATACGCCAGACATGTAATCGTCAGTCACAACTGCACCTGCCAGAACCTGACCACGGTCGTTGAACACACGTACGATGTCACCAGACTTGATACCACGAGCCTTAGCATCTTGAGTGTTGATGTAAACAGGCTCACGATCCGCGACAGCGTAAGTTGCACGGTGCTCTGTTGAAGAACATAGCTGTGAGTGCAGACGGTTTTTAGGGTGCGTGCTCTGTAGGTTGATAGGGAACTTATCAGAGCGTGGACCACCGTGGCTACGTTCAGTCTTTTCGAACCACATTGGGTGGCCCTGACAGTCATCGTAACCCATGTCAGCGATAGTCTTACAGTAGATCTCGATCAGACCAGAAGCAGTACCTAGTGGCTCTAGATCCGGTTCCTTACGGAATGATTCGTGACGAACCCACTCAGTACCTTCAGGGAACTCGATGAAGCCTTCACCTTCCCAGAACTTCTTGAAGTTAGGCATACGAACGCCTAGGCCGCGGCCCTGTAGACGAGCACCGTTGTAGATCTCTTCGATGATTTCCATCTGAGTCTTGCCGCCTGTGAAGGCTTCTTCACGGCCGAAACGGCCACATAGCTCACGGAAGATTTCGAAGTCGTCTTTCGCTTCGTACATTGGCTCAACCACTTTAGGCATCGCGATGATACCAGCGTTAGAGTGGTTACCGTACTGCTCGATATCGTCACGCTCGTGCGTTGTAGTCGCAGGAAGAACGATATCAGAGAAGCGACAAGTCGCAGTCCACTGGTGGTCGATAGATACAACGGTTTCCAGTTTACGCCACACCTTGATCATCTTGTTGCGATCCTGGTGGTGGTGGAATGGGTTGTTACCGCTGAAGATAGCCATCTTCATTTCAGGGAACTTGATAGTCTGACCATTGTACTTGATGGTCTGGCCTGGGTTTTCGATACAGTCAACGAAACGCGCTACAGGGATAAAGGTTGAGTAACCTTTGAATGAACCTTTATGGATAGGTTCCATGCCTGTTACGCCGCTGAAGCCTGACATCAGTGGACCGTTAGACGTGATAGAGCCAGCGTCGTTGTAGTGCCAGCCAAAGCCGAAGCCACCGCCAGGTAGACCGATTTGACCAAGCATAGCTGCAACAACAACAAGCATCCACGCGTACTGCTCACCGTGTTGCATACGCTGTAGACACCAGCCACCGATGATCTGAGTACGGCCAGATGCCATTTGGCGAGCAAGGGCACGGATTTCGTCAGCTTTAACGCCACAGATCTTCTCTGCCCACTCTGGAGTCTTCTCAACACCATCAGTCTTACCTAGTAGGTAAGGCAGGAACTTGTCGAAGCCAGTCGTGTAGTCAGCGATGAATTCTTTGTTGTATAGGTTTTCAGTGTACAGCGTGTGCGCGATAGCTAGCATCAACGGTACGTCAGTTTGTGGGTTAACACGAACCTGCTCACCGCCAACAGCTTTCTGAGTGCTTGAAACAACTGGATCAACGTAGATAACTTTGATGTCGCCGTTCTTTACTTTCTCAGCTAGCTGATCGTAGTACGCGTATGGGCTGTGGTCAGGAACCAACCAACCTACCTGTAGGTTCTTGATTGGGTCAGAGCCCCACATCACGATAGTGTCAGCGTGCTCAAGAACTAGCGGCCATGAAGTCTGCTGCTCGTAAACTTCCATTGCGCCTGCAACGTAAGGAAGAACAACCTGTGCTGCACCTGTTGAGTAGTCACCCATCTTAGCAAGGGTAGTACCGTGTAGACCGATACCACGCTTCATCATGGTGCCTGCGTTGTGCAGTTTACCTACTGACTGCCAGCCAGTGTGGCCAGCGTACAGGGCGCTTGGGCCGTAAGAGTTCTGAACGCGCTCCATCTCGTAGTAGAAGAAGTCCAGAGCCTGAGACCATGGCACACGTACGAAACGGTTGTCGCCGCGCTGGCTAGTGTCTGACTTGTAGCCGTGCTTCAGCCAGTCTAGGCGAACCATTGGGTACTTAACGCGAGCTGGGTTGTATACAACTTCACGAACACCCTGGATCATAGTTGTTGGGTGCTTGTCTTTTTCGAACGGTACGGTTTCAACCCATACACCGTCTACAACTTTGGCGCGGAATGCACCCCAGTGAGAACCAGAAAGCACTTCACCAGTGAAGTTAGCTTTGGTTTCGGCCGCTGCCATTGCCTTGCGAGGCGCTAGCAGGCTTGTACCAACAACAGAAGCAGCACTTACTGCAACCATGCCAGACAGGAAACGACGGCGAGAAACGCCCTTATTGAAAACTTGAGTTGCCATGTAGCAATCCTTAATTTGAATTCTTTTTATGGGGTGGGGGAGTGATCCCCCACCTTTCAGGAATTAGTGATGGCCAGCGCCGCCTGTGTCGCTACCGTGGTTCTGAAGGTACTTCAACAGAGTACGTTCTTCAGTTTTGGTTAGACGGTAGTAAGCGCTCATTGCGTTTAGGCTTGAGATCCAACCGTTAGCTGTGAAGTGGCCGGGAGCAGGAGCTGCGTGACATGCGTTACATGTTGCACCGTACATGTCTTCGGCGTAGTTCCAGATAGGTTGGATGTTGTCTAGCATGTCGTCAGGAGTGATCCATGCTTCAACAGAAACGTGCTGCCATGCGATGTTAGTCGCGCTGTCAGTTTGTTCTTCTAGGACTTTCTCAGTTGCTTTAACGTCGCCACGGATAGTTGCCTTGAATACACGCTTGCCCATGTACTCAGTCATTACGCGACCTTTGCCGTTCTTCTCTAGCCAGCCGTCGATCTGAACTTTCAGCATGCCGTCTTTGCGCTCGATAACTTTAACTTGAGACGCAGGTAGTAGCTTACCTTCAGCCTTGCCTTTGGCATCAGCTGCCGCAAACAGGTCTTTTTCGCCTAGAGAGTAAAGTACGTCAGCCGTTGCACCTTGAGAAGTCGCAGTAGCTTGTAGCTCTTGGTAATCTTTCTGGAAGCCGCCAGCCATGTTTGGTAGCTCGTGAGCAATACCTTTGTGACATTCGATACAGTTCATGTCTTCAGCAGCAGCTTTGTTCATTTCGAATGCAGCTTTAGCAGACTGTTTGCTGTGATCCATCGCGTCGTAAGAGTGACAGCTCTTACAAGTCTTGGAGTTCTGGCTCTTCATACGGTTCCAAACCACTTGGGCAAGCTCTAGGCGGTGTTCCTCTAGCTTTTCAGGCGTATCAATCTTGCCTGTCACGAAGTGGTGGTATACGTCTTTCCATGCGCCTAGCTTGCGCATAACCGCACCTGGCAAATCTTTTGGCTGGTGACAGTCTACACACTCAGCACGCACACCTGATGCGTTTTTGAAGTGTACACTTTGCTTATATTCTTCATAGTTCTGTTGCATAGTGTGGCAAGAAGTACAGAACTCAGTTTGAGAGGCAAACTCAAAACTTTTATGAACAGTGAGAACACCTGCCAAGGTAATAACAACACCAACCAACACAAGCGCAAGGATTGGGTACTTGCTGCTTGGTTTAGTAAGCTTTTGCCAAAGTTTTTTCATAGTGGAAGATTCCAAGTAACGATGAATGCCGACCGTAAAGTACGGTGACGTATAAATTTTTATAGGTTAATCTTAATTCCACGATATGAATAAGGATAAGGGCGGCGGTGAACAGAATATTTATCTTTATGAAAGATTGTGAACAGCTGCTCGTTGTGCTAGCGTTTAATAGAACAGTAAATTAGACAAAAAGAGAAAATAATGAGTCATCACGTACTTGTTGTAGAAGATGAGATCGTAACGCGTACCAAACTGGTTGGGTATTTCGAAAACGAAGGTTACAAAGTCAGCCAGGCAGAAAGTGGTGCGCAGATGCGTGAGATCATGGCCACTGAAAAAATTGACTTGGTGATGTTGGATATTAACTTGCCGGGTGAAGATGGTTTGATGCTGACGCGCGAACTGCGTAGCCGTTCGGAAGTCGGGATTATTTTGGTTACCGGGCGTACAGATAGCATCGATCGTATTGTCGGCCTTGAGATGGGCGCGGATGATTATGTAACCAAACCTTTTGAGCTTCGTGAGTTGTTAGTTCGGGTGAAAAACCTGTTGTGGCGCATATCTTTAGTAGAAAAAGCCCGTGATGAAGCTGTGGTAGAAATGCAAGAAGACAGCATAATTCGTTTTGGTGATTGGCAGTTTGATATTAACAAACGCGCCCTGACTCACAACGGTGTGCCAGTGAAATTGACCAAGGCAGAGTATGAATTGCTGGTGGCGTTTTCATCGCATCCTAACGTAGTTTTGAGCCGAGAGCGTATTCTTAATATGCTTAGCCACCGTGTTGAAGCACCAAACGACCGAACAATTGACGTATTGATTCGCCGTATGCGTTCAAAAATGGAAATCGATCCGAAGAACCCACAGATTTTTGTTACGGTTCACGGCGAAGGTTATATGTTTGCCGGTGACTAATTTACCTGTAGACACAGAAATTACCTCAGTAACAATTTGAAACATTTAGGCCGAAATAGACGCTGTTTCGGCCTTTTTTATTACCACGAATCGAAACTTTTATTGATCTCAATCAACAGTTATTACGCAATATGAATAGCGAAATGGACAGGAAAACACGGATTTGGGCTGTTGATTTATGAAAATATTAAGACAAAAAAGTTTCACTTGTGAGTTTATTGGTAAAATTCATGCATTCCTGTATGTCAAAGTCGGCATTTGATTACGCTTAAAATGGAATAAATGTGTGAATTTGTTTGTTTGAATGCTCAAAAATTAAGCGAACGATATGCGCCGTTAAAATTAATTTTTGATGTATTTACAGTATTTACTTACCAGTAGCGCAAAAAACAAGCAGAAAAACAAAAGGCCAGTCTGATTATTCAGGCTGGCCTTTTTAGTCTTGTTACTGTTTGACTGCTGTTCGATTGAGGATGGACTCGGTCAGCTGACTGATTTTCGGGTAGCTAATGAGGCTCTGTCTTGCGATGGTTTCCTGCTCTTCGAGGACATGATTGAGGATATCTTCGGTCGTTAACGGATTGGCGAGTACAACCCTCAGAACAGTGGTTAGCTTACGTCCCCATTTTTCCGGCGTTAGGCGGGTACGTGAGACGAAGGACTTTCCTGACTCCCGTTGCCGCTTCTGGATAAATTTGGTGAGGTCGTTTAGATCATCAAGCAGGATATCTCGCTCGGTATTGGTGGCGAATTGCAATGCATACTGGGTACGCGCAGGTACATAGCGGTAGGTGAGCAAGCATAGCTCAGGTTCAGTAACCAGCTCGAAATCTGGATGCGCGTTAATTCTGCCGGCAAAGTAACGGGCCTTTTCTATGCTGTTGTTGATGAGCATTTCGTACCCAGGTCGGCTGATGATGTTAAGGCTCGCATAAAGTAGCATTGCCATACCGCTTCGAGAACCTTCGAGGGTATGACTACCTAAGTCTTTTGATCCTTTACGTAGAATATATTCGGCATGGTGCTCAATGGCTGTCATCAAAGTTGGATCTTTGAAGATGACCATACCTGCGCCCATCGGGATATAGAGCTGTTTATGGGCATCAATGGTTACCGAGTCTGCCCGTTCAGCTCCTGCCAGCAGTGGGCGGTATTTATTTGACATTAACGTTGCGCCCCCCCATGCGGCATCCACATGGAAATGGCAGCCATACTCTTGTGCCAGATCGGCCAATTCATTGAGCGGGTCTATGCTGCCTGTTTCGGTAGTGCCGGCGACACCAACAATCGCAAATACCTTGATATTCTGCTGTTTGAGCGTCTCCAATTTTTCCCGCATAGCAGCAACTTTCACTCGGTTGTTGCCATCGGTTTCTATTGGGACTAGGCAATTTCGTCCGATACCCAGTACATCGGCCGCTTTTTTCAATGAATAGTGACCACGTTCTGAAACCAAAACTGCCAGATCATCATAGCCATAGTGCTTAATGGCTTTGAACAGGCCTTCTTGAGCGACACCTTTGAAATCACCCTGTGGCTTTAGCGCATTGTTGCGGGCTACCCAGAGTGCGGTGATATTGGCGATCGTGCCGCCTGAACAAAAAGCGCCTAAGGAATGGTTCGCACTGTGCATCCATTGCTGATAGAAGCTTTCTGGCTGATGATAAATCAGGTTGTGGAGCATCCCCAGCACTTGGCGCTCCAGCGGCGTGAATGCTTTGGATGTTTCGATTTTTACTAGATTCTGATTAAGCGCAATCATGATCTTTGACAGCGGCATCAGGAAATAGGGGAGGGCCGAGGTCATGTGTCCGATAAATGTCGGGGCAGATGTATTGACAGATTGCGCAACTAATTTATTGAGCAAGAAATGAGTATGCTCTGAGACAAAGCTCGGTGCTTCGGGAATATCGGCTGATTGAAAGTCTTTTTCGATTTCAACCAACGGTTTTTCTCGTGCGGCAATGTGAGTTTGGAGAAACACATTGAGGTTTTCGGAAATCTCTTTTTCAATCTGTCCAAGGGTAGATTCAGGTGCTTCCGGCACAGTGAAAATGCGATGCAGTGACTCTTGCGTAGCATCGGCTTTTTTATTATCCATTACAGCCATAACTATTGATATCTTGTAACATAAAACGGCAAATTGATGCTAATTTAATCCAATTTGCCGTCGGTGTCGAAAATTTTTAAAAGCGGTAGTTAATACCCACAGTTAACAACAGGTTTTCTTCGTCATAAAAGGCGATGTTGCTGTTGCTTTGATTATAGCCTGCCAGTGAAATGATCCCCCAGTCTTCCCAGCCGAAGGGAGCACTATACTCATAGGCTAGGAATATGCCCCAGCGGTCATCCTTTTGGGTTTCGCTGAATACGGGGTTGAGGGCATCGTACACGACCCTGTCGTAGCTCAGTGTCAGGGCAAAGCTGGATTGGTTGAAGCGCTGGATCCATGAAACTTCCGCTCCGAGGCCATCGTTGGCCATGGCATCGCCATCGGCATCCATTTGAGTGTAACTCAATGCATAGCGTAGCATTTGAGCGCGTGATAAGGGGTGAAGGTAGTTCACTTCCCCATAGTAAATATCCGAATCCCGGCGTAATACTGATTGTTGCTCGGCGGGAAGTATCGCGCTGCCGGATCGTTCGTTCTCAAGCGAAAATTTTCCGGTTGCAAGTTCAATGGAGAAAGGCGTTCCCATGATGCTGTCATATTGGAAGCGCGCCCCTTTGATATCACTGCCAGTCTCTTGGCGGTTTTGTCCGGTTATATAGGGATCTTGCCAGGTATCTTGCTCCATGATCCCCGGTATGTAGCTGAGGGTGATTTGGCTTCTGTCCTTAAAGCGCTGCTTGTAGCCTAGTTCGATATGGAAACGACCCAACGCAAGATCTGAGCGGCTGGTACCAAAGTAGAGCTGCTGTTTGCCGCTGGCAAAGGTGTAATTGACCGTACCTAACGGCGCTATGAGTATATTATCTTGCCTGTCGCCCTGTTGGTTGAGTGTGTCGGTTGATTCGTTGTCAGTATTAAATTGACTACGGCTACTGGTGTAACCCGTCAGCAATGAGAGATCCGCACCGAAACCGGGATCCCATGCTAGATTGGGGTTGGCATAGCTATGGCTGGCCATCAATAACGTGGCCAGTAGGGAAATGCGTGAAATCCGTCTCATGTAAACCCTCTTTAATCTGTGAACCCCTTTGGCAATGTCTTCCATTGTCGGTAGTTGGGGTACTTATTGGCAGCTAATGTCTGAAATCGCTGTAATTGCTGCATTGTATTGGGTCAGTGGGCCCTCGATATCTTTTGGATTGGTGAGTAGTCCGGCAAAGGTGCTGCGGAGATCGTAGTTTTTTGGATGTGGTTTATCCTGACGATCGTCAAACGCAATTTTGGCAGTTTTACCCAGCGCCGTATCTTGTGCTGACAGTTTTTTGATATCTTGCTGGGTGAGTTGTAACCATGATTCTACGGATTGGTTTAGCGCCAGTTTGTCCTTGTCATTTTCCAAATACCAATCAACCGCTTGGCGATTAAATTCAAAATGGTGTTTGCGTCCTTCTAGAAACCAATTCCCCACTTCTTTGAGGGATGGGTCGTGTTTGATCGCAAGGTCGACCAAGTTTTGGTACCACACTAATGAGGCATCGACATATTGATGGTATTTATTACTTTCGCATTGAGTCGTCGTTGCCGTTGCCATTGAGGGGATGAGGGCTGCTGAAAGAAAAATAGCAGTTAACTTCATAGCCATTCCTTGATTATTGATATTTCTGGGTCTTTGCCATTATCAGTGTTGGATTTTCTCGCATTGATGAGTGGCTCGTGCATGACACGATTGTAACTATATGTAGCTCAATGGAAAAGAATTCTTTGTTGGTATGTGTTGCTGTTAACATTATGCGTGTTTAATAAAACAAGGTAGAGGGCCGGCCCTCTACCTTGTTTTTCTTTTAATTAGAACTAAGACGCAGTCGTCATGTGACCATTTATGTGAACTAGGTTTCTTTTGCTTTTCTCATCGCAACCGAGATGCAGTAGGCGGCTCCCCCCCAAGTGATCCCTAAACCAAACAGCATCATAATAATGGCACCTAGAGTCATAGTTTTGCCTCCTGCTGTGGTTGTGTTTTTGACATCAAGTTGATGATGACAGATGTCATCAGCATCACGCCGACCAATCCCCATCCAAGTAAGAGTAATTCTGCTTGGGTATAGCCGCCATACCCATTGTTGAAGGTATTGATAAAATTCGTGAAGAGGATGATGGCGAGCAATGCTGGGCTCAAGAAACGCACGCATACCTCGAACCATCTACCGATACTGAATTCCGAGATGCTGTTAACGTAATGGCGTATATCCGATATTTTTAATAGCCATGCAACGATCACAAGCTCGATAAGGCAGCTTGAAAGTAACGCGATATTGTTAATGAAGTAATCGACCAAATCGAGGAGCAACAGCCCGCCGTTGGTGGCAAATGCCATCGAAATAACAAAGCCGCTGCCACACACAACAGAAGCAGCTTTCTTACGAGTCCAATGGAGTTTGTCTATTAGCGCAGAGGTCACAGCTTCGAGAATTGAAATGTGCGAACTCAATCCAGCGACTACCAATGCCAAAAAGAATAATGGCCCAAAAATGAAAGGCAGAGGTAAGAGGTTGATGGCGGCGGGTATGGTGACAAAGGCGAGGCCAACGCCTGCGGAGACAACCTCGGTTATAGGTTTGGCTTGCTCTTGAGCCATATACCCCAATACCCCAAAGATCAGTAATCCTGCGGTGATGGAAAAGCCGCAGTTAATTAATACCGTCATAAAAGCATTGTTATTGATGTCTGACTTTTCGGGTAAGTAGCTTGAATAGGCAATCATGATGGCAAAACCGACGCTGAGGGTGAAAAAGATTTGTCCGTAGGCTGCTGACCATACTTTTGCGTCCATGATTTTGCTGAAATCAGGTTGGAATAAATAGGTGAGCCCATCGAGGGCACCTGGTAGGAAGATGATCCGCCCGATGAGAGCCAATACCATGATAAACAGCAACGGCATCATAATTTTGCTTGCTCGCTCGATGCCCGCTTTTACGCCAGAGAATATCGCGGCAAAACTGATAGCCCAGGCAATGATCATCGGAATAGCAATATGTAATTGCAGCCCCCCTAATTGACTTGGTGAATTTTCACCAAGCTTTAGGTATTCAGTGAAGAAAAAGGCATTCGTATCGTCCCCCCAACTTTGGCTAAATGAAAAACCAAGATAAGAAATAGCCCATCCAATGATCGCCACATAGTAGATCGCAATGATGGCGGCGATAGACACTTGAAACCAGCCTAGCCACTCAAATTTTCCGCCTAGTTGCGCGAAGGCGCGTGGCGCGGCGCCACGCAGTTTGTGACCAAGGCTGAACTCCATGATCATGAAAGGGATACCGGCGGTTAGCATGGCAAAAAGGTAAGGAATAAAAAAGGCGCCACCACCATTTTCGTAGGCCATATAGGGGAAGCGCCATATATTCCCCAAGCCAATGGCAGAGCCAACGGCGGCAAGAATAAAGCCAGCCCGAGAGCCCCATTGTTCACGTTTCATACATTTCTCCTTATGTACGGCGAATGTTAATAAAACGTAGGATTAATTAGGGAAAACTTCCATTTCCAATCAGTGAGGTGGCATTGTTGTAGAGTTATAAACTATGTCTAATCGTGAGGGTAACGAGATGATCTGTAGGTTATTGTATTTTTATCTGAGTACTCACATGCGTGCTCAATAGGCAAAGAAAGGCCATTGATAATGGCCTTTCTTTAGGGGCTATCAGCATATTTTAGAATGAGTATGTGATGCCGAGATTGGTTTGAATTTGATTCATCCACTCGGAATCAATTCTTATATTGCAGTCTTGTTCACCGGTAGGGAGAGTACAGCGGGTAGTTGTATCGCTATCAACTAAACTGGCCAGCCAGCGACCTTCGAGATTGACGGCCAGATTCTGAGTAAGGTGGAATTCGATACCGCCAAATAGGCCTGCTGAAAAGAGGAGATCGTCGGTACTCCAGTCAGCATCAATAATCGTTGCACCAAGGCTGGCACCAAAGTAGGTGGTTGCTTTGTTGAAGGTTTCCCAATAAAGGGCGCTTTGTAAGTGAGCATAGGTTAAAGAGCCGCTGCCAGTGATATTGGCAAAGTCAGTAGGCTGGTGGCTGAGGTATAAGCCGGTGCGACCGTTGTACAGATCTGTCATTAATCCAAGCGCATAGTGAACGTCATCTTCTGCTTCGACGTTGATGCCATTTACATCGGATAGGCCGTTAGTGAAACTGTATCCGATATAGGGCGTGATATAGACGTTGTTGTTAGCGGCTGCCACGCTGGGCAATAACAGGGTAGTTGCAAGTAACAATAAATGCTTTTTCATCTGCTTAATCCGAACGTTAACTGGTTAAATTTATTGTGACAGATTTCCGATAATACTGCTTTTTTGATTGTTGAAATCTTGAACTAAACCGAAAATGCCGTTAATAATTTGTTAAGCCATGACAAATAGTGAGGATGTTATGATGGATTATGATCTGAAACTGGCCGTTGTTGTTGTAACTGTAACCATGACTGTTCTTTTGACCTTTGGTCTGATCTCTATTACTGTCTAATTTATCAGTAAAATTTGTCGAGTGGGCATTCCGTTATTGTTCAACTTATTGCGATATATTTGTTTTTTCGCTGTGTCGGAACTGTTGTATGACGAATCATTTGCCCTTCAGTCTAAAAGACTTGGATTTACAAGTTGTAAACAACTTCTCGTTGCAACTTAAGCAAGCACATAGAAGTAAAATAGCGTTGGTTGTCCAGGGGGGCGGCCAGCGGGGGATTTTTACAGCTGGCGTCTTTGATGCATTTCTGGAGGCCGGCTTTGACCCATTTGAGCTTTATATTGGCACCTCTGCCGGGGCTCTGAATCTGTCGTCTTATATTAGCCGCCAATCGAAATTCGGCTATAACTTTATCGTCGACTATACGACTGAAAATGCTTTTTTTAACCTCTATAAGTACCTGAGTCAGCAAAAAAGCATGGATTTAGACTGGGCTCTTGGTCAGGTTGCCGAGCAAGGAATAATGCCTTTGGATGTAGAGAGGGCTAGGGGGGTGTTAGAGCACCGTACCGCCTTAGCTTGTGTTACCCGCAAAGATACGCTGCAAGATATCTATATGCCGATGTATCAGGACAATTGGTGTGATGTATTGCGTGCCTCCTGTGCCATACCTGTGATCTATAATTTGCCGGTTTGTCTCGAGGATCTTGAATGGGTGGATGGTGGTGTTAGTGCTGCTGTACCTGTCAAAGAAGCATGGCGTCGCGGGGCAGATCTCGTAGTGGTGGTCAGAACAGAGCCGCTAGAATACAAGGCGGAAGAAAGGCGTTTCGACTGGCGTGCAAAAGTGGAAGCCAAACTACCGGATTACATCGAAAGGCTGAGTCTGAATGAGTCATTGGACAAGGTTAAGTCGTTTCATGCTGAGTTAACGGCCAAATATGAACAATGGAAATATAGCCGAGGTGATGGTGATGAGGTTGATCCGTCGGCAAATGACGCAGAGCCCAAAGATTCGATGCTGTGGGAAGGCCAGCGCAAAATGCTAAATATCGAGCGTTTTGTGAAAACGGTTGGCAAGGGGCAGCGTAGCGATGTACTGGCTATGCTCAATACTTATTATTCGACTTACCGTGAAGCGCATGACTTTATGTATTCTCCGCCACCTGGCTTGAAAGTGATTCAGATCGCGCCTGAAAAAAGTTTGTGTAGTTGGGCACTCTTGAGTGACAAGGATGATCTTGAGGTAGATTACCGAGAGGGCAAGGTCGTAGGTCGGCATTTTGTCGAGCATTTTGCCGATATACTTAACGACACAACGAGTTTGGGCAATCGCAATTAGCGGCTGTCATTTATAAAAAAAGGAACCCAAGCGGGTTCCTTTTTTATCTGTATCGGTAATCCGTTGACAGGATTAGGCAAGTACAGTTTGTAGCCAAGGCCAGCCTTGCTTTTTACGGCTTAGCGTGTCTTTCATCATTAGCATGCCGTCTTCAGCGTGCTGATCCAGCGTTGCATTCCACTCGCCTTTGTAAAGTAGGCGTGTTGTGCTGGTGGTGATGTCAGTTAGCATTAGTGCTGCCATTGCTAGGCCTTCTTCGTCACAACGACGCTGAAGATCGGCTTCAAGCTCTTCGATCATGCTGTCAACTTGCTCAAGAGTCGCTAGCTCGATTTGACCAACAACAACGTCACGGTTGTTGAATGGGTAAGCTTTAAGGTCTTTTTCTACTAGCTGAGCGGCAGATAGACCTTCGATGTCAGTTTTTGCGATAAGAAGTGCTTTGATGAATGCATCCAAATCCTGAACATCAGCGATTTTAGCAAGCTCTTCAACTGCGTCTTTGTCTTTCTGAGTACAAGTTGGAGAGGCAAAACCAACTGTGTCGCTTAGGATTGCAGACATCATAAGGATCGCTAGTGGGCGAGTGATCTCTGTGTTTTCCATCTTGAACAGGTTGAACATGATGGTACAAGTACAGCCGACAGGCCAGATCCATGCTTCAAGCGGGTTAACGGTTGTTACATCACCTAGACGGTGGTGGTCAACGATACCCATGATCTCTGCCTGTGCGATGTCGTCAGGACCCTGAGCTAGGTCAGAGTAGTCAACAAGCCAAATTTTCTCGCCAGCTACGCCAGTGCACATTTCTGGCTGCTCAACGCCAGCTTGCTCTAGGATGTGCTGTGTTTCACGGTTCAGTTCGCCTTGACGTACTGCTTTAGCTTCTAGGCCGCGAGCTTTTAGAAGCTCAGCACCAACGAGTGCTGAACAGATGCTATCACTATCAGGGTTTTTGTGACCAACTACTTGAATCATGTTGTTTCCTTTACTACGTCTGGCAGATAACTCTGCAAAACTAATAACTTATTCGAAATTTATCCGAATGGACAATTGAACTAACCGGACAATTTTAGAGTTTTTGGCAGAAATAACAAATGAACTTATTGAAAATTAGTTCGGTTGTCTATTTAGCCAGCATCATGCCACGGATGTTACGGGCTCGATAGGCGAGGCCGTTTGTGGGTGCTCCGCATTCTTCATGTACTCAAGCAATGCATTGAATGGCATTGGTTGGGCAAAGTAGTATCCCTGAATGAGGTAGACGCCGCGATTTTTTAAATACTCAACTTGTTGAGCATTTTCAACACCCTCTGCAATGATTTTGAGCCCTGCATGTTGAGCAAAGAGGATAATCGATTCAAGGATTTTGGTTTTGATATCCTCGGTGCCGATTGTGTCGATGAACATTTTGTCGATTTTCAAACAACCAATTGGCAAACTCTGGAGATAACTGAAGCCGCCATATCCTGTCCCTGCATCGTCCAGCTTGATGGTGATACCATGTTCGCAGAGTAAGCCAAGGCTTTGTTTGGCAAGTTCCATATTGTTAAACGGTGTTCGCTCGGTAACTTCAAACGAAAGGCGTTTAGCATCAAGCTGATGAGTATGCAGTAGGTCGATCACCCACTGGCTGAACGCTGGGTTTTCAAGCTGGGTAGGCATAGCATTGATACTGACGATGCCACCGATTGCTCGTCCCTTGTTTGATGAAAGCTGACAGAAAACCTGTCTGATCAATGATTCGGTGATCTCAAAAATCTGCCCCGTATGCTCGGCAGTGGGGACAAAGTGATCCGGAGACAGAAGATCGCCATTTTCCAGTTTCCAGCGTACCAATACTTCACACCCGACCATTTTATTGAGCTGGGTATTGATAATAGGTTGATAGTAAGGCGTAAATTGATTGCGTTTTAAGCCTTTTTGAATCATATCGCGAAGATTACCTGCTTCGTTATTGCGAAAACGTAGGACGAGGCAGAAGGTCAGCAATAGAGACAGTAGCAACAGTTGAATGATAATAATGTCATTGCCGACAAGTTTGGCTATACCGTTTTCAGTCGCAAAGATCTTGATTTTATAGATAGGACTGAATCTTTTGGCCGCGATAAATTGATAAGTGTTGGCACTGTCTTTGGGATAAATAGGAAGACTATGTTCACCTGATGTGAGGTACATAGCTAGGCATCCGCTACAGGTTTCGCTGTCGGTAAACACGTTTTGGAAGGGTTCTGTGATAACGGTTACCAGCCCGCGAGGGAGGGCATAGCTAATCTTCAGTCTATGGTTGTCATAGGGCTCGATGCTAAAGAGCGTGTCACCAAGCTGACCATTGATTTTTGTATTGGTGTCAGCTTCTTGCTCGATAGGTGCATAATTTTTGATTAGCCGAACCCCGTGACCATATATAGAACAATGGTTGGAAAGGTTAGTTATTTCAATTAGCTGGATCGCTGAGGATTTTTCTACGGTCTTGC
Organism: Photobacterium aquae; assembly: GCF_001029445.1. Lineage (GTDB taxonomy): Bacteria > Pseudomonadota > Gammaproteobacteria > Enterobacterales > Vibrionaceae > Photobacterium > Photobacterium aquae. The sequence continues at coordinate 123,580 of NZ_LDOT01000006.1, forward strand.
GAAGTAATGAAATATCGTTGTCATCACAGGAGTAGGCCAGCTTTTCGGATAAGTCCTGTACTTCGTTGTCGATGTGGATAAACCGACTTTGGTAAAATTGATACAGGTTATCTAAACGGCTAGAGACATCAGCCTTAAACAGTGTTGTATTAAGAAAATTGGTTGATTGGTTTATCAGCGAAAAGCCAATGACAAACACAAGGCCCGGCCATCGCCATCTGTGCCAAAGTGTGGACTTCATGATGTCTATAACTACTGGGATTAAAAACCGCCATTTGAACATAAATCCATTTAATATGATAGCTAAATAGGGCGTGTAATAGACAGGTATATTCCTTATGGGTATGTTGCAGGCGTTGTATTGAGTGTATTTTACACAATTGTTTTAAATTGATTTTGATAGCGTCTCAATTCGCTGGGGGAAATGGCAATGGTATGGGTGGTTATGCCAATAGTATTAAGCTATTGGTTGCAAGCGGCGCATTTTCTGCGAATAGGAAATGGTGTCGGTTTTTGGTGTAGTTTTTTGTTTCCATTGCTACTTGTGATAAAAGCCCGTTGGGTGCCTAAAGTGGTGATGCTTGGATTGGTAGTTATCTCGGTTAATTGGGTCTTTGTCACTTATCAAATATTAGTGGAAAGATTGATGCAGGGAGGAGACTGGCTACGTATGTTATTGATTATGGGCTTTGTTATTTGCTTTACTTTGATGTCTATGGCGATGTTTTATACGAATGCTCTGACAAGGCGTTATTGCGGTATGAAGTGAAACAGTAAGGTGAGTAGTGGGGAGAGAGCATCATGTAGTGAATATCCGTACAAATCTTAGTGTTGATTTGTTATGTTATAACATTATAAGTTAGAGGCAGGCTATTTGCGCCGTAATGCCTTTGTGCTGTTTTAGTGTCATAATTTTAGATATCATCAGTGGTATTGTCTCTCACTGTCCGGGCTGCCCGGGTGTAGAAATATATTAGGAACAACATGGTAACTGTAAGGGCACGAGTGCCATTTAAAGTCGGCCAGAAAAGTCATATTCCGGCTGATCTGCTTTCATTCAATGGGTTGGAATCGGGCAAAGAGCATGTAGCTCTGATTTTCAATCAGGCAGACAAACAAGGTCAGCCACCTCTGGTTCGTATGCATTCTGAGTGCTTAACTGGGGATGTGTTTCATTCATCACGCTGTGACTGTGGTGAGCAACTTGATGAGACGATTGTAAAAATGGGCGAGGAAGGCGGGGTATTGCTGTACTTGCGTCAGGAAGGCCGTGGTATTGGTTTATATAATAAAATCGATGCCTACGAATTACAAAGTCAGGGTATGAACACCTATGAAGCCAATAATCATCTAGGTTTTGGTGATGATCTGCGTGAGTTCACTGAAGCCGCAATGATGCTTCAGGCATTGGGACTGAAGAAGATCCGTCTGATTACCAATAATCCAAAGAAAATTCAGGATCTCGAAGCACTAGGCATTGAGATTGAGGAAGTTGTTGGTACTAAGGCTTATGTGAAAGACGGTAACGAATACTATCTGAAAACAAAAGCAAGTCACGGTAAGCATCGCTTCCATTTCGATTGATATTCATCACTCGTATACCTTCAAAACCCCGCAAATGCGGGGTTTTTTGTTATGCGGCGTCACAGGTCCGATACATTGAAGTCACTTGTAAATCTTGTTTCTTAGTGTGATCTAAATCTTCTTTCAGTTTTCGATCATATTTATTTGTCATTATCTTTTCTAATGAATCTCATAATAAACAATCGTGTGAATCAATGCGTTATTTTATTGCCAGAAAATACGTTCAGGATTAGTATCTGCGCATCTTGGTAGATTATGATTCCGTGAAAATGTAAAAACAAAGCAATTGCTTTTATATTGAAAGAAAAACACAGAGTTATATTCTGATTGGTGGTGGTTTTTTCCACTGTTTTCCGTCGTTAACGATATTTTATTCTGTAATAAGGATTTTGGTTGTGAAACAGCAATCGTCTTCCGCTAGCATGGCGAAATTGTTATTCCTATTGATTATTTTGGTCGCTGTTGGTCAGATGACACAGACTATGTATGTGCCTTCTATCCCAGCCATGTCAGAATTTTTCTCTGTTAAGTCTGCTTACCTGCAGGCTGTAATGGCGGCATATTTGATCCCTTACGGCTTGTCGCAGTTCATTTATGGCCCGCTCTCAGATCGCATTGGCCGCCGTCCGGTGATTTTACTGGGTATGGGGATTTTCCTGTTGGGCATCGTGAGTGCATTGTTTGCCCCAAGCTTCGAGTGGTTTTTGGCTGCCAGCTTTGTCCAGGGTATGGGAACCGGTTGTAGTGGGGCTATGTGCCGTACCGTTACCCGAGATTGTTATGAAGGTGAAGACCTGCACCGCGCGAACAGTTTAGTGAGCATGGGCATTATCTTTTCGCCTCTGATCGCGCCAGTGCTGGGTGGTTACTTGTCATCAGCGTTCACATGGCAGGCAAGCTACATGTTTTTGTTCGCTTTTGGTGCTGCTGTGACATTGGCTATGATGGTGTATTTTGCAGAGACATTGCCAGTTGAAAAACGTCGCCATGAACGCGTATTGGTAAGCTACCGCTATGTTTTGGGCAATCGTCGTTTTCAAGGCTATGTTTTGTGCCTGATTGCTACCTTTGCCGGTATTGCCGCTTTTGAAGCTGCTGCGGGCGTATTATTGGGGAGCGTACTGAAGCTTGATCCTAAAACAGTCAGCTTGCTCTTTATTCTGCCGCTGCCGGGGTATCTGGCCGGTTCATGGCTTTCTGCCGTGCTTGCCAAGAAATTGGGTAATGCGAAGGTGATGATGATCGGTATGCTTGCGATTACCTTGGGAGCTGTGATTATTTTGATTCCGGGTATGGCTGGTCTGGTTACTGTTAGTTCGCTGATTGGTGGTGCATTTGTTTATTTTGCCGGAGCGGGTGTATTGTTCCCTGCGGCAACAACCGCTGCCATCCAGCCATTTCCTCATCATGCTGGGACTGCCGGGGCGATTCTTGGCGGCCTGCAGAACCTAGGTGCTGGCTTGGCAACTCTGGCGGCATCCATGATGCGAGCAGAGGATCAATATAGCCTAGGAGCTGTGATGTCAGTAATGGCGATTCTTGTTGTGTTCAGCCTTATTTGGGTGCGCCGCAACGAGAATCAAGACAGCCACGTATTGGTGTAGTGCTGATTTGTCCCCCCCCAAAAAAAACGGAGCATTTGCTCCGTTTTTTTTAACTGTTCGACGCTATCGAGTTGCGGTGATTAATCGCGCTTCCATAGGATGTGGCAGAATTTATTATCTGGGTCGCGGCTTACCAGAAGTCGGGCAAACACATCGTCCAATTCGTCGTTCTCTTCGTTGACCAGACCAACGCGTACTTCTGCATAGACTTCTTTATCAACGTCAAAACCGACATGCTCGGCCCAATCGTCTTTTGTTTCGACAAGCTCAGCAGCACCGCGCTCATCAAACTGAAGGGTAAAGAGCAATACGTCTGCAGAGTCTAGGTTATCGGCGGCCATTTCCAGGAAAATGTCGTAGGCGGCATCAATAACGTCGTCGTAAGAAATGAGGTTTGGTGTTTCCATGAGCTACATCTGTCTCTAGTTGAGTGAGCAGACAGTATAGCGAGACAGGTACGGAATAGAAATAGTTTGCTGGAATGACGCACAAAAGCGCTGGGGAAGGGGCGTTACGAAGAAGATACTAGCCTGACTCCAGAGTATATCGGGTGTCAGGCTAGTGGGAGATCAGCGATTAAGCACGGCCAGTGTATTTACGCTCAGCAGTGTTGATCACAATCTTGTCTTCTTGAGAGATGTACTCAGGAACTTGTACTACTAGACCAGTTACAAGGCGAGCTGGCTTAGTACGAGCTGATGCTGATGCACCTTTGATTGACGGATCTGTTTCAACGATGTCAAGCTCAACAGTTGAAGGTAGCTCTAGGCCTGCTGCTTTATCGTTAACAAGGATCACCATTAGACCTTGAGTTGCTTCAGTGATGAAAAGCATTTCATCTGCAATGTCAGAAGCATTGAAGGTGTACTGGTCGAAGTTTTCGTTATCCATGAAGATGATTGTGTCGCCGTCAGCATAAGAGTATGCAACAGGGCGTTTAGTCATATCTACAGTTTCAACTACGTCATCAGACTTCAGACGCTCGTCAACGCGTGCACCTGTAGTTAGGTCAGTACAACGCATCTTGTAGATTTTTGCGCCGCCACGGCCACCTGGAGTGGTTACTTCAATATCTTTAACCAGAAGAGTTTTGCCTTCTGAAAGGATAACAAAACCTTTTTTAATTTCACTAGCTTTTGGCATGGGTTATATCTTACTGTTTGGAAAAACCGGAAATTACCACGGTTATGCGCTAACACCAACATTTTCGTGCTGGTTTCTCGTTATAGCCGTAGTTTGCATTGAATAAATTTTAAATTTGGCGATAAATCGGCTAAAAGGCATCGGCTTAGCGTAATAGTAGCCTTGGCTATACGGTATGCCCAGAGCGTCAATTTGTTCGGCCTGCTCTTTCAATTCTACGCCCTCGGCGATGAGTTTGCATTTGAGGGTGCGTCCCATGTCGGCCATGTTGCTCAATATCGACTGGGTGACAGAGTCGGTTGCTGAGCCGGCAACGAAAGAACGGTCGATCTTGATAATATCAAAGCTCAGTTCACGTAGAGTAGAGAGCCCCGCATAGCCCGTTCCGAAATCATCTAGAGCCCATGTCACGCCAACGTCACGAAGCCGCTGCATGGCCTGCTTGAGCTCATTGATATCGCTGTTGGCAAAACTGTCTCGCTCGGAAAACTCCAAGACGAAATTGTGCCTTAAACTCTGATGCTGTTGGATAAGTGCAATAAGCGGCTCGACGAATGCCTTATTGGCGATCATGCTAGCGGTGACGTTAACAGAGATATAAAAGGGCTTCTTCATCGTCATCACGGCTAATTTTTCGTTGGCCGCATTCTCGATCATCTTTAGGGTGAGGGCACAAATTTGCCCTGTCTCCTCGGCTTGGGGAATAAATGCCATAGGGAGAACCAAGCCATGACGAGGGTGATGCCAGCGAACGAGCAGTTCAGCGCCGATCCATTCGCCCGTTTTGTTTTCTATGATGGGTTGATAGTAGTTAACGAATTCATTGTGCTCTATGCCGCGTTGCAGATCGGATCGTTGAGATTTTTGCTCATTAGCAAAGCGGCGAGTCAGCCAAGTGCAGAAACAAGCACTGCCCAATATGAAAACTAAGCCAATATATAAATAGCTTTTGATTTGGCACCATAACATATATGGAGAATATCCAACATGTACCACAATAGGGTAGTGTTCCGATGTGGTGCGCATATCAAAAATAGGGTTACGGTGTGGAGCGCTGAAATTCTGACATAATGGATTAACTTGCTTGCCATAACCAATACAAGCAAAAACATGACGAGTTGTTGCTATACTGGCAAGCCAATAATTTACAAAGCCGGAATTAAGCAGTACGCGATACCAACCACTTGATCCTTGCAACATGAAAAATAGGTTCACGTTACCTGTTCTTGAATTAATATCACGGTAGAAATAATAACGTGAGTCTAATGCTGATATATTTACAGAAATATCAGTGTGAGTACTGGTAAGTATATGTGAATCACGGTCACTACACTTTAAGGTATTGTTTTGAATGTAGCTTATTTCTTCTACTGAACCGGAATCAAAAGTCAGCTGCATAAGCTCCTCCCTCGCGAGCATGCTGCAAGGTGGGTATTGCTGATCAATTTGAATCAATCTTTCTTCAAGTTGTCCGAAATTGCTATTGATACGATCTAGCATTGCCTGAGAGACATAGGTGACTTGCCGCTGGGATAACTTGTTTACCGAAACAACAAATATCATTGATGCTAATAAAAAAGCGGATACAAAAACAGTAATCTCAAGTTTTTTCATTCTAGTTATAGCCAGAAGGATTAACCAGTGAATGATATACTAATCTTTACGAATAGAAAATTAATTAAGGAAAATATATTTATACCAATATTGCCCCATTAATACTGGCTGTTTATTCTGTTCATTGCGGAGTTGTTGGTTGTTTTCTAGTATTTTATGTTGAGTTAAATATGACCGAAATAATGCTTGGTGAGGAATACCTTTAAACGCAGGCTATGGTTACGACACCCCACTCAGTCGTTTGGCACAAGTGCGCACAAATCACTCTGGAACGAGCATCTTGCACTAAGCGAAGGCGGCTAAAGAGTGGTATATTGTACCACCACTTTTTTCGCGTTTCAGTGAACAGAGTAGTGGAAGATTGGTAAGGAAGTTTTCAGTGTCACGTGTTCTCCCCGAATTTGATAAACATTTTTCTATTCAGCCACAATTTCGCCCTCTATTGATCGAGGTCGTTAAGCAAATTCAGTCTTTTTTAGGTAAAAAAGCATACAGTATCTATCTTGCTGGTAGTGTTGCACGAGGCTCTGCTGTTGTTGGGCGATCGGATGTTAATTTGACGGTGGTGACCGCTGCACCTTTGACGGCTGCAGAGCGCGCTTTGGTCTTGAATGTTGCCCTCCGTGCGAAGCAGATTCATCCCATATCCCGTAATATTGAACTCACCTTGGTTGAATTGGCGGAGGTGCTTGATATCGCTAATGTGTTCCGTTGGGGATTTTGGTTCAAGCATTGCAGCCATCGTATCGCAGGGGATGATCTTGCGTCACGTTTTGGTTGTTTCGAGGCGAGTTGGGAAATTGCCAAGCAACTAAATGCGGATTTGCCTCATTGTCTGTCGAGTTACCGCCGTAAGATTATGGCGACGAAAGTCGTGGCAGATTATCTCGATTACTGCGATTTTATTGCTCGCAAGATGCTGTGGGCTGCTTTTGGCTTGGTTTTTCACCGGAAGCGACAATTGGCGCTCTCATTGGAAGATGCCTCGTCAGTATTTCTTGAATACTACCCGGATAAGAGCACGGAAATCGAACGACTGTTTGTGCTGATATCTCGAACCCAAGTACCAAAAAAAGCCTCGCTCTATATGCTAGATAGCTTTGGTAGTTGGTTAGTCGCAGAGTTTGATAAAATTAATAGAAAGATAGGGTAATGATATTGCTCATGTTGAAATCGAGGTTTGTTTGCAAGCACAATCACAGGGGTTCGTACTAACCCGTCAAAGCCGTGACAGTCGCGGGTCTACGGAGATCACTCTTTGGGTTAAGACTCCGGAAGGGCCTGCCAAGTTAACCATTGTGGGTGATGAGCCGGTTTGTTTTGTTCGCCAGCAGGATCTTGATGGGGCACAGCACAGTCTCAAAGATACTGGGGTGAATACCCGTTGGAAGTCTCTGGCCCTGAGTAACTTTCAACATCAGCCTATGGCGGCGGGTTACAGTAAGACTATCAAGGATAGCCATCAATTAGCCTCTGTATTGCAACACGCTGGCATCGAAGCCTATGAATCGGATATCCGTTTGGCGGATCGGTTTTTGATGGAGCGATTTATTCGTGGCGGGATTGCCTTTACCGGTCAGTTAAAACGCCGTAATGGCTTTCTGGAATATGCCAACGTCAAGGCTAAAGCCGCTGACTATAGACCTGAATTGACGGTTGTATCTTTGGATATTGAATGCTCCGAAAAGGGCGTTCTCTACTCTGTCGGTTTGCATAGCGATAATGATAGTCGTGTGATTATGGTCGGCAAACCAGAACCAGACTGCGCGGAACAAAATTGGATTGAGTGGGTAGACAGCGAAAAGGCGCTTCTTGAGGCCCTGGAAGCATGGTTTGTCCGTTTTGATCCTGATGTGGTGATTGGCTGGAACGTTATTGATTTTGATTTTCGCTTGCTGATCCGCCGTGCAGAATGGAACAACGTGGGGTTGCGACTTGGCCGGGGCAATCAGCAGATGCATTGGCGCCAGTCTTCGCAAAATCCCAATCAAGGCTTTCTTACCGTGCCGGGTAGGGTGGTACTTGATGGTATCGATACCCTGAAAACAGCGACCTATAATTTCCGGTCATGGTCGCTGGAGTCTGTCTCCCAAGAGCTTCTGGGAGAAGGCAAGGCGATTCATAATGTTTATGATCGCATGGCGGAAATCAATCAAATGTACCGCGAGGACAAGCTTTCGCTGGCTACTTACAATTTGCAAGACTGCAAATTAGTAACGCGAATTTTCGCTCATACGCATTTGCTCGATTTTGCCATTGAGCGCAGTTGCCTGACGGGTGTTGAGCTCGATCGGGTGGGTGGCTCAGTGGCTGCTTTTACTAATCTCTATCTCCCTCAGCTTCATCGTGCCGGGTATGTTGCCCCTAGTCTAGATAGCGACAACTGGATTGCCAGTCCCGGCGGTTATGTGATGGATTCGAAACCGGGTCTGTACCAGTCTGTATTAGTGCTGGATTTTAAATCTCTGTATCCCTCTATTATCCGTTCTTTTCGTATTGACCCGCTTGGCCTGGTGGAAGGACTGCTACTTGAGGAAGGTAGGGATGACGAGCAGGCGATTGCCGGTTTTCGAGGCGGCCGCTTTCATCGCCAGCGGCATTTTTTGCCCAAGATGATCGAAGATTTATGGGCGGCACGGGATCAGGCAAAGCGCGATGGCGAAAAAGCGTTTTCCCAGGCGATAAAAATTATTATGAATTCCTTTTATGGCGTACTTGGCTCATCAGGTTGTCGGTTCTTCGATCATCGTTTGGCGTCTTCGATCACTATGCGGGGACATGAGATCATGAAAGTGACCCGTGAATTGATAGAAGCGAAAGGCTATGAGGTTATTTACGGTGATACGGATTCGACGTTCGTCTCGCTTAATGGCAGCTTTTCGGCGGACCAGGCGGATGATATAGGCAAAGGGTTGGTTACATATATTAACCAGTGGTGGAGGGAACACCTAAGCGAAACCTATGGGTTGGAATCAGCTCTAGAGCTTGAGTACGAGACTCACTATCACCGCTTTTTGATGCCGACGATCCGTGGTCAGGAGACGGGCAGTAAGAAGCGTTATGCTGGTTTGGTCGATGTGGGGGAAAATGAGCGCATTGTATTCAAGGGACTGGAGACGGTACGGACGGATTGGACAGCATTGGCCCAGAACTTTCAGAAAGTGATCTATCAGCGTATTTTCCATGATCAGCCAGTGGAAGATTATGTACGGGAATATGTCGAGGCGACACGCAACGGGCAGCACAACGAAATGTTAGTTTATCGTAAAAGGTTACGTCGTAACTTGAGCGAGTACCAGAAGAACGTCCCTCCTCATGTTCGTGCGGCAAGGATGGCGGATGAGTACAACAAACGCCATGGCCGTCCTTTGCAGTACCAGAACGGTGGTTGGATAGAGTATGTGATTACCCTAAATGGCCCCGAACCATTAGAGGTAAGGCAAAGCCCAATTGACTACGAGCACTATGTTGAAAAGCAGATCCGTCCGGTTGCGGATGGGATTTTGCCTTTTATCGGCCAATCATTTAGTGAGATAACCGCCCCGCAGCTCGGACTTTTTTAATTTTTATTCAGGGATTTCCATCATGCTTGACAGAACACACAGCGATGCCATTCAGCAACGTATCGATCAGAAAACAAAGCCATTGGGAGCGCTAGGCCAACTTGAATCCCTTGCTTACCAGCTAGCACTTATTCAGAGCCAAGACAAACCTGATGCGGTGGACCAAATACACTTGGCCAACCCTACGGTGTTGGTTTTTGCCGGTGATCATGGGATTGCCGATGAAGGTGTCAGTATTGCGCCGAGCGCTGTGACTCAGCAGATGGTGCTCAACTTTCTGGCTGGTGGTGCGGCCATAAACTGTTTTTGCCGAGCGAACCAGGTTGCGATCAAAGTTGTTGATGCCGGGATCTTATTGCCCGTTGAAGAGGATCATGACAATTTGATCCGCCAGCGGTTAGGTACCAGAACAGAGAACTTTTCCAAGCAGGCCGCGATGTCATTGTCGCAAGTGAGCCAAGGCATTGTTAAAGGAGCGGATCTTGTAGCTAGCACTGTGGCTGCTGGATGTCATTTGATTATGTTTGGTGAGATGGGAATAGGCAACTCGAGCAGTGCTGCGGCCTTGCTGGCGGCTGTTTCCGGATATCCCGTAGAGCAATGTGTCGGCTATGGTACGGGGATATCGTTAGAGCAGTACGAGAAGAAAATTGATGTGGTTAGTGCAGGCGTCATTCGTTGCGATGGCCTAGATGTCCAGGAAGTACTGGCTGAAGTGGGTGGGTTTGAAATTGTCCAGATGGTTGGGGCGTTTCTGGGGGCTTATGAGCAGCGTGTGCCGGTACTTGTTGATGGGTTTATCGTGACAGTCGCAGCTTATTTGGCAACCCAAATTGAACCTGCTTGTCGAGACTATATGATTTTCGGCCATCGTTCCCATGAATCTGGGCATGAACTGGTATTGTCATTGCTTGATGCCGAACCGTTGTTGGATTTGTCGCTGCGCTTAGGGGAGGGTACTGGTGCTGTATTGGCCGTGCCATTAGTTAAGGCGGCAGCGGAGTTTTACAATACGATGGCAAGTTTTGCAGAGGCCGGAGTCACGGTTGAGCCTTAGATTGTCAGGCAGATAAAATAAAACCCGCTGTTGTGCGGGTTTTATTATGATCCAAATTAGCAGAAATGATCCTGACGATCAGTTGAAGTACTCGATATTCGACACATCGGCTTTTGTTGCATGAATAGGATCAAACTTGATCGCGCCGCGATTCGGGGTGCAGATTTTGACGACGTCGCCACAATCGAAAATGGCCAGAACGGTTTCATCGGTGCGAAAAACAGCCGGAAGTGGTTGGCCGATTTCACAGAGACATTCGATGCCTTCATGATGCCACTCAACTTTGTAAATGCGTTTTGCCTGCTCTGGTGCTTTAACGTGTTTGGCAATAGATGTGAATACAGCTTCAGCTTGCTGTGGGCTTGATGCCGATGGTACAAAAAAATCCATGGTTCCCTCCAAACGCTCAGTAGAAGTGCCTACTGAATCAATACACATTGTTCATCCTAGCTAAAGGCTAACAGAATTATTGTTATATTTGCAAATTAAATGCATGTGCATTCAAATTTTTGACGATGAAAAATCATGTTAACGATAAGATGTGTACCACTAATGCGCTTAATAAAAAGACGTTATTCTCCATAAGTGGTTATTTTTCTGGCGTAAAAGTGACAATGATTTTGTCGTTGTAATAAGCAAGAATGATTAGTTATTGACTACGATTGGTATAACGATGGTCTAGCATTATAGTAGCGTGGAAATAGGGCACATCGGTTAGAGGAGGAAAAGAGATGGAACAGTTAGATTTTTTTTCTATCCCTAGCCCATGTATCGGTGTATGCCAAAGTAACAGCCGGGGATATTGCAAAGGTTGCTTTCGCAGCCGTGAGGAGAGGTTTCATTGGCAGCATTTGTCGAATGAACAAAAGCGTAACGTTATTCGCCTATGTAGGCAGAGATATTTGAGGGTTATGAGGGCAAAGCGTCAACAGGCGACCGTTGGAGTGTATGATGAGAGTAGGGAGCCAATTCAGCCCGATTTGTTTGGTGGCCTTGAATAATAGGTAATAAAAAAGCGCCCCGAAGGACGCTCTTTAACACAGAAATTCCGCAATTAGATGCGTTTGAAGTCCATGTGCTCAACTTTTGGCTTGTAAGCGTGACGCTGGATGTCCTGCGGCTTAACTTTAACTTCTTTGCCGTCGATTACTAGCGTGATTGCTTCGTAGAACTCAGGCTTGTCCATTTGGTTGATAACTGCATCGTGAGCTAGAACGATTGCAACTGGAGCTTCTTCACCACCGTAAACGATAGCTGGGAACTGGTTAGTGTGACGTAGACGGCGGCTCGCACCTTTACCTAGGTCAGTACGTACTACTGCTTCGAATTTCATCTTAAATACTCTTTAAGTTAACTAAATAAGACATTGTGTAATGCGACCTTACTCAATGCCGTAAATCGAGCGCGGATATTAGCAATGATCATGCGAAGCAGCAAGTAGAAAAATCATATCTATTATTTATTTCTCTAGTTTTTAAGCATATTGGACGCTTAGAGAACCTACCTCTTATCAATCACTGGGTGTTTCTAAGTCGGATAGGGGTTTTACATCCTTGGGAGCAAGGTGCCTAATTGAGTGTAAATTGCGATCAAATTAACGGTTAATACAAAAAAACGATCTAAATCACACTGATAATGATAGTAATTATCGTTTGTGTTTGTAATAATTCATGCAAACCTTTTGTTGATAACAATATTTTTAGCAGGAATTATGAACAACAAACTGACTTTGGTAGCAAGTGCTATCGTAATGGCTTTGTCACCCTCAATTTATGCTCAGGACGAAGTATCAGTATTTGATGAAGTGGTCGTCTCGGGAACGCGCTCTGAACAAAGTATCAAAAATGTCCCTTCGAGTGTTACCAAGGTCAGTGCGGAACAGATAGAAGATAATTTGGCAACGGATGTCAAACAGGCACTGAAGTATGAGCCAGGTGTCCAGGTGAATGGTCAAGGCCGTTTTGGAATGCAGGACTTCACTGTCCGAGGCATGAGTGGTAGCCGGGTCAAAGTGCTTATTGATGGCGTTCAGCAACCGGCCTCTTACAATCCTGGCGCAGAGGTGATGCGTAAAAACAGTAATACGATCGAGGTGGACACTTTGACAGCCATCGAGATCAACAAGGGTCCATCTTCTACGCTTTACGGGAGCGATGCGTTGGGTGGTACCGTGCTGATGCGGACAAAGAACCCTGAAGATATGCTTGAGCCGGGTGATGATACTCATGTTGGCTTGAAGACGGGCTATGCCAGTGTCAATGATGAATACAAGGCCACCGTCGAGTTAGCCAATCGCAGCGGTGATTGGGAATCGATGGTGATCTATACCTACCGCGATGGCCATGAGACAGAAACGCACGGTGACGGAGCTGATATTACGGGGCCAAATCGTGGCGCAGCAGATCCTTATGATATTGCTTCCCATAATGTATTGGCGAAGGTTTTTTACCAAATCAATGATAATCACCGTGTTGGTCTGACAGGGGAATATTATACGCGTAGCGCCGATGGCTCAATTCTGTCGGGGGAGGGGCGCGACGGTGGTATGCCTGGATATATTTACACCAATGTGCGAGGGGAAGATGAAGATCAGCGTTACCGTATAGGTTTCGAACATGAGTGGCTCGCTGATCTGGTGGCATTTGACAGCCTTAACTGGAGCCTAAATTGGACTGAAAGTGAGGCGGAACACAATAGCTATGACCATACTGAGGCAAAAGGCAATCGAAACCGAGTCCGTTCAGGTAAAGATGATAGTTTGCAGTTTGATCTTCAGATGCAAAAGAGTCTTGAATTCGCAACAAGCCGTCATGAGCTGACTTACGGTGTATCCGCATCCAATGAATCATTTGCGTTGGATTATCGGGATTACGATTTGGATAACGGCAAGAATAAGGCAGGCTCAGAAGAAGTCCCGTCGTCTGATTCTGAAAAACGCGCCATTTTCGTTCAGGACCAGATGTTCTTTATGGATGACAAGATGGTTGTGACGGCAGGCTTGCGTTACGACGATTTCACGGCGACTCCTGATGAGCAGTCTGGCCTGAAAGAGCACAATAGTGATGCATTAACGTCACGTCTAGGTATGGTATATCATTGGAATCAGAATCTGAGCACCTATGCTCAATATAGTGAGGGTTTCCGCTCTCCAACTATCTACGAAATGTACTATGACAAAGACCATACCATGTTCGGCTATCGTATCGAGTCAAACCCAGATTTGAAACCGGAGGAGAGTCAGTCCTATGAGATCGGTGTGCGGGCTAATGGGCGTATCGGTGCGATGGAATTGTCGGCATTTTATAACGATTACAAGAATTTCATCAGTAGCCAAACAACGATGGATGGTTCTGTCGAAGTCACCACCAATGAAAATATCGGCAAAGCGCGAATTTATGGCTCTGAATTTAAGGGTAGCTTGTGGCTAGATGAAGCCTTTGGCGCGCCTATGGGTTCTTATGTACGTTTGTCGATGGCATATCTTGACGGTGAAGATAAGCAAACGGGTGAGACGCTAGATACGATTGCGCCGTTTACCACGGTTGTTGGTCTTGGCTATGACGCGCCTTCGGAGCTGTGGGGCAGTGCATTGACGGTAACCATGGCGGCCGCGAAGGATGAATGGCAGGATAAGGATGCTGATGCCAACCTTGAAGCACCAAGCTATACCGTGGTTGATTTGACGGCTTATTACCGCCCGGTGTCTGATCTGACTCTGCGTGCTGGTCTGTTTAATGCATTTGATGAAAAATACTGGCAATATCAGGATCTTGAGGGGGCAACGGCGACGACGGAAGGTATCGACCGCCGTACTCAGCCTGGTCGAAACTGGGGTGTGACTCTCGATTACGCTTTCTGATATCAGTGAGTCTATGCCATAAAGAAGCCGCACATCTGTGCGGCTTTTTCGTTAGTTGTCCCACCAGCGCGGGTCAGTTTTTCTGATATTGGTCCAGATCGAACAGTTTGTCGCGGATTGCCCAGAAGCGACCCGATTTACGGGCAATAACAATCTCTGGCGGTCTGAAGCGGTGCGCGTTGTTGGCGACTTTGCTAGGCGCGGTGTCGGTAAACGGGCGATGCCTATCAGCAAGGTGGGGTTTGACGAACTTGCGTGTAAACTCGTCTTTTTGTCCCTTGGTCGACAGAGGCCATACTTCGCTGATTTCCGATCCCTCATCGCCAATGTAAATGACTTTTAGCTGTGGCTTGCCGAATTTGTTTTTCCCCGCTTCAAGTCGAAGATCGTGGCATTTCATGATCATCGCGTCTTTTAGCTTGAGTGCATCGCGTAGTTTTTTGTCGGGATCGACCATGACAGCATCGCACTGATGGCAGCGACGGGCGGCAATATCATTGTCGGCACCGCATTCTTCGCAGTATTTTGCCCTGAAGCGATAGCCGCACTCTTCACGCTCGCCTGTGTCGTCATCTTCGAAGTAGCCTTGGCAGCGACGGCCATAGTGTTCGATCAAGAATCCTGCCGGATCGAGCTTGCCCCAGAAGCTGTTGTTAAAGCCGCAGGCCGGGCAGGGTACCATGATCACTTCGCTATCACTGTTGGGCTTAGGATCGCCAACCTCGGGTTGGTAAAGATCATAGCAGTTACCGGCATATTCCAGTACTAAGCAGTCTTTCTTGCCCTCGGACAGTCGCAGCCCCCGGCCGACGATTTGCTGATATAGGCTGATGGATTCAGTCGGGCGCAATACGGCAATTAAATCAACATGCGGGGCATCGAACCCGGTGGTCAGTACCGAGACATTGACCAGGAACTTGATTTCTTGCCGCTTGAAGCGATTGATAATGTCGTCCCGTTCATCTTGAGGGGTGTCACCAATGACCAAGGCGGCTTTTTCATCACTGAGGTAACCCAGAATTTCTTGGGCATGGTTGACGGTTGAGGCGAAGATCATCACACCTTTACGATCTTTGGCATACTCACGTACCTGCTCGATGATCATTGGAGTGACCCTGCCTGCGCGCTCGATAACATCGTCGAGGTCGGACTCTTTGTAGCGGCCGTTGTTGCCGGGACGAAGTTGGGAAAAGTCGTACCCCATCACAGCCATGTCCATCATTTTGGGTTCGGTGAGGTAGCCCTCATCGAGCAGGTAGCGGATTGGCAATTCGAAGATACAGTCCCGAAAGAAGCGGTCCTGCTCGGTGCGTACTTGTCCCCGGGTATGATATTTGTATATCCAACCCATACCTAAGCGATAAGGTGTTGCGGTCAGGCCAAGGATCTTGATGCCAGGATTCACCTTTTGGGTATGGGCGATCACTCGGCGGTAGGCACTATTTTCATCATCGGGTACGCGGTGGCATTCATCTATGACGAGTAATGAAAATTGCTCATCAAACCTGTCGAGGCTGTTGACCATAGATTGAACAGAGGCAAAGACGACTTTCTCATCGGTTTCCTTACGACCAAGCCCGGCTGAAAAAATTGCCGCTTTTAGACCATAGCTTTCGTATTTGTCGTGGTTTTGTTCAACCAGTTCTTTTACGTGGGTCAAGACCAATACTCTACCTCGGGCAATCCGCGCCAATTCGGCAACCACCAGACTTTTTCCTGCTCCTGTTGGCAGGGTAAGTACAGCGGGAGTATTGTGTTTACGGAAGTAGTGCAGGGTAGCGCTGACGCTGTCTTGTTGGTAGGGGCGAAGTTGATACATGGATAACAGAAAACAGAATAACGATTCAGTATCGGCAGTGTACTACAGCTTGGATAGGTTTCGTTGGTTTTCTTCTTATGAAGCCCGCTCGAGGAAGAGCGGGCAGGTATTAGGCGAGCTAAGAGGCGATGTCCATCGTCACTGGAGAAGGCGTGATGGTTTTGGTCATCATGCAGAACTGGCGGCGAGGTACAAACCCATGTTGCTCATAAAACTTGCGGGCGCCGCGATTGCCGATATTGACTTCGAGTGATAACGCATTGACCCCGGCAGAAGCCACATGCTGCTCAATTTGTGGGAGCAAGATAGTGCCAATGCCTTGTTGGCGCCAATCGGGTTTTAGGTAGAATTGGTCTATCAAGCCAACTCGTCCGCCATGCTCGAGGCTGAAGGAGTAACTGATAATGATATGGCCAACAATCAGAGTTTCGCCTTGGTCTTCTGCTTCGATAAACCATGACTGACCCAGTTCGGGCTGCGTAATGAGCTGTTGGATGGCCTGTAGGGTCTGCTCTTTTTTCTGTGGGAGTGCTTCATAGTCGAAGAGCTCCTCGACAAGGTTAAGCAGCAGATCCGTTGATGATAAAGTCGGCGCAACAAGAGAAATGTTCATAATGTAACCTTCACTGTTCGGTACTAGTTTGCAAATTGCCGTGATAAAACTGTTATTTGTTTATTTTTCAATGGCGAAAGCATGGGTAGCTTAGTACCTTGTTATACGTAATTCAAACCTGATTCGTCCAAGAATATGACAACATGTAGTACAAAATGTTCGCCAAGATCAGGTAGAACCAGTTATCTCCTTCAAAACAAAGATTCCTTGTGTGGTTGGATATGAATTCGTCAACGTGGTGTTCTGTGAACCTATTTTAGCTGAAAAGAAGAGGGTTAATGTGAACAAAGAGAGGAAGTTGGTATGATAGTTTTTTATGTATCAGCTGGAGCCAGTAATGAGGCTTGATAAATTTCTTAGCACAACGCTTGGGATCACCCGCAAAGACGCAGGTAAACTACTAAAAGAAAAACGTATTGAAGTGAACGGCGAAACCGTGAAGAACGGTGCGCTGAAGGTCACTGAAACCTGCGAGGTAGAATTTGACGGACGCCCGCTGCGTTTTGATGGCCCACGTTATTTCATGCTGAATAAGCCATCAGGCTTTGTTTGCTCGCACGTAGACGACTACAACCCGACCGTTTTCGTTTTGTTCGATGAAGTGAGCCCAGAGAAGATGCATGTAGCAGGCCGCTTAGATGGCGATACAACAGGTTTGGTGCTATTGACCGATGACGGGCAGTGGTCGCACCGTATTACCTCTCCACGCCATTATTGCGAGAAGGTGTACTACGTTGAGCTTGCCGATCCAATCAACGAAGAGGTGGTTGAGCAGTTTGCCAATGGCGTACAGCTACGGGGTGAGAAAGAGCTGACACGTCCTGCTAAGCTGGAAATTCTTGGGGACAACGAAGCCCTGATCACAATCTCCGAAGGCAAATATCATCAGGTCAAGCGCATGTTTGCGGCAGTTGGCAATAAGGTTGTCGGTCTGCACCGAGAGAAGATCGGTGATGTTGAGCTGGATGAGGCGCTGGAGCCGGGTGAATACCGTCAGCTGACCGACGAGGAAATTGCAGCCTTTATGTAATTTGGCTGGTTGGATATAAATATTGATTAAAGAGGCTATAAATGCCTCTTTTTTTCTTTTGGTCAGTTTCTGTCTAGGTGTTTTGAGGTTATATTGTAGATCCAAGCATTCTCCGAGCACTTGTATCGGTGTCACATACCCTGACAGGGAGACGCCATTCTTCTCCGTATCCTATATTGCTACCTTCCTGTTTGTAGTGGGGAAAATATCCGGTGTTGCTTGGACATTCACCTTCATCTTTTTCGAATGTAGGCGGATAGGTAATTTCCGTCGTACACTATTTTCTCTTCATATTGTCATACAGGGGCCTCATGACGACACAGCACAGTCGCACCCTCAGTTTCCAACTGATCATTATTCTTGGCGCTATTGGGGCACTCACCCCGTTGGCGATTGATATGTATTTGCCAGCCATGCCGACCATAGCCAGAGATTTAATGGTTAGCCCCGGGTTGGTTCAGGCCACATTAACTGCCTATACTGCCGGGTTTGCGGTCGGCCAGTTATTACATGGTCCTTTGGCTGATAGCTACGGTCGCAAGCCGATCCTGATTGGCGGGGTGGTGGCATTTGCCCTTGCGGCTATTTTCTGTGCGTTGTCTACCAATGTTATTGAGCTGACTTGGATCCGTGCTGCACAGGGCTTTGCTGGCGCAGCGGCAGCAGTAATTATTCAGGCCTTGGTACGCGATATGTTTGAGCGCGAAGAGTTTGCTCGAATGATGTCATTTATCACCTTGGTCATGACGGTAGCTCCGCTGATTGCTCCTATGCTAGGTGGTTATTTGGCAATTTGGTTTGGCTGGCGTTCTATTTTCTGGGTATTGGCCATATTTGCCGTCGTTATTATTACGGCCGTTTTTTTGAAGATCCCGGAAACATTGCCCCCAGAAAAGCGCCTGCCGTTTCATATTGGCTCTACACTGCAAAATTACGCTCGCATGCTAACGAGTCCTGTTGCGGTTGGTTTAGTGTTTTGCAGTGGCTTTTCGTTCGCCGGCATGTTTACGTTTTTAACCGTCGGGTCTTTTGTTTACATTGATTTATATAATGTAGGCACGGAATACTTTGGCTTGCTGTTTGGCCTGAATGTTGTGTGCCTGATCGTTATGACTAGCCTTAATGGCCGATTAGTCAGAAAGAAAGGGTCGCATTGGATGTTGCGCTTTGGTCTTTCTGTTCAGTTTTTAGCCGGTGCAGGGTTGGTTTGTGGCCAGATACTGGGACTAGGCTTGTGGGGGGTAGTGATCCCTGTCATGCTATTCGTCGGTACTATCTCAATTATCGGTAGTAATACAATGGCGTGCTTGCTAGGCCGTTATCCTCATATGGCAGGAACGGCATCTTCTTTAGCTGGCACATTGCGATTCGGCACAGGAACAGTTGTAGGTGGTTTAGTGGCAATGATGCCCGATGCGACGGCATGGCCAATGGCCTTGACCATGGCGGTATGTGCATTATTATCAGCGGCATTTTACTGGTTCCTGTCACGCGAAGCGTAAGGAAAACAATGACGGCGTTCTATCAAGAAATTTATAAAGTTGTATCAGAAGGCTTGCAGGAGCTTGCTGCCTCACAGCAATCTGGCAAGACACCGAAAAACCCAATTAGCGAAACGCATTTTATTAGTGCGTGGGTAACGAAGGCGATCAAACAGCAACGTTATGCCCATTGCGTGGCTAAAACGTTGTTGAGTTGGCAACAGCAAGCTCGAAGCATGGGTAAGCATGCCCAGCTAAAACAGCAGTTTGAGCAGTTCGAAAAGACGTATGGTGGCATTTTGCAGGACAATGGTGAAGCTGAAGCGGTAACCATGACGAAGTTGCAGGCATTCTACCAAGCCCTAGAAGCGAATGGGTGGATAGTTACCACCGAATACGAAGTAAATCGCAAGGTGACACACCATACCGATGGCCAGGCTTCGTTGGTTGTTTGTGCGACGCAGGCTAAAGCGGCGTTTGCTGAAAATGGCGAGTTAGTTAAGCCTTTGTCCTTGTTTATCCGTGGTACTGTGCCGGAGGCAATAGATGCAGCGTATGGCGAGGGGATCTTGTTGTATAAGGTTACGGATTACAAGTCGATCGTGAAATATCACGGCGAGTATGTGCTTTATCCGCACAATGCAGGAAGCCACCTTCCTGAAGTACCTAGTTTGCAATAAGCAAGATAGCATCAATTTGAAACGAGAGCCTTGGCTCTCGTTTTTTATGTTAATTATCCCAGTCAGTGAGCCGAGATAGGGGAAGAATATTGACAATAAGCCTGTTATTAGCCACTGCCTATATGGTCTCGGTTTTCCCTTCTTGCGCTTTGGCTTTGCAGCGCTTTACTACGGCATGGGCCATGCCTCGGAAAATGAATAAGTGAGCAGGCATCATGGCAAACCAATACAGTAAACCGG
This sequence comes from Photobacterium aquae, assembly GCF_001029445.1. GTDB lineage: Bacteria > Pseudomonadota > Gammaproteobacteria > Enterobacterales > Vibrionaceae > Photobacterium > Photobacterium aquae. The sequence continues at coordinate 143,867 of NZ_LDOT01000006.1, forward strand.
AAAACCCTGCGGGGTGCCACCAAGCCCGGATATCAATTTCACGGTGATCGCCCTTGTCCTCAATGGTGAACTCTAGCCTTCCGAGACCTGGCGCCTTCATACCAAAAAGTAGTGACAAGAACCTGTTGGGTTCGAGTTTAATGACCTTCCATGAATCAACGCGATCACCCAAAGCCAATGTATTGGGATCTCTACGGTAGCGTTGCATCGCATTTCCGCCGATGGCCGCATCCATCCATTCTCTGATCCGCCATAGGACGTTGGCAAAAAAATAGCCTTCCTTCCCCCCGACTAATTGCACTTGCTGCCATAGCTGCTCTGCTGTGGCGTCGGTTTTGAGCTTGTAACCGGCTTGTTTGGGGTAATAGCCATATCCAGATTGCCAACGGGCAAGGGCATCGGGGTCGAACCCCCATATTTCACTGCGAACGACTTCGGTTTCGTGACGAAGCGATTCTTCAACGGCTTCATCGTAGCTGAGGAGGTATTGTGGTATCAGTGATTGGATAGCACTGCCGTTGGCATCTAGATTGTGGCCTAGGCCGCCAATTAAGGCTTGGGCAATATTCGTGGGTACAGACGTCACAATGCGTAGCCAGCGGGCGGCAAACTTAGGAGTGAGAAAAGGAACTGCTAGGATCCGTGCTGTTTTGCCTGCATGCTTGCTTATAGTCTCTAGTTGGGTGGCATAGCTGATATTTTCTGGGCCGGCAATATCCATAATCTGATGCCGGCTGGGCTGGAACTTTAGTAGCTCTTGCAAATAGTAGAGCAGGTTGCGTAATGCGATGGGGGAATTTTTAGAATGTACCCACTTGGGGGTGATCAGAATAGGGAAATGATAGACAAAATCACGCATCACCTCGAAAGCGGCGGAACCCGGGCCGACAATAATGCCTGCCCGTAATTCGGTGATGGGCACGCCGCTTTCGCGTAGAATTTCTCCCGTGGCTCGACGCGCCGCTAGATGATCTGATGATTCACCGTCACTGGGTTGTAATGCCCCGAGGTAAATGACCCGTTTGACGTCGCTATTGGCCAATGCGCTGCTGAAATTGCGAGCGCCTTCGAGTTCGATATCGATGAAATCATGGCCATGATTCATACCGTGGACAAGAAAGAAAACGGTATCTATCCCAGAGAGCAACTGGGGTAAGTTATCAGGTTGGTTGAGATCTAGATAGTTGAGTTCAATGTTATTGCTATGTTCCCAGCCGCGTTGTTGGAGCAGTGTGATATTACGGGCACAGGCTTGTACTTTATAGCCTGAATTGGCCAGCGCAGGAACAAGGTGACTCCCCACATAGCCTGAAGCTCCGACGACCAGAATCGTTTCTTCCATAAAAGTGATGCTCCATATCGGTCATATCCTCGTATAAATGTAGTGGAAATTAGCACCAAGTACTTTGGTGCTTGGGTAACAACATAAGGGAAAGAGCAAAATTGTGAGTAATGGAGGAAAATGGTTATTAAACTGTCAATGCGGTAATATATCCCCACGATGGCAGATAATTAACCGGTTGTGGATATCGTTTGTCTGCTAAGTACTTTGTTTTTATTGTTTTTGTTGTCGCTGCCCAGAAGATTTGCCCAGATTGTGGCCAGTTTATCGTGATCTTTGCAGCTTTTGTGAATAACTAAGCCAAAGTGCTTTATCGCAAGAGTTGATTGCTGTAAATTTCAGGCGATTTCGTTTCCTGACTGAGGACAATAATGTTACGACTAGTCGAGCTCTGCAAAGGTTATTTGGATGGTGATGAGTACCATTCGGTTTTGCAGGGTGCTGAGCTACAACTTAAGCAGGGTGAGCAACTTGCCTTGATGGGGGAGAGTGGCTCAGGAAAAAGTACATTGCTTAATTTAATTGCCGGTCTTGATACGGTTGGGTCTGGTGAGGTGTGGTTAGGTGATGTGCCGATTCATGCTATTTCAGAGCGTGAACGAACCGCGATACGACGTAATAATATTGGCCTTGTCTTTCAACAGTTTAATCTCTTGCCTACCTTAACAACCGCAGACAATATCCGCTTTTGCCGCCAACTGAAAGGGTTGGATGATAAGCCTGAACTGTGGCGTCAAATTATCTCTGCTTTAGATCTCATGCCACTGCTTCATCGTTACCCAGAGGAAATGTCTGGGGGACAGCAGCAACGTGCAGCGATAGCGCGGGCGTTATACATGGAGCCACAAATTTTGTTGGCGGATGAGCCGACCGGTAGTTTGGATGAACGCAATGCCGGTGCGGTGATACGTCTATTGGTTGGTTTGACCAAAAAGCTGAATTGCACCTTGCTACTTGTGACTCACAGTAAGCAGGTCGCCGAGTATATGAGCGGCTGTATTCGCCTACAGGGAGGGCAATTGCATGTCGTTCCCCGTCGCTAATGCGCTTTGGGGGCATTACAAGCGCCACCCGTTGCAGGTTGTGTTGTTGTGGTTTGGTTTGACGTTGGGTATCGCACTCCTTGTTGGGGTGATGGGGGTCAACCAGCAAGCCCGTGAAAGTTACCGTGACGGTGAGCAACTTTTTTCGAATCCTTTTCCTTACCGTATTCGGCATGTACAGCCGTCATTGCATGTACCACAAGGCTTTTATGTTCAGCTAAAGCGCGAAGGTTTTAAGCAGTGCGTTCCGCTTGATCAGATCAACGTGGCATTAGCCTCAGGGCGGCATATCGATATTATCGGTGTGGATCCCCTTGCACTATATTCCAGTTTCAAAGGGCATCGGAGCATTGGGTCGGATAATGCCGCGCAAATGCTATCGCTAATGAGCCCGCCTTACCCGCTATTGATTGGTGAGCAATTTGCCAAATACCTTGATATTGCTGATGGCCAGCAACTTACCCTTGAGAGCGGTAGGACGATCGGACCTGTCGTTGTTGTTAAGCAAGAGCAAATTCAAGGTCCTCGATTAATCGCGGATATGTCGCTGATCCGTCAACTTCAGCCTAGTTCGGGGGTCGATGCGGTTCTGTGTGGTGTGATGCCTGCCTCGGAACTGCGCCGCCTTGAGCATGCCTTGCCGATGGCGCTGAAACTGGAAAAGCAGGAAAGTGCCGGACTTGAACCGCTGACCAAGGCCTTCCATATGAACTTGTTCGCGATGGGGATGCTGGCCTTTGTGGTGGGGTTATTTATTTTCTATCAGGCTATGTCTCTTTCTCTTACACAGCGACAGCCGCTGGTGGGCTTGATGCGACAGGCTGGGGTATCGTCGTTTCAGTTGGCCCGCGTATTGGCGTTGGAGCTAGTGGTTTGGATTATTCTGGGTTTACTGGGCGGTAATGTTCTGGGGTTGTTCTTGGCTGAGCAATTATTACCGTCGGTGGCTGAAACCCTCAATGATCTATACGGAGCCAATGTGAGCCTATCGGTTACGTGGCAGTGGGAATGGGGACTGGCATCACTTGCGATAGCGGTATTAGGTTGTTTGTTTGCCTGTGGTTGGCCGTTAATGCGCCTTATTCGTACTCAGCCAACGCGTTTGGCCGGGCACATGTCTTTGATCCGGATTAGCGGCCGAGAGTTTGCCATTCAGGCTTTGGTGTCCTGTTTCTTTATTGGCATGGCTTGGGCAATTTATCAACTTCCGCACGGGCAGCAGGCAGGATTTGTGCTTATTGCCTTTATCTTGATTGCCTCGGCATTGGGTATGCCGTTTTTGGTGTGGCAACTTTTTTCGTTGTTTGCCAAGCTGACTCGTTCTGCTCGTTTGCGTTGGTTTTTTACCGATGCTGCGGCGAGCTTGAGTTATCGTGGTGTTGCTGCAATGGCGTTTATGCTGGCGTTGGCAACCAATATTGGCATGGAGACTATGGTCGGTAGTTTCCGAACAACGACACAGGTTTGGCTGGATCAGCGGTTGTCGGCCGATATTTACGTGCGTCCATCGTTGAATATGGCCTCACGGATGAGTGGTTGGCTGGCAGAACGCGATGAGGTGAAAACCGTCTGGTGGCAATTTAGCAAAGAACTACCATCAGATCTGGGGACGTTGCAGGTTGTGAGTATCGGTGGGTCACAGGCGGAAAAAAGTGCCTTGTCCATGAAGTCCACCTTGGATTCATTCTGGCAGCGTTTCCATCTTGGCCGCTCGGTTCTTGTCAGTGAGTCATTGGCCATCAAGCAAGGGTGGAAGGTTGGCGATGAAGTCACCTTGGCCGCGCCACTTAACAAAAAGTGGTTGGTAGCCGGTATTTATTATGATTACGGCAATCCGTACGGGCAGGTGATGATCCCTGAAAAACGCTGGCGCCAATATTGGCCGCACCGGGGACAGATAGGCTTGGCTATTCACCTTAAACCCGACACCGATGCGATGGCGATGATTTCAGAGATGGGGGAAACCTTCCGCTTGCCGCCTGAGCGTATTCGTAACAATACAGAGTTGATGGTTCAGGCGATGAATGTGTTTGATCGGACATTCATTGTCACGGCGACACTTGGTAAGTTGACGTTGTTTATTGCTGTCTGTGGCTTGTTTTTTGCCACCGTGGCGGGAGAGTTGTCGCGGATGCGCCAGTTTGCATTACTGCGCTGTATGGGGATGACCGGACGGGAATTGGCGATCCTCGGTGGTGGGCAATTGTTAGTGTTGGGACTGATTACGGCATTGATTGCGCTGCCGATGGGGCTTATTTTGGCCCAGTTGTTGATAGATATTGTCTTGAAATACTCCTTTGGTTGGACAATGCCAATTGAATATTTCCCGGTAGATTATTTAGTGTCGTTAGGCTCGGCATTGGCGGTGTTGGTGATTGCAGGTGGTTGGCATGTTTGGCGTTTGGTAAACCGCTCAGCCATGATGTCACTGCGGGAGGCGTTCTAATGCTGAAACAGCAGTATAAAAACACGTTACTGATGTTATGGGTCATGATTGCCAGTATTGCACTTGTGGGGTGCGGGCAAAAAGAGGAACCGGTTAATCGTTCGGTGTCCGTTCTTAATGCAGATGGCGGTAGCCAGTTTGCCCCTGTTGTTCCCGGACGTACTTTTTCCTTTCCGCAAGATCACCTGCCTCATCCTGAATTTAGGACTGAATGGTGGTATTTGACGGCAAACGTAGAAAGTGAGACGGGGGAGCAGTTCGGGATACAGTGGACATTGTTCCGTTCGGCAGCGTCGGCAGAAAAGGGAACGGGTTGGAATAATCCTCAGCGTTATATGGCCCACGTTGTTGTGACCGGAGCTGAAAAAATGTGGGCGGCTGAACGCTTTGCCCGTGGGGGAATTGGGCAGGCAGGAGTGATGGGGCATCCGTTTAAGGCATGGCTGGATAATTGGCAGTGGCACTCATTTAGCGATTCACCGTTCCCCGCCGTAGTCTCCTTTTCCGATACAGGAATGCAGGCTAATTTACGCGTTAAACAGCAAGGGAATTGGGTTTTGCAAGGTGACAAGGGGTATAGCCAAAAACACCAGACAAAGCCAATTGCCTCTTATTATTACAGTGCGCCTTTTCTATCCGTCGAGGGGGAACTGGTTCTCGATGGTAAAACGTACAGGGTGTCGGGACAAGGTTGGTTTGACCGGGAATGGAGTAGTACCGGCATGGCCGAATCGCAACTCGGCTGGGATTGGTTTTCTCTGCACCTAAATGATGGAAGTGCGCTGATGCTGTATCAGATCAGGGAAAAAAATTCGCGCCCCTATTATTTTGGCTCATTGAGTTGGCCGGATGGACGCACTGAGGTGATTGATGCTGATGCTATCAGATTGACACCGAAGTCATTCACCACCCATGGCGATAAAACGTATCCACTGAATTGGTATGTGGAGATCCCTTCGAAAGGGATTCAGCTAGAGTTAGATGCTGTGCGAGAAGAGCAATGGTTGCCGTTTGTATTCTCTTATTGGGAAGGGCCGATAGTGGTCTCTGGTAGTCATACGGGACAAGGATTTATGGAGCTGACTGGCTACTGATAGATCATGGCCAGATAATGTGCGCAGTGTCAGCAGCTCTATGCGACATATAGGAAGTTAGACGTGTTAGAAAAACTACAACTTGATGAAGCCTCACTAACTCAGCGATTGATGAATCACCGGCGTGAATTTCACCGTTATCCAGAAGCCGCGTGGCGGGAGTTTTTTACAACTAGCCGAATTGCCAGCCAACTGGAAGCGATGGGTTATACCTTGCATTTCGGGGATACGATCATCAATCGCGAAGCCATTATGGGGCGTGATGAAGAGTTGGTCGTCAAAGCTCAGGAGAGGGCGCTTAATTGGGGGGCGGATCTTGGTCACTTGGCTCAGATGGATGGCCTTACCGGTGTGGGGGCTGTTTTAGAAACAGGAAAGGCGGGGCCGGTGATTGCGCTTCGTTTTGATATTGATGCGGTTGAGGTGATGGAAAGCCAAGATGACTCCCACCGCCCACGTTTTCTGGGGTTCGCGTCGTTGGCTCCTGGTATTGCTCATGCCTGTGGTCATGATGCTCACGCATCTATCGGGTTGGGCGTTGCAGAAGTACTGGCGGCAAATCGTGATAGTCTGTGCGGAACAATAAAATTGTTGTTTCAGCCAGCTGAAGAAGGATGCCGCGCAGGTAAGGCGATAGCCGAAAGTGGCTGGCTCGATGACATTGATTATTTCTTTGCTGCCCATATTGGCATGAACGTGCCAAGCGGCACGTTGGTCTGCGATCCGCAGCATTTCCTGTGTAGTTCAAAATTTGATATCCATTTTACAGGAAAGCCTGCCCATGCGGGGATTGAGCCAAATGCCGGTCAGAATGCGCTGGCTGCGGCTTGTACGGCGGTCGCACAGATGTTGGCGATACCTCGCCATCGTGATGGTATGACCCGCATCAATATTGGCCAGATGCACGCCGGTGACGGTCGCAATGTGATTCCGGCCAACGCGGTATTGATGGGGGAAACCCGTGGTGAAAATCGCGAGTTAAATACCTACATGTTCCAGCAGGTTGAAAATATCGCGCAAGCTTCTGCAATGATGCATGGCGTAAAAGTGAAGATTTTCCCGCAGGGTGAGGCGATTGAGCTAGAAAATGATACAGAGTTAGTTGATTTGTTGTCTAGTATTGGCCTCGCCAGCGGGTTTAGCGAAGTGATCCGCGAGAAAGATTTTGGTGCCAGCGAAGATGCGGGATATTTGGTTGACCGTGTCCAAAGCAATGGCGGCAAGGCGATTTACTGCCTGGTCGGTTCTGATCTGACCGCGGGTCACCACAACGGTGATTTTGATATCGACGAAAGCCGAATGTTGCCTGCTGTCAAATTGCTACTTAATGCCGTTAGTCAAACTATGGTCATTGACCATAGTCGAGCCGATCGCGCTGCCGTGTAGTACTACGCTTCAGAACACCTGCCTTTGAATATCTATCAAGCCCCGATATTTTCGGGGCTTTTGTCTATCAATCATCCTCAGTATTGGCTCATACATAGCGTAGGAAAGTATTTTTGTTAAGACAGGAAATTCCTGCACTAACTCATAATTCTTCTAGCATTAAAATCATATTCAAGATCAAACGCAGGCGAGATCTGGCAGTGTGAGGGGGATGGGTGGCAGGCACAACGGGGCATTCTGCATCGAATGAGACAGTAGCAGAAGAGACAGTAGCGGAAGAGGCTATTCAGTGGCGTGATCCGTCGACATGGCTGGTGCCTTTTTGTTTTAGCGATACATTCAAGTTTGCCTTCCGGGTTGCTATCAGCCTGACCTTAGCGTTTCTTATACCTATGGCCATGGGATGGAGTCAGCCCTCTACGGCTGCAACGACCGTTATGCTCATTGCCACAACCGGTAGCCGTCGAGAGTCTTTGGCCAAAGGAACGTTGCGGGTATTGGGTACCATTGCCGGTGGGATCATTGGATTGTGTCTTGTGGGCGCATTTGCCCAAGACCGTATGTTCTACATGCTCAGTGTCTCTATTGCCATCACGATAGTCTTCTACCTTCGCTCTGCCTACCAAAAAGATCCTACTTTGTTCATGCTGACAGGCGTGATGATCATGATGATGTACAACGGGGGAGATGCTGAAGGTGCGTTTCTATACGGTGTCGAGCGAACCTTCATGACTATCTTTGGTGTCGTCGTTTACACTTTGGTAGGCGTGTTTTTGTTCCCGCCTCGTGTCGAGCAGAATCTTCACAAGCTCGCGGGAGAGTTAGTGGCAAGTCAGCAGGCCCTGTTTGAACATATCAGCCAGCCAGTGTCCGATCAGGTACAAATACCTGTCGGTGAGGATAGCCCGGAAGCACTATTGCCAGTTGCCCCCCCTGATGCTGGGGAGGGCTCGCAGGCAGAGGATGAGCAAGCAACTGTAACGGTTGCCGATCTCAGTAAGGCGGTTTACGCCGCGCAGCAGGCATTGGAGGGGCGTTACCAGACCCTGAGCGCAGAATGTAGCGAAATTTCGGCTTATAAAAAAGAATGGGACGGCACGATAGCCCTGTTTAGCCAAATAACGAATTTGTTGATGTTTGCCGCCAAAGATCATTCTCGGGCTGGCGGGCATCCAGCCGAATTTATTCAAGACTATGCTGGCATACGTGATGAACTGATTGCCCTGTTTGAGGCTCTACCTGACGCTTGGCATAGTCGTGAGGCTTTCCCGCCGGAAGCCATCCCCCAACTGGCCGTCGATAAACAAAAGCTCGAAGGGGAAAGCCATTTGTATCGCGGTGAGGCCATCAGTAGTTGTTATTTATTTGGGGCTTTACGTGAAAGGCTTGTTCAGTTGCAAAGTTGTATCAGTAGCATCAACTCGCTAACCGGTAAGGTGGGGTTCTCTTTGCCATTATTGGCTGAAAAGCCGGCTTTCATCTGGTGGGATGCGGAGAATGCCAAGACTGCCATAAAGGTGTTTGTTATCTATTGGGCGACAGGGTTATTTTGGATTTACGCCAATCCGCCTGGTGGCTATAACTTTGTTATTTTCGGCACTATTTTCGTTTCTATTCTTTCGTTTATGCCGATGCACCCAGCGGCATTGTTTGTACTGTTTACGCTGGGCTTTGTTGTCTCTGTGCCTGCCTATGTCTTCTTGTTGCCAGAGCTGACCCTAGGGGCGGAATTGGGGGCATTTATCTTTGCCTATACGTTTGTTGCTTTCTATGCCCTGAAGGGGCCTGTGACAATTTTCTTTTTACTGGGATTGTTCACCATGGGGATCGATAACTCCATGGTCTATCACTTCGGGATCACCCTGACTATCGTTTCCCTGTTTTATTTGGTGGTAGGTGTGGTTGTCGTGGCCCATTTCTTTCCGTTTTCCTCCAAAGCCGAGCATTTGGTCATGGTGATGAGGGAGCGCTTTTTCCGCCATGTTTCGGCCATTGTCTGGTTGGTTCAGCAACCTGAACTTAATGGGTGGCAACGTTTGTCTATGCGCTGGCATGTGACGGTAGCCAAGACGGCATTGGCAAAATTGACCCTGTGGTCGAGCAAGGTCGATGGTGATTTGTTCCCGGGGGCAACACCAAGTGAGCTGGGCGAGTATGCTTCTCAATGTGACTTGGTGTTTCACCATTTGCTGACCTTGCAGCAGGCGGAGTCTAAATTAGAGGTGAGCCCATTAGTCCATACTGCTCGTCAGCAGCATCGCGATAAAGTGATCCCATTTTTGGTTGAGTATTTGGCTGGCGATCCCAAGGTATCGCATTTGGTTCCAGCAGATGTCCAGCACGACTATCAGGAGCTGGAGGCAAGGCTTGATCAATTTTTTACTGAACAAGAATGGCAAAAAAATACGAATTCAGACATTGCCTATTTCTATATTTTCCTAAACTTGAAGAAAAACTTATTCGAATCGCTGCTTGCTTGCTATCGGGCAAATGAAAAAGTGGCTTGGGATGTATTGACGCACAAACGTTTCTAGGGGGCGCTGTTTGACAGCAAAAAGGCACGTATTGCTTGGCGTTTTGAGCCGTATTTTGAGCTTGATGGTATGGGTATACCTACTTACCGGTTGTACGGTGTTAGGGCCTAATTTTGTTGGGGTCCCAAAAAAAGAGTTGCCAAGTACATGGACCGATCAGGATTTCCAGTCAAGCGTATCCAGAACAGAGCGCTGGTGGCAGCAATTTAATGATCCGACGCTGAATCAACTGGTGACAGTCGCTGCCGTGCAGAACCTTGATTTGGAGGCTGCAGGTTTGCGGATTATTCAGGCCCGTGCTGCCATGGGTGTTGCTGACTCGTTCCGTTACCCACAAGTACAAACGCTGTCAGGCAATCTGGCCAAGATATATCAAAATAATCAGACGTTCGATAATGCGAGTGTGAGCTTTGATGCTGGTTGGGAACTGGACGTCTGGGGGCGTTATGTCAGGGGCGTCGAAGCGGCCGAGGCCGGATGGTATGCAGCCATTGCTTCTTATCATGATATTTTGGTGACCATTACCGCTGAGGTTGCCCGAAATTATGTCAATTACCGTACTTTTCAGGAAAGGGTCTTGTTATCTCAGCGTAACATCGAGATCCAGAAGAGGGTTGTAAGGATCACCCAGATCCAGTATGAGTCTGGAGATGTTACCGAGCTTGATGTCCAGCAGGCCAAAACTCAGCTTTATAACACCCAGTCGGCCTTGCCAAGCTTGAAAATAGGCATGGTTCAATCGCGCAATGCGTTGGCTGTGCTGTTGGGCCTGTTGCCTGAAGAGGTTGAGCCTTTACTCAATCAATCTTGGGTTGGAGATAAAGTAGCCGCCTTCGACACCAAGTACAGCCAACCCGGCCATCGACGCATGATGGAGAGTTATGATAACTATTCATTGATACCCGCCACGATGCCACTGAATACACAAGTTGATGCTGGTTTGGTATTGCGCCGTCCTGATCTTCAATTGGCTGAGCTACAGGCCCACGCTCAGAGCGCCCAAATAGGGATAAAAGAAGCGGATCTTTATCCGCAGTTTTCGCTTTTCGGGGCGATTGGCATAAATAGCACCGTTTCTGCGGGATCCAATTTCCAATTTGACGATAGCCTTAACTTGACTCTAGGCCCTTCATTTTCTTGGAATATTTTTCAGTATGGTAGGGTTGAGAGCAATATTCGAATTGAAGATGCCCGTTTTCAGGAGACCTTGACCAGCTATAACAAGCAGGTACTGACTGCGGTGCAAGAGGTGACAAGTGCCCTTGAGTCTTATCAGTTAAACCGGGAGCAGCAGGCACTGGCTCTTAATTCGGTTGATGCATCGGTACGGGCTTACAATATCTCATTGACTCAATATGAAAATGGTCAGATTAGCTTTGAGCGTCTGCTCAATTCAGTCGAGAAAATGACCCGAAGCGAGGATGCCTATGCGGTAGTGAAAGGTAACGTTGCCAACCAAGTGGTGGCTTTGTACAAGTCACTAGGCGGTGGTTGGGAGGCTAATACGGGCAAGGCTTTTGTCAGTGATTCGCTAAAACAGCAGATGCAATCACGAACCGATTGGGGAGAGGAGCTTGATTCGACGACATTGCCAGTATTGTCGCCAGATCAGGTTGTCCCGGCGCGTTCGCCATTTGGTGATCCTATTGATCCTGATAAACAACGTTATCCAGGAGGTCCGCAATGACCGTGCCCCATGAACTCGCGTGGGGTGATGTTTATTTTTCCCCTTTTTTGTCGGTGATTGTGCTGGCGGTGATTGCTAGCTGGATAACCGTATTGGTGATGAACAAAATACGCCTGTCCCGGCTGATAGCCTTTCCTTCACTGACTTTTATTGCGATCACCGTGTTTTATGTCATAGCAATTGACGCGTTTTATATCCGTTTCTAAGGGTGGCTATGAAAAAGATAAAAAAGCTCATTGTCATTATTATTAATCTGACCATTATCGCGTTGGCGTTGATGTACGCCTATCAAAAGTACCAGGTGTATTTTAAGAATCCGTGGACGCGTAACGGCCAAGTCAGGGCCAATATCATCAAGGTTGCCCCCCGGGTTTCAGGCCCGGTTGTGTATGTCGCGGTTAAAGACAATCAGTATGTACGTAAAGGCGATTTGCTGTTTAAGATTGATCCGATTACGTATGAGGTTCAGTTGTCTCAGGCTGAGTCTTCCCTTCAGCGTTCGAAAATTAGCGCCAAAGGCAAAAAGATTGAATATGACCGTTTGCTGGATATTCAGGCCAAGGATCGCGGGGCGGTATCAAGTAAAGATCTTACCCGCCGCAAGATTTCCTATGAGGAATCGTTGATTCAAATACAGATCGCGGAGAAAAAACTCCAAGCCGCTCGGCTTAATCTAGAGTTTACTCAAGTTTTTGCCGCCGTCGATGGTTATGTCTCGAACCTTGATATCCGTGAAGGGACGCAGGCGGTCGCTAATCAGCCATTGTTGGCACTGGTTGATGTGAATAGTTTCTGGGTATTTGGTTATTTTAGAGAAAACCAGCTGGCTAATATTCATATTGGCGACAGTGCCAAGGTTACGCTGATGGCTTATCCGGATACCCCCATTGATGCCGTGGTTGATTCATTGGGTTGGGGGATTGCACCTAAAGACGGTTCAACGGGCTATAACTTGTTGCCAAACGTGAATCCGGTTTTTCAATGGATACGTCTTGCCCAGCGGATCCCTGTCAAAGTGACGTTGGGGGTGTTGCCTGAAGGGGTAGACCTGCGGTTTGGGATGACGGCTTCTATTATGGTTATTGATGAAGAATTGCTGCCAGATACCAGCGAGAGACCGATGGAAACAGATAAGCCAGATGATAGAGACATTGGTAGCTCTTCATTACAGGCATCCTCGAACGTATCGGTGATCGCTGGGACAAGTGGCTCCAATAACAATAAAGAGGGGGACTAATGGCGGGGAAAATTACGGCGGAGAATAATTTTTATTATATGACGCTGGCACTTATAGTTTTGCTGGTCAGTGCATCGCTCGATATGGTGCTGGAGATAAAATGGCTGGACGCACTGTTTCAGGTTCTGACGATATTGACGTTTGTTGTCTGTCTGGTGAGTTTGCGCTTTGATAAGGCGTGGTATCGCTTTTTAATGACATTAGCGGTGATATGGGCTGTACTGGCTTTGATGAAGGCTGTATTTGATGTGCAGCAGACCGATATTGCAATGATGCTGCTAATGTTTACTTTCTTCTTCGGCACATTTAAGTCGATTGCCCGCCAAATCTTGTTTACCGGCACGATAGATAATAACAAAGTGGTGGGTTCATTAGCCTTGTTTTTGCTGCTGGGCTTGATGTGGGCACTGCTCTATTTGCTGATATTAGAATTTTCCCCCACCTCATTTACCGGTATGGAACATAAGGCATGGGGCGAGAATTTTTCTAATGCGGCGTATTTTAGTTTTGTAACACTTACGACATTAGGCTATGGCGATATTAGCCCAGTGTCACCGTTTGCTCAGGTAGTGGTGTACTTGGAAGCCATTGCCGGTGTGTTTTATATGGCTATCGTCGTGGCGAGTTTGGTGGGCGCGAGTCAGAGCAATCAATCATCAGTATCAACCAGTCAGGAAGAAAATGATGGATAAAGAGATTGAACGACGCAACAGCAGTATTTTCGTGAACAATATGGTCGAGTCGGCAATTCGGATAGGCTTGCTGTTTGTTTTGGTGGTGTGGACGTACGACATCATCAAACCTTTTATCATCCCCGTCATGTGGGGGGCGATCATCGCTGTTGCGTTGATGCCCCTGACGACAAAGCTAGCGAATATGCTGGGCGGAAAGCGGGGCATGGCAGCTACCTTGCTGGCGCTGTTGGGGGTGGCTATTTTGATCATCCCACTGATTATGGTGATGGGCTCTGTTTACGATGGAATCGTTAATGTCACGGATATCCTTCAGGGCGAAAGTGTCAAAATTCCGGGACCGACCGATAAAGTTGCCGCGATACCGCTTATTGGCCAGAAGCTCTATGACGTATGGGCCTTATTTGCCTATAACCTCGAACAGGCTGTTGTGAAGTTCCTGCCAGAAATTAAATCGGGTGTGGCGGCGTTTGCGGGGATGTTGGGAAGCGGCATTGCCACTGTGGTTATGTTTATTATCTCGTTGCTTATTGCAGCTGGGTTTATGACGCATTCTGAAACAATGACCGCCGCCGTGGATAAGATAGCCGTTCGGGTGGTGGGTAAAAATGGTGAAGAGTGGGCCAATTTAATTGCGGCAACAGTGCGTAGTGTGTTGCTGGGGGTCGTTGGGGTCGCCTTTATTCAAGCCGTATTAATTGGTGCTGGGTTCTTTGTTTTCAGAATTCCGGCGGCGGGTGTACTGACTTTACTGGTCTTTATTCTTGCGATTGCTCAGTTGCCAGCATTGCTAGTCGTTCTTCCTGTGATTATTTACGTGTTTTCCTATATGGATACAACACCGGCCACTATTTTTACTGTGTGGGTTATCCTTGCGGGCCTGTCAGACAATATTCTTAAGCCGATGTTGATGGGGCGAGGTGTTGATATTCCGATGCCGGTTATTTTGATTGGTGCCATTGGTGGGATGATCGCCGCCGGTATTATTGGTTTGTTCGTTGGTGCGGTGGTGCTTGCCCTTTGGTATGAGCTATTTATGCATTGGGTGAAAATGCCCCAGCAACCGCAGAATGCCGATAAGAGTCAGGAAGCAGGCTAAGTGATTTGCGACTGCTGCATGCTGAGTAATCATAAAGCGTAGGTTAGGATTGTTGGACATCCTCGCTGATTTGGCCCAAAGGTATGGTATTGTGACTAGGTAAGGTTCTAGTACCAAGGATACCAATGCAGCAGTTTTTCAAGCAAATATACCAATATATCAATCCGGCCGTTGACCCTGATATGTCAGCGGCTAATCAGCACTGGGAGCAGTGCTTGCCAACGTTGTGGTTACTGGGTAAAACGGGGGCTGGCAAGTCGTCGTTGATTCAGGCTGTTACCGGTAATACTTGTGTCGAGATCGGCAATGGTTTCCAGCCGTGTACCCAAACCGCTTATTCATACGCATTCCCTGAACAAAATCCTATCTTACGCTTTCTTGATACCCGAGGACTGGCGGAAGCGAGCTATGAGCCTGATGAAGATATCCAGGCGTGTTTGCAGCAGAGCCATGCATTGATTGTGGTGATGAAAGCAGAAGAACCCGAACAGGGAGAAGTATTAAGTGCCTTGTCGAAAATTCGTAAGGACAACCGGATCCAGAGCTTGCTGGTGGTGCACACTGGCTGTGATTCGTTGGCATCTGAGTATCAAGCAAAACAGGCCATAGCTTATAATCAGCAGCAAGTCGAAAAGATATGGGGTGAGGAAGTCGATCTGGTTGAGGTTGATTTTGCCTATTGGCAACATGTTGCTGAAGACCAAGACCAAGACCAAGACCAAGACCAAGACCAAGACCAAGCAAGCTATGATCATGGCCAGCATGCGCTCGTTAATAAACTTGCACAATGGCTGCCCGTGCTGTATCTGCTGCAGGGCGAGCAGCATCAAAAAGATCACGAGCAACGAAATTTTGCCAAGTTGCAAAAAGAAGTGCTGTGGTATGCAGGAAGTGCAGGGGCAACCGATGCCATTCCCGCGGTAGGACTCGTTACCGTACCCGCTATTCAGGGAAAGATGCTGCACAGCCTCGGTGCGCATTATGGCGTCGAATGGAACCGGCAGCGATTTGTCGAGTTCAGTGGTTTGCTTGGCAGCAGTTTCGCGCTGAAATATCTATCCAAGTTAGGGGTACGTCAATTGGCCAAGTTGATACCTGTTTATGGCCAAACTGTAGGCAGTGCCGTAGCTGTCGCCGTGAGTTTTGCCATGACATATGCCATCGGCCGTGCTGGTTGCAAGTATCTGTATCATTTGAGCAAAGGTGAGATTGTGACAAGGCAAGATATTCAGGCCGTGTTCGAGCAAGCCCTCAAGCAAGTTAAAGAGAGCCAGACGAACAATGAAACGAACCACTAAAACTATAGGGCTATTGTCCCGTACGGCATTGGGCTTTTTCCCCTTGCTGATCGTTGCCATTTTTATCCCCATATTGGTTCTTGCTGTGTTGGGGCTGGTCGATGTGATTCAGAATGGCCAATGGTTGCTGTTATCGGTATTGTTGGCGAGCAGTTCGTTAGTGATGGCGGCGGGATATTTGTGGGTTCGCCGTCAACAGGCTCAGGCTACAGGTAGTGGTGATGATGTTGGTTCAGCCTCTGCTGAAGCCCGTTACGATGTTGCCCCATCGAAAGAGTGGGGTGAGTTTGAACAACAGCTGTGGCAGCAGTTGAATGAGGTTCTGAAAGAGCAGTTGAGCACGGATGACAGCTGGCCGGCACTACGGGACCACAGTGTGGTGCTGGCACAAAAGGTTGGCGTGGCTTTTTATCCCGATCGTACCGCATCATTGGCGTTTACCGCTCCTGAGTTTTTATTGATGTTAGAACAGGTCAGCCGTCGATACCGCCGCTTTATACTTGCTCATGTACCGTATGCTGAAAAACTGAAATTATCGACGCTACAGCAGGGCTATCAGCACAAAGATAAGCTTGGTAAGGCGAAGAAAGTTTACGATGCCTACCGGGTTTTTCGAGCCTTGACCCCTGCGGGGCTTATTGCCGAGGCGCGAGGGCAGTTGCTTGGTAAATTGTTTGATGAAGTCAGTGACGAGCTGCAATACCAACTGAAAAAGGTCTTACTGCAGGAAGTGGTTTCTGTGGCAATAGATTTGTACAGTGGTCGGTTCACGGTGAGCGATGATGAACTGGGTAAAAGCAATGGCTTGGTGACAGACGAGGCATCATTGGCTGCTGACGTCGAACCGTTGCGAGTTGCCGTGATTGGGCAGGTAAGTGCGGGCAAGTCGTCTTTTGTGAATGCATTTGTTGGGAGTATGGTGGCAGAAGTGAGCCCTATTCCTTCTACAGATAGTATCGTTATTCATAAGTGCGAAGTGGAAGGGTTGGATTTGATTCATTTGGTAGATCTACCCGGCTTGGACAGTAATCCCGCGACCCTTCAGTTATTGCTAGAGCAGATGGCCAACAGTGATTTGGTTTTCTGGCTGGTTAAAGCTAACCAACCGGCACGTCAGCTTGATACTGCCTTGCGTGCAAAGTTTGATGCGTATTACCAATTGCCAGAGAATAGTCACCGTAAAAAGCCAGTGCTGATCATGTTGCTAAATCAAGTTGACAGGCTTTCGCCGGTGGGTGAATGGTCCCCGCCTTACAATATTGAAAACCCTTCGAATGCTAAGGCAGCAACGATTAAAGCGGCACTTGATTACAATATAGAGCAGTTGCATCCTGACGAAGGGATTGTGATCGCGATGCCCGAAGGTAAAGAAGCCTACAATATGTCTGCGGTCGGTGATATTTTGCTGATGGCATTTGAAGACGGGGTCAACACTCAACTAAACCGTCGCCGCCTTGATCGCAGTGACAAGGCAGTAGCCGATCATGCCAAACGCTTATACCGGTTAGGTAAAGTTGCAGTTTCTCACTGGCTAAAATAACGAGCTTTATATTCGAAAATACCAGCATGTAGTGCTGGTATTTTTTTTTGCTCTCATTAAAAGAGTACTTTCTGATACATAGTGATAATGTAATGTGCCAAGATGGCAACAAAGCTGTAGGGAAAGTATGACTTTTTTGCTAGAGCAAGCAAACTAATTTATCACATCAATAAAAAAATCACATGTACGGTCAAATAATGAACAAATTTGGCTGTTTCAGTAATATTACTGTAATAAAACATTCATAGGATGCCCCTAGCTGAAGACATAAATTAGGGAGCCAGCTATGAGCGTACAGTCAGGAACCTTCAATAGCCCACAACACGGTGTGAGTTCACCACGTGTGCTACAGTGGTTAGGCCTGTTGGTCATGCTGTATTTGTTGCTTGTGTCAGTGTCGATGATCGGAAGTGGTTTTAAGTGGGCTGTTGGTGAGCAGGCCAAGGAACTGTTTGCTTTTGCTTCAAATCCGGTAGCTGGTTTGATGATCGGTATTGTCGGTACAGCGTTGATCCAGTCATCCAGTACGGTGACGGCTATTATTGTTGGCTTGGTTGCCGGTGGTTTGCCGGTTGGCACGGCCATACCTATGGTGATGGGGGCGAATATCGGCACCACGGTCACTAATACGCTTGTCAGCCTTGGCCATGCTCGCTGTAAGGAGGAATTTCGCCGGGCGTTTAGTTGTGCAACGGTTCATGATTTCTTCAATTTGCTGGCAGTATTCATTTTCTTGCCATTAGAAATGATGACTGGGTTATTAGCTAAGTTGTCTGGTTGGTTGGTATCGCCGCTGCTGCAAACCAATGATCTCAGCATGAAAAGCTTTAATTTCATAAAACCGCTGACACAGCCTGCCGTAAATAGCGTTAAGTCTTTGTTTGAAGTCTTCCCGACCAGTTGGGGTGGGGTAGCATTAGTGATATTCGGTATCGTCACGGTTATCGCCTCTATTACCGTAATGGGTAAGTTGATGAAGACGCTGATGGTAGGTAAGGCTCGCACCGTGCTGAATAACGCCATAGGTAGAGGGCCACTCCACGGCATTACATCAGGTATGCTCGTTACTATTTTAGTACAGTCATCATCTACAACAACGAGCTTGGTTGTCCCGCTGGTGGGCAGTAATGTATTGAGTGTTCGTCAGGTCTATCCATTTACTCTGGGGGCGAATATTGGCACCTGTATTACCGCACTGTTGGCGGCCACGGCGGTGGTCGGTGGTAATGCTGCATTTGCCTTGCAAATTGCCTTGGTGCACCTATTGTTCAATTGCATTAGTATCCTCTTTATTTTTGGGATACCCGTGTTGCGCGAACTACCGTTGAAATGTGCAGATACCTTGGGAGGCTATGCGGCAAAAAGCAAGTGGGCCGTGGTGGCTTATCTCAGCATGATCTTTGTTGTGTTGCCTGGATTGGTATTGTTTATCTCATCACTATTTTGATGGGATCTGTGGCTGTATATTCTGAAAGAGAAAAGCCCCTGATTGTTATCAGGGGCTTTTTGATCGACGCTATCTTATCCTGAACAGTGTTTACATATTAAGGACAGTTAAAGCGTAAGCTTCGTTTAGCGTTTCACGCAGGTAAAAATGGCATTGCCAGAGGTTTCTGGTAGCGGCAGAATTTTATCGTAATCGTGCTCAAAGACATGCACATCAAAATACGGTTCCAGCAGCGCTTTAAGTTCGTCAAAACTAACTGCAACCATAGGGTGCTCATCTTCCCAGTACTGAGTTTGTTCTGCCGTGTTTTTTTCAATACTCAGTTTGAGGGTCTGCCTGTCACCTTCACCGCTGTAATACCATCCGGATTTGAAAACAAATTGGCTATTGTCTAAATCGCTGGCATGGCGCATGAAAGAATTATTGTTGATTTTTGTTTTTTCCACTGTATTGAAGCAGAAGACACCGCCTTCTTTCAACGCTGCATGTACACTTGCGATGCAACGTTTTAAGTTTTCGATATTGCCGCAGTAGTGGATGGAATACAGAAAACAGGTAATGAGATCAAGAGGTTGGTCAACTTTGAAATCGCACATGTTCTGCAGGTCAAAACTTGCTTCCGGGCAGCGAATCTTCGCGAGCTCTAACATCGGTTGGTTGAGGTCAAGCCCATTGCTTTGAAAACCACTGTCGATGAAATGACGGATGTGCGGGCCTGTGCCACAAGCAAGATCAAGGTGGCGAGTACCATTATTTCCGAATAACTGATGAAGTCGTCGTACGTAATCGCTTTGTGCTTTGTAGTTGATGTCTATGCACATTAGGTCATAGTAGCCAGACAAATCGGTATACAACGCGTTAGAAGAAATAGTAGCCAAGTGTTGGTGCCTGTAATCATTGGGGACGCGCATACTACACTGGAAATTTTGAATCACAAAGCATATTAAATGCGTCATAAGGCTATTTATTGTTCAGTTGGTTGATTATGTTTTTTTAAGTCCTGTGATGATATTTAAGCTTATGATTTTAAATGATTATGTTTGTGCTTGTTAGGCTGATATAAGAAGGTGGATTTTTTTAGTCGGCGTAAATGGCAAGATAAAAGAATATCGTTATAACAGGCATTTGGGGTCACCAGAATCGCTGTCAAGCCTGTTGTATTGCTTATAAAAATACGCGTTCAATCGCAAAGTTATTATCTAATCTATTCTTATATCGGCTAACGCAAAGTGAGCAATGTTTTTATTTGCTCGGTTCGGTTATTAATTGCTCTGTTCCCTTACAGCGTTGTCCGAGGAGATAGAATGAAGAAGCTAATCATGGGGGCGGTAATCAGCACCATACTGAGTACGCCGGCGTTGGCTGATAACCATGTTATTGGCGGGTATTTTGCCGATTGGCAATATGATAATGCCAGTAACCCCTACACAGTAAAAGATATTCCAGCCGATAAACTCACTCATGTGATTTATGCGTTTCTGAGTATGTGCGGCCCGCATACGGGGGCTTCTGAAAAAGTACAGGCGCAAGTTGCCGCCGCCTGTAAGGGAAAAGCACCGTTTACTGCTATTGTTGTGGATCAAGAAGCTGCCTTTGATGTCGACTTTGGCAAGGTGTCGGTGGATGTGCCATACAAAGGGCACTTTGCTCAGTTGGCCGAGCTGAAAAAGCATCATCCTACTTTGACCATTTTACCTTCATTCGGCGGTTGGACAATGTCAGAGCCATTTCATGCTATGGCCAAAGATGATGCAGCCATCAAACATTTTGCCAGTAGTGCTGTTGAGCTGATCGCCAAGTATGATTTCTTTGATGGTATTGATCTTGATTGGGAATATCCCGGAGGCGGTGGCTTGACGACATCACCTTGGAGCCCTGAAACGAAGCTGAGTGATGAAGAAAAAGCGCTTGAGCGTGAAGCGTTCACTAAATTGGTGAAAGCATTACGGGGTGAATTGGACGTGTTGGCCAAGAAAACTGGCCGTGAGTACGAGTTGTCATCGGCAGTGGGAGTTGGACCTAAAGCCGCGCAGATAGACTGGCCAGCCGTTGCACCGCTGATGAACAATATGTTTGCCATGACCTATGACTTCCTTGGTGGGTGGGGAAAGCAAACTGGTCACCTAACCAATTTGCATGCCACTGATCGTAGCGTATGGGGTATGGGAGCCGACGTCTTTATTAATCAGATGATTGATCATGGGATCCCAAAAGACAAACTGGTGCTTGGTGCGGCCTACTATGGGCGGGGTTGGGAAGGCACTGAGTTTGCCGGCGGATTGCCAACCAGCACGCTGATATCAGAAAAGGGCGCAAGTTTTGGTACGGATGATAAAGAGCCGGGATATTTCATGTATTGGGATATCAAGAATAATTATACCGCCAAGCAGGGGTATCAATACGGTTATGATGAGGCGTCCCACGCACCATATCTATGGCACGCCAAGAAGAAGGTCTTTATCACTTACGAAGATAGTCGTTCGGTAAAAGCCAAGGCTGAATGGGCTAAAGCGCAAGGACTAGCTGGTGTATTTACATGGGAACTCTCGGGCGACCCTGACGCTGAACTAACCGGTGTTATGCACCAAGTTTTGGGTAATAAAACAGCCTCGAAATAATATTTATCTTAAATAGAAAAAGCCCGACAAAATATCTAGTTGGGCTTTTTTTTGGTATTGATAAATGCGAGATTATCGATGATGGACTATTCTAATAATCGCTGTAAATAAAATATAAATGATATTGTCAATTCGTATAACCAGTATGATTATTAGTGGAGTCTGCATTCTGGAAATCCACGTTAAGTAATTTCATTAGAATATGAATTTCTTATTTTTTATTCGAGAATATTGGAACGAATAGCACGTTTTTATGCACTGTTTTTGCTGTTGTTATTAACCTGTACGTCACTTGCATAATTAAATTTCATTAATGTTCAGTATTGTGATCAATATGACGACTGTTCGAAAAACAACCATGATAGCATCATTGCCAGTGGAATTTTATTATCGACAGATTCAATTATTATCACACTTTTGAAAGGGGAAAATATGTTGAAATTAAATCGTCTTTTTTGTGGGATGGCATTCGTTGGGGCAATGACATTTTCGGCTAGTGTTTTCGCAGCAACGGCACCTATTAGTGATTTTAAAGTGGTCGGTTATTTCCCGTCATGGCAAGGGAGCACGGATGCTGTCCAATACGATAAACTTACCCATATAAACTATTCATTCTTATTGCCGAATGCAGATGGTACGCTTAAACCGCTTGAAGGTGCTCATACGCTAAGAAATCTGGTGCAAAAAGCCCAGTCGTATAATGTGAAAGTCGGGATCGCGATCGGTGGTTGGAATGGCGGTAATGATAGCGCATTTGAAACCTTAGCTGGTAATCCAGTGACACGGACAGCGTTTGTCAGCAATGTAATGGCTTTTGTTAACCAGTACAGCCTTGATGGGGTTGATATGGACTGGGAGTATCCCGATCCTGGAGCATCGGCAGATAACTACGCATTATTAATGGATGAATTGAGTAAGGCATTACGGGCTGAAGGGAAGTTTTTGACCGCAGCAGTCGTCGCATTAGGGCATACCGGAGAGGGGATTAAACCTGAAGTTTTTGATGATATCGACTTCCTCAACTTGATGGCTTACGACAAAAATAACGGTGATCATTCTAGTTATCAATACGCTCTAGACTCGATTAAATACTGGCAGGGTCGAGGGTTGAGTAAAGAGAAAACAGTGCTTGGTACGCCTTTTTATTCTCGTCCGGGCTGGAAAAAATATAAAGATATTGTCGCTATCGATCCAGCTCAGGCATGTGAAGATGAGCTAACCAAAGATGCCAATGGTAATGTAATTAGCACAAATTATTATAATGGCATTCCAACAATAGCCAAGAAAACGCAATTGGCGTTGGATACCGCTGGCGGGATTATGAACTGGGAGCTTACTCAAGATTCGGCGGGTGAATTTTCTTTGTTGAAAGCGATGGATGACACAATCAAAGGTAATCCGATCATCGTTTGTGATGGTAATACGCCGCCGGTGGATCCGGATAAACCTATACCAGATAGCAGCTGGAATGCGGACAAAGTGTATGTGGGTGGTGAAATTGTTATCTATGAAGGAAGGAAATATAAAGCTAAGTGGTGGACTCGCGGTGAAAAACCGGGTAATCCGTATGGTCCGTGGCAATTAATTTCTGACGAGGGTGGGATACCTGATGAGTGGGTGGCGGCAGCGACCTATACCGCAGGTATGCAGGTAGTTTATAAGCAGGTGATCTATGAGGCTAAGTACTGGACACGAGGCGATATTCCCGGCAAGGCAGATGTCTGGCTAGAAGTAGGGCCTGTGGCACCACCGATTCAGGAACAGGTGCTATTCGATGATTTTAGCTATCAATCTAATCTTGATCCCGCTCTAGCAGATTCAGTTTGGACATTGCGTTCTTGGGGAGGTGGTCCCGGTGTGCCTGGGGCGAGTTGGAATAAAGACAATATCAATTTTGTTGTCGACCCGCTAGATACGAGTAACCGCCTGATGACGATGCATTCATCGACGGCAGGCAAGCCGGAAAATACTGTACAGACAGAGATTTTCACCACGGAGCGTCGTTTCCTTGAAGGGACTTATGCCGCACGGGTCAAGTTTTCAGATATACCGTTAGGAACAGCACCTGATGGTGATCAGGTTGTACAAACCTTCTTCACGATTACGCCTTTGGTTGTTGATAACGATCCAAATTATAGTGAAATTGATTTTGAATACCTGTCTAACGGCGGATGGGGTGTACCGCGCCATGTAATGTATGCCACAACGTGGGAGACTGTTCAGGTCGATCCTTGGTTGGCAGATAACTTACATACGTATGATCAATCCAGTTATGCAGGATGGCATGATTTGGTATTTCAGGTAGCAGACGGTGAAGTGAAGTACTTTATTGACGGTAAGCCGTTTGCTAACCACGGTGGTCATGTTTATCCTGAAACCTTGATGTCTATCCATTTCAATCAATGGTTTATCAATGCTAATTCGGTGACGTCAACAGAAACGCGTACTTATGAGCAGCAGGTAGACTGGGTCTTCCACCAAAAAGGAGCGGTTCTAAGTCCGCAAGAGGTAAAAGCCAAGGTTGAGAAATACCGGGCTGAAAATCTCGCCTATAAAGACTCGATTAAGTAATTAGCGATTGGGAGCAATCGTGGCTAGATGGAAAGGAGGTGTCATTTACACCTCCTTTAATTATCGCGGAAATGTAACGAAGGAAAAGTTGGTGAGAAACATTATCTTTATATGTAGTCGAAACCAGTGGAGAAGCCCAACAGGAGAAAGTGTATGGAGAAACCATACGGACTTGAATGTAAGATCTGCGGGAACTAGCCCTAAAGCGAAACGGACCGTAAATCATAAAGATATCATATGGGCTGATGTAATTTTTGTGATGGAAGAAAAGCACAAAAATAGGCTGAAAGCGCAATTTGGCAAATTATTGGAATATAAAGATATTCAAGTGTTGGATATTCCCGATGAGTATAAGTATATGGATGATGAGTTGGTGAAAATCATGCAGCACTCTGTTAGTGATTATTTAAAGTTATAACAAAAAAACTATCGTAAGGATAAGTTCTGCCCTTGATAGATTATGAATATAATTATTGAATTTTAGTGTCTTTGGAAGGGTAATCTACTTTAATGTTTTATAAGTTAATAAGTGTTAGTATTGCTATCACTTTAATGTTATGCACTATGTTTTGTAGGATGTATGTCAAAACGATGGAGTAAGCTCCAGAAGGAGCTCTATGGAATACGCACAAGCGATATTAATATGCAAATTCATTGCAGTATATATAGAATGAAATCATCACGGGGGACAACGGATATCCCGCGTTACTGGATTACTGTCAATAAGCAGGTGGTATGGGATTACCTAAAAGATTTTATCCATAATACAGAATCTCAAAGGTCAGATCTTAAGTACTATCCTTATGTGACAGATATATCGGAGATTTCATCGTTGATTCGTGAGTATATTGATACGCCTAAAGATGAGCTTTTATCCAAGGATTTTAACAATGATCATTGGGGGTTGACGTATATACTTAAAGCTATTGACCGGCGCATTGGTAAAAGGCGTTTAAAGGATATATCTTTAGCGGCCGGTTCTGAAGCGGTTGATTTAATAGTGAAGCAGAGAATGGGTATTAAAGATCAAAAATGCCACTCAATTGCTTGAGTGGCATAGGTAATAAATAGATACGAGGATGGGTGATACTGTACGTATCAGGCCATCAGATTAACGGAACTTGTAGTCAACCCAACCGCTTGAGAAGGTCCACTGCTTGCCGTTTGACCAGTATACTTCAGGCTGCTGAGTACACTGGTTACCGCTGTTGACAAAACCCACACCGTAGAAGCCGGTTTTGTTGATTGCGCATAGTTCCTGACTATTTAATGTCGTCACACGCTCACCTTTTTGCTCTGGAGAGTACAGAGATAGCCATTCAAACTCGCCCACTGGTGAGGCAAACGCCACTTTCTCACCGTTTGGCTGGCGGTAGCTGATCTCATCACCACCGGTACAACGGTATTGCTGATCATCCAACTGCTCTACGTAGCCGTGAAGTTGGGTGGTGCCTGTTTCCGTGGTGTAGTCGAAGCGACACAGGTACGGATCATCACCGTGAATCGGCATTTTCGCCAACATCATACGTTCCTGATTGTTCAGGCTCTCCGGCGCAAAACGATCTTCATGCTGGAACCAACCCTGAGGCAGGTCAGAGAAGGTCATGAAGTACTCGTCCAGCAGGTACATATGACTGTCGCTACGGTGCTTACGCTTACCTAGGCTGATGTCTGCGTACTGGTAGGCGTCGTTTTCTTCTTTGTAGAAGCCATTGAGGTTGTCATCCATATACGGCAGATCGCCTTTACGGATGTGGTAGTTTGCCATCATGGTCATCAGAGGTTGCCAACCGTTGCCGCCATTGGCGAAACTAGTGCCGTGACCGTATGACTTACCATCAAAACCGTGGCCGAATTCGTGTGCGATAATGCCCCACTGGCCGTAGTAGTGGCTGTAGAACAACCATGTGTCTACACCGGTAATGCCGCCAGAACCCAGACCGCCACCCATTGCTGTAATGCCCACATTAACGAAAGGACGCTTCAGCATACTGTGGTAGTAGTGGTTGTAATCTTCCGCCGTGAAGTAACCGCCAGGCTCGTGCACTTGGCCCGCGTATGAGTGCATGTTGTAGCCAATGATATCTTCAAAGTTAAACCACACGTGCTTAAATTCATCAGACGATACCATGTAGGCGAAGTTGGTCATGATGATCAACCATTCACGCGCATACAGGCCATTCATGTCACGCCATTTGTGGTCAGCCGTGCCCGCAAAGCGGATTTCCCACGTTGGTTTCAGGCGAGACAGCGTTTGTGCAAAGGCATCACTTTCCGAGCTGAAGCGATGTTCAAACAGGTCTTTCACTTCCAAGTCTGCGGCGAAAAGATCAGACAGATCGAACACACCGTCGTTATTGGCACTGTTGAACTGGAAATCCGAGCTGAATGCAGACAGTGGCAGGGTGATCTGTGCGTACGCTGGAATGCGATCCAGTGTGCCCAGTTTGAACCACTTGTTAATGCCGTTTAGTTTTAGCTCTGGCGTGATATCGCGCAGTTCTTTTGCCGCGTAGTTGGTGATCTGTACCGTTTCATTGTTCAACAGTTTCGTTTGAACTAATGAGTTGATGTTAACGGAGCGCAACTCGCGGTCCATTAATACGTGATGTGGTTCATCGTTGCCCAGAATCTGCGTCACAGACGTTGGCATTAGCTGGTCAAACGCAATGGTCTGTTGTGCAACAGAGGTATCTGCCACAAACGTGATTTCGTTATTCAGTAGGTAGTTAATCGCAATGCGCTCTCTGTTTGCCGTGATCAGCTCATTGTTGGCAAAGTGCAGATCTTTCAGTGCAGAAACAGGTTGGCCATTGATAGCACGCACGGTGCGTAGTGGTTCACCGAATACAAAACCATTGGCAGCAAACGCAGCGGCATCATGCCATTCAATGCGATCTTTAAAGCTGACAACTAGCGTATTGTTGTCCAGATCCACTTTTTGCAGGTTCAGTGACACCACTTTCTCTGCGGCTAAATCCGCGCCATCAGCGAGGGCTTGGTCGACCTTCGTCATGTCGTAAACGAAGTAGCCGCGATCCGCCGTGGCCACGATCAGGTGATCGCCAATGGTGTGCATTTGTACTTTACGGTGGGTGTATTTCCCTTCATAGGCAAGGAAACCTGCACGTTTCGCAAAGTCAGGGTTTTCTGGCGTCAGATTTTGCTGACGGTACACAGAAATACGCGATTGTGCATCGGTCACAAACACGAAGTCATCGGTCGCTGCAGACGATTGAGCGTGAACCAGGCCGTTTGCGCCGCCCCATGAACCGGTGCCAGAACCCAGAGACACAACCAAGCTGTTGTTATTGTCTAGGTCAAAGATATCAACACGGTTAGAAGACAGCGAAGACACGTATAGCAGGTTATTGTGGATAGCCAACTCGTTAATACGGTTGTACGGCTGGAAGCCACGATCACTATCAATGCCTTCGATTCGGCCGATCACGCTTTGTGTCGTCATATCGAAAATGGTGATGAACGCAGGATTCGTATCTTGGGTGATGAACAGTTTGTCTTGGTAACGTTCAATGGCCGTGATTGCCAGTGAATCGATACCCAGTTGCTCAGCGGTGATGAACGTGCCATTGCTGAAGTATTGCTGCGTGGTTTCAAAGTCATTCACGCTACATGATGCGGTTTCTAGCAATACATGGGTCGGGCCGTTGGCATCGACGGTACCTTTCGGGTAGTACTCCATCAAACAACCATTGCCGTAATCGTAGTTACCAAACACCTTGTTCACGGCAACCATGCCGCCGTGGTACCAAGTCAGTTCCCAATCGGTATCGATAAAATCGAATACGTTGCGGAAGGCGGTTTCATTGTTAAAGGGTTTTGGAATATCGAATGAAATGTAGTTATCGTCAGTCAGGGCGTATTTCACGCCATTGACTTCGATTTTGCGTGTACCGTTTTCAACGATGACGTTATTGTCATCCGATGCATAACGGCGTAAATCTTCAATCTTGTTGACGATATTCTGATGGACTTCTTCAGAGGTCGCTTTGAAATATTGTTGTTCCGCATCGTTGTTTGATGCGTACGCGTTGACAGATAGCAGAGACGCTATCACCGCAGGCAATAATTTAATTTTCATAGAGATTTAAATAGTTATGTAAATAGTGACTGAGATTTTAATTAAATAAAAATAATTTATTTTTTCGTTAATGATTGATGGCGTTCCTGTTTTCTTTTTTTATGGTAGTTGAGTTGAAAATTGTGAGCAAATAATTGTCTGTGATATGTAGCCCAAAAAAACACGGTCAAATATGAATATTTCTTATCGAAGCGATTTGTTGTTTTTATCGTGGTTTTGGTTGAATGAGATTCGTCAATTATTTGTCATTTATAGTGTGCAATTCATTGGTGATTATCTTTAGCTAAGCTAACTAAAAATACTGAATTAAGGAGGGGTTGAATTTCCCGTATATTTCCTGGTTTCTTGCTGAGAGACTTAAAGCATCGTCAAAGCGATAAACAGTTTGAGGATTTTTTGGTAGATGATAGCTTTTGAAGGAGGGGGGAATAAGGAATATTGGAGTAGGCGGGTAAAGCGGACTTTGAGTGCAATACAAGACAGGGTACTGACGACAAAGCCCGACTTTTCAAAAAAATATGTGTTTTGTTACATTTTCATGGATAGCTGTTTTGCTATCGCATTTTGAAAAATTCTGTACGGAAGCGGTTTTCAGAAATACCTGAAGTCCCCAATCCTGCTTTTAGCATGTTGCCGAATTGCTGTGGACCACAGAAACAGATATCAAAGTTTTTGCATTCAACGGTATTCATAACCCGATCACTGTCCAGACACTCGCCATTTTTAGTGTTTACGAGATGCAATTTGATAAAATCCAAATGCTGAATTATGGCTAGAATTTCCTTATGGAAAAATGCTTCTTGTTCAGAGCTAACGCAATAGAACAGATGGACTTCTTTTAATTTGTCAGATGTGGTTTCAGCCTTATCGGCTAACCAATACAGGCGTGAGATAAATGGTACGATACCAATACCAGCACCCACCCATACTTGTGTTTCACAATTAGGGATTTGAAATGCACCATAGCCACCTTCAACAGTCACTTTTTGGCCCGCTTTAAGGTTGTTCACTAGCTCGTGCGTGTAGTCACCTAGATCTTTTACACCAAATTCAATTAACTGTTTTTCAGTATTGAAGTTTAAAATTGAAAACGGATGAGGTGATTCCCCGTCATGGAAGTCCAAGTAGGCAAATTGTCCTTCCTTATAGTTGATAGTCGAGTCGAGGCTAATTGAAAAACGTACCACCGTATTTGGATCCGTGCCGACGGAATATGTTTTAACGTCTTTAACAGTGCCATTTGCTTTATTGTTCCGGCCAATTTTGCCTGACAGCGATAACCACGAACACCATATACCAGCGGCTGAGATACTGGCTATGGCGATGTTCATCGGTATAGCGCTGATATTCCAATCAAGAAGGAATACGGTATGAAAAATACCGGCCAACATCAAAATGGCACCGAGCTTATGGGTGAATTTGAATTTTTTATAGCTGATTGCTTGAACAAGACTGATGATGACAAAGATCAGAAATAGCTTGAATGAGATATCGCCGACTTGTTCCGCAATAAGGTGCCAATTGATACCGTCGATTTCAGGCCGTGGCCCTCGATTCGGTTTGGAGAGAATGCCCGTTTCAACCAGCCACGGACCACTTTTCACGATAAGCCAATGACAAAATAGGCTAATAGTCGCACCTATGCCCAATTTTTTATGCAGTTGGTAACCCTTGTCTAGACCTTTCGTGAGCTTCTCCACCCAACGAAAACGCATGGCAAGCAAGATGGTAAGGCTCATATAGCCAAGGCCAAGTAGGCCCGAGTACATGGTTAATTGATGACGCCAAGGAAAAAAGCCGTCTAGCTTATCCCAGTTCATCAGTATGTTTGGTAGCCAGAGCAGTGTGAGTATGGCTGTAAATTTAAACATAGTGAGTTGCTCGCCAGTTGTCGTGGAGTAGATGATGAATAGGGTAAGAATGAACAGCGGTGTTATAAAGCAGATTTGCATTCCCTTAATTAGATTTACATATCCTGACATTTTGACGGAGAGTGATTAGGATACGAAGCGCTTTTATGTAGGGTGAATATCGTATATATTTCACTTAAAATTCAATGAGGTAAACATCATGGCTGACGTGATAGATTATAAAAGAAAAGTCTTTGTTAATTTGAAAGACTCTATTATGTATACTCTTTTTGCTGTAATTTCCGGTTTGGTTTTTTTCATCCCGGAAATGTTGGTGGATGTGCCATTTCTATCTTATTTGGCTGGGAAATACTCAGAGATGACTCTTGGAAGTTTCGTTGAAGTCATATTTTTCATTGGGTTTGTCGTATTGGCTATTACACACGCGTTGATGATACATACCAACTACCGACTATATAAAATTGAACAAGAGATGAATACTTCTCTATAGTCATTTAATATCGCTATATCATCATTGTTTATGTCAACGATAAGAAGATAATGGGAAAATTTAATCGCTTTGGATTGTTGCTGGCGCTTGTTGGCTTGATTGGCTTTATCGCTTTGCTTGCTGGGGGTACGCAGTTTCCTGTCGTACGTTGGCCCATTGAAGCATTGTCCGGATTGGCTTTTAGTTTTGCGTGGGGGTTAGGTGTCCCAGTATGGCTTGCATACACCATGGCTTTGGTTTGTTTTGCTGCGGTGGCCATGGCCTGTTATTGGATTGGCAAAAAGCTGTCAATTATGTTTCGACGCTAGGCTCGACGAGGCTTCATTACGTAATAAACGGGCAGCCCTTGGGCTGCCCGTTTTTAATAGTGGTGATGAGTAAAGCCTAGTTGCGACGCTTGATTTTACGCGGCACGACATCTACGCCAGCTCGGTAACGTCCTGCAATAGCATTCAATGTTAGTTCAAGGGCGTTATCGGCAATGAGTTCAAATTGCTGTGGTAAAGACTGTATTTTAATTGGTAGAAAATCCAGTAGCCTATTATCACCAAATGTCGCCAGTTTGGTTTTCTGCATGATCTCTGGATTGGCAAGCAAGCAATCAAGCACCCCTTCAAATAGGGTGTAAGATGTAGCCAAAATAGCATCTGGCATACACCCGTTATCAATCCACTGCTGAACCTGTAGTCGTCCTTGGCGTTGGCTGAAGTGGGTGCCGTTGGCAATCAGTGCTGAGATATCGGGTTTTCCATGATGGCAGTGAGCCCGGATAGCCGACAGGAAACCTTGTTCACGCTCTTTTGATACCCCTAGTTCAGGGACTGCACCCACTAGGCCAATTGATGCCACATTTTGCTGAAGCAGGCTGGCTGTTAGTTCGTAGGCACCCTCGAGATCTTCGCTAATTACAGACGCAAATATTTCGTCATCCAATGCTCGGTCAATAGCAATAACCGGTACGCCGTTAGCTTGAATACGTTTATAAAAATCGTTGTCAGCCGGCAAGGCACTGGCAACAATCAGAGCATCAATTCGGCGGCTGAGGAGGGTCTCGGCAACTTTCATTTCAGCGGTGGGATCGTCATCAGAGCAGGAAATGATCAGCTGGTAGCCTGCTTGGCGTACATTGCTTTCCAGTAGCTTGGCCAGTTTGGCATAACTGCTGTTTTCCAGATCCGGAATAATCAACCCGAATGAGCGGCTGCTGCCAGCCCGCAGCGACGTTGCTGCGTGATCAGGGCGGAAGTTGTGCTCGTTAACCACCGCCATGACTTTTTGTTGGGTCTTTTCACTGATCCGATATTTTGTGGCTTTGCCATTTATGACATAGCTGGCCGTTGTTCGCGATACACCGGCCAACTTGGCGATTTCGTCTAGCTTCATGGTATGAATGTCGTTGCCTGTATCGGACACATTCTACTGATAATGCCGTAAGGCGCAAAGTAGAGGAAGCCCTGTAAAGAGTGGATGCCTGAAATATGACTCAGGCGAATATTTTGTGCGGCGGATCATAGATTACGACATGACTCACTCGACACGATTGCAATATTAGCTGAAACCATTCAGCATGTCAGCTGAAAGGTTTCAGCAGAATGGCAAGGCAATATGTATTGTGCTGAAATTTTTATTTTCCCTCTTTGCTGAATCGATTCAGTTATGTAGGAGGGAGCGAACACTAGACTTATATGGGTAGAAGAAGGCATCGCCTTCACCAGGCATATCAACTGGAGTTAATACATGCTGTCATTATCAAGCAACGATATTCAGCTCAAGCAGTCAGCGGTTAATAAGCAAGAGGCAATTAAGGCTATTGCAGCCGGTTTAGAGCAGCAAGGGCTGGTTGAAGCCGGATATGTCAACGGAATGTTGGCGCGGGAAGAGCAGAATTCCACTTTCTTGGGGCATGGTATAGCGATTCCCCACGGTACGACAGATACACGTGATCTCGTGAAGCAAACAGGGGTGAGAATTCATCACTTTCCGCAGGGCGTGCAGTGGGATAACGATAAAACTGTCTACCTTGCGATCGGTATTGCCGCAAAGTCTGATGAGCATTTGGGGATATTGAAACAGTTGACCAAAGTGCTTTCCGCTGAAGGCGTGGAAGAAAAGCTCAAGCAGGGTGAGAGCGCTGAGCAGCTCATCGCCATTTTGAGCGGCGATGTCCAGCTTGAAGTGGACTTTGATGAGACTTGCATACTTCAGTCGTTTCCTGCCACTGATTTGATCCAGCTTACAGCCGTAGCTGCAGGGTTGGTGAAAAACCGCCACAGTGCGGGTAATGA
Source organism: Photobacterium aquae (assembly GCF_001029445.1). GTDB lineage: Bacteria > Pseudomonadota > Gammaproteobacteria > Enterobacterales > Vibrionaceae > Photobacterium > Photobacterium aquae. The sequence goes on from NZ_LDOT01000006.1 coordinate 176,649, forward strand.
TACGGTCGCAGATGCCATTGCTGCTGGCGCCACGTATTTGGGGCAGGGCTTATGGTTGGCCAAAAGTGCCAAAGGGGTATCCCGCACGACAATGTCATTTGTGACACCTGCCGAGGTGTTTGAAGAGGCGGGACAGCCGGTAAAAGGTTTGCTGTTTGTCGCGGCTTGTAATGGCGTACATCTGAATAACCTGAACTATCTTGCTCAGTTGCTTTACAAGCAGGAAGCCGAAAAGCTGTTTAGCGCATCGCCGGAGAAAGTCGTCTCTTTGCTAACAGAAGAAGTGCTTGATGGTACAACCCAGAGTTTCAAAATTCGGAATCCGCATGGGTTGCATGCCCGTCCCGGGGCGATGTTGGTGAGTGTGGCCAAGAAGTTCGATGCCAATATTCAGGTTTGTAACCTAAATGGTGACGGCAAAGCGGTGAATGCCAAGAGCTTGATGAAAGTGATCGCACTAGGGGTGAAGCAAGGCCATGAGCTTCAGTTTACGGCAGTCGGTGATGATGCCGATGCTGCATTGGTTGCTATTGGCCAGGCAATTGCTGACGGTCTAGGTGAAGGAAAATAAAGCATGACAAACGTAATTACATCACCGCTGAAAGTGGTAACTGTGACCCTTAACCCTGCACTGGATTTGACCGGAAGCCTAGAGGCATTGAACGTTGGAACGGTGAACTTGATTGACAGGGGCAGTTTGCATCCTGCGGGTAAAGGGGTGAATGTGGCAAAGGTATTGGCTGAGTTAGGGGCTGATGTCACGGTGACGGGCTTACTCGGTGCCGATAACCAAGAACCTTTCTGCCAACTATTTGAACAGCTTGGTGCGCATGACGCATTTGTCCGAGTCCCAGGCGCTAGCCGAATCAATGTGAAGTTGGTTGAAGGCTGTGGGCGTGTCAGTGATATTAACTTCCCGGGTGTCGCTGTGAGCAGTGCTGACATTGCCGCGTTTGAAAAACAGTTATTTGCTTTGGCTGAATCTCATGACGTGTTTGTGATTGCCGGAAGTCTGCCGCAGGGTATCTCGCCAGAGCTGTGTGCCGAATGGGTTGGGACATTGCAAGAGCAAGGTAAGAAAGTTTTCTTTGACAGTAGCAAGGCTGCATTGGCCGCAGGACTTGAAGCCGCACCATGGTTGGTAAAGCCGAATGATGAAGAGTTGGCTGACTGGGTTGGCCATAAGCTGGATAGCCACGAGGATATGATGGCAGTGGCCGAGCAGCTAGTAGGCAAGGGGATTGCGAACGTCGTAGTGTCGTTAGGGGCTGATGGAGTGATGTGGCTTAACGATGAGGGCTGGCTACGTTCACAGCCGCCAAAAATGGAGGTCGTCAGTACAGTGGGAGCCGGTGACACCTTGGTGGCAGGGCTGTGTTGGGGGCAACTGAATAACTGGAGTAAGCAAGGGACGTTGAGTTTTGCGACAGCGTTATCTGCTTTGGCGGTTAGCCAAGTTGGGGTAGGCGTCGAAGATATTCGTCAGGTGCTGAAGATACAAGAAAGTGTCCAGCTAAATAGCGTGAAGAGCTGAGGGTATTGAAATGAAAATTGCAGTTATCACCGCGTGCCCAAGTGGCATTGCCAATAGCATTATCGCGGCGGGATTAATCGAAAAAGCAGCGGCGGCTTTGAGCTGGACGGCTGAGATTGAGTGCCAGTCGTCAGTTGTGCCGGTTAAGTCTCTGTCGACGTCTGCGATTGAAAACGCTGATTGCATTGTTATCGCAGCAAACACCCCGGTTGATACCACGCGGTTTGTTGGTAAGCGTGTTTATCAATCTGACATTGGCTCACTGCTGTCAGATCCTAACCAGTATCTTGAGCACGCTGTTGCCGAGGCGACGGAGCTTAAGCAGCCAACAGTGGCCATTGCTACTGAAAATTCTTCTGGTATTAAGAAAATTGTGGCTATTACGGCTTGCCCAACGGGGGTTGCTCATACTTTCATGGCAGCCGAAGCGCTGGAAGAAGAAGCCAAGCGTCAGGGACACCAGATCAAAGTGGAGACCCGTGGTTCGGTGGGTGCCAAGAATCAGTTGAGTGCAGAAGAAATTGCCGCTGCTGATTTAGTGATTATCGCAGCCGACATCGAAGTGGATCTGTCCCGCTTCAATGGTAAGAAACTTTACAAAACCAGCACAGGGTTGGCACTGAAGAAAACGGCTGACGAAATAGAGAAAGCTTTTGCAACGGCACCTGTTTACCAACATCAAGCAGGTAACAGTGCCAGTGAAGGGGAGCCAAAGAAAGAGAAAACGGGCGCGTATAAACACTTGATGACCGGTGTTTCCCATATGCTTCCATTGGTTGTTGCTGGCGGTTTGTCAATTGCATTGTCTTTCGTGTTCGGTATCGAGGCCTTTAAGGAAGAAGGTACGCTGGCTGCTGCATTGATGACCATTGGCGGCGGTTCGGCCTTTGCCCTGATGATCCCTGTTCTGGCTGGTTTTATTGCATTTTCAATTGCGGATCGCCCGGGGTTGGCGCCAGGCTTGATTGGCGGCATGCTGGCGAGTTCGACTGGGGCTGGTTTCTTAGGCGGTATCGTGGCTGGCTTCCTTGCGGGTTACAGTGCCAAGTGGATTGCCAATAATGTGTCGCTTCCACAATCAATGGAAGCGCTAAAGCCGATTTTGATTATTCCATTGGCGGCGAGCTTGATTACGGGTCTTATCATGATTTATATCGTGGGTGGTCCGGTATCTTCGGCGATGACGGCGCTAACGACATTCTTGAATAATATGGGATCGGCCAATGCTGTACTACTGGGTATTATTCTTGGTTGTATGATGTGTTTCGATCTGGGTGGTCCGGTAAACAAAGCCGCTTATACGTTTGGCGTTGGCCTGCTTGCTTCTCAAACCTACGCACCAATGGCTGCGGTTATGGCGGCAGGTATGGTGCCGGCGCTGGGTATGGGATTGGCTACATTCCTTGCCAAACGCAAGTTTAACGCAAGCGAAGGTGAAGCGGGTAAGGCATCGTTTGTGTTGGGTTTGTGCTTTATCTCTGAAGGCGCAATTCCGTTTGCAGCCCGTGATCCAATGCGAGTGATCCCATGTTGTATGGCTGGTGGCGCACTAACAGGGGCATTGTCAATGTTGTTTGGGGCGAAACTGATGGCACCACACGGCGGTTTGTTTGTGCTACTTATTCCAAATGCGATCACGCCAGTGATGCTGTATCTGGTTGCGATTGCTGCCGGTACATTGGTGACGGGGATTTCATACGCAGTATTGAAAAAATCAGACCAAGAGCAATTGGCCACCGCATAATCATTTTGTCGAAATGAGATGAAATAAAAGAAGCCCCAGCATTATTTTGCTGGGGCTTATGCCACCGCTGCCTACAGAATTTTGATGTATGCCCCTAGTCATAGAATGACTAGCAGAGTAACTTCCCCCTAGTGCACAAAGTGCAAAGCACGTACTCCGAATGTGACTTACTGTTATTATATGTAGGCGTTCCATGCGTTAAATAAAGCGCTATTTTTATTATCATTCCCAAGTTGGTTTATGTTATAGTTATTTATATTATTTTTCTTCTGCTGCTAACAACAGATCTTCCCCATCAATAATTAGTAAATACGATTTCCCTATATCTAAATCACAAATATCGACTGAGTTTGCAGAGAGATATAATTCTCCAGAACAGTTTTCAATCGTCATATGTGGTGAAAATTTACCTGCTTTAACCTCCATTGTTGATATGGCTGATGAGATGATTTGCACCCATGTATCGCTAATTGTAAAAATGCGAATTCTATATTTATCCTCAATAGGGGAGGGCTGCTCAGTGTTGGTTGATAAGGTAATATCATCCCCGTCATCCCAAGCGATAGCCCATAATTTTTCTTTATCATTGAGGATAATATCGTCTGATTCAGCCTGTGTGGTTTGGCTATTGGTATCGCTAATACCGACATTGATCTCCATCGGAGAAGGCGATGTCCAACTGATGCCATGATAGCTTGTATCATCTGATAATGTTGTAGCAACTTTGTTGCCGTCATCAAATAATTCAATATTGTCGTTGTTTTCTTTTATATAGAAATCGATTGATTGATCTGTGATATTAATAAGATCAATTCCTATTTTTCTTACACTAATTTCATCCATTGTACTAATGTCAGGTCTTGGTGTGTTATCAGAGTCACTTCCGCAACCTATTAACATTACAGATGCAATTAAACTTAGCGCTGGCCTAATCATCTTAGGAACCTCGTTATTATTATCTCAAGCTCAAATTAAGCATATTTCAATAATGGAAACTTTTTTAGCTAATAACAGGGAGAAAAATATGGAATTAATAAGTGACTGAAAGGATGTGATTTTTTTGCTCTCAGTATTGAGATTATGTCTAAGGTTGAGGGAGTGAATAGGGAAAAATGTACCTGCTGACGTGAGACAGTATCTCGTGTTTGTCTCGCCACAATGTTGGGCTTGTCTATGGCCTATAGAAAAAATTACCGCCGTGAGTGCGGCGGTAATAGCAAGGAAACGCAGGTGTTTTAACATCGACTACTCTAAGGCAGTTTTGATGGAGTGTAGGGCTTATCGCATTTTTCGGTGTTTCGATAATCTCTTATCGTTTATCCCGTTACTGATAAGTCTAGATCCCAAACGCTTAATATCCTAGTAAAATTAATTACTTATAAATGTGATCTGTCTCCAGCGGGATATGTGAGGTAGTTCAAGCCTTTCATGAGTACTACATGCAAAATGCGTGTCCTCGCCGTGACTTATTTTTTTGATAAAACGATAGTTATTTGGAGGGAACAGAAAAAGGCCACGTTATGGTGGCCTTGGGTATGAGTATTTACTCGTTAATCACCTTGAGAATAAGTCCTTCTTTTCCTGCAAGGGTAATGGTGAATTCACCGTTTTTGGCAATCCACTCGTCGTGAGTGAGTAAATCGATCAGGACTGCGTCTTTCATGCCGAGTTGCCATACGGGGATAGTGACTTCGCGGGCATGGGGATGGTTGTTGAGCAGGCAGATCACCTGATCGTCACCAAGGTGTCGGGCAAAGGCAAGTTGCTGGTGGTTGGCGTATAGCCATTGCATGCTACCCGTCTGCAAAGCGGGTTCGTTCCGACGAATGGTGATGAGTTGCTGGATATAATCGAAGAGTGGATGTTTCGATTTATTACCTTCGATGCGCTCCCAAGGGAAGCAACGGCGGTTGTCAGGATCTTGTCCGCCTTCAAGTCCGACTTCGGTGCCGTAGTAAACACATGGCGTACCGACATAAGTAAATAGCATTTGCAGGGCAAGCCGCATGGTGTCATTGTCACCTTCGAGCATGGTCAGAAAACGCATGGTGTCATGGCTGTCGAGCTGGTTTAGCTGAGCCAACTGATTGAGCCACGGTATCTTGCTGCGTGCTTCATTGAGCCACTGAACGAGATCGGCTGCATCAATTTGGCAACTGTGATAGGCGATATCTTTATTGGCGAAGAAGGCGCGGATCGGATGTGCAAAACCATAGTAGTTCATGGCTCCGTCTTCCTGATCGCCTTGTAGCCATTGGGTTGCCTCGAAAAAGTGTTCGCCTAATACAAAGCAGTCGGGGTTTGTCTGTTTCGCTGCGTCACGAAATGCCTTCACATAATGGGCATTGTTAGTGGCGCCTGCACCTTCGCCCAGCATATGGATAACATCAAATCGCCATCCGTCAATATTGTAAGGAGGGCGTAGCCAGTATTTTATGACCGCCTCATCGCCCGCATAAATATAGTCTTGCACTTCAGGATTTGAAAAATTGAGCTTGGGTAGCGTTGCAATGCCATTCCAGCCTACGTAGTCGTTGCTGTTGTCTGAAAACTGGTAGTAATTGCGGTAGACAGAGTGCGGGTTGCCATAGGCGCCGGCAACGTCTGTTTGCTTGCCATACATATCGAACCAAGGGTGGTTAACCGAGGTGTGGTTGTAAACGGCATCCAGCATTATTTTCATACCACGCTGGTGGATATCCTCAACCATTGTTGCAAACTGAGCATTGGTACCCAAGTGCGGGTCGATTTGGCGGTAGTCAGTGGTGTCGTATTTATGATTGCTTGGTGCAGTGAATATAGGGTTAAGGTAGAGCGCAGTGACTCCAAGATTTTGAAGATAATCCAATTTATCGTGGATACCTTGTAGATCGCCGCCGAAGAATTCGTTGGGGCCGTTTTGGCCATGTGGTGAAACATAGTCTCCCCACTGCTTGGCAATGGTCGGGCGGGTGTCGCCTCGAAGGCAGTACTCGTCGCTGGTTACGCTGATGTTGGGGTCGCCATTATTGAAGCGGTCGGGGAAAATTTGATAGAACACCTGCTGTTTTATCCAAGCGGGTGGTTGGTCGTGGCGGTTGTATTTGAAGTGCGCCTCGCGGCCCGGAATGCGAGGGCTGATCCCTTGACTATGCAACCACCATTGGCGTTGTGACAGCATGACTTTAAAGCAGTAATGGGTGATTGGCTGGTCTTGGTTCAAGGGAAGTTGACCATGCCAATATTGTAATCGTCCGAGCTTGTTACCGCGTTCCATTTCAATGAGCTTTTCTTCATTATCGGGTTCACAGCGAATAAAAAGCGCAGCGATGGGGCTATCGGTATCGCTGACCATTGTTAAATTAAGCGAATGCTCGCAGACATCAACCCAGAATGGATCCTGACCATGATAAAGATAAGGCACATTCATCATTGTTTTAATCGTCCCTTAGTTGGATATGAGGTGAATGCCTACCTTACTGTGTTTGCGTTGTTAGAAAATCCTCCCACTTCAAACTTTAATGGCGTAGTAGGGGGCGTAGATGTGCGATGAGTCGAGAAAGCGATGGGCAAACGTGATAACACCTCATTCATGATCGCTAATGGAATGAAATATAAAGAAAAGATTTATGAGTTTGAACGATGTCATTACGGTGTAAAATGATTAAAAGCCATTCTTGTTTAAATTGAACACCGACTATTAGGTTGATAGGCAATTTCTTTTTGGCGCAGAGGCATGCTGTCAACCAGTTCGGTAATGTAAGGCCAGTTGGTCTGCTCGCCCCAACGGTGTTTCTCCTGCCCATCTTTACCGATTAAAATGGCAGTGTGGCTATCGCCATTAATATCGTATTTGGCACTGAGGATGGCAATGTCTTCGGCACTAAACAAGTTGGCAGGCTTGTTGTAGCCATCTTGAGTGATAACAACAATTTGAATATCCCGCTCTTGCAGTAAGCAGTTGTTCATCAGGGTTTCTTTGACAAAGGTTTTTACATGGTGATCGTTCTCTGGAGCAAAGAACAGAATGCTGCGATGATTCCAATGAATAGAATCAAGTGGGTAGGCAACTGACATATTGCTGTTTACTGTGAGAAAGAGACTGAAACATAACATAATAGCTTTTAGCATAGGTTTATCTCCCTACCAAAATTGCCGAATACGAGGCAACTGGTGATAGGTAAGTTGCGTTATTAACTAACGACTATCCTGTCTAAAAGGATCATGTACGCGCTGTCTTTTATGGTTGTGCTGTTATTTGGGTATAAGTATAGCTCTAGCTTCCACATTCGGAAGCTAGGCGATTGATGTGCTGAAGCCTATGCTCAGGAGACGGTGTATTTAGACAGATGGGCGGCAACGTAGTCTATAAAGACTCTCAGCCTGGCGGGCATGAATTTGGTTTGAGCAAATTGCAGGGCAATGTCGCCTTGATAGTTCCCTTTTATGGTCCAGTCATCGAGAACAGGGAGAACATCACCGCTAGCCAGTGCTTTTTTGATTACAAAATCGGGGAAGATCCCGATTCCTAGTCCGTCCATAACGCCACGCAACCGCATTTGCGAATGGTTAACGGCATACCGGCCATGAACGGGGACAGTGTGTATCTCATCGTCTTTGACGAATTCCCAGATATGATCGGTGGTTGTTTCACCAAGATACAGGCAATCGTGCTGATACAGGTCGGTCGGCTGCTCTGGCATCCCGCGTTGGGCTATGTAATCGGGGCTGGCGCACAAGCTCAGGCTGACTTTGCCCAAGTGTTTCAGTACCAGTCCTTCGGTTGGCTTTTCGGTGAGCCTGAATACCACATCAATTCCTTCGGAAATCAAATCGATATCACCGTCCCTTGCTTTTAGCTTGAGTTGAATATCAGGGTATTGGGTCAAGAATGGCAGCACCATTGGTTGTAGAACAATGCTTAGAAAAGCCTTTGGGGCAGCAATGGTTAGTGAGCCAGACGGCGTTACATGCTCAGAACTGGTGAACTCGACAATTTGCCTGGTTGCTTCATGCAGAGCCGCACACTGGTTGTAAATTCCTTTGCCTGATTCAGTGATCACCAACTTGCGCGTAGTACGCTCCAAAAGCTTGGCTGACAGCGTTTGTTCTAGCCGTGATAGCTGTTTGCTCAGGGCTGAAGGCGTCACTCCTAGTTTTTTGGCTGCAGCGGTAAAACTACCTTCGTCGACAACTATTTTGAAAACCGCCAGCTCCGGCATCAGGGCAATGAGTCTATTTGTGTCCATAATTCACGAGTCCTTTTCCGGGAGAGGGGATAATAGTCTGAAAGCGCATGGAATAGAATGGTGAAACTACCTGTAAAAGTCACAATTTACAGTTATATCACCTAATCTATAAATAGAAATATTGCGAAATAATTAGCATTGCTGGTTATTTACACTGTTCGTCGTTTCGGCCAGCAGTGGAAAAGATAATATTGTGAGGAACATCATGTCTGCTGCATTCTACGATCAGATCAATCAGCAATTAGAAGAAGTAAAAGCTGAAGGTCTATACAAATCAGAACGTATCATTACTTCAGCGCAGAAAGCTGCGGTATCGATTAATACTGGCGAAGAAGTGCTGAACTTCTGTGCCAATAACTACTTAGGCCTTGCCAACCACCCCGCGCTTATTGAAGCTGCGAAAGAGGGGATGGATACCCACGGTTTCGGTATGGCATCTGTGCGCTTCATTTGCGGTACTCAGGATTCACACAAAGAACTTGAGCGCAAGCTATCTAATTTCCTTGGTATGGAAGACACGATTCTGTATACCTCGTGCTTCGATGCCAACGCTGGCCTGTTTGAAACATTGCTAGGTGCAGAAGACGCGATCATTTCCGATGCGCTGAACCATGCCTCTATTATCGATGGCGTACGCCTATGTAAGGCGATGCGTTTCCGCTATTCCAACAACAACATGGAAGAGCTCGAGCAGCAACTGATTGCGGCTAACGAAGCTGGTGCGCGTCATAAACTGATTGTGACAGACGGTGTGTTCTCAATGGATGGCGTAGTTGCCAACCTGCCAGCGATTTGCGATTTGGCCGACAAATACGATGCGTTGGTTATGGTTGATGACTCTCACGCTGTGGGCTTCATGGGCGCGAATGGTCGCGGTACGCATGAATATCACAACGTGATTGACCGTATCGATATCATTACCGGTACATTGGGCAAAGCAATGGGCGGTGCTTCAGGCGGTTACACTGCAGCTAAGAAAGAGGTGATTGACTGGCTGCGTCAGCGTTCACGTCCATACTTGTTCTCTAACTCTGTGGCTCCTGCGATTGTTTCTGCATCACTGCGCGTTCTTGATCTGCTTGAGGAAAGCGGTGCGCTACGCGATCAATTGTGGGATAACGCTGCACACTTCCGTACACGTATGGAAGACGCGGGTTTCACAATGGGTGGTGCTGATCACGCGATCATTCCAATTATGTTGGGTGATGCGAAAGTTGCCGCAGAATTTGCCGAGCGCTCACTGGCGAAAGGCATCTACGTAGTTGGCTTCTCGTTCCCGGTTGTGCCAAAAGGCCAAGCGCGTATTCGTACCCAGATGTCAGCGGCCCACAGCCGTGAGCAGCTGGACAAAGCGATCGATGCGTTCATCGAAGTTGGCAAGGACATGGGCATTATCTAAGTATCTGAATATGGCTAACGCTACCATCTTCTTCTAGTTTTCGGCCCAAATAGAAGGGCAAAGAGACAAGCCCGCTCTAGATATTAAACGGGTGAAAGGGCGGTGGTAGCGATGCATTCAATGTTGTTGTCAGATATTGTTACGTAGTGGAAAAAATGATGAAAATTAAAGCACTATCAAAGCTAAAACCAGAACAAGGCATTTGGATGACAGAAGTGGACAAGCCAGAGCTTGGCCATAATGACCTGTTGATCCGCATTAAGAAGACCGCGATCTGTGGTACTGATGTTCATATCTATAACTGGGATGAGTGGTCGCAGAAGACAATTCCAGTACCAATGGTTGTAGGCCATGAGTACGTGGGTGAAGTCGTTGGCATTGGTCAGGAAGTACGTGGTTTCGCTCTTGGCGATCGCGTTTCAGGTGAAGGTCATATTACCTGTGGTCACTGTCGTAACTGTCGTGGCGGTCGTACGCACTTGTGCCGTAACACCATTGGTGTGGGCGTAAACCGTGAAGGTGCGTTTGCTGAGTACTTGGTGATTCCTGCTTACAACGCATTTAAGATCCCAGAAGGTATTTCTGATGATTTGGCGTCTATCTTCGACCCGTTTGGTAATGCGGTACACACAGCACTGTCTTTCGACCTTGTTGGCGAAGATGTACTGATCACTGGTGCAGGCCCAATCGGTATTATGGCTGCGGCTGTTGCTAAACACGTTGGTGCTCGCCATGTAGTGATCACCGATGTAAACGAGTACCGTTTGGATCTTGCCCGTAAAATGGGCGTGACCCGTGCAGTTAACGTTGCTGAAGAGAAGCTGGAAAACGTGATGGCTGAGCTTGGCATGACGGAAGGCTTCGATGTGGGCCTTGAGATGTCCGGCGTACCGTCAGCGTTCAACAGCATGCTTTCTTGCATGAATCACGGCGGTAAGATTGCGCTGCTGGGTATTCCGCCATCAGACATGGGTATCGATTGGACTCAGGTGATCTTCAAAGGCTTGGTCATCAAGGGTATCTACGGTCGTGAAATGTTCGAAACGTGGTACAAGATGGCGTCACTGATCCAATCAGGTTTGGATCTGACCCCAATCATCACACACCACTACAAGATTGATGACTTCCAGCAGGGCTTCGATGTGATGCGCTCTGGCCTGTCAGGCAAAGTGATTCTTGATTGGGAATGACTTCCAGTTATACAGAATAAGTACATAAATGAGAAACGGGCCGAAAGGCCCGTTTTTTTGTGCTTGAATTTCGTGTTGTACCAACGGCTATACTTTTGTTGCTTCTTGTTTGGTTGTTTAGCTCTGTATTAGCGCTATGCGTAATGTTGCACAATAATGGCGTAGTGTTATTGAACCGCTCAGTTAACGGATAAATGTTACGAACAATTGGCAATAAATCTTTTATGAAGAATAAGTAATAAGGTTGGATAAAAACCTTAGAGTAAAATTCTTACAAGACCTATGACTAAATGGATGTTCAAATTAGTGGTAATCTGAGGAGTTAATACCAATTATCTTGCTTATATTGACCATAGCAATACGAGTCTAATACAAACTGGCCATTTACTGTTGATCGACAGCGATATTGTGAACTCCCTGGTAAATAATCCCATGCAGCATCGTAATTGCAGTATGAACCATTGCATGAGATGCTTGAACTTCCACTGTTTGAGCTATGTGCGGCACCATAAGCGATTAAAACGATACCAGCAATAGCAACTGGCAGCATGATAGTATTAAAAACGCTAAATTCTTCACCATAGTCTAGGTCTTCTTCACCTGTATAGAGGTTATGTGTTGTTGTACATCCAGAACAAAGAGTCAGTATTATAAGGCTAATAATAATTTTATTAAATTTATTCATGAGTGATAAGTATGGTAATGAGACTGAGTGCATTTATACTCTTTTATTATTGTATATCAAGTTAATTGTATAGATGATGAGTTTCAATTATTTTAAAATAAATATAATTTGATTAATTTTAATTGCTAAGATGAATTATAAATATTGATATTTTTTGTAACTTACTATTTATAATTGCTGATCTAAGGTTCTTCGAAAGCGATTCTGTGTTAAGTTATTGATTAATAATGATATTATTACCTTCTTTGTTAAGGGTTGCACAGGTATGATGTGATGGCATTTAAATGAATTATAAGTGTATATAAATCAATTGATAGTATATTTTTGAAAGTTATCTTCTTTTGTTGTTGTAAATTAACGTATCAATGAGATGTACTACAAGTAGGTGATAAATCTATAAAGAAAACTATTCGACGAGAGCATTGATTGTGAGAAGTATTAATCAATTTGATGATTATGATTTTATCTTTATTATATTATTCTTCGAGTGGTTAGCTTGTAATTACCCTCTAATTTGGAGGCGTGAACAAAAGGATGCGATATAATACAATGATATTATTAATTGTGAATTTAAAGCAGTAATCAAATGTTAACCAATCTAACATTTAATATTATGTGATTATTAACGTTACAAAGTAAAGATAATATTTAGATGCTGAACTAGGTATCTTCATGTTAATGCTATATCGTGATTATGGTGATAATTTTATTGCATATGGGACAGTATTGACAGAAACTATGCTAAGTAAAATTTAAATGCCAGATCATTTTTCGATAGTGAGTAAATCTATCCACTTCTCTATCATAGCGTAGTGCCTTAAATGGAAATGCTATTTCTGTGTTTATGAATCATCCAATATAAAGTTAGCTAAATGTTTATAAAACAATTTTTCACTGAGTTCGACGATACACTCACACAATCCTTGAATATTGACCCATTAGGTATGACGATGATTTGGTCTCGTTTAGGTCAGGATATCTTTCATAATCGTGTGAGCTCTATTTCTAATGATGTGCGAAATTACACGCTAAACCTTTTACATCACTACGTGATTAAGCGTGTGGTAGAAGCTCAAACGGATCTCAGTCGCTGTTTACAGGCGGTCTATGGTCATACCGATACATTAGCGTTTAAACAAGCATGTTTGATCTATCTAGAGAACCTGTTTGTTTTTTCTATGCTTGAGGCTGAAGAGCAGCAGCAAGTTAGCGTGCAAACCCAAGGAATATTAGGCACTTCAAAAGCACGATTACTCATTAGCTCAGGTACGCTAACCAAACCGTTGAAATTTACCAGAGAACAGTCAGGCCAATTGTTAGTAAGACAACTGACTTTGGGGGTGAGCGGCCGTTATAAAACGCCTTTCACGGAAATGCTGTTTTTTGATAAAGAGTACCGTTACCATCAGTCTCAAAGCGCAGTTCTTTGGGAAAAAGCCACGAACTTCTTTGAACAAAACGAAGAGCTTAATGGCTTGGCAAATGCATTGTTTGAACATTTACAGGAAGTGATCAAACAAGATGCTAAGGTGCCAGAAATATTGTGGCAAGACGTTTCCAAGTCTATCAAACAAGCTTATGCACAGCAGTTTGCGACACCGGCCGTTGTAGGTAAACAAAGTAAAGCGTTTTGGTTAAACGTTACCGAGCTTGACCAAAATGCGGCAGGTTCACTGTATGAAATCATTAATACTCGGACGGATGAAACAGGGTCTGCGCAGCCGTTCTTTGAACAAGCGATTGAAAATGAAAATAACGCGTTTGAAAAACAAAAGTTGGTTGATATCTGCCACGTTGAGCCATTGCTTGCTGAATGCGAGCTGTTGTTTAGCGTATTAATGAGCCAACGCGTACAGACAGAAGAGGAAGTGTATCAGCGGTATCTAGGGTTAGAGCGTAACGTCAATTCGATTATTCACCTTGCACGTGATCTGCAACACAATATTGACATTAAGTCCAAGTTTTCTGGCGTCGCCAAAAAGCGTTATGAAGCGCTACTTGCATTGGCACAACTCGATAATACGGATTCACAAGCCAATATGACGTTACTGGTGGACGCATTACTGAAATACCATCGTGCGATCATGAATCAACGAGGCCAAAGCCCTTGGGTTGAGCGTGATAGCCAAGGTGATTATCGCTGTCATATTAAATTACGGACGCTTCCAACAGCAGCACAAAGGCCATACAAAACATGGTTCAATCGTTATTATCTCGATCAGTTTAGCCAGCTTATTCGTGGTCTAGAGGGAAAATCCAATGACTAAATCATTTAAACTGGCTGAAGAGCTCGCGAAACAGCTGCAATCGTTAGGCCATATCAAACATGCTTGGTTCACGACATTCAATCTCAATATGGATTTTTTTGAGCGGCACGTTTTGTCGACGCTATTGCAGATGGATAAACCACGTAGTCGCATTGACTTTGAGCTAATGCAGCAAAAGTTAAATGGCGGTATTAAAGAAGGGCGTAAAGGCAACGCAAATATTATCGCCAACATGGATGTCAAAGTGTTCGCCGATCAGCGTATGTATGATGCGAGTGATCTAAAACGCACCGCGATTGAAGTGTATGGTGTGAACCCAGCTTTACTGGATGGTGGGCGCAAGAAAGTATTGAATAACAGTACACTCTTTCATCCTAAAGTCATCTTTCTTCAAGATGAAGATGGGCAGGCCATACTGGGAGCTGGTAGCGCTAACCTGACACTCAGTGGTTGGTCAACGAATCAAGAAGTCTTCACCTTTCAGCGTGTTGAGTGCCAGTACCAAGTAGAAGCCATTCGAGCTTTTTTTAAGCCTTTGTTTGAAGTCAATCAAGTTGAAACAAAGATCAGCTTTCCACGCAACTTGCGTTCTGAAATTACTCCCTCAGACTGGTGTTTTGTTCATACGTTCATCAAAAATAGCAGTGATGGAAAGCATAAGACGCTGTTAAGTCATTTATTGGGGCATTCAGATGAGGCAGCACGAGACTTAGTGGTTTGGTCTCCCTATTTTCCATCGGATTTGGCGGGTTTCATTCAACGTCTAAAAAGTGTCGCATTACCCCATCAACTGAAACTGCATCTTGTGCCTGATTTGGTTGAAAATCAGCGCATGCGAACACAGTGGTCAGAAGATTTATTACCGTTGTTTTCTGATGAATCTATGCGTTTTTATCGTAGTCCGATAGCAAAAGACGAAAGAAGTGAGTTGTGCCATGCCAAGGTCTGGATGACAAACGATAAGCTTGCTATTGGTTCTTGGAACTTTACAACACCGGGCTCAAATCTCGATTTAGACAGTAAAGGGGCTGGGCAGGTGAATATTGAAGCGGGCATCATTCTGGCCAACCAGCAGCCTTTACAGACTGTACTGACACAGTTACTCAGTATCACCGAAGATAACTTCATGCAGAGTAAAGAGTTAAGTCAGCATGTACTTGAAGTGGCCGAGCTGATGCCGGTGGAAACTCGAGTCGTATTTGATTGGCAAACGCTGACTTATCACATCGAACTTCTCAAAATAGACGACGACTTAGCATGGCAAAGTGTGGAGTTACACCTTCCAGATCTTGACGAGCCGTTGTATGTAGTAAAAACGGCGAGCGAAACTGTCTACGCAACAACACATAAGTTATCTCAAGAGCCACAAGCGTTGTTGGTGAACCATGCTTATGAGTTGGTTTTAACGAATGGCTTGCGTTATAGAGGCTTTATTGTTGAGCACAACAGTATGATGCGTCGCGTTGAAGAGTTTGAGTCTCTGGACGATATCTTTAATAGCCTCATTGAAGGGCGTTCATTAGAGAGCAACCCAAATGCATCGTTGCGTAGCGCAATACTCGGTAACGATCATGATTGGTTGGACGAACAAGAGGCGGGCTCGCTATCCGAACCACAGTCATCACCAACGTTAAGTTATTTTAGGATGTTTCAGGCAATGGACAGCTTTGAGCAACGTATTCAAACACTGAAGTCGGATCGCATGATTGAGCAATACGCTTTTGTTGTTCCTGGCTGTTTGGTTGAGATGGGGTTAAAAATACGCCATGAACTGACAGAAAATGCCAATGTATTTAACTGGTATATGAAGCAAGAGTTTAATCTTCTGGTCGATCAAGTGAAGAAAAATGCCAATGATTCCGACCTAAAAGCACGTTTAAGTGATTTGCGTTTCAAAAGCAACGATAGTGTGATTCGCGCGAAAGAGCTGCAAAACAGTATTGGCAGTGGTCAATATCGTAGCCTTATCAAAGGTAAGTGTAATTATGTTTCTATCTGATTGGGCGACAATAACGCCAGAAGCCGTGTCACAGCAGATGAGCTTTGACGAAGGTAATAAAGAGTGGCGCTACCAAGCAGGCCTAAGCACCTCAATGGCCGCGAAGCAAGCGGAAGGTGTTGCCTATCTTTGTCGTTTGCTGCAACAGCATCACCTTGCCCTGCTGGCGGATGAGGTTGGTATGGGCAAAACCTTTCAAGCGATAGGGGTGATCCGTTTACTGCAACAGCTGAAACCCGATGCAAAAATATTGGTGATTGCACCCAATAGAAATATTTGCTCTCAATGGAAAGGGGAATTTGGTGCGTTTGAGCAAGATCATTGGCATGGTGAGTCGCGCAAGCCATTGGAGGTAGCAGAGCCTGAGTCCAAATTAGAAGCAATGATTGAACGTGTTGGTAAGGGAGATCACCATGTGTACTTCACCACCATTCATGCGTTGAGTGGATTAACGAAAGAATCTGACGGAGCAGATAAGGTTGGATTAGCGCGTGAACATGCACTTGAACTAAAAGCGCGTGTCATGAATTACCTGCACCAAGAAGGATTCGATCTTTTAGTGATCGATGAGGCGCACTACTTACGGGCACGTGAAGGTGGTTCTCAAAAAGTGGCCGCAGCGAAAGCTTTTTTCGGAGAAGGGGAAGGCGAGTGCCCATTAGCAAAACGCGTATTACTGATGACAGCCACGCCGACGCATTCATCCGTAAATGATGTCGCGAATATATTGCGTTATTTTGCTGCGGAAGATGACTTGAAAAATAGCGTGACACAGAATGATTTCGATGCGGCTCATTTACTGACGAAATATGGTTTACGACGCCTGCGCCTCTTACAAGGAAAAAATGGGGTGCATTATGCTAAGCAGCATTATCGTAAAGAGATTGCACATCCTGTTTCGTTTGCGGAAAACCAAAATGCAGAACTGTTTTTTGGGCTCTATCAGCGCCAGTTGGTGAAACAGTTTCAAGCAAAAGCATCTAACCGACAGTTTCTTTACGGTTATCTTGAAGGATTTGAGTCCTTTGGTGAGCATGATCGACAAGCGATTAAACAGGATGCTGAACAGCAAACAAATGAACATGGAAAAGACGCATTTAGCAAAGCGCCTGATACCGAGCTTCTGCATCAATTGAGCCAAGAGTATTACGGCTGTTTCAATGAATTTCCCGAACATCCAAAATATAAAGCGCTAGTTGATATATTTGTACCTGAAATGCTTACGCCAGACGGCCTTGATGATATCAAGCATTTGGTTTTTGTGCGCCGTATCCCCTCAGTACGAGAACTGACAAAGCGAGTGAATACTCGATACGATAACGTGTTGGGTCATCAAATAGCGCAAGCCCTTGAGCTTAATGAAAGCGAATTAAAAGCGTGGCAGCAAAGTCATTGGAGTCGCGTTTGGTTAAACCGTTATTTTAACCATGCCGAAGAGTTTGAAGAGCCTTTGCCAGAAGATGATGAAGATACGAGTGAGCTAAGTGCCGATGACAATCAACTGCGTTCGCGTATCACAGAGTTGTTTGTGGTGAAGAAGCGTGATCCTAACGCGTTGGAAGATACGCGAAACACCGAATGTACCAATGTCGGCTTGCGTTTTCGTAAGCCTGAAAGTATTTTTTCGCTCTTTTTAGAACCCTCATTGGATTATGAAAAAGAAGCATACGGTTATCATTTTGAGCAACAAAGTGGTGATCGTAAACGTGCGACGTATTCAACGGCCGCGATGTCTCAAAGAGCGCAGCGACATCAGTTGAATAACGTTGCTGTTAATGAAGAGACACAAATTAGCGAAAATCTGCCAACCATTTGGCAGCACCTGTTTGAACAGTTGAGTGATACTGAGAAAGCGCGGTTCCGTAAATGGAACGCTGCAACAAAAGAGAACTTTGCTAACTATTTCAAGGCGGGTGTTTTGTTTGCAAGTCCTGTGATGGTGGAACTGTTCTGTTGGTTCTATCAATTTGATAAAAACAATCGTTTATACAAAAGCGGTGAGAGCGCGCATACACGTTACATAGATTTTATTCAACATACAGCGCCAAAGTTATCAGAGTCTATGTTGTTGTGGTATTTCAAAGCCGCACTAGAAACCTTTGAAGATGTGTGTAAAAAGATCGCTCGTGTGGGCCTTGATGAATACGATAACGACTGGCGAGCCCTCAAAGGGCATACATCACCAGCAGCGTTTGCAAGCGGTGAGACCTCAAACCGAGATAGCCTACAGTTGAGCTTTAATTCGCCGTTTTATCCTAATGTTTTGGTGGCAACGTCTGTTTTTCAAGAAGGTGTCAACTTGCATCTGCAGTGTAATCAGGTTCATCACTACGGTATAGCTGGGAATCCTGGCGATCATGAACAACGTGTTGGGAGACTAGATCGGCTATTTAGCAAGGTTAACCGGCAGTTTAAAAACGGTCCACAAGGTGAGTTGAGGATAAGTTTTCCTTATTTGGAACACTCATTTGATGAAGATCAGCTGGCCTCTTTTTTGGAACGAAAGGCTCGTGCTGAAAGTAAACTAGATAAATGTTTACTGGATGATCATGATGCGCACGTAGGAACAGGAAAATCACAGCATTGGCAGCGTTATTTAAAACAACCTGAGTCAGGAGATGGGTCTAGAGTAGCAGATCCTTACCCAGCTAGATTCAAGTAAGTAAATGCTTTATTTTAGCAGTTTGAGTTTTTATGAAATTGAAACATCACTATTTCTATCAGAAGCTTATATCTGTTACATTCGTCAATCTTGCAAAAGTTCTTATTGAATTATTTTGCTTATATGAATGGATAATCAGGGTGTTTAGTTAGTATCAACCCTGATTATCGTTTTGTACAACCATTACAAAAGTAAGATTAAATTTCCCTATTTACCTTACCATTGGTAAATTATCAAGGATTTGGAGCTGCTGTATTGGCATGATTAGTATCATAATTGATCAATCGTAGGCTTTCTTCTAACCATATATTCATCGATTCTCTGTTATATTTTGTCACGACTTTATTTAAAACAGCATGTAAGTTTTCGCCGTTATAGTTTTTTTGATACCAATTAATATCATTTCTTCGTTCGAATAGTAGTCTTGATTGCTCTTCAAATGTATCGTCATCATGATATTTGAAGAAATTCATTATTGCCGTATTTCCTTCTCTATCTTGCAGATTTAAATTAAGCTCTTTACGTGTTAGCAATAATTTAACCAGTCCAACATTATTACTGCCAAGAGCGAAATGGAGTGGTGTCCGGCCTTCTGTGGAAATATTTACATCTGCACCATGTTGAATTATCGTCATTGCCAATTTTGTGCGTAAGGCATTATTGGATTCTACATCTGCACCATGATAACGATTGTTAATATCTGCTAAAATAGTGAGCAATGTGTATTGATCATCGGATAGAAAGTTTGGATCTGCGCCAAGAACAAAAGATTCTAATAAATAATTATTGAGAAGTTCAAAATAACTTAGATCTGAATTAAAACCTATTTCTAGAAAAATACCATGTAGTTCCCAATTTTCGTTGTTATTATAAGGGTAGATGAGATTACGGTTTTTAGCTTCAATCATCTCCTTTATTTCTTTCATGGTATTTAAACGTTGATGAGGTTCATTGCTGTAATTACAAGGGTTGATATGTACACTGTCAATTGCTTCATTTATTGATTGAAGTATGGTGACATGTTCACCATCTTGCCAGTTAAAGATAATGTCATCTCTTTTTAATAGGGTTGAAGCAATTTCTTTTGTTCTTGTTAAATTATTTGTTTTATTTAATATGTCAATATCGAAGATGTCATTATAGCTAAACAGTTGCATTAATGGTGAACGTCGATAGTAATAATCACGAATATTCGGATTAAAGCTTGGCTGGGAAATGAGAATGTCTAGAAATTCTATCGGGTGTATAAAAGGTCGATTATCCAAATTAGGATCATAAGGGATGACGTCGTACATTAATCTGATTGCGTAATGTGCAGCTGTATATCCCATATCATCCTGTAAATTAGGATCTATGCAGCCATTTTTAAAACCTTCTGACAATAAAGCACGTTTTTCATCAAAACTTTTTTCGGTCCAGGCTGTACCGTTGTAAATTTTATGAAGAAGTGTTTGCCCATAACTATCTTGGTCATTCCAGTCACACTTTGTCGTATTAGCTGTTCGTTTTTTACTTGGCGTGCTAATGACAGTTTGTGGTTGAGTTTCTATTGTATTGGATGCACTCGTAGTTGAACTTTGATGGTCACACGCCACCAAAAAAGGAAGGGCACAAGCCATGACTAACCATCTGTTTTTCATTCAGTATTCCTTTTGTTTAATGCGTACATTTTACGCAAAACAAACGTTGATTCTAAGCAATTAATACCCCCAATAACTCAGGTAGGCCAGAATATCGACATGTAGGATTAAATTACGACATATTGTCAAAATCAAAACGCCTGCCTGTATCAGTGCTTTCGTGCTGATGGTTTTTTGTGGTTTTGGTGTGAGTACATTGGTCAGTTAGGCAGAGTGGTTTTTTTATGGGGTATAGCGGCTTAGCGGGTGTAGGGCAAACTAAAGGTGATGAAGTTCACATAAGCTGTTATACTGGCCGCACAACGCGAAAAGGTCGTCGTCACTGACGGCTTTTTTATTGCTTGATAGACATCATTATTGGAACAGTACATTGATTTCAACAGCTAATATCACAATGCAGTTTGGCGACAAGCCACTGTTTGAGAATATCTCCGTTAAATTTGGTGAAGGTAACCGTTACGGCCTTATTGGTGCGAATGGTTGTGGTAAGTCGACGTTCATGAAGATCTTGGGCGGCGAGCTTGAGCCGTCAGCCGGTACTGTTTCAAAAGATCCGAATGAGCGTATGGCTAAACTGGGTCAGGATCAGTTTGCGTTTGAAGAGTACACCGTTGTTGATACCGTTATCATGGGTCACAAAGAGCTGTGGAAAGTTAAAGAAGAACGTGACCGTATTTACGCGATGCCAGATATGTCTGAAGAAGACGGTATGCGTGTTGCTGATCTAGAAGTAGAATTCGCAGAAATGGACGGCTACTCAGCGGAAGCTCGTGCGGGTGAATTGCTGCTTGGTCTAGGTATTCCTGAGGATCTGCACTTTGGCCTAATGAGTGCGGTTGCACCGGGTCTGAAGGTACGTGTGCTTCTGGCACAGGTTCTGTTTGCTGATCCAGACATCATGCTGCTTGACGAACCGACGAACAACTTGGACATCCATACTATTTCATGGCTTGAGCGCGTTCTTCTTGAGCGTAACTGCACCATGATCATCATCTCGCACGACCGTCACTTCCTGAACAGCGTATGTACTCATATGGCTGATTTGGATTACGGTGCGATGCGTATGTTCCCTGGCAACTACGACGAATACATGGTTGCAGCAACTCAGGCTCGCGAGCGTCTATTGGCCGATAACGCCAAGAAGAAAGCGCAGATTGCCGAGTTGAATACCTTCGTTAGCCGTTTCTCTGCTAACGCATCGAAAGCGAAGCAGGCGACATCTCGCCAGAAGCAGATCGACAAGATCCAGCTGGAAGAAGTGAAAGCGTCTAGCCGTCAGAACCCTTTCATCCGTTTCGAGCAGGATAAAGAACTGTTCCGTAACGCGCTGGAAGTTGAAGGTCTGAAGCAAGGCTACGGCGACAACATTCTGATCAACGGTGTGAAGCTGTTGGTTGAAGTGGGTGAGCGTATTGCAATCATCGGTGCTAACGGTATCGGTAAGTCGACATTCCTGAATACATTGGCCGGTGCGATGGACCCAATGGAAGGTATGATTAAGTGGTCTGAGAACTCGAACATTGGTTTCTACGCTCAGGATCACTCAGATGATTTCGATTCAGACATGAATCTACTTGATTGGATGTCTCAGTGGAAGCGCGAAGGCGACGACGAGCAAGCGGTACGCGGTATTCTTGGCCGTATGCTGTTCTCACAAAGCGACATTAAGAAGTCTGTACGTGTGATTTCTGGTGGTGAGCAAGGCCGTATGTTGTTTGGTAAGCTTATCATGCAACGTCCAAATATCCTGCTGATGGATGAGCCAACTAACCACATGGATATGGAATCGATTGAATCATTGAACTTGGCGTTGGAAAACTACAAGGGTACATTGATGTTCGTTTCTCACGACCGTCAGTTCGTATCGTCAATCGCAACCCGTATTATTGAAATTACCAAAGACGGTGTTGAAGACTTCCACGGTACTTACGACGAGTACCTAGCGAAGAAAGGCTTAGAAGGCTAATATTCTTCAGCCAGACTGTATTTTAAAAGCCGCCGTCAGGGCGGCTTTTTTCTAGGATACGTTTTCTATAAGAGAGGAAGCATGAAAATTTGGGTTGATGCCGATGCTTGTCCCAATGTTATCAAGGAAATTTTGTTCCGAGTCGCTAATCGTGTAGGCGTTCAGGTGACGCTGGTGGCCAACCAGTATATTCGTGTACCACCGTCACCGTATATTCGCTCGACGCAGGTTGAGTCAGGATTTGATGTGGCGGACAACTATATTGTCCAGCAGGCAGAAGCCGGGGATCTCGTGATCACAGCTGATATTCCATTGGCTGATGAAGTCATCACCAAAGGCGCACATGCATTGAACCCTCGCGGTGAGATGTACAGCAAAGAGACGATCAAACAGCGCCTGCAAATGCGTGACTTTATGGATACCTTGCGCAGTTCGGGTATTCAAACTGGTGGCCCTGCACCCATGGGGCAGGCAGAGCGCCAGCAGTTTGCCAATAAGCTAGATACGTTTATTGCCCGTTATCATCGTAAAGGGTGATATGGAACAAAGGCTGCCCAAATGGGCAGCCTTTATTGTGTGAAAGGAACTATTGGTTTTTGTTGAAGTAAATTTCGATTGGTTTACCAGAATAACCGAAGATCAAATCGATATCACCATCATTGTCGATGTCACCACTGATAACTGATGAGCCATTATAACCTAGTTCTTGATTTGTTTCTTCAAATACACCATAACCATTATTTAAAAATAATTTATTAGAAATCTTTTTATCAGAGATTGATGTAATAAGATCAAGATCACCATCATGGTCTACATCTGCAAAGGCAATATCCGTAGTGCGATAATATGGAAAAGATTGACTTGATTTAGAGAAAACACCATAACCATTATTTATATAAAGTTCGTCCTGATGCTCATATCCATTCCAGTTACCAATGTAAATATCAAGGTCATTATCATTATCGACATCTGCAATTTTTACAGCAAATGAAGAACCAGTACCTAAATCCTCTTGAGTTAATTGAAGATTACCATTTACATTGTTATATAATTTGCCTCCTTTATTATAGTATTGACCATTACCATCTACACTTACTAAGTCTAATTCATTGTCATTATTAATATAACCTAAAGAAAGAGCACTCGTTGATGCATTTTCACTTAATATCTTACCCGAAAAATCAAACCCTTTACTACTATTGTTAATGTAGATCATATCTTTATTACCAGAGCCAACAATAATATCTAAGTGGTTGTCGTTGTTTATATCTCCAAGTATTACAGCAGAAGAAGATTTCTCCCCCCAAACAGAATTGTCTTCATCAAAAAATCCGTTACCTCGATTATAAAAAATGCTATTGGTTGCTTCATAATTAGCTTCTACAAGGTCAATATCCCCATCGCCGTCAATATCACCTAATGCAATATCCATAGTACGCTTATTGCCCAGATTTTGACCTGTATTGATGAATTTACCTTTACCATCGTTAAAGAAAACTAAATCGGGTATTCCTCCAACTTTTTCCATACCCACAACAAGATCAAGATCCCCATCGCCATCTAAGTCGCCTAGTTCTAGATCTCTGGCTTCAGATCCTGTTGCAATTTTCAATTCTTGAGCACTTTTTTCAAAAATACCCGAGCCTTTATTTTTCTTTTCTAAGTATACAAGCTTGTTGATAACATCTAGCGGCTTGATGGTTAGATTTATCTCTGCTTTATTTTTACTGTTCTCAACCTTTACCGTATGTTGACCCGGTAGCAAATGGGTCTTGAACGAAGAGGTGATGTAATCACTGCCTGTAATACCAACCAGCTTGTCATCGATATAGACGTTGGCATTGTTTGCCATTGTCTGGTCGCTGTTCATTACGTTCAGCATCAAGCTGCCAAGGATATGACCATGAATTTGATGCGAGGCATCGACACTCAGTTTACAGCTGACATCTTGGTTCAAGCCAGCAGTGAGCGTGAAGGCGCATGAGGCAAGAGGGATATCTTGGTAATCATCATTCTGGTTTTTATGGAAAAACGAGATGGAAGAAGTGAATTTCTCTTGTTTATTCGTCTCGAAGTAAATCGGATCCCCTTGCGTGCTAAGGTATTTACCATTTTGTTCGACAAAGTAGCGGATGGTTTCTTGGCTGTTTTCATTGGTGGAGAAGCGAACGACAGCAGCGAGGTTATCGACTCCGTTAACGCGATCCACCAGTGATTTAGGTACGCTGAAAATATAGTTTCCCGCGTAGCCTTGGTCATTGATATTGAAGTTAAAGTTGAGGTCGGCCTGCAATGGGATGATATCGACCTTGGTGGACTCACCATCACGCAAGTTAATGGTCGTGTTGTTGTTCAGCAACGTACCCACGAGTTGGGTGTTCTCGTAGAGGTTCAGTGCAAGGTGATAATCGCCCTCGGCATAATCCAGAGTGATGTCTGTCAGACCTGTGTCTTTGTTCAGGCTGAAAACTAGCTCGTCGACAGTTTCGCCATCTTTGCCTAGCGTGATCCCGATTTTAGGATCAGCCAGCGCCTTTAGCTCTTCGGCCGGGATGTTAAGCGTGAGTTTGGCAAGCCCCGCAATATCTTTGATGTTAACAAGGGTATCGCCAAGATGTGGTTGGATTTTCAGTTTTACATTCAGGGCCTGATCATGGGTGACATCAACAGCCAATGCTTTACCGATGTATTGCTGGTTATTGTGTTCAAGCAGCAGCGTAAAGTCATAGGTGCCTGGGCGTAGCGTGATAGTACGGTGTGAAATCACGGTACCATCGGCTTTTAGCGTCAGTGGCCAGTCAAATTCCTGAACTTTGGATGTCAGGGTATCTGAAACAACCATCTGTCCCTTGTATCGGATATCAACACTTTTGGTGTTGACGGTTTTTTGTTCGCTATCATTCAGCGTCATGCTTGGAAGGGCGCTTTTCAGGTATGACGGCGCACTAACCTTGTTGACTCTTTCTGAGAATACGGCTGTAAAACTCGGAGAAATAGAAATGCTCTGTGTTTGAACGTGCTCTGATTCAGTTTTGTCGGATGTTGGTGCTGATGACTCACCACCACCACAACTGACGACAGACAATGCAAGCATGGAACATGCCACTGCATAATAGAGTTGATTTTTGCTATGTGTTTTACTCATATCGCTATACCAAAGGTTATAAAAACCGACGGAGAATATGCTTATAGTTACCTAATAACAATTTGTTACATTTAATATGTGACATGTATCATAAAAAGCTTTGAGCTTTAATTTTATTCGGTGTTTTATTTCTCATTGTCCGTGTTTTGAGAAGATTGTTGGTTCTAGCATTCGCTAATTTAAATGGGCAGCATCTGGATATATCATTGATAATAATGAATAAAATTTCGCATGGTATCCATTGAAATATATCAATAAGAAATTGGTTAGTTGTGAGTAGAGGCTGGGGACTTGGTGATTGCGCTTTATATTTTATTAGCAGATGAGGCTATCAGTATTGGAGTGCATGCATTGAATCCTTGCGGCAAGATGTACAGCAAAGAGACGATTAAACAGCGCCTGCAAATGCGTGACTTTATGGATACCTTGCGCAGTTCGGGTATTCAAACTGGTGGCCCTGCACCCATGGGGCAGGCAGAGCGCCAGCAGTTTGCCAATAAGCTAGATACGTTTATTGCCCGTTATCATCGTAAAGGGTGATAAGTAACAGAGTAAAACAGGCCAGCATTCGCTGGCCTGTTTTTTTTGATTATGATTGGTGAATGAATTTGAATTCTTTACCTTTAAATGTCTTTATCGGGTTACCTCGTTCCAGCTCCCAATGTTGTTGCCATCGGGTTTGATCATCATGTTCATCTCGTCGCTGTTTTTCTTCGTTTAGCTTTTTAAAGATCAACGCCGTGGCCAGCCGCTTATTGGCATGCTGGCTGCGTTCGCTGTCGACTCGTACGGTTATGCCCGTAACGGTGTGTGTCGCCCGAATGGCTGAGTTGGTCGTATTGACATGCTGGCCACCAGCACCTGATGATTTGCAGGACTGAAATGTTATGTGATGAGTTAATTCAGTTTGTTCTAGGTTAAAGACGTGTCCGCTGATGAACCAGTTTTTGCGTTTGTGCCTCGGACGGTAAGGGCTAGGGCAGATCCACAGTATGCTCCCTTGCCATGACTTGGCAAAAGTTAAGGCATTACCGGTACTTTTAGCGCTTAGTTGCACGGTAACTGACTTGAATTCGCCTTTATTGCCTGTTGGCATTTGCTCAATGATATCGATGTTAATACCGCTATCATGGCACTGTTTGGAAAGATATTTGAGGGCATGCCCAACAGCCAGACAACATTCTGCCGGGCCTTGTCCTGATGATAGTTGCAGTAAAATCATGACAAGTTTCCTCCATGCGTTTTGAAGGTGAGTACGGGGCGTAATTTTGCCACTAGCGTGATCAGTCCTGCATCGAGAAGGTCTTCAATAATCGTTTCACACTTTTTATATGCTTGAGGTGCTTCATCATAAAGCAGCTCTTTGTTGCCGCAAATTACCCGGCTGCCAAGGGCTGTCTTGTATAGATCTTCGCGTTTGTACTTATGGCTAAGGCGGCCATGACAATCGCCGCGCTTCCATTTTCTGCCTGCACCGTGGGCGAGCGAGAACAAACTGGCAATATGGCCGTCTTCGCTTGTAGGGACATCAGTTGTAGGTTTCACCAAGTAGCTATAGTCACCGCGAGACCCCGGAATAATCACATAGCCTTGGTCGCTGGGGGTTGCCCCTTTGCGGTGTACCCAGCCAGTCGTATTATCAATCACTGTTGGGGTAACAGCGTTGTGGGTCACGTCCAGTGCGCAACGGCCATCGGCTTTGATGGCAGCGATAAAGCGCTTGGCGATGAGTTCACGGTTGAGTGCCGCCCAGCATACGGCGGTATTGTGACGGGTCATATAATGCTGGAAACCTTCACTGCCAACCCTGATACCATTGTGACTATATTCTGTTATGTGCTCCATCAGGATAGATTGTCCTAGGCCTCTTGATCCCGAATGAACAAGTAACTGTAACTGTTTTTTATCAAGCCCTAATACCTCAAGGGATTGTTGGTCTAAAACCTCCTCGATGGCTTGGAACTCCGCAAAGTGGTTGCCTCCGCCGATAGTACCCAGTGCATGGTCGTAGCGATTGTCTTCAATGCCTTTACCTTGCTTGCCATCGCTAATGATTGAATCCCAACTATCATCAAGAGGAGACTCGATGTTTTCTAACTGTTTGGCGAGTTTGTCTATTTTAATTTTGGATATTTTTGCGGAGGTTTGCCAAAGGGCCATACCGCAGCAATATCGTTACCGACTAAGGCAGGGTATATTTTATCTGTTGAGAAAAAAGCCGCACCGATAGGGTAGCCTTTGCCGGGGTGTAAGTCAGGCATACCAGCAGCGCGTATAATGCTTTCTAGCTCTGATGTTTTTTGAAGTTGCTGTATAGCTAGCCCTTCAATCCAAGTATTTTTGGATGCAATAAGGCTGACGTTGTTTGAAATCTTTTGGACGGATTTGCCCATAATACCAATTCCTTGCTAAAAGGATTTAACAAAAGTCTATTGGCAGGCCTGTGGACCGGGCGAGAAGTATCTAAGGAAGGATTTGTTCCTGATGACTTAGCGGGAAAGGCCTGCAGAAAATAATGTTGTCGTTGTCATGATGATTACTCCTTTCTTGTTGTGGTTGAAAATAAATAATCCGATCGGATTGTGCGAAATAATAGATGAAAATTACGGCGATAACAACAAAATCAAAATTAATTGAAATGCCTGTACGCTGAACGATGTCTTTAGAAATTAAGACAGAGCAGTAGGATGCGCATCATACATCGCGTGATATACCCAAATGATATTTAGCTATAGGGCTGGGATATCACTTGGGTATTCGACGATTGATTATTACATCGGTGTCGCTAAATAGAGTTTGTCTTTGTCTCGATCGGCATATACCACATAAGGGACATTGCCAACACGAAATCCATAGGGTTCAACGGCGGCTTCTATCGGAATAACTCGTTCGATTTTACGGTTGAGTAAATCAACCCGCCAGATGCAGGCATAGGCTGATGAGTTATCAAAATAGATTTCATAACTATCGCCCCCCCAAGAAAGGTTGTTGATTACCCAGTTTTCGTAGTGATCATTAATCAGAATGCTTTTATGGTAGGGGGTTTCAACGAGTAATTGGCCATCATCGCTGCTTATTTGACTTTGTTGGTCGGCTGATACTAGCGGTACGGACGAATAGCGACCTTTGTGCGGAGGTGGCGCATAAGGAACCTGTACCAGAGAGGGAGCTGCCGCAGTGAGATCTAGCTCGAAATAATCATCCTGTTTGTTTTTTATGTACAGCAGTGATTCTTCGATACTATGGACATAGACCGGTTCAGGTGCTGTGAATACGGTCTTTTTGTTGCCCGTTAGCAAATCAAGCGTCTTAATATCATTACCAAGATTATAAACTAGCTCAATACGGCTCTTATAATGAGCGACAAGGAAGTTTTCCTGACTAGCCATTTCATTGATGTCGATGAGCGCTTTGTGCCTCCACCAGTTGTATGGATCGACGGTAAAATCTGTCGTTATTGTTTTTTCTAGCTCAGCAAGGTATTCCGGTGAGTAATCGTTGTCGCTTTTACTCTGTACCATATCGGTATTGAGTTGTGTGACTTGCTGCTGGGTTGTTTCGTTGGTTTGATAAGCGCGTAATGAATAGTATTCGGTACGTTTGTTAGCAGCTTGGGGTTGCAGTGAGCCTTCGGTGTTAAAGACATTGGCAACCATCATAGGGCGTTCGTCGCCAAGGAAGAGATGACGGGTCTTGCCGTCGTTGGGTATAACACCGTCGAAGGGAATGCGAATTGCTTTAGTGTCGGTGCCCGCCTTTAGTAAGGTTAGCGATGTCCCTTGTGTTAATGTTTTGGGGCCAATACATTCTATCGACTCATGATTTGCGATGTTGCCTTGCCAAGATGCCGGCACGGCAAGGAAATTTTTGTCAAGAGCACAACTTGAGCGAGTAAGCCGTGTATCAATTCGTGACTCGGTTTGCTTGAGTGAACATAGGCCAAGGTTGGTTTGTATTGCTTGGGCGATTCGGGGATGTTGCTGTAACGTATCGGCCTTAATAAGGGACGCGATGTCGTCACATGCTTTTTGATTATCGGTCCGTGATGCCGCGAGAGAATAGTCGCTAAGCAGCCATAGTGTTTCTGCTGACGGTGAATGCGCCGAAAACAAGGCCGGGCAACTATCAGCATAAAGATAAGCTGCGTAGTAGGCGGCTGTGTAATCTTTTTTCTGATAATGCTTTAAAAATAGAGCTCGGGTTTTAGCAGTAGTTGTATCGTTGCACGCACTGTTTTCCGTATTGGCTTGAAGCGCAGTAGGAAGTGCAAAAAATCCAACCATGACAAGCGGTAAGATAAATTTTCTCATTAACTGATGTTATTGTTATTTATGGTACCGGCACTATAACAGAAAATAATGGCAAGGCCGTGATGTTAAGTCAGCGAAACAGAGCCAGCGAAAGAGTTGAGCGGTTTCATTCAGGTTTGTTGCCGGTATGGACAGTGCGAAGGATCAAAAGAATTGCCGCATATAGCCAGCCAATGAGTTGCTTGCCATCTGCTAATATATGTCCAGCAGGGATGGTTTGTTCATTCTCGATTCATCTTTGTCGTCACATACTTAGGTCAAACCAGAAAAGGAGCAAAAAATGAAAAAACAACTAATTGTCACTCTTGGTGCGCTACTGCTTTCCAGTTCTGTTTTGGCTGCCGATAACTCTTCGTCGGGCGGCGGTTTTCAGGGGCCTAGCGCCAACGACAATCTCAATACGGTTGAAGATGTTATGAATGCAAGCTGGCTGACCGATGGTACGCCTGTGACGCTTGTTGGCCACCTGACTCATTCATTGGGTAATGAGCGTTATCTGTTTGCTGATGATACCGGAAATATGCCAGTAAAGATTGATGACGATGAATGGAATGGCCAGACAATTACGCCAAAAAGCAAAATTCAGATTAATGGTGTTATTGAGAAAGACGATAGCATCAATGCGGTTGATGCCAATACGGTTCAGATCCTGAATAACTGATCGGCTGTGTGAGGGCGCTTAGCCCGTGATAAACAAGAGGAGCATCTGAGTGCTCCTTTTGTTTTGTCTGCGCTTCTTGTTGCGTTATACGTGGTTATTAATTCTTGATGTTAGTCGTGCGGTACAGTACACGGCGAGTTAATGATCATTCACTTTTGGGGTTGTCGTTAGAGGATGGTGGGTTTTCCCCGTTGTCTTTGTCTTTGGCCTCTTGTTTTTCTTGTTTCTCTTCATCAAGGATAGCTTTAGGTGTTGATTTCTCTTTTTTGTCTAGGCGGTAGGCGATAGCAAGGCCAAAGCGTGATTTTTTATTTGTGACAAGGGCCTCTAATGCTTTGCTGTCGACGGTATCGAATTTTCCCATTTCTTTTGCTGTGCGCTTTGAATTTCCAATAACCGTATCATCCGCGAGATCGACCATGATGGTTGCCGCCTCGGTAAGTGCAGTGGCGTACTCTTCAGGATCATTGAGATCATAATCAGAGATATTCATGTGCTTGCGAATTTCCAAAGCCCAGTTCAATGCAAGAAAAGGAATCATTGTGGTGTTATTGTCTTTTCCATCAGGTTTAGGAGGGCGATAGCTTATCCCTTCGAGGAAATTGACAACCGATAGGTATTTGTCGTTTTTGAGTTGTTTCATACCAATGTATTCAGGCAAATCATCCGGTTTTATTTTTTCGCCTTTGCGGTTGAATAACCAAACCTCATGGTCATTATTCATTTCAGCCCAGAAGTCATCACCAGAATCGAGAAGATTATGTGCCACTTTAACTGTAATGGGGACGCTTGTTCCGCCGTTCGGCATATCCCAAAAGGTTGAGAGTGCTGTCAGTTTATCCGTTAAGTACAGCACGCCTTCTTCAGGTCCTATTACCACAGTGCTGAGTGCGGTTTTGTGCTTTGTGGTTTTGTCTTTGCATTGATAACTTGCAGAGTCGGTAGGGGTTGAGTCTTCAGACCATTTTTTTACCCCTGATCGACCATTTAAACGGCAGAGGTCATTAAATATATTTTTTTTGTCGGTTTTGTATCTCTGCAGGTTGGCATAGATAGCATCGTAATCAAGCACGGCTTGAGTGGGCAACAGTTGATCTAGTGTGACTGAAATCGTATCGCCGTTTTCCAGCTCGTTATAGGTGATTTTTTCTGCATAGCACACTCCAGCAAGGCATACTTGGGCTGCTATTAGGGTTAGGTAACACCGCCAGTGCATAACGTTCTCTCATACCGTGTGTTTTGAGAAGTTTAGCAAAGCATGGATGAAGCGATGTTTCATCCTTGAGGGGGGGAAGACGTCACAGAGGACGTTATCGCGCTGTCTTCCTCTATCCGTGCATGGGGGAAGACAGCGAATAGTGATGCTTCGAGGCGTTTATAGGCCTAGTTCATCAAGTAAATCCAAGTCAACATCGGGTTGCTTCGCCTCAGCTTTGCTAGGTTGCTGGGTACGCTGTGTTTGTTCGATGATGCTGTCAGGATCATCATGGCTTTGCTGGTCAAACTCTTCGAGTTGAATAAACTCAGTTTTATCCATAGCAAGCTCAAGGTAGAAAATATTATTGTTTTCAGTCGTGAAACTGACTCGGCGTGCTTGCGGGCGATCAAGGTTAGTATCAACAGATAGCAAAATTTGTTTGTTGAGTGCCAGCATCTTTGGCTGGTTCTGGGTGATAGAAACCTGAAGCTCGCGGCGGATTTTGCCAGTGAAGTCACCCACAACTTGGTTCATGAGCTCGCCCAATACGTCTGATACCTCATCTGACGTATGGTGAATTGCGAGCTCGTCTTCCATCATGCCCATTTTTAACATGTAATTTTTGTACAGTTCGAGTGCAGCTTGTTGTGAAAAATTGCTAACAACAAGACCGGTAAAGCCACCGTCAAACAGAACAAAACAGCCTATATCAGGCTTGAGGCTGGTTTTGTTGATTTTTTGTACCATTGCCGAGTAGGAAATGTCACTGTCGGTTGCTGTAGACAATACCGTTGAAAATGACTGGCAGAGCTTGAGCAAGATGTCGTCAGTGGTAATGATTTTGGTTTTTTTCATTAGGATATACATCGCAAATTTGGGGCACTAACTCACTATATCGACCGTTTGGTACAAAAATGAAGGACTCGAGAGCGGAAATTTCTGTTTATGGGGGGCGGTGTCGTAACTATTTTTGTTGTAGATAATGATAGGGCAAGCTACCTCAAGACTACTCGACCACTAGGCTCAATGTCTGGAGGCAGCTAGATAGCGCCGAAATGGTTAGGATGACTAGCCATTTGCGGTTGTCAAAACAGTAATCACGCAGCGTTGAAGCGGTTCTCTAGGTATTCAATGATGTCGTTTGATTCATACATCCAAGTAACGTTGCCGTTATCTTCTTCGATACGAAGGCAAGGCACTTTACGTTTCCCCCCTCCGGCAATGAGCTCTTTCTCATGTTCAGGCTGTTTTGCATCACGCGTTTCCAGCGGTAGGCTTAGTCGTTTGGCAGTGCGGCGTACTTTTACGCAAAACGGGCAGGCATCGAATTGATAAAGTTTAAGTTGGGCAACTGCTTGGTTTACCTTGTCTTGTTGTTCTTCATCTCGTTTTAGCGACCGAGGCGAAAATACGGCATTGAAGAGCAGGATGAGTTGTCCGAGCACCAGACGAATGACTTTCATATGAAGGATTCCTTTATAGTAATGTTTATACCCAATTTACCTCAAAATGAAGAATTAAAGCGGCTCCAGCATAGTCACGAGTTGTAAAATAAGCGAAAAGTAGCGTGCCATTCATCAACTTATATTGTCATATTTTAATATGCTGAAATAACCATTTTGACGTCATTGGAGTATAACCATCATACCTTGAGTTTATAAATAAGCCAAAGAGTCAATAGCACGATAAAAGCAATGAAAATTAAACTATTTCACATTAATTGTATGGAAAAGCCGATCAGTATCACTTAGTGCAAAAATACCGTGCTTATATAAACCATGAGTTGCATATTTACATTATCATTTTCACATTCGATGAAAATATAGGTGTGAGTTGTGCTGTCCCCCAAACGTATTTTGATATGTGATGATTCACCGGTGGTACACCGGAGCCTGTCGAAATACCTTCAAGAGTTTGAAGGTGTCAGTGTGATATTTGCTAGCGACGGACAAGAAGCGCTGAATTGTATGGCAAATGAACGCATTGATATTTTGTTTCTGGATTTAACCATGCCAGTTATGGACGGCTTTGAGGTATTGGAAGAATTAGCGGATCAGCGGTCAGAGCTGTCGATTATTGTGCTGTCAGCGGATATACAGCAACAGGCAAAAGAGCGCTGTAGTCGTCTTGGTGCTGCTCATTTTCTTGCCAAACCATTTCAAAAGCAGATGCTTTTGAAAGTACTTTCCGAGGTCGGTGTTGATGGCGCTTTGCCCTCTAACGACACTCAGCATCTCGCCAGCACGAAGATTCGCCACATATCGGTTGAGCCGTCACCTGCGTTTATTACTAGAGGGAACGACGCTTGCCTGACAGCCTTTCGGGAAATAGCCAACATTGCTTTGGGGCGAGGGGGGGCAATTATTTCGGATCACCTTGGGGAATTTATCAAAATGCCGCAGCCCAATGTCGCCATGCTGTGTCCGGCTGATCTTTTAATGACGATCCACGATATTAAGCACCAGCCTGATTCAACCGCAATTTCGCAGCGGTTTGTAGGCGGTGGTATACATGGAGAGGCATTAATCTGTTTGCATGGGCGTGACATACTTCATTTTGGTGAAAGACTAGGCTTTAGTCAGGTTGATGAAAACAAACATGAAATTGTCGTAAATATTGCAAATTTAATGGTGTCGTCATTTTTGGTCGCCCTCTCAGAGCAAATGAATATTCCATTTTCGGTCCGCCAGCCTTTGGTGATGGAGGACTATATGGCCTGGGGAGATAATGTGAGCAACCAGCAGTCGCTGTTTACTGTTGAATATTGCTATAAAGCTGAACGGTATGATGTGGAATGTGCGGTACTGTTTATGATGGATTGCCATTCAATTCCAGTCATTAGACAAATTATGGAGACATTGCATTGAATGAAAAAAGCCACCTTGCCGATTTTCACCTTATTTTGCAGGTTATAGACAATATTGATGCAGGTGTGGTGATCCTTGACAGGGAACACCGAGTTGTCGCTTGGAATAGCTTTATGCAGGCTTACAGCGGAGTCTGTGTTGATCGAATCATGGGCTATGACCTATTTGATGTGATTGATGATTTACCTAAAACATGGCTGATAAATAAAATAAACTCCACATTCAAGCTGCGTACTCGCACATTCAGCTGTTGGGAAGATCGTCCGTTCATCTTTAATTTTAGTAATTTCAGCCCCGTGGTTGGGGGCTCGTCAGTGATGTACCAAAATATGACGTTGACGCCGCTGAAGTCGTTGACCGGGGAATATCATCATATCTGCCTTACCATTACAGATGTTTCGGATATTGCGCGCAATAAGATGCACCTTCATGAGTCTAATGCGCAACTTACCCATCTCAGTATGACAGATCGGCTCACCCAGCTTTATAACCGCGGCCATTGGGAAACGTGCTTGGCCGAAGAGTTTGAGCGTTGTGTCCAGTTGCAATCGTCATCAACCTTGGTGATGTTTGATATCGACCATTTTAAAAAGGTCAATGACACTTATGGTCATGTCGCCGGAGATGCTGTCATTAAGCAAATTTCGACAATTTTGCAGAAAACCAAACGTCAGAGTGATTTGGCGGGGCGTTATGGCGGCGAGGAGTTTGGGATTATCCTGCCGGGAACAAGTGCCGACATGGCGATGTATTTTGCCGAACGGCTGCGGTCGCGAATAGAGAAGGCGGTCGTCAAGGTAGACATTCGCGAGATCATCACCACCGTGAGTTTGGGGATGGCAGAGTGGACTCCGGCAATGGCAAATTACAATCAATGGCTAGAATGTGCAGACCGTGCGTTATATCACTCCAAGCAGAATGGCCGTAATCAGTCTACAATCTTTGCCGTCAGCGAGAAAACTGCCCAAAAACAAAGCATGTGAATGTAAAAACTTAATTTATATCATTGTAATTAATCTTATATTTTTTAGAATGCTACTGTGTACCCAAACAGCAAGACGCGATTTGGGCATAGAGCTAACTTGAGTTATGATCTTGATTTAGTTCGCTGGGAATATGAGAAGGGCTCGGCAGGAACGCGATAGACGTTGTCTATCTATGCGGCCCATAGGAATCGTAAACGAGAAATCGGAAGTTATGGTTGTAGAATCTGAAGGCTATCACGCGCTCATCGAATATTTTACTGAGCATCTCTCGCTATTTGAAAAGTCAGACGCTGAAGGCTGTGCTGAAACAGTCGAGGATGTTGTGACGGATATGATAGCAACGAATTTGATGGCTGTATTTGCCCAAAATCCTGATTTGGCAAAAGACTTCCGTTTTAAGTTGATGCAAGAAGCTGATGCGGTTGTTGAAGACCTCAATGAAGTCTTGGCTGGAGTATGGACTCGTTGCCCAACGAACGAGCAGGTCGTATTTTTGGAAGACTATATTGGTCTGGTCAAAAACCTGTTTGATTCGGCAATTAGCCAATACGCCCAGTAACAATCTGCGTTTCGTTAATGACGATGCACAGCGAAAATCGGCTGCTCATATTGAGTGGCCGTTTTTGATCATGGCACTCTCGTTCATCTCACTGGAATATCGTATGAACCTCAAATTGTGATCTAAGTTCACAATGATTGCAACTTGCCGAGACAGCAGTACAATGCAGGCGTTTTATATTGTTTGGTAGGTTGTTATGCGAATTCACGCTGTCCATAAGCTTTACGATGAGCGCCTTGCTCGTTCGACAAAACCATTTTTGGCCAGAGGCGGCAAGTTAGAGCGTTGTGGCTTTTGTATGCTGCGGGCGACGATGTGCATTTGCGCGAGCAAGCCGGTAATCAATTCCAATGCGGCTTTTTTGCTGGTGATGTACGATGATGAAGTGCTGAAGCCAAGCAATACAGGCCGGCTTATCGCCGATTTGTTCCACGATACCTATGCTTACATCTGGTCTCGTACCGAGCCTAACCCTGCCATGTTGTCACTGCTTGCTGATCCGCAATGGCAGCCTTATGTGGTCTTCCCCGCTGAATATGCCGAACCGGGCAGGGTGGCAGAACAGGTTGAGCTTGCCCCTGGTAAGCGTCCTTTGTTTGTGATGCTTGATGGCAGTTGGGCTGAAGCGAAAAAAATGTTTCGTAAGAGTCCGTATTTGAATGGTTTTCCTGTGCTGTCGATCAATCCGGAAAAACCATCGCGCTACCAGGTGAGGGAAGCGTCCAAGGCCAATCAGTTGGGAACGGCGGAAGTGGCTGCTCGAATTATAGATTTGTACGGCGAAAGTAAAAATGCCGAAGTTCTGGATTTATGGTTTGATGTGTTCCGCGAAAGTTATATGGCAGGAAAGATGAACCGAATGTTGCCGGAGCACAATGCCAAAATTGATCTCGCGTTATGTATGACTGAATATTAATTTAACCATCATAGGGGAGACGAGATAGTTATTCCGACCCACCTAAGAAAATGGAAAATACAGGTAATTAAGTAACATCAAGACGTTACTTTGTGAAACAGTTTGGTGTTTCTTTCAACATTCGCGACTTATCGCAGAATTGCAGCCTGCTAAATTCGTGTCTCGTCACAGTCTGTAGGTGTAGTTATGTGGATAATTTTTTCAGTTTTGTTTTTTAATGACTTTCGGAGTGTGCAGGATGTACTACGGCTTTGATGTAGGCGGTACTAAAATTGAGTTTGGCGCCTTTAACGAGAAGCTTGAGCGTGTGGCAACAGAGCGTGTGCCAACACCCGGTGATGATTACGACAAGCTGTTAGATACCTTGGTTGGTCTAATCGAGAAAGCCGATCGGGAGTTTGGCTGCGAGGGCTTGGTAGGTATTGGCATCCCAGGTATGGAAGATGCGGAAGATGGTGCATTGCTGACGTCTAACGTACCCGCTGCTACAGGCCGCACTCTACGAAAAGATTTAGAGCAACGTATTGGTCGTAAGGTTGCAATTGACAACGATGCTAACTGTTTTGCACTTTCTGAAGCGTGGGATGAAGCACTTCAGGGTGAAAAGTCAGTTCTGGGTCTGATTCTAGGAACCGGTTTTGGTGGTGGTATCGTGTTTGATGGTCAGGTATTCTCAGGCAAGAACCATGTTGCCGGTGAGCTTGGTCATACACGTATGCCAATTGATGCTTGGTTCCATCTCGGAGAAAAAGCTCCGCTGTTCGATTGTGGTTGCAAGAACAAGGGTTGTATTGATAATTACTTGTCTGGCCGTGGATTTGAGCAACTTTACGCGCACTATTACGGCGAGCAGCGCTTAAAGCCATTGAAATCATCAAGCGTCATGGCGAAGGCGACGAGAAAGCCCTTGAGCATGTAGATCGCTTCATGGAATTGCTTGCCATCTGTTTGGCAAACTTGTTCACCGGTCTTGATCCACATGTTGTTGTACTTGGCGGTGGCCTGTCCAATTTTGAATTGATTTATGAAGAGATGCCGAAGCGACTTCCTAAGCATCTTTTGTCAGTAGCCCGTGTTCCAAAAATCGTCAAAGCCAAGCATGGTGATGCTGGTGGTGTACGTGGGGCTGCTTTCCTGAATATTAAATAGTTTCTCTATAGTGTCACTGTTAAAGCACCGGTAATACGGTGCTTTTTTTTGTCTTGAAGTTCACTAAGCTGCTGAGGGAAGGAAATATTCCCCCTAAAACACAACTTGTCATTGCCTAGGGGGGGCAGTTTGCTAGAATCGCTGCTCTTTGTAATTAGCAGGAAATGTTATGTCTTTTCACTCTTTGGGGCTGAATAGCCAATTGGTTAATAATGTTCAGGCGCTTGGCTTTGAGCAGCCGACTTCCGTGCAGGTGCAGGCGATCCCCGAGGTGATGGCTGGGCATGATGTCTTGGCTGGCGCTCAAACGGGTACGGGTAAAACGGCGGCATTTGGTTTGCCGCTGCTTGATAAGTTGATGGCCTCGGGTGACCGACCTGCAGAAAAACAGGCGAGATCTTTGATTTTGACACCAACCCGTGAATTGGCGCAGCAGGTATTTGATAGCTTAACAAGCTATAGCAAGGATACCGGTCTGAAGGTGGCGGTTGCTTACGGTGGCACCAGTATCAAAATGCAGGTTCAAGCATTGGCTGGTGGTGTTGATATTTTGGTGGCGACACCTGGACGCCTTCTTGATCACGCTTATGTGGGGACGGTTGATCTGAGCTTGGTGAATACGCTGGTTTTAGATGAAGCCGATCGTATGCTGGATATGGGCTTTATTGATGATATCAAGCGCATTATGAAGCGCCTTGGCAGAGAGCGTCAGACGTTGTTTTTCTCGGCGACTTTCGGTAAAGCGGTGAAAAAGCTGGCCTATGATATTTTGACAGACCCTAAACTGATCGAAGTAACGCCTGCTAACTCGACGGCAGTTACCGTTGAGCAGATGGTGTACCCAGTTGACAAACATCGTAAGCAAGAGCTGTTGTCTTATTTGATTGGCTCTCGCAATTGGCAGCAGGTCTTGGTGTTTACCAAAACGAAACAAGGCTCAGACGAGCTAGCCAAAGAGTTGGGCAAGGATGGGATTAAGGCTGCCTCTATTAATGGTGATAAAAGCCAAGGCGCTCGCCAACGTGCACTCAATGATTTCAAAGAGGGCAAGGTGCGCGTGCTGGTTGCGACAGACGTAGCTGCCCGTGGTCTGGATATTGAGCAGTTAGAGTACGTTGTTAATTTTGATATGCCATTCAAAGCGGAAGACTACGTTCACCGCATTGGCCGAACAGGTCGTGCTGGAATGAAAGGGCACGCGATTTCACTGATGAGCTTAGACGAAGAGTGGGCACTCCGTGCGATTGAAGAGCTGCTAGATAGCCGATTGCCACAGGAATGGCTTGAGGGGTATGAGCCAGATCCTTTCGCGGTTGTACCGAATGACAAACGCCCATCCCGCTCAAAAGATAAGCGCAGAGCTAAAGCCAAGTCGCAAATTCATAAAAATCGGGGACGTCACCAGAAAAGAGGTTGATATTTGAGTGAAATGTGCGCATTATCAGTAGGCTAGAAAGTTAATTCGTGACAAGAATTAGTAATTTTAACAGAGGTTTACCTCTGTTTTTTCCTTGTTGCGGTTCAATGAAAATGATAATGCGTACATTGAGTAGGTGAAAGCGTGGACAGGCTCAGACTACGGCTACGATATACAGCATATATATTGTTGTCGTTCTCATTTTTTTCTTATCTTTTCTATATGCTTGGTGGCTTTAACAAGGAATTTGTTGTCAGTGCTAAAAACGCCGCCTTTTCCAGTATTGATGACACGACGCAAGGTGGCGACACTCAAACGTATCTTGATATAGATGGTGAGTCGATAGTCCTCAATTGTGAACTGGGCAAAGCCGGGCAATGGCCATTTTGTGAAATCGCCATTAATTTTACCAATATTGCCCGTGGTATCGACTTATCTACTTATCATTCTGTGGGCATTGATGTTGATTATTTTAGCCCCGTGGATGACGAGAGAATCCGTGTTTACCTCCGCAATTACGACCCATCTTATTCCAGCGAAAATGATCCCATTTCACTTAAGTTCAACGCGATAGAGTATGCGCCCGGGGCCGGTAACGGACTGTTAGTGATCCCGATGGATTCCTTTCAGGTACTCTCTTGGTGGATCGCTGAATATGCCATACCGATTGAAAAAGCAGGCCCCGAATTCTCACAAATCCAAACCATAGAAATTGCAACGGGCAGTTTTGTTAAACCGACGAACTACACGATCCGACTCAATAAGCTGGTTTTTTACGGGCAATGGATATCTGAATCGACGCTATTGCGGATAAACATGATGTTGTGGATTAGTGCGGCGGTTGTTTTTCTCTATTTTGAACGTCGGCGGTTAAATTTTCAGTTACAGCAAGTTGTGGCAAAGGCGGATTTTCTCAAAGATGCCAATAAGAATTTGTATCAGAAGTCGATGAAATTTGAGGAGCTTGCCTTTACCGATAATCTGACAGGCACTCAGAACCGTCACGCCGTTGACTCTTGGCTTAGCGAAATCTTGGATTTTTCTCGACTTAATTGCCATTCATTTTCAATTATTTATATCGATATTGATCATTTCAAACGTATCAACGATCAGTTTGGTCACCATTGCGGGGATGAAGTTCTCAAGGAATTTGGTCGAGTATTGAATTTGCGCGCCAGAAAAACGGATGTGGTTGTTCGCTGGGGAGGGGAAGAGTTTATTATTTTTTGCCCGGCGACAAATTTGCGTAGCGCGCAGGAATTTGCCGAGCAACTTCGGAATATTGTTGAGCATTATCATTGGAGCCTGGGTACAACAATAACTTGCAGCCTAGGGGTTGCCGAGTACCGTATTGATGAGTCGGTAGATGAGTTTATCAGTCGTGCCGATAGTGCGTTGTATCTGGCGAAAGAGCAGGGACGAAATAGGGTGGAAATTTCACCGGTATCTTGAGATAGATGAAAACAACAAGGCCAGCAGATGCTGGCCTTGTTGCATTTTAGAGGGCGGTGCTTACCAGAACAAGTAGGCAAAGATTGATAGGGCACCAATACAAGCAATGTTAAGGTATATACCTGCTCGCATCATCTCTGATTGTTTGATATGACCAGAACCAAATACGATGGCATTAGGCGGTGTCGCGACTGGCAACATGAAGGCACACGAGGCCGATACTGCGATTAATGCCGACAGGACGACAGGTGATACCCCGAGCGCTTCGGCAACGGTTGCAAATACAGGCACAAGCAAGGCGGCACTCGCGGTATTGCTGGCAAATTCCGTAAGGAAAACAACAAAACCAGCTATAACGAGGATAGTGAAAAATAGCCCTGCCTGATCGAGGAATGCACTAAGGCTGTGTGCCAAGAAGATGCTAGTACCCGTTGCCTTGAGGATGTTACTCAGACAGATGCCACCGCCAAACAGTAGCAGTACGCCCCAGTCAGTCGACTTCTCAATATCTTTCCACTTAACAACCCGTGATGCACCAAGAAGAACAATAGCGCCTAGTGCAACCAAGGTGTCAAATTTACTAAAACCGCCAAGGAACGCATTGATGGGCTTGCTGAAAACCCAGAAGGTAACAGTTAAAAGGAAGATGGCCAAAGTAATAAGCTTGCCGTTGCTCCAGGCGACTGGCTGGTGATCAAGCTCAAAAGTATGGTTTAGGTTCGGTTTGATCAAAAAGTACAAGATGGCTATGGTGATTGGCAGCAAGATAATGGAAATAGGCAAACCGAAGGCCATCCATTCTGAGAAACTCAAGCCTACCTCTGCTGCAGCAATGGCGTTGGGTGGGCTGCCCACGACCGTCGCGATACCGCCAATACTGGCGCAATAAGCGATCCCCAGCAAAACGAAGACATAAGTGCTACGCTCGCTCTTGGCGTTAACTTTGTTGAGAATCCCCAAGACAAGCGGCAGCATCATTGCCGTGGTTGCGGTATTTGAGATCCACATTGATAGCGCAGCCGTGACACCAAATAGCATAAAAACAGCCACTGACATTTTGCCTTTGGCCACTAGTAGCACCTTGTCGGCAATGGCTTTGTCTAGCTCTTGTTTGTGAAGCGCCGCGGCAAGCGCAAAGCCCCCTAAAAAGAGAAATATAATGGGGTTGGCAAAGTTGCTAAGGGCTTGTGGTGTTTTGAAAATACCAAAGCCAATAGCCAGCAGCGGTACAAGAATGGCTGTAATACTGACGTGCAAGGCTTCAGTTAGCCATAGTACGGCGATAAAAGTCAGAATACTGATACCTACAACGATGTCATGTTCGAAAGGCAATGTATTGAGCATAACGACAAACAATGCGATATCGGCCAGTAGGATGAGGCTGTTTCGGTCAAACAGCCAGTTTCTTAGAGTCATGGCTAAGGCTGTCATAATTTTTCCTTGTGCTGATTATAGTAATAGGATGGCCAAGATTCCCTGTCACATCCGCTACGACAAATGTTACCAGTTGTTTTTGCTTTGTTAAGTTGTGGTTGGTTGATAATTAACCTAACTGTAATCGCATTGTTGTTTTTGTGAGTCTGTGACCGTGGAATGTGTAGATTTCTACCCATTAGGAGCGGCAGTTTTTTGGAGGCGGAGGCTGTCTGGTTTCGTTGAAACAAAAAAAGAGCCACTGATGTGGCTCTTCAGATTAGTGTGGCTTGGGAGACGGGGGGCCTTCGAGAGTATTGTCACTCTGTTTAATGGGCTCTGGCGGGCCAGGAAATTTTGGTTGTACGTTTAATACATACAGGTCAATTACCGCTTTGATACGCGCAAGCACTTCCCGTATATGAATTCTCAGACCGGCTAACCCCTTAGGTTCAGGAACCGCAAGACAAATAGCATCGATATTATTACGTTCGGCAATAAACAAGGCTCGCTCACAGTGGAAACGCTGCGTGATAATGACAAAATGATCGGCTTCGAAGACATTCTTAGCTCTCACCACAGAGTCCAGTGTTCTAAATCCAGCATAATCCAGAACAATGTCTTGATCTGGAATACCGGCTCTGAGCAAGTCGCGTTTCATCGTCCATGGTTCATTGTATGAACGATGGGCATTATCGCCGCTAAGCAGCAAGACATTAATTTTTTCTTTCTTGTATAACGCTTTAGCCGCATCGATTCGGTATTTGTAGTAGGGGTTGAGGGACTTGGCGATATATTTGCTGGTACCTAGGACGAGGCCGATGGAGCGAGCAGGGATTGCATCTGCGGTATCAAAGATACGCGCTTGAGTTTGGGTTGAA
This sequence comes from Photobacterium aquae, assembly GCF_001029445.1. Classification (GTDB taxonomy): domain Bacteria; phylum Pseudomonadota; class Gammaproteobacteria; order Enterobacterales; family Vibrionaceae; genus Photobacterium; species Photobacterium aquae. The sequence goes on from NZ_LDOT01000006.1 coordinate 219,917, forward strand.
AACCATCTATCCAGTAGTAAAGCTGATGCAATCAGCATAATCAGCAATAACACGCTGATTCTGAGAAGGTTTAGCAGCTTCATCATTATAATTTATGTACCTTAGGAATCATACGCTCAGTTGCGGGCATTAAATAAAACAGTATAAGTATACTATCTTAATTTATTGATAAATTTATGTAAAATATTGGTCGGACTAGATAGGGGATGATAAATGGCTCGTATTGATGCGGGGAAAGCCTTTTGGTCGGACATACTGGATTTGAACCAGCGACCCCTACTCCCCCAGAGTAGTGCGCTACCAAACTGCGCTAATGTCCGCCAAAAGGCTTTATATTCATCGCCTTAACAGGCAATGAAAATCATTCTACCTAACAAGGGTGATAAAGCAAGGGATTGAATTTCAGAATTCATGCAAAGCTCTCATTTCTTGTTGTTGAATATGATTGTGTGGCGATAAAAACATCATGTTCGGTGATGTTTAAACGGTTACCTCAAGGTAGCGCGATGCCGTTTATGAGAATAGATAACGGTGTCGTTTAAATGAATACCTTGAGGTAACCCAAAGGTTTGTTAGTCTTCAATGACGATTGTGGCGCTACAATTTCCTCTGAAATTTTTCATGGGCTTCGCTTGGCCAAGCATCGTTTCGAGAGATGAATTGTTTTCAATATCCAAAGGGAGTGAGATCCTGACTTCTTGAAGATAGCGCTTTTTCAAGCATGACAATTGGATCCTGCGGACAGTATCTTGGCCTAGTTGACGTTGTAGTTCTGTTTGCATCTTCTTTACTGAGATTCGCTCTCCTGCATTGTGCTTAATATATTGACCGATTGCAGAAGCATCAACGCGTTTTACGAGATCAGCAGCAAGAAGGAAATAGCTATCATCATCAAGGGCTTGGCATGCTCCGTGCTTTTTCCATTGGTATGCGCCAAAGTCTTGTTGATACAAAAAATTCGGCATCCACGGGGCAATGGCATCAATCGTCGATGGTTTGAGTGATAGCTTATTGTTTGGGTCACAATACCCGTACTTTATTCCGCAGGAAGCACGGTTGGGCCATAAACCGTGCAAGGTGAGATGATCAATACTCAACGTGTTATTGTTCAGTGCCTTGCATTCAGGTTTATTGTTGGCCGCATTGCTGTGTTCGCAGAATCCACGTTGCCAGCTTACTGCAAGAACATAGGAGTCATGTTGGTTTGCGACATCGCATTGTTTATTGTTGTGGTTTGTTGTTTTAGTGGAGACGTTAGCTGGAGGGCTAGAGATCGAGCCTAATTGGCCGCAAGAACGATTAACCCAACGAAGTGGCGGGGTAGCGTCATTGAATTTAAGCTGTACCCAGTCACCATCGGGTTTATTAAGTAGATATGCCTGATAGCGTGTACCTGTTTGGGTATGGATATTATTTGGGTTGCTCTGTTTGCGAAACGACTGATAGGCAGGGCAGGCCTGTGTCGCTTGGAAGTGGGTATCGATTTTTACCGAGGCTAAGCCTGTTGAGGGTAGAGCTAAGCCACTGATAAGTATACAAGCTGCGTATCGAGCCTGTGTTGAGCTAAGCCTTGTCCACGAGAACACCGAAAGTAAAGGATGCATAGATTGCCGTCTGTTGGGTGAGTAATGGTGAGACTCAAATTATGTCCGACTATTGCCAAATAGAAAAGTGTGAACCAAACTTAAAAAACAAGCTGATAGTTTTAAAAATGCGTCAGTTTTTGTCAGTATGGTTTGACGGTAGACCTTTCCCTAAACTGAATTGTTGTGAATTTTATTAGATTTGTGTTCACAAGGGTTCAAACTAGAGGTATTATCTGCCTATCTACCATTTTGGTCGCACTAGATCGATCCTGTTTAGTGTCTTATCCTTTCACGATAATGTTCAGGTGACATTTTTTGCGAATTACTACACATCTGTTGATGTAACTATTCATTGTATATTTCGATTATCATGCTCGGAGTACTTCCACAATTTCATGTCGATAAAATCGATTTAATTGCTCCCAACGTGATTTCGATTTTAGAGGTATAATTCATGGATAATTTTGCGGCTGCCGAAAAGGCGCTTGCGGCGATGCTGAAAGGTGTTGAACAAAAGAATGGTTCAGTATCTGTTGATACTAAAACCGGTGTTGTGAAGGAAGAGCGAGTTGATTATCGCCAAGTCCTAATTGATTTCGCAGACGAAGTACCAGGTCGTCAAAAAGCGGTAATCAAGCGTATGCCAATTCAGAAAATCAATAATTTGATTGCTGTTCTTCATGAATTTAAAGAAGAAGCGCGTCAGGTACGAATGACTGAAATTCTGGCTCTTATGGAAAAAGACGGCGTTCATCCAGAAGAGTTATTTGCCGAACAGGACGAAGCCTTATAATACCTGTTTCATACTGTTGGTCTTTCAGCAGTATTGCGATTTAATTCGCAAATAATAACGACCCAGTAAATGAGTAGAAATATAGCGTCTAGCTAGGGTGTTCTTCGCCTAAATTATACCTGAGCATTATGACTCGGTGTCGATATTTGTGATTGCCTCTTTGCGCACCAAGAGATTGGTGCGCAACCTTCGTTATTCCATCCTTGTATTCTGTATATCCAGTAGCGGTCTGCACTGCCTACAAATCAATGGCTTAATGTCCTCTTACACATCGGCATGGACGAGCTTGCTGATGGAGTTTGGGTATAATGCTGAATATGAAAAATGTTTGGTAAATTCAGTCAGTGGTATATCTAGTGATTTAAAGATATACGTTATTACATCATGATCGAGGACTTTATCTAAAAGGCATACTTTCTCCTTGCTTTGAAACTAGTATCTTGATTTAGTTTAGGTATATTCAGAATTGGTAATGCACAGAGACAACTGTGCTGATGAATACCTAAGATGGACTACGGTGGAATTAATCGAGTGGAAACCCTGATTCAAGCAAAACAGTTAAGTAAGTCTTATGGCAAGTTTCATGCGCTGAACGATGTGAATTTCGTATTAGAGCCAGGGCAGATACTAGGCTTACTGGGCCATAATGGTGCCGGGAAATCTTCGTTGATTAATGCGATTCTTGGTGTACATGATATTAAAGGCGAGTTGGTTGTACTGGGTTGTGAGCCGAGGAAAGATAGGGTCGAGATTGTTCGGCACCTTGCGTATCTTTCTGATGCGGCAATATTGCCCGGATGGATGAAGGTAAGCCAGCTTATTGATTATGTTGCAGGTCTTCATCCTGGATTTAAGCGTAACAAGGTTGAGGAATACCTAAAAGAGACGGATATCGGCGTTAAAATGCAGGTGGCTCGTTTGTCGAAAGGCATGAAGCTCCAGTTACACCTCGCTTTGATTATGGCAACTGATGTCAAAGTGCTGATTTTAGATGAGCCGACGTTGGGGTTAGACCTTATGTATCGGGAACGCTTCTATCAGAATGTTGTTAAATGGTTTCATGCCGGAAAACGCTCGGTGGTTATTGCAAGTCATGATGTGGATGATATTTCGCATTTGCTGACGCACGTTTTAATGCTGAAACGAGGTAGGGTGATAGAAACCGGAGAGTTGCCGGCAGTCGTCTCTCGTTATGCGAAAGTGAGTTGTCCGCGTGAAAAGCGTAGCCAATTATTGGCGGCAGAGCCATTGCACATTAAAGAAGGAATCGAGACATTACAGGGTATTTTTAGGTTAGAGGACAAAGAGCAGCTGGCTCAGATCGGCAGTGTAAGCTCAGTATCCTTGGTTGAATTGTTTGTTGCGTTACAGCAGGAGCAAGAATGAAACAGCTCTTCCCATTAATAAAAAAAGAACTGCTTGAGTATTCGATTGTCTGGAAGTTGCCGCTTTTTCTTGCGTTGCTCTCTGTGGTCAATTTTGTTTTTGTTGTTTACGGCAATAACTTTTCGATGTCTTGGGAGACCTCAGGCGATAGCACTATAAGCTTATCAGCGACGACGGGGATGTTTGCCGGGTTTATCGGAAAACTTAACGAGGTTGTCGCCGGCATTATATATTTTGTGTTGTTTTTGATTTATACCCCCAAAACGCTGCAAAAGGAGAAGCAAGAGGGCAGTCTGTTTTTCTGGCGTTCGATGCCCGTTGCAGATTCAATGATGCTGGGCGCCAAGTTAGTTTTTATTCTTGTGCTTGTTCCGCTGATCACATCACTGTTCTTGCTGTTTGCCGATGCCATTGTCTTGATTCTTGCAACCTGGTGGCTGCCTACGGATATGATGGCTACATATCATATTACGTTGACGGGGTTGATGCTGCACTGGGTTGAATTTATTGGCCGCATGGCGATGGTTAGCGTATCGCTACTTCCGTTTGCCTGTGGTTTGTTTGCATTGTCACAGTTGACGAGGCATCCCATTTTAGTGGTATGCGTCGTTGTAGTGGTGTTGAAAATTGTATTCTACCAAGTGAGTGGCTCGGGTGAATGGGGGCAGTATTTGTCTGATATTTACTGGCAGCCTTTTCAGGTCCTGACGGGGGAACATCCTGTGGCATCGTATCTTGCCAACGGCATAATGACTAATATATTGATGCTGTTCGCCGGGGCTGTATTATTTGCGGGGAGTTGTTACCTGCGCGGTACTGATGATGCTCTGAGAATGGGTTAGTCAGCTTGAAGCAATTGTGAATAAGCAATTGAGAAAAAGGAGAGCACAGGCTCTCCTTTTTAGTCAGTGAGTATAAACGCACTTCAAGCAGTTGCAATGTTCTGCAGATATTCAACTTCGCGTTTGTATTTACGAACATTGCGCGACAGGGTGCCTTTAGGGACATCAAATCGCTTCTCGGCTTCGTAGCTTGAGATACCGTCAAAGACAACTGCTGCAACTGCGACACGTTGATTCTCTGACTTGAAGATTCGCTGGGCGATAATTTGGTATTGTGAACGGTTCATGGTTGTACTCGCTAGGCAAAATGGTGTTAGCCAATCAAAATAAAAGCATTTGTTATTTGTTATCCTTCGAGATTACCATTCGAACCCTAACAGAACCTTAATCGAGCAAGCGTAATCCTGTTGGTAGCGCGTCACCAAATACTCGCTTAGTTTCACTTTCCGTCAAGATCTTCACCGTCGACACCATCTCTATCCAACTTTCCGGTACTTTGCTTGCTTTTAGCTTCTCAATTACAGCATTTCGGCTATTTTCATCCACATCCAAGGTGCGGTCACCGGTCATTCTGCACATCATTACCGCCGCAAAAGCGATATTGGGATCATCGCGCCAGTCAAACTCCATGAGCTCAGGTAAACAGTATGCAATATGTTGAGGTGTAAGCAAATTATGTGCGCTGCCATAGAAAGGGCTGCGTGTTGCGATACGGCCGATAGCCCACCAGTGTGCTTGGGCAAACTGAGGTTTTTGCAGTCGTCCGAAGATCCATTCAATCAGCTGGAGCTTTTTGTCGAAAGGCAAATGTTCCAATGATGCCGCCAGACGAACCATATCCTCATAGCTGCGCTCTTGCATCTCTTTGGCCAGTTTGCCATTGCGGGTAGCCGCTGGATTGATGTACTTGGCGATGTCTTTGTAGATCACCAGTTGTTGCTCTTGGGTTAGCCCACCTGCGACTCTTCGCCAGAACGTCCACCAGTCGCTCCATGTCTGGGTTTGGTTATCAAACTGGATACCATGCTGATACAGTGACCATACCTGTTCCATGCGCCATTCATCGGCAGGGTAGCCAAAGCCTGGTCGCATTGTAAAACCAGCCAGTTTTAACCAGTTGCGTTCATGGATATCTGAGCGACGACGACGTTTACGGCTGTCGATCAGTGAGTCAGCAAGAGCACGCAGACAAGGTGTATCCCAGTTATCACGCTTACCGAGCATTTTATCCAAACGGCTACGAAGGGTTTTGATTGTCTTGTCATCGACGTTCTTCGTACTGCCGCCATATGCTTGTTTGATGAGATCAATTGCATCATCAATACGATCAGGCAGGGCTGACTGAGCAAGGGTGCTGCCGTCACGGTTAATTTTGGCAAGATCCTTGCGGATGGCAAACTCTACTTTCCAACGCTTGGTTTCGTCTAGGGTACTAACGCACTCTAGTTGTAGGGTGCCGACTTCGGTCAACTGGCAGGCGAGGGTGACTTCTTCGCGATCCTTTTGGTTGGCCGCAAGTTCGGCACGATCGCGTTCACTGTCCAGTGTGGCGATAAATGGTGGCAGTGAAATGAAACTTTCATGATCAATAGTATGGATCTCACCAGCCTGGGTATGGGCATCATCGGTGGATGAAACAAGGTTAAAACGTACCGGTTCGCCGAGGGTTAGCGCAAATTTGCGGTTTTTGAGCCGGATCTCGGTGCCTTCATCCAATCCCTTGGGCAGGATACACAAACCTTGTTTGGATTTTTTCTTGTCTTCAAGCACAAGGAAGAACGAACGTGCCGAGCCACCACCAATTTTGAGCTGAGCACCATGACGTGCTTTGGCATAAGCGACGGCGCCATAGGCGACGGCAAGATCGGGGTGAGGGTTGCACAACTGGGTGACGTTGTCACCTCTCCATGCGCTAAAGGTGCTCAGAACCCGCTCTGCCAACAATGGGCTGTTGAATACGCCACCGTTTAACAATACGGCGACAGGGATGGCAGGCTGTCCGTCTTCAATTACGACTCCGCCTTCGGCAAGAGAGTGACGACAAACGTTATCATGCAAGGCGATGAATTGGGCTAGGTGTTTGCTAATTGCGGGATCCGCAGCGTAAGGTAGCCCGAATTCAACCACGGCGGCTTGGCGCTGGCTTGGCTGATCATCGAATGCGGTAAGTGGGAAAAAGCCATCAAGAGCAATTTGGTGGACTTCATCTTTTGTGATATCGATGCTCTTACTGCCGCCGATAAGACGCGAACCACTGCCTAACATGGTTACTTTGGCTGTATCTGGCGCGTTGCCCGATAGGAGCGATTCTTTCACTTTCCGAGTCTGCTGGATCAGTTTGGATAGTCCAGATGCACTGAGTTTTTTAGCACCGCCATGAAGTCGCTGTTCAGCAAGGTGGGCAATGGCAAGGTCGATATTGTCACCACCTAGCATGAGGTGGTCGCCGACCCCGATACGGTCTAGGGTCAGGTTGCCGTCTTTGCTACCAACTTGGATTAGGCTAAGGTCGGTCGTACCGCCGCCGACATCGCACACCATAAGAAGGGGGATATCCTGCAGTAGGGTATCAGCTTGATGCTTGTTGCTGGCATACCAGTCATAGCAGACGGCTTGTGGCTCTTCGAGCAAGACAATATTGGGCAGTCCGGCTAGTGCGGCTGCTTCCAAGGTGAGCGCCCGGGCGGCTTCGTCAAAAGATGCTGGAACGGTAACCACGACATCTTGTTCGGATAATTTGTCACTTGGGTGATGGTAGTCCCACGCTTGTCGGACATGATTCAGATAGCTTGCGCTGGCAACGACAGGCGACACTTTGGTGACGCCTTGAGTCGACGACCAAGGAAGAATGGCTTCGCTTCGGTCGACGCCGGTATGTGACAGCCAGCTCTTGGCACTGACAATCTGCCGGCCTTCTACCTTGGCTCCTAGCTCACGGGCCAACTCGCCGATCACTGCGTGGCGAATATCACCGGCCACGGGTTGGTGATCCCACGGGAGTACCATTTGGCTTGGATCGATTTCACCTTCAGCCGGATGGTAGCGGAAAGAGGGGAGTAGGGGCTTACGGGCGACTTCGCCGGGGGCAATTAACTGGTCGATGTCAAAGATCTGGATCGGGCTTGATTCAAGATTGTCTGAGATAGGGGCATAGGCAACAACCGTATGGGTTGTTCCTAGGTCAATGCCGACAAGATAACGCGGGGAAGACATTCATTACTCCAAGAGTAAGTTACATTATTGAACGTTCGATTATATACGCAAGCCGGTGTCAATTGCTTGTTTTAGGTATAAATATTGGTTATTCGCGAACAATAACATGACATGGGAAGGATAAAGAAACGGCACCCGAAGGTGCCGTTATGTGCTTATTTTTCGCGGACTTCAAATTCCACTTGCCATTTCTGGTCGTTGTCAGTGGCGATGGCCTCTAGGCATAGCGTGCCTAGCTCGGTGACGCGAGACGCCAAACGAACCGGAACAACCTGTCCTGCAGTGCGGCCTTCAGAGACAGGCAGGGTAACCTGAATCGCTGGCAATTCTTCAAGCTCTTCTGGCTGCCACCAGTCAAGGTGCGTACCAGCTGGATCTTCGCGGCGAACCGTCGAACCGAAGAATTTGAACTGTACCGGCTGGCCGATAACAAGACCGAATTCGCGGCTTGGAACATCTGCTTGTGTGCCTTCTTCCATACCGAATGGCGCAACACACAGTGCTTCAACAGGTGGCTCCATGCCCGGAATTGCCGGCATGGCGCTTTCGATGCCAACATAGTAGCTGCTTGCAATACCACCACGGATACGAACACCTTTGCCCTTGCGAACAGAACCGTAGTACGACGCACCGCTCGCAACCGCTAGGTCGAGATCTAAGCCTTGTAGGCGTTTTGCTTCTGGGCTATTGGCGTTTGTTAGCCAGCTGTTAATGATAGACAGCAGGCGATCTGCCAGTAGATCAGATTTCAGCACACCACCGTTGAACAGAATCGCGGTAGGGCGGATGAAGCCTTCGTGAAGCTGCTCGTATTTTTCGAATAGCTCGTCAACGGCAGATGACTGGCGGCTAAGGAAACCAGCAACATGACGTGATACTGCGGCATCTTGTGCGTAAGGCAGACCCATCTGGGTCAGTGCGCCGCGCTGCATTTCTACAGGGTGTTCTTCAATGCTGTTGCGAGGGAAGAAACCTTCAACCAGTGTCTGCTGAACTTCTTCTTGGGTCAGTTCAGTTTGCAGCGTACCGCCAAGTAGCTTGGAGCCGCGGCTTGGTACGACGATTGGCACAGCTTTAACGTCTGCATCGCTTAGCAGGGCTTCTTTGGCATCGCGGCAGGCATGGGTAATAGCCTGAATCTGCCAAGGTTGCAGCTGCTTGCCTTCTTGCGCCAGCTTCATTTTCAGGCGGTAGGCAAGGGCAAGATCCATGTTGTCGCCGCCCAGCAGGATATGATCGCCGACGGCAACGCGGTTAAGCATCAGGTTGCCATCTTCTTCGGTCACGGCAACTAGCGAAAGGTCGGTGGTACCACCGCCGATATCGACGACCAAAATCACATCGCCGACAGACACTTGGTCACGCCAGTTGTCTTCGTTGTTTTTCAGCCAGCTGTATACGGCTGCCTGTGGCTCTTCTAGCAGGGTCATGTGCTTGAAGCCCACTTCGCGCGCAGCTTCCGCTGTTAGTTCGCGGGCGGCTGGGTCAAATGATGCCGGTACCGTGATGGTGACATCTTGATCAAACAGCGGTGTGTCAGGGTGGTTGAAGTTCCAAGCATCGGCAAGGTGTGCCAAGTAGTTGCGGGTTGCTTCAAGCGGTGACACCTTGATGACTTCTTCCGGGCTGTTGAGTGGCATGAATGCGTCACGGCGGTTGATACCACCGTGGCATAGCCAGCTTTTCGCACTCGCAATCAGGCGGATAGGTGTTTTGCTACCAAGGTTGCGTGCCATTGCACCGACAATCGCGGTTGGCTGGGTATTCCAAGGCAGGGCTGTATCGCCCTCAGCAAGCTCAGATTCATGAGGCTGGTACTGGAATGATGGTAGCTGGTTTTTATCTTCGACGTTACCCGGTGTTGTTAGCTGGGCAATCGGCATAACATTGACAGACGCATTCTCGTCTTGCAGGTCAACGTATGATAGTACGCAGTGTGTAGTACCTAGGTCGATACCTACACTGTAACGGTGTTCTTGTGTTTCTTGCATTACAGTTCTACCTCAGCGGCGGCAACGATGTGTGCGTCATGGCCTTCAGCCAGTTTAGGCAGTTTGACGTCAGTAACCTTCCAACCGCGGTGGATGAGTGTTCCGGTAAATGGTGCTTCGCCAACAACGTGACCCGTCAGGCGAACTTCAGATGCGTTGAAGCCTTTCGGTAGAGTGATACGTGTTTCTTCCTCTTCATCACGTACAGGTGCAAAGCTGAAGTATTCGTTCAGTACTTTCTGGCCGCCTTCATGGATAACTCGGGCCGCTGCACCGATTTCTGCATCGGCAAAACCTTTCAGATCTTCCTGCATAAAATCAATAAAGCGTGCTTCTTGCTGAAGCAGAGACAGAAGCTGAAGTGCCGAATCAGGCGTTGTCGTTTTGAGCTTAGGCTCTACTTCAACGATCTTTTCGACAATTTTCTCAACTTCAACAACTTTTTCGACTTCGACAATCTTCTCGACAGGCTTTTCAACCTCGACAATTTTCTCGACTTCTTTTTCTACTTCGACAATTTTCTCAATTTCGACCGGCTTGCCCTTTTTGGCAATATAAAGGATGACCATGACAACCAGCAGGCCAGCGAGCCATGCGTGGCCCATGTCAATTGTTGTAGGCATTGCCGATAAGTCGACAGTCAAATTTGAAAAATCAAAAGCCATATTTTGTGTTCTCTCTACCGATGAGATTTCATTCATAAATTGGGTCGAATAGTATCATAAACAAGCTTGTTTACACCTTACAGGCCAGAAATTTTGGTCATTTTAAAGGATTTAGTGAAGGGGGCGTTTAAAATACCATCACCAAAACCTGACATTGTGCTGTCATATTGCCCTCATCTGCATGTTATTCTGATAAATCCATTCTAACTAGATAGTTATATTTCCTATCTGCGGTTTGTCTCTACCTTATCGATTGTGTGTTGTGATCTGTTCATCTTGCAGAATAAACGACCAGCTTAGGTATATCGCCTTAATTATAGGCAGAGCGGCAAAGATTGCCTTAAGGGTAGTTAAGTATTGCTTTGATTTCGCTAAGGTTGTCTATGATCCACCGCTTATTTATCGCGCCCCAGTCAATAATTTCATAACGCCCGGTTCGGTTTCGGGCTCCTTCGGTCTGTTGGAATTCGCAGATAATACCAAGGTCGGCCAGACTTTTAATGGTGTCTTGGGCTGTTCGCCGTGGCATGCCTGTGACGTTGATGATATCGGGAACAGTTGCCACACCTTGGTCAATAAGATGGGCGATGTAGAGTCGTCGGTAGAAGCTGCTTTGGGTTTTGTTCGTTGTCATTCCGTTATTCCGCTATTCCGTCTTTCATCAAATGCCAGTGCTGCGCTATTACAGCTTGCTAAGGTCGTTAGATCCTATACCCAAGGTACATTAAGTTGGATATTGCCGCGAGTCATTCCATTGCCTGGGTAAAAGCAATTTTGACGCAAATTCTCAGAAGCTAACTAGATTTAAACAATAAATGACGAGAAGCAAAGTGAGGCAGTGATGAAGTGTTCTCGGCGTCAATGGCTTAAGGCTCAAGCTGCGACGACAGCGGCAGCCGCTGCAGGGATCTCGATTCCTGTTATTGCCAGCAATGTTGTAACGGATGCAAGTAAGACACAAATAACATGGCAGAAGGCGCCATGCCGTTTTTGTGGTGTAGGGTGCTCGGTCAATGTGGGGGTGAAGGATGACAAGGTTGTCGCGACCCACGGTGATATTAAGTCACCAGTAAACAGGGGGCTTAATTGTGTTAAGGGCTATTTCCTTTCGAAGATCATGTACGGTGATGATCGCCTGACCCAGCCGATGCTGAGGATGAAAGAGGGGAAGTATGACAAAGAAGGTGATTTTACTCCGATAAGTTGGGATCAAGCTTTCGATATTATGGCGGAAAAATGGAAAGCGACCTTGAAGGAAAAAGGGCCGGAAGCTATCGGCATGTTTGGCTCTGGCCAATGGACAATATATGAAGGCTATGCGGCATCGAAGTTAATGAAAGCGGGATTCCGTTCGAACAATATCGAACCTAATGCCCGTCACTGTATGGCTTCGGCGGTGGTGGGGTTTATCCGCACTTTCGGTATTGATGAACCGATGGGGTGTTACGACGATATAGAAGCGGCGGATGCCTTTGTGCTTTGGGGATCCAATATGGCCGAGATGCATCCTATTCTCTGGACGCGCGTGACGGATCGCCGTCTGTCGAATCCAAAGGTTAAGGTTGCCGTGCTATCGACTTACGAGCACCGAAGTTTCGAGCTGGCCGATATCCCGATGATATTTACCCCCCAAACTGATCTTGCCATCCTCAATTACATTGCCAATTACATCATCACTAACGACAGGGTTAATAAAGAGTTTGTTGATAAGCACGTTAACTTTCGGCGTGGAGCGGCTGACATAGGTTATGGTCTGCGGCCGGAAAATGCACTTCAGAAACAGGCCAAGAACCCTGATAGCGGTGATTCTGAGCCCATGACCTTTGACGAATTCAAGCAATTTGTCTCGGAGTATACCGCAGAGAAAGTCGCGAAAATGTCCGGAGTGCCAGAGAGCCGTTTGGTTGAGTTGGCGGAGCTCTATGCTGATCCCAAGACCAAAGTCACCTCGTTTTGGACGATGGGGTTCAACCAGCATACACGCGGTGTATGGTGTAACAACATGGTCTACAACATTCATTTGCTGACCGGGAAAATTTCGACGCCCGGCAATAGCCCGTTTTCATTAACCGGCCAGCCTTCAGCCTGTGGTACGGCGCGTGAGGTGGGGACATTTGCCCACCGTTTGCCGGCCGATTTGTTAGTGGCTAACCCCGAGCATCGTAAGACGGCCGAGAGAATCTGGAATTTACCCGAGGGGGTTGTTCCCGGCAAGGTTGGGGCGCATGCGGTGCTGCAAAGCCGGATGCTCAAGGATGGCAAGATCAATGTGTACTGGATTCAGGTAAACAACAATTTACAGGCTGGTGCCAATATCAATGAAGAAACCTTACCGGGCTATCGTAATCCCGAGAATTTCATTGTGGTATCGGACGCCTACCCGACAGTGACAGCGCAGGCGGCAGATTTGATCCTGCCGGCTGCAATGTGGGTAGAAAAAGAAGGTGGCTTTGGTAATGCCGAGCGCCGGACCCAGCTGTGGCACAAAATGGTGGATGCCCCGGGGGAGGCGAAGTCTGATCTGTGGCAATTGATGGAGTTCTCGAAACGGTTTACCACCGATGAAGTGTGGCCGAAGGCGATCCTTGATGCCAATCCCGATTATAAGGGCAAGACGCTGTTTGATGTGCTCTACCTTAACGGCAACGTGAACAAATTTCCGTTGGAGCAGATTGCGGAAGGACAAAGCAACGATGAATCAACAGATTATGGCTTTTATGTTCAAAAAGGCTTGTTTGAAGAGTACGCCCAGTTTGGCCGAGGGCATGGCCATGATCTCGCACCTTTTGAAATGTACCATCAAACACGAGGCTTGCGCTGGCCAGTTGTGGACGGTAAGGAGACATTGTGGCGTTACCGAGAAGGTTCGGATCCTTATGTAAAGCCGGGCAGTGGCTTTGATTTTTATGGCAAGCCGGATGGGCGGGCTGTGATCTATGCCTTGCCCTATGAGCCCGCCGCCGAAAGCCCTGATGAAGAATATGACTTATGGCTCTCGACTGGGCGGATACTCGAGCACTGGCATTCAGGCTCGATGACCCGACGTGTTCCCGAGTTATTCAAGGCTTTTCCGGATGCGGTGGTGTTTATGCATCCCGAAGACGCCAAAGCAAGAGGGGTTCGTCGTGGCGATGCGGTCAAGGTCGTATCGAGGCGCGGTGAGATAATTACCCGAGTTGAAACACGGGGACGTAATAAACCGCCACAAGGCTTGGTCTTTGTGCCTTGGTTTGATGCCAGCCAGTTGATCAACAAAGTCACGTTAGATGCCACCGATCCGCTCTCGAAGCAGACTGACTTCAAAAAATGTGCGGTGAAAGTGATGAAAGCCTAGGGTAAGGAGCTGACGATGAAACATCTACTCACGCTTGTGCTGGTTTTATTCTTACCCATAGTCGTGGTGACGGCTATTGCGGCGAGCGACACCGTTGTTCCGGGGGATGATTTGGCGACATTGCGTCATTTTGCCCTGAACGGTGAACCTGAGCCGCCAGTAATGAGTAAAACATTAAATACAGATCGGATCCCCAAGCGGAATTATCCGATGCAGCCGCCGGTGATCCCACACAAAATCGATAACTATCAGGTTGACCTAAAGGTTAACAAATGCATGTCGTGCCATGCGCGTAGCCGCGTGGAAGATACGCAGGCGAGAATGATCAGTGTCACTCACTATATGGACAGAGACGGTAACTTCTTAGCCGAACTGTCACCAAGGCGTTATTTCTGCGAGCAATGCCATGTTGTGCAGACAGATGCCAAAGTGCTGGTTGGCTCAACGTTTACCGATCTCAATACGCTGCTCGATGCGAAGTAAGGGGGGAGGCGTATGTGGCAATGGTTGAAAAAATGGTGGAAGGTCATTAGTTCGCCGGCTAAATATTTGAGCCTTGGTTTGTTAACACTGGGGGGATTTATTGCTGGGGTGATCTTCTGGGGGGCGTTCAATACAGGTATGGAGTTTACCAATACGGAAACATTCTGTGTGAGCTGCCATGAAGATAATGTCTATCAGGAAATACAGGGGACGATACATTTTACTAACCGAACCGGGGTAAGAGCGATTTGTTCTGATTGCCATGTTCCTCATAACTGGACGGACAAAATGGCTCGTAAAATGCAGGCATCCAAGGAAGTGTGGGCCTGGCTCACCGGATCTATATCAACACCGGAGAAATTTGAGGCTCGTCGGTTGCACATGGCACAGCGAGAATGGAATAGGATGAAGGTCAATGATTCATTGGAGTGCCGTAATTGTCATGAGTTCAGTTATATGGACTTTACCCAGCAGTCACAGCGGGCTATGACTCAGCACTCAAGCTCACTGGCAGATGGCAGTAAAACGTGTATTGATTGCCATAAGGGGATCGCCCACCAATTGCCGGATATGAAGGGGGTTGAGGGTTTTTAATGTCAATTCGGCGTCAATATGGTTGCAAAGCATAGAAAAATGGCAAAATACGCAGAGTGAAAAAGCGTCAATTTTGTCATTTTTTTATTGTTTTACTGCCAAATATTTTAAATATTCATAAGGTTATTTGAAATTTTACGAAGAAGATAACATATCAGAAATAAAATGTGTTATAAGCGTGAATGTACTGTCTTTTCCATGTATGTAAGCGTATTATCTTGCCTCTTAATTTCTGGTTTTGTACAGCATGAATACTGTACTGCTGGCAACCAACTGACGATATTCCCAACTATGAGCAAATCTATTGCCCCTGAGTTTTCCTGGACCTTTTTTTTACCTCGATACTGGCCGACATGGCTGCTGCTTTTCGTTATGTACGCATTGAGCTGGCTGCCGTATCGAGTGCAGCGCTGGTTGGGGAAGGGGATCGGTCGTTTAGCCATTGGGCTAATGAAAAAACGCCGTTTCACGATAGAGCGTAATCTGGAGCTTTGCTTTCCCGAACTCAGTGAAAGCGAACGCCAAGCGATGATGAAGCGCAATATCGATAACACCGGTTTGGCGCTTTTCGAAACCGGTATGGCTTGGTTTTGGTCTGATGCTCGAGTAAATCGCCATGTGCGTATTGAAGGGTTGGAGCATATTGAGAAACTCGAAAAAGAAGGCAAGGGTGCAGTGTTTATAGCGGTGCACTCGATGAATTTGGAGTTGGGCGCCCGTGCGTTCGGTATTCATAAGTCGGGGACTGGAGTTTATCGTCCGAACAATAACCCATTGTTTGATTATGTTCAGTATTTTGGTCGTTCAAGATCGAACCGCACGCTTATTGACCGCAAAGACGTCAAAGGAATGCTGAATGCGTTGCGAGACGGCCACCGGGTTTGGTATGCGCCAGATCATGATTATGGTTTGCGCCGCTCAACGTTTGCTCCGCTGTTTGCGGTGGATAAGGCTTGTACCACTACCGGTACCAGTTTGCTGGTGGACAGTAGTGGCAGTGAAGTGGCTTCTTTTGTTATGGTTCGTGAATCGGACTCTGGGCAATATGTCATTAAAATCAATCCGCCATTTGAAGACTTCCCTCGTAATGATCCAGAGAATGCGGCTATTTTTGTTAACAAAGTCGTAGAGCAATCCATTATGGAAGCGCCTGATCAATATATGTGGTTACACCGCCGCTTCAAAACTCGGCCTGAAGGTGAACCGTGCCTTTACAGTAAGGCTGAGCCTGAACTCAAGGAGCGAACGGCGTAAACAGCCTATCTGATTGATATTTGAGAAAGCATAGAAACGGCAGCAACTGAAAGGTTGCTGCCGTTTTTTGTGTGGTTTTTAGCCGCTAGCTTAATGCAAGCTGAAAAATTAAACGTCATAAGTTCAGTGTCTTGCATCGATATTTAGGGCGCAATAGAATGCAGTGACATAAAATATAAAATACCGCAAGAGTATTCATCTACGCTATTGGCCAATAAGGCTAAACTAGTATGCGGAATAATAATTATAACGGGATATTGAATCTTATGAGTAAGTTCACTGCACCGACATTTAGCAGGTCACTATTGCACCCAAGATATTGGGGGGCTCTTGCACTGGTAAGCATGATGTATTTGCTTAGTTGGTTGCCATACTTTATACAGTTCCGGCTTGGGCAGGGGCTTGGTCGATTGGCGATGCATTTTATGAAAAAGCGCAAAGCCGTTATCGAGCGAAACCTTGAATTGTGTTTCCCTGACTTGTCACCCGATGAGCGTGCCGAGATGGTGAAAAAGAATATCGACAACACGGGCTTGGCCGTTTTTGAAACGGCGATGGCATGGTTTTGGCCTGATATTCGTGTCCAGCGTCATGTGACAGTTGAGGGCATCGAGCATATCCATAAACTCCAAGTTCAGGGAAAAGGGGTGCTCTTGGTTGCTATCCATTCGATGAACCTCGAACTTGGCGCTCGTGCTTTCGGTATGCGCACTCCGGGGGTGGGGGTCTATCGCCCGAATACCAATCCATGCTACGACTATTTCCAGTTTAAGGGACGGGTGCGCTCCAACAAATACATGGTGGACCGTAAAGACGTTAAAGGCATGCTTCACGCCTTGCGTCATGGTGAATTGCTGTGGTACGCACCTGATCACGATTATGGCTTGCGCCGTTCATCATTTGCGCCTCTGTTTGCCGTCGAAAAAGCCTGCACGACAACGGGAACGAGTTTGCTGGTGGATGCGTCTGATTGCGCAGTGGTGCCGTTTGCCATGGTTCGCCAGTCTGACTCTGGGAAATACACCTTGAAGGTCTATCCGCCGCTAGATGCGTTTCCGCATCATGATCCCGACGCGGCGGCAGCTTATGTCAACAAGGCTATCGAGCGTTCTATTATGGAGGCTCCCGAGCAGTACATGTGGCTGCATCGACGCTTTAAAACCCGCCCGGAAGGCGAAGCGTCACTGTACGATTAATCTTGTGCTTAAAAGCAAAGCGCTCCAAAGTATTTTCTTTGGGGCGTTTTGCTATTTACCGATCACGGGTTGGCATTGCTGATCAACATTCCTTGCTGGTAATCCTCAATAGCCTGCTCAATTTCTTCCATACTGTTCATCACAAACGGCCCGTAATGCACTACAGGTTCATTGATTGGGATCCCCGAGAGCAATAGCACACCGCAGTCCTTGGCGCTTGTGATGGCTAGCCCCTCACCGTGTTCGAGTAATGCTAGCTGCCCGGTTTTCACCGCTTGTCCTTCCACGTCAATTGTCCCTTTGTAGACATAGAGCATCGCTTGGAAGTCGGGGTTGAGACAACTGGTAAATTTCGCCCCTTTGACACCATGCCAGTCTGCGATTGTGGTAGGCACGCCCGTTTGCTGCAATGGCCCTTTAATTGTATCGCCTTGAATGGTGAGATCGCCTGAAATTAACCGAACCAAGCCGTTTTGGCCTAATGTCTTTTCAGTAATCATCTCTGGCTGAAAATCCGTGTATTGGGCAGGCTGCATTTTCTTGGCCGCAGGCAAATTGATCCAGATCTGGAAGCCGTGTAGCGAGCTGTCTGTCATCATCGGCATTTCACTGTGGATGACACCTTTTCCCGCAGACATCCATTGCGCGCCGCCATCTCGTAATTCCCCGATGTTTCCCATATGGTCTTTATGTTGGAAATGGCCATTGAGCATATATGTAAGTGTTTCGATACCGCGATGAGGGTGGGGCGGAAACCCGCCGATATAGTCATCAGGGTTGATGGATTTCAGTTCATCGATCATTAAGAACGGTGAAAAGCTGGGGTTATTAAAGCCATGTACGCGTTGGATTTTTACGCCATCGCCATCAGATGATGGATGGGATTGAATGATTTGTTTGATACGCCGGATCGCCATCGTTGCCTCCAAAATAGGGTCTTTTCTGTAGTGTAGAAAGCAACGTGCGATGCAAACAGGGGGCAAAAACGAACAGCTTGTTTGAAAAAGTTGAACAACCATCAAGTAGGAGATGGTGAGGTGGTTGAAAGTATGAAGGCCGATAAATCAAAGTCCTTTACGCGCAAACGCAATATTTCCTTTGCTCGAGATATTGTTTTGTGGATCAGGGTGTTGCCATTGGCATCCTCGCCGTGGATACTGAAGGAATGTTTGGCTAAATCAATGCCATAGATAGAAAGTGACATGGCGGCCTCCGAACGTTTTCTTACTCAGACTCACCAAGTGTGGCAGAGTCTGGATGAGGGGGAGTCCATGTCATTCGTTAGCTTTTCAAGAGAGTAAATAATATGGAAACAGCAGAAGTATCTAAGAGTTTTTGGGGTGATAAACTATATCAACAGAGAGCAAGAAAAGCCCTTCCACTCATTGTAAGACAAGCATTAATTGGAGAGACAATATTTTATTCTGATCTTGCCGATGAGCTAGAAATGCCTAACGCAAGGAACCTTAATTATGTATTAGGTTGCATTGGAACAACTCTAATTGAGCTTTCAAAACAAGTGGATGAGAAGATTCCACCAATTCAATGCTTAGTCGTAAATAAAGCAACAGAACTTCCGGGTGAAGGTTTTGGTTGGTTTCTCTCCGAGAAAGACTTCAAGAAATTAAGTAATAAGCAGAAAAAAGTTGTTATTGATAGCCAGCTTGCAAATATTTTTTCTTACTCTAATTGGTTGTGGGTTTTAGATGAGCTTGGAATTGAGTATCCAGACTTCCCGAAACTACCTAAATTTACAAAAAGGCAAAGAGGTGGTGGCGAAGGTCAGCAACATAAAGAGCTAAAAGAGTATATTGCCAATAACCCAGCAGCTATCGGTTTGTCTGATAGTTGGCCCAAAGGAGAAATAGAGTTTGGTTTACCGTCTGGAGATTCTGTTGATGTAATGTTCTCTTATCGACAACAAATGGTTGCTGTGGAAGTAAAGTCAAGAATTTCAGACTCAGCAGATATAAACCGTGGTTTGTTCCAGTGTGTTAAATATCAGGCAGTAACAGAAGCGATGCTTGGTACGCAGGGTAAGCCGCAAAATGTTCAAACTTTATTGGCTTTGGAATCCAGTTTTCCTAAGGAATTGACCCCAATAAAAAACATGTTGGGTGTCAGAGTTATATCTAGTGTTGGTGGTAAGAAAAGCTAACAAGGTCATCAAAACGACCCTCAATGCTTGGTATTCTAGGTATGAACTGGCTTTGGTGTTTATGGTAGTTAATTAAATATTGTCGTAATGCGTTGCTGGCGTTTTATGGCAAGTCGTTAGGTTTGGAGAAAATGGTGTATTTGAGAATTATTTCAGCTATTTTGATTATCGGTTCTGCACTTTATTGGATAAAAAATCCTGAGAGTAATGTAGAACCAATAATTGTTATCATAGGCTCTGTCGTGGGTTTAATCTTTAGCTTTAAAGACCTAATCTCTAAAAAAATCTTCCGCAAAATGATGTGCAAGAAATTGAACCGATTACAGTCAAGCTGATAGGAGAAAACGTCCGCTGTTATGACGAATGGGTTGACTACGGCATTCAAATCAACTTTCAAATATATTTCCATGAACCCGTCCTACTGAAGCGAGTATTTCTCGATTATAAAGAGCGCTATGGCTTAGGTGAAAAGTGGACAGATAGAGCACATCTTCATTGCACTCAGCTCGTAGAAGACGACTTACTTTCTAACGATCTTAATACTTCGATAAATATTCTTGAGTCACATAATAGTTTGCCAGAACTTCCTCTGCGGTTTGATGAAAAATCAATGCTACAAGCAACGTTTGGTGGCTATGTTTCTGGAGAGAGGCTACCTGATGGTTGGGAGGGGATAACATTAGATAACTGGACGATAGTTGTTGAATACAACGAGGATGATAGGGTCGAAGTGCCAGTTGTTTTAAAACCGCATAACAGCTCAGAAAAGCGTGCAACCCAATGGGAATTTGTTGGCTTTGTGGGAAATGCCTAACCCCCCTTGGCTACGTAGCAGCCAATATAATCGAACAACAAAGTTGTCTACTTCGTTCTGTCGATTATTGTCGGTTACGACAAATACATATTGAATGTCTCTTACTGCGGTCTCGCCGCTGCCTGCTAGTTTTATTCAGGGCCAGACTGGGTGCCCCCTAGTCATACATCGGGTAACCCGAGCTGGCTTCCATTCTGACAATGGCAGATGGCAAGTTGGCAAAGAATGTGAGTACCTTTGCTCGAGATATTGTTTTGTGAATCAGGGTGTTGCCATTGGCGTCTTCGCCGTGGATACTGAATGAATGTTTGGCTAAATCAATGCCATAGATTGAAAGTGACATGGTGGCCTCCGAACGTTTTCTTACTCAGGATCACCAAGAGTGGAAACTGGATGAGGGAGAGTCCATGTCATTCGTTACATGCCTAAGGAAATATTATGACTTGGAGTTTTGACCAAGATAAAAACGTAGCAGCATTGATAACGAAGCAAGTAGTAGATCAAGGATTCCCCATTTTACATGTGATTCATTATTCGGATGATCACTCTTGGGCTTTCATGTGTGGTACTACTAGTAATCCTTCAGATACGCTTGTTGTAAGTATGGAACAAGCTGTTTCCTTTGATACTTCTCTTTACGAGATAGCTACTATGCCTCCAGGTTGTATAGCTAGTCGAAATAGCGTAGAAGAAGACTGGTTGTGCGAAAGAGTAGACGGCATTTAACAATCGCTTCAACCTGACTGCCAACCTGTGGCATTTTGAGCTCACTTTGACTTTGGTGATTACGGTGGTCTGTTGGTGTCTTGCGTAGTTGGCAGCAAGTTAATCGAGCGGTATGCGATTTGTGGACAATACGTATATCTTGGGGCTAGAATGCTCGCTCGCGGCTGCACATGAATTTCAGTCAACTTTAGAGAAAATCCGATGATTGTAGAAAATGTGCTTCCTGAAAATTACGCAGAAATGCTTAATGTTTGGGAAAATTCAGTCCGAGCAACTCATGACTTCATAACAGAAGAAGATATTGAGTTTTTTAAACCCATTATCATTGAGCAGGCTTTTCCTGCTGTCACGTTAAGATGTGTAAAAAATGAAAGTGGTTCAATTTTAGGTTTCGTGGGTATTCACGACTCAAAAGTTGAAATGCTGTTCATCTTAAGCGAGGCAAGAGGGCAGGGTGTTGGTAAGATGCTACTGCAATACGCAATAAAGCAGTTAGGTGCAACCAAAGTCGATGTTAACGAACAAAATCCACAAGCAGTAGGTTTCTACGAGCATATGGGTTTTAAAGTTTTTGCTCGCTCACCTCTTGATGATATGGGAAAACCTTTTCCAATTCTGCATATGACACTTTAAAGCTCGGTTTGTCGTAACCAGTTTGCTAGAAGAAACGCCCAAAGCTAATAACTTTGGGCGTTTCCGTTTGTTACGCAAAACAAATAATCAAGACATATATGTCATGGTTATGCCTTGTTTGTCATTTTGTTTGCGTGGTTGTCGTTACAATAATGATTGTTTCGCTGAATGTGGGATAATTAAAACAAATCATACTGAGTGTAAAGTTATGGATAAGAACAACATGTTTCCCATTAAAGGTTTTAAAAACACTGTCTTATTGAAGCCACTTGTTGCTGAAAGCGACGTTATCAATGTACATGTCGGAGAGTATAGCTATTACAGTGATTTTGAAGACCCGACAAGTTTTTTAACGAAGAATGTTTTGTACAACTTTGGTATTTCAGGTAACTCACTTTATATCGGAAAATTTTGTGCATTTGCTAACGGCGTTCAGTTCATAATGCCTGACGCTAATCATGCCACTTCGGGTATTACTACCTATCCATTTGCTGTTTTTGGTGGTAAATGGGCAGAAGCTTTGCCGCTGTCAGACTACCCATTTAAAAAGTACAAAGATACTGTTATAGGAAATGATGTTTGGTTAGGTTATGACGTTACTGTTATGCCCGGAGTGTCCATCGGCCATGGTTCAATTATTGGTTCTAAATCAGTAGTATCAACAGATATCCCACCATTTAGCATAGCGGTTGGCAATCCTGCAAAGGTAGTTAAGACTAGGTTTAATGATGTTGACCAAGAAATACTACTGAGGCTTGCATGGTGGGATTGGGATGTTGAAACGATTGAACAAGCAATGCCAATTTTGGTAAAAGGTGACATACCTAGTTTGCTGGAATTTGCTATCCAAAATGGATTGGCAGAATAGGTGCTAAGTATCATGAAATCGTGAATGTTGTACGTCGTGGCATTAAAAGCCATCTACCGATTCGATGAAATTTCAGCTGTGCGTTTCAATATACTAATGGGTGTGTTGTTTGTGGTGGTAGATACAATTCGTCGATTTGAACCTACCAAATAATTTTCAGTCCATTCGGGTAATAAAGGTTTGCTCGTCATCGACAAAAGCCACAAAACCGCCGTGATAGATAAATACCCGACCACGCCCCTCAACTAGACAGGCAAGCTGTGGGTTCAAATCTTCTTCATTATCCTGGCTTTGAAAAGTACCGGTATCGGTGATTACGCCGCTGAGCGTAGGTAAATACCCATAAGTGCGCTTGGCTTGGTCAATTAGGCTCAATTCGCTGGCGGTAGAGAAACAAGAGGGAATCGCACCCGCATCTTCGATAAATAGCGTTTTCAGTTCTTCAAAAGCTGTAATCACCAGCCAGTCGATGCCGTTAACATGATGGATAAACATAGAGTTTCTCAGTAATTCTGGTGCGGAGATTTTATCACTATCAGGGGGCAACGTAGTAGGGATTTAGTTGATAAAGGCGGTAATTCCGTGCTACTTCCGACCATTCACTAGGCTACTTGAAACTCGCTTCTGTCCAGCGAGATGTTATCGATAAAGAGAAGAGTGCCCAAAGTGACTGACCTTTGGGCGTTTCTGCATTTTAGGCGTCGGCTGAATTTTCATGAATAACGCGGATCAACTTCGCGGGAGTGCCACCGTAAAGAGAGTCGGGCGGCACATCGGCATTGACCACTGAGTTAGCCGCAATTACCGACCGCGCGCCGATAGTTACGCCTTGATTGATAACAACATTGCCGCCAATCCACACATCATCTTCGATGGTTATCGGTGCACAGCTGGTTTCCCAGTTGCGACGTCTGCGATAGTCAAGAGGGTGGCTGGCGCAGTAGAATTGGGTGTTTGGCCCGATTAACACATTGTTTCCGATAGTGATTTTCGCGCCATCCAACATCGTGACATTCATGTTGATGAAGGTTTTGTCGCCTATAAAAATAGTCTTACCGAATTCACAGTAGAACGGGGAGCGGATAATGCTAGAAGCGGAAATGTTGCCCATTAATTGTTCGAGTAGTTCGCCCCGTTTAGATTCATCAATGGTTTGATTAATAGTCATCAACAGGTTGGCTGCGTTGTCGCGAATGTGGTTGATGCCTTGATCTCCGCCATCGAAGTCTTCGCCTGCGAGCATCTTTTCGAATTCGGTCATTTTTTCTAATTTGTCCGTTATTGAGAATGCATCAGCATAATATTATTCGGCCTGATATTCATCAGTTGATTGAAACCTCTGCTTACTCTGGTACGCATGGCTTTGATCATTTAGGCGGTTTGCCTCAAGCGCTGCCATGCGGCACACAGTTGGCGGAACCGGTCATTGTCGCCATTGGGGCGGTCAGGATGCCAGCGCAGGGCCAAGCGGCGCCATTGGCGGCGTATGGTCTCTGATGATGCATCGGGCTCTAGGTCGAGCGAGGCCAGATCGGCATTGCGCGCGTCGACAGAGTAACAGCCCGTTATGTTGCCTGAGCCATCAATATGGTGCTGGTAACGTTGCCAGAAGTGATCCAGTAGCTTATCTATCTCATGGTTATCGGTGTTGTAATGCGTCCAGTTGAGATAATAATCGGCGAGTGGGTCGTCGATAGCCGGTAATGGGCCATCTGCGGTGGAGGAGAGCTCAATCTGCATGGATGAAATAGAGAGCCACTGTTGGGGAAGCAATAGTTCCCTAAGCTGAAATAGGGCATTCATGATCAAGAAGTTGGCTTTGAATAGGTCTTGCAGCGGATCGTCGTCAAGGGAACCGAGAAGATCTTTTTCGCGCAATGCGGTAGCCAGAGTATGGATTTTCCACCCCTGTGGTTGCTGCTGTAACAGGCTCATAAGAGGCCAGGTGAGCGGATTGTCTGTTTGATGGGGCTGAGTCATAGGAAGTGGCAGTAAGCGATAAGAGAGAGGCAGACTAACAAAAAGAAAAAAGGCCATCAAATGATGGCCTTATTAATCAGTACTTTTGTTCAGTCTCTACACAATGACTTATTGTGCCAGTGAGTAGAAGATTGCTGAAATAGAAATCAGACCGATAATCACAACAAATACGTTGCTGATTGCACCAGAGTACTGGCGCATAGACGGTACTTTCTTGATTGCGTACATTGGCATGATGAATAGCAGCATGGCGATAACTGGGCCGCCTAGGCTTTCGATCATACCCAAGATGCTTGGGTTGATAGTGGCAACAGCCCAAGTTGTCAGTAGCATGAATACAGCGGTGATAGTGTTCAGCGTTTTAGAGCTAACTTCTTTACCGTTGCTGCGAGCAACTTTCAGCATCAAACCATTTAGACCTTCACTTGCGCCAAGGTAGTGGCCAAGGAATGACTTGGTGATAGCAATGATAGCAACGATAGGCGCTGCATAAGCAATCATAGGTGTCTGGAAGTGGTTAGACAGGTAAGTCAGGATAGATACGTTCTGTGCTTTGGCTTCTGCAAGGTTAGCAGGAGACAGGCTCAGCACACAGCTGAACACGAAGAACATAACAGTTACGACCATCATTACGTGGCTGCGAGCCAGAATGCGTGAACACTGTTTTTCTGCATCCGCACCGTACTCTTTTTGCTTGGCAACAGCAAAAGAAGAGATCACTGGTGAGTGGTTGAATGAGAAAACCATAACAGGAAGGATTAGCCAAACTGCCATGAAAATGGTAGTTACACCGCCATCAGCTGGGATGATGTTGTCGAAGATAGCACCGTTCCAGTAAGGAACTAGGTATAGTGCTAGCATAACCAAAACCGCAACAAACGGGAAAACCAGCACGCTCATTGCTTTTACGATTAGCTGCTCACCTAGACGAACAATCGCCATTAGGCCAACAATTAGCATCAGCGCCAACCAGATACGGGCTGGTGGTTCGATACCTAGTTGGTATTGCATGAAGCTTTCTACAGTGTTGGTCAGTGCAACGCTGTATACCAGCAAAATTGGGTAAATCGCAAAAAAGTAAAGCAAAGTGATGACTTTACCCATGCCGGCACCAAAGTGTTCTTCAACAACTTCAGTAATGTCAGCGCCCGGGTTGGAGCTAGATAGCACGAAACGAGTCATACCACGGTGTGCGAAGTATGTCATTGGCAGTGCTAGAATCGCCATAACGAGTAGTGGGATCAAACCACCCACACCAGCGTTGATTGGCAGGAATAGCGTACCGGCACCTACAGCCGTACCGTATAGGCCAAGAACCCATACTGTATCGCTTTTACTCCAGCCAAGTTTGGCTTTTGATGTTGTTTGTGATTGAACAGTATTGTTTTTCACAGTGTCCATTATGGACATCTCCTTTTAAGGTATGTGTATATATAGCCCTCAAAGGGTTCTCGCTGTGTTTCTTCCTTGCTTTGCCGCTAGTTTGCAATAGACGACAAAGGAATATGAGCAGAAAGCTGAACCGGCTTCAGCCAGTCAGATGGAACGGTAAGAAGCAATATGAGAGGGAATGATCTGGAAAATCATTCATGACGTCCTAATTCGATTGGTGCTCTATCCATGCAGTTCAAAGCTACTTATTATTTTCCTGCCCGATATCTCTAAATATTTAACCTTTAAATCTACAAATGGAACCCTAGATAGGACGGCGGCAAGTATAGGGGATTATCCGTACTTCAACTATGGAATTTATCTCTTGGCTGGTCTGTTTGCGCAAATAACATGCATATGTGTTGAACCCTAATCATTAGTGCTAACGGCAAATATAATCAAAAATAACGGTTTGTTAAGCACTTCGCGGGATTGTGAAGATTTAACTAAAAATGCGCCAAAAAACAAGTTGGTCGGAAAAAGGGCTTAAAGCGGGGATAAAGATAAGAAAACGGGAGGCGAATGCCTCCCGTTAGATTGAGATCGTGTCACTCTGCGGTTAGTCGCGGAAGTTTTCGAACTGGAATGGCTGGCCCATATCTGCTTCGCGTAGCAGAGCCATAACCGCTTGCAGGTCGTCGCGCTTCTTGCCTGTTGCACGCACTTTGTCGCCTTGGATGGCTGCCTGAACTTTGATTTTGCTGTCTTTGATTAGCTTAACCACTTTCTTGGCGGTCAGGCTGTCGATACCTTGCTTGAACTGAACTTCCTGGTAGAACGTCTTGCCTGAGTGAACAATGTCTTTAAGTTCCATTGCTCGGGCATCAACACCACGCTTGGAGAGGTTGTTGCGCAAGATATCCATCATCTGGTTGATTTGGAAGTCTGACTCGGCACTCACTTTAACGAGTTCTTTGTTGATGCTGAATTCGGCATCAACATTACGGAAATCAAAACGGGTTGCCAGTTCGCGGTTGGAGTTATCAACGGCGTTTTTTAGTTCGACGGTATTTACTTCAGAAACAATGTCAAAAGATGGCATTGGAAAATCCTAGTTCGTTAGAGAAAAGCCCAGTCATTAGCCACTGGGCAAATAGTCATTATTGATTATTGGCGCGTTTTACCGCGCTGGCTAGCATATCCAGCATGGTGACGGTATCTGCCCAGTGGATACAAGGGTCTGTAATAGACTGGCCATAGGTTAGCTGGTCAAGCTGGGTTGGATCAACTGCCTGATTGCCTTCTTCGATGAAGCTCTCGGCCATGATGCCGGCAATATAGCGGCTGCCGCTTTCAAGCTGCTGGCAGA
The DNA here is from genome assembly GCF_001029445.1 of Photobacterium aquae. Lineage (GTDB taxonomy): Bacteria > Pseudomonadota > Gammaproteobacteria > Enterobacterales > Vibrionaceae > Photobacterium > Photobacterium aquae. The sequence continues at coordinate 247,173 of NZ_LDOT01000006.1, forward strand.
TATCGGCAGCAACGTCCAACTGGCGCTTGTGCTGTTTCTGGCAGTTACCGTGGCTAAAGTCGACGATCAGTCGTTCAGGCAAGCCAAACTCGCCGATAGTCGTACAGGCTGTTTCAACATCACTGGCATGGTAGTTCGGCATCTTGCCGCCGCGTAGGATAACGTGCCCATAAGGGTTGCCGGATGTACGGTAGATAGTCATCTCACCATTTTTAGACGGCGAGCAAAAGATATGTGGTTCGCGTGTTGCCCGAATTGCATCAACGGCGATTTTGATATTGCCGTCTGTGCCGTTTTTGAACCCGACAGGGCAGGAAAGTGCCGAAGCCATTTCACGGTGGATTTGAGATTCGGTGGTGCGTGCGCCAATAGCGCCCCATGAAATAAGGTCGGCGATGTACTGACCGGTGATCATATCCAGAAATTCGGTAGCAGTGGGCATGCCAAGTTGGTTGATATCCACCAATAGCTTACGGGCAGTATGCAGGCCTTTGACCAGATCTAGGCTGCCGTCGAGGTTAGGGTCGGAAACCAGCCCTTTCCAGCCAACTACCGTACGTGGCTTTTCGAAATAGGTACGCATGACGATAAAAAGCTCGTCATTGTATTTCTTTTGCATATCAAGCAGGCGCTTGGCGTAATCTAGGGCGGCGTCTGGATCGTGCACCGAACAAGGGCCAACGATCACCAGAAGACGCGAGTCATTCCCGGTTAAAATCGCTTCAACTTGGCGACGGGCGCTGGCAATATGCTGCGCTATTTCATCGGTTGTAGGGTAAGCGGCTTCAACCTCTGCAGGCGTTGGCATTGGGCCAAGGCTGACCGTGCGGAGTTCATCTGTTTTCATTGGCATATTCGTTGCCTATCTCGGTGTTACAAAATTAATGACGCGTAAAGATAGCCCAATTGTCGGCAGGAATAAACCAAACTTGTGATTTAGCTTAATTTTTTATTTGGTTTTATGCAGCCAACACACTGATTTTAGCAAGCAAGTTCATGATTCGATGCTTTTTTAGACGTTTAATGAGTGGTTGCATGCATTTTCTTGCGATATAGATGCAAAACAAATGCATAAGCATTGTTTTGTCTCCGAGGCAACTTGCACCAAATGCTATGTCTAGGTATGTTGAGGTTGCCGCTGTTTTGCATGAATCTCCTGTCGGATTGCAATACAGCAAACATGGAAGTGTTACAGCTCGTGCGCAAGGATCATTGCCCGTATTGCGATTGTTGGTGAGCATATGCGGTGATTGGCGCGGCAATGCCCCCTTGCCAGATATAACCTCTTCCTGATTAGCCCTGTCCTTAAGCCTGCCTTTGTGCAGCCTTTACTGAAGTAGTAGCGGTGCGTTATGACAAACAGTGTTCAGTCAGATATACAGTTAAAAAAAGTAGTGTGTTCAACAGTGCAACTGGGGAAGGAAAACTATCCGGTAGGAATGCTCTCGCTGGATGGATTGGTTCAAGAGGTGGGTATGCATCCTTATGCGATAGCATATCCCGAACAATTGCCTGGTTCTACCCAGCAACAGCTATTGGCGCAAACCGAGAATAGCCCTGCGGAGTTTTGGGTAGAGGCAATAGCCCAGAAAATTATCCGCACGGCAGAGCAGTATGGTGAAGAACCGTTGCTGGTCTGTCTGAGCGGCGCAGACTCCCACCAGCGCAAGGGATTGCTGGGAGCCGAAATGGAAGAGTTAGAGATTAACCCGCTGATTGGTCTGCGTGGTGTTTCTCGCTTTGCTGAACAAAGTCGACGTAAGGCCTTTGAACTGGAATGCGAAGCGGTTAAACGAGCCCAATCCAAGCTGGGGAGTACCGGTATAGAGTTGGTGCTACCTTTTGTTCGTACCTTTAGCGAAGCGGCGACAGTCTGTGATTTATTGGCAGAGCAAGGATTAGCACGCGGAGTGGGCGGGTTGAAAATACATTTGTGTGCCCAGCTACCAGCCAATGCGTTGCTGGCGGAAACGTTCTTGCAATATTTTGATGGTGTAGTGGTTGATATTGACCAATTGGCCCAGTTTGCGCTGGGGCTTGATGAATCACATCCCAAGCTCGACTATTTATATGATGATCGCAATGAGGCCATTTTACTTTTGGTTAGGCAGTTACTATTGGCGACTCACGCTGTAAATAAACCGTGTTCCATTGTAAGTCGCCATATCACAACATCGGCACATTTGCAGTCATGGCTGAAAGATCATGGTGTTTCATCGGTAATGACACCTTAGTGATGTTTGGGCAGCTGCGGTAAGTGGCGAAGATAACCCCTGAATGAGAAAAACCGGCAGTAGCCGGTTTTTATTTGCATTGGATCATGCGGGATCATTGATGATCCTGCTTTATCTGAGCAGAAGTTTTTTGAGTGCTGTTTTGTCGATCAGGCTGACGACACCGTAACTGATAATGCAGGCGAGTATCCAGCGAGCTATCTCATTGGTATAGCCGCTGACCCCGAGCATGGGCAGCAGGTTCATCAAATAGATAATGATGAGTATGTGGCAAAGGTAAACGCCCAATACCTGTTGGCTTAAATAAGGGAGTGCTGGAAATGATCCAAATTGAGGGCGGCTAAGTAGCATTAGAAATAGCCCGGTTGCCCAAATTGGTGTGCCAAATAAAAAATCGTGTTCGTTGAATGGCATATCAAAGCGGAGCAGGAACATAGCCTCGCCGAAATGAAGCAGGACTCCAATTAAGGTAATTGTTGCCGCAACGGCCAAACGGCAGCGGGTATTGTTGATCCTTAGCCATATGCCGATACCCAGCATCAAGGTACTCATAAAAGGACCATTCCGGGTGAAAATCGGTGGGTCAATATGGAAAACTGCGGTATAGCTGCCCCCCATTAGCCCGTATAGGTAAATAATGACGGCAATTGCAACGATTGCTGTGTGCGGCACCTTGTATTTAAAGCAAAGGGCGATAACAAACAGGCCAGATAGCAACCCAGGAATGTACCAAAGGTGGACCATTCCGCCTTCAAACAAGGTATTAAGTGGTTGAGAAAGCAAATATTGCCAGTAACCCATGCGCTCGGCAAAGTAGCCTTGTTTGATCAGGGTATCGAAATTAAATGGCGAAACGAGGTAGATCACACTCCAAGCCAGCCAGACTTTAAGGAGTGGCTGGCCATATTTTTTTAACGTTGGAAAAGGCGCATCTTTAAGTTTTGGGGCAATAAAATAGCCAGCCAGAATAAAAAATAGGGGAACAGCAAAACGACTGAGTTGGTTTAGGACTAATCCAACCCATGGCTCCCCATTGATCAGCGGGGCGGTTTTAAAGAGTTGGCAGTGGATGGTAATGACGGCAAATAGTGCAATGACTCTGCCTGCATCAAAACTGGTAATACGATTTGTGTTCATAGCGTCAAGATTGAGAGAAAACTGCCATGAATTTACCAATATTTGAGAACAATACGCCATGTTTTGGGTTGTATTCTTCTTAAATTCCTCGATTCTTTTTTCGTTTCGTGAACCAACTCTATATTTTATAAATTAACACCGTTCTTATTTTGGCGTGTTTTCAAGATGAACAGCTAATTATGATTTTCTTCCCCCATGCTGGTGGCATTGCTGCCAGCGATTCGAAGTGCGGCTGCTCATCAAAGGGAGTGCTGAGCGCAATCAGGAGATCATTGATCATACTGACATCCCCATGCTCTGCTTTTTCAATCGCCTGTTGGGCAAGGTAGTTTCTCAATATGTATTTGGGGTTGTTATTCAGCATGATGTTGCGGCGCTGTTCGTCGCTGCTTGTTTGTAGGGTTAATCTTTGTGCATAGTGTTTTAGCCAATGTTCTAGAGGGGGGAGTTGGCTAAACAGCGTGCGAAATTGTGAGGCTGACTGTGGGATATCTGGTTGGGCAATATGGCTTAGAGTCCGGAAGAACAGGGTATAGTCGACGTGTTGTGATGCCAATAGTGCAAATAGCTCTTCATATAACTGCGCATCTGTAACGGACGGGGCATCAAGACCGAGTTTTCGCTGCATATTAATATTGTATGCTGCCTGCAGGGTGGGCTCGTAGGTATCAAGAACCGTTTCAATCTGTTGTTTGTCGATAAGAGAGCTCAACGCGTAGCCAAGAGCTGACAGATTCCATAATGCGATGCTAGGTTGGCGATTGAAAGCATATCGGCCCGTATAGTCAGAGTGGTTACAAATATACCCGGGCTCATAGTCATCAAGAAACCCAAACGGCCCGTAGTCAAGCGTCAGCCCTAGCACGGACATGTTATCCGTGTTCATTACCCCGTGAGCAAATCCGACTGCTTGCCAATCGGCAATCATGTGTGCGGTACGTGTTACGATTAACTTGAACATTGCCTGATATCGGTTCTGGGAGTCTAGTTTGGCCAAATCGGGGAAGTGGTGCGTGATCAGGTAATCAGCCAATGTCGCTATTTTGTCATGTTGTCCGGTATAGAAAAGATATTCAAAATGGCCAAAACGAAGATGGCTTTCTGTAACTCGAACCAAGGTTGAGCCTCGTTCGACATCTTCGCGGTAAACCGGTGTGTCGCTGGATAGCACCGCAAGGGCATGGGTTGTTGCAATCCCCAATCCATGCATGGCGGCACTGGCAAGGTATTCCCGAATGCATGATCGTAAAACGGCACGCCCGTCACCCATTCGAGAGTAGGGGGTGATACCCGAGCCTTTGAGGTGAATATCCCATTTCTCGCCTGCATTATTGATGACCTCACCCATTAACAGCCCACGCCCATCACCCAGATCTGGGTTGTATTGCCCAAATTGATGGCCGGTATATTTCATGGCGAATGGGGCGAATCCGGCCAGTTGGTCATTGCCGGTAAATATATTGATAAAGTCTGGATGCTTGGCAGATTTGGGGTCGAGATCAAGGGTTCGGCACACTTGTGGGTTAACACTGATCAGAAACGGCTGGGTGAGCGGCTGTGGGGATACCGGAGTGCCAAAGCCTTCGGGCAAGGTGAGGAAAGTGTTGTTAAATACCCATTGGGACAAGGTTTTCATCATATTCTGCTATTATTCTCAGCCAAGTACAGTTTCAGTTTGGCTGAGAATAGCAGCAGTTACAACGGACTAATTGTAGGGTTATCAAGCCGACTCTTTGCTTTCGATCGCTTCGATATCGACAATTTTGGAACGGTTCATGATCACTTTCCAGCGTTGGATTCGAACGGTTTGATCTTCATCTCTCTCGCGGGTGATGAGGTTAAACAAATGCCGTTTTTCGACCGATTCCCGGGTGACTTGCCCGTCTTTTACCTGATAGATCTTCTGCGAGCCTTTTTCCATTAACCGAGTAATATCGCGAAGGTTAAGCATGATTGACTCTCGCGTTTCTTCATAACCGGTCAAGAACTTGGTCGGAGACATCCGAGTTGTGCTTTTATAGTGCAAAATGGTTTCTTCACGCTGTGAAACCGTGTGGCGTCGGACTTTGCGGATTTCCTCATCCAAGCTCTTATAGCTGCAATATTCCATCCATTCCAGCTGACGGCCGATGAGCTGGTTAGAGTTGACGTCGAAAAATTGCTTGCGCCACTTTGGCTTACCCTTGCGTACCCAACGCCATAGCATCGATTTAAGGTCGTCTTTGAAGACTTCGCGGGCCGCATAGATAAATGAAAGAACCAAGATAAACGAGGCGGTAATATCGCCCAGTACACCACGCGCTTGAATGAGCATCAAGGTAACGAAAATCATCACAAAACCGGCGGCAAAGCCGGTGACAACTTTACGGGTTGTACTGCCTAGCTCGATGGTTTTCTCTTTCATCGTGACCGGGTATTCAATCAAGCGTCGCAGTAAGCGCATTTTGTTCGACATCCGGGTTGGGTCGGCCATCGCTCGGCTAGAGTTGTAGTTATTCTCTATCCGGTGGGTAGACTCTTTTTCACATACCTCAAGCAGTAGTTTTTTGATTTCACTGTAATCGCTGCTGCGAGGCAGGTGGGCAACGAGCTCGAGCAATCGTTGCTCTGTGTACCAGCTGAGGTAGTTATCGATATTCTCGTAGTACTTTTGCAGTTTATCGTCAGTCGGTACGCTTCGGCGTAGTCGCTTGAGGATACGGCGGGTCAGCTTGGCAACATCTTCCACTTCTTCGAGCGTACGCTCTTCGCGATCATCAAGAAGGAGCTGGGTAGTTTTTTCCAGTGCCAGTGCATACTGGTAGGCATATAGGCTCAAGCTGAGTCGGTATTGCTCCGTGGATAGCTTTCCTCGGCTGGCAAGGCGGCTGTGTACAAGAGGTAGGTGGTTTATATCACTGTAATAGGTGCGTTTACCTTGGATGGCGTTATGGAAAAACTCATCCTCGGTGATGATATGGCTGTTGAGTCCCAGCTCGCCTGGCACAAAAATATAGAGGTCAAGCTGTCGGTTGGTGGTTTCCTGAATGACATGGGAGATTTTCAGTTTATGGCCGTCTTTCTTTTCAACAGTGATCACTCTATTTCCATACCTCTGGATAACATTAATAACAGTGAGCTTAAATTTTTCGGGTTAATTTTAGATGAATAAACAGTGAAATAGCAGCAGTATTTGTTGCCGGAATGCTCGGTGGTTGAAAAACTAAACAATAAAATGAAGATAGGTCAGGCGTCTTGAACAAACATCACGTATAATATGCTCCCTGATATTATGATGAATACCTGCTATTCCTTGAGCTGGTGTAACTAAGTTTCCGAGAGTGTCGAAAGCAATGATCAAAATTGGACAATACAACACATTAGAAGTCGTCAAACTGGTAGATTTTGGCGTTTTTCTTGATGGTGGTGAAGACTTTGGCAATATTTTGTTGCCAAAATCGGGTGTTCCTGCCGGCACTGAACTGGGGGATAAGCTTGAGGTATTTGTCTACTTCGATTCTGAAGATGATGTTATCGCAACGACCGAGAAGCCGACGGCAATCGTCGGTGATTTTGCTCTGCTACGCGTTGTAGGTATCTGCGGCGTGGGTGCTTTTGTTGATTGGGGATTGCAGAAAGACCTGCTGGTTCCGTTCAGCGAGCAGCGCCGCCGTTTGGAAGTGGGTCAGGAAATCATGGTCCACATCTATACAGACAAGGCATCAGGCCGTATTGTTGGTTCAACGAAGTTTAACCGTTTCCTAGACAAGACCCCAGCGCGTTACAAAGTGGGCGACGAAGTACAAGTACAGATCGCAGAAGTGACGGATCTGGGCTACAAGGCGGTAATCGAAGGCCAACATTGGGGTCTTCTGTTTAAGACCGAGTCGTTCGGTAAACTGTTCCCAGGCAAGAAGCTGAAGGCGTACATCAAAGAGATCCGTCCGGATGGCAAGATCAACCTGTCGCTTCAAAAAGCTGGTCGTGCCAAGGTGGATGATTTGTCTGATAAGATCCTTTCTACCCTTGAGCGTAAAGGTGGCTTTGTGCCGTTGAGCGACAAGTCAACCCCTGAAGCGATCTTCAAAGAATTCCGTACCAGCAAGGCGACGTTCAAAAAGACCATTGGTGGCCTATACAAGAAAGGCATGATCATTATCGAGCGTGATGGTATTCGCCTAAACGACAATTAATTATTGTTGGAATAAGCTGTAAAAACAGAGAAAAGCCAGTGATTATCACTGGTTTTTTTTTGACCATTAATATGGTCTGGCAGTCTGAAAATGTGTATGTTGGTGGCTTTCGATGACCATAAGGATATGGATATGCAAGGATGTAAGCTAACGGTGATTGCGACGGCAATTGCGATGTTATCAGTTCCAGCTGTTTGGGCCGCCAATGTTCCAACAGGGGTAGAGCTCGCCAGTGTGCAGGACTTAGTGCGGGGCAATGGTGACGAAGTCCCGACGTTAGACCCGAATTTTTCGTCTGATAATGCCAGCTCTCGGGTGATTACCGATATGTTTGAGGGCTTGGTCACCCAAACCCCTGAGGGCGAGGTAATACCGGCTCTGGCTTCACGTTGGGATGTCTCTGATGATGGTAAGGTTTATACTTTTTATTTACGCGACGGCATAAAGTGGTCGAATGGTGAGCCTATCACTGCCGCTGATTTTGAATATAGTTTCAAGCGCGTTATCGACCCGAAAACCGGTGCGCCTTATGCGTGGTATTATTCTACGGCCCATATTCAGAATGCGGCTGCGATTAGTGGCGGTAAACTTGCACCTGACCAGCTTGGGGTGAAGGCGATCGACGACAAGGTTGTGCAAATCACCCTTGATAAACCTGTTCCGCATTTTGTCAAAATGCTGGTGCACGAGTCGACATTTCCAGTCTATGCGCCTGCCATTAAGGCGCATGGCGATGCATGGACCAAGCCTGAAAATATCGTGACCAGCAGTGCCTATAAACTCAAGGAATGGGTATTGAACGAACGTATTGTGCTTGAGCGTAACCCACAGTACTGGAACAACGATAAAACGGTGATTAATAACGTTACCTATTTGCCTGTGGCGGACTTAACAGCCGAATATAACCGTTTCCGTACTGGGGAAATTCATATTACCTCTTCTTTTCCGCTTGAGCAGTACAACGCCATCAAGAAGCAGCGCCCAGATGAATTGATCACCATGCCAGCTCTCGGTACTTATTATTATTTGTTTAATGTTCATAAGCCGCCGTTTGATAATGCTGATGTGCGTAAGGCCTTGGCGTACGCTATAGATCGTGACGTTGTCACAAAGGTGATCCTTGGGCAGGGGCAGCTGCCCGCTTATGGTGTGACACCGCCATCGGTTGATGGTTTTAACGCTCCTGATCTCGCATGGGGGGAGCTTAAGCAGAAACAACGAGAGAAACAGGCGGTAGCCCTGTTGGAAAAAGCCGGTTATGGCAAGGACAACCCGTTAGAGTTTGAGCTTGTATATAACACTTCGGAGTCGCATAAGAAGCTAGCTGTAGTCATGTCTTCTATGTGGAAAAAGGCACTAGGGGCACATGTGAATCTTGCAAACCAAGAGTGGAAGACATTCTTGCAAAAACTCGTACAGCAAGATTTTTCTGTCGCCCGCTATGCTTGGATGGGGGACTACAACGAGGCATCGACATTTCTGTCATATTTTGAATCAACAGGGATGAATTACGCCAAGTGGTCAAACGCAGAGTATGACGAGGTGATGGGGAAGGCTATACTGGCGGCCGATAACGAAAACCGCAATGCCTTCTATCAGCAGGCTGAACAAATATTCGCAGATGAAATGCCAGCAATTCCTCTCTATCACTATACCCGCTCGGTACTGAAGAGCACCAAGGTGGGGGGCTACTCGAAGACTAATGCCGCAGAGGCCCGCTATACGCGTGATCTTTATATTATAAAGTGATGATAGATTGCTGTAGTTTCCGATCAACAAGGCCCGCCAGTGCGGGCCTTGTTTTTTTAACGCTGTATAGTTAATAAATGCTAATGAATGGGCTAGGGCTTTACTTGATCGAAAAGTAGAGTCGCATCGTGAACGCCCTGAATGGCCATTTGCATGGCGATAACGGTAAGGATCAGCCCCATCAAACGGGTAACGATACTGATGCCGTCCTCGCCGAGGAAGTTGACCAGTTTCTGGCCGTAGATAAAGCACACCAAGGTGATTAGACACAACACGCCAAAGGCCGTAATGGTTAGCAGGATGTGAAGCATACTTCCGGCGGCTGAATAGTTCATTGCGGTAGCGATGGTACCGGGACCAGCCAAAATGGGCAGGGCTAGCGGAGAAATAGACACATCCTGCCCTTCGTCGCTGGGTTCGCTACTGTGCATCGAAGAGCTGTTGCCTTGGAGCATATGATAGCCAACCACGAACACTAAGATCCCACCTGCCAATCTGAGCGCGGGTAGGGTGATTCCGAATACTTGGAAGATCCCTTTGCCGAGCAGGCTGAAGGCGGCGACGATGCAAAAGGCGGTAAAGGTTGCTTTGATGGCAGTATTACGTTGCTGGCTGGCTGATTGTTTGGCGGTTAGGCCGATAAAAACCGCGGTGTTGGCTACGGGGTTCATAATGGCAAAAAAGCCCATGAAGACAGAAAAGCCTGCGGTAACGAGATCATGCATGAGGGTTCCCCTAAGCGCGTTATTGTATTGAGTTTAGGTCTATTTTATTTAGTCATGCGCAAAAAGTTGCGTAAATGCCTCTATAAATAAAAAGCCAGCGACCGAGGTGGCTGGCTTTCTATTACTCTGCGCTGCAGACGGTGCAGGTAGGCTGTTTACCCAGCTTCATTTCCCGCCAGCTCATGCTCATGGCATCGAGCATCAGGATCTTGCCTGTTAACGGTTGTCCCATATTGGCGACAACTTTGATCGCTTCCATTGCTTGCACGGCACCAACAATACCGACAACCGGAGACATAATCCCCGCTTCTACGCAGGTGAGCGCCTGTTGGCCGAAAAGGGCGCTGAGGCACTGGTAGCAAGGTTCGCCATCTTGGTAGGTGTAGACGCTAATTTGGCCTTCCATGCGGATCGCGGCACCAGAGACTAGCGGGGTACGGGCTGCAAAACACAAACGGTTAAGCTGGTTGCGGGTCTCAACGTTATCGCTGCAGTCCAGCACAATATCATGCTGCTCGATAAGCGGCATAAGGGCGGCGTCATCGAGCCGTTGTGCCAATGTCTCAACCTCGAGGTATGGGTTGATTCGCTGCAATGCCTGCTTGGCAGATTCAACCTTGAGCATTCCCACTGTGCTGTCTGAATGCAGGACTTGACGCTGTAGGTTTGATACCTCGACCTTATCGTCATCGATTAATGTCAGTTTACCGACTCCGGCGGCTGCCAGATATTGGGTGGATGCGCAGCCAAGGCCACCAGCACCGAGGATCAGCATGGATGCGCCTTTTAGGGCTTCTTGGCCATCGAAGTCAAATTGGCGCAGAATGATCTGGCGGTTATAGCGCAGCATTTCTGCATCAGAAAGTTCTACCACGAAGTAAATCCTATCTCGTTATATCAGCCGCGTCATATTAATGGCTGCGGCTGTGTGCATAGATATTTCCGGATATGCCCGGAATCAGTACATGGTGTGATTAAACAGTTCGATTGTGACTGTTTCGCCTACCTCGACACGTCCGCGCTCTTGTTCAAGAACCACAAAGCAGTTTGCTTGGTGCATCGAGCTGAATGCGCCTGAGCCTTGGTTGCCGGTTGTGGCGACTTCTACTTGGCCTTGGGCATTGATCTGGTAGATGCCGCGTTGGTAGTCGGCACGTCCTGGACGTTTCTTGAAGGTTGTTGTTGCCTTGGCTGCCAAACGCTGTGGTGGCGTGTATTGGCTGTGACCGGCAAGTTTTGCCAGCATAGGTTGTACCAGCTGGTAAAGGGTAACCATCGCAGAAACAGGGTTGCCCGGCAGGCCACAGAACCAAGTGTTCTTAATGGTACCAAAAGCGAATGGTTTGCCCGGCTTCATTGCGATTTTCCAGAAGCCAATTTCACCTTCTTGATCCAAAATATCTTTGGTGTAGTCGGCTTCACCCACACTGACACCACCAGAGGTGATCAGTACGTCGGCTTGGGTTGCCGCATTGAATGCGTCACGCAGTTTTGTTGGATCATCAGGAATGATACCAAGATCCATCACATCACAGCCGAATTTTTCCAGCAGGGCACGGATGCCGTAGCGGTTGCTGTCGTAAATCTGTCCTGCATCCAGTGTTTCGCCAACAGGGCGCAGCTCATCACCGGTTGAGAAGAAGGCGACAACCGGACGGCGGTAAACCGGCAGGGTGGCGATGCCCAGTGAGGCCAGTAGCGGCATTTCGCGTGCCGTAATACGGTTGCCTTTAGCCACAACGACTTCACCCAGTTTCACGTCATCACCAATAGGACGAACGTTCTCTCCTTGCTTGGCACGGCCGGTAAAACGGATTTGATTGCCGTTGGCTTCCGTTTCTTCTTGCATGATAACGGTGTCAGTCCCTGCGGGGATTTCTGCACCGGTCATAATACGGATGCATTGACCTGGCTGGCAGGTTCCTTCAAATGGGATACCTGCAAAGGATTTGCCGACCATTTCCAGCGTATCTGTATGCTCGAGATCGGTAATACGAAGGGCATAACCGTCCATTGCCGAATTGGCAAATGGCGGTACGTTGATCGGCGAGCAGATGTCATCAGCCAGTACCAAGCCCATTACATCGGTTAGCGGTACAGAATGTACCGTTTCAAGCGGGCTCACCTGGTCAAGAATTTTGCCTAGCGCAGTTTCGACAGGGATCAATCCCGGTGTGTCACAACATCCCATAGTAGGTATCCGTCTTTCGTTCTTATGTAAGCAATTATTATGACAAAAAATGGGCAGGTTCACTAATCCCCAATAGGAATACTACGGATTATCCGTTTAACTGCTGTAACTTGAATCAGACTTTGTCGCTATTTTAGCCAGAGGGATTGCAGAGTTTACGGTGGTGCACGGCTTAATTATCCATGCATTTTTTAAGGGAAAATAAGTCGCTTGAGCTAAAAAGGTGATAGAGGTATCCTTCGTCATCACAGTTTACTGGCAGTTAGATGCAATTTGATGATTGATTTTGTGTATCTAATAGGGCATTGAAATCCATGGCCAGCCAGTTGGAGGAGTAGAATGACAACATATAGCGAATCAGCGTTGAAGGTACGCCAAGCACTGGCAGATCGTGGCCTTGAAACCCCAATGACTGAACAGTCGATCAGCCGTGAAGAGAAAAAAGAGAAGATCGAACATCATATGCGCGAGATCCTCGAGCTTCTATCGCTGGATCTGACCGATGACAGCTTGGTTGAAACGCCACATCGCATCGCGAAAATGTATGTCGATGAGATTTTTTCGGGATTGGATTATGCCAATTTTCCGAAGATCACCGTTATCGAAAACAAGATGAATTGTGATGAGATGGTACGGGTAAAAGATATTACTCTGACTAGTACGTGCGAACATCATTTGGTAACTATCGACGGTAAGGCGACGGTAGCCTATATTCCTCGTGGCAAGATTATTGGTTTGTCCAAGATCAACCGTATTGTTCGTTTCTTTGCCCAACGTCCACAGGTTCAAGAGCGCATGACCCAGCAAATTCTGGTTGCGTTGCAAACCTTGTTGGAAAGCGAGGATGTTGCGGTGACGATTGACGCTACCCATTACTGCGTGAAGGCTCGTGGTGTTATGGATGCAACAAGCGAAACGACAACCACTGCACTGGGTGGTATTTTCAAACGTAATCCTGCGACCCGTGCCGAATTTTTGCACGGCATCCGCTGAACAAGCGTTTGTCAGTGATAAACAATATTAATACTATGAAGCCAGCAGCGTTGTCTGCTGGCTTTTTTGTCATTTGTTCTAATCAACACGCACGCTAGTAGATGGTATGGATCTGATTAAGCTTTCCCGAATTAGCATGAAGCACTTGATCACACTGCATGTGATGCTTGATACCTTGAGCGTTACCGCCAGTGCTGAGCGACTTTGTCTGAGCCCTTCTTCGGTTAGCAAGACATTGACGCAGCTTCGTGAGAACCTCAATGATGAGCTGTTTTATCGGCATGGGAACCAACTTGTTGCAACGCCATTAGCACGTCGTCTGGGACCGACAGTACACCAGATGATTAACGAGATGAATCAGATGCTGACGCAGGAGGCGTTTGATCCGTCTTCCTACGAGGGGCGTTTCTCTTTGGCGATGCGAGAGAGCACCTTTGAGCTTCTGGCTGCCAAGCTGACGGCAAGGGTACTGGAAGCCTCGCCGGGGATGCGATTGGAAATCTGGTCGCGCGACAGCATGGGCTTGGACAGTTTGGCGAAAGGGCAGCTCGATTTTATTATTTTGCCCCATGACAAGAGCCAGCCACCTAGCGCCCAGAGCAACTTGGTATGGGAAACTCTGCTTGATGACGAGATGATTTGTCTGATGCGGGAAAGTCATCCGCTCGCAGATCAGCCTTTGGGGATCGACGACTATCTCAGCTATGGCCATATCGGGATCATGGATAGCGATCTCAATGTGCCTTACTTTGAGATGCAACTGGCACAGCATCATCAGAAGCGGCGTATCGCCGTGAATGTACCCGATTTCGGTAGTGCGGCGGTAATGTGCCATCATAGTGATTTGCTGTTTACCTGCTCGCGACAATGGGCCGATGTGGCATTGCAGGCTAAGGGGTTGGTTGTTAAGCCGTTGCCGTTTAATTATGGTGAAGTGGCCTATAGCGTGGTCTGGCATCAACCAAGCATGAATGATCCGGCTCAGCGCTGGCTCTATGAACAAATTGTTGCGGTATCTAAAGCGGCACGTTCTGAAGAAGAAAAAACGGCATAATGCCGTTTTTTTATATCCCCATTCGGTAAGTGACACGTACGCCCTTTGTTTCAAGCTGGTGGGCAAAGTGCTCTATCTGCAAATTGCTGCAGGTATCCCATTCTAATGCTTCACCCGTGACACCATGATGTTGAAAAGCGTTGAGACGGATGGTGGTTCTACGCGGAAGCTCCCTCAGGTAAGATGCCAGCTCGTCGATTTCACGTTCGTAGTCAGTGATCCCCGGTATATGGAGTAGGCGCAACTCTTCCAATTTGTCATGTTGTTTTAGCAGGGCAATGGACTGCATGACACGATGATTACTTCGTCCTGTTATCCAGCGGTGGGTTTCTTGCTGCCATGCCTTGAGGTCAATCATCGCTCCGTCCATGACGGGCAGTAGCTTTTCCCAACCTGTTTCGCTCAGGCTGCCATTACTATCAATCAGGCAGGTTAAATGACACAGGGCAGGATCTTGCTTTATGGCGTTGAAAAGGGCATGGATAAAACCTGCTTGTAATGTCGCTTCACCGCCGCTGACCGTGATGCCTGTCAGAAAAGGGCTATGCTGTCGGATATGCGAGAGCATGTCGGTAACACTAACCGTTTGTGTTTTCGGATTTGACTGCTGTGGGCAGACAGCAAGGCATTTGTCACAATGGGTACATGTATTGGCCTGCCAGGCTATTTTGCCATTAATTAATTGCAACGATCCTGTGGGGCAATGAATGGCACAGTCTCCGCAATGGTCACATAGACCGATAGTGTGGGGGTTATGGCAATTCTTGCACTGATAATTGCACCCTTGCAGGAAGATAACGAGCCTGTTGCCAGGCCCGTCTACACATGAAAAATTGAGTATCTTACTGACCGTTGCAGTAGCGTGGAGTTTGCTCACGGCTAATTACTCGTGGTTGGCGATCCAAAATACCGGTATTTGCTGCTGCTTCGGCACCCAGTCCCGTCGTGTTGGTGCGTGATCCCTGTTCTTTGAATTTGGCGACATCAGAGAGCTTGATCATGTAGCCTGTAACACGAATAAGATCGTTGGAGTGCACGTTTGCCGTGAACTCGCGGAATCCGATATTAAGAGCGCCTTTACACAGCTGGAACATGGCCAGAGGGTTACTCTTTACCGTTTCATCGATGGTCAGAATGTCACTGATCCCCGAGGTGTAATATTGGTGATGTTCTGCCAATGCCTGAACATGTTGTACTGGATCTGGTTCGCTACCATATGGGATTCGAACGCCAGGGGTTACATCGATATCTAAGCTGATACCACCTTGGGCATGGAGCAGAGCCCGTTCCTGATAGCCATATTTCACTGGTGTTGAGGTGACAATGTCACTTAATGTGCGGGAAATCGTATGCCCCAGTTTGTTGGCTTCGCTGTCATGGCCATATTGCTGCTCGGCTTTTCCGTCTTTTTTCATTAGCAGGTTCACCGCTTCAGCCATCCCGTAGATACCGAACATAGGTGCAAAGCGATCTTCTTCGATGAGGCCTTCTTGGACGAGGAAGCTGTTAAAGAAACCGGATTCTTCATGCAGGAAGGCGGCACGGGCGTCGATTAGCTCGAACATCAGTTGGCTATAGTAAGGCAGTACATCGTTGAAGAAGTGTGCTGATGAGGCAGCGTCTTCAGCGACTTTTTTCAGGTTCATCCGCACTAATGTATTGGCACCACCAGCAAGAGGTAGCGAGTTGTAGCAGCTGACAATACCGAACCCTTTGGCATCATAGGCATTGGCATGCATAGGGTAGTTGGCGATATGGGGCTTGCTGCATTCGCAAATATTTTGGCAGGCTTGCTGGAGTAGGCTGTCTGGCGTGATAGCCGGATCGTACATAAAGGTCAGGTTTGGGGCAACCTGCTTGAGTTCGGCATCAACGCGCAGGATAGTGCGGCAAACGATATTGTCTGATGGGCCGATGTTTACGTGCATGAAGGCATCAGGCAGAGTGCGGTCTAGCATCATCCAGAACAGGCGAAGTTTACGATATAGCGTCTCTTCGTCTATTTCTTTGACATAAGGTAAAAGCACGTCATCAAGTTGCCCTAGGTAAACTGGGATACTAGTTACTGACGGGACGTGATGATAAAGAATGGTCAGGCTGTTTAGTGCTTCATCAAGATCGCGAGCGGGTGCCAGTTCAAGGTACTCAGACCCGTTTTTCAAAAATTTGGCGTAATCCGGTAGCACGTAGCGCGGTTTGTAGGGGGCATGACCTTCAAACATGTCACAAATAATATTGTTATCCAACGCATCTTGAACGGCTTTACTGACCGGCATATATGGCAGGCTGGCTTCAGCTTCTAAAGCAAGATAATGGGCTTTTTGCTTTGCAGACAGGTGTGGATCACGAACGATATTAGAGAAGTTGGTTTGAGACGTCATTGTAATTAACCATATTTATAATATGGGTAAGAGATTAAGTCTAATATCTTGTTTCTTGAAGTGAAACTAATCTAAGTGTGTTTTTCCATTATGGAAATCCGGCGAAGCAGGT
This sequence comes from Photobacterium aquae, assembly GCF_001029445.1. GTDB lineage: Bacteria > Pseudomonadota > Gammaproteobacteria > Enterobacterales > Vibrionaceae > Photobacterium > Photobacterium aquae. The sequence continues at coordinate 263,921 of NZ_LDOT01000006.1, forward strand.
CGCATTAATATTTATTGGCTTTTAACACCATTTTTTATTTTAGCGAAGTGGTTGGTAATTCATCGAAGTCATGTCGGCAATGATGCAACATTATGATAATTTTGTTGTCATAGTGTCACATTATTGACTAAATATTAAATAGGTACCGCAAGGAAATATTACTGTGTTGCGATGGAGTGCAAATCAACCATTTAAGGTGGCTGCTGTGCAGCAAAATGGTGACACCATGCTTAACTGTTTACGTCGTATATTGGTCCCTTGTTACTGTGCATCAGCATTGATGGTGGTATCAGTACCTAGTTTTGCAGAGCTTACAGCCAGTGGCTCGGTGGAAACTCTACCCGATATACAATCCAATATGCTACCAATATCTTCCGCTTCGCAACAAGCAGAGCCGATAGTTTCATCCCGATTAGATCTTGGTTTAATTAAAGGGGTGGAGATAAGCAGTACGTCTCGGTTGTGTCCGAGTGCAACGTCTAATCTTTGTTTTAGCAAGCAGTTAGAGCAGGTCTATGCTCTTAATGGTTATCTGCCATTATGGGGGCAGGAATCAGCTCGTGAGGCATTGTTATTGGCTTTAAAGTCAATATCTTATTCCGGTCTGCTTGATACTATGCGGCCTAGGTTGAACGAGTTAGGGCAACTAGCCGAACAACAAGATCAACGTGGTTATGATTTGCTGGCGACGGATTCTTACTTGGCTCTGCTGGTATACAGAAAGCAGCTTAGTGAGCATCCCAGTATCTTGTTTCGCCATCAGTACCTGCCTCCTCTTGACGAGCAAACTGTTGCCACCTTACCTGCATGGGTGATGGCCTCAGACTTAAATAGCTCGGTATTAATTTCCAGTCTTTATCCCTCGAAAGCCGATTTCGACAACGAACGACAGGCTATCGACTATATAGAGTATTTCAATCAGTTGCCTGCTCATCATTTTTCTTCTAAGGGACGTGGTGTAACCAAAGCGGGGGAGGTTGTCGATAATGGTTATGAGCTGCTGGAGGTTATGTATCGCTTAGGTGATTTGCCCAAAGCACAGTATGAGATTTTGTCTATGCAGCCTAGGGTGGTGAACAGTGGTGATGTCAATCAAGCTGTCCGTCGCTTCCAAGCACGTAATGGTTTGAACAGTGATGGTATCATCGGCCCAGCAACACGACGCCAGCTCGCATTGCCGTATCAAGAAATTGCGCGAGTTATTGCGTTGAACCTGCAACGCGGTGTACTCGGTGCAAAAAATCAAGACAGGCCGAGCATTACGGTTAATATTCCAAATTATCAGTTAGTGATCACACATCAAGACAAGGTGGTATTTGAATCCAAGGTGATAGTGGGCCGTCCCGATCGGCCAACAAATTTATTCTCGTCGGAACTGAATATATTGGTCGTTAATCCGCGCTGGAATGTTCCTGAGACGATAAAAAAGAAAGATATTATTCCCGGTATGAAGCGGTCAACGGATTATCTATCGAGGAAAAATCTGACGATGATTAAGAGTTGGGGGGATAGAACCGAAATTTCTCCGGAGTTGGTGGAATGGAGTAATGTTGATCCCGATACCTTTCCTTATGAGTTTATGCAGGGGCCAGGCCCCCGTAATGCCTTGGGCAATGTCAAATTCTTGATGCCGAATGATTACTCTGTATACCTGCATGACACGCCTGCACGGGGATTGTTTAACCGGGACAGACGTAATTTAAGCTCTGGTTGTGTCAGGGTAGAGAAGGCGGCGGAGCTTGCCGAATACGTGTTGGATTATCAAGGGCGTCCACGCTGGCGGAACTACAGTCAGTTAGTCAAGAACCAAGAAACCGATACGATATCGCTGCCAAGGCGGATTGATGTTGATGTGACATACGTAACAGCATGGGTAGATAGTCAGGGTAATCTGCAAATGCGTGAAGATATTTATGGGTATGATCGGCCTAGTCGTCACACGGCGGATGATAAATACTCTGCGGTAAAAAATTATCGTTATTAGTTGACTGAACTATAAAAAAACACCCCGTATCGGCATAGTCGGTACGGGGTGTTTTTATTGCATGATCAAGCTAGAAATTAAGCCTGAGGTTCGCGGGTTTTCCAAAGCGATGCGCTAATTGCAACTGTAATCGTTACAACGATCACGCCCAGAGATACAGCGGTAGGGATCGCGTAGCTTGTTTCCATCAGCAGCATCTTCACACCGATAAAGCTTAGGATGAACGCCAAAGCCGGACGTAGGTAGCAGAAACGAGTAAGCATACCTTCCAGTACGAAGTACAGAGAGCGAAGACCCAGTAGGGCAAATACGTTAGCTGTCATGACGAGGAACGGTTCTTTGGTCACGGCGAAAATAGCCGGGATCGAGTCCAAAGCAAACATGACGTCGGTTAGTGCGATAACAGCGATAACAATCAGCAGTGGTGTTGCCAGCCAGCCTGCACTGTCTTTTACGAAAAACTTATGTTCACGGTAGCCATCAGTAACACGGAAGCATTTTTTTACCAGACGAACAGGAAGTGACTGAGAAAAGTCTTCTTGTTCATCTTCGTCTTCACTCCATAGTTTGTAACCGGTATACATCAGGAATGCGGCGAAGATATATAGGATCCAGTGGAACTGGGTAAGCAGCTCGGCACCTACGGCGATCATGATGCCTCGAAGGATCAATGCGCCAACCACACCTAACATCAACACGCGTGGACGAATAGCTTCAGGAACAGCAAATTGACCGAAGATTAAGGCAAATACAAATAGGTTATCAACGCTAAGTGATTTTTCAAGCAAGTAACCAGTTAGGAACGCTGTAGCAGCTTGACTGTTGGTGTAGCTGCTATCAGGAGCCATTTGTGGCCAGTACATGTAAATAAGGACATTGAAAGCCAATGCCAATACTACCCAGAACAAACTCCAGATTGCGGCTTTTTTAATAGTTACCTTACCCCCGCGGGTTTGGTATAAATCTAGCGCCAGCATTACCAAGGTAAGTATAGCGAACCCTTCATAGCTAAAAAGGCTCATGGTTTTCTCCTTTCACGATCGCGCGAAAGGGGCAGGAAACGTGTTCTGCAATGACCCTTCGCGCATTAACGACTCTACACATAAGTGCATGAAATAATGGCGTTGGTCTCGTCAGAATGGTGTTGAAGAGTTGGCTACAACTCAGGAACAAATCCACCCTCGGCTGCCGGAAGTCTTGGACTTCGAGATGACGACAGACGATCTTAAATGGTGACTACTCCCCAAAGCAGAGCGGATTCTAAGAGTAAACTTTCAAATACGCTAGTTATTTTTACACCTATTTTATGTATGCATCAAGGCAATTGTTTGCTTGTCGTAAAATTGCCGTTTATGGTGCATTTGTAACCACATGTTTTTGTGCGTTGTTTCGCAACAGGGAGCTGATGGTAAGCAAATACGCTATGGCTGACACTTGTATGCCAAAATCAACATTCACTTTACCGATAATTGTGGTTGGGTAGGTATTAATACAAAAAGAAACAAAAGAGTTTTTTACAAACTATACCCACTGGTGATAGTTGTAGCCTGTGCGAGATACGGTTTTGTCGCAGAAAATAAGTACGTTGTATTGATAACCATGCTGATTTGATAGCAGGGTTACTAATGGTTTTACAGAAGGTATGAAGGATGGACAGACAGATTTTGATAAGGAACATTGCCTATATGGAGCGTGAGTTGCTTCAGATGAAAAAAGAACTTGCAGAGCTTGATGCCAAAGTCGAGCAGCAGGAGGGGACATCTTTTACGTCTTGTACTGAAATTACGCAGACATACTGTCATTTTTGACGCATCTGTGAGTGATTCTATCCCTATATTAGTGGTATAAGCGTGCTGAATATATCATCACGCTTTTTCTCATCGGCGATCCTTTCAGTTTGTCTCTGCCTATCCGTTAAATTGAACTTGACGCATTTTGGTGCAGCTTTTCTTCTGTTTTTCACTGTTTTGGTGCGAGCGGGATGGGTTTTGATATTGGCTCTATAAGGATCATTGGCTTACATCTGTGCTTTATTGGTCTGGATATTGCTCTGTTATGAACAGATTAACTGGATTTTAATGGAGCAGGTAATAATGGATGATGTCATTACTGTAATATTGGCGGGTGGGGTAGGTTCGCGTTTAGCACCCTTGACCAAAGAGAGAGCAAAGCCTGCGGTGCCGTTTGGTGGGAAATATCGAATTATAGATTTTACCCTAACAAATTGTCTTCACTCAGGTTTACGGCGAGTACTGGTGCTTACTCAATACAAGTCACATTCATTGCAGAAGCACCTTAGGGATGGGTGGTCGGTCTTTAATCCGGAACTTGGCGAATATATCACCGCCGTGCCTGCACAGATGCGAACGGGTGACTGTTGGTATCAGGGAACAGCAGACGCAATTTATCAAAATTTATATCTTCTTAACCGTAGTGGGGCCAAGTATGTAGTGGTGCTGTCTGGTGACCATATTTATCGAATGGACTATGTACCAATGCTTGAGCAGCATATCGAGACAGGCGCACAACTGACGGTAGCTTGCATGGAGGTGAATAAATCAGAGGCATCATCATTCGGTGTCATGGCGGTAAATAGCGCACAGCAAATATTGAGTTTTGAAGAAAAGCCACAGAACCCTGAGCCATTACCTGATAATCCCGATAAATGTTTGGCTTCAATGGGTATTTATATCTTTTCGATGGAAACACTGGAAACAGAGTTGGAAAAAGATGCTTTGTCTAAAACGTCGTGCCATGACTTTGGGCAGGATATTATTCCGCGATTGATAGACGGAAAACGGGTGTACGCCTATGCGTTTGGTAGCGAAGCTGGTCGAGTGAGCCAAGACGCTTATTGGCGGGATGTTGGTACGCTTGATAGTTATTATCAGGCCAACATGGACTTGCTATCATTGCAGTCGCCAATGGATCTCTATCAAAGTAACTGGAATATCAGAACGTATGAGCCACAGTTACCACCCGCAAGAACCGTTTCATCACCAGCCGGAAATGAAGGGATATTTATCAATTCTATTGTATCGAGTGGCGTGATTATCGAAGGTGGAACAGCCCAAAATTCAATATTATTTCCCAAAGTAAAAATCAATAATAATGCCGTTGTACTCAATTCAATTTTATTTGAAGGTGTAACTGTCGGCGAGGGAGCGATCTTGCAAAATTGTATTGTTGATAAAAACGTTAACATTCCGCCAGGAACAATTATTGGAAAAGATCCCCAACAAGATAAACGGTATTTTTCGCTTTCTTCCCAAGGTGTAGTTGTTGTTGCTGATGGTGATAAGTTCGCATAAACCGTTTGGTGTTATGCGTTATTATTTCAACTGTCAATAATAGAGCTAATCGTGCAGGTGTATTTGATGTTAGCAAATTTATGCTATATGCAAATTCATATAGCATTTCCATTTGGTGAACAAGTTGTTCGCAAGGATGCGTCTATGTTAATTGATTGTTTTGAGGTTATTTTCATATTGATGTTCTCGACAGAAAAAAACAGATCAAGAGCATACTTTCATTAATTCGACATAGATCATGATTAAGTTCACCGTATAGTTGATTAGAGGAAGAGCATAATCAACTCGATGCATGAGTTATTTCCAATTGTCATCATGTTTCTTTTAGGGATAGTTATGGAAACATCAGTTGAACTTTTAAATGATGAAAGCGTTGTATTTAATTACACGACTTTTTTATCCGCATCATGCAAAAAACGTGTGACGTTGGTCGATGCATTGAAGACCTTAATACCCGCTTTTGAAATTTCGTGGTCTTCGTCGATGCCAAATGGAATGAGCGGGTCAGAGAAGTTGCAGTTGCAGGCGCTAAAGGTGTTGTCGACAAGTGTAAGTGATACAAACAATATCATACGCTTGTTACGTTTGGCTCGGGCAGAGCATATTGATGAGTTGATCATTCGACTGCCATATGCGCTGGATGAGGAACAATTGTCAGAGATTGAAACGAGGGCCTGCACTAAGATTATTCAGCTCGATGCTGACGGTGAAGAGTTACGCGCCCATTTGCTTTAGTTGGGAGGGCATACATTTTGAAGGCGTATGAAAATAGAAAAGCCAGCATAATAATGCTGGCTTTTCTATTTGTGGATCATGATGAAAGGTTAAAGCATACCTTGCCATAGCATCCCGGCTGCGCAGAAGGCTGCTACAGTGAGTAGGCTGGCTGCGGTCATTTCCTTCCCTACAAATGGGCGAGTATTAAGCTCTTGTTTAGCCTTAATGTAGAAATACAGGCCCGGTAGATAAAGCAGCGCAGAGAGCAGCAGGTAGTTCAAACCTGAAGCATAAAGTAGCCATAGCCCATACAGGCTTGCACACATTCCAACAATAAGCAGGCCACCACGATTTTTCTGCTCAATGGCAAGTTTTAGTGTATAGGCACCCACAAGGAAGTAGGGCACCAGAATCATCTCTGAAGCGATTGCCAGTAGTGTTTCATAGGTACTGCCAGCGACCATTACAAACAAAAGAGAAAGTTGGATACAGCAGTTAGTTAGTAATAGGGATTTTATCGGACTTCCCGCTTCATTTTGCTGGGCAAATACGGCAGGGAACATCTTGCTGCGAGCACCAAGGTAAGGCGCTTCGGCTGCCAGTACCGTCCAACTCAGGAATGCACCACAGACAGAGATCAGTAAACCACCTCCAATGATAATTTTGCCCCAAGGCCCCAAAATAGTTGTCAGTACCGTTGCCATTGAAGGGTTCTGGTAATGGGCAAGTTCTTGGGTGGAAATCACCCCCATAGAAAGTAGGGTAACAAATACGTAGATGGTTAGCGCTGTTAGCAACCCTAGAATGGTTGCTCGGCCGATATCTCGACGATTGCGGGCACGACTAGATACGACCACTGCGCCTTCTATACCGATGAATACCCACACGGTAATAAGCATGGTGCTTTTGACTTGGGCGACGAGATCGTGTCCATCACCGAAGTGGAGTCCGGTGAAATCAAAAACAAAGGTATCCCACTTAAACGCAATAAACGCGCAAATAATGAATACGCAGAGAGGAATCATTTTGGCGCAGGTTGTGATGAGATTGATCATTGCCGCGGTTTGAACGCCGCGCATGACCAACGCGTGGACAAGCCATAGTAAGACGGATGATCCGATAATGGACAACCATGTGTTGCCCTCACCAAACAGAATCATGTCTGGCTGATCGAATAGCATGCCTAGCGTACTAAATACGATAACGAGATAGGAGACATTCGCCAGCATAGCGCTGAGCCAGTAGCCCCATGCAGAGCAAAATCCGATGAAGTCGCCGAATCCAGCCTGAGCATAGCCGAAAACGCCAGTATCAATTTGAGGTTTTTGTTGGGCGAGGTATTGGAAGGAGAGAGCGAGGAAGATCATGCCGATACCGGTGATGGTCCAGCCAATTATTACTGCAGCAGGGCTTGCTACCGCCGCCATGTTTTGCGGCAAGCTGAATACCCCCGCACCTATCATTGATCCTATGACTAAGGCGGTTAAAGAGCCTAATCCCAGTTTTTTATCCATGTTTCACCCGGTTTAGTGTCTAAATAATTATAGTTTTGGGGTGTATTATGATGGATTTATAGTAGATTGCACGGCCAAAGTGATGCCGATCACTTTATTTATAGATAAAAATACCATTCAAATGTACTGGATCAATAAACCACCTATCCGTTGAAAAAATTGCATCGGTAAAATGGGTTAAGTGGCTGCTTGTGAAATGTATTTTATCCTAAATATGACACCTGTCGGGTAACCATCAAATCATCAAATACCCAAGATACACATGCTTCTTATTTATAAGCATCATTCAGTATAGGTGATGTTTTGCTGGTTTCCGGAGCCATTGTGCCTTTATTAATGGATGGTCATTTGCTGTTTGGCCTGACGGTTGATCACAAAGGCGAAACTTTCGCTGAGGATCGCCGCATCACGAATCGCACCAGAGGTAAAGTCTAGAATATCGCCTGTTACGATAACCGCGCTGCTATTTCCACTCTGCAGGGCTTGGATCATAAGCTCTTGAACACTATGACCTTTTTTATTACACACGACCAATACTTTATTGAGATCAATACCTGCACTTTGTAGTAAATTTTTATCAACCAGTGCTTCGTGGCCGATAAAGGTTACCCAGCGGCTTTGCTGGCTTGCTTGTTTAAGCAGGCGTAGGAAGTAGGCCAATTGTGTCTGTGTATCATCGCTAAAACTGACTTCGATAGGGCACTGCACCTTGATTGAAGATGATGGCGTATGTTCGTGAGAGGCGAATGTTGCTTTATATGCCTGAGAAGCTGAAACCGCATGTAGGTGTTCGAAATGTGTAGCCATAAGTCATCATCCTCAACAGTGTTTTTATATACAGTGCTGTATGTGTGTACAGTAGTTTTATTTGCTAATTGATGCAAGACTTTTTTGAGTGTCTGTTTTTGGTGATTTAGGGAAGATATGAGGCAGTGAAACATTTGTATTTTTATTTAAGATGTTGTTTTTAAAAGATTTATATCGGATGGTTGATGGTTTTTGGGTTGGTGAGTGGTTGTAATCGGTAAATGAATTCATTCATAATTTCGAGATGGAGCACACAGTAGGATGAGTATCTATACAGTAGTTTCATGAGCAGTACTGTACAGTAGTGATCAGTGTGCAAATTGGTGATTATTGCGATGTTGCACTTTATCATTCAGGGGCATTGGTTGGCGGTTGTCATAGAGCATGAATATACGGCAATTAGCGGGATATTGTTGATGCTGTCATGATTTGTAATTAGCCTGTATTTAGTAATAGTAAAAAATACTAGAGCTTAATTTTATATTATGTAGAATTGCCATTGATTATCGTTGGTGTATACCGAAACAGTCTTATTTTATTATATTCTGAATATGAAGAATGCATTGTTTAAATGTGATTGGCAATTAGTTGTATTCTATTGTTAATTCTCTTTACGTTATAAGTCACTATTTGTTCTGGTATTACGCTGCTGATCTCTAACTGGATGGTCGTTATTTTTAGGAATGAAAATGGAAAATATATATAAAGATGCCGTAATAAAAATGGAGAGACTTGAAAAAGAATTTCTCGAATTACCTGAAACGGTAATCGTTGGTGTTGTTGGTGCAAGTGGGCCAGGCGCGGGAAGGAATCCTAAAGATAAATATTGGAACTTAAGTTTTTCTCTTATTGCATGGAAGGAGCTTGGCGGTGAGCTTCATCAATCGCCACTTCTTCTATCCAAGAAAGTGACGGACAATGAGCTAAGAGAGATTCAGATCCGGGTTAAGAAAGAGTCTTTGGTTCAATTCAACGTTAAGCTATCAAAAGTAAGCCCGTTTGGTGACGCTAGAGCACAGCTTATTTCTGTTTTAGACGCTCCGGATGAGGTTGACTTAAAAGCGGCCCTTGAAAAATTCAAAGAACCCGTGGAAATCACGCACCCTGAATTTGGAACCTTAACTCTTGATAAATCAGTGGATTGGTTTGACGGTACCGTTAACTGGTTAGGTGATAGTATCAGGGTGTCCGTGTCTATTGATGACGATACAGGTTCTCCGGAGGGGAGTCTTAGGACGCTGGAAGCCTTGTGTGGTGATGCAAGAAATTGGTCCAAAAAAATCACGGATTATGCGGTATCGTCACTTCTCGAACTAAAGAATGATAATTGGCTAATGGAAGATCAGCACGAATTAACAGAGACAGATTTTATCAATGCGATGAGATTGGATTCAATTACGGTTCATCCTGATGGTGAGTTTGAGTTTTGGCATGATGATGGTGATTTGTTCTTGGGGCATTCAATACTGATTTCTGGTTCATTACAGGATGGTCCAACGGACGCCGATATTCCGGGTTAACAGTTAGTTTGAAACGATAATGATAGTGCCCGTCGTTGGGCACTATATGAAGAGATTGTCGTAACGCTCATCATGTTGCTGTCATCTGGCAAATAGCGTTTGAGATATTAAACAGGGATTCTATTTATGACGAATAAACATTTCCAAGGTAAGTATGAAGTAGAGCTAAAGTATCGTTTACATTCAAAATCTACCTTCTTGGAAACATTGGCAAGTATGCCCCATGAGGTCATGCTGCAAGATAACACTGAAAGCGATTGGTACTTTGACCGGCCCGATAAATCTCTCGAATCTGAAAATAAAAGTCTTTGCATTCGTAGCATGGAGCCATCGGGCATTAAGCTCTGGATTGTAAAAGGCCCAGAGCCGGATAGGTGTGAGGCAACGAATATTACCGATGCCTCTAATGCGAAGAGTATGCTGGAAACGATGGGTTTTGAGGTTGTGCTCAAAGCCGAGAAAACACGCAGTATCTACTTTGTCGGAGAGTTCCATATCACAGTTGATTCACTAGAGGGCATTGGTGATTTTGCTGAATTTGCCATTATGACAAACGATGAGTCGATGTTGGTAGAATACCAGTCCCAGCTTGAAGCGCTGGCGAAACAATTTGGCTTAACGGAATCGGCACTTCAAACCCAGTCTTATAAGCAGATGTTTGCTGAAAAGAGACTGACACTTTAACGAAATATTCAGAGTGAGAGGCAACTTTCATCTTCCTGCGTAACTCTGGTAGCTGTTGGTTTTGAATTGTATTAACAGACAGTATTTCCCCATCAAGATACAGTTCTATTTTTCCTTGTGTCTGGCAGTTTGCGAAACAGTCATTGAGGCGGTTGAGGGCTCGTAGAAACACCTATCATTTAGTATGGAAAGGGGCCTTAGCGATACCGCAGATTTATTGTACTTTTTATTTTTAACCATCATTATGTTATAACATAACAACAAAGGTAAGGAAGTGTTCAGTTAATAGCATGATAAAGCATCTCGTTCATTTAGTACGATACCGTATCCCAACATCGAAAGACGTCTTTCATCCAGTGAGCAATGTTTGGCAACACATAGCCAATTATCATTCAAGGGGCTTGAGTGCAAAAGGTTGGCTGTGGGTGATAGTGGCTTTTTTTGCTCCAGCCGTTCAGGCGCATCCTCATTCTTGGATTGAGATGAAAACGTACATTGAGGGAGGTGATGGAATGATCACCGGTTTTCGAATGGAGTGGTCGTTTGATGCTATGACCTCAGCATATATGTTAGATGGTGAAGATGTTTCACCTGAAAACGAGCAGGAGACATTCCGCAAGCTGTCGGCATCAGTGTTGGAAAATATGAAGTATGAACATTACTTCACCTACTTTTATGATGGTGATAGCCCCGTTAAGTACCGAGTCGCTCACAGCGAGAAACTCACTCGAGATAGATCTCGATTAGTACTCAGCTTTGAACTTCCACTTTCTACTCCTAGAGCCGTTACGCGAGATACGTTGCGCCTGCTTATCTTTGAACCTAGCTATTATGTTGATATGGCGTGGAAACAAGAAGCGGATGTTGTTTTATCTGACGCTCTCGCCCGTCAATGCAAGTTAGAACTGATTGAACCGAATCCGACTTCGGAACAAATGAGTTATGCCATGTCTCTGCCTGCAGATGCCGACCCAGATAATGCGTTAGGGCAGTTATTTACTCAAACTGTCAAAATTTACTGTGCGAGTATTCCTGCCGCGTTAGGTACAAGTAAAGAACAATGAAACCGAGATTGATTGATCCAAAGCGAAACAAGCGGAAAAGGCATCAACAGCAAAGACGTTGGTGTATGGCTACCATCGCCATGTTACTTTTAGCGTTCGAGGTGTATCAGTTGTGGCTGATATGGCCATCACTGGTGGTTGCCAGTATTCAGTGGCAGCGTGAGGTAAATACCCAGCTAGCTGATTTATTATATGATGCAAAAACAAATCCATGGGTTGCTGGTGGGTACCTTGCTGGTTTCAGTTTTCTTTATGGCATGCTGCATTCGCTGGGGCCTGGCCATGGCAAAGTCATTGTGACGACATACCTTGCGACACATCCAGCCAAGGTTAAAGCGAGCTTGATACTGACGGTCGTATCGGCTTTATGCCAGGCCTTGGTGGCAATTGCTTTGGTGAGTGTGTTGGTGTGGGGATTCGGTGCGTCAATGCGTATCGTAAATCAGAAGGCGATGTTTTTTGTGTCCTTGAGCTTTGTGTTGGTTGTTATGTTGGGAGGGTGGATATGCTGGAAATCGATTCGGCAGATGTATCGTTCAATATGCAGTCTTAAGCCTGAGATGGGAACGCTGATACCGATGGCCGAATCATCTGAAACAATGAAACCGTCAATATTGAACGCCAAAATTACGTCTGCAATTTCATTTAACGCACAGCAATCTTCTCATCATTACCATCATGATGGATGTGGGTGTGGTCATCAGCATGTTGCAGATGCTGATGCAATTAATCGGGCTTCTACTTGGCGAGAGTATATTGGTATTGTTGCGTCTATTGGGGCTAGGCCTTGTACTGGGGCCATTATGGTACTTCTGTTTGCCAATATGGTAGAGCTGTACTGGATGGGTGTCGTGAGTGCGGTGGTGATGGCGGCAGGGACCGCACTCACGACATCTATTATTGCGATGATGACATTATCAGGTAAGCATTTAGTCAAACGTTATCTGATCATAGGTAGCCGTTCTTGCAAGGGGAGATGGGAAATAGCAGGTTATTCCCTTCAGCTTCTAGGGGGTGTATTGCTGGTGGTGATTGGCCTATTGTTAATGAGTGGGCAGGATCACGGTATATCTCCGGTGTTTTCGATGTAATATTCTCAATACTGTTTAGTTTAATCTGTGTTGTCCGAGGGACGTTATGGCTGGGATTAAATTTAATGTATTTGGCAAGATAATCTCAGTGCATCGTAAGGAAGGGGAATGGTTGTTATTCATTGAATCAGATACATCCATGCGAGTTAGGGTCTATGATGTGATTATTCCCTCTGAGTTGGAAGAAGGGGTGTTAGCATCATATTTGTTTGATATTTATCATGAAAATGCCAATCAAAAATATGTCAGTGTAGAAAGGCTACGACAGATCTGATAAGGCTACCTGAAAACAGGTGGTTTTATTGAATAACTAAAAATATAAGAAGCAGGCGCATTATGTGCCTGCTTTTTTTGTGAATCTCTCATCGTTATGCCTTATATCAATAAAGAGTTAAGTTGATAAGAAACAAGCAATTTAGTGTAGTGAAGTCAGTTATACTTCAGTGAGTTTGATTTCTGATGCAAACTTAGTCAATAAATGGATATTTTAATTAGAGACTGACAAATGATATTAAGTAGTGGTGAAAACTTGAGTAATATCGCGCGATTGATAATGGATGAAGATATTGATGGCCTAGAGAAAGCGTTTTCGGCTCTGAATATCAATGATGACATTAAATTTTCTGATTATACCGCTGGAACACCACTTCAGTTGGCAATATCTGAAGGAAAAAAGAGCGTTATTAGCTGGCTTATTTCACAAGGTGTGAATTTGAATGATGAGGGTTCACCGTCAATGGTGATCGCTGCGCAGCATGGCTCGCCAGAGCTCCTGTCAATATTACTAACACATGGCGCTGATATTAATGCTATCTCGAAACCGATTGGAAAGAGTGCGCTAAAAGCAGCAATCTATGCCAACAAAATTGATTTGGTGAAGTGGGTGATTGCGAACGGTTATGACTTAAAAGCAGATGGGTCAAGCCTTAGGTTGGCAGTTTACCGGCAATTTCATCAGGCGGTGGAATTATTAATTGAAACCGGTGTGGATGTTAACCTGAGTCAACCAGATAGTATCTTTCCTTATAATTCCACTCCCGTTCAGGTTGCCGTTGAACAAGGTGATATGTCACTCGTTAAGCTGCTAGTTAAGCATGGTGCAGATGTCACAATAAAGAATGTGTACGGAGATAGGCCTTTTACCATTGCCTGCCAAAATGATAATGCTGAGATGCAGGTATATTTAAAATCACTAGAGCCCGCCCAGTGGCATGATATTGGTGAAAGATCCGCTTATTTCCTGTCTTTGGGCGTTTCTCTGGAATGCGTTGAATTTTTGAAGGGCATGACGCGTAAAGTTGAAATCGATGATAGTTATGATGTTGGATATGTCGTTTTCAACAACCTTGTCACCTGTAAAGAGTTTGAGTGGGAAGGAGAGCAACTTATTGATTTGCTTCATGAGGTCGACAATTTTGATTCGACCGGATTTTTGGTTTGGAATGTGCGAGAGAGGTGTCTGGGAACGTTGGATTATGAGCATGAAGAGTATAAAACTCTTGGTTCGTGGGAGTGTTTTATGGCTGATCCCGCCGCGATCATTGAGTCTATTCTAGAATAAGCCTTAGTACGCTACTTATGATGATAGGCCGACTCTTCATGATTATCGGTTTATCAGCAATCAGATTTCGAAAAAAGCAGGCATATGTAATGCCTGCTTTATGTTTTTTATAGTGTATTACTGGTTGTGCTTGGAGTAGACCATTGTGCGCCCGTTTTTATCGAAAGCGAGCACATTGTAAGGATCTTTCTGATCGCCGTATTCCATACCCGGCGAGCCCATTGGCATTCCACCCACAGCCAAGCCGATCATGCGGGTCGGCTTGCTATCAAGAAAGCGCTTAATGTCGCTGGCCGGAATATGCCCTTCAAAGGTATAGCCGTTAATTTCAGCGGTATGGCATGATGCGTATTCAGGGCGAACACCTAGCTTGATTTTGGTTGGCGTTAGGTTTTCTTCATAAGCCATTTCCAGTTCGAAGCCGTTTTCATTCATGTGTTTGACCCATTCCTTACAGCAACCACAGTAAGGGGATTGGTAGTTTGTCCCTTTGATTGCTGTGGCTGAAGCAAATGCACTAGTTGTAAGCAGGGATAGGGCAAGCAGAGTCTGTGTTTGGCGTTTCATATCGATTTCCTCAAAGTACAAAATTTAAAACATTGATAGACAGACGTGTAATGGCACGGTTTGTGACCCTGTCACGTCGTTGTGATTGACAATGGTTTAGGCGTACATTGGGGGGCGATAGATCACCGGCTTGTTGCTGATGCGATCTCCGCTTTGAGCGTCAAAGGTGTGTCCTGTTGGCAGTAACTCGAATGATAGAGTAGATGGCAATATAGCGGCCAAAAAGGCACTTCCAATCTGGTGGCAATTCAGATCATTGCAACAAGAGATCGATACATCTGACGAGTTATCGATACCGGGATAATGACATGTAGAAAAGCTGGTGGAATTGGCTGAAGCGCAGCAGTCCGTTGCTATAGGAAGTTGCTGCGATGAATGACAAGGCATTCCTGCCGACATATTTCCTAAGGGTTGTGCGACAGATGTAATGGTCGTCGATGTAAATAGCATCGTGATTGCAATCAGCACTGCGACAGATTTTGCAATAACTTGATGTAAAAACATAGGAAGCCTTAAGAAGTAGTAGGCTGACATTATAGACAAGGTTAGCGATATTCGACAATGGTCGAGTTAGCTGATTGCAAAAAACTTACGCAAATAACTTCTACAAAAATGGTTTCATGAATCTTATCAGGCCAGTTTATTCTTTTTGCCTTTGTTAGTAGGCAATCACGTCTACGGCCTTGTGCTACATGGGTTCAGACTTTATCAAGACTAACGGAGCCCTGACAATTTGATAGGATGAATCAGGTTAAATACATGCAATTAAAAAATACCAAGTGCTAGGAAATTTTGGGATGCAATATACAGAACAAGACCGGCAGGTCCTTCATGATACATGGATGAGCTACAAGGCAAAAATGCGCGTAACTCAAATTGAAATGGCGAAAAAACTGGGTGTTAGCCAGTTGGTGTTTTCCGATATTTTGCGAGGGAAAATGCCGCTGGAGTCGCGGTTTGTGAATCAATTCTGTACGTATATTGGTGTTGATCCGGTTCTGACCCTGCCATCATTGCGCCACCAGATGGGTGGGGATATGCCGGGTTCGGTTACATTAACCAATAAGTTTATCGTTGATGGTGATATTAAGTCTGTTCACTATAGCGGTAATCAAATTGTGGTTGAATATGTGCACAATGTTAACGCCAGTTAGCATTTGGCTGGCCGCGCATGAATGGCCTGCATTTATGCGTTACCATTAAAAAGCCCTCTATGGAGGGCTTTTGGCTTTTTAGTGTTATGAATTGCCGTTCACGGCCGGTGCTTGCCTGGGATTAAACAAAGGCGTATTTAAGAACTCAGGTGTGAATAGATATAGCAGGGCGGCGGCTAAAATGGATGCAATAATATCTGAAGGCCAGTGCATACCTAGCCAGATACGGCTAAAGCCCACTCCGATCCCCCAAGTAATGATTGCCGCAGTTGCAATCCAGTGTTTGCGACGCAGAAGATATCCTCCCCAGAATGCAATGCATACCGCTGCAAAAATAGAGTGGCCAGAAGGCAGCGAGTAGTTGGTTTCACCTTGCCAGTGCGCAATACGCCAATGACTTACCGAAGCCTGTGCTAATTCTACGACTTTATCCTTTTGTGCTTGGTCTAGGGCGTAAAATGACTCGGGAGAATCAATCAGGTTTAATGCTTGCAATTCGTAGGTATACGGACGAGCTACTTCAGTAATATGTTTGAGGGTTGTCTTGGTGGCAAAACTCATGATGAGCAGTATGGCAAATTGGCAGGCCACTTTCATGACTTCTTGCTTTGTGCTTTTTCGGGCAATGGGAATCAGCAGCAGTAAGCTAACGGTGATTAAAAATCCGGGGTTGCCGGCTGAGTGGGTTAGAGCTGTAAATAGACTGCCAGTAACATCGGATACCGAGCCTGTTAGGTTGGCTTGTGGGTAAATCATCAAAATACCAGACATCAGTGTGGCGAATGTCAGTAAACAGATGAGTCCTGGAATTTTTTGGTGAAAATATGCACGCATTGTTGTCATGCTCTAAAAGAATTTCAAAGAAAGAATGATGTTAGCAAAGGATACGGCTCACAACGTAAAAAAAATGTCATTTTCGTCGTGAAAATATTCCGCTATTTTCAGTATGGCTCTGGGAGAGAGGAATATATGAAAATAGCGTTAATCGGGTTGGGAGACATCGCTCAAAAAGCGTATCTTCCTGTGCTTATGCATCGGATGGATGTGGAGTGGGTTCTGTGTTCTCGGCAACCCAAAGTGGTTGAGTTGCTGGCCCGCCAATATCGGATTTCACAGGTTGCAACGGACTATCGTCAATTGCCATCAATGGGCGTTGATGCCGTGATGGTGCACAGCGCAACGGTATCTCATTATGAGATTGCTCATTATTTTTTGAATGCCGGTATTCCTGTCTTCGTCGATAAGCCTCTGTGTGACACTTATGAAGAGTGCGATGCGCTGTATGACTTGGCCGAGAAAAAGAAGCAGCCTTTGTTTGTTGGCTTTAATCGTCGTTACATTCCTCTATATCAACAGCATTTGGTTGGTTTGAACTCGATAGGTGCACAAGGCGAAGGACTAGAGGCGAGTGGGCTTCGATCACTAACGTGGGAAAAACATCGCCACAATTTACCGGGACATGCTCGAACTTTTGTGTTCGATGATTTCATCCACCCATTGGACAGCGTCAATCAACCTTGTTGTGTCAATCCTCAAGACCTGTATATATCACAGCAAAGGATCACCGGCAGTGATGGCCACACCCTTTTAGCTCGGTTAGATGTGCAGTGGCAGCAAGGGGGCATATTGTTTCATGCGTCAATGAACCGTTGCCATGGGGCTACGATGGAGAGTGTGTCCGCCAATTATGTCAATAGGAGCTATCGGTTTGATAGTTTTTGCGATGGTATTAAATGGGAAGATGGCGTCGAGTATCGTTTAAAACAGGCGGATTGGACGCCGATGCTCGAGAGCAAAGGCTTCTCGGCAATGATTGAGCATTGGCTCCAAGTAGTGAAGGACGGTGAATTACCATTGGTATTGGCTGAACGCAACTTGCGTAGCCATCGACTGGCGCAGTATATCCTTCAGCAGTTAGAGTGATTGTGGGGAGATGTCCCATCGATAGCGATCAGAAAGCCCAAGCAAATGCTTGGGCTTTTTGATCGTCTAAAAGAAGAAATCGATCCGCCCTGGTTGTTTTGTGAACGCGTGTTTGGTTGTATTTTGTTCCTTCTTACTATTTATATTTTGAGTTCAAAACAAAAGAGTTGTAATGGAATAATCGTCAGCTAACTGCTTAAAATCGCTGGAATAAATATATTGAACAATGTTACTGGATTGTTTTAATTACCGTAAGTTGCAGGATATTAAGAGATATTTCACTGGAAAGGGAGGTGATGTGCTGGTAAAGTACCGCCCCTCACACAAACCGTGAGAGAATTATGTACTGCAATCCCCATAAAGGTAGCGACAAAAAAGTTTCTGTTCTAACGATTAGTTTCTTAGGGCTCTTCCTTCTTTTCTCCTTCTATGATTTAACCCTCTTTAGCCAATGGATCAATTCCGCGTTTGCGGCATCGACTGAAATGTTTGGTCAGTTTTGGCAGTGGTTGATGGTCTTGAACTTGGTACTTGCTGTTGGTATCGCCTTGAGCAAATACGGCCGAGTACGCTTGGGGGGGCAAGCCAAGCCAACTATCGCGACGTTTCGTTGGTTAGCTATGATTATGTGTACCTTGCTTGCGGGCGGTGGTGTATTTTGGTCAGCGGCTGAGCCAATTTATCATTTCATGACTACGCCTCCGAGCTTTGATGGTATTGCAGCCAGTAGCGAGGCAGCCGTCGTTCCTGCTCTGAGCCAAAGTTTCATGCATTGGGGATTTCTTGCGTGGGCGGCATTGGGGACGTTGTCGACCATTGTATTGATGCATGCACACCATCAGGGTGGGGTTAAGTTACGTCCACGTGCATTGCTGTACCCGTTGGTTGGTAAGCGTCTGGAAAACCACTGGCTTGGTTCTGTGATTGATGCGTGTTCGATCATTGCCGTTGCGGCAGGTACGATTGGTCCGATTGGCTTCTTGGCTTCGCAGCTGGGTTATAGTTTGGAAGTGGTTGCAGGTGTCACGAATAGTACTAGCACTCAGTTGATCATTCTGGCTGTGGTTGTGGGTATCTATTCGATCTCGGCATTTACCGGCATGGACAAGGGTCTGCAATGGTTAAGCCGCTTCAATGTTATCGGGGCATTTGCTCTGCTTCTGATTATGTTGCTGTTTGGTCCTACGGCATTTATTTTTGAGCACTTTGGTATGGCGTTTGGTCATTACTTGCAGCAATTACCTGCGATGAGTGTCAATGCGGCTGATCCAGCATGGAGCCAATGGTGGACATGGTTCTTCTGGGGCTGGTTTATTGGTTTTGCCCCGATGATGGCTATTTTTATTGCCCGTATTTCTGCTGGCCGAACTGTTCGCGAGTTGGTGCTGACGATTGCGATAGCTGCACCTATTGTGACGAATTTCTGGTTTACCGTACTTGGCGGAACGGGCATCTATTTCGAGCTGATGCAGCCAGGAAGTATTTCTGGTCCATTGGCTGATTCCGGTCTGCCTGCTGTATTGTTGGCATCGTTGGCTCAGTTACCATTTAGCGATCTGTTGATCCCGGCATTTTTGGTGCTGACCACCACGTTCGTAGTAACGACTGGAGACTCAATGGCGTATTCCATTGCTATGGTGACAACAGGTGATCAGCAGCCGTCAAAGGCAAACCGTTTGTTCTGGGCTGTCGCAATGGGTGTGATTGCCGCTGTTTTGCTCGTAGCGGGTGAAGGGGGACTCAATGCCTTGCAGTCATTTATCGTGATTACTGCGGTACCTGTATCGTTATTGCTGGCTGCAACATTGCTGACGGGTCCAATGGCTGTAATGAAAATGCATGCGCAGGCGAATGAATCTGAAGCGGTGAAAGAGCAGTCATGGCACCAAGGTGAGGTAGCCAGCTCGTCATCATAATGCAGGCTGCATATTCATTGTTGCTCTAATACTAAACCGGCTCTTTTGTTGAGAGCCGGTTTTTTCGTATTGGATGATAGGCTTATTTTCTAATTTGTCGCCAACCTATTGCCAACATTCATCGTAACAACGAGATCAACCGGAAGGCTAATCGTTGATAGCGGCTGTATTTACCTCTTCTTTGGGGACATATTTCCCCGGCTCTGGCGAAATAACATCCGTTTCAACCCAGCCGCCTCCGAGGACTTTGTACAGGGTCAGGAAATTGAGCTGTTCGGAGAGTTTGGTATTGATTAAGTCCTGTTGTGCCGTGTAGTAGGAGCGTTGGGAGTCCAACACCGTAAAGTAGTCATCAACGCCTTCATCGAAACGTAAATTAGAGAGGCGGAAGCTATCGCCTGTGGCATCAACCAGCATTTGCTGGGCTGCTACCTGATCTTTGAGCGTTTCTTGATTGGCCAGTGCATCGGCAACTTCACGAAACGCTGTCTGTATTGATTTTTCATATTCATTGAGAGCGATTTGTTGGTCGGCGCGGGCCACATCTAGTTGGGCATCAAGCTCTCCCCAGCGAAAAATGGGTAGGACAAGGCTTGGGGTAAAAGCCCAGCTACGGCTGTCAGATGAGAACAAGTCGCTGGCTGAAGCACTGAGTAAGCCACCCGTTGCAGTAAGGGATATAGCTGGAAAGTATGCGGCTCGGGCTGCACCAATGTTGGCATTAGCCGCAATCAACTGATGCTCAGCGGCAACAATATCAGGTCGGCGCAGCAGGACCTGTGACGGCATCCCAACCTGAATAGGGGCAAACTGGATACGTTCAGCGCGTTGTGGCAATAAATGTAGAGGAATACGGGTACCAACCAGCGTTGTCAGTGCGTTGATGTCAACATTGACTTGGCTGGTGAAGCGAGCGACGTCTTTTAGCGCGGTGGCGACAGTTGTTTGTGCCTGGGCAACATCCAATCCTGTAGCAACACCGCTGTTGAAACTCTTTTCGGTTAAATCCAGTGAGCTTTGTTGGACGGTGAGCGTATCTTTGGCTAGCTGAAGCAGGTGCTGATCGGCCAATAGGGTCAGATAGGTTTCGATCACACTACTGACTAAGCTCAATTGGGTATTCTTACGCCCTTCGATTGTGGCGAGATATTGTTCCAGAGCTTGTTTTTCAAGGCTGGCAATCCGCCCCCAAAAGTCGATTTCATAGCTAGTTACCCCAAGATCCACACTGTACTGACGGCTGATCGTCGAAGTGCCGTTATTGGCATTTTCAGGCAAGCGTTGATTAGCCGCTCCTGCCGTCAAATCCAGATTCGGAAAGCGGTTGGCCCGTTGAATACCAAACAGGGCTTCCGCTCGTTGGATATTTAAGATTGCAATACGAACATCTCGGTTATTGGTCAGTGCGAGCTCTACGATGGCTCGAATTTTGTCACTGTTGACAAACAATCGCCAGTCATCAGCGGGAATAACAGCTGCTATCTTGTTGTTGCTTACCGAATTAGGCGTAGTTCGCTTGGCTGGTGGTGTAGCATGGCTAGAGAGAAGCAGAGGTTCTGCGGTATAAGTGGTGGTATCCGGCGTATAGATGGAGTAATTGGCATTATCAGTTGTTTCGGACTGATTTGGCCAGCTTTGCTCTACGGGCATTGCTGGGCGTTGGTAATCAGGAATGAAACTCATACAGCCAGAGAGCAAGGCTGGACACAAAAAGGATAGGGTGAAGCCGTGGTGGTTAGTCATGGCGAGGCTCCTCCTTATCAGGGGTGATAGGCAGCGTATCGGGCTCAGGATCTTTGCCTTGGAAAACGCGGGTGACAACAACGAAAAATAGCGGCACAAAGAAAATACCGAGGAAAGTTGCTGTCAATACGCCGCCGACCACACCAGTCCCTACCGCATTTTGTGCCCCAGAGCCTGCACCGTTTGATGTAGCAAGAGGGATTACACCCATACCAAAGGCCAGTGAGGTCATCAATATTGGTCGGAGTCGAATTTTGGCGGCATGAATAGCGGCTTTGAACATGTCTTCACCGGCTTCATGGTAGGACTTGGCAAATTCGACAATCATGATGGCATTTTTTGATGCCAGCCCGATGGTTGTTAGCAATCCTACTTGGAAATAGACATCATTATCGAGATTGAAGAGAAGGGTGGCGGTAACTGCCCCCAAGATCCCAAGCGGGATGATCAATATAACGGAAAATGGCACAGCCCAGCTCTCGTATAGTGCGGCAAGACACAGAAAGACAATGAGGATAGAAAGCGCATAGAGCATGGGGGCCTGTCCGCTGGAAATACGTTCTTGATAGGACATGCCAGTCCATTCAAGTCCTACACCGGCGGGTAGTTGGCTGACAATATTTTCCATTTCCAGCATCGCATCGCCGGTACTAACCCCCGGCGCGGGCTCGCCTAAAATTTCCATCGCCGAGATCCCGTTATATCGCTCCAAGCGCGGTGAGCCATAAGTCCATTCGCCCTCGCTGAAAACGCGCATGGCGACCATTTGCCCCTCGCTGTTTCTGACTTTCCACTCCATGATGTCTTCGGGGTTCATGCGGTAAGGGGTATTGGCTTGGACGTAGACTTGCTTGACTCGGCCGCGATCGACAAAGTCATTGACATACCGGCTACCAAGGGCGGTGCCGAGGGTGCTGTTGATATCGTTAATAGAGACCCCGAGCGCACGGGCTTTAAGCTGGTCTATATTGAGATGGTACTGGGGGGTATCATCCAAGCCATTGGGACGAACGGCGGTTAGTTTGGGATTTTGTGCCGCCATACCGAGCAGTTGGTTGCGAGCCTCAATCATTTTTTCATGTCCAAGGCCGGCACGGTCTTGCAAAAACATATCGAAACCGGTCGCGTTACCCAATTCCATAATAGCCGGAGGGGCAAAAGCAAAAATAAGCGCCTCGGGGATTTGGGTAAAGGCCATCATCGCCCGCCTGACAATGGCATTGACCTTGTCATTGTCGCTGGTGCGTTTGTCCCAGTCGGTCAGAGACACAAACATCATGCCGGTATTGGCTCCGGAACCGGCAAAGCTGAAGCCGGCCACGGAGAACACTGACTTGACGTTTTTCTTTTCTTCTTCAAGGAAATAATCTTCGACCTGATCAAGGATCTCCAAGGTTTGCTCTTGGGTCGAACCACTGGGCAATTGCACCATACTCATCATTACCCCCTGATCTTCATCAGGAAGAAAACCGCTGGGCAAACGCAGGAACAGCATGGCCATCACTGCGCCTATTCCCAAGTAGATTAAGAGGAAGCGCACGCTCCGATGGGTAATGAAGGTGACAGCCTTGGTATATTTGTCCGTGGCGTTGTTGAAATGACGGTTAAACCACCCGGCAAAGCCAGTGTCTTTGTGGCCGTCGGTGGTTTTGAGCAAGCTGATGCACAGCGTGGGCGTCAAGATGATAGCGACCAGTACCGATAGGGCGACGGCTGTGACAATGGTGATTGAAAACTGGCGGTAAATTGCCCCGGTAGAACCGGCAAAGAAGGCCATAGGAATAAATACTGCACAAAGTACCATCCCGATCCCGATGAGGGCACTGGTGATTTCGTGCATTGATTTCTCCGTGGCCTCGCGTGGTTCGAGCCCTTCTTCTTCCATTATTCGTTCGACGTTTTCGACCACCACGATGGCGTCATCCACCAGCAGGCCGATAGCCAGTACAAGGGCAAACATCGTCAGAGTATTGATGGAGTAACCGAGTATGAGCAGTACGGCGAAAGTGCCTAGTACCACAACGGGCACGGCAATAGTGGGGATCAAGGTGGCACGTAAGCTCTGCAAGAACAGCAACATTACTAAGAAAACCAGAAATACAGCTTCAAGCAGTGTCTTTACCACTTCCTCTATAGATATTTTAATAAAAGGCGTTGTGTCGTATGGGTAGACGACTTTTATCCCTTCAGGAAAGAAGGGTTGGAGCTCGGTCAGTTTGGCTCTGACGGCATTGGCGGTTTCCAACGCATTTTTCCCTGTCGCGAGGGCAATCGAGATCCCTGAAGCGGGCTGTTTGTTATAGGACGAGTCGGTTTGGTATGACGCTGATCCGAGTTGGACCTCGGCAACGTCTGCCATCAGAACTTGTGATCCATCGGGATTAACTTTGAGCAGAATCTTCTTAAATTGTTCAACCGATTGTAATCGAGACTGAGCGGTAATGGTGGCATTAAGCTGCTGCCCCCTTGCGGCTGGCGCCGCGCCGAGCTGGCCCGCGGATACCTGAGCGTTTTGCTCTTCGATAGCAGCGACGACATCCGACGGCATTAAATCAAAATTTTCCAACTGGTAAGGATTGAGCCAGATCCGCATGGCGTATTCAGCACCAAACAGCTGGGTTTGGCCAACTCCGTCAACTCGGCTGAGAGGATCGAGCACATTACTGGCGATGTAGTCGGAAATATCCGAATTGTCGAGGGAAGGATCATCGGACACAAAGCCGATCACCATTAGGATCGAGTTGCTTGCCTTTTCAACTCTTACCCCTTGATTCTGTACTTCTAGTGGAAGCAGCGGGGTTGCAGCTGAGAGCTTGTTCTGCACTTGAACCTGAGCGATATCAGGGTCGGTTCCGGCGGCGAAGGTTAGGGTGGTAGTAATGTTACCGAAAGAATCAGAGGTAGAAGACATATAGAGCAGGTTATCTAACCCGTTCATTTGCTGTTCAATGACCTGGGTGACCGAGTCTTCAGCGGTTTTTGCCGAAGCCCCCGGGTAAGTTGCCGATATCTGGATCGCGGGTGGAGCAATGGTCGGGTATTGGGCGATAGGCAGCAAAATAATGGCAATGACGCCAGCTAGCATGACCAGAATCGCCAGAACCCAAGCAAAAACTGGGCGTGCAATGAAAAAATGGGCCATATCGTCGTCCTACTGGTTAGTCTTGCCGTTAGTTGCTGCCGAGCCGGATATTTCATGGGATTTGGCGACGGGGCTGCCGGGGCGAACAAACTGCAGGCCTTCTACAATAACTTTCTCTCCCGCCTTGATGCCCTTGGTGATTAACCATTCATTGTTGACCATACGACTGGTTTCCACGGTCCGTAGCTCGACTTTGTTATCGGCGGTGATCACACTCAATTGGGCACTGCCTTTCGGGGTTCGGCTAAGTGCTTTAGCAGGTATCAAAATAGCGTTATCGACGATCCCTCGGGGGAGTGAGGCACGGACAAACATCCCCGGTAACAGGATTTGATCGGGGTTGGGGAAGCTGACCCTAAGGACGAATGATCCTGTGGTTTGATCAATATTGATGTCTGAAAACAGAATTGATCCTCGTCGATCATAAGCTGTGCCGTCTTCGAGGAAGAGCGTAATGTTTTTGGATTCGGCTTGAGTACGGGTAAATTGGCCGGCAGCCAATTCGCGGCGAAACTGCAGCAGTTCAGCACTGGATGCGGTGAGATCAACATACATTGGGTCATAGGTTTGCACGGTGACCAGCGGTGATGCCTGGTTAGCGGTAACTAACGCCCCGGCAGTGACGGTTGAGCGACCAGCCCTGCCATTGATTGGGGCGTAGACCTTGGTGTAGTTGAGGTTGATTTTGGCATTTTCTACCGCAGCCCGGGCACTGGTGACATCGGACTGGGCTTCCTGATAGGTTGCAACAGCATCATCGAAGTCCTGCCTTGAAACGGCTCTTTCCTTAACCAGCCTGCGATAGCGATCGGCCCGGTTACGAGCCGTCGACTGGTTAGCTTGGGCTTTTCGCAAGTCAGATTGTGCTTGGTCGAGTGCCAGTTGGAACGGTGCGGGATCGATTTGATAGAGAGGCTGGCCTTTTTGGACCATCGTTCCTTCTTCGAATAACTGCCGGAGGATAATGCCCCCGACTTGAGGGCGGACTTCCGCTTCGTAGGAGGCGAGGGTACGTCCGGGCATTTCGTCTTTTAGCTCAACGGGACGAGATTCGACAATCATATAGCCGATATCGTATTGGGGAGCCTGCGGGGAGGTGGTTTGTTGCTCGTCACATCCCTGCAAGGAGAATAGCCCTAAGGAACCCAAGACAAAAACGAGCTGATGAGATAGGAATTTTTTGAGTATCGCCACAGATAGAGCCCACCCCTGACAAAGCCAAACACTAAAGGTTATTCGATGCAGTCATCCAATAGGACATTCATTAGCTTATTCAGCTTTCGATGAGGGCTATGTCTTATCTTTGCGGTATTGTTCAATTACTCAAGGATGGAGATTGTTGGATTTTGTGCTCTTGATGGCGGCATGAAAGTCGAAGTGCGCACATATGATTGGTAGAAAAATAAGAAAGCCCGATAGCAATACCGGGCTGTTAAGCTATATCAGACACTATTCTGCGACCGGCACCATAATATGAACGTAAGGCGTGTCTTTCCACATTACGTAAGGGCCACCACTGCTCGGATCGTCGGTGATTCCGGCCAGCATTTCTTTGGGGACGATAATCATCAGGTGAGGCCCAGTCTCGACATAGTCCTTCGCTTTTTTGGGTTCGGGATGATAGGGATCGGAATTGCTGACACCCGCACCGCGATCACCTTGCAGCATGTATGAAATGCCTATTTTGGTCGCTTTGAAATCCTTTTTGTTGACCATAGCATCGAGCATTTCCATCCATACGGCATCGTTGCACATTGGCATCCCGTCTCCGGGGAAGGTATCCGGTAGGCAGGTCCAGCCATTACTGCCTTTGACGACGACCTTGCCATCGACAATCACTGTCGCATCATCACTGATAGAGGCTGGTGCTGCTGATTTCGCCCGGCCGATTTTTTCTGTCATCAAGTCTTCGGACATCTTGTTGTCGTCGGCGAAAGCTGGCGTGATGAACAGCGGGCCAGCGAGGATGGCAGAAAGTAGGCACGAGCGTTTAAAACAATTAACCATGATTATTTCTCCACTTTGTTTGAAATTGGCATCATGGGCGGCCCATTGTTGATAAAAGGCATAGTAAGTATAGAAGGCGCAGGACGACATTAAGTATTCTTAATGTTTTCAAAAGGTATTGTTAACGCTCAATCACTTATCGTATAGCCATGACATGTTGTCATTCATGGAGAATTACGATGAATATATTGGGATACTTCCAAAAATTAGGTAAAGCCTTGATGCTCCCCATCGCGGTGCTTCCGGTTGCGGGCTTGCTACTGCGTTTTGGCCAACCAGATCTACTTGATATTGCCTTTATCGCCCAGGCTGGACAGGCCATTTTTGATAATTTGCCCCTCTTGTTTGCGATGGGGGTAGCAGCCGGGTTATCGAAAGATGGTTCAGCTGCCGCTGCGGTTGCCGCCGTTGTCGGTTTTTTTGTTATGAATGCATCACTTACGGTGATGAATGCGGATATCGATACGGGAGCCGCAGGAGGGATCATTTCAGGTATTATGGCTGGCCACCTTTATAATCGGTTCCATACCATTGCTTTGCCTGAGTTCTTGGGCTTTTTTTCCGGCAAGCGTTTTGTGCCGATTATCACCGGTCTTTCTGCATTGTTGCTGGCTTTCCTATTCAGTATTGTTTGGCCCCCGATTCAAGCTGTCATCAACCAATTAGGTGAGTGGATGCTGTCAAGCGGCCCGGCCGGGACGTTCACCTATGGCTTTGCTAACCGCCTGTTGATCCCGTTTGGCCTGCACCACATTTTAAATACGATGGTTTGGTTTGTATTTGGTGAGTTCAATGGGGCAACTGGGGAGATTTCTCGCTTTTGGGCGAATGATCCTGAGGCTGGGGTCATGCTCAGTGGTTTCTTCCCCGTGATAATGTTTGGCCTTCCTGCCGCAGCTGCCGCGTTTTATGTGACAGCCAAACCTGAGAACAAAGTGAAGGTGGCCGGTATGCTGGCCAGTGTTGCCTTCACGGCCTTTTTGACAGGGATTACCGAACCGCTTGAATTCCTGTTTATGTTCCTTGCTCCTGCACTTTTCGTGGTGCATGCAGTGCTGATGGGCATTAGCTTGGTTATAGCACAGGCGTTGGATGTCCATTTAGTGTTCAGCTTCTCTGCGGGCCTTATCGATTACATTCTTAACTTTAATGCGCCAGCTGCCAAGAATGCATGGATGCTCGTACCATTGGGATTGGTCTTTGGCGTGCTTTACTTTGTGATTTTTGTTGCGGCTATTCGGATGTGGGATCTGAAAACGCCGGGCAGAGAAGAAGATCGCGTTGAAGACAGTGCGGCGGTTGTCGGTTCGGATTTGGCATTGCAGTATCTTGAAGCATTGGGCGGCAAAGACAATCTGACAGATATTGACGCTTGTATTACGCGATTGCGTCTGTCGGTTGTCAATGCTAGCAAAATCAATAAGCCACTATTGACCAAGCTAGGAGCCAAAGGCGTTATTAATGTCGGCGAGAACAATGTACAGGTTGTTGTCGGTACGGCGGCTGAATCCTTGGCCGGTGCGATGAAGTCGATTTAGTAGACAATACGGTTTCCCCCTAAACCGTATGCGGCCAGCTCTATAAGCTGGCCGCGTTTCATTTGGCAAAGATAGTCAAGAAGGTCGCAAGACAGAAAGTTAATGGCAGTTTTACGAGGCAGTGCAAACTGGCAAGATGCAACGATCTGAGTCGTAAAATAATTTCGATACACTAGAGGATGATTTTTCAGGGCAAGGATAGCGGGAGCACAGGGTGAAAGTACTGATTATCGAAGATGACAATACTACGCGGGATTTTGTCGCTACCGGACTTCGTCAGCAGTATTTCGTTGTGGACGAAGCGCGTGACGGAATAGAAGGTCTGACAATGGCGGCAAGCTGTGACTATCAATTGGTCATTCTGGATAGAATGTTACCGGGGCTGGATGGTCTCAAGGTACTGGCGGCTATCCGGGCAACAGGCAATCAAGTGCCAGTCATGATTCTTAGTGCTTTGAATAGTGTGGATGACAGAGTGACAGGATTGACTGCGGGGAGCGATGACTATTTGATTAAGCCTTTTGCCTTGGCTGAGTTGATCGCCAGAGCTCAAATTTTGACTCAGCGGAATAAGGCCGCGCCATCTGTGGTAATGGAATATACCTATGCCGATTTGAGCATGGACTTGCGTACGCATCGGGTGTGGCGGGCCGGGACTCAGCTGTTATTGCAGCCGAAAGAGTTCTTGATCCTCCAATACCTGATGGAGCGTGCCGAGCAAGTGGTTTCAAGAATGCAGGTCTTTGAGGCGGTATGGAGTTACCACTTTGATCCCAAAACCAATGTGATTGATGTTCATATTGCGAACCTTCGCCGAAAATTGGATGAAAATGGCGGTGAAACGCTGATTCATACCGTAAGGGGGGCTGGGTATGTCCTTCGTCAGTCATGATGTTCTTTATCGTTCGTCTATTTTCAAAACCTTGCTCTTGGTGTGCACCCTGATTGCGGTGATGTATGGGCTGATTGTCCAACTGGTGTATTTGGGTTCGAATGCCTTTTATCGCACTCAGCTCGAACGTGAGTTGGTGACAGAAAGAGAGTTATTTAGCCGCCAGTTCACACTGGGAGGAAAGGATGCTGTCCACCAATTGATCCGTTCTCGCCAACAGCAAGGATCGCCATTTTCCTATTCAATTGAAGCTAATCGGTATTTGCAGCCTGTGGCCGGTAATTATCCAGCGGTATTGGCCGGGTTGACGGATAAGCAAGGGCTGGTGGTTGAGAATCCGAGGACGGGTATAGCGATAGATGACCAGCATAAGCTGATCATAGGAATTAGCCGCCAGCTTCAGGATAAATACCGCGAGGAGATGGAACCGGTAATGATATCCGGTGTTTTGCTGCCTGCGGTATTGATGTTGGGCATAGTTGCTTTTATTGCGCTAAGAATCATCAAGCGGTTGCAAGAGGTTAATCAGGCGATGAACCGGGTGTTGTGTGGTGAGAAACAGGTCAAGCTACCTGTTAGCAGTCACAACGATGAGTTTGATTTAATGGCTATTCATTTGAATTTTTTGATAGAACAAGTGGAGAAACAAGAAGCCTCCTTGCGATCATTGACGGTAGGTTTAGCACATGATCTGCGTACCCCTATTGCTCGTATCCGGTTGCGGCTTGATGCCTTGTTGTCACAAGATGGGGCGAAATTATCAACGTCACAGCAAAGGGCGATTGAGGCGTGTCATGATGATGTTGAGCTGTTGCTGGGCCTATTTAATGGGATGCTAGAAATTGCCAGTTTGAATAGCGGTAAGGCGCAGATCGAAAAGCAAGCGGTTGATCTGGCTATGGTCTGTGCCGATGTGGTGGATTTTATCAAGCCGATTGCCGAGCAGAAGTCACTGGTTGTAATGATGCGAGAAGATGGTCGCTGCGTGATACAGGGAGAGCCGAGTTTGTTATTTCGTGCCATTTATAATCTGGTCGAAAATGCCGTTAAATATTCCCCTGAAGGGGGACAGGTTGAGGTGGTTATTGATCCATTTGGGTTGGTGGTTTGTGATCAGGGCAATGGCATTGCAGCGGAAGAGAAAATGCGGGTTTGCGAACCGTTATACCGTTGTGACAGTAGCCGCTCGACTCAAGGAGAAGGACTTGGTTTGGCGTTGGTAAATGCGGTGGTGAAGCGTCATTCCGGATCATTGGTGCTGGGGGACAATCATCCCGGACTCCGAGCGAGGATGTTGTTTTGAAAGGCTGTTTTGCGCGAAAAAATGTTTGTTACGTGAGTGAGAGAAAAGTCCTGATAAAAAGAAAAAACCGATGCGTAGGCATCGGTTTTTTATGGGATAGAACATTAGGCCGCAATGTTGGCAAATTCAGCCTTGCGTGCATTGAAGCGTTCAACCAGATCATCAATATCATCTTGGTTGTACGGCTTTAGGCCGCTCATTAGCATGCGTTTACGGCCTGTACCGACAACTTCGCCATTTTCTTTGAAGCAGAAGTTCAAGGTGACGCTGCCTCGTTTACCATCAACATCGATTTCTGACTCACTCAGTTCAACGGTTGGTGAAGTCAGATCCAAGCGGGTGAAGTTAAGTTCCATACTTTCATAGATCACCAATGGGCGAGCTGTGTTGATCATAATGCCTTTTGATTTCATCAGTGGCACCATGATATGCGGGAAGTTCATGCCAGAGAACTGAACATAGCTTTTGGTGACCTGTTCAATCAGGGTTTTATCCGTGGTGATATCGCCTTCGCGAGTCACGTGGAGATACTCTTTACCAGCATCGTCGATAACGGCAAAGTCATTAAAACAGCTATGTTTGGCGAAAAGACCGATACCATCGTTAATCATGCCGGCGAACTCGAAGCGCATCTTCTTGCTGATACCTGCACGGGCCAGTACAACAGAGAACAGCAAATCGCCCGGTACACAGAAACGTTTGTTGTCTACATCATGAATGGGGTTGTAGTCGCCAGCGATCTTTTTTGCAAAATGGCTTGCCTGTTCGCGGTTAAAAGAGAAAACACCATTCTGTTCAGAGTAATAAGAATCTAAAAACATAACTCACGTTCTGATAGGGATTAATTAACTACGTACATTTTACCTGATCTGTTTCGTTTAAATGGTCTAGCCAGTGGTTTGTTTAATAAGTGTTCAGGTTTGTACTGACAGAGCAATAGATATACGGCATTGTTCTTGCTTTGTAAACAAGAATGGAAAAAACAGCGGTTTAGTCATTTATTGTGTATCGTATTGTACGAAGAGTGATTTTTGTTAACTAAGTCATAAATTAACAGTGCGAATTTTCTCGAAACTCTGGTAGTATCATGGACATAATGGCAAATGTGACAATAAAACCTTAAAAATTACTAATTGTTACAAGTGAATTTGCTGTTTGACAGACAGGTTCTTGATTAAAAGAACAGGGCTGGGGTTGCTTTAGTTTTAACTGAGTGTCGGAAAAGTTGTATACCCTAAGGGGGATACATTCATCTTCTAGCGTGTAGAAGCTCGGAAAACATAAGTAGCACGGAAGCTGCACTAAAAAAAGAGGCACTCGGTAAACAGCGTTCGCGCTGTTTGCTGAGTGCCAAAAATCAGCAGCAGTACAGCCCAATCCCCAATGCTCATAAGTAAAGCGAAAAAAGGCAGCCAATTGGCTGCCTTTTTTCATTGCGAGAGATTATCCATCTAAATCCGATTGATGAGAGGGATAACTCGGACCTGTTCACCCATTTCAACATTAGGTTGTTCAGGTAGGATTTCAATTAGGCAATTTGCTTCACTCATCGAGCGCAAAATGCCTGAGCCTTGCTTGCCTGTCGCACTAACAGTCAGGCGACCATTGGCATCGAATTGGTAGCAGCCTCGGCTGTACTCGGTGCGTCCTGGGCGAGAGCGCAACTTTTCTGTTGCCGTCGCAAGCATAACCGGTGCCTGCCAAGTGGTGTAACCTTGCATCTTGCGCAGAGCGGGTTCGACAAATTGCAAGAAGGCCACCATAACCGCGACAGGGTTGCCGGGTAGGCCAAAGAATGGTTTGTTGTTGATTTGGCCAAAGGCGAGTGGGCGGCCCGGACGCATATTGATGCGCCAGAAGTTGATTTGGCCCAGCTTGCTGAGGATGGTCTTGATGTAATCAGCATCACCGACCGAGACACCACCGGATGACAAAATCACGTCGGCTTGTTCACTGGCTGTCTTTAGCGTTGCTTCAAGTGAAGCCTCGTTATCTTCGATAATGCCCAAATCGACGACCTCACAGCCTGCTTTGCTAAGCATGGCATGCAGGGTGTAGCG
This sequence comes from Photobacterium aquae, assembly GCF_001029445.1. GTDB lineage: Bacteria > Pseudomonadota > Gammaproteobacteria > Enterobacterales > Vibrionaceae > Photobacterium > Photobacterium aquae. The sequence goes on from NZ_LDOT01000006.1 coordinate 296,419, forward strand.
GTTGGAGTCGTAAATGCAGTTTTGTTTTTGGGCTTCGCCAGGGTGCTGGACTTCATCGCCTGTTGAGAAGATGGCCACTTTCAGTTGTGGGCGAACAGAAACCGATGGCAAGCCTAGCGAGGCAATCATACCCAGCTCAGGAGCGGTGATTAGGCTGCCTGCATTGACGGCAGCTTGGCCTATAGCCAGATCTTCACCGGCCTGACGGACGTTTTGCCCTTGGCGAATAGCTCCCATGGTAAGGTCAAACGTGACGGTGTCACCGTCTTGTTGTGCTTGTTCACGCATAATGACCGTATCGGCATTGTCGGGAACAGGGGCTCCGGTCATAATTCTAACCGCTTGGCCTTGCTCCAGTGGGGCGTCATAGCTATGACCTGCCATCACTTGGCCGACAACCTGGTAGCTGTCTCGGTTGAGGTCATCGCCGCGAATGGCATAGCCATCCATCGCTGAGTTGGTGTGCTGAGGTACATTAACCGGCGAAAGAATATCGTCTGCGACAATTTGTCCCAATGCAGCTTTCAGATCAACGGTTACCTTGGTGGTTGGTGCGACGATTTGTGCCAATATCTGTGCGCGGCCCTGTTCGACGGACAGCATGCCAGACGGGTCCAGGTCACTGCAGCTCAATGTCTCTTGTTGTTGGCTGGGGGACTTGGCGAAGTTGATGACAAACTCAGTAATCGCATCCAGATCATTGATATCTAGTGTAGGCAGTTCGGTTTGTGCTTGGCTGTCGCTGGCAACGGCAATGATGTTGCTGTCTTCAGGGAAGAGCCAAGGCTTGCCTATTTCGTCGCGGTGCAGTTCGATTTTAGGAAAATCGATTTTTTTGAATCCTTCAACCAAGATAAGGTCGAGCTGGGTTTGGTCGAGCTGATTAATGAGTTGCGGCAGTGTAGCTTCTTGCTCGGGCGTTTCCGTAACCATTGCGCTGCGGTAACGAGAAGAGATAAGCATCTGGTTCGCACCGGCTTTGCGCAGGCGGTAGCTGTCTTTGCCTTCTTTATCGATATCGAAATTGTGGTGGGCATGTTTGATCACAGCAACACGAATGCCACGTTCGACCAGTTTAGGCAGCATGGCTTCGAGTAGGGTAGTTTTGCCGGTGCCGCTCCAGGCTGCAAAGCCAAGAAGCGGGAGGTTTGCAGTAATTTGGCTCATAGCGCTTGTCCGAATTTTTCTAGTTCTTCTGGAGTATTGAGGTTCACGAATGCATTGGGCTGATCGCTAAAATCAACCGTGATCATGTTGCATTGACGATATAGCAAAATAATCTTTCGGTCACCGTCTGCAAGGAATTGTTCGAGTTTTGGCAGAATACGGCGGTTGACTAAGGTAACAACGGGCTGGATGTGGTCGCCATCATGGGCAACGGCGATGTCTGTTGTTTCATCGCAGGCTCGGCTCATTCGATCCACTAGATCATAGGGAAGCTGCGGGCAGTCACATGGAACAAAGCCAATCCATTCACTATCAATGTGATGTAAGGCTGCATGCATACCGCCGAGTGGGCCGGGGTAGTTTTGGATATGATCGCCAAAGACAGGGGCATACTGCTGGTATGTTTCCTGATTGCGGTTGGCGTTTATCGTTATGTTGTTGGTTTGCGGCTTGAGGATGCCAATAACGTGTTCGATCATGGCTTGGCCGGCCAGTGTGACCAGCCCTTTATCGTTGCCGCCCATTCGGCTGGCTTGCCCGCCGGCAAGGATAACCCAATGGGTTTGTTCAGGCGTAGGCATAGGTGTCGTTGTCCCCGTCTACAAGTTGAAGTGTGGCGCGTTCAATCAATTGCGAATCTGTAATTGTCCATTGCCGACGGCAAAGTTCGGTCAGAGCATTTTTCTGATGGCTGGTGATCACCAAACTGGTACCGCGCGCAAGTAGGTCTTTGCATAATACCACCATACGCTCTATGGATTCCTGATCAAGGCTGGCGCTGGATTCATCCATCAGTAGCACGCTTGGGTTCAGAACCCATGCGCGCGCCATAGCAACCCGCTGGCGTTCACCGCCTGATAACACGGAGATATGTTCGTCTGCCAGCGTTTCAAGTCCGACCATCCGCAGGGCATTGATTGCCTCGGTGCGGCGCTTTCGGCGATCACGCAGAGAGAACTTTAGGCCATAACACACATTATCCAATACACTGCCGTCGAACATATACGGTGTTTGGTGCATGTAAATGACGCCGCTGTTGCTTTGGGCACAGAACAAACGGCGGATCCACGAGTTATGGCTTAGGTTAATATCGCCGGTTGATGGCTTTTGCAATCCGCTCAGCACTTTGAGCAGGGTGGTTTTCCCCACGCCATTGTCGCCGGTAAGGTAGATGGCATCTTTGGGGCCAAGTACCAAGTGCGGGATGTGAAACAGCAGCCGCTCTTTAAACCGAACAGACAAATCATTGGCTTGTATCGAGAGTTGAGTCATCAAAATTCCCGCTTAGTTAGTACGCAAATGGGCCTTGCCATGTGCGACAGATAAGATGAAGTTTAGTCCCAATGCCAATACCAGCAGTACCATCCCTAATGCTACCCCCTGGGCGAATGCGCCTTTGGAGCTTTCCAGAGCAATGGCCGTCGGAATATTTCGGGTAGAGTTTAAAATATTTCCACCCACCATCATAGAACAACCGACCTCGGTAATGATTCGGCTGAATGAGGTGACGACAGCGGCAAGCAGCGGAAAGCGGCTTTCCCACATCAGGCTCATGAAGGCTCGAGGCAGGCTGGCTCCGAGAGTGAGTGAGGTTTCCCAGGCGCGACGGTCACTGTTTTGAAAAGCGGCGTGCATCATAGAGACAAGAATGGGAAAACAGATCAGAATCTGACCGAGGATCATCGCTTGCTGGGTAAACAGTAGTTTCCAGTCACCGAGTGGGCCGGCACGTGAAAGCAGCATATAGAGCAGCAGACCGATCACTACAGTTGGAATAGACTGGAAGGTGTTGAACAAAGATAAAATAAGCCATCGCCCCGGGAATTTCCCGTAGGCGAGGGCAAAGCCGATCAGCATTGAAGGCAATAGCACAATCGCTATTGCCAGCAATGAAACCGAGAATGAAACACCGACGATCCCCCAAAGGGCGGTATCCCCGCTAAACAGCAGTTGGATCGCCTGGTGTGTGGTTTGCCATATATCCATTTATTGAGCAATAGCATCCGCAACAAACAGCTGCTCGCCGTGTCGCTTGTAATCGTTGATTAGGTGTTGTGCTTTGGCGTTTACCAACCAGTCGCTGAATACTTTAGCACCCTGGTAGTTGATGTCTGGGTAACGGCTAGGGTTAACAAGAATCACCTGGTAAGGGTTGAATAGGCGTTGGTCGCCCTGCAAAACGATTTTCAGGTCAAGCTTGTTTTGGTAGGCCAGCCAAGTACCGCGGTCAGTCAGGGTGTAAGCCTGCAGTTCAGATGCCATGTTCAATGTTGGACCCATACCTTGGCCAACGGCTTTGTAGTTAGTGAAATGAGGTTCGATTTTCGCCTGAGCCCACAGGTTTAGCTCTTTCTTGTGGGTACCAGAATCGTCACCGCGAGATACAAAGCCTTCATCTTCTTTGGCGATAGTTGTTAGAGCTTTGGCAACATCAGTCATACCGTCGATGTGGGCTGGATCCGCTTTAGGGCCAACCAGCACAAAGTCATTGTGCATCAGTTTACGAGGCAGAACACCAAAACCTTTCTCAACGAAAACGGCCTCAGCTTTTGGTGCGTGGGTCATAACTAGATCCACGTCGCCGTTTTCACCCATACGTAGAGATTTGCCTGTACCTGCCGCCAGAACTTCAACGGTGTAACCTGTATCTTTCTTAAATTCAGGTAGTAGGTAATCTAGCAAACCAGAGTGGTATGTGCTGGTAGTGGTCGCCAAACGTACAGTCATATCTTCAGCGGCATGCAATGCTGTCGCTGATACTAGTGCCAAAACTGCAATTGTTGTTTTTATAAATTTCATAGGTCTTCCTGACGGTTAGTCATTTATAGCTATTAAAAGAAAAAGCGCACAGTTGCGCCATCATCGAGCATCCAAAAGCAAATGCCGTGCCAACTTTAAAAGTGATGCCTGTAGTGATAGCTGAAAGGCATTTAAATTAATGATTATAAACAATATAAATAAATATTGTTATGACGTAGGCGGAATCTTTTGCAAACAATTTTGACAGGGATTATGACTGTGAGACAAAATGTCGCACAGATTTCTTAAGTGAACATACAATTTATGTCTGAAAATACCGTGAACTCTTGGTCTGCCGTTTCCGTGCTTGTTGTTGATGACGAGCCGGGGATGCGAGCCATATTGAAAAAAGCGCTTAGTAAACAGTTTGCTCAGGTCGATGTCGCCGGCAGTATTGAAGAAGCCGAAGAGCTCAGGAAACGTTGTCACTTTGATCTGTTGATTGTTGATATCAACTTACCAGGACGTTCCGGTATTGAATGGCACGAAGCTTTTGATCCGAGTACCCGCCGTAGTGATGTGATTTTCATGACGGGTTATGCGGATTTGGATACTGCGATTAAAGCGTTGCGTGCGGGGGCATCTGATTTCATTCTCAAGCCTTTCAATCTTGATCAGATGATGCAGTCGGTGCAGCGCTGTATTGAACGCCGTTTAATGGAACGCCAGAATTTTGCCTTGCAGCGTGACGTTGAGCGTACCTATCCGATAGATATTATTGGTGATGCGCAAAGTACATTGAGATTAAAGAAGATTATTGGTCAACTTGCACCGTCATTGGCTGCAGTATTGGTAGAAGGTGAGTCTGGGACCGGGAAAGAGTTGGTTGCCCGTGCGTTGCATCAGCTCAGTCAGCGGAGCGGGCCGTTTGTACCGTTAAACTGCGGGGCGATTGCTCCAGACCTGCTGGAGAGCGAATTGTTCGGCCATGTTTCAGGAGCGTTTACCGGAGCAAAGAAAGGCCGTGAGGGACTGTTCCGGGTTGCCAATAACGGAACCTTGTTCCTCGATGAAATTGGCGAAATGCCATTGTCGATGCAATCCTCTTTGCTGCGCGCCCTTGAGCAGAAGGCGATTCGTCCGGTTGGCTCGGAGCGTGAGGTTCAGGTCGATGTCCGTATTGTGGCAGCGACGAACCGCAATCTTAAAAAAGAAGTCGAAGAAGGGCGCTTCCGCCGAGATTTGTACTATCGACTCAATGTGCTCACCATCGATATGCCTGCACTTCGGAACAGACTAGAAGATATCCCTGCTTTGGCTCATCACTTTACGGTACAACTTTCCAAAGAATTAGGGGTACAGCCAGTCAATTGGACCCATGAAGATATTGCAGCGATGCAGGCATACGATTGGCCGGGTAATATTCGTGAGCTGCGTAATATGATGGAACGCTGTTTGCTGTTGGGTAAACCGCCTGCGGACTATTGGCGCGAACTAGGTGACGGTGTCACGCAGTGGGAAGCAAGCAGTGATGCCGATTCGGCGGTAAAAGCCGAAGAGAGTGAGGCCCCAGAGGCAGGCGTATCTCAATCTTTGCCATTATCGAATTATAGCGATGACGATCGGCCATGCCGCTGTCACGAACATGATAGCGATGAGGTTATTTTCTGTTATCCGAGCGAATGGCCTCTAAAAGAGGTGGAAAAGGCGCACATTATGCAGGTAGTGGACTACAACGGTGGTAATAAGTCAGCAGCTGCCCGTCAGCTTGGCGTGGCACGCAAGACCCTTGAGCGAAAATTCAAGGAGTGGGCTGATGAATCTGAATTGTCGCCGGAAGAATAGGGCATGTCTGTGAAGCAGTTTATTCTGATGTGGATCCGGCGTTTTCGCACTATGGTTCGTTATCGTCTTTTGATGTTGACCTCGGTGCCGATCATTATCACGTTGCTGGCCTTGATTGCGCTGACTATGTACTGGACCGTGCGTTATACCTGGCAGAGCGCCTTGATGAATGTCCGGGCCGATCTGGCGGTTGCCCATCACAGCATGGAATTGCTGCAAAAAGAACAACGGATGCAATTGCATGCCTTGGTTGAATCTTATGATTTTCAGATGTTGCTTCGGAATAACGAAAGCGAGTTGATTGATTGGGCCCACCAGCAGGCAAAGCATTACGACTTGGATTTCGTGGCAGTGCATCCGGCCTCGGCGTTAGGGGAATTTTCCAAATCGAGCCGACGGTTGCTGACCCAAGGAACCGAACAGACATTTTTCCAGACCTTGGAAGGGTATCAGCTTGGTAAATTGAATTCGGATTTGCCGATTCGAGCCCAGATCCCGTTGCTCAACGAACCGGGGATCATCACTCGGGGTTTGGTGAGTCGAAGTTTGTTGCCGATCTTTAACGAAGAGGGCCAGCTTCAGTGGATAGTCGACGGAGGCATGCTACTTAATAACAGTACGCGGCTGGTGGATCGGATCCGCGATTTGGTCTACGCCTCTAACACCTTGCCCAAAGGGTCGATCGGAACGGTTACCCTGTTTATGGATGATATCCGGGTCAGTACCAATGTGCCGTTGGATAGTCGTCAGCTTAATGGGCGTGCTATCGGTACCAGAGTGTCGCCAGATGTTCATCAATTGGTACTTGAAGACGGAGAAACCTGGGTTAACCGTGCCTTTGTGTATGATGATTGGTATGTCTCAGCCTATGAGCCGTTGAAAAATCAAGAAGGCGATATTATCGGCATGCTCTATACCGGGTATTTAGAGTGGCCGATGATCAAAATCTATCTGACTAATATTATAGAGCTAGGTTTTGGTATCGTGGCGGTGCTATTGATTTCCGGAGGGATCGTTTATCGCGGCTCGCGGGATTTGTTCAGGCCTATCGAGCGAATGCACCAAGTGGTGATGGCAGTGAAGCTGGGGCTTGACCGTCGTATCGGTTGTTTGGATTTAACCGATGGGCATGAGTTGCAAATACTCGGTCAGCAGTTTGATACCATGCTTGATCAGCTCCACCAGCGCAATGAGACAATCAAGCAAGCCTCTTTGGAACTAGAAGATAAAGTTAAGGACCGAACTCATAGCTTGCGCGAGAAAACCGAAGAGTTGGAACAGCATATTAAGCTGCTTAACTTGGCTCGTAGCAAGTTGGTGAACAGTGAAAAGTTGGCGGCATTGGGTGAGCTTACCGCAGGTATTGCCCATGAAATCAATAACCCGACGGCTGTGATTCTTGGCAACGTGGAATTACTTCAGTATGAGTTGGGAGAGGATACCGAGCGGGTAAGGGAAGAGTTGGATGCAATTCACGAGCAGATTGACCGCATACGCAATATAACCCGCAGTCTGCTCCAATACAGTCGCCAAGGGGGCGTTCAGGACGAGATCACCTGGCAGCATCTCAATCCGATTGTCGAGGAAAGCCTGACGTTGGTCAGAACCGGTACTAAAAAGTACGATGTTGTGATTGACGCTCACCTTGAGGCTCGTTGCAGCGTAGAGGTAAACCGCCATCAGTTGTTGCAAGTATTGGTGAACCTGATGATGAATGGGGTTCATGCGATGGATGATTCGGGACGGCTGGTGGTAAAAACAGCCGATTGGATTGGAGAGCAAGGAGAAGTACTGGGGGCCGTGGTAATGATTAGCGATCATGGCTGTGGTATTAGTGACGAGAACCTTAAGCGAATATTCGATCCGTTTTTTACCACCCGACGAAGTGGTACTGGGCTTGGCCTGTCGGTGAGCCAGGGGATTATCACCAGTATCGGTGGTGAAATTACCGTTGAATCACAGCTAGGCGAAGGCTCGACATTTTCAGTTTTCTTACCAGAAAAAGCCCTAGGGGATAAAATTGATACACTTGAGCTTGAAGCTATTTAGTGGTCGAGATTTGGGGCTGAGATAGCAAATAAAAAGGCATGATGAGAGTCATGCCTTTTTTAATGCTGCAGTGTGATGACAGATTGATATTGAATAATCATAGTCTGCTTATCTGTTGTATTGCCTGCTACATGAGGATTAGGCCGATGAACATTGCGCCAAGGGCAGTGAGAACCGTACGTGTGATGATGCCACAGTGATTAGGGTTAATCATTTCTTGATGCTGCATATATGATCCTTTTATGACAGAAATAATAAAATTCAGTGAATTAGCATAATTAAGAATAGATCAAAAAACGTTTCGGAAGAACTGGAAAAAGTGAATTGTTTTGAGGCGTGTTCGGAAATGTGACTAACTGAACACTATTCATAATAGTGTCATAATCTAAGTTAAAAGACGGTGTAACCGATCATAATGGGAGTTGGCTACAGGGCTATTGCGATGGCGGAAGGAGTAATTTTTGGCCAACCCGAATGAATGAATCATTGAGTCGGTTGAGCTGTTTAATTTCATCAACGGAGATATTGTTCAGCCATGCCAGTTCATTGAGTGAATCTCCGTGTTTGATGTCATAAACGGTGAATTTTTCTTTCGCATATCGGGATTCGTGGCTGTTGGCATAGAACTCAGTGATATTCGCGGATGGCAGTAAAATATAATTGTCACCTTTGCTGTGAGTTACCCCTGCGGTGTAACCGGGATTGAGCTGGTATAGCATTTTGCTGGGTACTCCTGAATGTTGGGCAATCGTTTTTAATTTAATTTTATTTTTTACGATGACGGGTTCAATAACCGTATGTGCTTTGATGTCGGAAAAAGGGAGATTGAGTTGATGACGTTTGGCGACGATTTCTGCCATAGCAAGGAGTTTTGGCACATACATCCGAGTTTCTTTTGGTAACTCCAATGCCCAGAACTCTGTCGACCGACCTGCCTTTTTGTTTTTCTTGATGGCTTTTTTGACCCTTCCTTCCCCGGTGTTGTACGCGGCGATGGCATGAAGCCAGTTTCCATCGAATTTGTCATGTAGATAAGCCAGTAGATCCAGAGCCGCATCGGTTGATTGGACGATGTCTCTGCGTCCGTCATAGCCACGAATAATATTTAGCCCGAAGGTTCTGCCTGTTGGGGCTGTGATTTGCCATAGCCCGGATGCCCCTTTCGATGAGAAGGCAAATTGGTCGAAGCTACTTTCAACGAAGGGTAGCAAGGCGATTTCAATCGGAAAATCGCGAGCATCTACCTGTTGGTAGATATAGAAAAGGAAAGGTTCGGCACGTTGGGTGACTTGCTCAATATGATAGGGGTTATTGATATACCAGCGGCGATAGTAGTTGATACGGCCATTGCTCTGTTGGCTAAACTGAAAATCTTTAACCATGAGATCCCATAAACTTGGCGCATCGTGGCTATTTTCAATAGGAAGGCGTTCGATAGAATCTGTGGCAATAAATGTTCCCTTGAAGCTCTCCGGGCTGATGGAGCAGGAGAGATCCAGGTCCATTGTTAAAGGCTCGGGGGTGTTGGTTGTCGCAACAGGCTCTGACACTTTCGTAGTCTGACAACCGCTTAGTAATATCAAGACAATAGCGCTAATAATAATTTTATTCATAAATACAATACAGCTATGAAATATTTGCTTTTTGTTTTGTCATTATTTTGACCATTCATAAAAGCGTAGCAGTAAATGAGCCAAATCGTGGTAATGAGCCCAGTGGCAACCCCGTCTATTACAAGGTGTTTACTTGATAATGCGTTCAGCTATAAGAGAATTAAATCAATAAAACAACATGTTAGATGAGTTATGTATTCAACATGAGATCGTGGCATAACCTTATCGCAATGCTGAAAAGGACAGAATCGCGCAACTGTGAAATTGATCTAGCCTTAAAAATAGACTGATCATTAATCGGGAAGAGTGTGATGACCCATTATGCACCGGGTACGGTAGTTAAAGTGCGCTGTAGTACGTATTGGCATTATGGCATGGCGGATGGCCACGGTTATGTGGTGCACAATTCCAAAAAGTGGCGGCAAGTCACTCGCGAAACAGAGGCGGAGTTCTCGGAAGGTCGGCAAATTGTGCTGAGCGACATACAAGGCCGAGATCCAGAGCAGGCTCTGGATTATGCCCTGAGCCAAATAGGGCGTCGTTATAATTTGTTTAGCCAAAATTGCGAGCAATTCGTTCGTGAAGCGCATGGCCTGACGAAGGAGTGTACGCAGTTACAGCGGTTATTGGTTACCGTAGCTGGTGGCTATATCACCGTTAGTGCGCTGAATCCGGTTGTGAAACTGGCAGGTTTGGGGTTGATTTGTGGTGCTCTGGTTGGTTCAGTAGAAAACAGTCCGTATGAGCGGGCAGTCAAGGGGGCACAATTGGTTGCGGGCACGGCGATAGTGATATCAACTGTGCTAAGGCGTATCCGTTAGTGTTTCATCCTCCACAAAATGGAGTTAATGAGGGCCGCAGTAACCTATCAAATTACTAATAGTTGGATCTTTGCCACAGAAATCCCATAACTATGAATATATGTTAATAAATAGTGACTGAGTAAAAGCACTAATTTGTGGATGATATTGTGGGATAGCTTGTGACAATTTATATCGAACGACATCATGATAAAGATCAGCAAGATATTACGAGTCTTACTGAGAAAATTGCCGGGGAGCTGGAGCAGGAATTTGGCTTAAGTTGGGTATGGCAAGAGAATCGCTTGCACATTAACCATGCTTCGGCGAAAGGCTATCTGCATGCAGAAGAAGGTAAGATCACCATTCAACTTCAGCTTGGCTTTGCCGCCAGTCTTTTTGCTGGAGCAATAGAGCAGAATATCAGCGAACGGTTGGATCAATTGTTGCTGGTGGGCTGACGTTCATTGAATAAAAAGCGTAAGTGTGCAGCCAACGGGCTGGGCAATAACAGAAATTCTCTTTTGGTTTAGTTAAAAACCCCATGTTTATTGAGGCCTTTGGGCCTCTTTTTTTTGTCCATGATCTTACCTACGTGTTTAAATTGTTGATATTAAAGGTTTGTTTTCGTTACTGGAGAGCGTTGGTGGTGAGAGCGTTAAAATTTGATCCAGAGCACGATATTTATGGGATTTAGGGAGAGGATTCTAATCGAAAATCGTACATTAACTATAACAAATGACAGATTGACTAGGTAAATCAAGCGCCTGGGAATGTGAATGAATGGAGGGGACTGCAATGGGAATCATCAACAAGGCAGAGCCGAAGAAAGAGCAAATTCGTGATGCCATGGTTTATAACATTTGGTTGGCTGGCCTTGGGGCTTATGCAAAGAGTCGTGAGGAAGTAAACCAATTATCAGACAAAGGCAAAAGTCTATTCGATGAATTGATCGAACGTGGCCGTGCGCTGGAATCCAAGACCAAGGAGCGTGTGCATGCATCACGCAGCCAAACATCGGTAGCCATCGAAGAGCGCATGCACAGCATGGTTCAGAAATGTATCGGTATCGATAATGAACGCTTGGATCGCGTAGACGACAAGATTGATCAACTCACTGCCAGTATTGAAGTGCTGCTAGAGAAGCAAAAAGCAGCTCAAGAAAGTGGCAAGACGCCGGTTCGCAAGCCTGTGGCGAAAAAAGCAAGTGTTGCTCGCCGTAAAAATGTGAAAGCGGCACAGCCTGTACCACCAAAGAATGACGCTCCAAAGAACGATGCGGTAAAACCTGAGGCTGAAAAAGCAGTGGTAGCACAGCCTGTTAAGGTTGAGCAGAAAGAGGTTGCAAAACCTGTTGAAGCGGCAAAGCCAGCAGTAGCGGCAGAAGTTAAGAAAGAAACAACTAATTAATTGCTCGCACCGTATCGCGGTTTAAGAGCTGAGGAATACCCACCTTACCTATGCGGTAAATGGGCTGACACATTAATCCAGCGTAGCGACGCAGGGGGATATGAATATGAGTGACAATACAGTAGTAAAAGCGGCCAAGAATGTCGTTGAAAGCGGGGAAGGTGTTGCACGTAACATCTGGTTGGCAGGTTTGGGTTTGTACAGCCGCAGCCTAGAAGAAGCGCAACAGCTTAATGACAAAACTAACCAATTGTTCGACGAGTTGGTTGAGCGTGGTAAGGAAGTAGAAGTACAGGCCAAAGAATGCATTGGTCGTAATAGCGAAAAAGCCTCTGAAGAAGTGGAAGCGGGTATGAATGATTTGTTCTACCGCCTAAGCGGGGTTGATCGTGAAAAGCTTGAGCGTATGGATGAGAAAATTGACAAGCTGACCCATGCTGTAGAGAAATTGGCAGCCGCAGAGTAACTGCCAATACAGAGCTACGTTCTAAGCCAGCCAGACAATAAGTAGCTCTGGGGTGTTACTGCCTTAATTCCAGTCTGCAGGTGGTGATACCGTTTAGGTTGCGCGTGGGCCATGCACGCGCAACTTTTTTGCCATTTAGCTTTTACTGTTTTTAACGACGTGACTTCAAAGCCACATGTCACGTGATTGTAAAAGAATAAAAACATGCATGTTTGTCTCTTTTGGCAGAAGTTGGTGTATTTTTACCGAAAATAGATAATTCATTTTCTGATAGGTATTGACCAAATGCATAGTTTAATTCTAAGTTTGTAAATGAATTGTAACACAGGTGGCAGTTATGGATAGTTGGCGTAATAGGGCTTTCAACAAGGTTTTGTTTCGGATCATGCGGCAGAGATTGGCAAATTGCCATTCAACGGAAGAAATGCGCAGCTTGATTTTGTCTATTGACAATTACGGGCCGTTTATTTCGGCTCCGAAGGGAATGGAAGTCACGCCAACCAAGTTTGCCGATGTCGATTGTGACTGGGTTGACATGCCAACGAGTAGTGGCAACAAAATAATCCTGTATTTTCATGGCGGAGGTTTTTGTTTTCATAGCCCCCGTATTCATAATGCCTTTCTTGCCCGCCTAGCCGGTGCGACAAACTCTCGTGGTTTGATGGTCAATTACCGACTGGCCCCTGAAAACCCATATCCTGCCGCTCCTGATGACTGTTACGCCGTTTATCGCGCTTTGTTGGTGAAAGGGTACCTTCCTCAAAATATCTTCTTTGCGGGCGATTCAGCGGGTGGCAACTTGGTTCTCACTACTATGCTGCGTTTGCGAGAAGCCAAACTACCGATGCCTGCTGGTGCTTTGATGATGTCGCCGGTCTCTGATATGGCGGTTACAGGGGAATCGGCATTTTTGAAGAGCAAGGATGATCCGTTTTTTGATCTTGGTACTTTGCTGTTAATGCGTAACAACTACATTGGTTTGCAGAATCCCTGTATCCCAGATATTTCACCTTACTATGCCGATCATCATGATTTACCGCCGGTCTTCATTACTGCGGGCACCGAAGAGCTTTTGATGGATGATGCTATCCATCTCGCGGAACGAATGGGAGAAGCCGGAAACGATGTCACGGTTCATATTGTCAAAGGTGTCCCGCATGTCTATCCGCTGTTTTATCAACTGAATGAGGCGAGAGAGGCGATCAAGTTGATGACAGCGTTTGTTGCAGAGAAATTCAAGCAAGCGAAGGCGGTTGATACCAAGCGGGCGAGTTAGTTTTGTTCTACGAATGCAATGCTAACTTTACGAAGAATTGTCTTTGTGATCTGCAAATTTTCTAAATGTCCTGCTCCGTTTTTAATGTCTCGTGTTCGTAATAGTCTGTTGCCTGTGAATTGTTGTTAAGAGCAGGCAAGTCTTGCCTTAATAGTTTTTGTTGTCTTGGAACCTGATGCTTTCTTAGCCCCTCATGTTTGCGTTGCAATAACCTTCCGATCTACATCTGAATTGGGTTATTGAAAGCACTCTGGGGGCAAGAGAATTTCGCGTTGGGTGCATTTGTGGTAAAAATCAGATCTTGAGTGTATTCATTCACAGGGTTTTTATTATGCAGCCTAAGACAATGGTCGAGTATTTGCTTTCGTTTCCTTCTGCGGAAAGTAGCTATCCGTTTGGCCCGGATGCCGAGGTATTCAAGGTGATGGGCAAGATGTTCGCGCTGGTGGCAGAGCATAAAGGAAAAATGCGAGTCACGCTAAAAGGCATGCCGGTTGATAACTCGCTGCTGGTTAGCCAGTTTGAGGGGATTATTCCGGGTTACCATATGAATAAGCAGCATTGGATCACTGTCGAGCTCGCTGGTGATGTACCTGTTCCTATGCTGGAGGATCTGGCATCGCGCTCTTACAAGCTGGTGGCTTCCAAGCTTACCAAAGCAGAAAAAGACCGGCTTCGTCTACAAGGTGCCGAGTGCTAGACGAAGATTATCCGTGCTAGTGTAGCGGCATTAAATCAACGCCAAAAGAAACAGCCTGCATCTGCAGGCTGTTTGGTTTATGGCTTCTTGTTGATATTTATTTTTTGGGCGAGTGGCTCAGGTTACCAGCTCTTTCACCAAATCTTCATGGGTAAAGAAAGGCGAAGTTGCGCTCTCGGCGAGGTAGGGTTCTACCATTGATATCAATCGAAGTACCCCTGAGCGTACCAGTTCGCTTTCGCTGTAATGGTCATCAAGCAGTGTTTGGTAGTTTAGCCAATTGAGGCTGACCAGCAGTAGGTTATCAGCGAGGAGCGGGAGACTCTCGCTGTCGCATTTCAATTTACCCAGAACAACCAAATGCTTGAGCATTTCATTGCACATATGGCGTAACTTCAGAATCAAGGTGCGAATTTTGCGTTTGATCTGAGGGTTGTGGCCATTGAGGTTGTCTAAGTTACGAAACAAAAAGCGGTAGTGGGTGAATAGCGCCATCACCGTGTGCATGAATGGCCAGTAGTCATCGAAATCTTTGACTTTGTCGGCATATTCGTTGCTCAAGGTTGTCAGTGAATTCTGCAATTCGCTAACCAGCGTGGCAATAATTTCATCCTTGCCGCGGAAGTGGTAGTACAGGTTGCCCGGGCTGATCCCCATCTCTGTCGCAATGATCAGAGTGCTGACCTGGGCGACGCCGTCGCGGTTAAACAGTTCTAGGCTAACCGATAAGATCCTGTCTTTGGTTTTCATCGTGCTTTCCTTGTACATGGTGAACCAACGTAATGGCAGAGGTCGACATCCGGAGCATGTGATGCCCCGGCCTTATCGTCCACTGCCATACGGCGTTTAGGCTTCTTCTGCAATCAGCTTAGGGAGTGATTGGCAAAGAAACGCATATTCAGCCTGCATTTGTTCTTTGATATCTGTACAGATGAAAGACACCAGCGTGCCGCCCACCAAAGGAACCGATGAATCGACATCGACATAGACTTTGTTGACGGTGGCGATATTCGGACGATCCGTCGGCTCGGTAAAGCACATCTTGCCGCGAATTTTTGCCGGTACCCCAAGAATTTCGACATCGAAATTGCACTGGAGGCCACCGTTTTCTTGCCAGCGCCACGTTTCATCTTGTTTGATGGTGTTGAAGCTGCCCAGCAAACTTTTGAGGACGCGTGGAACATTAGCCGGCATTTCTCGTTGGGTGGTGACGGTAAAGCCGTCTTCGGTTTCTTCCAGCCCAACTACCTTGACCTGCTTGCCACCGAGCTTGGTGTATTTGTCGATGATCAGCGCTTCTTCGCTGAAATACCGGAGCAGGGTATCAAGGTCTTCTTTGTAGTCATGTATCGCTGTAACTTGCATGATCTGCTCCTTACATGTGTATTTCGCGCATGATGCTATTCAAAGCAACCACGTCTGCAGTTGGCTCTTTGCGTTCGCTGTCTTCACCTTCATCGGCGTTACCGTGGTCAGGGTTATAACCTGTTGCCATCAGCAGTTCACCGAGTTTAGGGTAGACGCCGTGAACGAAGGCGCCGAGCAGGCCGAGTTTGGTTGCAATACGCTTCGGCTTCTCGATGATAGCCTTGATAATGAGATCAGCGGCTTCTTCTGGGCTGAGCAGCGGGATGCCCCCCTCATGGCGGTAATGCTCGGAGATCATGCGAGTTTCAACCAGCGGCATGTTAATCGTCGTGAAATTAATGCCCTGACCACCTAGCTCGATACTGGCTGTACGGGTGAAGGTATCCAGTGCGGACTTAGAGGCGGCATAGGCTGAGAACAGCGGTTGGTTGGTCAACACGGCAATCGACGAAATGTTGATGATATGGCCCTGTTTGGCCTCAATCATTTCAGGCAGGTTGCCGAGGATCATGCGTAGCGAGCCGAAGTAGTTAATCTGCATGGTACGTTCGTAATCGTGCAGGCGGTCAGTGGCTTTGCTGACCGAGCGGCGAATAGAACGGCCTGCATTGTTGATCAAAATATCGACTTTGCCGTGATCACGCTTAATTTGTTCAATGGCTTTTTGCGCAGATTCATCTTTGCTGAGATCGCTTTGATAAATAAATGCTTGGCCGCCAAGACGTTCTATTTCATTGCGGGTTTGTTGCAGGCGTTCAAGGTCGCGGGCAACAAGTACCAGTTTGGCTTTGGTAGAGGCAAGTTTAAGTGCCGTCGTATAGCCGATACCGGATGATGCGCCGGTGATCACAACGACTTTCCCGTCAACGCAGCCTTTAAGGCTTTTTTCTACGTATAGCTCAGGGTCTAGGTTGCGCTCCCAGTAATCCCAAATCTTATCGGCATAATCAGGCAGACGAGGACAGGTGATCTGGCTGTCTGACAAGGCGTTCAAGGTATTCGTGCAATCAAATTGGGTTGGATAGTTAAAGAAGCTCATCGCGTCTTTAGGGACATCCATCTCTTGGCTGATGGCATCAATAAAGCGTTTGAGGACAGGGATCTGGCCAAGTTGGCTCCATAGATGTGAAGGCACCATACGGAAAACACGCATATCAAGGCGCATTGCCATACGCGGTGCGTGACCTGCTTCGGCAAAGATATTGATGACTTCACCAGCCCGGTAAGGGTCAGGGTCGACAATATGGAAACATTGATTGTCGAGGTTTTCCTTGTGAGAGATATGGTCAATTGCATCGGCAACATAATCCACGGGAACCAGATTCAGGCGTCCGCCTTCGAGGCCGAGTAGCGGAGCCCACTCAGGGAGCGCACGACGAATTTTCTGAATGACCTTGAAGAAATAGTACGGGCCGTCGATACGATCGGCGAGGCCAGTCTTGGAATCACCGATTACGATACCTGGACGGTAAGCACGCCAAGGAATGGTTGCGGTTTCCTGCAGCAATTTTTCGGCGTTGTGCTTGGTGGCGAAGTAGGGATGCTCAAGCCCAGTCGCTTCGTTGAGCATGTCTTCGCGGAACCAGCCACGGAATTGTCCGGCAACAGCGATGGAGCTGAAGTAGTGGAAGCAACCTGCATTGATACGCTCGGCAAAACGCAGGGTGTACTCGGTGCCGTCGATATTGGCACGCATCATGTCTTCTTCACTCGCTGTCAAATCATAGATGGCAGCAAGATGGAAGAAGTGGGTGATTTTTCCAGTCAGTCTCTTTGTATCTTCGGCTGAAATACCGAGGTTAGGTTCGGTAATTGAGCCCTTAATGCAATGAAATTTGTTTTTGGGTAGTTGGTGCTTTTCGATTAGTGCGGAGAGCCTATCTTCAGACAGTTGATCATAGGTGAGAAGGTAGATATCCCCAGGACGCTTAGCCAGCCTTTGCAGTAACTGAGAACCGATAAATCCAGTTGCGCCGGTAATGAAATAATTCATGACCACTCCTTACGCGGTATTAGACATTCATGTGCAGAGTAATTTACTGGTCTGATGACCAACTTTAGTGTGCATCTTGTCGCACAGTGACTCAAAGTAAAACCAGTCAAAATGTGCTCCCGTTCAAGATTCCTAAAGGGAATTTATCCAATTAGAGTATTTGCTCACATAAATTCAACATCTGTTACAGCTTTCACATCTGACCAGTGAGAAATATCGGCAATATGTCTTTATGTTCATATTTGTTTTTGCGACTGGTCTCGATGATTTGCTTCTATTCAATCATCAACATAGTCAATAGTGACCAGTTTGCATCTCATGCGTGAGGCTGCCAGATGTTAAAATACTGTGCTTCCTGCCTTGCTGAAAAAGGCATTTAAGAGGGTATAAAGGGGATTAAACCTTGTTGTTAATAGGTTTTTCTATTTCTTCTCGGCATGCTCTGCTGCTTTTGCTAGTGTTTTGCAGAGTTAGATATGGCCATGGTTATTTAGATGGCAAATGTTCGCACTTTTATATTCGTGAAAGATTAAATGATGGTATTCCTCCGCACGGCTATAACGACGGATACAAAAATATGCAATCAAATTGGTTTTTCGGATAAAAAGATGAAATGAGCGTTGGGGACGTTTTATTTATTAGGCATTAGGGCGTTTGTAGGTAACGGCCAAACGTCAGGGAGACTGACGTTTGGCCGTTGAAGGGAATGCTGCTAGGTATCAGTTGAGGATCAGTTTGCGCTCCAGACTTGTTGTCCGGTACGTTCGAAATTATATCCTCCGAGCTGATCACCTTTGGCTTGTACAAGAGGATCGGTTAATGCACTTAGCAGCTGTTGTTGTAGCGTTCTAAAATAGATGTTCTTCGGGATCACCAGCTCAAAGGCTTCGGTACACAAGGGAATGAACCCTAACCCGAACTCCCCCGCGGTACTTTGGCTTGCACAGCCAACATCGGCCTGCCCGCGGGCAATCATAGAAGCGAGCTCTCGTTCGCTATTGCAAGTATCGACATGGTTTAGCATATCGATGGTATAGGCATGATTGTGCAGCCACTCGGAGAGGGCACGCATACTGCCTGCACCTTCTTGGCGTAACGCCCATCGCCAGCGTGCAGCGATCAGCTCTTGGGGCATCAGCGAACGGTTATTGACGCACTCTGCGATTTCCTGCGACACAACCAGTCCTTGCTGACGCTCAAAAGCATGAATGAGAACCCAGTTACGGTGCCCTGAATATTGCTGGACAAGCGCAGGATGGCGCAAAGGGGCTTCGTGAGCATGACCCCAATGAATTGCGCACATATCAACGTGGCCCTTACTGAGCATCGCCAGTCCTTGACGGGTTCCTGTCGAGGTATAGCCAACCATTGCTGTACTGCCGATTTTATTGGCAATGTCGCCAATAATGAGCTGAAGCAGAGGATCATCGGAGCCGGCAATCAACAGCCGATCGTTCATGGCGCCATTATGGCAAGACTCAAGCAGCCATTTGTCGAGCATCGCTTTGGGGAACAGCCATTTCCCCGTCACTTTGGTTGCAGGCAGCAAGCCGTCATTCGCCAAGGCGTAAACTTTCTTTTCATTGAGATCCAGGTACTCGGCAACTTGCTTGGCATTCATGAACTCGGGAAATGCATTGGGCACGGTATTGGGCATCGTCTGGTTATTTTCCTGCGTCATGGTTTAAGCCTTTTTCCTAGAGTCGGTATCACCTTTGTGGGTAGGCTTATGGCTATCATCAAGCTGGTGGTTGTTTGTGCCGCCTTTCACATCGAGGATCAGGTTTTCCTTGCCGTTGTAGATCTGGAAACGATGACCCTTGGCACGGGCAATCATGGTAATGCCGAGTTTTTGTGCCAGCTCATAGCCCATTTGAGTTGCGCCAGAACGAGAAAGAAGCACTGGAATTCCCATTTGGGCGACTTTGATCACCATCTCAGACGTCAGGCGACCTGTGGTATAGAAAATCTTGTCGGATCCTGTCTCGCCATTTAGCCACATTTCGCCTGCCAGCGTATCAACGGCATTGTGACGGCCAACATCTTCGACAAACGAGAGGATTTCGGTTCCTTTGCAGACAGCACACCCGTGAACCGCGCCTGCAGCCTTGTAGGTATCGTTATGATGAGTGAGGGATTCCAATAGGCCGTAAAGCTGAGACTGGGGAATTGTCGGCGTAGGAAGACTGATCCCTTCAAGTTTTTTCATGACGTTGCCAAACATCGTGCCCTGACCGCAGCCAGACGTCACCGTCTTCTTTTCTAGCTGCTTTTTGACGCCTTCCGTATTTTCGCGGGTGATCACGGCGGCGGAATTGGTATCCCAGTCAATGATAAGTGACTCGATGGCGGATATATCTTCGATAAACCCTTGGTTCTTTAGGTAACCCAGCACTAAAGCGGAAGGGCGCTCACCCAAGGTCATTAGGGTAACAACTTCAATCCAGTTGAGGTAAACCGTTAGCGGGTGCTCGCAGGCGATTTCTTTTTCCATCATGTCGCCATATTCATCCATCACTTCTACGGTCATGGTTTGCTTGACGGACGATTGGGTCTTAATGATCTTCGGCAATTGGTTCATTAAAGAATTCCTGCTTTTACAGACTGACATATAAGGGTAACCCAGATTAGGGCAAAGTCGTGCTGGTGGTTTGTGGAGATGAGAACTCAGCAATGTCGACAATGGCCATAGGGTCTCAAGCCTACATTCGCGAAATGCTAGAAGGGGGCTAATCTCATAAATGCACCACCTTGATTTGCATTTGTCGCTGATGCCGACTTGATGGCATGGTGTTAGGTAAGCAAACATCGTTCCAATTTTTTCAATTCGTAGAAAGTTGGCGTGGTCTTTGCATCTATGTTGCGTCATTTCCAGAGAGAAGGAGCGAGCGTGCCAGAACTACATAAAGATGAATCGATTTGGCCTATTGGTTTCCGGTTGGTTTCTGAAGAAAAAAAGATTGGTCGCTGGACAACACTGTCTTGGTCGATTGAAGACGTTTGTTTGTATGGTGAAGAGGAGAAAGAGTCATTGGCTGCCGTGGAGGGAGGCTATGTTCTACCTCTAGAGTTGTATCGCCATGAACGCTCTGATTACCGCTTCAATCTTAGCTCTCGTGACCCGCACCTTTTCATTGTGTGTGAAGAGGAAAACGAGCAGTTATCGCCATTGTTGATCACCGCATCTCAAGGACTGGCCAGCGGTTATATGGACGGTGACTACCAAGTCCTGCATATCCAAACACCAATTCAGGTTCAGGCATGGATGGAGGCTTATATTGGCCGACATGGCGAACAGATAGAATTCCGTAAGAATCGTTGTAGAGACAAGAACAGAAAGGGGCGTTCTAGTGGCAACTAATTTCTTCCAGCGTTGGTCAAGCCGAAAGCTACAGGCAAGGGAAGAAAATAAGGATATTGAGCCAGTTATTGAAACGGAAGAATCGGCATTACAGGTTGTTGATAATTCAGCTGATAACGAGGTTATAGCGCATAGCGATGCTGTTCACCGTTCTGAGCCTACCGTAGATGAGGCCTCTGATTGCGAGACTGAGACTCCGGCGCTGACTTTGGCAGATGTAGCCGCCGTGAGTTATGAGTCTGGCGTGACAGATTTCATGAAGAAGGGTGTTGAGAAGTCTGTAAAGAAAGCAGCACTTCGTAAATTGTTCCATTCTGATGAGTTTAACTATGTCAGCGATATGGACGATCACACCGAGGACTTTTCAAATGTTCCTGTGCTAGATAGCAAGGTGACAGCCCAATTGCGTAATTGGGTTAATGAGGCTGTGGAAAATGTGGAGTCGATGCTAGAAGGCGAGGGTAAAGCCGATACAGCGTTGGCTGGTGGACAGGGTGCATTGGCATCAGAAATAGAATCTGGCATTGCTATGCCGTCTGATTTGAGTGTGTATGAGGCTGAACAGTCTGCAAATACTCTTGTGCAGTCAGATGCTACTGAGGTGGCCAGTGAACATTTCTCTGATGAAGAGCGTGCCACACCAACAGGTAAATCCGCATAACGCAGAGATTGGCGTGACAGCAAGGCGGATAAAGCCAATAGGCTAATGAAAAATAATAAGTTTAGTAAGGCCGCCTTCACTCGAAGCGCAGAAAAAACAGACAATGGGACAAAAAGGGAATAATACCCATAAAAAAAGACGGGACATTTTGGCGCATGACGCAAAATTGACTGGGACAAATTGTCCCTAATCGGTTAAGGCAAAATGTCTCTTAGTTATTTTAGCTCCCTATAGGTCATTTTATTCCGTAAAAAGTTGGAACGGTTATTGCTCTATTACTGAGTACGAAACGAAAATTTTTTCTAAGTACCTGAAAAATTACTTTAAAAAGTATTCGTTTCAATCGGCACTGACTTGCGGTGACGAGTAGACAGGAATAAGAATGTTAAATAGTACACTAGAAGCACAGACTGCAATTGATGATCGCAATGGTCAGGCTCGTTTGGCTGCCCTGAAAGGGACAGTTGAGCTTGCGAACCTGATCCCACCTACGGTTTCTTATGAAAGCCGTGGTAATTTGCTGATCATTGGTGCAGAAGACGCTATTACAACACTGGCTCCACAATTTTCCGCTTTGAATTCGGTAACCCTACTTGCCACAGAAAAAGCAGAAAACAGTGAGAAGCGTGACAATCTTTATTTCGCGAGTCATGTTGCACTAAAAGGTTACCTTGGTGCCTTTGAGGCAACATGTGAAGTAGAAGGCATGCTGACAAAGGCCAATCTGGCAAAAGTGGCTATTGGTCGCGATTGTTTTGATTTGATCGTTGATCTGACCGCCGACGGCGTTATGGATGTTGAAATCCCAGCGCCTGGTTATTACGCCATCGGTGCAAGTAAAGCGAAACTGGCGACGGTTATTGAAGAACTACCGGCTATGATCGGTACGTTTGATAAACCTAAGTATTTCCGTCTGAATCCAGATCTTTGTGCCCATTCATCTCGTGGCGTATCAGGTTGTGATCGTTGTTTGGATGCTTGTCCTGCTGGTGCATTGACCAGTAACGGCCATGCTATTGATATTAATCCATACCTTTGTCAAGGCGTGGGTACATGTGCAACAGCTTGTCCGACAGAAGCCATTACATATGCATTACCTGATCCGGACAATACTCAGCATTTCGTTCATCGTTTGCTGACCCGTTATCAACAAGAGGGTGGTGAAGCACCGACATTGTTGTTCTTCGGTAATCGCGATGAAGCTGCTGTTTGTAGTGCTTTGGCTCATTTCCCATCATCTGTGATTCCAGTTGCTCTGGAAGAATTGGCGACTGTGGGTATTGATACTTGGTTTAGTGCATTGGCTTACGGTGCGCATCAAGTGCTTCTGGCTACGAATACGTCTTATATTCCTGAAACGATTGATCGTGTACTTCGCAATGAATTGGCAACTGCGCAAACATTGCTAGGGGATCTTGGCTTTGATGCTTCACGGATTACATTGTTTGATTTTGCAGACGCCGAGCGTTTTACCGCGTTTGACGATGCATTGCTGACAATGGAAAACCGCCTAGAAGGGGATAAGCGAGCCAAACTCTTTACGGTTCTTGATGCCCTTTACGCTAATGCGCCTGAAAAACCTGCGCGTTCAGACGTTGTAGAGAATGCACCTTATGGTTCGGTAGATTGTCGTACGGAAGATTGCACATTGTGCATGAGCTGTGTTGCGGTTTGTCCAACTCGTGCATTGCATGCAATTGGTGATCGTCCAGGATTGCTATTCATTGAACAAGACTGTGTTCAATGTGGTATGTGTGAAAAAGCGTGTCCTGAAAAAGTGATTTCTCTGGTTCCTGGTATTTCATGGGATCAGAAAGCACGTCAGGAAGCGAAAACCGTTCATGAAGAAGAGGCTGCTTGCTGTACCAGTTGCGGTAAAGCTTTTGCACCGGCTTCTATGGTGAAAATGCTAACTGAAAAGTTACAAGGTCACTCACATTTCCAAGGTGATGCAATTCGTCGATTGCAAATGTGTGAAGACTGTCGTGTACGAGATATTTTCTCATCAGTTATTGACGATCCAGAAAGCCAGCTAAGAGTGTAAGACATGCAATTGGAATCTCCTCAAATGAACACACAAGAAGAAAGTGTACTGCGCGTTGATATTTACGCCCTGTTAGCTCGTTTGCTGCGTTGTGCCCCTGATCAAGAGGTACTTGCTTGGCTGAGCGAATTGGATGTTGATGCCAATGCTAATGCGTCTGCAGGTATGGCCGGTGCTTGGCCTGTTCTTAAATTGGCAGCTCAGAAAACATCTGTGCTTTCGGTAGAAGAAGAGTATCAAGATCTGTTTATCGGCATTGGCCGTGGAGAAATTGTTCCTTACGGTTGTTGGTACCTGACGGGATCATTGATGGAAATGCCTCTGGCTCACCTTCGTCGTGATCTTGCTCAATTGGGTTTTGCCCGAGATGAGTCAGTTAAAGAACCTGAAGATCACATTGCCGCTTTGCTTGAAGTTATGGCAATGCTGGTGGAATCGGGTGATGCGCATTTGCAGAAAACGTTTTTTAATCGCCACATTGCGGCTTGGTTTGAACGCCTGTGCCTAGATATGAAATCAGCTAATAGTGCTGTGTTTTATAGCGCTGTTGGTGAATTGGCACTGCAATTCCTGACCATCGAAAAAACACGTTTTGTTGAAGTGAACTAAAATCAACCTAATTTGTTTTCTGTTACGACGTCACAACTAGATTGCGTTGATGTTTAAGCGGCTAGTTGTTTGATTAAGAAAAATTTAGCAATAAAAAGTGATTCCTGACCGCTACTTAGTGAATACAGGAACAAGATAAAGGAGCTAGCTTTTATGAGTGAGCACAATAAACCCGATCAAAGCCGTCGCCAATTGTTGAAAAACATTGGTCTGACTGTGGCTGCTGGTGCTGTTGCGGCGGGCGCAACAACGGCTGTACATGCCGAAGTTGTCCAAGCTGATGAGAAGAAAAATGAAAAAACAACAGGCTATCGCGAAACACAACACATTCGCGATTACTACGAAACCTTGTAAGGCGGAGCTATAAATGAAACTGATTAAACGTTCCGACAACGTGAGCAAGGACGAGAACCAGCTAGGTATTTCACGTCGTTCCTTTATCCGTAATTCATCACTGGCTGCGGCTGGTGGTATTGCTGGTGCAGGTATGTTTGCACCGGGCATGATGAAAAAGGCACAGGCAGCGTCTCAAGACGTGCATGATGCACCAAAAGAAGTGAAGCGTACCATTTGTTCTCACTGTTCTGTTGGCTGTGGTATTTATGCCGAAGTACAGGATGGTGTATGGACCCACCAGGAACCTGCTTTTGACCATCCTTTCAATGCTGGTGGCCACTGTGCAAAAGGTGCGGCACTTCGTGAACACGGCCATGGTGAGCGTCGTGTGAAGTACCCAATGAAGCTTGTTAACGGTAAGTGGCAGAAGCTGAGCTGGGAACAAGCGCTAAACGAAGTTAGTCAGCAAGTGCTGAAAATTCGTGAAGAGTCAGGCCCGGATTCTGTTTACTTCCTAGGTTCTGCTAAGCACAACAACGAACAGGCTTACCTGTTCCGTAAAATGGTATCACTTTGGGGTACCAACAACGTTGACCACCAGGCGCGTATCTGTCACTCAACCACAGTGGCCGGTGTTGCGAACACTTGGGGTTACGGTGCAATGACCAACTCACTGAACGACATGCATAACTGTAAGTCGATTCTGTTTATTGGTTCAAACCCTGCTGAAGCACACCCAGTTGCAATGCAGCACATTCTGATCGCGAAAGAGCGTAACAACTGTAAGATTGTCGTTGTTGACCCTCGTCGTACTCGTACTGCTGCTAAATCTGATCACTATGTTTCTCTACGTCCGGGTTCTGACGTTGCCTTCATTTGGGGTGTGCTATACCACATCTTCCAGAACGGCTGGGAAGACAAAGAGTTTATCCGCCAGCGTGTTTGGGGTATGGACGAAGTTCGCGCAGAAGTGGCGAAATGGAACCCTGCAGAAGTTGAGCGCGTAACTGGCGTTAAAGAAGCCGACGTATACCAGACAGCGAAAATGCTATCTGAAAACCGTCCTGGCTGTGTAGTTTGGTGTATGGGTGGTACTCAGCATACTACTGGTAACAACAACACACGTGCTTACTGTATTCTTGAACTTGCTCTTGGCAACATGGGTAAATCTGGCGGCGGTGCAAACATCTTCCGTGGTCACGATAACGTACAGGGTGCAACTGACTTCGGCGTACTGTCTGATAACCTGCCTGGTTACTACGGTCTGTCTGAAGGTGCGTGGAAGCACTGGTCAAAAGTGTGGGATGTGGACTACGAATGGCTGAAAGGCCGTTTTGACCAAAACGAATACCACGGCAAGAAGCCAATGTACAACGCGGGTATTCCGGTTTCTCGCTGGATCGACGGCGTGTTGGAAGACAAGGCGAATATCGAGCAAAACGACAACATCCGTGCCATGTTCTACTGGGGCCACGCTGTGAACTCACAGACTCGTGGTACAGAAATGCGCAAGGCAATGGGTAAGCTGGATATGATGGTTATCGTTGACCCGTACCCAGGTGTTGCAGCTGTGATGAACGGCCGTACCGATAACGTGTACCTGCTACCGGCGACAACTCAGTTCGAAACTACGGGTTCTGTAACGGCAACTAACCGTTCAATCCAGTGGCGTGATCAGGTTATTGAGCCACTATTCGAATCTAAGCCTGACCACGAGATCATGTACCTGCTTTCTCAGAAGCTAGGTCTTGCTGATCAACTGTTCAAGCACATTAAGATTGAAAATAACCGCCCAGTAATCGAAGACATCACCCGTGAATTCAACAAGGGTATGTGGACTATCGGTTACACAGGCCAGAGCCCTGAGCGTCTGAAAGCGCACCAGAAGAACTGGCATACGTTTGACAACACCTCGCTAGAAGCGGTAGGTGGTCCTGCGAACGGTGAAACTTACGGTCTGCCTTGGCCATGTTGGGGTACGCCAGAGATGCAACACCCAGGTACTCACATTCTTTACGATACGTCTAAGACGGTTGCACAGGGTGGCGGTAACTTCCGTGCTCGTTTCGGTGTTGAGCGTAATGGTGAAAGCCTATTGGCTGACGACAGCTACTCTCTAGGCTGTGAGCTTGAAGATGGTTACCCAGAGTTCACTGACAAGATGCTGAAGCAGCTTGGTTGGTGGGATGACCTGACAGCAGAAGAAAAAGCGGCTGCTGAAGGCAAGAACTGGAAGACTGACCTGTCAGGCGGTATCCAGCGCGTAGCGATTAAGCACGGCTGTATCCCATTTGGTAACGCAAAAGCGCGTACTGTTGTTTGGACATTCCCAGATAAAGTGCCACTACACCGTGAACCACTGTACACGCCACGCCGTGATCTGCTACCTGAATACCAGACTTGGAACGACAGCGAGGCGATGTTCCGTCTGCCAACGCTTTACAAGTCAATTCAGGACAAAGACATGTCTGGCGAATACCCAATCATCCTGACATCTGGTCGTCTGGTTGAGTACGAGGGTGGTGGTGAAGAAACCCGTTCAAACCCATGGCTGGCAGAGCTTCAGCAAGAAATGTTTGTTGAAATCAACCTGAAAGATGCCAACGATCTTGGCATTCGCGATGGTGACATGGTTTGGGTTGAAGGTGCAGAGAAAGGTCGCATCAAAGTGAAGGCGATGGTTACTCCTCGTGTTCAAGTTGGTCTTGCGTTCATTCCGTTCCACTTCGGTGGCTACTTCGAGGGTGAAAACCTGCGTAACCGTTATCCAGAAGGTTGTGAACCATACGTATCAGGTGAAGCGGCTAACACAGCAACCACCTACGGTTACGACCCAGTTACCCAGATGCAAGAAACAAAAGTAACCCTTTGTAAAATCAGTAAAGCGTAAGGAGTCATCAGATGGCACGTATGAAATTTCTTTGTGACTCTAAGCGTTGTATTGAATGCAATGGTTGTGTTACGGCTTGTAAAAACGCGAATGACGATGCGCTAGAGTGGGGTATTCAGCGCCGTCGTGTGGTGACTCTGAACGACGGTCTACCAAACGAAAACTCTATCTCGGTTGCTTGTATGCACTGTAGTGATGCGCCATGTATGGCCGTTTGTCCTGCAGATTGCTTTAGCCAAACTGAAGACGGCATTGTTCAGCACGACAAAGATCTATGTATCGGTTGTGGTTACTGTCTGTTTGCTTGTCCGTTCGGTGCGCCGCAGTTCCCTAAACAAACTGCGTTTGCTGAGCGTGGCAAGATGGACAAGTGTACTTTCTGTTCTGGCGGTCCAAACACTGAACCTGGTTCAGAGAAGGAACGCAAACTGTACGGTGCTAACCGTATTGCAGAAGGTAAGCTGCCAATGTGTGCCTCAATGTGTTCAACAAAATCACTACTAGCGGGTGATGCAGAGAAAATCTCTGACATTTTCCGTAAGCGTGTTGTTGCTCGTGGTGCGAAAGAGGCGGGTTGGGCAAGTGTTGAAGACCTTGCTTACGATGCTGCTGACAAGCAAAAGGCATAAGCCTTTAATTATCCCTGCTTGATGCAGGGGTAGTTTCAACCCACAGTTGCATCCCGCACTGTGGGTTGATTTCAAGATTGAGAAACACTGTTGATAACAGTCGGGAGTTTTATGACTAAGCGAATTCAACATTGGCTTGCGATGCTGGTAACCACATTTATGCTGACGCTGTCTGTGTCAGCGGTGGCCAGTAATGAGACCAGTGCTAATTCTGATAATGAGCGTCTAGGCGAGTCTGTTGTAAGGCAAGAAATTACAGGCTTTGCTGGTGCTGACTATTGGCGCATGGTCAAGGATGGTCAAGAAGGTTACACCACGTCAAAATCACCAGAGCACGGTGTATTGATTAGTGTGCCGGGCCAGACATGGTACATTTTGAAAGAGAAGTGGATGTCACCACTAGGTGCTTTGGCTATTTTCGGTAGCTTGGCAATGGTGGCACTGGCTTACGTAGTTGTTGGCCCATTGAAACTGAGCAAGCCAAAAACTGGCCGTAAGATCAAACGCTGGAGCCGTTTTGATCGCGCTCTTCACTGGAGTATGGCGTTCACCTTCCTTACGTTGGCATTTAGTGGTTTGACACTCGTTTATGGTAAACATTTTATCAAGCCTGTTGTGCCGACAGAGGTGTGGGGATGGATCATTTATGCCGCGAAGCAATACCATAACTACATGGGGCCAATTTTTGGCATCCTACTTGTTGCGGTATTGGTGAAGTGGTGGCGTAAGAGCCTGTTCACTATGGTTGATATCAAGTGGTTCATGAAAATGGGCGGCATGGTAGGTAAGCATAAGGGTACGCATCCATCTGCCGGTTTCTCTAACGGTGGTGAAAAGGCCATTTTCTGGCTATTGATTTTCTTCGGTATTGCAATCACAATCTCTGGTTTGGTTTTGGATTTCCCTATCTTCGATCAGACTCGCCGTGATATGGAGTTGTCTAACCTGCTGCATATGTTCTCTGCACTGATCCTGATTTGTGGCTTTATCTTCCACATCTATATCGGTCTGTTCGGTATGGAAGCGGCGCTAGATGGTATGATCACAGGTGAAGTTGACGAAACATGGGCGAAAGAGCACCACGACCTATGGTACAACGAAGTGAAAGATCTTCCTGAAAACCAACCAGGTTATGATGCTGCACAAGAAGCCGATAAAAAAGGCAGTGCTTCGCAGAATAATGCGTAAGTTGTGCTTTTAAGAGTCACGAACAGCAGCCCTAGGCTGCTGTTTTTTTATCTGTCATCTTGCCCATTATTTCATTTTGCCTACGGCATTAATGACGAATTGTTTATTGTGAGTGGTATTAACGCAAATCCTAATGCACTATAACTTTATTATTTTAAATGAATTAGACCAATGTCGTAGTCGCTGTACTTATAACCGTATAAAAACAATGGTATAAAGTTAAGCAAGTCAATACGAATAGCAAAGGACACGGCCATGCAATTTCCCTATCGTAATATTGTCATTCTGACAGGAGCCGGTATTTCGGCAGAGTCAGGCATTCGAACGTTTCGCGATCAAGATGGATTGTGGGAAAGCCACCGTATTGAAGATGTTGCGACTCCGGAAGGGTATTACCGTGATCCTGTATTAGTTCAGAATTTCTATAATTTACGCCGTCAGCAATTAGAGAGTGGCTCGGTTTTTCCTAATAAAGCCCACGAAGCTTTGGCGTTATTGGAGCAGCAACTTGATGGCACGGTAACACTTGTCACGCAGAATATTGATAATCTTCATGAAATGGCAGGCAGTAAGAATATCATCCATATGCATGGTGAGCTGCTGAAGGCGCAGTGTAGTAACACTGGGCAAACCGTCGAATGGAGTGGGGACATTTCGCTAGATGACCATTGCCATTGCTGCCAAATCCCGGCACCGTTGCGTCCTAATGTGGTGTGGTTTGGTGAGATGCCAATTGGTATGGATAGAATACATCAAGCCTTGATGGAGGCTGATTTGTTTATTTCAATTGGTACATCGGGTGCGGTATATCCCGCAGCGGGGTTTGTTCATGAAGCAGCAATGCATGGGGCACATACGATAGAATTGAATTTAGAGCCGAGCGAAGTAGAAAATGAATTTGCTGAGAAGCGTTATGGCCAAGCATCGGATATTGTTCCGGCCTATGTGGCGGAGTTATTGGCAATCAGTTGAATTTCAGTAGGTTATAAAAAACGCCCGCATAAGCGGGCGTTTTTTTATGGGTCAGGCTTGGGCCGTTTGAGCAGGCTGCTTCGTGAAAAATCGGGCTCGAATGTGATCGTATAGCCAGTTGTAGATGATGGCGTATAACAAGAAGAAGGCGACAAGCCCCAAATCGAGGATGAGCACACTCCAGAAATCCATTTTCAGCACCCACATTAGAACGGGAACGGAAACAAACAGCAGGCCACCTTCAAAACCAATACCGTGAATAATACGCAGGCCCAGCTTGCGAGAAAGGCGATCTGTACCGAATGCTCTGTCGAATAGCAGGTTGTAAATATAGTTCCAAGTCATTGCAATCAAAGACATAGCAACACTTAACCCTCCGACAACGGCTGGGTTATGTTGGGTAAAGATGCTGGCGAGCCCCATAAGGATGAGTAGGGCAAATACCTCAAATAAAATAGAATGGAGAATTCGTTCTTTTGTTGTCATGGTAATCACTGAACTAATGATAATCGTGAAAACAAATATATCTTGAGATATGATTATATCTAGTTAGTTATCATCACTTTTACTGATACTTATGTATAACCTTGAACAACTGAATATGTTTGTCACCGCGGCGAAACTGGGGTCGTTTTCTGCTTGCGCTCGTAAATTAGGCAAAGTGCAGAGCGCTGTGAGTCAGGGTATTGCTAACTTAGAAATTGACCTTGATGTTGAGTTGTTTGACCGTTCTACGCGTAAGCCGACTCTCACAGATCAGGGCAAGCACTTGTTATCGTTTGCTGAAGCGATACTCATGCAGAAAAGGGAACTCGACAGTACTGCTAAAGCTCTGAGCGCTCAGCAAGAGAGCCAGATCAGTCTTGTTGTCGATGATAGCCTGCTGAAGCAGCGCTATTACGACATCATTTTTGAATTTGAACAACAGTTTCCGTCAACATCTTTGCGTTGCTTCACGGCAGCAAGTGTGGATATCCCGCATTTAGTACGTGATGGTGTCGCATTGTTAGGGGTGATGCTGAGCGAGATGTCATTGGTTACCGATGTTGATATTCGCTACATCGGTAATCTAAAATTTGTGCCGGTTGCAGCACCTTCGCATCCATTGTCATCGCTCGCACAGGTAACCCCGACAGATTTAGTTCCTCATCGGCAAATATTGATCCAGGGTTTAAATGGCTACCATCAGACCCAGCTCCAACCGATATCTTCCCGGCAGTGGAGCGCCAATGATCTTCGACTGCTTGAAAACTACGTGATTCAGGGGTTAGGGTGGGCTTATTTACCCAAACACAGGGCGGATGAATTGGCTCTTGCCAGCAAAGTAAAATTGTTACCCGTTACTTTCGATTACAAAGAGTGGGCGGTACCGATTGAATGCTTGCTAAAGAAAGGGGAGAGTCTTGGGCCTGCCGCCAGTTGGCTAAACCAAGCACTGAATAGCCTGTTGCCAGATTAAGTAAGAAACTATTGAATGATAATAAAAAACCGGGCTTGATAGCCCGGCTTGTTTTGATTACTGACCAGCTTTTAGTTTCTGGTAGTACTCTTCGTAAAGTGGTGTTGCATTACCAACGCTGTTCTGCCATTCGCCAGCGTCCATCACTTCTTGAGGTGGGTAGATGCTTGGATCATTAACAAAGTCAGCTGGAAGTAGCTTCTTGGCCGTTGCAACTGGTGTTGGGTAACCGATTTCAAGAGCGATCTTCGCAGCGTTTTCAGGACGAAGTAGGAAGTCGATCATCTTGTGTGCCGCTTCGGTATTTTTTGCGTTAGCAGGAATAGATATGCTATCCATCCAGAAGATTGCGCCTTCTTTTGGCCATACGATATCAATCGGAGCACCTTCTTGACGGGCCATGTATGCTGAACCATTCCATAGCATACCCAGTGAGGTTTCACCTGCCATGTACGGGTTAGCTGGGTAGTCTGAGTTGAATACCAATACGTTTGGCATTAGTTTCTTCAGTTCTTCGTACGCAGCTTTGATTTCTTCTGGATTTTTAGTGTTCGCCGAATAACCCAGTTTACGCAAACCGATATGGAAGAATTCGCGAGCGTCGTCCATCATCATTAGCTGGCCAGCCCATTTAGGGTCCCAGAAATCAGCCCAAGAAGAGACTTTGCTCTTGTCTAGCATTTCTGTGTTTACGCCAATACCCGTTGCGCCCCAAATGTAAGGAATGGAGTAGTCATTCTTAGGGTCAAATGGTTTGTGCAGGAAGTTAGGATCGATTTCTTTAAAGTGAGAAAGCTTTGATTTGTCGATCTTCTGGAGCATATTTTCTTCACGCATCTTAGACACGTAGTACGTTGAAGGAACAACCAGATCGTAACCTTCACCGTGAGTCTTCAGTTTTGCGTACATGGTTTCATTCGACTCATACGTCGAATAAATTACTTTAATGCCTGTTTCCTTCGTAAACTGCTCAAGTACATCTGAAGGGATGTACTCAGACCAGTTGTAGAAATACAGCTCGTCATCTGCTGCCGTAGCCATGCCTGAAAACATTGCCATTGCGCATACGCTGCCGGCCATCAAAGAAGACCATTTTTTCATTATTTTCTATGCTCCAATAAAGAAGATTTTTAAGGGTTCTCTTAGCGAATGTAACCAAAGGGGCGTGAGCCGGGCTGGATACTTACCGCTTCTCCTAACAAATAAAGAAAAGAGAATTAGGCTCTTTTCTGTGACTGATAACAAATTAATCGTGAAACATTATAGCAGACTATCAATGTCTTATGGCAATCAATTGTTGAGTATGAATAGTGCAAACTATTTTATTGCCCTATCTATATACCGCTTGGTTGTATATTGCTCGTAGAAAAAAGGAAGGGGAGAGAGGAAGAACAGATAGGCTAGATATGAAAAACGGCCCCGAAGGGCCGTTGCGCTTAGAAAAATTACTGACCGGCTTTTAGTTCCAGGAAGTAGTTTTCATAACGGATGTTCATATCGCCAACAGAGTTCTGCCACTCACCACGATCTAGGTCTTCTTGTGGTGGGAACAGAGTAGGGTTGTCTTTGTATTTAGCGTTTGATTTCTCAACCGCTGTTAGGTAACCCGTCTCTTCAGAAATTTTAGCAGCAACGTCTGGGCGCAGTAGGAAGTCAATCATCTTGTGTGCAGCATCAACGTTTTTCGCGTTTTTCGCGATCGCTAGGCTATCAACCCAGAAGATACCGCCTTCTTTTGGCCAAATCAGCTCAATAGGAAGACCTTCACGTTGAGCGGCAGCCGCAGAACCGTTCCAAAGCATACCAAGACCAACTTCGCCTGCAAGGTAAGGAGCTGCTGGGTTATCAGAGTTAAATACCAATACGTTTGGCATTAGTTTTTTCAACTCTTCGTTCGCTTCGTCAATCTGCTTAGGATCAGTGCTGTTACCTGAATAGCCTAGTTTGCGAAGTGCAATATGGAACACTTCACGAGTGTCGTCCATTAGCATGATCTGGCCTTTCAGCTCAGGATTCCATAGGTCAGCCCAGCTGTCGAAATCAGCAGGGTCGTACATTTCTGTATTGACCGCAAGACCAGTCATCGCAATAACGTGCGGGATGGAGTAGTCGTTGCTTGGGTCAAAAGGCTTGTCCAGATAGTTCTTATCAAGCTCTTTGAAGTTGTTTAGCTTTGATTTATCGATTTTCTGTAACATGCCTTCATCGCGCATTTTCGCAACGAAGTAAGTTGAAGGCACAACCAGGTCGTAACCCTGTGGGTGAGCTTTCAGCTTAGCGTACATAGTCTCGTTCGACTCGTAAGTCGAATAAATCACTTTAATACCAGTTTCTTTAGTGAACTGTTCGCGTAGCTCCGTAGAAATATACGGACCCCAGTTCATGAACACCAATTCCTTGTCTTCAGCCATCGCAGCAGTTGAGAAAAGAGCTGCTGCACATGCAGTACCGGTTAGAAAAGCGGACCATTTTTTCATTAGATTATCATCTCCAAAACCCGTTTAGGGTATTCATACAAAACAAGTGGCCCGAAGGCCACTTGCTCATGTTGGCATTTCTGCCATTTAAGCATTATGTTGCCTAAATTATTTGATCTTCTCGCGAGCCAATAGCTGAGAGGATACCACCAGCACCAGAGATACAATTAGCATAAGTGTAGCCAATGCATTTACTTCTGGTGAAATTCCAACTTTAACCATTGAATAAATCTTCAGTGGTAGGATTTCGTAAGTTGGACCGGTAACAAAAGAGCTCACAATCACATCATCTAGTGAGAGGGTGAAGCTCAGTAGCCAGCCTGCTGCAACCGCAGGTTTTGCCAATGGTAGGATAATCTGCTTTAAGATTACCCACTCACTTGCACCTAGGTCACGTGCTGCTTCAAGCATTTTCACATCGAAGCCGTTTAGTCGGCTGTAAACTGTTACCACAACAAATGGTAGACAGAATGTAATGTGTGCCAACAACAGTGTTAGGAAGCCAAGCTCAGCACCAACAAGGATAAACAAGGCCAGCAGAGAGATTGCCATCACGATATCTGGAGACATCATTACAACAAATAGCATCCCGTTGACAAAATGCTTACCGCGGAACTGGTAGCGGAAGAGGGCGACTGCCGTAAGGCTACCGATGATTGCCGCTGCCGTTGCTGAGAACACCGCAATATTTAGCGAGTGCCAAGCTGCCTGAACCAGGCTGTCATTGCTGACTAGTTGGTGATACCACTTGGTGGTAAAACCGCCCCATTTCATACCAAATTTGCTGGCATTAAATGAGTTAACAATCAGGATGATGATAGGGGCATACAGGAATGCGTATACCACCGACATAAAACTGAATTTAAATAGACGTCCCATTATTCCAGCTCCACTTTACGGTTCAACAACTTGCCAGCACGGTAGTAGGCATAGAGCATAATAGCCATGCTGATTGTCAACGCGATACTTGTCGCTGCGCCAAACGGCCAATCTCGGGCGTTCAGTACCTGACTCTTGATCACGTTACCGATTAGTAGGTTCTTCGCACCACCAAGAAGGTCAGATACATAGAACATACCTAGAGCAGGGAGTAGTACCAGCAAACAGCCTGCAATAATTCCCGGCATGGTTAATGGGAAGATAACCTTGATAAAGGTTTGAATCTTGTTTGCACCCAAGTCACGCGCCGCTTCAATGTAGTTGTTATCCAATTTCTCGATCGCCGAGTAAAGCGGTAACACCATAAATGGCAGCAGAATGTAAACCAGACCAACCATAACCGCATATTCGGTGTACATGATACGTAGCGGCTTGTCGATAATATCCAAGTACATCAGGCTCTTATTAAGGATACCTTGAGTACCTAGCATGATTTTCAGGCCGTAGGTACGGATCAGTGAGTTAGTCCAAAAAGGTACAATCACCAAAAACAACATAAATGGACGCCATTTTTCAGGCATCTTGGCAATCATGTAGGCAAATGGGTAGCCAATTGCTAAACAAAGCAGGGTAGCGACCAGAGCCATATAAAATGAGTGCCACATGACCTTCGCATAAAGCGGATCGAATAACCGGATGTAGTTGTCCAGTGTAAAGGTCATTTCGATCAGGTTGGCATCATCACGGGTCAGAAAACTGGTACCGATGATCATCAAGTTTGGTATGAAGACAAACAGCAACAACCAACTTACGATGATGGTAATGATGATGTTCTGAAGATTAAGCTTCTTGTTCATCTGCCAGCACCACTTCCCAGCTTTCTACCCAAGTAACCGCAACTTTCTGACCCAGAGAGTGGTCCACATCTGGATCGTCTTCGTTGAAGAATTCGCTAACCATGACTGAAGTACCTGATTCCAGTTCAACAACAGAATCTAGAGTCATGCCCTTATAGGTACGTTCACGGATATAACCGATTAGGCCATTGCCATCTTCGCCATTGTTGATTTCTTCTAGACGAATATCTTCAGGGCGAAGCATCACCTTGACTTTATCGCCAGAATTAACCGGAAGCTTGCAATGAATCATTGCGTGGCGACCTTCAACATTAGCCAATACACGGCTTTCGTCTAAACGTTCTTTAACGACGGCATCGAATACGTTGATTTCACCGATAAAGCGAGCAACAAACAGGTTAGCTGGCTCTTCGTAAATTTCACGAGGAGAACCATCCTGCTCAATGTTTCCTGAACGCATAACAATAATACGGTCAGACATTGATAGGGCTTCTTCCTGATCGTGAGTAACGAAGATGAAAGTAATCCCCAGTTTACGTTGTAGCTGCTTAAGTTCGATCTGCATCTGCTTACGCAGTTTGTAATCAAGCGCAGACAGTGATTCGTCAAGTAGCAGAACTTTTGGTTTGTTTACTACGGCACGGGCAATCGCAACACGTTGCTGCTGACCACCAGATAGCTGATGCGGTTTGCGAGGGGCAAACTTATCTAGCTGAACCATACGCAATGCTTCCATTACACGCGGTTCAATTTCGCTCTCAGCCACTTTTTGCATGCGTAGACCAAATGCAACGTTGTCAAACACTGTCATGTGCGGGAATAGCGCATAACTTTGGAAGACAGTATTAACGTTACGTTGCTCGGCAGGAATGTCGGTTACATCTTTGCCTGCGATAATGATCTGACCTGCGTCTGCATTTTCAAAACCTGCAATCAGCCTTAGTACAGTTGTCTTACCACAGCCAGATGGACCAAGGATGGTAAGGAATTCACCATCGTTTACATTCAAATCTAGGCCAGCGATGATTTGTTTACCATCAAAACTCTTACTCAGCCCTTTAAGCTGAATGACTGGCGCTTTATTGTTTTCTGCAGCGTTCAATTCTACGTGCTCTCCACCTAGGGGTTTCATAGATAATCCCCCCAACTGTTCGGATGAATTTAGGGGGCGCATGATAGACCCCTAAACGTTCAAATTAAAGCGTTTTTTTCCCTTTTTTTAGACAAATTTTGCACTAAAAGAAGGGCTGTCATTACCTCATGAAATAGCGTTACCTATACACACTAAAAAGTACTTAAAAATCAATGTCCAATTCGTATTCCTTGCGGAATAACGATTCATTAATCATAGTGTACTTGCTATAAGATGTTGTCACTGATTGGGATTATTCGCGCCTCGTTGAACAGAGTTTGAACGGCGGACTATTTATCTATCCTGTCTCTGTGTCGTACAATCTTTTGTTCTTGAATATGAAACTTAGTGGAAGCCATGAACAACAAAACATTCAAAATCGGCGGGTCGATTGAAAAAGCGTTGAAAGGTGAGATTGAATTACGCTCTTTAGACGTCCTGCAAGAAGCCTGGCGAATAACAGCGAAAAATTATTTTACGTTTGTTCCAGCCGTGATTGGTTTGTTCTTGGCACAAGTTGCATTGTTGCTGGTTGGCCTGCATGTACAGCTTGGGAGTGCCTCAGTGTTCTTCGATGCTGTAGTTAACGGGGGAGAGATTCCGGTTAATGTTATTGATGCCGGTTACATGGCCAATTTTTGGGCTGATGTTCTTAGCGCACCATTGTATGCCGGAGTTAGCATGATGGCGCTGAATCATGCGGTTGGTTTGCCGAGTAAGCCAACACAATTAGTGAAAGGATTTAGCTTTACGTTAGTTAGTATTATAACGGTATTGCTGGCATCGTCGATTCAAGGCATCGCAAGTAATCTACTGCCACCGATAGGGCTATTTTTGACGATGGCATTTAGCATGGCCATTATTTTGGTATGTGAGAAAAGAATATCGCCACTGAAGGCAATTCAGTTCTCTTTGCTAGCGACAATCCGTAAGTTGCTGCCATTTACTGCAATTTTTGTCGTTATCCTGACAATGTTTATTGTATCATTTGCTACGGCAGGTCTTGGCCTTATCTGGACGATTCCATTCTTTTTCAATGTAAAGGCCATTATCTACCGAAACCTTTTTGGCATAACACTACAAGTGACCAACGTTAAGAAAGGTCACGATGATGATGCTCCTGACGAACAGGAGGATCCTAAGGTTTTCAACGCGTGATAAAAAATAATAAAACAAAATCTATAGCTCTTATTGCATTTCTAACCAGCCTCACAGCCTGTGAGGACACTCCAAACAAGTCCCAGCCTTCAGAAGAATTGCCACTTGCTGCCGAGGCAGCAAGTAGCAAACCTGATTTTTCCGCCTATAAAGATGTTAAACAGAAAAAAGCGGCTTTCTTCGATTTTCTCCGCCCAGCGGTTATCCATGAGAATCAACGCATAGAGAAAGAACGCCAATTTCTTCTTGGTTTGGTTACAGCACTTGAGGCAGGCAAGCCTGTTGATGGTGAAGATTTGGCCTATGCCATTAAATTGGCTGCGGTATATAAACTGCCGGTTCAAGGTGACAGCGTCACACCTGAGTGGTTGTCAGAGGTTCTGATCCGAGTCGACACCTTGCCGCAAGAATTGGTACTTAGCCAAGCAGCTAATGAATCAGGTTGGGGTACGTCACGCTTTGCAGTTCAGGGGAACAACTATTTTGGTCAATGGTGTTATCGTAAGGGCTGCGGTTTAGTACCTTCTGCCCGTAATGACGGTGCCGACCATGAAGTAGCGGTATTTGCGACACCTTACTTGTCTGTTCAAGCCTATTTTAGCAACGTGAATACCAACCGTGCCTATAAAGAGTTGCGTGAAATTCGTGCCTCTCAAAGGCAGATGGGAGAAACGGTGACTGGAATTAAATTGGCTGAAGGACTGATTCGCTATTCAGAGCGCGGTAGTGCCTATGTAGAAGAGATACAGGCAATGATCCGCCATAATAATGAGTATTGGCGCCAAGGATAAAGGATGAGAGTACACCATTGGCTAATGGTTGGTTTGGTAGCGACGAGTGCAATTGTATATACAGGAAATGTTTCGGCTCAAGATATCCAGATCCGCTATAGCACTTTGTATGGTAAACTGAAGCAGAACGTTAAAGAAGGGCATGACGATGTCAAAATGGCGTTCTTCTTGTTAAACCAAAAAGATGGCTCTGTTTGTAAAGTACATCGTGGCTGGATGCAAAAAGACGAGCATTATGAAGCGTTGGTGATTCCGAGTTCTTACGAGCTGGATGTTCCTGTTGATAAAAATTTGCGTCAGGCGAACCCTGATGTGACTTTTGTTATTGATGATGGAATCACCTGTGATATGTCAATGCAGGTTATAGCAAAAGACCGTTTTTCAACAACGATGACGCAAGCTGATGTCACACGTTTAGTTCCTCAGATGCAAAGTTTGCTCTCTGATCTCGGTGGGATGTTTTCAGATTGGTTCATGCCAGAAGTCAGTGGTGTGGTTGTTCACCTTGCCGAACAGCCATTGGATTTTGTTCCTTTAGCAAATGGACAGCGTATTCCGGTTAACGAGAAAAAAGCCGTGATTAAGCTGTCTGATTTGGCTATTGATGAACAAATTACATTTCCCTCAAAGATTGTCAAAGTAACCCCTTGGTTGCCTAGAGACTAATCTTCATATTATGAAAACCCGAGCCATGCTCGGGTTTTTATTTGGGGGAAATAATTGCCATTGTTAATGGCACTAACTCGTGAGTAGCACCTGATTGATCTCTGTTTTTATATGGTCGGATTGAGTCCCAAAGATAGCTTGAAGGTTATCGCCAATCACTAAAACTTCACGAGCCCCCAGTTGTTTAATTCTTTTGATATCGGCTTGTTTGATGTCATGAAGGCTAACACGTAGGCGGGTAATGCACGCATCAACATTTTTAATATTACTCTTACCACCCAATGCGTTTATCAATTGTGCTGCCATCTCGTTGCCAATTTCAGCGACCTGACTAATTTCATCTTGCTCGTTTTCTCGCCCCGGTGTCATTAGGTTGAACTTAGTGATCATGAAGCGGAATATGCCGTAGTACATCACAGCCCATAGCGGACCAATTAAGATGAACAGCCAAGCATTGCTTGATAGAGGGTAGTAGATAAGGAAATCAATGGCGCCATGAGCAAAAGTGACACTGTGATGAATATCGAGAGCACTTACGATAGCAAACCCAATCCCAGTGAGAACACAGTGAATAACGTACAGTACCGGTGCTACAAACAGGAAGGAAAATTCCATCGGTTCAGTGATACCTGTTAGCCAAGATGTTAGTGCCGCAGAGGCCATTATACCGCCTACAAGAGCCCGTTTTTCTGGGCGGGCTGAGCGGTAAATCGCCAAGCCAATTGCAGGTAACGCCCACATGGAATACATATAGCCACCAGCGAGATTACCTGCCGTTGGGTCGCCCGCGAGATAACGTTGAATTTCCCCCTTGATGACTTCCCCTGTTTCTGGGTTTACATATTCACCAACTTCGAAAAAGAAGGGGACATTCCAGATATGGTGCAGGCCAAATGGGATCAGAGAGCGTTCGACGAAACCGTAGATACCAAATGCCAGCGTTGGATTTTGGTAGGCCGCCCAGTGGGAGAATTGATCGATCATATTACCGATTGGTGGCCAAACATAACTCATCATGATACCCAGAGCGATAGCAGCAATACCCGTAACTATAGGTACAAAGCGTTTACCAGCAAAAAAGCCCAAATATTCGGGTAATTTTATATTAAAGAAACGGTTATAGAGCATTGCTGCAATAGCACCGATAATGATGCCGCCAAATACGCCAGTGTTAATGGTTGGAATACCGATGACCGTTGCTGTTTCTATACCGTGAAGTTTTGCCATTACCCCCATTGTGGCCGTCAGGATGGCAAAGCCAACAGTTGCTGCCAAACCGGCAACACCATCGTTATCGCTTAGACCCAGAGCGACGCCTATTGCGAAAATGAGCGCTAAGTTACTAAATACCGCATCACCAGACATAGCCATAATGTCGGAGACAAGGTTGGGCATCCAGCTAAAATTAGCCGAACCTATCCCCAACAGTAACCCCGCTATTGGTAACACGGCCACGGGGAGCATTAGCGATCGCCCAATGCGTTGTAGAATACCGAAAGTTGTACTGAACATATTCATTATCCTTATGTGGTTATTCATGTTCAGTATGCAGACTACCGAATAATAAAATGCTGAAGGTTACATTTGGTTATTGCATTGTAAGAGGTTGCTTACAAATGAAGATAAAATTTTATCTCGGTCAAATTAATTAACTTGAAGGTTTTATATTTTAGCTGAGCTTTTATATAGATAGAGTGTGGTAATAAAAGAGAACCTACATGGATCAGAAAATAATACTGGTTGTTGATGATAGCGAAGAAATCAGGGAGGCACTCAGCGCCTATCTGAGTCGTTCTGGTTTTATGGTCATCACCGCTGCCGATGGTGATGAGATGTGGCAGAAAATCAGTAAAACAGCTCCGCATTTAATCATTTTAGATATCATGTTGCCCGGCGATGACGGCCTGACATTATGTGGCCAGCTTCGCCAGCATTCCCATGTGCCTATTATCATGTTAACAGCCGTATGCGAAGAGGCTGATCGAATTGCCGGATTAGAAATAGGAGCCGATGATTACATAACGAAAACGTTCAGCCCTCGAGAGTTGCTAGCTCGTATCAAAGCACTGCTTAGGCGCAGTCACTATCATACGAGCCAAGCAATCAGCCGTCGGATTGCCTTTCTTGATTGGACCTTTGATACCGTCAAACGTCAACTAATACACCGCACAGGCGAGGTTGTTCAACTGTCAGGGGCTGATTTTTCATTGTTAACACTACTTCTTCAATCACCCAATAAGGTAATTAGTCGTGATCATATAGCGCAATGTGTCTGGGGGCGGGATGCTGAACCCATGGAGCGTGGGATCGATGTACAAATTAGCCGGATAAGAAAGCATCTTCATGACCACCAGCGGTCTATTATTCTGACGATCAGAAATAAAGGCTATATGTTGGCGGTTGAATATGTACAAGAATTATGAAATTTAGAAGCGGTAAAATCGGATTTTTTGATTCAATAACGTTTCGTTTGAGTAGCACACTTTTAATTGTGATTGTTATTGCCGAGCTTGTTGCTGGCGCTGTATGGTATTTTGATAATGAAGAAGTAAAAAAAAATAATGCCAATAAGATCATTCATACCATGGTTGATTCTGTTATAGAGACCTATCAATATTTCCAATTGCTTCCTGTTAATTACCGTCATTTGATATTGAATCAATTAATGGATGCCGGCGGTAGCCGTTTTTTTATTTCGATCAATAATCGCTATATTCCGAATGAAAACGTCACCGATTTACCATTGACTAATTGGCTGTCGGATGTTGCTGCTGCATCATTGCGTGAAAAACTAAAATCACCGCCCAATATCGCGGTTGCCGTGACCCAACGTGAGTCGGTTAGGGTGTTTAATTCTGCGCTTCAACTTGATGAGCTACCAGAGATCTGGACCAAGTATAGTTTGGTGCTTGGAGAGCTAGACTTGCCGATTTTAGTCATTCAAATTCAGCTCTCGCCTCAAGAGTGGTTCTATATAGCATCAGTACTGCCTATTCCGTTTTCCTCGCTGTCTACGTCGTTTATGGAGGCAAGGCAGTTGGTATTCCTCGCATTGACCTCTTTGCTACTGATGTTGTGTACCGCCTGGTTATTACAACGTGAGTTCCGGCCTATACGTGCTTTGGCCAAAGCTGCAACGTTGATGGGAACGCAGCTGTCGGTGATGGCGATTGATGAATCGGGTAGCAGGGAAACGCGCGCCGCCGTACATGCATTCAATAAAATGAACAATCGCGTTAAATCCTATATCCGTGATCGGGAAATGCTCTTTAGTGCCATATCGCATGATTTGAAGACACCGCTAGCGGCATTAAAACTACGTACCGAGATGCTAGAGGATGAGGCGGTGAAAGAACGCTTTGAAAAATTGCTCAATGAAGTGGAGATGATGACAAACGGGGCACTACAGTGCATCCGGGAAACAGACATTCACGAGGACCCAATTGATATCGATATTGAAGAGCTTCTTATGGGATGTGCGGATCATTTTAATCGGCAGGAGACGCTTGTTGAATTGGCTGACGATATTGCCAATATCCCTAGCTACATGGGTAAACCCGTTGCGATAAAACGTTGTATATACAATGTGATTGAAAATGGCGTGAAGTATGGTCGCAATGTATCGGTTTCCTTTAATGAGACGGCTAAAAGCTTGATTTTAAATGTTAGAGATTACGGCCCTGGCATTGATCCAAAGTTACTAGAAAAAGTCTTTGAACCTTATTACAGGGTACATCCCAATGATGCCAATGGAAGTGGGTTAGGGTTAACGATAGCAAGAAGCATAGCCCGTACTCACGGGGGGGATTTGCAGATAAAGAATCATTCGCAAGGCGGACTCGAAGTGTCAATCCAGCTATCGAAGGAGCTGTAATGAAAACTATTAGCTGGCTGATTCTAATCAGTACCATGTATGTAAGTGTTGTACATGCCCAGCAAGAACTACAGTTTTTGCATTGGTGGACATCAAAAGGAGAAGTTGATGCCGCCAATGAAGTGGCTGTACAGCTTGGAAAGCATGACATTGTGCTGGCAAGCGTGGCTGTGCCTGGCGGTGGGGGAAAAATGGCCAAATCGATACTTCAAGCAAGGGCAATAGCGGGTAACCCGCCAGATATGGTACAGCTAGAAGGGCCCGCTATTAAATCCTGGGCTGCGTTGGGGTTTCTGCACAATGTTAACCCTGTTGCTAATGAAGCGCATTGGGATCGAAAGTTACCATTAACAATAAGGGATATTCATAAACTCAATAATGAATACGTTGCCTTGCCGGTGACAATTCATCGTTTGAATTGGTTATGGATCCATACGCCACTACTGAAAAGGCTAGGGCTGTCTGTTCCGCAAACATGGCCTCAGGTCGTCAAGACGTTCAAGGTAGTAAAACAGCGGGGGATTGCCCCCTTAGCGATGGGCAATGAACCTTGGCAGGTTGTTCAACTTTTTGAAAACATAGCTTTTGGCTTAGGTGGGCCGAGCTATTATCGAAAAGCATTTATTGAAATGGATGAAGCAACGCTGACAAGCCAGATAACCTACGA
This sequence comes from Photobacterium aquae, assembly GCF_001029445.1. Taxonomy (GTDB): domain Bacteria; phylum Pseudomonadota; class Gammaproteobacteria; order Enterobacterales; family Vibrionaceae; genus Photobacterium; species Photobacterium aquae. Next base: position 340,495 of record NZ_LDOT01000006.1, read on the forward strand.
TGCGTTAACTATATTTAGGCAAATTAGTGAAATCGTGTTGCCTGACATGACGAAACAGCGCTGGGAAGAAGCGACGCGATCATTGATGGCAGGTGAACGTGTATTTCAGATCTCTGGCGATTGGGTCGCAGGGGAGCTCATGGCTCTAAATGGCGAGTTCCCATCGTTTATCCAATGTCATGTTGCCCCTGCATATCAATCTGGCTTTATTTATAATATTGATAGTTTTGCCTTTTTCAAGAAACCCACCTTTGGTGCCGAGCAGGCATTAGCTGTTGCAAATCTGCTCTCTGACCCTCATTTTTTATCTAAATTCAACCAACGTAAAGGTTCAATTCCTGCCTTCCGTGATGTATCTGTCGAGGGGTTCAATTCTTGTTCGCTAAAAGCGAGAGATGACTTTTTGGCGAGTGAGAAAACCGGCACATTAATGCCTAGTATTATTGATTCGATGGCAGTGAGTTCGGTGATCGAAAAAGCCGTTTCTAGTGAACTCTTCCGTTTCTTCAATGATCCATCAATGACTCCCGATGATGTCATCTTGCACATGCAAAATGTGAAGGTGGGTATGCACATGTAACAAAACGTGTATTTTCTTCTGCGAATTTAAAAAAAACTGATTCATCGCAATTCATTTTGCCGGTTTAGCTATGATACTTGCCTGCGAATTGATTTTTATCGAACATTACGAGTGGGATATGGAACAGCTAATTGAGCGATTTTTACGATACGTACGCTTTGAAACTCAATCAAATTCTGCCAATGCCCAGTGTCCAAGTACTGAAGGACAGCGTGTATTAGCACAGCAGCTCAAAGATGAGTTGATTGAACTAGGTTTGGCTGATGTCAGCTTGGATGACAACGGTTATGTGATGGCTCGTTTGCCATCGAATGTGGAGCATGACGTTCCTGCTATTGGTTTTATTGCCCATATGGATACAGCGATGGATGCATCGGGCAAAAATGTGAAACCACAAATTGTTGAGAATTATCAAGGTGGTGATATTGCTCTGGGTGTTGGTGATGAAGTGCTATCGCCGATTCAATACCCAGACCTCAACAAGCTGCACGGACATAACATCATCACTACTGATGGGACAACCTTGCTAGGTGCTGATAACAAAGCGGGTATTGCTGAAATTATTACAGCTGCGGCTTACCTGATTGCCCATCCAGAAATTAAACACGGCGATATATGTATTGGTTTTACACCCGATGAGGAAATCGGGCGCGGCGCGAATCTTTTCGATGTTGAGAAGTTCAATGCGCAGTGGGCTTATACTATTGATGGCGGCCCGGTTGGTGAGCTAGAGTTTGAAAACTTCAATGCTTCTTCGGCTTATGTGACTTGCCATGGTGTCAATGTGCACCCAGGCACAGCCAAAGACAAAATGATCAACGCCATGAATATTGCGGCTCAATTCCAAGTGACTATGCCGGCTGAAGAAACACCTGAATGTACTGAAGGGTACGAAGGTTTCTTCCATCTTGTCTCGATGGAGCCAAGCGTAGCCAAAACTAAGTTGCACTATATCCTACGTGATTTTGATTCAGAAGGCTTAGAAAGACGTAAGACACTGATCCAAGAGAAAGTAGATGCACTAAATACTCGTTTGGATAAAGGCCGCGTTAGCCTAGAAATCGTTGATTGTTATTCAAACATGCGTGAAATGGTTGAGCCACATCCACACATTATTGAATTTGCCAAGCAAGCGATGATTGAGTGTGATGTAAAGCCGGTTATTAAACCAATCCGGGGCGGTACAGATGGTGCGCGTCTATCTTTCAAAGGCTTACCGTGCCCGAACATTTTCACTGGAGGTTATAACTTCCACGGTATTCATGAATTTATTACAGTAGAAGGCATGGAGCAGGCTGTAAAAGTGATTGTGAAGCTGGCTGAAAATACCGCAAAAAACTACGCATAAGCGTAGGGTTCTTTGCCTTGCATTGTGAATGCAAATAGCAAATAAAGGAACGCCCTGACAGATTGTCAGGGCGTTTTTGTTAGTCTTTATCGTAGAGCTTTGCTTGATCTTGAATTTCGGTGTGTTTTTCTAGTTCGTCAACCATCCAGTTATTCAAATGTTTGATAATTGCTGTGATGGCATGCTGCTTAGTACCTTTTTCATCATCAGTAATATCTAACTGCTGCTTGGCATGGAGTCCGGTTTGATCTTCAGCGATGTGTAGCCAATCTGGGTGCCAGTAAAAACTATGGCCTTCATCGGTGATCCAGTTATGCACACCGCAAGATTCCCCTTTGTAGTTCAAATCTTTTGCTTCGTATCTCATGATGTCGCTCCTAAGCCATATCTTTTATATCATCAATAGTATATACCCATGAAGGATACTCAACCTGTGGCATTGGTCACGAAAATGAGTGCTATTGTCGAGGGCGTTCTTGTATAAGTGTGAGTTGAATTGGACGAGCATAAGAATCCCTGACCAAAAAGGATTGGCCAGGGGAGGAGATCAGTTGAGGTATCGTGCGATTAAATGTTCTTTAAAGTACGAAGCATTAAGGCTTTCGCCCGTTGCATCTATTAAAATTTGCTCAGTTGATACTGTTGACCCTCGTTTCCATACATGGCGGTCGAGCCAGTTAAAAATCGGTTGAAGATTGCGCTCACGGATCAAATTAGCAACATTCATTTCTTTCGACATGGCAGCCATAAATTGGGCTGCATACATGGCCCCCAGTGTATAAGAGGGGAAATAGCCAAAGCTGCCAAAACTCCAGTGGATATCTTGCATACAGCCATCAGTAAAGTTTCCTTTAGTTGATAATCCGAGGTATTCAGACATTTTCCTGTCCCATAACTCCGGAATATCGGCAACATTTATATGGCCGTTAATTAAATCGCGTTCTATTTCATAGCGCAGAATAACATGAGCTGGATAGGTGACTTCGTCGGCATCAACACGAATATATCCAGGTGTGACTCGTGTATTGAGCAGTGTCAGGTTTTCGGCTGTGATTGCGGGATCATCGATGCGGTTAAACTGTTCAGCGGCAGCAGGGGCGATGAGCTCAATGAAGTTTTCGCTACGAGATATTTGCATTTCGAAAAATAGGCTTTGTGATTCATGGATTCCCATTGAGCGGGCTTTCCCTACCGGTAAGCCTGACCATTTTTCGGGTAAACCTTGTTCGTAGCGTGCATGGCCCGTTTCATGAATAACGCCCATAAGCGCTGAAGTAAAATCATTTTCATCATAGCGGGTTGTTATACGTACATCGGTCGGCACTCCGCCACAGAACGGGTGAGTACTGATATCCAGCCTTCCATGATTGAAATCGAAACCGAGTTTTTCCATCATCGCTAAACTTAGCTGTTGTTGCTGCGCCACAGGAAAGGGGCCTAGAGGAAGGATAACCTGATCATGAATTTGTTTTTCTTGGATTTGCTCAATCAACTCAGGTAACCAGCTTTTTACCTCATCGAAAAGAATATCAAGTTGCTTGCTGGTCATTCCCGGCTCGTACAGATCAAGCAAGGCATCGTAACGGCTTAGTCCTGTCGCATCTGCGCGTATCTGTGCTTCTTGGCGGGCAAGTTTTACGACTTTTTCTAAGTTGGTACTATAACTCTGCCAATCATTTTTACCACGTTGACTGCGCCATGCATGCTCACACTTATTTGCGGCAAGCGATTGGGCTTCGACAAGGTCGCTAGGCAGCAAGTTAGCTTGTTGCCATTGACGTTTCATCTCAATGACGCTGGCGCGTTGCTCTTTCGATAGGGGTTCTCTGTCAACTTCCGAGAACCATACTTTGAGTTTGATATCAGTTGCTTGTTGATGATGAAGAACGGCTAACTCTGCTAATGCTTCAGAACGGGCTTGGTTACCTCCTTCTGGCATCATTGTTGCTTGGTCCCAGCGGCATATTGCGGCAAGGTGCTCTAGCTTCGCCATCTTTTTATAATGCTGTTCTAATTGTTGATAAAAAGTCATTACCCATCCTTATGTTGACTTGTATCAGAAAACACCACTGTAAACCTTTCTTATGGTATTTTTCAACAAGCCCGATAAATAGAGAAGCAAAATATACGCATGATAATGCATTAAGAGGGTTGCTGTTCTTTGTGTGAAGTACGCCCCATAAATTAATATTATTGACCTCAGGCCGTGGTTCTATTCTCAGAGTAGATGTAAACGAATTTACAATATCGTAAGACTTCGTAAAGCTAACAAAAGATAACCATTTACTTGGTTATACTGCGTTAAGTTTAATTGCTGTAATGAACCTTAGTGGCTAAAGAAAATGAAAAGGAAATTGACTTCTCTTGTTACTGCCTTCGCTGTCAGTTCTGCTTTAATTGCCAGCCAAGCCGCCATTGCGGCGCCTACTGTTGTGCCTGATGCGCCAACATTGGGTGCTAAAGGCTATGTATTGATGGATTACCATACCGGTAAGGTGTTGGTAGAAAAGAATGCGCATGAGCGCCTGAACCCGGCTAGCTTGACTAAGCTGATGACCAGTTATGTGGCCGGTCAAGAAATGAAGCAAGGAAATATCAGCGAGGAAGACTTAGTGGTCATCAGCCGCAATGCCTGGGCTCGCAATTTTCCTGATTCATCGAAAATGTTCATAGAGGTAAACACCGAAGTGAATATGATGGATCTGTATAGAGGGCTGATAATTCAATCGGGTAATGATGCCAGTGTTGCTATCGCAGAGCATGTGGCTGGTTCGGAAGGTGCATTCGTCAGCTTGATGAATTCTTGGGCCAAAAAGCTGAATATGCATAATACATCATTTGCCAACCCTCATGGTCTTGATAGTAATGAGTTATATACCACGCCTTATGATATTGCTTTGCTGGGGCAGGCTTTAATCAATGATCTGCCTAATATCTATAAGCTTTATAGCGAGCGTTCGTTCACTTATAACAATATTACGCAACGTAACCGCAATGGCTTGCTTGGAGATCGAAGCCTTAATGTTGATGGAATGAAAACCGGTTATACCAGTGGTGCTGGGTACAGTTTGGCCAGCTCGGCGACTGAAGGCAATATGCGTTTGATATCTGTCGTTATGGGGTCAAGCAGTACCAAAAGCCGTGAAGCTGAAAGTAAACAGCTATTGAATTATGGTTTCCGTTTTTACCAGACATTGACACCGCATAAGAAAGGAGAGGAGCTTCTTAATGAGAAGATTTGGATGGGAAATACCAGTGAGATTTCACTAGGTACGATGGACGACACATACGTGACCCTGTCACGAAATGATGCGAAAAAACTCAATGCAAGCGTTGAATTAAACGGCGATTTGGTTGCTCCTATTAATAAGGGGGATGTGGTCGGCAATATCTTCTATGAAGTCGACGGCAAAGAAATTGCACAAGTACCGCTGGTTGCATTGGAGTCGGTTGATGAGGGGAGTTTCTTCGGCCGAATTATTGACTACATCAAGATGTTTTTCTTGAGTTTGTTTAAATAACCCATTAGTTATCACCGACACTCATACCATAGAGCCGCTCTGCGGCTCTTTTTGGTTATAAGTAATTTTATGAATCTGTCATGGTGAAGCAACTTGACGATCAAGATCTGTTTCAACCGCAAAGAAAAATCCGTATAATCCACGCCCTATAAAGAATCCACTTAGGAAATCTACAGTCGACGTAGTCGATAGTGTGAGAAGTCGTAATGAATCAGACAGATACAAGAAAAGAGACACTTGAATTCAACAAACTCCAGAAACGCCTGCGGAGAAATGTTGGCAATGCCATTATTGATTACAGCATGATTGAAGAAAATGATGTTGTTATGGCATGTATCAGTGGTGGCAAAGATTCATTTGCGATGCTCGATATCCTATTGAATCTACAAAAGGCTGCACCGATTAAGTTTGATGTTGTTGCTGTTAACCTAGATCAGAAGCAGCCAGGTTTTCCTGAGCACATTTTGCCTCAATACTTTGAAAGCCTGAACATTCCTTACTACATCGTAGATAAAGACACTTACTCTGTAGTTAAAGAGAAGGTGCCGGAAGGTAAAACGACTTGTGGCCTGTGTTCTCGACTACGTCGTGGTACGCTGTACTCGTTTGCTGAGAAAATCGGTGCAACGAAAATTGCACTTGGTCACCATCTGGATGACATCGTGGAGACGCTATTCCTTAATATGTTCCACGGCTCTCGCATGAAAGCGATGCCACCAAAACTGCGTTCTGACGATGGTCGAAATGTGGTTATTCGTCCTCTGACGTACTGTCGTGAAAAAGATCTGATCAAATACGCTGAGCACAAAGAATTCCCGATTATTCCTTGTAACCTATGCGGTTCTCAAGAAAACCTTCAGCGTCAGGCAATTAAAGCGATGCTGATTGATTGGGATAAGAAAACACCGGGCCGAGTTGAGAATATCTTTAAGTCAATTCAGAACGTTAGCCCAAGTCAGCTTGCAGATAAGTCCATTTTTGATTTTATCAATCTGCCGCTGGATCGCGAAGGCGATCGTGAAGAGTATGAGTTCAATGAAGCCGTTGTTTCATCAACCAATATCGATGAATCAATGTTTATTGATGTAACAAACATCTAATAATGGCTTGGGTCGGGAAGGGGCATATCTGCCTCTTCCCTGATTTTCTCTATCTTCTGCAATACCATACATTCTCCGCCTGCCTTCCAAACTTGATAAATTCTGTACAATAAAGCAGGTATAGTCCTGATTTATCAGTTATATTTATCATTCACAACGTCTTTTTCTTTCCATCATAAAGAGCTGTATTTTTTATGCGTTTATTTTCATCTCGCCAATCACAAATGGCCCTATTGGGGGTATGTGTTGCGGTATTTCTGAATGGTTGTTCTGCCCAACAATCAGAAAAGCTCGGAATGAGAAGTGGCACGGTTACTAAAACACCCCAGCAAATGACCAATCTTGAAATCTGTGAAACTTATGCCTACGGACGTAAATCGACACAAAGCCGATTTGCTATTGCCAGTGAATGGAGTCGCAGAGGGATAAGTAAAAAATACTGCGAAAAAATTCGCGGTGAATTGTTTGTGACGAGTGTAGTGAAAAAACTTGCTGATATGGAAGAGAAGCCCGATAGCCGTACGGTTAAACCTGTTCAGTCTGTAAAGTTTAGGTAGTGACAAAATGCACCAAGCCCCACTTAAATTAAAGTGGGGCTTGTTTGGTTCTATTCAAGAGTAGGGCTTAAAGGGCTGACATAGCCATCTGGTTTTAACGCTAATAAATCACAATTTAGCTGGTCTATGATATGTTCTGCAGTATTCCCGATAAAGACTGCGGACAGCCCGGTTCGACCTGTTGTTCCTAGTACAACAATTTTCGCATCAAGATCGGCGGCCATTTGAGGAATAATATCTTCAGGTAGTCCTTCAAGGACATGCGTTTGCTCTTCAGGCAACCCATGTTTGTGACGCAATGCTTTCATTGATTTTAAATGATGACCACGAACAGCATCTGTGTAAGAAGCAGGATCAAACTCCGGCAACTCAATGGTGATGTTGACAGGGGTAGCTGGGTAAGCATTAACTAAATTTAGTTCTGCATTCAGTAAGGTAGAGACAGCCTTGCCTTCATTAACGATTTTATCGTTGAGGTGTTCGTGGGTTTCATCGTCGGCAGCAAGGTTGACGCAACTTAAGATTTTCCCGTTTTCTGGCCAGCTGTGATCTTTCACTAACAGCACAGGGCAAGGACACTTTCGCAGTAAATGCCAGTCCGTTGGTGTAAAAATGACAGCCCCTAGTTTGTCATGGTCATGGGTTGCCTTAATGATCATGTTGTGATTTTTGCTAAATACTTCGGCGATAATTGCTTCGTAAGGACGGTTGTGCCACACCACCGTTAACTCAATCTTGAAACCTTCTTCAACATAAGGGCGAATAATGTCTTTTAGCCATGCTTCGCGCTGCATGACAACACCCCGACGCATGGCCTGTCGTTCGTCCGCTGACAGCATCGATGTCATTTCATAGGAAAAATCGTAAATAGCCAAAAAGAGGGTAATTGTCACATCCTCTGCATTTCGGGCAAGGTGAATAGCCCGAGACAATGCTGGTTGATGGTCTTGAGCCGGATCGGCAACAACGAGAATATTGTTGTATTTGTTCATAACTTGCCCCCTTACACCTAATGTGCTGGCAAATAGTCAATGAAAACCGCTATAAAGCTGTAGAAACTGCCTGAGTTTACGGTATTTTTACCCTCAAGCATGTAACCAATTGGTAACAATGTTGTCTGAGTTAGTAATAATAACTGTAACGTATTGGAAAGGAGAAGGGGAGGATAGGCGAAGAGTTAATACAAAAAAAGTGATACGGCTCATAGCTCGTATCACTTTTTGTGGAGGTTGAAGGCGTCAGCGTGTTAGCAAGCGGCGCTCTTATTAACTCCAGCAAGTTTGGCTAGTGCTTCATGGTCAAGGATTGTGATGTATTTACCTTTAACACTTAGCATTTCTGATTTTTGGAAACGGCCTAGTAGGCGACTGATTGTTTCAACAGTAAGTCCTAGGTAATTACCAATATCACCACGAGTCATGGTTAGACGGAATTCGCGAGGCGAAAAACCGCGCTGAGAAAAACGCAGTGATAGATTGTACAAGAATGCAGCCAAACGTTCTTCGGCATTTTTCTTGGACAGCAATAGGATCATCTCCTGATCACCTTTGATTTCATTGCTCATCAAACGCATGATTTGTTGACGCAGTTTTGGCATTTTCCCTGACAGGTCATCCAAAATTTCAAATGGGATCTCACAAACCATCGATGTCTCTAGCGATTGTGCAAAGCTAGGGTGCATCATTTCGTTAATCGCATCAAAGCCAACTAAGTCACCGGCAAGGTGGAAGGCAGTGATCTGCTCGTCGCCTTGCTCTGTGATGGTGTAACTTTTGATCGTGCCTGAACGAATAGCATAGAGCGATTTAAGCTCATCACCAGCCTTGAAAAGCTCTTGGCCTTTCTGGATTGGTTTCTTACGTTCAATAATTTGATCTAACTGATCTAATTCAGACTCATTCAGCGTAAATGGGATGCACAACTGACTGATACTACAATCCTGACAGTGGATTGCACATCCGCCTGATTGGATACGTTTGGTTGTAAGTTTGTCTGAAATCATAAGCCTGTCTAACCAATTTGATGTAGGTCAATATTTTAACATAATATGAATCATTATGACGAGTATTAAAAATGACTACATTAGTTGTTTGATTGCTATATAACCAGTATGAACGCCATACGACAATAACAGCAAGGCGCTTGCACGCCTAAAGTAGAGGTTACGTAAAACTAGTTGCAGTTGCTGGGCCATCGTTCCTACGGCCAGCATCGCAGGGAGTGTGCCTAGGCCAAAAGCCAGCATGACAAGCCCCCCCGACAGGGCACTACCAGAAACAGCAGCCCAACTAAGGGTTGAATAGACAAGCCCACATGGTAACCATCCCCAAAGAATACCAAAAGGAAGGGCTGCTATTGGAGAGGATAGCGGTAACATTTTATTGGCTTTAGGGCCAATAAAACGCCATAAGAATTGACCGACTCGCTCTACTTTACTAACTGCTAACCACCATTGCCCGATGTACAAACCTAATAAAATCATCATGATAGCAGCAATTAAACGCAGGTAGACTAACGCGCTACTGTAACCACTGAAATCAGCTAGCTGGGAAAATGTACCTCCGATAATCCCACCAGCAAGCATGTAAGATAGCAAACGGCCTATGTTATAGAAAGCGAGATAGGGCCAGCGTTGTTGTTGCTGTTTCTGTGGCATCCCCAAAGTAATGGCTGCAGCTATTCCGCCACACATCCCTAGGCAATGCCCAGCCCCCATCAGGCCGATGGCAAATGCTGCGTAGAAATCAATGTTCATCTTTATGCTTTTCTTTGGATGATGTCGTTTTTGTAGGTTTTTTTATCGGATCGTTTTCATCAAATAGTATGTCATACCCTTGACGCTCAAGATCTTCGAACTGTTCGTTGCGTACCGCCCAGATAAAAATGCCAACGGCAACGCAGACTAAAATGATCGCAATTGGTATTAACAAGTAAAGACTAGCCATGTTCTTTTAATAACCTTAAAGAATTTGACACAACAATGATCGAGCTAGCAGACATTCCGACAACCGCGATATAAGGTGCCACAAAACCGGCAACAGCAAGAGGCAGTATGATTAAATTGTACCCTAAAGCCCATGCTAGGTTTTCACGGATGATTTTCCGAGTTTTCAGTGCCAGTTGGCGAGCCTTAAGCAGGCGAGAAAGCTGATCGCCAAGCAGAACCATATCTGCGGATGATTTAGCAACATCGGTACCGCCACCCATTGCCACAGACAAATGCGCACCGGCCAGAACCGGAGCATCATTGACGCCGTCTCCTACCATTAGTGCCACATCTCGATCATCAAGGCTGCGTAGATATTCGAGCTTTCCTTTAGGACTAGCCCCTGCGATGAGGTTGTCAACGTTGAGCTTCTCGGCAACGGTTTGTGCTGCCGTGGAATGATCACCCGTTAACATCGTTACTTTAATACCAGCTGCTTGAAATTGCTTTATAAGTTCAGCACTGTCTTCACGAATTGGATCATCGAGCTTAAATGCGGCGACCGGTGAGCCATTGCAACTCAGCCAAACCTGAAATTGTTCTGCTTCGGTAAGGTTAAGTGTGTCGAGTGTCTCGGTGTCTAGCGCGAAACTTACTTTGCCTATTTTCCATTGCTGTTCATTAAGAGCACCAACTAATCCGCTACCGATATCGTTTTCAACGTGGCTAAATAGGGGGCTTTCAGCCCTAAAAGTTGCAAATGCTTTGGCTATCGGGTGATTGGCAAAACGCTCAAGCTCCGCAGCCAATTGTGTGACGTATTCTTTTGAATGATGAGTAAATACCAGTGTTTCAACAATACGTATATTGCCTTCGGTAACAGTACCGGTTTTATCTATGACTAACTGGTTAACATTGCATAGTGTTTCAAGAACGTGTCCCCGGCGAAGCAATATTCCCAAACGGCCTAGACTTGATGTAGAGCATGTTAGTGCGGTGGGTGTTGCTAAGGATAGGGCACAAGGGCAGGTTGCAACAAGAACGGCAAGGGTGATCCACAGTGCATCGTCAGGTTTTTGTTGATGCCAGTAAAGCCATGTACCGGCTGAAATAATTAAGATGGCAGCCACAAAGTAGCGGGCAACAATATCAGCGACTTCAGCAACTTTGGGTTTGGATACTTGCGCTTCGTCTTGCAATCGGACGATATTGGAGATCAAAGAGTTTTGTCTGTCCTGAATTACTTTGAGTGTAATGTTGCCTTCTCCATTGATCGTGCCGGCATAAACGGTGTCACCAATATGTCGGACAACAGGCATGGGTTCCCCTGTTAGCATTGATTCATCAATTGCTGTTTGCCCCGCGGTGATTACCCCGTCAGCGGGTAGGCTTTCACCTGGTAAAATTGTGACGGTGTCACCTATTTTTAATGTTTTGGCCGCAATTTGCGATCCATCTTCTAATGTTGCCATTGCCGGTACTAATTTGAGTAAGTTGGCGCTGGCTGCGGCAGCATGTCGTCGAGCCCGCATTTCGAGAAATCGGCCCAGCAACAAAAAAAAGGTGAACATGGCGATGGACTCGAAGAATACTTCACCTTTTTCCATAACAGTAGCGTATAGGCTGGCAACATAAGCAAAGAGCAGTGCTATCGAAACCGGAACATCCATGCCGAGTGTTTTAGCTCTGAGATTACGCCAAGCGTTAAGATAAAATGGCAGTGCTGAATAAAGAAGTACGGGGGTTGCGAAAATCAGACTAACCCAACGTAAGTAACTTTTGAACTCGGCATCGAGATCCCCAAATATCTCGAAATATAGTGCTACGGCTAACATCATCACCTGCATAGTGGCAATACCCGCAATACCTAACCGGTAGAGGTATGTTTTCATTGTTTGGTGATACATTTGTTCGTGCGCATCGGCTTCAAAGGGCGCGGCTTTATAGCCAAGTCGATGGATAACACTAAGTAGATGACTCAGCTTTGCTTGCTTGGGATCCCAGCTTAATAGTGCACGGTGAGTAGTCGTATTTACGCGAATTGAACGCACACCGTCTTCGCGCATCAGTTGTTTTTCAATCAACCATGCACACGCTGCACATGATACGCCGTCTAATGATAACGTGGCTTCTTTATCATTCCCGGTATTGCGGACAAAATCCTGTTGAATTTCATCATGATCATAGAGTAATAACGACTGTAATTGTTGAGGTACAAGATCGGCTTTTTCAGCAGGGGCAGTGCGGTATTGATAATAAGAGGTTAGGCCGCTTTCAACAATCGTCGTGGCAACAGCCTCGCAACCAGGGCAACACATTTCGCGCATTTCCCCTAGTATTTCTACTTGATGGCAGCATCCCTGTGGAACAGGATCGCCGCAGTGATAACAGTCTTTAGTCATTCCTTGTTCTGCCCGTACAGCGAAATCGGGTCGGATGTAGGAAGGTTTACCTGACCTTGCAACATCCAGTCTCCTGCAAATGGTTCTACTTCTACAAACCAAGGGCCTTCAAGGGGCAATTGAGATTCGAAGCGATAAGTTCCTGATAAATCAGCACTGACCATTTGTGTAAAGTCTTTATCAGCCAGAGTACGGTGTGTGAAGGTTACCCGCAAGTTTGGATTGTTATCTAGCTCGCCTTTATTGAAATAGACGGTGATTTCCTTGGATTGAACGGCGACTTTAGCTTTGAGGTTTAGTGCGTCAGCCACCCGTAGACGAGACAAATCAAGATTGATGGCTTTGCCTTTTTTGTAGTAGTCCTCAGCCACAAGGTCGACCTTGTTTTGTGAAAAAATATAGACGGCAGTTAGGCTATAACAAATTGAAATGGCAGGGATGGCAAAGACGAACCAAGGCCAAAACTGCTTATACCATGGCTTTCCCATAAGAAATTACCTATAACACTTTGAAGGAAGGAGCCCCTGAAGATAACAGGGGCTGGTTGCGTATTTATTGCTTATCTTGCTCGTTGCTTAAACCCCAAACATAGGCTGAGATCAGTTGGATTTTTTCTTCACCTAGGATGTCTTTCCATGCTGGCATCACACCGTGGCGACCATGAGCAATGGTTGCTTCAACCGCACGACGGGATCCGCCGTACAACCAAGTATTATCAGTGAGATCCGGGGCGCCAAATGCTGGGTTACCCTTGCCATCTGTACCATGACATGCTGCACAAACAACAAATTTCTGTTTTCCTGCTGCTGCCTCTTTGGCATTCACACTTCTACCTGACATGCTTAGTACATAGGTAGTCACCTCAGAAACACCGTCTTTGCCTAATGAGTCTATCCATCCAGGCATAACGCCTTGCCTGCCATCCATGATGGTTGTTTTAATGGCTTCGGCTTCACCGCCATATAGCCATGCACCATCAGAAAGGTTAGGGTAGCCAAGTTGGCCTCGCGCATCTGAACCATGGCACTGGGCACAGTTTTGTAAAAACAGACGCTGGCCAACTTTGATGGCTTCGCTGTCACCGGCAATATCAGTTATTGGTCGTAGTGACGAGCCCGATGCATCAAATGCCAATGTATTGAAGGTCTCTCCGTAGCGAGCGTCGGCATCTCCGAGTTCCTTGGCATATTGATTAAGGCGCTTTTCATTTTGTGCTTTATCGATGGCTTCTTGGGAAGCGGCAAGGGACCGAACTGTTTGATCTGAACTTTGCCATCCTAAGAATCCTTTATAACTGCCTAATCCTGGGTAGAGGAATAGGTAGAGCAGGCCAAAGATCAATGTTCCCCAAAACATGTAGGACCACCATTTCGGCAGCGGGTTATTGATTTCACGAATACCGTCATATTCGTGCCCCATATCTTCCCCGTCTTCGACACCCATTTTGTCTTTGCTGCACCAAATCAATAGTGCGGCAATACCAGCTAGGGTGCCTAGGGTGATAATTGTTATCCATAGACTCCAAAACGTCGTCATGCTTCCTAGCTCCTGTCATTCTCGCGAGTCGCCACATCGTTATCTTCGTCGGCAAAAACTAAGTTTGCCGCTTCTTCAAAGCGTGACTTCTGGCGTTTACTGTAGGCCCATATAACAATACCGATAAAGCTACCGAACAGGATCAGTGTCCAAATGCTATGAATGGTTCCAATATCCACGGTGCCTCCTTACTTCATGGCATGGCCGAGTGACTGAAGATAGGCAATAATTGCATCCATCTCAGTCTTGCCTTTAACCTCAGCCCCGGCATTTTCGACTTGTTCTTCGGTATAAGGCACTCCGAACGTATCACGGAAGACGGCGAGTTTTTTAGACGTTAACTTGCCATCAAGCACGTTTTCTTCCAACCAAGGGAAAGCCGGCATGTTGGATTCAGGTACAACTGCGCGTGGGTCACGCAAGTGAACACGATGCCAATCATCAGAGTAACGTCCGCCGACACGAGCTAGATCCGGACCTGTACGTTTGGAACCCCAAAGAAATGGGTGTTCCCAAACACTTTCACCAGCAACAGAGTAGTGACCGTAGCGCTCTGTTTCTGACCGGAACGGACGGATCATCTGACTGTGGCAGACATTGCATCCTTCACGAATATAAATATCACGTCCTTCCATTTCCAAAGCAGTATAGGGACGAAGGTTTTCAACAGGCTCTGTTGTTTGGTCTTGATAAAGTAGGGGGGTAATTTCAACCAGCGCTCCGAAACTGATTGCAATAACAATCAGAATGGCGAGCAGGCCAACATTTTTTTCTACGATATCATGACGGTTATTTGAATTATTAGCCATTCTCAAACTCCTTATGCTGGCTGCTCAGTCGCTTTTAGGCTTTCTTTGGGAGCAACAATCGTACGGTAAGCGTTATATGCCATTAAGAACATACCAGCTAGGAAGATTGCACCGCCAACAAAGCGAACGAAGTAGAACGGATAAGAAGCCTGTAACGACTCAACAAAACTGTAGGTCAACGTACCATCAGTATTTACAGCTCGCCACATCAGACCTTGCATCACTCCCGATATCCACATAGATACGATATAAAGAACAGTACCGATCGTTGCCAACCAGAAATGTACGTTAATCAACTGGATAGAGTACATACGTTCTTGATTGAAGAGTTTAGGGATCAAATGGTACACGGCACCGATCGAGACCATAGCTACCCAACCAAGAGCACCTGAATGTACGTGGCCAATAGTCCAGTCTGTATAGTGGGAAAGGGCATTGACCGTTTTGATCGACATCATCGGGCCTTCGAAGGTCGACATGCCGTAAAACGACAATGAAACAACCAAGAAGCGAAGAATTGGGTCATAGCGTAGTTTATGCCATGCTCCTGAGAGGGTCATGATACCGTTGATCATACCTCCCCAAGAGGGTGCAAATAACACCAGTGACATCACCATTCCTAAAGACTGGGTCCAATCAGGCAGAGCGGTATAGTGGAGATGGTGCGGACCGGCCCAGATATAAAGTGAAACTAGCGCCCAAAAGTGAACGATAGACAAACGGTAAGAATAAACAGGACGGCCTGCTTGCTTAGGTACGAAGTAATACATCATTCCCAAGAAACCGGCTGTAAGTAGGAACCCTACCGCGTTATGGCCATACCACCACTGGATCATGGCATCAACCGCACCTGAATATATTGAGTACGATTTTGTCATGGAGACAGGAATAGCCATGCTGTTCACTATGTGAAGAACGGCAACGGTTAGAATGAAGGCACCGAAAAACCAGTTCGCTACATAAATATGTGACGTATTACGTTTTATCATGGTACCGAAAAAGACAACGGCGTAGGCTACCCAAACAACAGCAATGGCAATATCAATCGGCCACTCCAGTTCAGCGTATTCTTTACCTGACGTCCAACCTAATGGCAATGAAATTGCCGCGGCTAGAATGATAGCCTGCCAGCCCCAGAAGGTGAACGAGGCTAACTTGCCACCAAATAACCGAGTTTGACACGTTCGCTGAACAACGTAATAAGATGTTGCAAATAGCGCACTAGTTCCGAATGCGAAAATGACTGCATTAGTATGCAGGGGACGCAAACGGCTATACGTCAACCACGGTACATCGAAGTTAAGTGCCGGCCACACCAGTTGAGCGGCAATCAATACACCAACGCCCATTCCAACAATTCCCCAAAGTATGGTGGCTAAGGTGAACTGGCGAACGACCGTATAGTTGTAGTTATGTTCAAGCTGCTTTACTTGGCTCATGTTGCATGCTTCCAATTTTTTGTTAACTACACTTTCTTTCCTTGTGCGAACAACAAGTTGTCGCAATGCCACCCAAAGCTTCACCAATTACTGCAGTGGTTATTGACCAGTTCAGCAATTAAATTGCTATTTTGTTGTAAAAGTGGCATTTTCAGTGACATATACTACTTGTTTTAAAATATGAATGACAGGGTCAAAGCCACACATTGTTTACGCTTAAGCAACATTTATGTGAAAACTTTGACCTCTGTAACATGGGGTGCACAGTAAAAATGGCAGCAGAAAAGCTAACTCGAGGCAGATTAATTCAGATTATTTTCCTAATGGCGGTGTTAATGACGGCATTTGTTTGGAGAACAGTAACCTATGAAAACTCGGAGTCCGTCGCAATTACGGCAATAAACTGTGAAATTGGACCGAAGGGTTGTACAACACAAGATAGCACACACATCAATGTGACACTGTCACCAACGCCTGCGCAGGCAGATACACCTTTGGTATTACATGTTGGTAACACAGATGTGAAGCCTAGTGCGGTTATTGAAGGGAAATCTATGTATATGGGACAGATCCCTGTCGTGTTTGAGCGTATTGAGTCAGGCTGGAAAGGGACTTTCAGTGTGCCGGCTTGTACCCATGATGTAATGAAATGGGTGGTTAAAATCACGCAGGGTGAAAAAGTGATTAATGCAAATTTTGAAGTAAATAAGTGATTTAAAATATAACCTTATACATACTTATTGTGAGATATAGGGGTTTGTACTAAAACCCCTATCTTGATCCTAGTTTTTATTGGTAAATCATTTTTTTTGTCATTCCTCCATCGACAACAAAGTTTTGCCCGGTGATAAATCCCGCATGCTCTGACAGTAAGTAGGCGACGAGCGAAGCAATATCTTCAACCTTACCAACCCGCCCAACTAAATGTTGCTGATGATCGTAATCTGCTAAAGGTTCACCAATTACATCTATCCAACCGGGTGAAATACAATTCACAGTTATTTCAGGGCCGAGGCTAACAGCCAAGGAATGGGTTAAGGCTACAATTCCTCCTTTTGAAGCACTGTATGCTTCAGTATTTTGCTCTGATTGAAGCGCTCTCGTTGAGGCAATATTGATCACTCGACCATGATTTTGTTTAAGCAAAGGTAGGCATAGCTTTGTTACAAGCATTGGAGCTGTGAGATTAACAGCTATAACTCGATTCCAATGTTGAATATCAATCTCTTCCAGCGGGGGATTATAGGGATCTGCAATCGCCGCATTGTTGATAACAGCATCTAGTCGGCCGTGTTGGTTCTTGATCTCAACAACCAATGCTTCGAGTTGTTGTTCCGATGTAACATCAACAGGTTTAAAACGTATAAGTGGGTTATCAGAAACCAACTGGTGACCTGCATCTTCATCAATGTCGACAGCAATGACGGTCATATCTTGTGATAGGTATTCGGCAATACCTCGTCCAATACCTTTCGCACCACCAGTGATAAGTACAACGCGTTTGTTCATAACGTCCTTATTCTCCAATCAATAGTTAGCCCAGCTACAGTATAACGGTTAACCTCGTCAAAACTTTACCGTTAAAAATTCAAATAATGATGGATATAACTGAAAGTAAAAAGAAAAATGTCTATGATTGAGTATAGGTTTGATCAATCACAATAATGACTTTGCTTATGGATATAGCAACGAGTTTTTCTGCTAACAAGGACACAGCTTCAGCAATTAACGAAGCTATTGAGCAGTTACGGCAACGACTGCCGAGTCCTCGTTTGGTTCTGGTGTATTTTTCAGAACACTATGATGTAAACGTATTACAGAAAACATTGCTATCGGCTTTTCCAAACACTCAGATTTTAGGTTGTAGTTCTTGCCAAGGAGTAATGACTGATTACGGTTATCATGCAGGGGTTGGTGTTGGGCTTTGGGGATTGGCCGATTATGATGGCGCTTATGGGAGTGCCATTGTATCGTCCAATAAATCTAAATATGAGATGTCTCAGCATGCATTATTGAGAGCAATTACAAATTGCAGTCGAGCCGGTGAATTACCTTCACTTATACTTATCCATGCAAGCCCAGGTGATGAAGAATCTGTACTTAAAGGGATTGAAGATCAATTAGGCGTGACGGTTCCAATTATTGGAGGAAGCTCTGCTGATGATCTTATTCAAGGCAACTGGCATATTTTTAATCATGAGCAAATTTGCCATGAAGGCGTCGGGATTTGTGTCTTTTATCCTTCAACTAAGTTTGGTATTTCCTTTCATTCAGGGTACGCCAGTACTGGGTTAAGCGCATGCGCCAATAAAGTTATTGGCCAAACAGTAATGGAATTAAATGGGCAACCTGCGGTAGAACTGTATGAAGAATGGATGGGGATTACTTTAAAAGATCAAAAGAATATCAGCATGCTAAGCAGTATGAACCCGCTTGGCCGGATAGCTGGTCAAATTCATGATCTGCCATATTTTAAATTAGCGCATCCATTACGTATTACCGAAAGCGGTGGTTTAGAGTTATTTTCCCAAGTGACTGAAGGTGAACAACTGTATTTCATGGAAGGTACCGAAGAGCGCTTGATAACACGGGCGGGCAGGGTAGTTGACTCTGCATTTGATGTCTACGGTGACGAAAGTGATGATATCCAACCTATTGGTGGCATAACAATTTACTGTGCAGGTTGTATGTTAAGGGTTCAACATTTAATGCCGCAAGTTGCCCATCATGTTAATCAAGCAATGCATCATGCTCCTTTTATTTGCCCCTTCACATTTGGTGAGCAAGGACAGTTTGCCGGCGGTGAAAATGCTCATGGCAACCTCATGATATCGACAGTGCTATTTCATAAAGGCTAATCGATGGCTAACTACGAATCGGAAAAACTGCAAGAAACGTTACTCGACTTGATGCGAAGCCGAGAAAGAGAGCGGCAACTAAAAGAAGAAAACAAAGCGATTTTGGCTGGCATGGCCGCAATGGCTGGAGCTAATAATAAGCGTCAGGTTTTCAATAGTTTGCTTGGTGTATTGAGTAAATTTATTGGTTTTGAACATGCTTTAGTATTAACTCGTGAAGATGAGTTATCGCCGCTTAAAGAGTTGGTTACTACTTGCCGCTATTTTGAATCTAGTGTTTGGCCTATTGCCGATACCTTTACCCGTTCGATAAATGGAGAAAGCATCGCGTTATTTGATTCTCGGCAAGTTGTCGAGTTTCAAGAATTACCATCTAACCTAATGCAGTACTGTCGTTCAGTTCTGTTAACCGGTGTGAAAGTCAGTTCTGGTGATGCGGTTTTGATCTTTTTGCATTCAGAAAAAGGAAAGTTCTCATCAAACTGCAAGCGGGTGTTGGAACACTTTCGGCCGTTACTTGAGCGAGCAATAATTGATATTGACTATCGTGAACGGCTTCAGTCATTGGTAACAGCCAGGACGCTTGAATTATCACATAGCCAACAACGGTTTAAAGATTTTGCACGAACGGTTGGCGACTGGTTTTGGGAAATTGATACTGAATATTTCTTTTCATATATATCCTCACCATCATTGTCTACTCACAGTATAGATTCAGCCTCTATTCTGGAAATTTTCAGTCATGACCCTGAAACTGCAGAGCGGTTGAAAGCCAGATTTAGTGCAGAGCAACCATTTGAAGATATTGAGTGGCAATTACCACCCAGTGAAGGTAGTGGTTGGATGAGCATTAGCGGCACACCATATTATAACAAACAAGGTCAATTTCTTGGTTTTAGAGGGACAACAAAAGACATTACCAGCCGCAAGCAACATATGATGGAACTGCAGAAAGCCCGACAACAAGCAGAAGATGCCAATAAAGCAAAATCACAATTTTTGGCCATGATGAGCCATGAAATTCGCACGCCACTCAATGCCGTGATGGGGTTGATGGATTTACTGGCCGATTCCGGGCTAGGGAAGCAACAGCTTTCTTGGATCGACCAAATGGATCAATCCGCACAACTATTATTGACGATTATTAATGATATTCTGGATTTGTCACGAATCGAATCTGAATCGTTCGAGTTGTATGAAAGCACTATGCGTATTATGGACAGTGTTGATCTTGTTGTGACTCAATTACAAGAACAAGCCAATAAAAAAGGAGTCCTTCTAAACGCAAAGAGTGATCCAGATGTACCTGAGTACATGTTTGGAGATAAGAACCGGGTGTCGCAGGTGCTATTTAACTTGGTAGGTAATGCCATTAAGTTTACAGATACCGGTAGCGTTGATATTTATGTTAGCCAACAAGATCAAAATCTTCAGCTCACGGTAACTGATACTGGTATTGGTATTTCTGAAGAAGCCCAGGCTATGTTGTTCAATCCATTCATTCAAGCTGATGGCAGTATTACCCGGAAGTATGGCGGAACGGGACTTGGCCTCGCTATAAGCCAACACTTAGTTAATAAGATGGGTGGCAAGATCATATTGAAAAGTACATTGGGCAAAGGAAGTTGCTTTACAGTCAATCTTCCATTAAAAGCCATGACCGTAAACCGAGAGATTAAGGTGCCGAGCTTTAAAGCATCAACACATTTGCCGCCGTTACGGATTTTAGTTGCCGAAGATAGCCCAACAAACCAGTTGGTCGTAAAACTCATGCTTGAAAAGCGAGGTCATCAAGTCAATATAGCTCCAAACGGTCAGATGGCTGTTGAGATGATCGCTGATGGTAAAGGGTATGATTTGATCCTTATGGATATTTCTATGCCTGTAATGGATGGCATTCAAGCAACTAAAATTTTACGTAGTCATGGGATCAAATTACCCATTATAGCTTTAACGGCAAACGTAATGCGTGCCGATCAAGAAAAGTACCAACAAGTTGGTATGAACGGGTTGCTGGCCAAACCAATCATTGTAAAAGAACTCGAACTAATATTGTTTGAATCACAGTTGGCGTTGGCAAATGGTGATTACAAACATTAGTCGTTAACGTCAGATCTTGCAGAATGAATACGGATAAGTAATTAGTAAATATTTTGAAGAACCAGGCAAACTGAACATTTGCAGCAGGACTTAAAAATAAGTGCTAATTACCTATTTTATGGTAAATACCAATACTGTTAAATAGCCATGTTTTTTACTGCTAGAATCCCCAGAGGAGTGGGCGATAGGATAACTAGATGAGCATAATGTATTGATATATTGGATTTAATAAACCTTATTTAACATAATATACATAATGCGCACTAAGGG
>NZ_LDOT01000007.1 GCF_001029445.1 Photobacterium aquae
GGGGCGGACCATACATTTTTTGTGGTTGAAGAAACAGCCACCCTTCAGGAATATATGCTACGCTGATCCCCAAGATACTTTCTATTCCTGTCCCTATGGCAATAAACACAGCCGTACGACGATGAGCCAGACAATGCAACCAGGTCAACTGATCCCGCTAATCAAAACCGTCCATGCCGCAACCTTTATTGAGTTACTTAGGAATTTCGAAACAGATATCTACCCGCTCCTGAAAACGGCCGGATTACCTGATGATATTTTGCGCGGCAAGCATGAATTCATCCCCGAAAAACCAGTAAAACACCTGCTGGGGCTTATGGCCGAGCGTGCTGAACCCGAACGCTACGGCGATTTGCTGAGAACCCTGATTCAAACCTACTTTATTCCCAAAATGCTACGGCATCTAACGAACCCACAAACCTTAGGGGAAGCCATTTTCCAGTTAAAAACGGCTATTCGCCATGATTCACCCTCGGCCAGTATTGACCTTGAGTATTTCAATCATGTGCCTTGGTTCTGTCGCTACAAGCAAAACGACCATTCCACCGGGTTCCTATGGGCTGAAATATTCTCGATCCTATTCCTCATTGAATTTATTCGCATGGCAGGTGAATGCGACTGGCAGCCCGCCTCTATCGCCATCCAATCAGATGATGCAGGCATTCTGGCGGCGGTGATTAACTGCCCCGAAACGGTTCTTTACGCCAAACGCCGTCTTTCCGCCGTCGAACTTTCCGAATCACTGCTCAACTCGCCGTTCAACCTTCCGGCACGATTTGACAGTATTCAGCAAGTGCCCCCCCACCAGCCCAATTTTATCGAGAGTTTATATCTGGCACTGACCCCTTATCTCGGGCAGCAATCATTCACTATCGAACAAGCTGCGGAACTGATGAATACCAGTGTCCGCACATTGCAGCGACGCCTCTCAGACGAAGGCACCACCTTCAAACAGGTCAGGGAAAACATCATGCTAACCACCGCCTGCCAAATGATGGAAGATAAGCAATTCTCCCTCACTGATATCGCCACCGAGCTGGGCTATGCGGATATCGCCCATTTTTCACGTGCATTCAAGAAACTGACCGGATTTCCGCCGCGAATCTACCGCCAGCGATTTTTATAACCGACATAGCAAAAAGCCAGTCGATTGACTGGCTTTAATGATGTTAGCTCGGTGGCCCTTAGCTTAAGCGGGTATCCTTATAGACTTGCCCCCCTTTGATAACCACCTTTATATTCTCCGCATTGGCGAGAATATCGAGATCCTCGACAGGGTTACCCTGCACAAACAGCATATCAGCGTATGCCCCTTCGCGTAGTACCCCAATCTCGCCTTCCGGGTATGGGTCGAGCAAACCTGACATCTTAAGCAGCTCCCCTGCATCTGAAGTGGCCTGCTTCAAGCCACGCAGCGAGCCAAAATATTTCTTGCGTGCTGAAAACTCAGCATTTTGGCGCGCATGTACCTCGGGCGTTCCAATAAGATCAGTACCAAACGCACATTTCAGACCATACTTTTCTACCAACTCTGCCTGCTTGAGCAACCCCTTGCCGACCCGCTCCGTCTTTTGATAAAGAATTTCGCTATCCAGCGGGATTTGACGGTGGGCGATCATCTCGGCGGTCGCATACTGCGGCACCACCCATACCTCTTTGTCCAAGCACATCCGGGCAATATCATCATCCATAAAGGTCGCATGTTCGAGAGACTTAACCCCTTCCTCAATGGCAATTTTCATCGCCGGCCCGGCATGAATATGGCTACATACGTAAGAGCCGTAGTTCGTTACCGTCTCGACAATCGCACGCAACTCCTCGCGGGTGTACTGAATTGTATCGAGCGGATCGAATAGCGAAGACGCACCACCACCGCCAAATACCTTGATATGCGATGCACCCATAAAGATTTGATCACGCGTCCGCTTAAGGCACTCCGGCACACCGTCCGCCAAAATCAAATGCCCCTGACGCATAAAGCTGGAATCTTCAATCCCTTGGTTGAACACCGAACGCTGGGCTCGGTTCTGACGATAATCAGCATGGCCGCAAGTTTGCGAAATCGCACCATAACTTGGGTAAATGCGAGGGCCAGGCACAAAGTCACTGTCGATACTCTGCTTGAGACCATAGCAATTGCTACCCACATCGCGCACCGTGGTAAAACCGCGCTCAAGCATTTGCTTGGCGATTACGGTGGAACGAATTGCCACTTCCTCTGCTGTCATTTTATCCAGCGCCAAAAACGTATCAGACATGGCAATGTGGGTATGCGCATCAATAAGGCCGGGGATCACCGTATAACCCGTAGCATCAATCACCTTATCGTACGCAACAGCAGGATCCTGCTGTTGAGCGATCGACTGGATCCTGCCGTCCTCAATACCGATATAGCAATCAACCGTCAGCGTCTCGCTGATCCCATCAAACAAAGAGACATTCTTAATCAATACTTTCATTGTCTTCTCACTTTTCAGGTGAAATCAATTTATTCAACAGTACGCAACCGACTCAAATCACCGCCGATGCGCAAGCGGCATCAATTTTTTCCAATTCAATATGATAGGCCTCGATAATCTTCTCAGCCGATGCATCAATATCAGCCACAGTGGTATGGCAGTTAAGCACCGAGAAAAGCATGGTTTTCAGCCCCTTGTACCCAGATGTAGACGGATAACAAAAACCTTCTTGCTGTAAACGATGGACAATACGTGCCGTCAGCACATTGCGAAACTCATCATCGCCTTTACCGAACTGAGCTGAGAATCGATTCGAGACCACATCGTTTAGGATGGTAATGCCGTCAACATTGCGTAGACGGTCGGCCATACGACGAGCCAAGTCACAACAGGTATCCAGGTGGTCTTCTATACCCTGCCTGCCAAGGGCCTTAATCGCCGCGTAAACCGGCACTCCACGGGCACGGCGCGACGCCGCGATACCAAAGTTAATGGCGTTGCGATCCGGCTTGGCAATGGCATCTGTCAAATAGGCCCCCATACTGTTGCCCCCCATCGCCTCAGCCAACAGGCTCGCATCACGCACAATTACCACGCCACTGTCATAAGGCATGTTGAACCACTTATGACCATCGGTATCCCATGAGTCGGCTTTTTCAATTCCTTTTAGCATCGGCTTTTGCTTTTCGCTCGCCGCCGACCACAAGCCTATCGCGCCATCGACATGCAGCCAGGCATTCGGGTGACGACTGACACAAGCTGACAACTCCTCGAACGGATCATAGGCCCCCGAATCAATACAGCCTGCCTGAGCACAAACCAATGTCGGGCCATCACATTGTGCAAGCACGTCCGAAATGGCATCAGGAATAATCCGTAGATTCTTGTCTGTCGGGATAGTCTTGATATCGCACTCGCCCATGCCAATCATCCACAACGCTCGCTTGATCGTTGAGTGGATCTGGTCACTCACCACCACGTTGATCCGTGGGGCGTCATAGAGTCCTTTTTTGGCGACATCCCAACCCGCCCGTTTCAGCAATGCATTGCGGGCAGTAATCAAGGCGGTATAAATCGCCTCCTGGGCGCCAGATGTAAAGCCTACGCCCGCAGTGTGCGGCAAGCCTAGCAATTCAAGTAACCACTCGGCGGCAGTTTCCTCGGCAACGGATGTCGCCGGGCTAGACACATAATATGGAACATTCTGATCCCAAGCGCTCACCAGCCAGTCAGCTGCAAGCGAAACCGGAAAACTACCGCCGATCGCGTATCCGAAATAACGCGGGCCACCTGACCCAATCAGACCCTGTTCGATATTCTCAGCCAATTCATCGATCACCAACTTGGCATCACTCGGTGTTTGCGGCAACGGGCCCCCAAGACGCGAACGCAATTCATCACTGCCGATCTGCTTGTCGATTGGGCGCTCTGGTAGCGATTCCAAATAGTCCACTGCGTGACCCATAGACGAATTGAGTAGTTCTCGATATTGGGTAAATTGATGGCTCATGACGTACCTCACTAACAATGAAAGTTACCGTCTAAATTAATGATTCTCTCCTCAATTACTTACCATTTCACGCCAATCCAACGCTAAAGTTTTGCGAGTTAATTCATCGTTTTGAACGAGCAAATGACCATTTTGTAGTGCTGATAGTGTTTATTGGGCATTATTCAAATGGGTTCATACGGGTTACACGGAAGTCGAAATGGAATTTACTCAAACAGGCATTATTCTAAAAACGGAAAAGTACAATCACTGCGTCCGTTTCTATTCCGAAATACTTGGTCTTTGCCTTGTATCTGAAAAAATTGAAGGTGAGTTCAGAATGTCTGAATTCAACTTTGGGGGAAGTTACCTGTTAATTGAAACCGGTGGTAAGGCAAGCCTTGAAGAAAAAAGCTCGACCGAAAATCCTACCGTATTAAGATTTGATATTCCTGATGCCAATATTGCTATTGCATATTTGCAAAATCATGGGGTTCAAACAGCATATTACACCTATGATTGGGCCAATATCATTATCATCATTGACCCAGATGGTAACCGTATTGAGTTAAAGGAAACAAAATGATCGGTTACCAACGAGACCAGTTAACGCTTCTTCTGTTAATGAAAATAATATTAACAACCACATTGCTGCCTATTGTGTGGGTATTTAGCAAGCAAACCCGCTATGAGTTCTACTTAACAAAACTAGCTAACTGGCTGCGTATCGCCGGTTTATATCGGTTAGCGATATATTTTAGCAATAAGGTATTTAAAAAGACAAAATCACAAGATAATAAATTCTGGGCGACTCACGTTCTAGCAATATCGTATCAATATGCTGGTGATCTAATTTTGGCAAAATGCTACTTCTATGCCGCTCGCGAAGATGCCAATGAATACCAAATGGGATTAAGCTACTATTATCATGGTAAGTTTATGGTCGAAATCGGTGAGTTAGATCTGGCTCAAGACTATTTCCGGCAAACCATAAGATTATGCTCAAATAACAACAATGATAATTTGCTCAAACAAACTCAAAGAGCACTAACAGGGCTTCACGAACTACAACAAACACTAAACCATCCTTATGTACACGGCGAAAACACACCTAACTCGATAGCACATAATGATACCTAAAAAAATAGTGAGCCATTATGGCTCACTATCTAGGGTGTGTCCCTCAACTCAGTATTTAAACAGGCTCACAACATCTTTAAGCTGATCCGCCTTGCCTTTTAACTGGTTGACCTCCAAGACAGAACAGCGGGTCGATTCCTTGTTTTCATCGGCCTTCTCACTCAAAGAGGTCACATTCAAAGCTAAATCTTCAGAGGCTTTGGCCTGCTCATTCACCAAAAGAGTAATTTCAGCCATCCCATCACTGACTTTGCTTATGTTCGTCTTGAAGTTTTCCAGTGACTCATTAGCCTGATCGGCAAAACGCGTGCTTTCATCTACACCAATCACTGCATGATGCATCATATCTGAGGCATCTTTAGTATCCGTTTGGATAGACGCAATCATTGTCCCAATCTCAATTGTTGCCGTTGCCGTTCGCTCTGACAACTTCCTAACTTCGTCGGCAACAACGGCAAAACCCCGCCCTTGATCACCGGCACGAGCAGCTTCGATCGCGGCATTAAGCGCCAACAAATTGGTTTGGTCTGCAATATCCTTGATCACCTCAACAATCGAGTGAATATCCTCAGCCTGCTGATCCAACTTCGCCAATTTATCAGTCATAATTAATGCTTCTTGCTGAACAGCTTTGATACTGTTTAGTGCAAGATTAATTGTTTTGACTGTACTCTCGGTCAAATCACCAAATTGTGACATTTCTCCACTAGCAGCCACAACGATCCCGGACACACTCTGTGAACTGGCAGATAATTCCTCAACAGCCGTTGCACCAGCGCGAACATCATGTGCTTG
Source organism: Photobacterium aquae (assembly GCF_001029445.1). GTDB lineage: Bacteria > Pseudomonadota > Gammaproteobacteria > Enterobacterales > Vibrionaceae > Photobacterium > Photobacterium aquae. Next base: position 5,884 of record NZ_LDOT01000007.1, read on the forward strand.
AGCGTCGTAACGGTCAGACACCTCCTCCATCAAATGTTCAAGTTCGGTACAATTATTGTTTACACTATTAACCGCTGTGTCGATATCTGTGATCTTCACCTGCAAGGCAGCCATGAATGTATTGAATGCCTTGGCCATCATGCCAATTTCATCACCGCTTCGAATACTCAAACGGCGCGTTAAGTCCCAATTGCCATTCGCTAAAGATGTTAATGTATCATTCAGCACATATACCGGATGAGTTATCTTGCGGCTAAACCACGCTGCAATAATAATCGATACTAATAGAAGAATTACAGCAAGAATCAGAGTATTAGTTATAACTCTTTTTTTCATATTAGCGATTGCAGCAATCGAAACATCGGCACCGATTACGTGTAATTCACCGTTCGAATTCCTAAACGGAATAAATATAGACCTGAAAACACCAAATTCTCCTTGGTATTCTTCATATTGAATCTGAGATGTTTCAAATGCTTTACGCATCATTGCTGGTACAATTTCGTACTCTTTATGATACCAATTTTTATAATCTCCGCGGCCAATTTCATCCGGTGATTTATTAACAGATGTATAATAAATCCGACCATTCTTCATATAAACTGAGTAGATATAGTCCAAACCAACTTTTTGGTTAAAATCAGTCAGTACCGACACAATACGATCATAATCATCAGCATGGTCGTTATTCATGCTTAAGAAGTCATCACCAATTATAGCTTGAGCCGCATAAGCCGACGTACGTAACTCAGAGTCATATGCTGAATAAGCTCGTTTCACTAATGTATTATAAGAGATTACGGATAACACACTAATAATCAATATTGCAACGAATAAAAAACAACCTGTAAGTTTGAATTGAAGAGAACGATTATAAAAAAGTATAGAATTCATGTTTATATTTATTGATATGATTAATTATACGTCCGTTTTTATAAAATGAAAGGTATTCAGGCTTTGATGCATACTAAACAGGTTTTATATTTCCTTTCCGTAATACAATAGCAACTCAAAGCGCATATTTGCTTCGTCTTATTAATAATATAAACACCTTTACAAACAAATTGAAAACACCCAAGCCCCAAAATACAAAAAGAGCAACCATTCAATTACAGGTTGCTCTTTAGGTATATATCAGGTTATTTATCCCAATATGATATATTTGGGCTGTTACTTATATTTATCGCCAGCAGCAGCTACAAATGCCATTTCGACAAGATAATCAGGATCCGCTAGCTCAGCTTTAACACAAGCACGGCTCGGAGCACAACCTTCAGGAAAGAAGGCATCCCAAATTTCATTTAACGCATCGAAATTGGCAAAATCAGTAACATAAATAGTTACCGACAAAATTCGCGATTTATCGCTATCAATCTTTGCCAAATTTGCTTCAGCCTGAGCAAGGATTTGTTCTGTCTGTCCTTTGATATCCGCTGAGGTATCGGTATCTGCCACTTCAACAAAATGTGCAATACCATTAAATACCGTGATATCAGACCAACGCTTACAAGGGTTAATACGGTGAATAGTCATAACTGCTCTCGGTTAGTGATTTAACCGCGTTATTTTAATAAAAAAACACCTTGTCACACAGTTTTTTCTCCTGCAACGCGGTGTTTGCTGCTGCTAATAAATCGCTTTGTCCGGATCAACTTCACCATATAGGGTATTGCACACATCCCCCAATGCGGGTTCTAAGTAATCTCGTATAGCATCAATGGAATCAGCCTGCCACATACACTGGCAGCATTTCTGGTAGTCATTGACGATGGTGGAACATAATCTCATCCCAGCGGGGGCTTCGCTGATGGCAACATCTGCCTTGCGCCAGAATCTTGCAGGATCTGTTATCTCATGCTCAATCACTATATACATGTGCATCGCCCCTTGAGATTCGTATCATGACATCTCACTACACCAGTCTCACTGACTCGACAATATAAGGATACAATCAGCAAAGTTACGATGTCAGGTCTGTCGTGTCCTGACACACCAAATCTGGCTGAAGTTTCTCAATCTGTCCGCGTAATGTGTGACTTATTTCTGCCTTGCTGTGAGTGTTGAAATCAAACATCACTATATCCGCTTGCCCATACGTTGTAATTTGCTGCTGCTGGCGGCTTACAATAATGTACTCCATCGTAAAACGGTCTTTATCCACAGCGCTGACCCGACTTCCAACCAGTAAGGTGTCCGGATAGGTTACCGGCAAACGATAACGGCTCTGAGTACCACTAAGAACGGGTCCAACACGGCTTTCCTTCAACTCTTCCATTAAACCAATATGGGTAAAATAATCTAACCGTGCCGTTTCAAAATAGCGAAAGTAAACAACGTTATTAACATGCTGCAATGCGTCCATCTCACCCCATGCTACGGGAATTTCTGTGATCACAGGGTATCCATCCAACAAGCTATCCATATTCGCCTCCTTGCCTTTTACTGAATTCTTAAACGTTTGTTTGAATATTAGTCCATAATTCGCACTCCCCCAAACACCCCATTATATTAAATGACTAGCACATTGATGATGTAACACACAGGTCAACGCCTACTTTTTAAACACAAATGAAAGCCGTGTGTAAATTTTCAACGTTAAACAACAATAAACTTGATTTTATAAAGGATTACGTAGGCTTTTGCGGTATTCTAGCAGCCCAATTTTATCCTGATGCCCAATGGCGGCGTCAGGAAAACCAAACAGGCGCCGAAGGGCCACATACACACTATGCTTTACGACAATAATCTTCCAATCCGCTATCCGAAAGGTAATTTCGCCATGGCGACGGTGTACAGTTTCACCGGCGCATCAATTCTGGCCTCTATCATTTTTTCCCTATTGCTGTTTTTGTCTATTGACGAAGACCCAATGATGCAAATCCTGTTCGGCGGACTCGCCGTTATTTTCGAATTAGGCAAATTTTTTGCCTGGTACGAATTTGGCGAACGTCGTGCACGCCGCAATTACACCGGTGCTTTTTCTGCATTTGCCTTTTATGCCGTATTAGCAGCAATCTCTATTGGTGGTTCGGTTGGCGGTATCAACAGCGCAACGAATCAGGCGCAAAGTCATGTCAATGTTCAGCAGAGCAAGATCAACAACTACAACATGCAAATTGAGGCGATTGAAGATCAAATCAAACTCAACAACGTCGCCGCTGAGAAATATATCCAAATGGAGCGTATCGCTACTGGTGTGACCCGTATCCAGAAAGAAAATGACAAACTGCGCGAACAACAAATGGCGTTGGCAGCAGAGCGCGACAGTCTACCGGTTGTCAGCCAAGGCTCTGTGATCGGCCTGATCGACAGCTTGGCTAAATCACTGCACATTAAGACCCAAACCGCCCAACTCGGCTTGGTGATTTTCCTTTCTGTTTTGCTGGATTTCTTTGCGGCTTTCTTTGTTGGGCTAATTGGTGAAGAGCTGCGTTTTCGCAACCAATTCAAAAACAACAATACGATTACCATCGATAGCTTTGCTAATTGTGAACCGAAAGAACCAGAGTTACTGACTCATTACTACCAAGGGTCTGATGAAGAGTTCTCAGCCGGTGATGAGCAGGCAATGACAAAACAAGCACCTGAACCTGTCGAGCCTAAAAGCCTCTATGAACAGGCTATCGATGCACTAAGCCAAAACAAGGTTAATTGCACCAAACGTGCTGTTACCCAATATCTGAAAGTAACCAACGAAGACGTCGATGAGCTATTCAAGCGCTTTATGGATGAAGGTATTGTCAGCAAGAAACCGAATAACCACTACCAATGGCACGGCGTAGCTACTTCTGAAAGCTAACATTTCGCATCACAGACAAAAAGCCAGAGTCGTACTCTGGCTTTTTTTTTGATGTTACGCAGTGAATCTTTATCACAAACAAGCAAACAAACCATTAACAATTAATTTAATTTCGCTTGATTGCTGATATCATTTTGATATTGGCACACATACCCATCAAGAATATATAAATTGAGAATAAACTCATGAAGATACTGAAAACGTCGATTCTTTCAAGCCTATTGCTACTTTCTGCAACTGTATCAGCACATGAATATAATGCAGGTTCACTGACCATTGACCATCCGTGGTCCAAACAAGTACCGCCATCATCATCCGTCGCAGCCGCCTTTTTTGATATTGAAAACCACACGAATAAAAACGATGAGTTGATTGCGGCTAGTTCTCCAATAGCAAAAACAACCGAACTACATGCTCATATACATCAAGACGGCATGATGAAAATGCGCGAAGTGCCTGCGATAACAATACCCGCCAATGGCAAAGAATCACTCAAACCCGGCGGTTTCCACATTATGTTTTTCGAATTGGCAGAAGTACCGAAACTAGGTGAAACCTTCCCGCTGACATTGACCTTCAAACATGCCGGCGAAGTAGAAGTAAATGTCAAAGTAGAAAAAGCAACATTCACTCCTAATAGTAATAAACAACCAGCAATGAACAGTGAACATGCACATCACTAAGATGATCCTGTGACAATACATCAGGCCGCGCTGCGGCCTGTTTGGGGAGATTGCCGCTATGCTCGCTCTTCACCAGATCCAAGGTTATATCCAAACAATCTATCTCGCTGAATATCAACACGGGCTACTTCTTCTCGATAGCGGCTGTTATGCTGACGTCCCCACCATATGCAACTTCATTGAGACACAACTCAAACGGCCAGTACATGATTTAAAGCTCACGGTAGTTACCCACATGCACCCTGATCATGCCGGGGGAGCAGCCAAATTACGGCAAGTAACCGGCTGTAGCATCGCCATGTGCCGTATCAAAAAACACTGGTATCAAGGAATAGACGGTAAATTAATGTTCCTAACCGATATTCTATTAGCTAAATGGGTCGCCAAACGACTCAAGCGTCCAACAAAGCGGCTGTTGTTCTCCCCGTGGCTCAAGGCGGATTTTCTACTAGACGACAATGAATATCTCCCCTATTTTCCTGACTGGAAAGTCCTCTTTACCCAGGGCCATACCGATAGAGACTTATCACTTTACCACCTGCCACTAAATCGCATCTATGTAGCAGATCTTATGGTCAAAGTTAAAGAGCACTATATTCCGCCTTATCCTATCTTTCATCCCAACCGCTACCGAGCATCTTTAGAACGTATCTTTCATCTAGCGCCTTCATCATTGTTACTCGCTCACGGGGGAGAAATAAGGCCCAGCCAATCAATCCAAACTCATATCCTGACACTGATCCCACACAAGCCAATAACCCATTGGCATTCAGTCAAGAGTAAGCTCTTCAAGGTATACCACTCTCTTGGCTTCAAATAAAAAAAGCCCTCTGTCATAGAGGGCTTTACGTTACGTCGTCACTTCAATTAATCACGGGCGTAACCGTTATTGTAATGCCGAACGTCCGGCACAATATTATGCTTATTCAACAAACGATACATGGTTGCGCGTGACACCCCCAGATCCTTAGCCGCCGAGGCAACTTGACCGCGATGGGTTTCCAACACCGCCACCAAAACATCCTTTTCAGCTTCATCTTTAATATTACGCAAGCTTTGTTTCAGATTCGCTTTGCTCGGCAAATCAAAGTGCTCCGCCCTCACCTCATTACCTTCCGCTAGCAAGGCCGCTCGTTTAACCTGATTAATCAGTTCACGCACATTACCCGGCCAGCTATAACGAAGCAGCAACTGTTTTGAATCCTCAGAAAATGTCGATGCCATCGTGCTATATTCACGCGCAAATTTCGTCAAGAAGGTTTCAGCCAAAAGGAAAATGTCAGATCCCCTTTCGCGCAGAGTCGGAACCTTAATATGAAAAACATTCAAGCGGTAGAACAGCTCCTTACTGAAATCACCGTTGGCAACAGCAGCTTCTAGATCTGCACTTGAAGAGGCAATGATGCGTATATCCGCCATATCCTCTTCTTCAATGCCTTCCATGGTTGGTGCTGTGAGGTACCCCAACAACACTTCCTGAAGCTCTTTTGACAATTCGTCCACATTGTCGAGCATCAAGGTTCCATTGAACCGCGTCCCATCCTCTTGACGATAGGAGCCATCAAGCAATGCCATTTGCTCATCATTACGGTTCAGCGCAGCACAGTTTACACAAACAAATTGGGTATTCTTACGTTTAGACAAATTATGAACAGATTTAGCAATCAGTTCTTTGCCCGTTCCATTTTCCCCTGTTAAAAACACATTGACCTCGGTCATTGCTACCCGACGGACCATATCTCGTAGTTGCTTGATTGATTTAGATTCGCCAAAAAGTCCCATATCGTGCTTAGACGTTATTTCAACCCAAGAACTGGCTTCAATCTGCAACATACCAAGCTGATGCCCTATCGTCGACAACAGATGGCTTCCCGGAACGGGAACAGAGAAATAATCGATACAGAAATTATTAATAAATTGACAAATAGCATCTGTATTTAATTGCTCTTTCTTTATAATTGCGATCCACTTAACTTGTTTGGTTTTATTTGCACGCAAAGAAATACTATTCAAACTAAAATCGTTATTACTTAAATCAACAACACAAATACATGGGCTATACTCCTCGAGAATTGAATCTACAGTCCGTAAATCATAACAACAATGGGTTTTCCAACCTGATTGTTCCAAGAGCGCAATCCAAGGTTCGTAGTTACAACCAATTGCAACCAAACGACCGTCAATTGTTTTGTTTTGACTTTGAGCCACCATCTAAGTCACCTTCTGTCAATTTATACTTATTATCGATGTATTAAAAATATAGAAGAGCTTTAACTATTTTGCAGCGTATCAACAGTAAGAAACCTTATATAAATCTAGTACATTTTAACTAAACATATAATATAAATATAATTATCAATGACTTATGAAAATCAAAATAGTTATATAAATACTGAACTTTTCATCGTCACTTAAAATTCTAACAAAACAAAAAAGCACTACATAACATGTAGTGCTTTCAAAAAGACAAAAAAGTTACATTTAAACAATTTTTATCATGCAACAGGTTTAATAACCACTGAAAAAGATCGCATTCTCCAATCGGTTATTAAATAAGTTTTGCTGGTTGAAACTCTTGATGTCCGCCTCAATATCTAATACCGTCTGCGTACTAATATGCGTATTATCAGCCGAGTTTTGGACCACATAACCGGAAACATCACTACTTGGTGTCCCCGTGACAATATTATTATCACCTATACTAACCACTTGAAGTGGATCTGAGTGATCATAGGTTCTACTTCCATCCTTGCTCTGTAATATACCATTATTGAATGTAAAATCAGCAATATGGGTAGACAGTACAGTTTCGCCATTAATCGCTGTATTTATGGATAATCCAATACTGATGATATTATTATCTAAAGATACAAAACCACCCCGCATAGATGACATTTCATCATCTGACAAACTTGTCAGACCCAAATTATCAACACCTATAAAATTAATAGATGCTTGTGCAATTATTGCTGTACTACTTATTGCTGAAGCGATCAATACACGAGTGAACTTTCTCATACAAGCCTCTAATATTCATTCGCACCAGGCAGAGTAATACTGAATGTTGACAGTGAATCTCTAACAACAGCCTCTGACGATGGTGAGGGGGTATATATATTATAGTTATCATCGGTAATAAAACTCTTCCTGCCAACTTTGGCCTGATTCTTTACCAACAATACTGCCCCTTTATAATATGATTTAAAATCTTCAATAGGCATAGTCAGCGTCCCTCTAGAGGGATCACCAAGTATGACATTCTTACTATTCATACCTTTAATTACAACAAAGTGCATATATCCATCAAAATTTACAATTGTTATTGCAGGTATACGAATTTTGTTAAATTTTTCAAGTGGGATATTATAACCATCTGCATCCAACCCTACAGATATTAGGTATTTTTTCATATCCAACATTGAAAAACCTTGTTTTTCTATTTTATCTTTGTCTCCATTTTTGAACATATATTCAAAAATAACATTTTCATGAGCTTCTATTCCGTAGTGAAATTGTAGTAATGAAGCAACAGCAGCAGATCCACAACTAAAGTCATATTGCTGCCGAAACACATCACCAAATAATTGCTCTTGATAGCTTTTAACCTCAACATTAAACCCGCCGCGATTCGGAAAATAATCAAGAGCGAATACATTCCCCGAAACAACGAGGCTAAGAAGCATCACTATATTTATCTTCATGCGCTTTGCTGCCTTATTGAGATAACAATTAACCTATCTAATTCAAGGTTAAGCCATCAAAGACCACTTGCTTTATCATTTTCGATACATTAACCCAAACACTGATCTATACACCGAAAAGAAGAAAGGGCCTTTCGGCCCTTTATCTTAGTAACCACCAGTACCTGGCGATACACCTGAGCCAACAAGCGCTGCGTTTGTACTTGTACTTTGCTGAACCATTGAGTTATTACCCACGTTCTGACCAGCAATGCTGATACCTGATGCAGAATTGTAAGCCATACCCATGGTGTTACTGTGATCGACCATCACATCACCAGAACTACCTTTACAACATGCTCCACCATAAGTCACTTCTGTATCCATCACAGTGCCATAGATAACACTTGAGGCGATGTAGTCATTAATTTCTTTATCAATGTCAACATCAATCGACTTATCCCAGCTTGAGTTATTTTCTTTGTGTTTTTCATAAGTATTGCCGACATTTTTCATCAGCAATTTATCATCGTCGTAGTAGTAATCTTTCTTATAATCAACGCTTTTCTCGTAATTCAGCTCTTTTTCGACGCTAACTGTTTTGTTCTTGCTACCTTCAATCGTTAGGTCACCGTCGTAATCATCATAGCCGCCGTAACCACCACCATAACCGCCACCATAACCCCCATTTGCAAATGCCATTGGTGATGCAATCATTGCTGCTAACAGCATAACTTTTGTATTACGCATAATATTACTCCAAACTGTTGTTTTTTAATTATATTCACAATTCTACTATCAATAATTCTTACTATATCGAGGAATTAGCAAAAATCGAATGAAGAACTGTTATGCCCTGCGAAATCCAATAATAATAAATTATACATTTATAAGTTCAGTTATTATTTATCATCAATAGATAGACTAACAATCACTTCAATGTCAGATTTACAACGGTTGCATTTTGTATCAACACATTATTACCTGTGTTTTGAACGATATTAAACACACCTGATGAGTTACTTAATGAACCAGCATCAATTATATTATCACCAGTAGTATTGTTATATGCTGAGTTACTTGCAACATCACCTTGCATATCTGAACTCGCATGGATATTATCGAGCTTTAACTCATATTCACCACCTCGAGACACAGATAGAGTATCATCCGAAAGTGTTTGCGAGCTTGCTAGAATATCCAACTCATCGGCAGCTATACTACAAACGCTGAATAAAGAAGCTGCAACCAGTGTTAAATATTTCATGGTATCCTCCTGAGGGCTGATGACCAGCCCTCAGTAATAATAAATTATTGACCGGCTAACATCGCATTGGTACTTGCACTTTGTTGAACAAGTGAATTATTACCTGCATTCTGACCGGCGATATTAATACCCGATGCCCCAGAGAATGCACCTGTCATGTCGTTATGATGAGTAACTTGCAATGAAGATGGTGCTGATGGACCGTAACCACCACCTTTTTTACCGTAGTAACCACCACCATTACCCTCGCAGCAACCTGCACCATATGAAACTTTACTGTATGACACTACACCATCAAGATCTGATGAGGCCATGTTAGTAGTATGAGTCAAATCAATATCCCAATCTTGACTATAATCATGATGGCTATTGTCAACATACTCATGTTTCTTGGTATTATTGACGTTCTTCATTTTCAAAGTATCGTCATCAGAGTAATAGCTTTTTTCAACATTGTAATCTTTATCAATATTCTTAGTTAACGTTTTATCAATGTCTTTATTATACGAGTCAGTAATTGTTTTATCGTTTCCATCATCATAACCGTATGGGTTATATGGGTCGTAATATGAATTTGCCAGCGCCAATGGAGAAGCGATAACTGCTACTAATAGTGCGATATTTGTTTTACGCATGATCTTACTCCAAATGTATTGAGTTCTTTTTTTATAATCACTCGCACGTTTCCGGCGAGATACCTTAACTATAGCGATGGCAAGTTTTATTCATGTATTATTTTTAATAAAAAGAAGACAGCAAAATAAAAATAATTCTGGCTCATAATATGCCGTGAAATACATTTCAAATAATGAGTAAATGTCTCATTTTTTAAAACATAGAATCACTCATTAAATATCAATTTTAATACCCCATCTCAATAATTAATCAGCCGGGCACGTGTTCTCAACATTAAGACGTTGATTGATATTCTCACAATACCATTCATTCTCATAGCGACTATGATTTTCTTATTAGAAAAACAAGCTGTGTCATTACTCATACGGTGTTATGTAATGGCTTTTTGGGAAATAGACTAAGTGAGGGTACCGTGAATAGTTACTATAACTGTGGCCTGATTACGCTGCTTACCCTATTGGCGGGGCCAGTAGCGGCTGATGATTCATCGAATGCCAATGAAAAGCCCCGGGTGGTACAAACTGTCGCCGACCTACTTGATCCTGACCTACCCGGCGTTCTTACCCCCAAAGGCTCTTTTGTTCTAGACAGTAGCTTTTCGTTTACCCAGAACTCATCCAATACCGTTTCTGTTATTGGTTATACCGTACTGCCATCTTTACTGGTTGGCTTAATTCAAGCTAGTGACACGGATCGTACGACCCTAACCCTTGGCCTTAGTGGGCGCTACGGAATCACAAACCGTCTAGAAGTTGAGGCCCGAGTACCATGGGTATACCGCTATGATTCTATCTCTAGCCGAAACTTCAATGGAGATGGTAGCGAGGAGCCAGAAACTCGTACCTTTAGCGACAATGATCTCGGCGATATTGAAGCTGCATTCAAATACCAAATCAACATGCTAGAAGCCCCGTATTGGATTGCAGGATTGAGGTTTAAAACCACCACCGGCAGTTCACCTTACGAAGTTTCAGCAAATGACCAACTCGATCTCGAAGAGCTACCAACTGGTTCTGGCTTTCCTAGTATTGAACCGAGTGTCACGATGATCATGCCTATCGATCCTGCTGTTATTTATGCCAGCCTAAGCTACATTTGGAATATAGAAGACGATGTCACCATCACTGATAGCAACGACAACACGAGTAACAGAACAATTGATTTAGGGGATACCATTGGCTTAAGTGCAGGCATGGGCTTTGCCGTGAATTCTAAATTTTCATTTAGTTTGGGATTGAGCCACAAGACTATACTAAAGTCGAAAATCGATGGCAGTACCGCTCCTGACGCCAAACTACTTCAGTTGGATTCAATCTCAATGGGGGCCAATTACGCCATAAACCGTGAGACCACGCTAAATGTCGGTGTCAGTGCGGGCTTAACAGCCGATGCACCTGATTTCCAGCTCACCGTCAGAATCCCCTATACCCTCAAATAACGTCGCTATCGACCTCCCTGCCCATCTTGGGCAGGGATAACTCAATGACTAAAGTCTAATTTTCCTCTATGCTATGACGCTATTACTATGTGTCACAGGAAAACAAGTTATGTCCGCGCCATTAACACAGTCACAAATCGATGACATTCTGGCTCTTGATGCAGAAAAGCGCTTTAAATATCTGGTTAAAGAGGTGGTTTCTAACCGTGAAATCTGGATTTTGACCGATGAGCACGGCTGCGTAATGCTCAATACCGACGAAGAAGACGGCGTACCTGTATGGCCGAATAAAGAATTCGCCGAGCTATGGGCAACAGGTGAGTGGGAAGAGTGTAAAGCCGAAGCCATCTCACTTAACAAGTGGCACAGCCGCTGGACGTATGGACTGGAAGATGACGAACTAGCTGTAGTCATTTTCCCAGACCAAAGCGAAGAAGGTTTGGTTATTTCACCTGAAGAGCTTGATTTTGAACTCAAGCAACAGGCTCGTAAGTAACTGGTCCTAACATAGCGATATTAATAAAGGGGGGAGCATATCTCCCCTTTTTACCCATACCAAAGTCAATACTTTTGCACAGGAGAAAGTGCCATGGAGGCGTTACTCAAGCAATTGAAACACACACCCGAAGTGGTTAGTTTCGAACAGGTAATGGCTATTATCAACGAGCATTACCACTACCAAGCAACTGATTTTAGCAATGGATTAGGCAGGGAGACCCTGCACAACCTTGCCGGTATAAATGAAGGATCATGCCGAATTTTTGCTTTTGCCAATTTGCATCAGCTATCAGAGGCCGAAACACTGGCATGCTTTGGTGATTATTACCGTAAAGATGTGCTACCCCACCCTGATCGCAACGACCATAAAAATATTCGCCTTTTCATGAAATACGGTTGGCAAGGTATTCGATTTAACACGCTTCCCCTAACAGAAAAAAAATACGCATAAGACAGTAGGGGGCCACCTCTTCTTAAGGGCTTAAGGGCGAGTTATATTCGCCCTAATCAACAAAATTTACTTCAAAGCCGTTTGGCACACATTACATTTCTTCGGCGGAGCCGTGAAAAATGGGCTGCGATTAGGGCTGGCGCAAGATGGGCAGAACTTTGTGGATCGAATCGTTAGCACGGTTAACGGCACCATAAAGAGCACTATCCCAACCATATATACAATCGGAGGCTGCATATAGGCAATCACACTCGCAATGGCCACATTGCTTCCCGTCGTGAAATACGGCCATAACTTACGCTTCTTATCCGCATCTGTGCCCCTATGAAAGAGCATATAGCTTACCACTGTCATTAAAAGCCAAGCTGCTCCCAGCATGATCAACGCATCTTGTTGCATTAGTAACCTTTATTCCTTTGTTGATGAATAGACTCGAGCTGGCTCAAGTTGCTATATCCTACCATTAAATAATCAATTCAAAATATTGGCTTGGTGATCGGCCTCACATTGAAAACCTCAACGATGGGAAGGCGGTCACAACCTCACTGATTTATAGGTATTTTTCGCCTTTATTCATATTGAAATTCCCCCTTTCGCCCAGATATCTTAAGTGTCAGAGAGTGCTGGCGGAATGTGTTGTTAGCTTGTGCTCTTCATTTTGCTACTACTGTATGTGGCATGATTAAGGAGTTTTAATGATCCCTAAATCACTGTTTAGAACATGCTTTGTTCTACTATGTGTACTCGGACGTGGCCCTGTTGCCAATGCATCAATTCCGCAGTTTACTGATTCAGATATTGAACATCCTTCACCAATTCAAGGAAGTAAAGACAAATTCCAGCACTCTCTTAGCGGTCTCTACGCCATCCCATCTGCTGCCGCCCATGAACTCAAACAACCCTATGCTGATTTCGATACCCTCTACAGCAAAGGTGAAGTTGCTCAAGCTGAACTCAAACAGCTTCTAACGCAAATTAGCCTACATACCGACACCAAACCTATTTTGCCGGGGATTAAATCCAAGCAGCGGGCAAAATTCAAAGTGGATACCGAGCTCAATGGGCATGCCGATAAACTCACGGATCTTGCTCGTGGTAGCCTTATCGCTAAAGATATTCCATCGCTAATTGACGCATTCGAATTACTCGGCCATGAAGCGACAATTATAGAAACCAAAAACCGCTTCAAATCTCCGGCACCATCAGGCTACCGTGACCTGAAAGTTTTGATTTCACTTACCAATAGCCAAATCATTGCAGAAGTGCAGCTTCACCTTGAAACCATCGCTGAGATCAAGAATGGACCTGAACATGAAATCTACGAGACAATTCAGCAACTTGAGCGCTTGGCCATTGCAGAAGAACGTGAACTCAACGAGTTTGAGTTGGCGAGGATCAAACAGCTCCGCAGCACATCTCTAACTATGTACCAGCATGCTTGGCATCACTACCTACAACCAAGTGGCCTTACCGCCCAGGCAAGTTAGCCAGTCAATCATTAGGGGAGCATAAGCTCCCCTTCTTTTAATAAAGCCAATGGATTTTACTGTCAAACGTGCTCAATATCGCATTTATGCACATTATCCAAATCCCCTAAAGACCATAAGCAGTTAATTCATCTGGCGTTCAGATAACTCTGGTAGTCTTGCTGCCATAGACAACACAACCTCTACGACTCTTTTTACTGCTGCTTATAACGCATGCGATTACCGTTTACGTAGAGAGCCTACATATAGGTTCCCCTAGGAGTTGTTTAATGGATCTGAAATCGGTACTTCGTACTTGCTTTGTCCTGTTCTTGCTTAGCCGTGGTACGGCTATTGCAGCACCATCGACATCGAATTGTGCAAGGCTCGATTATGAAATATCGCCAAAGCAAGCTGAAGCAAGCAAACAGTCTTTTCAGCGTAGCTTAAGCGGTCTATACAGTATCAATAGCTGGCGACAGGCTAATATTATGCAGCCATATGCGCACATCGATCAGCTATATCAAGTTGCCCCTAAGGCCCAACTTGAGCTGGCTACCTTGGTAAAGGAAGTCGGCATGATTTCTAAGACCACGACGGTATTGCCTGACGTTAAGTCCAAAGATCGTGCAGAGGCGAAAATCGCCAGCGAGCTTAACGGAGACGCATCAAAAATTACAGATTTGGCACGTGCATCCATTGTTGCGGATAACATTCCCGAGTTGGTTCAGGCTTTCGAGCTAATTGGTAAAGAGAGCCAAATTGTTGCGGTAAAAAACCGCTTCAAGCAGCCGAATGCTTCTGGCTACCGTGATTTGAAAGTGCTGGTAGAGCTGCCGGAAAGCAAAATGATTGCTGAAATTCAGTTGCACCTCGATGCCATCTCTACCGTGAAAAATGGTGATGAGCACGCGATCTACGAAGAAATCCAAAAGATCGAACGAAATGCGACCGATCAAAGCCGCGAGCTAAGCGAATTTGAAGTAGCGCAAATAAACAAACTGCGCACCACATCGAAAACGCTGTATCACAATGCATGGCAGCAATACCTGCAACCTAACCGCATTGCCGTTTAACCTTCCCCCTAAGGCCGCCTGTTTATATCCGCAGCGGCCTTCTTTTTCCATCACCGTACCCGTTGTTCATCGTAAAATTGCTATAAAGCAACGAGTCACACTCTGTTGCTTGCAATATAGGCACTCTGGGCATATCTTCTGAGAAAGGTCTTAATAAGGACAGCGGCAATGCAAGAAGAAGAGTATCAACCAATCCCTTGCGGAAACTATGACTATATTGAACTTGCCTGTGTATACCACTATGACGTACTTATTACCTGTATCGATCATAGTGTCTATCAGGGGATCTGTATGGATACACAAGCCCGGGCCGATAAGTCTGAATGGCTACTGTTAAAACACGGTGAAGATATTCTTCCTATCCGAATGGATCACCTGGAGAGTATGAAAGTTTTGAGCCCCGGCGCACAGTTTAATGAAGTGCAATTTAACTAGCGCAATGTATATCTTCTTCAGATAGCAAAAAGGGCACGCTAGGTGCCCCTTCATTGTCTGGTTAACCGCCAATATGGCTTAACAACTATCTAAGCGGTTCAGTCTTACTTCTGGACCATAATTTCAAGAATCTGTACATCCGTTTGAGTCATTGCACCGTTTGCCAATGCAGACATATTACGGATAGTCGCATCCACATCGTCGGCCACAATTCCTTCGTTGCCTGTAACGCGGATACCATCGAGTGCCATCAGGGCTGCCTTAATTGCAGCACTGGCCGAAGAAGACACTTTCATTGCACAACTTGTTTTGGCGCCGTCGCAGATGATACCGGTAATATCACCAATCATACTGCAAATTGCATTGCTGATATGATTGAACTGGCCGCCAAGAAGCCATGTCATCCCCGCTACTGCTCCCATCGACGCCGTTGTCGCACCACAAAGGGCAGATAGCTTGTTTTGGTAACTCTTGATATAAATGGCCATTAAATGAGACATCATCAGAGCACGTAATACCGTTTCGCGGTCAGCCTTAATATGTTCAGCCACTACGACCACTGGCATTGTCGCGGCAATCCCCTGATTACCCGAACCTGAATTACTCATCGCTGGTTTCATTGCACCATCCATTCGGGCATCTGAAGCCGCGGATGTACGACGCAAGATATCCGTCATCAACCCACCAGAGATCAAGCCACGATCCACATTGCGCTGGAACGTCGCACCAATTTGCAACCCATACTTGCCTGTCAGCCCTTCTTGAGACAAGGCTTCATTCAGCTCGTAGGCCTGAGAGATAAACTCAATATCGGCAAGAGGTGCATGCAAGGCGAAATCATAAATATCCTGCGCCGTCGCCTCATCAAATACGTTGATCTCCGGCTCGCTCACTGACTTCTCTGCCAGCTCGGCAGAAAAACGGATTTCGCCATTGACGGAAACAGAGACAACCTGTGTATGAGAATCAGCAATAATCACGGTAGCAGAATGCTCGCCGGCACCTACTGTGACCTTGGCAAAAAGGATATTGGGCACCTGTGCCACGCCAACCGACACCGCTTTGGCATCAAGCATCTGCTTGGCTCTAACGACATCTTCTTGGGTGATAGATTTCAGCACTTCCAGTCCAGCATCGGGATCGCCAGCCAATGCACCCACGGCAGCAGCGACAGGCAAACCAACCATACCCGTTCCCGGTACACCTACCCCCATACCATTTTTCATCAGGTTAGGTGAAACATGCACATCAATATATGCAGGCTTACATTGCAGTTCGCGCGTTGCTATCGCAGCGGCAAGCGCAACAGACACAGGCTCGGTACAACCTAATGCAGGTACAACTTCGCGTTTTACAGTATCGATAAATCCAGACCAGAGGTGCTTTTTCATTGCTATCAACCTATACAATTTGCAGGGGCTGGCTACTAGAAGAAAAAATGAGAAAGCAGTAGCCATGTTATTGTTATGGCTGCTAATTTACACCATCATCAGGAGTATATTTTGCTCAAAAATCCTATCAGAAAAAGAATTTATAGAAAATTTTTCTCTAAACGCTCAAAAATGATAATTAGATTCCTCCTCAACTGTCATATCACAAATCATCAGAGTTAACAGATTGATTAAACAACCGAAATCGCTGTCAAACCATACCAATTCCACTCTGAACAAAATAATCAGCTAACCCGACTGTCATTTTCCACTGCTACTCCCTCTGTGCTCACACAGACTCTGAAAGTACCATGATTGGAAGTAACTCCCTTACGACGAATGAGTTAAATGAGTTCGCAAGTACGGTGAGACAAAAAAGGAAAGGAAGGAAAAAGCAAAGAGAAAGTAAATATAAAAGACAACAGCAGCACTTGGCTGCTGTTTTTCAGGAATTTTATGCAACTGACTGCTGCGTTTCAGGCAGCAATTCACTGACAATGCGTTTTAACAAAAAGGTTTCGCGTTCAATCGACATCCCTTTTTTCTCGCTGTTTGCCATTGTATGTTCATTGTGGGCAATAGCATCGAAGATATTAATCCACACCGGTTTCATACCGTTGTTGACCTCGTAATCCTCAAGCTTAGTTTCACCCAACTCAGGATCAATGACACAAACAAAGCAGTAGGACTCCATGTGCATAATGTCGAAATCCGTTTTATACCAAGGACGGTATTCCTCATACATACCGAATTCTTCAATATCACGAATATTACGGGCGCCCGTCTCTTCTTCCAGTTCACGAATCAAACCGGCAACTGCATCTTCCCCTTCATCAATACCACCGCCTGGCAGTGTGTAGTCATGATAGCGCTCGGTGTATAGCATCAGAATGTCGGTCCCGTTTAGGATAATGCCTCGAGCCGCTTTTCGATGAAACATCGTCCCATCAAGGTTCGCCAAATCAGGATGCACAGTTGATTTCAATAAACGCATAGCCGGTTTGTCTCTTCTTACCTACAACAAAGCGGTGAATTGTAGCGATCCATTTAGGTTCGCGCAATTCACCGCTCAATATTCGTCTTGTTCCATCTCCTACACAGAAGGAACCACCTCTTTTACCAAGTAAACAATCGCTTGAAGAAGTTTTCCACCTTGTCCGCACACCCCTGCTTTAGGTTTCCATTGGGATCCCATGCTGGTAGGTGTGTTTGGCCAACGCAGCTTTGCGACAGCACGCCGTACTTATTCTGGTAATAGTCAAAATCAGAGATCTGGGCAGGCTTACGCAACACCAAAGGCTCTGGGTCTCGGTGCTGGATATAGTCGGCATACAAGTGCAATGGGCCCGAAGAACCGGTCAGCTTCACCGCCTTGTTATCATCACGCCCCATCCAGATGGTAACAACTTCCCTGCCGTCAATACCTACATACCAGCTATCGCGGCCTTTGTCGGATGTACCGGTTTTTCCCGCAAGTCGGGAAGACGGCAAGACATTGTTCAAGTAACGCCCGGTCCCCTCAGAGACAACGCGCTGCAAACTGTACATTGTCAGCCAGGCAGCCTGCTCAGACACTTGCTGAGACGATACAGGCAGACTCTGATACAGTACGTTGTCATCCTTATCAACCACCGCGCTCAATGCTGTCAAATCGCTCCTGCGGCCTTCATTGGCAATTGTCTGATACATCTGCGTCACTTCAACCGGGGTCAGGGTAAATGCCCCCAGCAACATTGATGGCAACTCCGGAATTTCATTCTTATCGATACCAAGGTGATCCATGGTATCTATGACCTTATCCAGACCCACGGCCATCCCCAGATTCACCGTCGGAATATTGTATGATTTCGCCAAAGCCCGATAGAGCGGCACTTCACCACGGAATTTTCGATCATAGTTACGCGGTGACCAACTCTTCCCCTTATCATCCCGCAATGTTAGCGGACGATCTGTCAAACTCGTTGCCAATGAAAAACGTTTCGGCATCTCCAAGGCCGACAGATACACCGCAGGTTTAACCACCGACCCGATCTGACGCTTAGCATCCACAGCACGGTTAAAGCCATCGAAACCCGGTTTGGCACCGCCCACCATGGCACGAATTTCACCCGTTGTGCGATCAGCAATCACCACCGCAGTTTCCAACTCGTTACCCGCACGTGATTCTAGCGTCGGTATCACTTTATTGACCGACTTTTCAATCATGGCCTGTGATCGAGGATCCAATGTGGTAAACAAACGCAAGCCCTGCCCCGGCTTGTAATCCTCTACCTTCTCGCTCAGTTCGCGCTCAAGCTGGCCAAAATAGGCAGGCTGCTTGTTGGCAATGATCCCCTTCGCCTGTAAATCCAACGGCTTGTTAATCGCCACCGAGTATTGCTTTTCATCCAACACCCCATTGTCAGCCATCAACTTCAACACCAGATCGCGACGGTTTTTCGCACGCTCAGGATAACGCCATGGATTATAGTAAGAAGGGCCTTTTACCAAACCAACCAGCAAAGCCAGCTGATCGGTCCGCAGCTCCGACAAAGGCAAACCAAAATAAAAGCGTGCACCCAAGGCAAAACCATGTACAGCATCACGCCCACTTTGGCCTAGGTAGATTTGGTTTAAGTAGGCATCCAAAATCTGATCCTTACTGTAACGATAATCAAGGATCAGAGCCATATAGGCCTCTCGGAATTTACGCCACAAGCTGCGCTCACTCGTTAGAAACAGGTTTTTCGCCAATTGCTGCGTCAAGGTACTGCCACCTTGTACGGTACGACCCGCTTTGACGTTAGCAACAAAAGCACGAATGATCGCGGTCGGCGACACCCCGTCATGTTCGTAGAAATCACGATCCTCAGTAACAATTAAGGCATCGATCAGCGCTTCGGGCATCTCCGCTTTGGCTTGATAGATCCGCTGCTCGTCTGACTGTGCCTCAAGCATACCAAGTAGCTTAGGCTCTACCGCAAAGATCCCCAGTTCACGGTTAGAATCCGCGTCGCTAATCTTACGTACTTTAGCGTAGTCAAAAGTCACGACCACATGGCGTGCCGGTTGTTCACCGTCACGAAAATCAAACGGACGCCGAATAAATTCAACCTTCAGGCGGCTGGTACTGTATTCCCCGGGTTTAGAGGGTGATTTGACCTTGCGGTAATTAAGCACCTCAAGCTCTTGAACAAGATCGTCATAGAGCACAGGCGACCCAGGTTCAAGCGTTAGCTCTCGCGCATAGACAACAGACGGCAACTGCCATAACTGCCCCTCGAACTTTGCTGAGATTTCATCGTTGATATCGAATCCCATCTTGACCAAACCCGCACTGGCCAGCAATGTTCCGCCTAGCAAAGAGTACTTGACCCACTTGCCAATACGGCTAGGCTTCTTCAAGGTGTTTGCGGAAGACGAAGTAGGTGCTTCGTTATTTTGGGCCGATGTCGGTTGCCCTGCGGATACTGCTTCCTGCTGATTCGCACCGGAGTTATTAGGATCATGCTGATTACTCGGCATCTGTTGCTTGGCCATAATTCACCGTAGGTCTTATATCAATCATTCGCATTGCGAGCGAGGACCTCGTCGATACGAGGCAGATAGCAGCATAAAGCGGCAAGGCGCAAGACATTACCCCATGCCGATAACCCGATTGTCATGGTTTTGTCAAAGCCAGAGTCACCTCACACTACTAGTATTTACTTTCAATTTCTTACACAATAGCGCCCAAACGACATCAAATGATTGCAAGATCCACGCACTGAGAAGCCAAACTATGGAACGAGATTACACACTAGAATGCCTGATGACGATGCCGCGTCACGAGCTGGAGGAATTCAGCCTTCGAATCGTCAACCGCATGGTTCCAGAAGACGTAATGAAAGAACTCTTCAACTTTGAAGAGGAAGAAGTCAGCAGCCAAGAGCGTATGCTATCGGCACAATTTGATGCCATGCTCCGCATGAATGCTATCGCATTGGGTGAGGTCCGTAATATGTTTGCCGAATCGGACAATGCCGAGCAAAATATCGAGCGTATGTCTCGATTACTGCTATGGCATTTTTACGCTATGTCATTCAATTTAGAAGAAGCTATTTCTCTTGAAGACCATTGCGCACAAGTCGACAACATTCTAGCTAACCCACCTAAAGATACTTTCGGTTGGGTGAAGACACTCACCGAACTGCTTCATACATACGCCTCGATGCATGAAGGCACTGACGAAGCAGCGGCACATTCCGAGACTAACCAATAAAACAAAAAGCCGATGGATTAACCATCGGCTTTTTTTTCATACAAAGAATTAGAGTGAAGCCTGATGTTTGTCAATCAGCGACGCCATTGCCTCCTGCGCGCGCTGCTGTACATGTTTGATACTATCCTCATGGCTCATAGCCTCAACGACCTCGTAGTAACATTTCAGCTTGGGCTCCGTACCAGAAGGCCGTACAACAACCCGCGACTCGTCATCGAGATAATAAATCAGCACATCACTAGATGGCAGATCGATATCCTCAGTTCGACCATCGGCAAAGCGGCGGACTCCCAGCTTCAAATCTTCCGTCATCTCCACAGCCCGACCCGCAATACATAGCGGAGGATCAGCTCGCAGCTGATCGCCAACAGAGACTGCCCCCGGCGCTAGCGCAATGCTACGCTGCTCATTAAGATAATAACCATGTTCACGGTAAATGGACTCAAGTCGATCCCAGACAGTATGTCCATTGGCAGCAAGTTCTGCCGTCATTTGTGCAAAAGCAACTAGCGCCGACAATCCGTCTTTATCCCAAACGGTGTTGCCAACGGTATAGCCCAGTGCTTCCTCATAAGCGAAAAGGAACTGCTGCTCTTGGGTCTGTTGCTCCATGGCCACATTGGTCAGCCATTTGAATCCGGTCAATGTCTTATAAAAACCAGCCTCCAAAGCCGTCGCGATCTTCTCAAGCAAGCTAGAAGACACGATTGTCGTGCCAACCAACTGCTGCTCAGGTACCGAGTGGGTCAACAAATAATGACCGAGTAACACTCCCACCTGATCACCTGTCAGCATCTTGTACTCACCGTCTTCGGTTCGCACGGCAACGGCAAAGCGGTCTGCATCAGGATCATTGGCACAAGCCAATATCGCACCATGGGCTGACGCTTCTGCGATAACCATATCCATCGCCCCCGGTTCTTCAGGGTTAGGGAAATTAACGGTCGGGAATCGGCCATCAGGCTCACGCTGGGCAGCCACACTATAGACATGGGCAAATCCTGCATCAGCTAACAAGGTTTCTGCCATGTCCGCTCCGACACCATGCATCGCTGTATAGGCAAGGCTAATATTGGCCGGCTCTGTATGGTTTGCCAAATAAGGGCTGTTATTCTGCGCTTTACGATACGCGGTAAAATAATCGTCATTGAGCCATGTAAGTAAGCCTAGGCGCTCAGCATCTTCAAGGCTATTCACCGGCAACACTTCTTGTGATGCAAGATCTATTTGTTCTGCAATACCCGAGTCATGTGGCGGGATAATTTGCGCACCATTGCCCCAATAAACTTTAAAGCCATTGTAAGCCGGTGGGTTATGGCTTGCTGTCACCACAACTGCAGCAGCAGCATTAAAATGGTGAACCCCGAAAGCAACGACAGGCGTTGGTGCAACCTTAGCGGTTAGGTAAACGTTAATGCCTAGAGCCGTCAGCATGCTTGCCGTATCCTGGGCAAACTGACGTGAGTCAGGGCGACCGTCATAACCGATGACAACCCCCCTAGATGCCGCACTATTGACCGTATCAAGCAAATAGCGTCCCAGTCCGATCGCTGTTTCCTGAATCACGAGCCTGTTCATTCGGTTAGGGCCCGCACCCACGATTCCCCTCAACCCAGCAGTACCAAAGGCAAGCCGAGTTGAGAATCGGTCCTCAATCTCTTGTTTATTATTATCATCAAGAAGTTGTTGAAGCTCCTGACGAGTAACTGGATCAGGATCTCGAGCCAGCCAAGTTGATACATCAGTAATCATTGCGGAACGTCCTTTCTTTAAAACTGCAACTAGTATAGACAACAGCCTTCTCCAAGCGACTTCAATCTAAGAGATTCCACCTATGGGCCTCCGAAACTCAGTCTATGGATGGCCGCTATACTACTGTACGTTACCAACAACTTACATGATAATAATTATCAATACCATGAATATTGACGGTTTACGTTTCTTTTGGACAAAAAAAATCCAGCCCTAAGGCTGGATTTTCTAAATCAATCGAAAAATTAATCTTCGAAACGAGGCTTACGATCGCGGCGTGGGCCACCGTGGTTACGCTCACCACGGAAAGTGCCACGGTTGTCACCGCCACGGTTGCGGTCGAAACGACGCTCGCCACCTTCACGGTTACCATCACGATTGCCATCGCGGTTGCCGTCACGGTTACCACGGTAACCACCACGGTTGCCATCGCGGTTACCATCACGATTACCGTCACGGTTGCCACGGAAACCACCACGGTTACCGTCACGGTTGCCATCACGGCCGCCACGGCGGTGCTCACGAAGTACGTCATCTTCAACAACAACAGCTTTAACTTCGTTCTGACGGATGCGTAGCTTCTTAAGCTGTGCAGCAACGTCTTCTGGCATCTTCTTAGGAAGCTGAACATAAGTGTGCTCAGGAGCCAGCTTGATAGCACCGATGCTATCTTTGTTCAGGCCTAGTTCGTTAGCGATTGCGCCTACGATATCTTTAACCTGTACGCCTTGCTCACGGCCAACCTGTAGCTGGTATGTATCCCAGTCAGCAGTGTTGAAAGTACGACGCTCACGACGCTCACCACGTTCGCCACGCTCACCGCGGTCATCACGACGACGGTCACGACGCTGCTTATCACGCTCGATCGCAGCAACCATTGGGTCTGGACCTTTGTAGAACAACGGACGGTTGCCCTGCTGGCGCTGAAGAAGCATCGCAGCTAGAGTCTGAGTGTCCACTTCGATAGTTTCCTGAAGCTTCTCGATCAGCTCAACAAATGCTTCAAGGCTGCTTTCTTCTTTCTGAGCAGCAAGCTCTAGACCTAGGCGGTTCAAGCGTGCTTCTGCAACAGCATCACGAAGTGGAAGTTGGATCTCTTCCATGCGAGATTTAGTCACGCGCTCGATAGTACGCAGCATGCGGATCTGGTTAGTACGAACAAGTAGGATCGCCTTACCATCACGACCAGCACGACCTGTACGACCGATACGGTGGATGTATGATTCTACGTCGAATGGGATATCGTAGTTAAATACGTGTGTAATACGTGGCACATCAAGACCACGAGCAACAACGTCTGTCGCAACTAGGATATCAATCACGCCACGTTTGATATGATCAACGGTACGCTCACGTAGTGACTGAGGAATATCACCGTGAAGAGCTGCAGCTTTGAAACCACGAGCAGATAGCCAATCAGCCAGACGCTCAGTATCCTGACGAGTACGTACGAATACGATAGACGCATCAGTATCTTCAGTTTCAAGAAGACGCATCATTGCTTCGTCTTTCTCTACACCTTTAACAACCCAGAACTGCTGCTCAACCTGAGCAACTGTACGGTTTTCACCAGCAACGTCGATGCGAGCAGGGTCACGAAGGAAACGGTCAACGATCTCTTTAACCATTGGAGGCATAGTTGCAGAGAAAAGAACACGCTGAGCAGACTCAGGAGCCTGTTCCATGATCCAAGTTACATCGTCAACGAAGCCCATCTTCAGCATTTCGTCAGCTTCATCAAGAACGAAAGTGTGTACTTCGTCAAGGTGCAGACGGTCGCGAGTGATAAGGTCCTTAACACGGCCAGGAGTACCAACAACAATGTGAGCACCTGACTTAAGTGCGCGCATCTGATCAACGATTGATGCACCACCGTAGATCTCAAGTACCTTAAGACCGTTAACATTCTGGCCTAGGTTCTTGATTTCTGCCGCAACCTGAATCGCTAGCTCACGAGTAGGCGCCATAACGATCGCCTGAGGCTTATGCTGGTTCAGGTTTAGTTTGTTAAGTAGAGGTAGAGAGAATGCTGCTGTCTTACCAGTACCTGTCTGAGCTTTACCCAGCGCATCAGTACCAGTTAGAAGTAGAGGAATTGACGCCGCCTGAATTGGAGTCGGCGCAACAAAGCCCATTGAGTCAAGTGCGGATAGTAGTGAGTCAGCCAGTTCTAGCTGGCGAAATTCTGTAACAGATTCTTGCATTGGGATCCCAATAAATAATCTAACTAAAAACGGGGCCCCTACTGCTATATAAGGTTCTGCAACAGCAACCACAAGCACGGGCCTCGACATATGAGGCGCGCATTGTGCGCCATTACTTGATAAAAAGCCAGAAAAAATTGAGCGAGGTCACAAATTAACTTTCAAGGACTTATTATTTATACAAATAGCTTAATCAACTAGCCTAGCTCTCTAATTTATAAATATATTTTACCAATAAATAGAAAAATATGACATTTAGTTTATGAATTATAATGCAAACAAACAGGCAGCCAACGACTAAAAGCGGTTCAACGTCAGATCACAGCATGTTACCTGAGCTCGCCCTTGTGCTTTTGCGCGATACAGTGCAGCGTCAGCACCTTTGATCAGCACGCAGGAATGTTCTGATTGTGCCATTTCAGCACTCCATTTTTCATATTCTCCCGGTTCATGCCTATGCGATGAATTTACAGCCGCCTTGCTCGGCCGAATCACACAGCACCCTGCACTTATGGTCACTATGCCCGCATCACTTGCCTTATGTTCTATGGCCAATGCGGCCACCCCATCAACCATTGACTGTGCGAAAGCCACCAGCTGTTCCATCGACATGCCAGGTACGACACAGACAAACTCTTCACCACCATAACGCGACAAAACAGCATTTTTATAAGGTTGGATTTGCGATTTGAACAAAGCCGCAATTTTCTTCAAACATGTATCACCATAAAGGTGACCATAGCTATCATTGAAAGCCTTGAAATGATCAACATCTAACATCACCAGCCCAAGCATTGAATTGTCGGCTTCTGCAGCGCGCCAAAGCCGCTTGTACGACAGGTCAAAGAAACGCCGATTTGCCACACCTGTCAGCCCGTCTTGCATCGACCAACGCTCAAATTTATGGTTGGCACGCTCAAGGGCCTTGTTTGATGCCAACAGTTCTTCCGTGCGGCGCATGACCCTCTCTTCCAACTGCTGGTTGAGCTGTTTCAATTCTTCGTACTGACGACGAATCACAATTTGTTGCCCAAGAGATGCACCAAACAACTTGAAAATCTCTTTCTGGTGTTCGGTAATTGGCCTTCGGTTGATCAGGTTGTCCGCCGCTATCCAGCCAATGCAGCAATCGCCATTCCACATAGCAATCATTGCATTCCACCCTGTCCCAACCTGCTCTGTACCGTAATAGAGCGGCGCATCTTCTTTCACCACCACATAATCTTTCCGACTCAAGGCTTCATTGACCAAAGGGTGATCCGGAATCGCACTGCAAAACGAACGGCGGCACACCAAGTTACCTTCTGGATCCGTTCCAAACGTCCCACGCATTTCATTTTTATCAAAATCGATCAGAAACACAGCCATACGATCAATACCGAGCTTCTCACGACCCAACTTCACAGCAGTTTGATAAAAATCATCATTTGTCTCAGCTTTGGCCAAGCACAAAGTCACCGTATGCAAATTCTTGAGCAGCTCGAGATAATGGTTCAATGACTCATTACGGAGTGCTAGCTCTGCCTCAACATCACGACGACTTTGATGCTGCTGGAGAACCTCCTGCATCAAAATACGGGCGCTAACATCCGAAGCCAGTACCATCAGCAGGTCTTCAACTTCTTGCTTTCTAGCTTCCAGCTCACCCAGCTCAAATGTCTCGGCACAGATATAGCCCACAGCCCTATCATGCATCCGAATCGGCAAGACTAACTGATACCATTGCTCAGGATGCTCAGACGGCATGCTTTGATAAGAGTGATTGATAGGGGTACAGATAAACCGCCCACCGTCCCTCGCCTGTCGAAGAGAGAGCAACGGCACCCCTTTATATTCATCAAGACTTAATGTGGGGCAGTAAAATCTAAAATCCGTCCCTGTTCCGCTTGCTATGATGCGCGTCTCATTTTGCTGCTCGATCAACAAGGTCATCTTTTGCAGGTGGAATTCTTCTTGAATCGTTTCCAACAGTACTTGACACCATTGTTCCATATTGGATTGTCGAACTAACTTGTCGACTAACAGTTCAAGAATACTGTTTTTTTTATTGTTCATTCTCTACCTAGCCAGGTCCCGTAGATAAGCCTTGTTTTATTCATCTAAACAAAGGCTAAAAAAACACGCTGATATCCCATCAGGAAAACATGTTGTTCACGCTATATACCTCCCCTTATATCTTATTGCCCGACTCTTTGCTCGCGAGCAGTTTCTATATTTTGATCAAAGTAATAGCTATAACCACATCATGAGGGACTAATTTCGCAAAGTGCAACAAGTATCACACATCAAACTGTGCAACATTACCTAGTAGGTACGCATTTTTATCTCATCATCTGCTGATGCTTGGTTTTAGCGACTGAAATCTTTATAGTGTCAGGGTCAATAACCTGAGACCGGGCATAATGTTTCAAGATAATCCTTTACTCGCACAGCTAAAAAAACAGATCCAAGAAACCCTGCCAAAGAAAGAAGGCAGCATCAAAGCAACGGACCGTGGCTTTGGCTTCTTGGAAGTGGACAATAAAGAAAGCATCTTCATTCCACCAAACTACATGAAAAACGTCATGCACGGCGACCGTGTCATGGCAGTTATCCGTACCGAAAAAGAACGTGAAGTTGCCGAGCCACAAGAGCTACTGGAGCAGTTCATCACACGCTTTATCGGTCGCGTTAAACTTATTCGTGATCGTCTGCATGTTGTGCCTGATCATCCACAGCTAAAGGACGCAATCAAGGCTCGCCCAGTCAAAGGCCTGAATCCTGAATTGCTAAAAGAAGGCGATTGGGTTGTCGCTCATATGACCCGCCACCCTCTTGTCGGTGACAACAAAACGTTTTTCTGTGAAATCCGCGAAAAAATCACTGACAGCAACGATAAGATTGCACCGTGGTGGGTAACGCTTGCACGTCATGATCTGCCAAACGCAGAGCCAGCACCGCAGGAAAACTGGTCGATGCTTGATGAAGGCCTTGAGCGTCAAGATCTCACTGCTCTGCCTTTCATTACGATTGATGGCGAATCAACCAAAGATATGGATGACGCCCTGTACACGGTAGTGAACGATGATGGCAGCTTTGAGCTGACCGTCGCGATTGCCGATCCAACCTCTTATATTGCCGTTGGCGATAAGATGGATGACGAGGCTCGTCAGCGTGGTTTCACGATCTACCTACCTGGCCGTAATATTCCAATGCTTCCTCGTGAACTCAGCGATGAGCTATGTTCTCTTATGGAAGACGAAACACGCCCAGCTATTTGCTGCCGCGTAACCGTGGATCAAAACGGCGTTATCAGCGATGACATCACCTTCTTCGCAGCATGGATCAAATCACAAGGCCGTCTTGCTTACGACAACGTTTCAGATTTACTTGAAAATGGCCATTGCGATAATTGGACACCAAGCGATGTTATCCTTGAACAGGTAAAAGCACTACAAAGCTTTGCTAATGCACGTAGTGACTGGCGTTCAAAGAATGCTGTCGTCTTCCCAGACCGCCCAGACTACCGCTTCGAACTCAGCGAAGATAACGATGTCATCGCTATCCATACTGATCCGCGTCGTACAGCTAACCGCATGATCGAAGAAGCAATGATCACTGCCAACATCTGTGCGGGGCGCGCGCTGAAAGAAAAATTCGGGCTGGGTGTCTACAACTACCACAACGGTTTCAATCCAGAGAAAATTGATGCCGCAATGGACTTCCTCAAAGACGCAGAAGCGCCGTTTGAGAAAGAGCAACTGCTGACGCTTGAAGGCTTCAGTGCTTTGCGCCGTTGGTTGAACTCTCTAGATTCAACCTACCTAGACAACCGTCTGCGTAAGTTCCAGGCGTACAGTGAAGTCGGCAATACACCAGCCCCACACTTTGCGATGGGTCTTGATGTTTACGCGACGTGGACATCACCGATTCGTAAATACGGCGATATGATCAACCACCGCTTGCTAAAAGCACTGATCACTGACCAAGAGCCTTCACAAAAGCCGGATGACAGCGTAGGCGAAGAGATTGCGGGACATCGCCGTAGCCACCGCATGGCAGAACGCGACGTAGCAGACTGGCTATACGTTCGCCTGCTGAAAGATGCGGTGAAAGCAGAAACGGTATTTACGGCTGAAATCTTTGATATCAACCGTGCGGGTATGCGTGTTCGCCTACTTGAGAACGGTGCGGCCGCGTTTATTCCGGCTCCGCTGATCCTTGACAACAAAACGCGCATCGAATGCAACGGTGACCTTGGCATTATCAACATCGACAAAGTGAAAGAATACCAACTGGGTGATCACTTTGAAGTAGTATTGGCCGAGGTACGTGATGCTACACGCCAGCTTGTTGCCAAACCGGTGAAGCAGTTCCCTGCCCCAGAAGCAGAGAATAAGCCTGAGCAAGAAGCACCGGCGACTTCTGAAGACAATGCCGCTTAAGCGACCGTCTTCAATACGCTAAACTCTAAGGGCCAGCAATGCTGGCCCTTCTTTTATTCATAACTATAAGTAACTGTCAGCTATGTCAAAAACCTGCCCAATCACGGCTGCTAAAGCCACTGAGCAATGGCTCGAAGATGTCGTCATCGGACTGAACCTTTGTCCTTTTGCGGCTAAACCGCAGCGCAACCAGCAAATCAAAATCCACGTCAGCCAATCGAACGACGAAGCAACGCTGCTTGAGGAAATCTACGGACAACTGCGCGAACTCGATGAAACGCCTGTTACAGAGCTAGAAACAACGCTGGTTGTCACTCCCTATCTTTTCAAGGCATTTGACGACTACAACCAGTTTCTCGACCTTGTGGATGCACTGCTCATTCAATGCGGTTACGAAGGAACATATCAGGTCGCTAGCTTCCACCCTGATTATTACTTTGCAGGAACACATCCCGATGATGCAGAAAACCTAACCAACCGCTCACCGTATCCTGTTTTCCACCTGATCCGTGAAGCCAGCATGGAAAAAGTTCTCAAGCACTACCCAGATCCAGAAGGGATACCAGAACGAAATATAGCTCGAGTAGAATCTCTTACTCCGCAAGAAATTAAGCAACTGTTTCCTTTTCTGAAATAACCTTTGCCACTCATAACTTATTTTTGTTATGACATAAAAAAACCCGAGCATAATGTTCGGGTTTTGTTACCAATAAACCTACTTATAAAAATAAAAAGTAAGCCCAGCTATGCAGTAACGCCAATAAATCAAGCTCATCAACTTCCTAACAGATCGGCGGCCAAACCAACGTTAAGATCAGAGCTAGGGAGATGCTTGCAAGTGAGAACAAGCATATTTTTCTTATTTATAAAACACTCAAGATGCTTTATACACATTATCTTATCAGTCCTTGAATATAAGTAAAGACTACACTCGTTAATTTACCCAATAAAATAAACACTTGTGTACTGATAAATAAAGACATTATGCAACTTAGCGACGGATATTATTAACTAGCTAAAATATACCCCAATGATATATATCAAAGTCAATTCACAAAAAACAAAAAAAGCCTGCATATGCAGGCTTTTCACTTATTGATTGGAATCGTAAATTATTAACCCTTCACGCCACCAGACGTCAAGCCGCCCACCAAAAACTTCTGGGCCAGCAAGAATACGGTCGTAATTGGAATGGCGGACAATACAGCGGCAGCGGCAAAATCACCCCATAGGTAGTTCTGCGGGTACAGATACTGCTGCATACCTACGGCCAACGTATAGTTATTGACATCCGTCAGAAGCAGCGACGCTACAGGCACCTCTGTCACAACACCGATAAACGACAGGATAAAGACAACGGCTAGGATTGGCACAGATAGCGGCAGCAGCACTAAACGGAATGCCTGCCATGGTGTCGCGCCATCAAGCGCAGCCGCTTCTTCCAAAGATCCATCAATCGTTTCGAAGTAACCTTTGATTGTCCATACATGTAGCGCGATACCGCCAATATACGAGAAGATCAAGCCACCGTGCGTATTAAGCCCTAAGAACGGGATATACTGGCCAAGACGATCGAACAATGCATATAGGGCAACCAGTCCTAGTACCGCAGGGAACATCTGAAAAATCATCATCCCCTTCAGGATCACGCTCTTGCCTTTAAAACGAAAACGGGCAAAGGCATAAGCACTGGTTGTTGATAGCGCAACGATAATAACCGACGTAATACCTGCAACTTTCACTGTATTCCAAAGCCACAGCAGCACCGGGAATGGCGGAGGTGTCACACTGCCATCACTGTTGGTGACCGAAAACCCTAGCGCAAGGCGCCAGTGGTCAAGGGTCGGATTGCTAGGAATCAATTCACCGCTGGCAAAGTTACCTTCACGTAGCGAGATAGCAACGATCATCAGTAGCGGGAAGATTGTCGCCGCAAGGAACAGGCAAAGTCCGATATGCGTTGCCCAAACCCGGTACTTCAAAGATTTTGGTTGAACCATTGGCATGACGTCTCTCCTTAGTCCTGCTCAAGTGCTGTTTTGGTAAATTTAAGATTAAGCAGTGCCATACCGCCGAC
The DNA here is from genome assembly GCF_001029445.1 of Photobacterium aquae. Lineage (GTDB taxonomy): Bacteria > Pseudomonadota > Gammaproteobacteria > Enterobacterales > Vibrionaceae > Photobacterium > Photobacterium aquae. The sequence goes on from NZ_LDOT01000007.1 coordinate 37,440, forward strand.
CAGCAAGAAGATAATGGTCGCAATCGCACCCGCCAGACCGAAGTCCTGGCCGCCGCCGCCTTCAAAGGCAATACGGTAGGTGTAGCTAACCAGCAAATCGGTGTAGCCTGCAGGCTCTGATGTACCGACCATATTAGGACCACCGGATGTTAGAAGCTGAATCATTACGAAGTTGTTGAAGTTAAATGCAAAGCTAGCAATCAACAGTGGCGTTAGTGGCTTGGCAAGCATAGGTAACGTAATGGTAAAGAAGTTCTGAATCGGGCCGGCACCATCAATCGCAGAGGCTTCATACAGATCATCAGGAATGGATTTCAACAAGCCCATGCAGAGGATCATCATATAAGGGAAGCCCAGCCACGTATTTACAATGACCACCATCACTCGGGCCATAATAGGATCTGAGAACCACGATGGCTTAATTCCAAATACACCTTCTAGCAGCATGTTTATCTCACCAAAACTCTGGTTGAACAGACCTTTGAAGATAAGAATGGAAATAAATGACGGTACAGCATAAGGCAGGATAAGTAGCACTCGGTAAATACCACTTCCCTTCAGTGGTTCCCACTGCACGATACAGGCCAGTACCATACCCACAGCCAGAGTCAGTGATACTGCCAAGAAAGCAAATACAACCGTCCAGATAAAGATACCAAAGAAAGGTTCTTTGATACCGTCATCGGTCATCACACGTTCAAAGTTCTTACCGCCAACGCCCACAACAAACCCAGGAGAAATTGGCTTATCGATAAATTTGCCATCAGCATCAACAGGCTGGTAGAAACCAATTTCCATGTTTGGCTTATAAAGCTGCTGGGTACGGTTGTTGTACAGTGACTCGCCATCTTGCTGAAGCGTAAACAGCGGCATTTCTGCAGCAAATTTACGTAGACCGCTCATACGGATCTCTTCACCGCTTGGCATGGCCAACTCAACCTTGTTCAAGTTGCTGCGGTTAGCAATAATGGTTTTGATGATCTCTTTTTGCCCCTTCACTGCACCAACCGAATGCAACTTCATCGCCACATCAGAAGGTGGATTGGACAAATCGAACACATCTGATGCCAGTAGCCCGCCATCTGCCTTAATGATCAACTGGTGGCCATTGTCGACTTTGTAAAGATCAAAGCCATAGCTAGAGCCCGACAAGAATGTCCTTTGCTGTAGCACCGACTGGGCTCGCTCAATTGACAATTGGTTATTCGCACTGTAGTTAGTAAAGGCCAGTCCAACAGTATAAATCAGAGGGAAAATAACGAAGACAAGCATCCCGGCGATACCTGGATAGATATAACGGTGCTCGTACGTTTTGTTACTACCGAAAATGTAAAGAGCCAGTGCTGTTAGAATAACGGTAAGAAGCGCAAAAGGTATTTCCCCTTGTGCATACATCAACACAGTAGCATAACCGTTAACAGTACCGATCATGCCGAGTAGCGACCATTTCAGCCACTTTCGATAATTTAATTTTGGGCTTTCCTTTGCGGTTTCCAAAAGCCCTGCACCTTGAACTGACTGCATCTCAGCACCTTGCTAGCAAAAAGACAATGAAGTGTGAAGGGAGGCATCCCCCTCCCTTCGGGTGTACTTATTTAATTATTTAAGCATTTGTTTCGCGGCTGAATCCAACGCGTCATTCACGCTCTGGCGACCGTCAACGATGTTCTGGATTGCATTACCTTGCGCATACCAGAATGCTGTCATTTGAGGGATGTTTGGCATGATCTCGCCGTTCATCGCGTTGTTCATTGTCGCCGCGATACGTGAGTCCTTGTCCAGTTTCTGCTGGTAAGATTTCAAAGCAACAGCACCTAGAGGCTTGTCGGCATCAACCTTCGCCAGACCTTCATCCGTCAGCAGGTAGTTTTCAATAAACTCAACTGCCAAATCACGGTTAGGAGATACAGCACTGATACCAGCCGTCAACACGCCGACGAAAGGCTTAGATGGGTTACCATTGAGCTTAGGCAGCAGAGTAACGCCATAGTTAATGCCAGACTTTTCAATGTTGCTCCAAGACCATGGACCATTGATTGTCATTGCCACATTGCCTTTGTTGAACTCAGACTCAGAGATGCTGTAGTCCATATCAGCAGAAATCACTTTTTGGTCAACAAGCTGCTTAATGAAAGTCATACCGTGCTTGGCACCGGTATTGTTGATGCCCACATCTTTTGCATCATAGCCATTGGCGGTGTACTTGAATGCATAACCGCCATCGGCAGTAATTAGCGGCCAAGTGAAGAACGGTTCGCGCAGGTTCCACATGATGGCTTTCTTACCATCTTTTTGCAGTTTCTTATCCAGCGCCGCAACGTCTTCCCAGTTGGTTGGAGGCGTTGGAACGAGGTCTTTGTTATAAATCAGAGAAAGTGCTTCAACAGCAACAGGGTAGCCAACATACTTACCATCATACTTCACCGCATCCCACGTAAAATCGATGATCTTGTCTTTCATCTCAGGCGATGGGTTGATTTCTGACAGAAGGCCAGCCTTAGCATAACCGCCAAAACGGTCGTGAGCCCAAAATACGATATCCGGGCCATCGCCAGCAGCAGCAACCTGAGGGAAACGCTCAGCCAGGTTGTCAGGGAACGCAACCGTTACCTTAACGCCAGTGTCAGCTTCAAATTGCTTACCCACTTCTGCCAAACCGTTGTACCCCTTATCACCATTAATCCAAATGGTAAGTTGGCCTTCTTCAATGGCCGCGTGGGCACTAAATGAACCAAGAGCTGCTAGGGTACATAATGCGACGGTGCTGAGGACTTTCTTCATTATTAACATCCTTCATGATTGTTATGTGGTTTGCGTAACGACTGTAATGCAACGCAATTTTCAGGGTGTATCTTCCACCAGGGCTACGCATCTAGCATCCTCCTGCTGACTACGCCCCCAGCCACAAAGACTCAAAACCGTGATCTCCATCGTCGGTGCAAGTGACGGAGATCTAATAATGAAGCACAGTTGTGATACGGCGCACATGGTAATTGGATTAATCCGTGTGTTCAGCCCCCCAAATTTCAAAGTGTGATCTGGGCACTCCTCCCCCCCTCATCCCCCCAACAAATTTATTCATAAGGAGGATGTTTTGCCGCTGTCGCTAGGCAAAAATAACACCATACCCAATGGGTAGTTGAAGATGCTTTTTACTATTCTGCTTTATGTGCAGTAGCCACTTTTATTAGACGACAGCACCGTACTTTTTCTTGGGGAAGTAAATAGTGCGGATTAAGTCGAGGTAGCAGCTTCGTTATCATGAATAATGATGCTGCTACCCGTTTTTTTGTCATCATATCTTCAGCACAATGAATTCTTTACCGACAAGGCCCAGAACGCATAAGATCCGGCCTTGCTGGCAACAACAAACTTAGAGGAATAGGCTCGATGGCGAGTGTTACTTTACGAAATGTATGTAAAGCATATGGAGAGAACCTGATTTCCAAAAACGTTGATCTCGATATTGCCGAAGGCGAATTCGTGGTCTTCGTAGGGCCATCAGGCTGTGGTAAGTCTACGCTTCTACGTTGTATTGCAGGTCTAGAAGATATCACCTCAGGTGATCTTTATATCGGCGAGCAGCGCATGAACGATGTACCACCATCGGAACGCGGTGTCGGCATGGTATTCCAATCGTACGCACTCTACCCTCACCTTAACCTGTTTGACAACATGTCCTTTGGTATGAAGCTTGCCAAAGCAGACAAGGGCGAAATTAAGAAGCGTGTTGACCACGCGGCAGAGATCCTGCAGCTAGGCCACTTGCTAGACCGTAAGCCTAAGGCTCTGTCTGGTGGTCAGCGCCAACGCGTTGCCATCGGCCGTACGTTGGTATCCCAACCAAATGTCTTCCTGCTCGACGAACCGCTGTCCAACCTTGATGCGGCACTTCGTGTACAGATGCGTATCGAAATTGCCAAACTGCACAAGCAACTCGGCTGTACCATGATTTACGTTACCCATGATCAGGTTGAAGCAATGACCATGGCACAAAAAATCGTGGTGCTGGATGGCGGGTACGTTTCGCAGGTGGGTAAGCCACTTGAACTCTACCACTACCCGCAAAACCGCTTCGTTGCCGGTTTCATTGGCTCACCGAAAATGAACTTCATGAGTGTGTTCATCGAACAGGTTGAAGACGAGCGTGTTATGGTTCAAATGGCCAATGGACATGCCTTCTGGATCCCTGTTGATGGCAAAACCGTTACCAAGGGCGACCGCATGTCAATGGGCATCCGTCCCGAACACCTGGTTTCGGCAGAAGAAGGCGACGCCGTTGTTGAAGGTACGGTACAAGTTGTTGAAAAGCTGGGTTATGAAACTCAAACCTACCTGCAGCTTGATCAAATGGATGCTGATTTCATCTACCGTCGTCCTGATACTTTGGATGTTGAAGCGGGTGACAAGTTCAAAGTGGGTATCCCTGCCCATCGATGCCACCTGTTCCATCGTGATGGGGCTGCGTGTCGCCGCCTGTATCAAGAACCAGGCGTATAATAAATCACACTCGTATTCCCAAAGGCGCTGTTTTCAGCGCCTTTTTTATATTCAAGCAACGACGATACCCTCCATGACTATTGACCCTCGCACCAAACACTATGATCCTTCGCGCATGATCATCATGGATGATTTTGTGATCCCCCAATTAAACCGCAAGCGCACTATTCGTATTTACTTACCCGATGGCTACGAACAATCACAAAACCACTATCCCGTAATTTATATGCATGACGGCCAAAATGTTTTCGAGCCATCACTTTGCATCAGCGGTATGAGCTGGCAAGCAGGAGAGAGTATTGACGCCTTCCAGCGGGAAACCTCATTCTCATGCGCAATTATCGTTGCGGTTGACTGCAGCGGCGAACGTGGGGCCTTTGGCCGCAGGGATGAATACTCACCTTGGCCTTATCACCCAGAGCCAGAGCTTACAAACTGGGAGCAAAGTGCCATTCCTCAAGGTGGCGATGGAGAGAAATACTGCCAGTTTATTGTTGATACCCTGAAGCCTTTCATCGACAACCAATACCGGACATTGCCACAACGGGAATATACCAGTATCGCGGGGAGCTCTATGGGCGGGCTAATCAGCCTGTATGCCCTGCTGCGTTATCCATCGATTTTTGCCAATGCCGGCGTGTTTTCACCTGCTTTTTGGTTTGCCAGTCAGGCCATTCGCCAATTCATTCACGATACCCCCGTCGAGCACCCCGTCAACATCTACATGGATATCGGAACGGCAGAGAGCAGCGACCACAACATAAGCATATTCCCCCATATTTATCAAAAACACGCCGCTGCCATTGCCAACCAGCTTTCTTCACACAGCCCGAAGATTAACTGCCAGTTCCACATCATTGCCGATGCTATCCACAGTGAATCAGCCTGGGCGCTTCGCTTTCCTGCAATGCTGGCGTTCTTCTTCCCCTGCATATCGCACGATTCCCTCCAAGAGCTGGATTCGAGTACCTTTCATTCCTACACTGAAAAAGGGTGATCGTTTCAGCCGTGGGTAACGTAGATTAATCGGCTCTTTCTCGAAATGGAGGATCATACAATGAGCAGCCATGACAGAATTGAAGACATTGAACAGCGTATTGATATGGCTTACCAAGAGGGTGACTTCCAGCAAGCCAAAGCTCTTGAAGCTAAACTCCGACGATTAAGGGGGGCAAGCAACAACAATTACGATCAATGTGAACCGTATTCACTCGAAGGCAGGGTCTATATGGATGACGACTAAGTACCCAGCATGACTCTCTCATTCCCCCTACCTCAATGAAGGTAGGGGGACAGCTCTCTCTTCCTATTCAAAAGTGTGATCCTCTTCAGCCATTCGATTTACTGTATAAATCCACATCTGGAATCAGAATCCAAATCAAAGAAAGCATAAAATTTCACTAATACACTGCCCACAGGACATAATAAAAAGGAACTACAATGGGCGCTACCCATTCACCACGCATCGGGATCATTGGTGGACTAGGCAATGAAGCCATGGTCGACCTGTTGAAAAAAATTCAGACTGTTACCCACGATACGCCACCAGCATTCATTGCCTTTGGCAATTCACGTCTGGCCTATAAACCGGAAGAAGTCGGCAAGCACTGGCAACCAGAGGATCTGCCAGAACAACGACGGGTTGATACCGCCCGCTACACGCTTCGGCTCATGCAGCACCTCGGTGTCGATTCGCTAGGGTTAGCCTGTAACAGTGCACATTCTCTGTTCAGAGAATTACTGCAAGACATCCCCCTGCCGTTTGTTGACATGCTCAAGCAGACTGCAACCACCCTAGAGGGAACATCAAGCAACGTCCTTGTCATGGGGGTTGATAGCCTAATACATTCGGGCCTCTACCAAAGCGCGTTGACCGAAAAAGGCGTGACCTCCACCAGCCCAAATCCAGAAAACCAAAAAAAGGTCATGGCCGCCATATATGACCCGGAGTTTGGTATCAAGACAGCCAAAATCACCGAACAGGCTGAACGTCTGTTGTGTGAAGTTATTACCGACGAATGCACTCGTCAGCAATGCAAGCTGGTTGTATTAGGGTGCACAGAACTCCCGCTCGCTCTTACTTCAGAGAGTTGCCAACGCTTCAAACAAAATGGCTGGATTCCACAAAATATCGACGTCATTGATGCCTCCAGCGTACTAGCACAGGCTTTGGTGGATGCTATCTCGCCGCAGAATTCAGAAAACGAGGGTAACGGCCTAGCCCAACCGCTCAGCCTCTTTGCAGGAAATAACCTTGACTGGTTCCCACCATTAACCTTCAAAGTTAACAGTCTAGAGCAAGCCATCGATATACAGCAGGCCATTTTTGACTCTTGCTGTGACTACCTTGCCAAGCAAGGCAAAGGCATCACAGGTAGTTATTGGCACCTTCCGACCCTATTCTTCAGCCAGACAGAAACGGATATAGAGCAATCACTCTCAGAATTAGGCATTACCGCACATTCCGGTGATTGCCAACTTTCTGAGCTAGTGGACAACGTGCTTCCGGCATTTTATTCATAGCCAATTACCGTATCCATAATAGGCAAAAGCCGGTCTTTTTATCGACCGGCTTTATCCCCAAAATCGCTCGTTTTAGTTAACGACAGACCTTACTTCACTTCTGTTATATCACTAGGCTTCCAGCTACCGTCATACCAATGTTCAAGCGGGCCATACATCCTTAAGATGGCAAACCACCCTTTTTCGGGTACCGTCTGGATCCAGTTCGCATCCTTTCCGTCAGGCGCGGTAGGACCAAAGTACAGGTCAACCGAACCATCAGGGTTTTCGATCATTTTGTCACGCTGGTCATTCTTGCTTGGGAACGGCTGGCTCGTCTGGAGTTCTGACCGGGTCTGCGTATCGTAGACAACCACCGACCAGAAGTTCTTCGCAGGAACGTTTGCCGGTATAGTCAGTCTATAATTTTTACTGCCCTCAAAGAACTCACCCTCACCCGTCTTGTCTACAATGGCATATTGCGAGCCTTTACCTACCATTTTTAGCGCCATTGCGGGAGTATTGACCGTGGCCATGTAAAAGAAATATGTTCTGGCATCTAAATTTCGCCCCCCGTTCCCCCCATCAATTAACCATTGATAATCTTTGCCGATGAACGCCGTTTTCCAGTTACGGTCATCCCAGATATACGCATTATCTGTCCGGGGATTGAACATCAGCGCTCGCGCAGTCGCGTTACCGATCGCCGCCCCTTCTTTGAGGATCTTCTGCATCCGGTCATCCGGCTCAAACGGTTTGCCTTTCTGAATACCAATTGTCGCAATTAACCCGCGCAGTTCAGGGTCAATAAATTCGACCGGCTCTTTATCAATAACAACCTTAATCTCATCGTAAAAATGCTCGTCATTGGCATGAATGGTATTGAATGACTTGCCACTCCCGGAAACGAAGGTCATCTTTGGCGGGTTGCCTTTCTTGGCTAACGGGTAAATCTTCAGCCCCGAGTGATAGGCATCCACCGCGGCATCCGTCTTGCCATCTTTCAAAAATCCACGGGCAATAAACCAATTTACATAGCTGGTGGACCGAGACACATGGTATCCCTCAGGTATATCCCCCTCATAGTTGGGAGGAAGAATCAGATACTTACCGCCTTTTCCACGATCTGGCCCTACAACCCCCATGTCGGTTACAAACCGAAAGAAGGCATCATTGACCGTTGTCGGCCCCATCCCCGGGGGGATTTCCACCACTGTCGGCCCATCTTTTTCAAGATCAAGAAAGGCCGATGCATACACCGTATCCGTGTTGCCGGTCAGAAACAGGGGATTGGAATCCATTAAGTTATCGAACAACATCACCTGATGGGACTGTTTCACCCCCATCTTCTGATGCCCGATCCGTAACGCTTCTAACGATGCCATGGGAATCGCATTCAGGAAAACTTCCGTCGCGCGCATTGTATCCAGATTATCGTACAACCGCTCCATGGTCTGCTGGCTAGGTACACCGTCTTTGAAGTGCAGAACACCGAGGTGGGTTTCAACCTTATCCGGCGTCATAATGCTGGCTGGAATCTCGGTGTTATACACGCTATTCGCTGCAAGTACGGATGAAGAAACCAATATACCTGTCAGCAAAGCAACATATTTAAGTTTGGCCTTTAACATTTGCATTCTCCACGTGACTGTCATACCCAAGCAACCTCAAGAGACTAAAGGTTGTACAAAACCACCTTATCTAACGTTAGAAATCAATATTGAGTTTCGCGATTATCAAATATAAAAAAACCTGCCAAAGCAGGTTTTTTTATATTGGGGTTCAAACAATACTCAGTCCACTGCGCTTTCCAAGCCTGCAGACTGTATCGCCTCTTGCAGAATATGGCGTCCAGCTAGCATTTCATGCTGACGATGGTAATCCGGTTGGGCAAAGGTCAATTCACCAATCTCAGCAACAAAACTGGCCTGAACACAATCTAACGGTACTTTCACACCGTCAACCGTTGCATAAATTGCCTCGGGATCAAATACCACCACCGCCGGAAGTTGCTGTGGTGCCAGTTCGAGTTGGTGCTTAGACTTATTCGCTGCCGTCAGTACGACACAAATCCCCACGTCATCAGGCTTCAGGTAACTCAACTGATAAGTCTGTTTACCATTACGATATTGGTACTGAAGATTCAACTGATTATTCCTACCAAAACGCAATTCGGCTTGCACCTCATGCCATGCTGACGGCATGCATGGCGATAGCGTCACCTTTCGTTCAAGCAACTGCGGTGAGAAACCCAAATAGTCCTGATAGCCATTACGGGTGAATTCAGAAACTGACCATGCCTGAGCATAAGTCCCTGACGTCGTGCGCTCTCCATCACTATTGAGGAACGCATCGAGGTTCTCGCTCATTGTTCCACGATGGCCAATATGCAAAATCTGATCGGCCAAGTTTTGGGTAAGTTGATAAGCAAAATCTGAATAGCCGTAGCGGATCAGGCTAGACACCGTGAACCCTGCATTCCAGCCCCAAATCGTGCCATTATGATAGGCCGCATCCTTATGGTATTCCTCACGATTAGCATGGAATGGGTGGAAGATCGGATCATCTTGTGCCAATGATGTGATTCCCCATGGGAACAGCAAGCTGGACACGGCATGTTTCACTACCTTGGCACCCAGCTGACGATCCAACAGGCTGCCGTCAAACGGTACTGTTAGCGTCATTAATTGATTAGAACGGTTTTGTAGATCCCTGCAGCCATCGTCATACAGGCGATCTGCCAATACCTGCTGGCCTTGATCCCAGAACAACAGCTCAAAGCTCTGCTTCACCTGCTCGGCCATTTTCAGATAACGTTCCGCATTCGCGGGATCTGCATTCAACTTCGCCAACTCAACAGCAACCAATAGACTGGTATACCAAAGCGCCTGAATATCATTGGCTCTGTTACCTCGGGCAGACCATGGAATACGCCCTTCCAACTTGGCATCCATCCAGGTATCTGGATCGCGGTGGGTCATCAATCCGTAACTATCAAGATAGTATTTTTCAATACCATCGATATACGTCTGAACAACTGGGTAAATCGCCTTAGCATAGTCGATATCACCGCTGTAGCGTAGATAATCCCAAACTTCTCGAACCATCCACGGTGTACCATCGGTCGTGTTGTAAATCATATTGGTCAGGCTGGTCACACGATTCGGGATCCGGCCATAATTCACACTCGATTCATCCACCAACTGCATGGCGGAAAAGTTGTCGATAATTGCCTTGGCGTCATGAAAGTCCCCATTGACCAAAGTAATTCCCGGTAAAGCGATGAACGAATCACGCCCCCAACAATCTTTAAACCAAGGCAGTCCAGCCCAAATCCCCATTCCATACTCATGGGAAACAAATACCTTTCCTGCAGCCTTTGCCCACATCAGTGCGCGGTTGTATTCGAGATCTGACGTCCACAAATAAGAATGGGTCAGCATATTGTAGACTTGCTGTTGGTGGCAAATAACCCCATCAAGCTCGACTAACTGCCTGGCTTGCGCCTCAGCATCGGCTTGCGTCTCAGCAAAGGCCAAATAAAGCGTAAAACTGGTCTCTTTGGATTTGGTGCACAAGTATGGCTTAACGTGGTGGCCACTCAGAAAAACCGTATCTTTCAGCTCAGGCCGTTTTGTGAAGGTCATCTCTTCAAAATTAAACGGCTTGTCAGCACACAAGGCAATAAACGATGGTGTTCCCGGCTGGCGCAATTCTGATGATAACGCATAAACCACACCGTATTCAAACAAGCTAACCGTTGAAGCATCAATGGCCAAATTCAACTGTGGAAGGATCGCAAGCTCAGCCGGAGTCGAGCTAGTTACCTGTATTGCAGCACTTCTGCGACCACTGCGCTCACCGGAAATCAGCATCATGGTTTCGGTAGCCTGAGAACCACCCTGACAATATGAATGCGTCACACCATACGGCAGCAAATCCGCGTGACTAGCCTGCTCTTTGTTGTTCAGACAGCCATCAACAAAAGAGGCATAAGTGCCCAAATACCATCCCTGCTTGTGGCGATATTTTCCTGCGGCAACAAAGGCATGAGTTCGGCCATCATAATAACCATCAATATTGTCGCCAAATACATAGGGGACACTCTGGGTATTGCGAATGGCCAGTTTTTCAAATAATACCTCTGGCTCAAGGACATTTCGTCCTTTGCCCATCAGCTTATCGCTCCCCCCCCTCACATTGAAATCGGCACGAAAAGGCGATCTGGTCGGCTCGCAATCATCCATATCCCCGCCTTGAGTCACTGTCAATTCATACTTCTTGCCATGCACGGAAAACGCTATGGTGTACAAGCCTGTTTCTGGTGCATCAAAAACTAAATCATTTCCGATCCCTTTCGCCGGAATTAAACGCTGCATTTCACCAAGGTAACAATTTACTGCCTTGTACTTATCAGCAGCAAAACACAGTGCTTCTGTTCCCTGCTGATCAGAAATTTTGAAATTGTGGCTGTCAGCCGACAGGCACACTACTGCTTGATATACGCCTTCACCAACATAAACCATTGGTGTGTCGTCACCCCACCCATTGAACGTACCTTTTACATAAAGGCTTTCTTTAAACGGTGACGTACTGCATTTACCCATTGTTGTCTTATCCATATAACGATAAACCTAGAAACAACAATGCGCAGCTCCTCGTTGGATACTGCGCATTATTCATTTACTGCTAATAATTCATTAGCGAATTTGTGACGCAGCGGTATCCAGAGCTTCTTTTACCGTTTGACGCCCCAATAGGGCATTCTCAATAGCGGCACCTTCGGCAAACCAATAGGCTGTCATCTGTGGGATATTTGGCATAATCTCGCCATTCTCAGCATTGGTCATGGTTGCCGCAATACGGCTATCTTTTTCAAGCTTCTGCTGGAAAGATTTCAGCGTCACTGCGCCCAATGGTTTATCGTCATTTACCTGCTTCAGACCATTATCTGTAATCAAATAGTTTTCAAGAAACTCAACAGCCAAGTCTTTATTTGGGCTGGCCGCATTAATACCAGCACTCAATACCCCGACAAATGGGTTGGACTTGCCGCCATCCAACGTTGGGAAAACCGCAACGCCATAGTTAATACCTGATTTTTCTAGGTTGCCCCAAGACCACGGACCATTGATTGTCATGGCAACGTTGCCTTTATTAAACTCGGCTTCCGATACGGCATAATCCATATCTGGATTTACCACCCCTTTCTTGGCCAAATCAGCAAGGAAGGTCAAGCCAGCCACACCCGCATCATTGTTAATACCAATTTGGTTTGGATCAAAACCTGTCGGGGTTTTCTTAAAGGCGTAACCACCATTGGCTGAAATCATCGGCCATGTAAAATAGGCATTCTTAACATCCCACATGATGGCTTTCTTGCCTTTGGCTGCCATTTGCTTCTCAATGGCATATAACTCTTCCCATGTTTTTGGAGGCTCAGGCAATAAGTCTTTGTTATAAATCAGTGAGGGTGATTCAAGCGCAATTGGGTAGCCTACCAACTTACCTTCATAAGTAACGGCATCCCATGAGAAATCCACCAATTTATTTTTGAATTCATCAGAAGGCTTCACTTCCATCAGCAAGCCAGATTTGGCATAACCGCCAAAACGGTCATGAGCCCAAAAAATAATATCAGGGCCGCCGCCTGTTGGCGCGACTTGCTGAAATTTTGCCTCTAACGATTCAGGGTACTGAACATTAACCTTGATCCCAGTGTCTTCCTCAAACTGGCGACCGACCTCAGCCAAGCCTTCATAACCCTTATCACCATTAATCCATACAAGGATCTCACCTTCTTGCATAGCAGACGCAGACATAGGCAGCATCATGGCCGCAGTTAAAGAGCACAGAGCAAAAGTTTTCATTACACGTTTCATGGCTTCATTCCATTGTTATTTTAACTTTGAAACCACGTTACCTCCCCCCTGCAGTGATGAGCATCCTCCTCCCCCCTACGCCCCCACCCTCTTTATATCGGCACTGTGAATCAGACCACATTTAGTGGCAAAAAAATAAACAATCACTTTTCGACAAGATTGAGCCATCTAGCCATTGGCTCAAGTGCCCACCCTTGCACCAACACAGAAATCAGAACAATGAAAAACACCATATGCATCATCGAATTCGCACCTTCCACCCCAGCAGAAGCTGGGATCAATGCAAAAACAATCGGCGTAGCACCTTTCAGGCCAATACTAGAAATAAACACTTTTTTCTGCCAGCTAGTGCGTCTAAATGGTAAGTAACTGATGAATACCGCTAACGGACGAGCAATCACAATAAGCGCCGCCGCGGGTAGTAATGCAGCTTGTAAGTCAGCAACAAGATCTCGTGGAAAAAACTGTAATCCAAGAATAATGAACATCAATGCCTGAGCAAGCCAAGACAAACTGTTAAAGAAATGCTTACTTATCTCCTTTCCGCGCAATAGCTCATTGCCAATAATCACACCTGCCACATATGACGCGACCAGAATATTACCTCCGGCCAATTCACTACCGTAAGCAGCAATAAAGAAGCATGACAATATGAAAACGGGAATCAGGCCATATTCTTCCAGCTTGATTCGATTGAGCAGATAGACGCAGCACTTACCAATGCCATAGCCAAACACCAACCCGACTAGGATTTGTTGTGCAAGCTCAACTGCAATCATATTTGCAGAGACTATCTGCTCAGAACTTAACAGCATCTCTGTCAAGATCCCCACCAACAACAGCGCGACCGGATCGTTAGTCGCAGATTCAAACTCAAGCACTGTATCAGTACTTTCTTTTAGCTTTAATTTTTTAGATTCAAGAATGGAAAATACAGCCGCAGCATCGGTTGATGATACAACAGCGGCAAATAACAAGCAGCTCAGTACATTAAAGTCTGTAATAAAATGTAAAATTACCCCGAGAATGATAGTGGTCAGCAGCACTCCCACTGTTGAGAGCATTCCCCCCTCTTTATAAGCAATGCGTATACTCGCTAATGAAGTATTTAAACCACCAACAAAAACAATAATATTCAGTGCCAACGTGCCTACAAACGATGTAACTGCAAGATTGTCATAAACAAAATCAAATTCACCATTTCCAAACAGTAAACCCACACCCATAAAAATCAATAATGAAGGTAGCCCTAACGTCTTTGACGGCTTATGCAACAAAATTCCGACAGCGATCAACACCGCCATTCCTAACATAATCATTCCGCTACTCAATCGACTTCCCTCTTGTTAATGGTTGGCAACACCTCAAATATAACACACCAAATCAATACAATCGGTTAACACAAACTGACCAATCAACAAAATAAAAAGAAAAAACACATACCTACCAGACATGCTGCATTCCTTGTCGCACTTTGAAAAGCACATCAAGAAATCTTATTTTTCACTACAATTTGATTTTTTAATTGACGAACATACAAAAAATTATACACTTCTACTCCCGAAATCCGTGTATAACAACAATGAAAAAAACAATAAGTCAGTGTTTTGAAAGATGGGAATTATTCTCATTTTTTAAAGTCAGTCTATTTTCTCTTTTGACTATCTCAATGTTTTACCAGGGTTTTAATATTTATCATATTGAGCGTCTACACAATGAGATAATCAGTAATTATTCACAGCTTTATTCTATAAGCCGTAGATTCTCTACATATTACAACAATACAGACACCATACCTCTGACAAAAGGTCTACATAAAAGAAACAATGTCAGTATCATTGTGAGTAAAGATACGAATGTAAAAGTGCTCTCAACAGGAATTAACAAATTAAAATCTGAATTAAAGAACATCATTCCTAATAGCCTTTGGACAATTGCCGTTTTTGAAAACCCAGCTTATTACAGCCATTATGATCCTTTACGTCCAAGCTATCAGAGTTTCTTTGATAGTTATGATCTCAACTCTGTTATGACGAGAATTGTTAAAAAAGAAAAATTAAGCAAGAGCTATCAAAATTTCTATGGGTGTAATTTAAAAATCACAGATTCATATACAGAACAAGAAACAGGAGAAAGAATAAGAACTATCTATTATCCTGTATTCAACAATAAAAAACTTAACTCACTTTTAGCGATTGATATAAAAGAAGAACATATCAAAAATATGATCAATCGCTATAATTTAAAGCATCATACAACAATCAATAACGGACAAAGCAATAATGTTTATCACTCAACAAGCCTATTACCTTGTTCAGATAGCAGCCCTATTACCATCGGAATAAGTTATATTGATGTTCTTGAAAAAAGCTTTATCCCATCTGTTTTCGTTTCAGTATTAATTACTATTATGTCATTAATAGCTAAACAACGGGATCAATCTTTCAAACGGGATAGAATGACTAATTTTTATCGTCGTGACTACTATGAATCACGACTGAAGAAAATGCGTTCATTCTCAATGCTTATTATAGATATCGATCATTTTAAAACAGTGAATGATACCTATGGACACAAAAAAGGTGATGAGGTTATTACACAGATAACTCGAATCATCAATCAACAAATTAGAAATGATGACATAGCCATTCGCTGGGGTGGCGAAGAGTTTATTATTATATTCCAGAATATGACGCCAACAGTTTTACAAGAAAAAGCGGAATGTATCCGAGAGAGCATTGCAAAAAATAAAATTGCAGGACTTTCTGTCACAATATCAATCGGTGGCATACATAGCACCAATACAACATTCAGCAATGCCTATAAGCATGCTGACTCTGCTCTTTATGAATCTAAACACCGCGGACGCGATAAGGTAACCATTGCATGATTAGCTATTTCCTATCGATTAAACAAAAAACGATTTTGGATAAGTTATTCTATCTGTTTTTTGCATATATAATGGTTCTTTTTAGTTTCCACCTCAGCCATTTCTCCCACGGCTTGCTATCACAAGTCCAACTTTTGTCGATCACCTCAGGGGTGATCATTGCTGCGACATACCTATATGGCCGCACGGGAATCATTGGTATCTTTCTTGGGCTGCTGACCTACTATACCTTTATCAAAGCCTCTCATAACGGGGTCGGCTACCTGTATAGCCTAGTGATCACGTCCTTGCTGATCATCTCATTGTCGCTGATCGAAAAGCTTCGCAACCATCACTACATTACTCGATTGATTTTTAGTTTCTATGTGTTTATCACACCAGGGTTTTGCTCGCTTGCCTTAGCGATATTTACCCCTCATAGCTTCAATACCGCACAAGCTCTCAACCTATTTTTGACTGACTCTATTGGTATATTGCTAACCGCCCCTGTCATTGGCTTATTCTTGATTGCCTTAAACAAACATAAAGAACCAAGGAGTCTTCTCCGCGAGTTCAGTCATATTTCAAAAAGCAACTTTATCTACAAATCACTGATTGTTTTGGCTATTTTCTTTGTTTTACTAAATAAGGAAAATATTACCTATTCCTACATGACTTATTTGTTTTTGCTGCCATTGGTTATTATGGCTGCCTTTAACTTCTCAGAATTGACTCAAATACTATTGATTGTCATTGGATATAGCTTACTGATTAAAAATGATGTTACAGCAGATCTATTACTGCTAAACACCAAGTTAACTATCTTCTTTATGTTCTCTTTGATTGTCTACATCATGCTGGACTTCAAGGTGTCCCTACGCAAAGAAACCGAGCGATTTACTAAAAACCTCTACTTTGATAATCAGAGTAATTTTGGGACATTCCAAAAGCTTGATGACGATACGTTACACCGTCGTGATTTCGTTGTTGCAGCTATCGATCTTAGCCCGATCTTTAAATATCCTTTAATTAAAAGGGATAAGATCCTTCGCCAAATAGCAAGCTATATCAATAAATCGACCAATTTCTACGATCAAAGTTATGTGCTCTATGATGTCGCAGCACTGGTTATTTTGCTCGAGAACAACTTACGCGCAATTGGACGATTAGATAAACTGTCAGAAATGCTTAATGCTTCATTAGAAGCCGACCATGTGAATTTTCATATCGATAAAATTTTCTTCTGCCGATGCAAGAAAGGAAACCGAATAAAGCAGACCATTAACCAGATTCATATGAATTTACGTTTAGCCGAACGTAACAATTCACATACTATGGTTGACTGTGATCATAGCCGATACACTAACTATATTACGTTACTTGATAATTTTAATCCTAGCCATATTCAGATCTTACGCCAAAACTATCAAGGTCTCGCTCATGATCGTACGTCTTGCTTTGAGTTATTGTCTCGCTTTACCGTCAAAGGAAAGCCACTCAATACAGAGACCATGTTTTTTTGCGCCCAAAAGCTCGGTCATATGGAAATGCTGGAAAAGGCCATTGTCCGAAAGATGTTTGAGTATATTCAACAGCTTCCGATTGACAGCTTTGACTATGGTGCCATCAACCTATCACCCGATTTTCTGAGCTCAGATCTCTCTATCGATACACTGCTACATATTGCGCATGAACTCAACGTACCATTGGACAAAATATGTATTGAAATCGTAGAGTCAGGCTCAATCAATGATTTCGATGCACTGATGAAGAACCTACTAAGACTGAAGCATGCCGGTTTCAAAATTGCGCTTGACGACTTCGGTGCTGGGCATTCCACCTATAAGCAATTGCTCAATATGCCTATAGATACAGTGAAAATTGACGGTTCACTAATTAAAGACTGCCATAATGATCCAATAAAGCAGACGATTATCGAAAACTTACGCGCGATTACTACACTGTCTAAGATCAAGCTTGTCGCCGAGTGTGTCGAAACTGAAGAGGAACAACAGTGGCTCCAACAAATCGGCGTTGACTATCTGCAAGGTTACCTTATTCATCGGCCATCCCTTTCATCCTAATACGTCAAAGCGCAGCCCAACGGCTGCGCTTTGTCTATGATAATCGTCACGAGATCT
The DNA here is from genome assembly GCF_001029445.1 of Photobacterium aquae. GTDB lineage: Bacteria > Pseudomonadota > Gammaproteobacteria > Enterobacterales > Vibrionaceae > Photobacterium > Photobacterium aquae. The sequence continues at coordinate 55,334 of NZ_LDOT01000007.1, forward strand.
TAGCGATCCAGAATCACAACCGAGCTCCCCAAAGGCGGTAGAGATAAAGCCAAACAGCCTATACCTGCTTCAACTTTTAACATGACCGTTTTGTTGCCATTAAGTGCATCCTGACAACTATATTCTCCATCATCCAATTTCCACTCGGCAATCACGCCTTCTGGCACGACGACCGGCAAACTCTCTTTGCTATCCGGATCAAAATTTGCCACAACAACCATCAGCTGCTCTTGACTATAGCGAGCAAACGCAAACAAATTACCCTCATACCCCCTACCTTGCTGACGATTAGCTGTCTGCAACTCGACATAATGCCCTGCTGCGGCGGGACTCATCACTGACAAGTTAAGCAGGCACTGATAATACGACCGCAAATCACGCTCAGCATCTGTCAACAGCCCACCATCAAATGCACCATGGTTCATCCATCGTTGATGGCTCGGTACGCCAATATAATCAAATATCGATGTTCTTGACGGCTTACCAAAACCCGCATCTTCCGCGCCAGGCTCACCAACTTCCTGGCCGAAATAGACCATCGTCGGCGAAGTGCTTAGCAAGGTTGAAACCACCATCGCCGGCTTGCCTTTTTCCGCACAGCCAGCAAATTCTGGGCTCGCCACACGCTGCTCATCATGGTTGTCCAAAAAGTGCAGCATATGATGTTCAATATCCTGCATACCGGCCTGGACATCGACAATGGCATCGGTACTCTGTTTACCCTGAATGATATCTTTGAGCGTATCGTACAGATCCACCTTGTCATAGAGGTAGTCCATTTTGCCTAAGCGAATATAATCTCGATACAAATGAGGTTGATACACTTCTGCCATCAGAAAAGTATCCGGATTCACATGCTTGATAGCAGAGTTCATATAACTCCAGAACTCAACCGGCACCATTTCCGCCATATCATAGCGAAAACCATCAACGCCTTTAGCCAGCCAATACAAAGCAATATCGCGAAATTTCTGCCATGAATCGGGGACCGATTGCGTCAACCAAAACGCATAGTGTTCTTGATGCGTGCGTTCTTCATAGCCAATAGGAAGTTCCGCGAAATCCTTGCTACCATCAGGTCGGATCCCATAGTTTACCTTGACGGTTTCATACCAATCGTCAAATTTGGGTTTTGCCAGACGCGAACCGTTTCCAGTCCACTTCGCCGGGTATTCCACGTATGGGTCAACCATCATCGGATGCGTCTCACCGCCCAATGGCAAATAACCATTTTCGAAATCAGGCAGTTCAAACGCCTCTCCAGGGATATAGTAAAAATTATTGTCGCGGTGGTAGGCAACCGACGTATCATCCCCATCACCGAAATCAACAACGCCCTCAGGGTTAGTCACCCCTTTATAGCGCCGCGCAACATGGTTTGGCACAATATCAATAATTACCTTCAACCCGTTGGCATGGCTTCGCTCAACCAGAGACTGGAACTCCTCCAAGCGGTTAGCCGGGTCAACCGCCAAATCAGGATTGACATTATAGTAATCTTTCACTGCGTAAGGAGAGCCCGCACGCCCTTTTATCACACTCGGGTGATCACTAGCGATCCCGTATGCTTCATAATCAGCGACCAGCGCATGATGAGGTACACCTGTATACCAGATATGGGTCACACCCAGTTTTTTTATTTCACTCAAGGCCTTATTAGTAAAATCATTGAATTTACCAACTCCATTTTCCTGCGACGTTCCCCATGCCTTATTATTCGTTTCCGTATTACCAAACAAACGGGTAAACACTTGGTAAACGACAAATTTTTTCTTCTGCTGCATTATTTCCATCATCATGATCGGCTGGCCACTTCCCATATAACGACTGTGACAAAAAAGGGTGGGCACTGCCCACCCTGTATACCCAAACTACCTTATTTTTGAATCAATTTAATGAAAGTGTTTTCTGCCGTCGCAGAGCCTGCACGCTTAGCTTCTTCCATTAATTTCAGCGCTCGTTGAATATCCTTTTTCTCAACAGCCAACTGAATTTGATTGTTATAAAACGCTTCTGTTTCCGGCAACATTGCTGGACTATTTACAGCTGACGACTGCTGTACTGCCGTATTACTCAGCACCATGCTGGCTGCCGGAACTGTAGCTACAGCTTCAACAGATTCGGCAGTCTCTACCGGTTGGGATACCGCCTTCTGAGGCACGGTTGTATGAGAACGGTACGAACGTAGAGCGAGTGGTTTGAGATCGAGTTCCAAGCTACCAAACTTTTGGTGCTGAATCGTCGGATCCGTCACCATCGGACGAGCCAAGCCCAGCTCTTCGGCCCGAACTCTTTCTGGATGTGGGATCTGAATAGAACCTTCTCGGTACGCCAATGGCGAGTATACAACTAAATAAGGCGTCGTCGCTTGGTTCATATCAAAACTCTTCCGATAGCTAGACAGACGCAGCATATCCGAAGGCTTCACCTCAAAATCACTCAACTCATAACTATCAACAACTTGGAATGTCGGGCTAAGGAGTAGCACTTTCGGTGCAAATACCCCCGTGCTCCGCATCCAACTTTTAAGTTCAACCCGCATCCGCTCAACGTTTTCAGGCAGAACAAACCCGGTAAAATAGCTCTTACCCTCGGCAAAGTTCCCTACTTGTGAATATTCATCAACAGCAAAATCAATACTGTCACCATTCATCGGAATCCATGCAAATTCACTGAATGTCTCGCAGCACGCTGGCTGGGTGATTGTGACATTTTTAACTGCCTGTTCAGCTGGGGAGGCTGCGCATCCGGCAAGAGATGCGATAAGCAGTGCTGCTAGCGTAGTTTTAATTATTTTCATATTCTCTCCGTTCCCTATTGTGGGCTTATTCGAGCTATCGCTATACCCATATTCCCTCATTATTTATCGCTATGGAAACATGGGTATAGCCAAAAGGCAGCCCGAAGGCTGCCTTGAGATAGAGCGATTTAGAACCAAATTTCAGCATGAACACCGAATACGAACTGGTCTTTCTCCCCCGCTTCCGTGATACCGATGGCACCGGCTGCGGCTTCATCGCTAGTACCAACCCAAGTCACGTAAGGCTTAAGCTGTGGACGGCCGAAGTAATCAGCATTAACAGTAAAAACTGACGCTGCTTCAAGGGTATAGAAGTCAGTTGCGCTATCCTTACGGCCCCATTGGTTGCCGTTTAGATCTTCAACAGCCCAAGAGCCTGTAAATTCCCAGCGGAAGTTATCGTTTACCTTGTATGTTGGGCGAGCTGCGAAAATATAGCGAGTCACTTCATCGGTACCATTGCCAGTTAGACCCCAATCCATATCTTTTGGTGCCCAGTAGGTCAATTCAGTACCCATCTGCCAGTTATCGCTAATATTCAACACACCGTAAGTAGTGAAGAACAAAGACTTAGAATCTTCTAGCCAAGCACCGCTCCAGCCACCGAAGTTCACACCACGGTTAGTACCTAGACCTTCGCCGTAAGCAATCGCTGTTTGTGACCAACCATCAAGGCCGTAGTAGTCGCGGTTGTAAGTAACTGACACACCGAAACCGCTATCTGCATCATTGGGTGCCAGCGCTTCATCGGCACGGGTCATTAGCTTAGCATCGAAATCAAAGCTGCCGCCCAGAGCTTTCACGCCGTAGTAGTAAAGGTCTAGAGAAGAAACTGTGGTACGCTCACCATCTACTGGACGATCTTCAGATGCAAATCCAGCTTCAGGATCCGCAGCGACAATCGCGATACCCGTCTTATGGCCAGAGTCTAGGTTCATCTCGAAACCCGCACCCATACCGGAAGATTGCTTCCAGAATTCACCCGTTAGAATACCCGCCGCACGGTTCAAGAAGCGACGACCAGCCCAGATTTCAGTACCTTCGCCAAGGTAAGGTAGATTGCCAAGAGCAACGTATGCCTCTTTTATTTCAAGCTGTGCTTTCGTGTTTGCCTTCTCTGCACCGGAAGAGGTGTAGTAGAAAGAGTCGCCATTGCCATATTCGGTACGCGTTACGAAATCACTGTACACACCGTTTGCAAACTCCGTGTGCTTCTTCAGTACAAATTCAATCTGGTTGGCGCTCTTACCTGAAGTACCTGCGGTACGGTAGTCAGGCTTGCCCAGCTCAGAGTCAAATGACTGTAAGTCTTCGTTGAAACGGAAGTTCATAGAGCCGTAGCCGTGGACTTCCCAACCATCGGTCAGGATATCAGTGGCAGATTCAGCAGCTACGTTGTATGAAGTTAGCGCGGTAAGTAGAGCCGCTGCTACAGGTACTAACTTGTGTTTCATAGGAATGTCCCTTTTTATATTTTTATGCCGACTGCTCTCTAGCAATCTTTCGGAACTCATATTCAGGGCAGATACAGTTTCACACATCCTCCCGACTGAGGGATGAGACAGGAGGATGATTGGGGCGTAGGAAATAGGGATGAGAAAACTTTCGTGATACGCCTCACGGACTATAGGCGTAATAGTGTAAGAAAATTACAAAATACAGCATAAAAACACGAGTGCTATCACCTATTTCTCCCCATAGTGAAATAATATAATTTTTTGGTGATATTTAATTTTTACCAAAAAAAATCATTCCTTGACTCGCTGAAAAATAGCGTTTTAATAACAGTTCGAAATGAATAAAATTCATCAATGAGACGTACAGAATGTTCGCTAAATTAGCCCGCCCCTTTCCGCTTGGGGCTACATTATGTGATCAGGGTTGTAATTTTTCTATTTACCACCCAGAAAACAAGCCATTAAAACTTGTTTTATTCAAAAAAAATAATAAACCTCATATTATTGAACTACAGAACAACTATCAAAATATCTATTACACTTTTGTCCCAGATATTAAAGCAGGGCAAGTTTACGGCTATTATATTAAAGACAAAGGCGAAGAACGCCTTATTCTTGATCCCTACGCTCAAGCACTGGACACCATCGCCCACTACACACCGCCGTTCACCGCTGAGCAAAGCTGGAAATTTGCCAAATCGGTCGTCGTCGATCACAGCTTTGACTGGCAAGGCATCCCCGCCCCGCGTATTCGCCACGAAGAAACCATTGTATTTGAGACCCATGTAAAAGGTTTCAGCAAGCAGCACCCTGAACAACCACACCATTTATCCGGAAGTTACCTCGGACTGTGTCAGCCATCAATGGTGGCGTTTTTCAAAAAACATGGGATAAACTGCCTGCAATTATTGCCTATCACCTCATGCATGTCGGAGCCACATCTGCTCAAGATGAATAAGGTGAACTTCTGGGGCTATAACAGCCTGTGCTTTATGGCACCGGAACCTCGCTATGCAAGCCAAGATGCCGTAACCGAGTTAAAAACCATGGTACGCGAACTCCACCGCCACGGTATAGAGGTCATCATGGATATCGTCTTCAACCATACCGCCGAGGGCGGAGAAGGCGGCCCCCATTTCCATTTCAAGTCTCTGGATAAAAACTATTACCAACTGGATTCCAACAAGAATTTCAAGAACTATACCGGCTGTGGCAACACGGTTAATCTCGTCCACCAGCCAAGCCTAAATATTGTCTTGGACACCCTGCGCAATTGGGTTACTCATTATCATATCGACGGTTTCCGGTTTGACTTAGCATCAACGCTAGGCAGGTATGGTGACCGCTTTAATACTGAGGCGGCCTTCTTCAAGGCTATTGCCCAAGACCCCGTACTACGCGAGGTGAAACTCATCGCAGAACCATGGGATATTGGCCCTGATGGTTATCAGCTTGGCAGCTTCCCTCGGGGTTGGAATGAGTGCAATGACAAATATCGCGATACCGTAAAGAGTTACTGGCTCTGCAAGGAAAACAACATTAAGGAGTTCGCAACCCGGATTATGGGCTCGCGAGATTTGTTCAGTGCCGGAAAGTGGCCAGACAAACTCCCGGTCAACTTCATTAGCTATCATGATGGTTTTACCCTGCAGGACTTAGTCTCCTATAATCGCAAGCACAACTATGCCAACGGCGAGAACAACCGTGACGGTCATGGTGACAACCGATCCAATAACCACGGAGCAGAAGGCAGGACTGAAAACTATGCTGTACTTTGCCGCCGTGAACGGATGAAACGTAACTTAATGGCAACCCTGCTGTTTAGTTTCGGTATCCCCCATGTACTTGCAGTAGATCTGCTCTCCCATAGCCAAGGGGGCAATAACAATGCTTACTGTCAAGACAACGAAATCAGCTGGGCCAACTGGGCGTTAACCAAAGAGGGGGATGAATTCCTAACTTGGATCAGTATGATGATCCACAAACGCCAAACCATTATGCCCGAATTTATCAAGGCCTTTAGCGGCCACGACAGAGGGCGTCACCGAGTGATCTGGAAACGCTCTGACGGCCATAATATGACCGGTGAGGATTGGCAGGGTATAGAAGCCTTCGCCTTGATGCTAGGGCTCGATAAGGATGGCGATGAATTATTGTTCCTGTTCAACAATTCAACCATTCCCACACGCTACCGCCTGCCGGTAGGAAATAAATGGGATATTGTCTGTGATACATCAGAGTCTCAGCACAATTGCCGCCAAGCACAAACAAGTTACATGCAAAGCGCACTGTCGATGACCATTCTGCATCGCCGCTGTACGGCCTTGAACCAACCTTAGCCATCCAAGGATAGCCGTCGGTGTAAAATCCGACGGTTACAGCGTTTTCCTGTACTGAGTTGGAGTAAGACCAAATTGCTGTTTAAAACGGGCAGAAAAGCGCGCTTCTGATTGGTAACCACAGGCCATCGCAACATCCAACTGGTTTGGGGATTGTTGGAGCAATGTCAGGGCATACCCCATCCTCACTTCCGCCAATACTTTTCGAAAACTGGTTCCTTCGGCCGATAGTTTTCGGATCAACGTTGCACGGCTCATGGACAAGTGCTCGGCGACCAACTCAACTTTATGTTCATCTCCTGGGTTTGCACTTAGATAACGCGACACCCGCTCCCACAATGTCTGCGGCTCACCAGGAAACAGTAAATGAAGTATACCGGCATGCCTTAGCTCGGCATAAAATGCATATAAGAACTGTCGCTGGGTCTCGAGCGAAAAGTGCTTCTCTTGCATCGCAAACAAAATATCAAAACAATATGCCAGTTGCTCGGTAACGGTTGCCCGAGGTTCTTGGGCCTGCGATGCCGCACCTGCCATACTTTCCCGTACCCATTCTTGAGGTGGCGCCTCAAAAAAAGTCAGGGTTTTAGAGTGAAATGCGGCCTGTTCCGGAACGTTAACGAAAGTAAGGTACTGACAGGCAGGGATCATTAGCCACTCAGCGGAGGTATACTTCAATGCACTCTCGCGCCACCAGAGTTGTTTCATCCCATTCTGAACCCAGATAACCGTTGGCGAATGCATCAGTACATTTCGCAAAGATTGCTTACTGAGCCCCCGAAACTGACCTGACTGTACCAATACTTTCGCCATCGTTATCACTGTTACCTTATTCGTTAACGTAGGTCGCTGTCAGCGTTGCTTTATCCAATGCTTTACTGTTCAGCATAAAACCGACGAGCGCATTTGAAGCCCCTTTAGGCAAATCCAATTTAGCCATAGGCAATGCCCACACCGTAAACTGATAACGGTGCATGCCATCGCCCTTCGGTGGGCATACGCCACCAAAACCTTTTACGCCATAGTCATTATGAAGCTCCGTAGCGCCGGGAATCTTCGGTGACTCGCCACGCTTTAGGCTCTGCTGCGAAGCAGGAATATCAATCGCCATCCAGTGCCACCAACCGCTTCCTGTAGGCGCATCAGGATCATAGGCCGTAATTGCGAAGCTCTTAGTGCCTTCGGGAGCACCGCTCCAACTCAGTTGTGGCGATTGGTTATCCCCAGAGCAACCAAAACCATTGTACGTATAGGTATCCGCCATGCGGGAACCTTCTTGAATATCTTTGCTGGTCAAGGTCATCGCCGAGCTGGTAAATGAAACAACGGCAAGTAGAGGTAACAAATATTTTGCTTTCATCAGGATTCTCCTTAGTTAGTCGAACCAAGTTTAATTTGAAATAACGCCATGTTATTACCTCAATAGCTCATATTGACTTAATTTGAACTTAATTTGAGACTTTCTGCAACGCACACAATAAATGCACTGAATAATGTCTCCTAACGCTGACGTATGTAGTGACTCTGTACAATGGCATCAAGGAAAATATCGCTTCCTGCCAATTTGAAATTCTGTGATTTTGCCAACTCCCCGAACAACGGCGCTCCGCCCCCGAGCAGTACGGGGATCGTAGTCAGGATCATCTCATCTATCAAATCATCGTGGAGAAACTGCTGAATAGTTATCCCACCATCAATATACAGTTCAGCAAACCCTCTTTGGTTAAGAGTTGTCACAACCTGTTGCAAAGGCCCTCTTACCAACTCAATTTTATCTTCATAACCCGCAGGCACTTGAGTTAAGGTATTACTGAGGACAAAGACAGGCTTGGTATACGGCCACTCACAATCAAAACCCGCAACGGTCTCAAAAGTATTTCGCCCCATAACCAGAGCATCAACCCGCTCCATCAACGGGCCAAACCCCATATCCACGTGTTCAGGGTTCGGTATGGCATGCAACCAGTCCAAACCACCATTCTTATCGGCAATATAACCGTCCAGACTCGTTGCGATAAATACGATATTCGCCATCTTCCTCTCCAATTAGACCAAATGCAGTACCGCTATACTGGCGCCTTGCATCCCGCCGCTTGTTTGTCATAAAATAAATTCTACACCGTAGAATTTATTTGAAGTCTAATGAGAGATCAGGATGAGTGTCAAGGATAAAAAACGCGGTCGGCCAAGCCGCAAAACATCAGCCCTGAGTGAAGCACGAATCATCGATACAGCCAAATCATTGCTATTGGCCGATGGGAAAATACCCAGCATCCGAAAGCTCGCCACAGCCTTGGATGTCGATGCAATGGCGATCTACCACTATTTCAGCAGCAAAAATGCCCTACTTGTGGCGATAACCAGTTCATTGGTAGATAGCATTTACCAACCAGGCAGCACCTCCCCAATAACCATTGAAAATTGGCAACAGGAACTACATACCCTCTCTGCCAGCTATCTATCCCTGCTAACCCGCTATCCGGGCTTGCTGCATACTTTCCTTTCTATGGATGCCAGCAGTCCAGCGGCCATCTTTGCCGACAGATATGGGTTAACGATTGCCCCCCTAGCGCTTTCCGCAGAACAAACCAAGTATGGTCTGGACTTGCTGGCCGATTATTTACACGGCTTTGCGTTTGCCATGGAATGCGCGGCAACAGTGCCCTCAAATTCTTCCACCCCTACCCAATTAATACCGATGCCAGATATGATCACCGGGCCATTACAGCTCTATTGTGCGGGCTTGCTTCATATCGCAGCCGATAACCAGCAGCCATAAAAAAACCGACCTAGATGGTCGGTTTTATAGAGATAATGGAGAGCTCAGTACTAAACGGGCTCGTATTTATGCTGGCAACAACACCGCAAACGACTCATAGGGCTTCAGCGTTACCTGTGTCGGCAGGTAAGTATGAGCCTCATAGTTATGAATAACAGGCTCAACCTCAACACCGCACAAATGTGCAGGCATATCAATGTCTACAGCCTCGCCACTGAAATTACTCAACACCAGCAGACGTTGGGCATCATCGCAGCGCAGGTAACCAAATACTTTTTCATGCTCTTCAAACACAGGCTGGAAGTCACCGTACACAATCACGGGCATTGATTTGCGCAATGCGATCAGTTTTTGATAATGGTAGAAAACCGAATCCTTATCTTCTAGAGCCTGAGCAACGTTGATCTGCGGGTAATTCGGGTTGGTACTGATCCATGGCTGCACCGCAGAGAAGCCGCCGTTATCTGAGCTATCCCACGGCATTGGCGTACGGCCGTTATCACGGCTGTTTTCATGCACTGCTGCCAACATCGCATCAGGAGAAACACCGTTTGCAGTACGTTCTTTGTAGAAGTTCAGCGTTTCAATATCACGGTAATCTTCAATGCTATCAAAGGCCACATTGGTCATCCCAATCTCTTCCCCTTGATAGACGTAAGGCGTACCTTTCATCATATGCAGGGTCGTTGCCAGCATTTTGGCAGACTCAACCCGGTACTGCCCCTCACAACCATACTTAGAGACAATTCGCGGCAAGTCATGGTTATTCCAGAACAGGGAGTTCCAACCTTCATCTGCCAGTTCAACCTGCCACTTAGTCAACACTCGCTTCAGTGCAGGCAAATCAAGCGGAATAGGCGTCCATTTGTCACCATTCTTCCATGTCAGGCTAATGTGCTCAAACTGGAACACCATCGAGAATTCTTCGCGCTCAGGATTACTGTAGAGCTTGGCTATTTCCGGGGTCGCATCCCATGTCTCACCAACCGTCAGCACATCTTTGTTGCCGAACGTCGCCCTGTTCATCTGCTGAATCAGCGGATGCAAGCGCGGTCCGTTCCCCGTAATCTTGTTATCGATCTCCTTACCGATCAAATCAATAACATCCAAACGGAAACCACCTATCCCCTTGTCAATCCACCAGTTCATCATCTTATGAACTTCTTCCTGAACTTTCGGGTTTTCCCAGTTCAAATCTGGCTGACGCTTCGAGAAAATATGGAAGTAGTACTCGCCGGTTTGCTCATCAAACTCCCATGCGCTTCCACCAAATACCGAGCCCATTTCATCGGGCACGCTGCCGTCCGCGTTGGGTTTTCGCCAAATGTAGTAATCACGGTATGGGTTGTCCTTAGATTTGCGGGCTTCTTTGAACCAAGGATGCTCATCAGACGTATGGTTGACAACCAGATCCATAATGATACGGATATCACGCTGCTTAGCCTTCTCCAGCAGTTCGTCCATATCTGCCATTGTGCCGAATTCAGGCGCAATGTCTTGGTAATCAGAAATATCGTAACCGTTATCATCCATCGGCGATTTGTATACAGGTGATAGCCACACAACGTTTACGCCAAGCGTCTTGAGGTAATCAAGTTTGCTAATGATCCCTCGAAGATCACCCATCCCATCATTATTGCTATCGCAAAAACTACGGGGATAAACCTGATATACAACGGCGTCATGCCACCACTTCGGAGCCATCTTCATGCTATTACCTTCGGCATTTGATATTTAGATTACCGATATCTTATTGCGCCAACCTACCATTTAAAAATACAGAGCCCGTCAACAACCATAGATAAAACCTATATCAAACGAAAATTAGACGATCGAAATCACATCTTTCAACCTATTACTTTTGCTATGATTTTCACAATTTGTGATTCAACGCATATTCCGTGATTACGATGGACAAACACTACCGTCAATTTTTGACCATTGCCGATACCGGCAACATCAGCCTTGCCGCCGAGCAAATGGGGCTCAGCCAGCCGACACTCACCAACAACATGAAAAAACTAGAATCAACACTCGGAGTACCGCTGTTTATTCGCAAATCAAAAGGGGTAACGCTAACCGAATATGGCCTCGTGGTGCAGGAGCAGATGCAGGCCATGATGCGCCGTCATGACACCATGCTAGATACGCTATCTGATCTCAAAGCACGCAAGACCAGAAAAATAAAAATGGGTACCGGTGATGCCTGGTGGGAGATCTTTGTCCGCCACGTTGTGCAGCAGTACAGCTGCGATCATGGTGGGATATCGTTGCAGATTGAATTTGGTAATCACCTGAAATTAATGGATATGCTGCTTCACGGCCATATCGATCTGTTTGTTGGCCATGAAATCGATGGACTATCACGCCGCTGTCAGGTGAGTTTTACTCCCCTGCTTCAGGATGAAGAAGCCCTCTTTGTCCATCGGACTCACCCTTTGCTCCTAAGTACGCAGTCACACCAAGATACATCGCTATACCCTTTGCTGTTGGTTACACCGGATCAAGATACCCACCAACATCTGCTGGAAAACCCCCTGCCCAAACAACAGGAAAAAGAGCGCAAACAGATATCTGAACGGATTGTATTCGAAATTCACTCACTGAGTGCCAGCCTTGATCTTCTAGCAACCAGCAAGGCCATCATGCCGTACAGCAGCACCATGACATCTTACTTCAAACAATTTGATATTGTACCGCTGCCACTTTCTGCCCCGGCACAAAGAGGTAATGTCGGGATCTATCACTTGACCGACCCACTGCCTGCACACGTACAGGCATTTAAAACACTGATGTCGGAATATATGACGGGTTAATCAACCTTGATCACACCTCGGCGAATTTGATCCAGCTCGATCGACTCAAACAGCGCTTGGAAATTACCTTCCCCAAAACCCTGGTTGCCCTTGCGCTGGATAATCTCGAAAAAAACCGGACCAATCACAGTATCGGTAAATATCTGGAGCAAAATGCCGGACTCATCACCATCGATAAGGATCTTATGACTTTGCATTGAAGCGATATCTTCGTTATGCCCGGGAATTCTCTGGTTAATCGCTTCATAGTAAGTATCTGGCGTATCCATAAAGGTGACCCCCGACGACTTCAAGGCCGCGACCGTTGCAAAAATATCATCGGTGCTCAAAGCGATATGCTGAATACCCTCACCGTTATATTGCCTGAGAAACTCAGCAATTTGAGACTGATCATCACAAGACTCATTAATCGGAATTCGGATCTTCCCACACGGCGCCGTCATAGCTCGCGAAACTAAACCTGTCGCCTTACCTTTAATGTCGAAATAGCGAATCTCTCGGAAATTGGCAATACGCTCATAAAACCTCGCCCACAAATCCATATTCCCTTGCTTAACATTATGGGTCAGGTGGTCTATCTCTTTCAGACCGGCGTCGGCTTGTGCCAGTTCATTGATAGCATCGGGATAATAAGCAAAGTCAACCTCGTAAATATCATGATCCCCATAGCGATCAACTAGATAAATCAGGGATTCTCCTATCCCGTATATTGCCGGTATATTAAGTTCCATCGGCCCAGCTTGTGGCGCACAGGCTGTCGCCCCCTGTTCTACGGCATACGCCAGAGCTCGGGTAGAGTCCTGCACCCGAAAAGCCATCGCATTGACACTGGCACCGTGTATTCCGGCAAATCCTTCGGCTTGCGAGTGTGACTCGCCATTTACAATAAAATTGATATCCCCCTGCCGATACAACCACACCGCCTTGTGCTTATGCTTGGCTATTTCGGCAAAACCCATCTGTTTGAAGAGCGTTTTCAGCGCATCGAGCCCCTCATTGGTCGGTGCGGTATACTCGACGAACTCGAAACCATCTGTACCTAGTGGATTTCCAACCATACCCATATCCGCCGTTATGTTTGTACCCAAACTATTTTTAGCCTAAGCAGATTCCAGCCAGCTTGAGAAACGGTCCTCAGCAAAAACGACGCGCTAATGTAAAGCATGATCGTAACATCAACTTGCCAGCCATATAAATTCGCGGCTAATCACAGGATATGTCTACGCATTTTCAATGAATTAAGTCTAAACTTTTTAAAGTGCGATTTGGCAAGATTCAGAGCGAGTTCGGCACGTTTAATACCGGTTTGCAGGCAAAGAAGTCCTTTGCTCGAACATCAGACTCGGCCCATTCCCGTTATTTATGTCACCAGAGGTACCGAATGTCTGTAACAAAACGCGACCAACTTAAACTGCCCCAACGAAAAAAAACAAAAATCGCATTAACACCGTCTTCCGAAATCTACCTTCCCACCTTTGATTACCTAACAAATGAGTTTCAACATGCCCGCAACCATGAACGAGGCATAATCCGCAACGATGACGACGAATTTATCCATCAATATCGAGTCGCGCTAAGAAAATGCAGAGCATTAATCAGCCTGCTCAAACCACTGCTATTCGAACAGCAACAAGAGATGCTGAAAAATGAACTAAAGACGCTAATGCAATACACCAATACCATCCGGGATCTTGATGTTTTTCTGGCGAAAATGGACGAATACTTTTTTATACTCGACCACCAGCACCACAACGGCCTAACCCGATTTTTCGACCAACTTCAAGTGAAGCGAAATGCCGAGCACAAACAACTTAAAGAGTGGCTAAAATCAGATAATTACAAGCAACAATGTCAATTGGTAAGCGGCCTACTCAATGAAATGGAGCTCCGTCAAACGGATTCAGGACGACAGCATTCAGAGATCATCGGATACAATACGCTATGGACGCACTACAAACGGCTCGAACGCCAATGCAATAAAATAAACAACCATGCAGACGATGCTACGCTCCATGAACTGCGCATCCAATGTAAAAAATTTCGCTATCTTCTCGAGTTTTTCAGCCCCATTCTGCCCAATCGAACTAGCAAACACCAAATTGAGCAATTAAAACAACTACAAGATGAACTCGGAAACTTCAATGACAGTGCAGTGCAACTTGCTTTTTTTAAACTGTTTCTCAAACACCATGACTGCAGCCGCCATCAAAAACGGGCTATTGGTGAATTAATAAGGCTTACAGAAATTATCCATTGCAATGCAAAAAAAGCGACCCTGAAGAAACTATTTGATTTTCGACACCCCGACAAACTGGCGTTGTATGGGACACTCAACCAAGATATAAAGTTATCGCCAAGTCAATAACTTGGCGATAGTTGGCTCATTAGCGTAGCGCTCGAACCACATCGTTTTCCAATGCCTCGGGAGATTTAGTCGGTGCAAACCGTTTAAGAGGCTTACCGTCCCGACCAATCATAAACTTGGTAAAATTCCACTTCACTTTGCTACCCAGCATACCGGGCAACGCCTTTGTCAAATACGCGAAAATAGGGTGGCTGTTTGGCCCATTCACATCAATTTTTTCGAACATCGGGAAATCAACCCCATAATTAAGCTGGCAAACCTGCTCAATTTGTTCATTATTCCCGGGCTCCTGCCCACCAAACTGGTTGCAAGGAAAACCAAGTACCACCAAACCTTGATCTTGGTACTTCTCATACAATGCCTGCAACCCTTTATACTGTGGGGTGAACCCACATTCACTGGCTGTATTGACGACCAATACCACCTTTCCTGCGAAGTCTTCCATCGTAATCTCTTCGCCGTTGATTTTCCTTGCACTGAAGTGATAAAAATCTGACATAGCTTTCTCCGTTATTTGCTTTTCATCAGGGATACAGATTCACCATCATCCAGTGTAAAGAATTTTTTTAGAATCAGCTCACCAATTTTCTCGTGCCAGTTATCATTCAATACCCCATAACACTGATATTGCCCCTCAAACCACAAGAATTGATCATCTTGTAAAAGCTACCCTCTACCGTCTCAAGAACATAACACAGCACTAAAAAAGGCTAAGCATGCCTTGTACACGCTTAGCCCAAACAACTTATCTGTTGTATTACATCAAACAGAAAAATGATTTACTTTGATTCTTTAGAGTAATAAATATCGTACATTAGCTCTTTGTTATCAGGGGTACCTAAAACCATTTCACCAGATGAAATATTGAAAATATATTGTTGCTTTACCCCTGGGACCTCACCAGTCCAATCTGGCCAACTCTCCGGCGAAACATTGAGAGTAAGATGGTAAGCCTCTTTGCCATCTGATGTTTTAACTTTATCTCCGATGGTATAATCACCAAACCATTTATCGCTTTTTTCCAGCGCAACAGTACAAGCCTGATCATCATAGGATGACATAACTTGCGTATATTCACGGCCTGAAAAATCAAAGCTATCTTGTACATAACTGATGAAGTTGCCGTTCTCATCAGTTAACGAATGACAATTGCTAACCCATAATCCTTGAAGATCTTTATGAATTACATTGCCACTTCCATTATTACCAGAATCATCGCTATTACATGCAGATAACAACAACACTAAGGCTACACTGCATATTTTCTTAATTTTCATCTTATTCCTTATTACGAAAATCACAACAACTCAACTCATATCATTTCGATTTTAATAAACAATAGATTAACCTCGAATCTAAACTTACAAAATTCCAGATAACGAATTCAAGAAAATCCAAAGTTCTTCCTCTGTCCATCAAAATGAAACTCAAGTAAAATCTGATAAACTTACTTCTTAAATAAAGCATTCATAAAATTAAGTAGTAAAATGAATGCATCATATAAAAATAAATTAAAAAATCCGTTACTTTTAAATCAAATTTCACCTTATATAAAATAACACGCTGTTTTTATTTTTCCGTGATATAAAATCAACATATTCTCGCTGAAACAAAATTTTTGAGTTAACTTGGGTATACTAGCGATTGACAAAAAATCAGAGTTAGAGATGAAAACACTACAGCAGGTACTTGAAGACAGCGGCCTTGCCGAACTGCCATTAACCGAAAAATCCAATGACTACATCGCTCAATTCATTACGCAGCGAGAAGACTTTTTCCAACGAGTCTGCCGCGAAAAAGCCGATAAATACCCATATGGACTCAGCCTCGGATTAATGACGCAAATGATACATGCCGCCCTCGAAAACTATCAGGTAACGCACGCGAAAACCGCAGAGCTTCGCACTCTCATTACCGATCATATCGGAGATGTGCATGCTGCGAAATTTACGACAATGAATGATATAGAGATTCAAACCCTTGCTACAGTATGGCTTATGGTACAAGGGGCCAATGGGATTGACTTTAGCTACGCCAACGAACAGGCTGAGATGCTATGTTCCGTACTGGACAAGCAGTCTCCAACGATCGGAGATAACCCAATACGCAGTCAACTCATGCAAGCATATTATATTGGTGTTGAACATTTACGACCGGAATATCAGCCGACATCATTATTAGCTAGCTTATCCAACAAAGTAAAAGCATTATTCAACACCTGATGCTGCATTCCCAGTGCGATCTAAGAGGCAAGACTATACATAATGAAGACAGGTCTCATCGCGAGTAGTTCAGCATATTCAGAAGCATATACATTGAAATAACGTGGCGATAAGTGCTTACCACTAGACCTATTTCACATTATGACTACATGTTTTACAAAATCGATCATTGATCATATTTTAACCAAGAAGTATGATTCACATACTTCAAATATGTTGTTCCTTATTGATCGATTGCAACGCCTGTCACGGATCTGATAGGCGCTTTTTTTCCGAACCACACCCACCTACTGCCACTTACCCCGCATCATAATCGCGCCTAACGACGTGAAAAAAATTCCGACAATAGTGATATGCTGGTATTTTTTTTTGAAATCATCAAGATGCTGGTCGACATGGAAATTCGGTAGAACTTCATGCCTCGCGGCATCAAAAAAACCACCCACATCCATGGCTATTTGGCTATGGCCAACCAAGCTTCCTAAAGCCACTGCGCCCACCAGCAGTGAAGCACATCCCAAAATTAAAGTGACAAACCCCCACGTCCTTTTGGCATCCATTGCCCCGCCTCACCCTCAGATTAACAAAACATTATTCACCATAGCCGTGAAACAACATCTGTTTACAAGAGTTGCCTTTACCCGCGACGATGAACTGCCTGAATAATATTTTATAAAATAAGGATTTTCCCAGCGGAAACCATTAATGAGAGAAGTATGAACAAGCGCGGTGAATAGAAACGCTATTCTTGATAGGTATCTAATTTTTCAGAGTTTTATTGAGGTACGCCTCAAAACTACCGAAACTGCTGGTAGCAGTCCCGGTAAGCCTATTACCGAATTCAGTGGGTAAGCTCTTCATCTACCCAATATTTCGAACCCGATATATTCATATCTAGCAATAACCCTTTTTCGTCCAACTGGTAAATAGCCATTCCACCGTTGTATTTTGCGCTCAATTCAGCACTTTCTGTTCCAGCAACAACCCCTACCTCCGAGGTGGCCTCCCAGCCCTGGGTAACGAAACCATCGAATGCGGCCTTGTCTTCAAACAAGATCACTTGCTGATAAAACTTGCCGCCGAACCCGGCAGCCAATCCAGCGCCGAACATCTTCATATATGTATGCTTGCTTGTCTGGCGATTGACCGCCACACCCGCACCTTGGTTTGTATGAAGCAACAAAGAAAACTTCCGTGAATCAAACACGGCGTAACCATAAGCCTGATCGAAAAGTAATTTCGCTGAAGGTTGATCATTAAACAAACGGATCAATGCCGTATCCGCCATTGTATCAAGCGCCATCCTGGCTTCTGCCGGGGTTTCAGGCTCCAGCATTTCATTGAGTTTTTTGTCTGCCACGGCAAGCCACTCTTTTCCTTTCTCGGCAGATTTATCCGTCCATTCTCCGGCTGTATTGAGGGCATCATCGCCCCACTTCGCGACACTCTCCCAAGTTTCCTTTGAAAAATCAGAAACCTGATCCCACACTTCCTTGGAACTGTCACTCACCGCCTTTCCAAGATCAGACGCACTCTTCTTGATCTCATCCCAACCTGCTTGAGCTGGGGCAACCGCGAGCATAAGCATTACGGCAATGGTTTTCATTTTCACAACACTATCCTCAAGCTATATATCCATGTTTCCTTAGATATTAGGGTATATTCTTCGCTGATCTCAAGATTAAGGGTTCAAGGATCTTTAAGATAACGTGGGAAACCGGACAAAAAAACCGGTCTTCGACCGGCTTTTTATGTATAACATCATCAAGAATAACGCAGTGACTAGCGCATTACTTCTTAGGGCGGAAAGGCTTGATAACTTCTTCGTTGCATTCCAAGTATGGCCCTTCCATCAGGTCAATACAGTAAGGAATCGCAGGGAATACCGCATCAAGACACTCACGGATCGACTTCGGCTTACCCGGAAGGTTTACAATCAGGCTGTCGCCACGCAAACCTGCTGTTTGGCGAGACAAAATCGCCGTCGGCACAAACTTCAGTGACTCTGCACGCATTAGCTCGCCAAAACCCGGCATCATACGGTCACAAACCGCTTCAGTCGCTTCAGGTGTTACATCACGTTTTGCAGGACCTGTGCCGCCAGTTGTAACAATCAAGCTACAATCTAATTCATCGGCCATCTTGATCAACGTTGCTTCAATTACATCCTGCTCATCAGGGATCACTTCATAAACCGGCTCCCACTCAGAAACAAGGTAATCATTCAGGGTCTCGATAATCGCCTTGCCTGAAATATCTTCGTAAACACCTGCACTGGCGCGGTCGCTTACTGTGACAATACCGATTTTTGCTTTAGTCATTGATGGTTCCTTACTGAGCCATGTTTATTTATCAACGCAAGTTTAAGAAATTATGCTCGTTATTTAAAGTTCTATACCAATAGTTAGCTCCGATTCAGAACAGGCCGCCCATCAAGGTATATTTGGTTTCCAGGTAGTCATCCAAGCCCTGTCGAGCCCCTTCCCGACCCAGCCCCGAACTCTTCACACCACCAAATGGCGCAACTTCGGTAGAAATCAGTCCTTCGTTGATACCGACCATACCGTACTCTAGCGATTCGCTAAAGCGAAATGCCCGAGCCAGATCCCGTGTATAAGCATAAGCAGCCAACCCTGATTCCGTATGATTGGCACGTCCGATAACATCTTCGTCATCATCAAACCGGAACAAAGCTGCAACGGGGCCAAATGTCTCTTCTGTTGCAATCAACATATCGTCATTCGCTTCAAGCAAAACATGCGGCGCAACAAACAGGCTTCCTTCATTCCGAGGCTCACCATGCGCAATGACAGCGCCTTTCGCCACCGCATCATCAACATGATTCTGAACTTTGCTTGCGGCAGCCTCATTGATCAACGGGCCTATCGTCACATCAGGCGCAAACCCATCGCCCACTTTTAGCTGGCTTACCCGCTCTACCAATAACTGGCTGAACGCGTCATAGACACTGTTTTGTACATAGATTCTGTTTGCACAAACGCAGGTCTGGCCGGCATTACGGAACTTGGCAATCATCACGCCATTAACGGCGGCTTCCAAGTCAGCATCGTCACACACGATAAATGGCGCGTTGCCGCCAAGCTCCAGTGCAAGTTTCTTAACGGTATCGGCCGATTGCGCCATCAACAACTTGCCGACGGCCGTTGAACCGGTGAAGGATATTTTACGCACCACCGCACTTTCTGTAAGGGCAGAGCCAATAGCAGCAGCATCGCCCGTCAGAACACTGAATAGCCCTTGGGGAATACCGGCTCTCTCAGCCAATTCGGCTAACGCCAATGCCGTCAGAGGTGTTTCAGGCGCAGGTTTGAGGACAACTGCGCACCCAGCAGCGAAGGCCGGGCCGCATTTGCGGGTGATCATAGCCGCCGGAAAATTCCATGGAGTAATCGCCCCCACAACACCAACTGGCACTTTTGATACCAAGATCCGCGCATCCTCCTTATGACTCGGGATCATCTCGCCGTATGCACGTTTGGCCTCTTCGGCAAACCATTCGATAAAGCTAGCCGCATAAGCAATCTCGCCTTTGGCTTCGGCAAATGGCTTACCCTGCTCGCTGGTCAATAGTGTTGCCAGATCATCACTATGCTCGGTAACCAACTCAAACCAGCGCCGTAAGACCTGCGAACGGTGTTTGGCCGTTTTCTTTTGCCATTGCTTTTGTACCAATTCCGCCGTATGAATCGCAGAGAGCGCCTCATCCCGGCCGAGTACAGGCACACTGGCAATCACTTTACCCGTAGACGGGTTAACCACCGGACTAGTCTGCCCATTCAGGGCCTCGCTCCACTTACTACCAACGTAGCATGCCTGTTTCAATAATTTCGGATCTTTTAATTTCATGATGACACTACTCCTAACCACTCTGACAGGACATACCCTCGAGGCATGCAAAATGAATCAGATCAGAGGATATACCCTCAACTTGATGAATAACAGGTATTGATAAACAAGTGCCTATCTCATAACCAACCTCTTCATCCTGAACGTATTTGTGAGAGTGAATACTTATGGTTATTTCACACTGGCACGGAACGGCAATGCGCTGAGAACACCCTGCATCATAAGGCAACTTGGGTATATAATGCTGCAATCTCAAGCTACCTCAGCTTGACAGTACACAGAGAAGGAATCCCATGAAGAGCTCACACCACTACTCTATCGGCACACCGGGCCAACCTTGGGGGGACGAAGAACGTGCCCAATGGCTAGCACAAACTACCATCAAACGCTCTTACCGTGATGATGTGATCAGCAAGATTGAAAAACTGGCTGTACGCTTCGACGTCAGCCAATATGGCCAGCTCAGCTACGATGAGAAGCGCTATCCGCTATTTGTCATCAAATCTCGCCAATGGGATGCCAGCAAGCCCACGGTACTGATCACCGGTGGCGTACATGGTTATGAAACCAGCGGTGTGCACGGCGCTCTCCAATTTATGGACACCGAAGCAGAAAACTACCAGACACATTTCAATATTGTCACTGCGCCGTGTGTGAGTCCTTGGGGTTATGAAACTATCAATCGCTGGAATCCCAATGCCATTGACCCTAACCGCTCATTCTACGAAGACAGCCCAAGTGAAGAAGCCGCCCAAGTGATAGCAATGGTGGCTGGGCTAGGTACTGACATTCTTGTCCATATCGACCTGCACGAAACAACAGATACCGATGAAGAGGAGTTCCGCCCAGCTCTTGCAGCACGAGACGGCGAACCTTACATTGAGGACAGCGTACCAGATGGTTTCTACACTGTCGGGGACACGGAAAACCCTCAGCCAGCATTCCAAAAGGCAATCATCGATTCGGTACGCCGCGTAACTCATATTGCCCCACCGGATCAGGATGGCAATATCATTGGTAGCCCTGTCACCCAAGAAGGTGTCATCAACTACCCACTGGTAGAGCTGAGTCTGTGCAACGGCCTATCTGCTTGCGTATACGGGACAACCACAGAAGTCTACCCAGACAGTGAGCGAGTCACGCCGCAAGAATGCAATGATGCCCAAGTTGCTGCTATTACCGGTGCATTGAACTATGTGATCGCACAGCGCTGATCGTTGCTTTCCCTCAAAACCGCATGGTGACTCCGTGCGGTTTATTTTCCTCCTCTCACAACCGCTCTACACGCCGCCCTTGCCACATCTTTATTACAAACCCACAAAAAGACTCACAATGAAACAACAAGTTGGTTATAGTGTGCCTATCAAATTCGTATTTCGTTCAGGATAGTTTCCGCTCACAGATAGGATATCTCTATGGCATGGGCTATTTCGCCTACGACTCTCCGCTTAATGATCTGCTTAGCTACCCGCTCAGCCTTCATTTTCGCTTTGTCCCTGCTAATAACAGCATGTGCTTCCCATCCCCCAGCGGCTCTTCATGGCAATACGGTATTAGAACAATGCCACCAGCAGCTATCCCGTTTTAAACAGGAGGTAAAGCGCCAAGGCGTTAACGATGTTCAATATACCGAACACCCCCACTTTCCCTACTTGTCATTCGACCGGTTTAGCCAATCGATTCTCAATCATGTAAGCACGACACGTGACCGCCACCAGTGGCTGGCATATACATCCCGCCTTGCCGCACTCCAACGAAAAAGCGAATTTCAAAACCTGAAGGTCAATCCTGGCTTTCGACTTGCACAGTTAGATCAGTGCGCCGCAAAACTCACTAAGGAAACAAGCGACAACCCACAGTTATGGCTCAAACTCACCGCACATGCCCCACACATTGCATCCAATTACCAACCATGGATGAAAGCCTTTGGCTTCTACCCTGTAGCAAGCCACTTGGCACTGCCAGCAATAAACCAAGAGCGAAACCGAATTCTAGGCCATTTCGACCAGCCACCCGCATTCCCCACCACGCACTATCTGCTCGGCGACAACATGCAACCGCAGCTGCCACAACAAACTATACGCCGCTGGTTTGAAAACGCGCGCCATGAAAGCAGCCTATTCTGGCCGCAACTCTCTGCGGATCAGATACGCAGTCTTCATGCCCATTACGCCCCTTTGGTAAGCATCGCCACCCAGTCCCGCGATGACCGCCCCGGCCGAGTCACAATGGACGTTCGCTCAACACCAACCGTTGATACCGCCAAACCCTCCGTCTATTGGGATCACAGCTACACCGAATTTTACGGACAAACCTATCTCCAGCTACATTACAGCCTTTGGTTTCCACGCCGAACACCTACCCGCCAGCTCGATCCTTACGCGGGCCCATTCGATGCTCTGCTGCTTCGGCTGACCCTTGATCATCAAGGCAACCCCATGATCTTCGATAGCATCCACCACTGTGGCTGCTACCACATGGTGTTTGCCCTCAACAACACTCTTTCCCCCAAGCCCCCCTTGAAAAACATCGAACCGCCTATCCAAAAAATACGTGTCAGGCCCGATAACAAGCAGAGGCTCCATATCAATCTCACCGAAGGGGAGCACATGATAGCCGGCGTCGAGTGGGGCAACACCGAATTGCAACAGGCTCGTCCCCTTTCGCCGCTGTCATACCATGAATTAAGAAGTATACCAACCACCGACAACCGGCATCACAGCCTATTCAATTCTCAAGGTTTGGTTGGCAATAGCGAACGGTTGGAACGACTCTACCTCTGGCCGTTTGGCGTTCTCTCTGCAGGTGCTATGCGTCAGAAGGGACACCATGCCATCACATTTATCGGCGAGCGGCACTTTGATGAACCCAATATGTTCGAGTCCTTTTTCCTGCCTCCGCAGACGGGAAAACCGTGACGTAAAGCCTGAAATTTCAACATGCTAAAAACAGGCCAGCAATATAATATGCATGTTTTGCCAAAATGGAGACGCACTATGGATACCCGCTTTACTGATGGGAATACGGTGTATTGCCAGCACCGTTTCGAACTTCCTCTCGATCACAACCACCCTGACAGTGGCAGCATCACCCTGTTTGCCCGAGAAGTTGTGGATATCAAACGCCAAGACGAAGACCTGCCTTGGTTGGTTTACCTTCAGGGCGGCCCGGGCTTCCCCTCGCCACGACCAGAAGGTCAAAGCGGATGGCTAAAACGCGCACTGCAACAATACCGAGTGCTGTTACTCGACCAACGCGGTACCGGAAACAGCTCCCCAATCACCCACCAGACCCTTGCCCATATGGACGGGAAACTACAGGCTGACTACCTGAAGCACTTCCGTGCCGACAATATCGTGCGCGATGCAGAAGCCATACGCCAACAACTCGGAGTGACGTCATGGGCATTGTTGGGCCAAAGCTTCGGGGGATTCTGTGCCCTGACATACTTGTCTTTCTACCCTCAGAGCCTGAGCCGGGTTTACATGACCGGCGGCGTACCACCTATTCACGGCCACCCCGATAAGGTTTACCAAGCAACTTACCAACGTGTCTGGGACAAAAACCAAGCCTTCTTTGCACATTTCCCGCAAGCACAGATGCACTGCCGAAAAATCGCCGACTATCTGATCGATAATGACGTAAGACTCCCTAACGGCCAGCGCTTTACCGTAGAACAATTCCAACTTATCGGCATCAACCTGGGCCGCAGCCACGCCCACTTACCGATGTACTATTTGCTTGAAAGTGCCTTTGTCACCTGCAACGGCAAAGAGACTCTCAGCTACGGCTTTCTCAACGCCATGCTGGCAGAACAGGCGTATCAAACTAATCCTATCTATGCCATCTTGCACGAATCGATCTACTGCCAGCAGGAAGCATCCCTATGGTCAGCCCAACGGGTACGAGAACAATACCCTGTCTTCAACTACCAAAAAGGAGCACCATTCTACTTCACCGGGGAAATGGTCTACCCGTGGATGTTTGAGCAACTTGATTGCCTAAAACCGCTCAAACACGCCGCCGAACAACTTGCCGAAGAAACAGACTGGCCGGCCCTGTACGATGCAGATACCCTGTCACGCAATCAGGTACCCGTTAGCTGTGCCGTCTATGCCGAAGACATGTATGTAGAAATGAACTACTCATTAGAAACATTGCAAGGGATCCCGAACAGCAAAGCCTGGCTCACCAACGAATATGAGCACAACGGCCTGCGCGAAGACGGCGAGCGGATCCTCGACAAACTCATTGCCCAAGCAGACTATATTGCCAATACCACACGATAGCACTCTATAACATCACGACAAAACGCCGTCAGTTGTACGTCGCCAGTTAATCATATCGCTGGCGACCATTCTGGCGACCATTCCTCCTACAGCGTTATCTCATTTTCAAGCAAACCGCACACATTGCCGCTGCGAGACGGTCTCTGTTGCAATAATTAACTTAATCACTACTGAATAGTGAGCAACTAACCCACCACGCGATACATCAAGCGAGTACACTTGAATAACAGCAAAACACTTAGGATGGTTGGCTATCATTATGTCTTCACGTTTATTTTTCGCCGCCTTGCTGGCCCTTATCAGCACATCACTTCCGGTTCATGCCGCCAATACACAGTTCGAACAAGTCTTTGCCAGTCGTCAAACCGTTGAGAAAAAGATCGTTCTAGGCCGAATCGAGTTCGTTACACTACCCGGAATCACTGAACTTAGCGGCATTGCATTACCCGCTAAAATTGATACAGGGGCAGATTCCACCTCTATTCACGCCACGAATATTAAAATCACGGCAACAGATCCTGAATTCGATGGTTTATCTGGCGAGGCATTACTGAATGCCATTGCTAGCCACTATGATGCCCTCAACACTACCGCTCTTCGAGATCGTGACGACAAAACCAATATTATGGTGACTTTTGATCTGACCAATCCCATTGACGGAGACACAATCACGCTGACCAAACCACTGTTTCGCCTGGCGATGATAAAAAGCCGTGGGGATGGCCACCTTGCCCGCCCCGTAATCAAACTCAAGTTGGATATTGCCGGCACCACTGTCGACACCGAGGTCAACTTGGCCAACCGCAGCCGCTTTTCCTATCCCATCTTGGTAGGAAAAACCTTTCTAAAGCAAACCGCTTGGGTGGATGCCGGATTTAACTATCTTCAGGCGCAGCACAATGCCAAACTGATCGGCAGCAAAGAGCAAGCGAAAATCAACGATATCCCAGTCAATGTCAGCATCTCGTTCAAAAATCGCTACAGCATCCTTCATGCTAAAAAGGTTAAAATCGATAAGCACAAGCAGACGGTGACCTTTCAACTGACTGGTCGCAATAAACAGTCCCAATCCTTAACCTTGCCTATAGACAGGATGCTAACATTCAAAGACGGCCAACGACCGCTTGTATATGTTCCCGTAACAATGGGCAACCACACTTATCCTATTCAGGCTTACCTACGCGATCGAAGCAAATACAGCAGCCAGCTAAGACTGGGGACGGAAGCTCTCAGCCAACATTTCATGGTCCATTTAGGCAAGCAAAATCTCTCCGAGAAACCTTTAGAACTAGCTATTTCAGCAGCCAAGGAAAAATCGACCTTACAGATCAGTGCTCAAGAAAACCTAACTATAGATGGTAGTCAGTATCAAGCCATCCCCTCTACGACTATCAAGACACCGCTATTGAATGTTAACCGCATCGACGAAAAGCGTAATGAATTCGGTGAACAGGTCAGCTACCGAACTACAGATATTCACGGTCGGGTAAAGAACATAGAAAAACCCCTAAAGCACAAGCTACGTATTGGTAAAGAGATCCGTCCAGTCGTCGGTGCTGAAATAAAGCTGCCAGATAATCTGCTTCTGAAAGATATCGCCTTGTCAGCGGAACACGAGCACACGGGCTATAGTGAATTTGAAATTAGTCCCGAATTGATCCCGGGAAAAATTATTATCAACACCCGCACAACATACCTGCTCGAAAAAACAAAGCCGGTCAAAGCAGGTTACATTGAGCAAGTGAAACTAGCAGGAATGAGCTTCCCAGCCAAATTGGATACCGGGGCCGATATCAGCTCCATTCATGCCACCGACATCAAACCTTTCGATAAAGATGGTGAAAAATGGGTGACATTTACCTACCGAAATACCCAAGGTGACACGCACACGTTCACGAAAAAGGTGCTCAAGGAAATGCGGATCAAGGCGCGAGAAGGTGAAGCCTCAAAAGTAAGGTTAGTCGTGCCGTTAACCGTGCAGCTCGGCAAACTAAAGTACGAGGTGGCCGTCAACCTACGGGATCGCAGCCGTTTCAAATACAGTATGATTCTGGGACAGAACTTCCTCCAACACAACATCATCGTCAGCAGCGACAAACAATACATCCTCACCCAGTCAGGCCGTTAATGCTCTCCTAGGAAAGAGGGGCGATTACTCTCCTCTTTCCCCTCGAATCGCTTAATTTCATGCTCGGATAGCTTATTTAGCGATCCAAACGATCAACAACCAAAGATCAAGGAATAACCTCGCAGCATCCTTTCCAGATCAAACTTTTGATGATTAAACCAACACCCTCGCAACATTTGGCTAGGCTTAAAGTGAAGATCAGTAGATAGACCGGAGGCAAGCTATGGACTTCTATGACAAAATGCATCTTCGCGGCAAAGCCGAAGAGGATCTCTTTTTCGCACGCCTCGACAAAATCCTGATTGATGCAATGCACGAAAAACAGGCCAAAGAGCAAGCCCATCAAGATCATGGGCACTTGCCTGAACAACCATTTGAGAGTACTGACAACAACTAACCCACACTTTCCCTTTGTGCTCTGACAATGTGTTGCAAAATACGCCGATTGAATCATCCATCGGCGATGGTTGTTCTTTACAGTTTGTTACACTTCCCCCTATTGCTGAAATACGTGTCTGATGGTCTACTCAAGCCATCTAAGCAATAGAAGGCAATATACATTAATGGACGACCCCTTCAGTCGAACGACTATTTTTACTCCCTTTACTCATGGCTCTGTTTCAGACCATTCTTCTCATGATTTACCCACTGTTATTGCGGCAGCCTCATTCTCAGAGGTGACCCAATGATAGAGTTATTTCTCCAGCCTGAAACATGGTTTATTTTTGCAACACTGTTCACCCTTGAGATTGTCCTTGGGGTAGACAATGTCGTATTTATCTCCGTGCTGTGTGAACGCCTACCCGAGCACCAACGTAAATTTGCCCGCAATTTAGGTATCGCCCTTGCGGTCATTGCCCGAATCGGCTTGGTATTTTCAATTAGCTGGGTTATGTCGCTAACTCAACCACTGTTGAGTCTGGGTGAGTTCGCCTTTACAGGCAGGGAATTGATCATGATTGCCGGGGGTGCATTCCTCTTGGCCAAAAGCCTCAAGGAACTATGGATTTGGCTGACCGCTTCCGACACTGCGCATGCCAGCAAAGTGAGAGCAAGCATTACCTTAATTTTGCTTCAAATTGTTGCTGTCGATGCGGTTTTCTCTATGGACTCTGTCATCACTGCGGTTGGACTGACGGATGATGTTCCGGTAATGGTTGCGGCGATTCTTTCCTCTGCCGTAGTCATGGTATTGTGCGCCGAGAAAATCAACGATGCGGTCATGCGTTATCCCGGGCTCAAAACGCTCGCCCTGCTGTTCTTGGTACTGCTAGGAGTTATGTTGATGGCTGAAGGTTTCGCCATCCACTTCAACAAAGGTTATGTCTATTTCGCCATGGCTTTCGGTTTAGTAATGGAATGTTGTCACATTAAGCTCAACAGCAAAATCAACACACCAGCCATCAAACCGATACAGCCTCGCCCTGCACCTGCGCAATACTAAGCCGAAAAAGCAACCTCCCAGCATTCGCTGGGAGGTAAAGCATCAATCACGATTAGGCAGCACCCGACAAGATAAATAAAATCAAGCCTCAAGCGGCGCTCGCCAGTCATCAGCGCCCGATGTGCCAGACACAGTATGTTCCCAATCAATCTTACGATAAGCCATAGATACCTCTATAAGCTGAGTAAAATCAGATTTCATAGGATCCTGACAATGAGGCATTTGACAGTCGATATCAACGATAGTGGCATCTGTCAGCGTCGTGGTAAAGAAGTGTTCTTGCTTACCTTCTACGGATGTACGGTACCAGCGCAATTGTACGTTCGGTAACATTTCACCCGATGCAAGCGCGTTATACATCAACGGGATAGATTTATTCAGCGCCACCGTAAACTTAAATGGCTTATGAACACGCTGACCTGCAGGCTGCCCTGATTGCGGATCCGTCGGCACGGTAACAATATGATCAAACGCCTGCACCAGCATCTCGTCTTCATGGCCTTCCACATAAATGTTACCGACAGAATCAGCAGTGAATGAACCCGCAGTGATATTGCCCTGAGTGCGGCCCTGAATAGATATATAGCAAGGAGTTGGCATTGTAATATCCTTTTTCAATGGAATAGTTGCGAAATTGCACCATCAATAACGCGAAAACCATGCCAACCACCAATAACGATACAAGCAATTGATTTTATTAAACTTACTTGAAATAGACACTGAGTAACACAACCATAAGAAGCAACTTATTGCCCGCCTCAAGCAATAAGTTGCCCAATAAGCAATATCTTGCCCAGTAACACTTAATCCCCGTAAGGGGCAAAGTTAATGCCATAACCATAGGCATCATTTTGAGCTGCTTGCTTTGGCTCGGTTTTATATACTCTTAAGTCACCACGCACATCGCAACCAGCATCTCGTCCAATTTCAGAAACCATATCGAAAATCTGCTCTTCGGTTTCTACCCAAAGGTTCACCGACATAAACACACGCCCGTTACGGCAATCAAAATGCCGATCCAAATTATGCGCAACACCTTCTGTAATCACGGTGAAATGCGAAAACATCGATACCTCCCTGTCAAAATGTATGCCTAAGTACTCTCATACTTTAATCGACCAAGGTATTCACTTTCCACATCGATATATTAAATTGAGGCAGAACCCTCTGTTTAATGCAAAAAAAACGAGCCAGCTTTAACTGACCCGTTTTTCCTCAATCACATAATCAACTAAGGCTTTACTTTCGACGGCTTTTTTGGGCAAGTTTCCGCTTATTCTTTGCTTTTGCCTTTTCTTCCGCGGACTTCGTTCGCATGCGGCCACCGGTTACAAATCCAGTCTTTTTGAGCAGTGCTTTACCCTCACTGGAATTTATATATGCACGCGCTTCGCTGTGACCTGCATCAGCCGATTGTTGCAACAACAAGTGCAGCGGTTCAGGAATCGCAACATTACGGTTTTGTTTAAACGCCTCAATAGCTTTCATCGCCATTGAAAACTGAACCTGTGCAAGATCATCCCCTGAAGCAACTGTCGAAGCGACATAACGGTAAATTTTGCGTAACTCGTCATAGTGACCTTGGGCGGCACAAACTGCATCGAAAAGCTCACGCTGATAAAAAATGCAATCAGGTAAGTCTGAATAGCTCGCCACCATTTGCTTAACCATCTCATCAGGCGACAACTCCTTGTTACCCCAGCCATTTCCCTGCTGAATAGCAACAATAAACTCAATGCCTGGGGCACGTTTAGCGACAGCAGTAATCACCGCACTGCGCAAGGCCTTGACTGCCCCCTCACACTCTGGCGTTTGCCGTAGGCTCTGCAATTTCTCAAACGCATCAAGAGTAAACGCAGCCACTTGATTGACTTCAAGCCCTTTAGCAAGCCACGTTAAGTAACGAGACTTATCACGCTGGCTATCACGTTTTTGCAAACAGCACAGCGCCTCATGAAGGCCTTTATCCGCAGCCTGCTCAATCAATTGCCAACCACGAGTCTGCTCACTATTCTGCTGAAGGTAGAGACCAAAAGCCAAGGCAGCCTGCCCGTCATCATCATGCTCAAGAGCTTTTTTAAAACACATTTTCGCATCTCGGGCTGATGTTTCAGGCAACTTACCGGAAGCGTAACTCTTGGCCAATAGCAACCAAGACTGAGGTTGACCTTGACTGTGTGCCTTTTCCAACCAGTAGGCAAGATCGCGTTGCCAATCAGCATAAATAGTTTTAGACCACCATTTATCCGCCCCTGTCTCTACCTTGCTAGCTAACTGCTCGTAAAAATACTCAGCCAAGGCATAGCTCGCATCACGCTGGCCAGACAGAGCTTGCTCGACCAGTTCAGACAATGCAGACTCCGCAGGTTTTATCCACTCAGATGTAGAAGCAACCTCAGAGCCCCCTAGTTTGCTGGCAAGGTATTTCGCCACATCATGCAAATCACGCATCAAATTTTCCATGCGCGACGCTGAAACACTCAACTTTGCAACAAAGTGGCCATTAATTTCCGTTAAGTGTACTGACCGGTTGCCCGCATCACGCAGTGTGTGCATAACGTCAATCACCCAAGGCTCAACCTTTCCGGATGTCTCCAGCATATTGATTTTGTTACGTAACTCTCCATGAACAGGCGGACGTAGCCGCAAATATTTCCCCAATTCATGGCAAGCTAACTCAACAAACAATCGCATTTTGGCCAAACTTGCCTGACTATCGCTATACAGGTACTTTTCTGCCTGTACCGCTTGCTGATAGAGCTCTATAAACTCATAGCGCAAAAAGTCAAAGTTGCCCGTTGCCATTTTTTCATGCGAATAATCATTAGCCATCATATTGAAGTTACACACCATACGAACCATCACATACTCTTATCTTTCAATATTGTCGTAATCATAATGATTATAATATTAGCCATGCACTTTATAAGCTTGCGAACATCAACTTATATTGAGTAGATCGTGGCAATCTAAATCCTCACAAGCGATAGTATTTTACCTTGCCTAGAATATCTTCACCGTTTACAATATCAGCCCAATTTTATACCTAGTAAGAATTTAAATGTCTGATGAAAACAGATTCTAAAACACTTATCATTGGTAATTACTGCTGGAGTGTTGGTTCTCGCGCTTTATACCATAAGAAAGATTTAGATAATGGGGTTACAAAAGAATCTTTGACGTTAACTCAAAAGCAATATGATTTACTTCTTTGTTTGTATAATGCTCACCCTGTAACAATGGATAAAGAGTCTATTGTTAATGCTATTTGGGGTTCAAGACCTATCTCGGCTGAAAGTTTACCGCAAATTATTACTCGCACACGCCAACTACTCGAAGATAATGATAAATCTATTATTGTTAACAAACCAGGTGTAGGCTATATGCTTAATTTTTCAACTTATGAAAATGTTGAAAAATGTATTATAGATGAGGCGAGTAAAGCAGAAACACACGAAAACGAGACTAAGACAAAAAATCCCTTGTGGCGCATTGTTTTCACTGTACTTATCATAATGACGATTTTTCAATCATGGCGATTAGGTTCGGCAATTCATTATAAAAACCTCTACATGGATATGATATTTCACACGCCATACCCATACATTGAGAAAAAACCAAACAGCAAAGACATAATAGTAACATTAGATAAACATGAATGTATTTATACCCAAGGAAAGCAATTACTTTCCTGTAAATAAAATATTTTTATTAATAATATTGATCGCTGTTAACATTTGTATTTATATTGCAACCCAATCTCAGTCATCACGATGGATTGGTACTGTTGAAATACCGTCTCATCATTGGTTTGTTAACACAAATCAATTTATGAACACACTAGATTCAAATGCTACTTATTTTTCATTAAAAGATCGGCTCTCTGAAGGTAAGAGTATTCATTTTCATTATGATTTTGAAAGAATAGGTGACAATAAAATTTTAGTCATCAATGAAAAAATGCAAACCAAAATACGTAGAAATCGTAGTTACTATTTAGATGACCAATGCAGCTTAATGTTTAGCGGTCGTGATAAGATGACCGTATATAATGTTGCTCTTAAATGTAAATATTAACATATGGGAATTGGATGGCCGTACTATTCCGGCCTACCATGTTGTTCAACCTAAATAAATATTATTTACATAATTTACAGAAGATGTATTTTCATTTCTTTTATGCTTACGTTCCACTGATAGCATTTCTGTTAAAAATCGTTTTTTAACAGAATACAAATGCAAATCGTGTTGTTTTTTTATCTCAATCCGTAATTTAATTTTATTATCAGCCACAGCTGATTCTCCTAACACTTTGAATGCTGTTTACTATGCTTGATGACAAATTCACATTAACAACGATGTAATTACAAGTCAGTCACAGTGATATCCTGCGAGATCCAGTACTCATTTCCCCCCTTCACCCGCTTTGACTGAATTTGTACTTTTTCATAAACCTCTACGGGCAGTGCTTTTCTTAATTTACCATTAATTACACTACGAATAGGTTGAATGAACTCTTTTTCCATCGGCTTCAGTCCAGACAAGTTCTTATCTCGCCAATCCATCTCATCACATAGACCAAAGGTTTTATAAACTCGCTGGTCACCTTTCATTAAGCTATATGCAGATAAAAATGCCATACTTGGTTCAATACTGTCGATAAAACATCGGTCTACGAGAACCTTTTTCTGATTCTCTCGAGAAATATACTGGTACAACGCTAACTCTTTCGCAGTCAGTTTGATATCAATCCCCAACACTGAAAGGGTTAGTGCATTGTTAGATAACTGCACAGAGGCAACCTGATCAGCAGCATTCATCCGCGCAACTGTTTTGGTAAACGATGCTTCTTCTATCTGACTAATCAGATCATCTTCGAACTTCTTACGCATACGAACAAAAGGAATTTCCGCCAATGTAACCACTGCATCCTTGGTGTTTAACAGGCTATAGTCCGTTTTACCGACAATAAAATTGTCTGTTTTCGTCGGGTAATAAAAATCGGGGACAAATTCAAATTGATCATTAACAAAGACGTGGCTCAGCGAATCTTGTTCACGGCCAAGCAAAGACATCGCATAGCCCATATAGAACGCCATCGTTTTGCGGCCCCCCGCAATTGATGCATGGATAGCGGTATTCGCATCCGCCGTCAACTCTGCCACCTTACGGGTGATAAAATTCGCCATGTAAGACTGGTCTTCTTCCCCCTTGGCATCAAAAACAGGTTTGCCCTGCTCGTCTTCAATCAGCCAAATATGGCTTTCATCAAACTTAACAGCAGGCATGCCGTACTCATCATATAGCGCCTGTAGATGCCCACGCGTGAACAAGCCATCGACAAGCATATGTTTAGCATTTTCAGTTGTGATTACGTAGAGTTCGTCTGGATACGTTTTACCCTGAGTGTATAGCGCATATAAGGTCTCTGTGATGACCTGAGGCGTTGCACCTGTTGTACAGAGAAGAATATTTTTCATTATTGTTAGTACCTTGATATAAACCAGTTGTCAGGGATTTACTGTCAATCTGGTATCCCATACCACATCAACGTAATCATTTTGATTTTAACACCAAACCAAATCAATGACGCAATCATACTACTCAAAAGCAGTAGATGCTAGTTCATAAGCTTGTGAAATTTCAATTTACTGCTCACCCTGATATAAGTTGTGCC
Organism: Photobacterium aquae; assembly: GCF_001029445.1. GTDB lineage: Bacteria > Pseudomonadota > Gammaproteobacteria > Enterobacterales > Vibrionaceae > Photobacterium > Photobacterium aquae. The sequence continues at coordinate 89,517 of NZ_LDOT01000007.1, forward strand.
GAAGCCGAAACTCATTTTGAAAAAGCGAGGATAATGTCAAATAAGTCCGGCAAAAGAGTACTAACAGGCATAGAGAAACTAAACTTACAAACAGCTGATATTAAATCTCACTCATAATATGAAATTGACATTCTCTCAAAACAGCCATTCTTAAATACTTTAAACATCAAAGCTTTACTAATTCACAATTACTAAACGCTATCTTTCACCAAAGACATTTCCCATGAAAAAACAAATGCTTAATTGATTATATTTTTTGTAATTGACCTATAATCAAAATTTTCGCTGCCCCATAACAGCTCCAAACACCTCCCGCCCCCTATGGCAATCTCCACCCACCGCAAACTCCCAAACCAACGCTATACTTTCTTTTCATCTGCACTCTTTATCATCCAATGGAGGTATCGCGTGAGCAAACATTTGGCAAAGGTGGTTCCTCTCGTTGCTGTATTTGTCTGTGGCGGTGCTATTTCCCCGTTCGCCACCGCCGACGACCAGTTTGAAATAGGCAAAGAAAAAGCCAAAGTGTGTATGACTTGCCATGGCGAGAACGGTATTTCCAGCATCGAGTCCTACCCTAACCTCCGCGGCCAAAAGATGACCTACCTCATCACTTCTTTAAAGAGCTATCAATCCCGTGAACGTTCCGGCGGATTGGCCGTTCTGATGCATCAGCAGGCAGATGCTCTGTCTGAGCAAGATATGGAAGATATTTCCTATTACTACTCAACACTGGGTTCAGACAATTCAAACTAAGTGGTGGCTTCATGACTGAGATATCGGCGCAGTACAACGTGAAAATAGTGAAATATTTCGTTGTTGCCGCTATGGCATGGGCTGTCATCGGAATGACCATCGGGGTGATTCTTGCCGCACAGCTTTATTGGCCGGTTTTGAATTTCGACTCCCAATATATCCAGTTCGGTAGACTAAGGCCGCTGCACACATCAGGGGTAATTTACGGCTTTGTCGTCAATATGCTGATGGGCACATCACTCTACATTGCTCAGCGAACCGGTAAATGCGAGCTGTTCAACCAAAGCCTTGCATGGATGGTATTCTGGGGCTGGCAACTGATCCTGCTACTGGCAGTTATCAGCCTGCCGCTGGGTTATACCACCTCAAAAGAATACGCCGAGCTAGAATGGCCCATCGATCTGCTTATTGTACTGGTATGGGTTCTTTATGCCGTTTTGTTTTTTGGTACTCTGGCTAAACGCACGACCAAGCATATTTTTGTTGCCAACTGGTTTTTCGCCGCCTTCATCATCGTGATCGCGATGATCTTCGTCGTCAACAACCTTGCCCTTCCCGCCTATTTCATGAAGTCCTACTCTGTTTTCGCGGGAGCGCAAGATGCCATCGTACAATGGTGGTGGGGACATAATGCCGTCGGTTTTTTGCTGACCGCCGGTCTTATTGGCATGAACTACTATTTTATTCCCAAAGCTGCCGACCGACCGATTTACTCCTACCGCCTTTCTATCATTCATTTCTGGGGGCTCGTCGGCTTTTATACCTGGGCGGGGACTCACCACCTCATTTACTCTTCCGTGCCAGTCTGGGTGCAGAATATTGGGATAGTCATGTCTCTGATCCTCTGGCTACCGTCTTGGGGAGGCGCATTCAATAGCGCAATGACCTTGCTACAAAACAAGCAGAAGCTCAAAACAGACTACATCATGCTGTTTTTCTTCTCGGCAATTATCTACTACTGCTTGGCAACGTTCGAGGGCCCACTTTTAGCTATCCGCTGGTTCAATATGATTGCCCACAACTCCGAATGGGTCATTGGCCATGTCCACTCCGGCGCGCTTGGCTGGGTAGGTATGTCAGGCATTGCAATGTTCTACTATTTTATCCCCCGCCTGTGGGGCAAAGAACAGCTATGGTCTAGCAGGCTCATAAAATGGCATTTTTGGTTGGCCCATGCTGGCGTGTTGCTCTACGCCGTTGCATTGTGGATCGCAGGGATCGGCGAAGGCTACATGTGGCTGGCGCAAAGCGATAACGGTGAGCTGATATACAGTTTTGTCGAGGCCATGAACTTCAAAGCCCCTTGGCTGTTCCTTCGCTTTGTTGCCGGTGTCCTGTTTGTTCTCGGACTAGTACTGATGGTTGTCAATCTTGTCAAAACCGTGCGAAGCCCAGCGGTTTTAATGGCTAAGGAGGCATAAGTCTATGAGTGCCGATTTTACCAAATCCGTCTTCATTCTGATCATCACCACCATTGCCGTCGCCGCGTTTTCACTGTTGGTATGGGTTGTCCCTAACCTGATGGAGAGCGATAAATTACGCGCCCAAAGCCAAGCCAAGCCGCTAACGGCCATCGAAGTAGCCGGACGGGATATTTACATCAGTGAAGGTTGCCATGTTTGCCATACCCAAATGGTACGACCGCTTGATCCGGAGGTTAAGCGCAACGGACGTCCAAACCAAGAATCTGATGATATTTATGAATTCCCCAACCTATGGGGTTCAAAACGTACCGGCCCGGATCTCACCAATCTAGGCCGTAAATACTCCGACCAATGGCATGCCATTCACCTGATCAACCCTCGACAAGTCGTTCCTACCTCAATCATGCCTGCTTATCCGTGGTTGTTTGAACAAGCACTAACCGGCGATGAAATTGAAGACAAAATGGAAGCACTTCGCACTCTCGGCGTCCCCTACAGTGACGAAGATATTGCCAATGCCCGATTGCAAGTCAGAGGGAAATCCAAAGGCGAGGCTTTGATCCGTTATTTGCAAAGCTTAGGTGTTGATACATCAGAGGGGGCATACTAATGAGCATGTTCTGGAACCTGTGGGCAATAATCCTCACCCTCATCTTCCTCGCTTTGATGCTATACGTCATCGTGAAATACTGGCGTTCGAATCACACCGCGAGTGAAAAGACCGTCATCGGCACTTTTGATGATATTAAAGAGACAGATGCTCCACCACCCAGATTACTTTTCACGGCATTCTTTATCGCCTTCGTTCTGTCTGCGGGTTATTTGCTCCTGTATCCGGGCCTTGGTAATTGGAAAGGCTTAATTGATTGGCAGCAAAGTGATGACAAACTCAGTAGACCAACCACCAGCTTGGACGATCAATTTGAAAGCATCAACGATACTGGACTACTCAATCTGGCCAAGCACCCGGATATTGTCGCATCAGGACAAATTCTGTTTCAGACCCATTGTGCAGCTTGCCACCGTAGCAACGCCCAGGGTGCCAAGCATTTCCCAAATCTCATCGATAATGTCTGGCTCTACGGCAGCTCGGACGAAGCCATCATCCACTCTATAGAACTGGGGCGAAACGGGGCAATGCCGGGCTGGGTTGATGTCCTCAATCCGGATCAAATCGCAAAAATGTCCTACTATCTGGCCTCGCTCAACCAGCGTCATACCGATGTCCCTCCAGTCAAGGTGGAACTGGGCAAAAACTTATTTATGCAATACTGCGCCTCTTGTCACGGTGACGGTACCATCGCTAATCAAGCAACAGGAGTGCCCATACTCTCTGATGCCGTTTGGCTTCATGGCGGCAGCATCAAAGAGATCCAACATACTATCCGCAATGGGATCAACAATGTGATGCCCGCCTTCGGCAAACAGCTAACCTATAACGAAATTCTGGCGCTAGGTGCATTTATCACCAAAGCGCGTCTGGATGAAGACGCCAAACTTGCCAAACTCGATAAGGACGCTGTTAAACGCGGTGAGTACCTTGCCCATGCCGGTGACTGTGTGGCCTGCCACAGTGCGGAAGGGGGACAACCTTTTGCTGGCGGACTTCCCTTTGTCACCCCCTTTGGCACGGTATACTCAACCAATATAACCCCCCATGTCAGCGAAGGGATCGGCAACTACAGCTACGATGATTTCAAGGCGGCTTTGGTGGACGGCAAAGGCCAGCACGGTTATTTGTATCCTGCCATGCCCTATACCTCCTACCAGTATGTCACCGAGCAAGACATGAAAGATCTGTGGGAGTATATGCAATCCATCACTGCGGTATCACGCCGCAATGATCAAAACCAAATGATGTTTCCCTCTAATATCCGGCTAGGGCTGCTTGGCTGGAATTTGGTCTTTATGGATACCGCACCATTAGATTTAACCTTGCCTTCCCAGCTAAATGGCAAAGTTAATGATGTCGAAAAATGGCAACGGGGGAAGTATCTGGTGGCGGGGTTCGGGCATTGCTCTGAGTGCCACAGCCCACGAAATATCGCACAGTCAATAATCAGTGAGCGAATTTTCCAAGGTAACATTATCGATGGCTGGAATGCGCCTGATATCACTGTCACTGAACTCTATACCGACGGTTGGGATCTCTCCTCCCTCACCGATTTCCTGCATACCGGCCACTCTAGCAAAGGGTCCGCGTTTGCTGGCATGGCCGATGTTATCAAAAACAGCCTGAGCCTAATGGACCGCAGCGATATCGAAGCGATGTCCTATTACTTGCTTGCTGGTGACACCCATAATTTTTTGGCCGATGGCGCAATACGCCTCAAACCATCAGGCTTTACTGAGGATGCCTACCAAAAGGCTATCTATACCACTTACAACCAAACCTGTGGTGCTTGCCACGGTGAAGACGGCAAAGGCCGACCACCGATCGCCCCAACCCTTTACAACAACGGTATCATCATGCACCGCGATCCATTTAATACTATCGCTGTTACCATCCGAGGCCTACAACCAACCTATCTCGATAAAGACCGAAACTTTATGCCAATGGCCAGCTTCGAGGATATCCTATCAGATCAAACGCTTGCAGATTTAATCACTTTCGTACGCCTCTACCTTGGTGCACGAGAAGAACCGGTAACAGCCGAGCAGGTCAAAACCGTCCGTGAGAAACTGGAGAAAGCTGGCTACACCGGAGGCCTGCATACCACACCGTACATGTACGAACAGCGCGATCCTGGGGTTGATGTGGAATAACGGGTATTCTGTTAGATCCCAATCAGAGTACAACACACTAAAAACGCCTGTAGTAACAGGCGTTTTTGTAAGCCAATTGCTCTATTGTCGTAATGCGTGATACCAAAAATCCATCGTTTTACTTGATACTGTGCCATGCTTTTCAGCTTCAGTAACACAAGCCCTACAGAACGACGCTGCAATATTGTGATTGCCCAATAAAGACAAACTTCGGATTATCCGGCTAATACGTAATTGATTATGATTGTTCGGCTTAAGCCATTCATGACTTTGAGGCGCTAACTCACCAGTAACATAAACCATCTCGCCATTGCGCGCCATGCCATAGTATTCCAACATCATATCCAGTGCTTGCAAATGGCGATTACGCAAATCGATATGATCTGAAAATGCCATACGATCTTCGTCTGTCACCAACGGCGCATGACGATTAAATTTATCCCCCTCGTCCATCGGAAACAACATCTGAATATACTTATGATCATGCTCTAACCAAAAATGGTTATGAGCTAATAATTCATTAATGTACCGACCAAATACATCGGGCACTTCGTTGCGAAAAAAACAGGTGATAACACTCATAAACGAATAAAACCAATGATGAATAAGTCTAGCAATCCTTTATTTTCCACACGCCATTTTTCACAACTAGGGCTGAATGATATACCTTATGTTGGCATTTTGGGCATACCGATGAAGAACACTTGTCAATATACTCTTCATCGAAATCATCCAGGTCTAAATTCACCGAACCACGCATCCAATCTTGGTATATTGTTCCGCACTTTTCACACACAACTTCAATATCTTCAATTGGCATACTCATGCTTATTTTCCTTTTCTTTTATTTAATAGCCCAATTTAGGCAACTAATTCTTCTAATCTATCAAGGCAGGCACTTACGGCACCGTTGGCAACCGAGTCTTCTATCAAACCATCCATAAATCGCTCCCGTCGAACCAAGCTAATGAGCCAGCACAGTGACTGCCGCATTGTTGCGTCGGCAAACCATACTGAAGGAGGGAGATCGTCATACCAAGGCTTACTTGCAAAAATCTCATCGTAATTAATTTGGTCTATCATCAAATCATAGTGATACACCAGCCCATAAATATTAACCCGACCAACGTCACCCAAGTCGATTTGACGCTTCACCTCACTAATAAACCCCTTGATATGCGCACGTTTGGGGCGACGCATTAGCCACAACGCGATATCTTCAATATGATGTCGCCATGCTAATTTCTGCCGCCAATGCACGGGGATGGCCGCTCCGCCATAATAGGCGCCCGCCAACTGCCCATAAATGGCAGCCGTAGTATCGGCATCCTCACCCAAATTAGCGGCAAGCAAGGCGCCTTGCTCAAAACTCGTGCTGTGGGCAAAACACCATAGCGCCGCTTCCAAAGAGGCAACCACAAAACCAGAGCCATGAATGCCATCACGCGTTTTATCGATATAGCTCCCTTGCGCGATATAACAGATATCTGAATGACAGTCCGGCCTCAATGCAAAATAATCCGCCAATGCATGTGCTAAAAACATCTGCGGGCTTTGTTCATCCGTGGTATTAAGCAATCGGTGAATAAGCATTGTCATTAACTCACACGCTTGAACACAACGACTTTCACCATGTGTTGTACGGCTACTTTCCGCCGCCGCTTCCATCGCCACCGATACGCACTGATCCCGATAAAACAAGGCCAAAGGTGCGATGCGCATCAAACTACCATTTCCGGCACTGTACTCATCCGTGACGCCACTGTATGCCTTACCGGTCACTTGATGCCTTACAAGCGCATTACGTACTGTATTACCAATATCAAAACAGCGCCCCGTACATGAGTTCTCGCCGTGCTGGTACCAGCGGGTATAACGCTCTAGCTGATCCTTGAGGTCATTCCCCCCCTTCTCGATCAAACTATCCGCAAGGCATAGCATCATCGCCGTGTCATCTGTCCATTCGCCGGGGTTTAATCCAAAAGGGCCACCACCGACAATATCGGTCAAAGGGCTATAGCTATCCTTAGGTTTAAACTCCAACGTCGTCCCCAAAGCATCACCACATGCCAGCCCAAGAAGCGCACCTCGTCCCGCCAATAACATCTTTTCTTCTTTTAGCATCTTGCCATTCCAAGCCAAAATCTCTCATCAATGCTGGCGACAAATGACACAGCACTATACTCACTACTGAATAGTCCAGCTCAGACAATTGTACTACTCATTTTGAGTACATTGGATTTAATAAGCTTACGATTTATGGATTCCACCAATAATTTTATCCCCCTCCGCTGAATACATAATCATCATCAGAGCCCTGTAAAAAAGCCGATCACCGCCAAAACATTTTATGTATCACACCCAGTAGGTTACACTTCACAACAAGTCTGCAAGTTACGGCAAAGCCACGGCTATCGTTTTCTTGCCCTATTTGAATTCCGCCAGCTACGCATTGGTTAACCCCATGTGGGCGAGCAAGCATAGAGTTTTACCCATGAGTAACACAATCCAGTGGTTTCCGGGCCACATGCACAAAGCCCGTAAAGAGATCGAAGAAGTCCTGCCGAAAATCGATGTGATCATCGAGGTACTGGATGCCCGCATTCCGTTCAGCAGTGAAAACCCGCTGATCAAAACCTTCCGTGAAAAGAACAACAAGCCCGTTGTGAAGGTATTGAATAAACGTGATCTGGCTGATCCTGAAATGACCCAACTGTGGATCGAGCACCTTGAGAAAGAGCAAGGTGTAAAAGCGATGGCGATCACCACGGAAAACATCAACGAAGTCCACAAGATCACCGAGCTTTGTCGTAAACTGGCCCCTAACCGCGAAGAAATGGGCAAAAACATTCGCACCATGATCATGGGGATCCCTAACGTCGGTAAATCCACCATCATCAATACCCTAGCTGGCCGTGCAGTTGCTGTAACCGGTAACCAGCCAGCGGTAACACGTCAGCAGCAGCGCATTAACCTGCAAAACGGTATCGTGCTGTCGGATACCCCGGGAATTTTGTGGCCGAAAGTGGAAAACCCACACAGTGGTTTCCGCCTTGCCGCTACCGGTGCCGTCAAAGACACGGCAATGGACTACATCGATGTCGCATTCTTTACTGTTGAATATCTGGCACAGGCATACCCTGAACTGCTGAAAGCACGTTACGATATCGACGAAATGCCAGAATCCGAAATCGAAATGATGGAAGAAATTGGCCGTAAGCGCGGCTGTCTGAAATCTGGCGGCCGCGTGGATCTGCACAAAGCGTCCGAGATCCTAATCAACGAACTGCGTAACGGCACTCTTGGCAATATCACGATGGAACGCCCAGAAATGATCACCCAAGAACTTATCGATGTAGCTATTGAAGCCGAGCGCAAGGCCGAGGAAAAAGCCAAAGTAAAAGAAGAACGCCGCAAGCGTTACCTTCGCAACAAACGTTAATTGGTTGTCTATCCATTGCCTATCAAGCCACACTATCCAGTGTGGCTTTTCTTTAGCTAATAACGTACAGCCTGAGTGTGAAATTTTTATTTATAACAATCGCTTCTCATAAAATAACACTTTTCTTTCAAGCTTTTTTCGGCTCTATCTCTGATCACCAATTTACAGTGGTCGACATAAAAAGATAAGATTCAAGAAACTTATCAGCACACTGCTGGTCTGTATATAGCCTGTAACCATTACTCCTCCGCCAAGAGCCATAAATGCAACTGAACAGACAACATATCAACAATACCAAAATCACCCTATGTCTGGTGCTGTTTGTGGTATTGCTCTGTTCAGGACAACATGCCGGTATACTGCAAAGCTGTAGTGATATGATGGCCCAAAACAGCGCCGAGCCCCCTGTTTTCAATTCTGCTCTGCCATCAGGAAGCGCAGCAACCCCACTTGCTGACATTACCTCGAAAGCACATGAAAACACCGAGGATGGCTCAGGCTGTTCACTGGCGGAAAAACTGCTTCAGCATCATCAGCAGCAAGTTTCCCAAGCTATTGTCTGCTCAATGCTCCTGCTGCTGGTTATTGCGATCATAGCAAGCCCTGCCCTGTCGTTTCCAATCACCACCGAGCCCATAGCCCCCTCACGACGGCGACACTTAACCTTGTGTGTCTTCAGAGAATAAAAAGCAACGCCCCTCGACTCAGTACCATATGCTTTCTCAGTGAGAAGGCCCGCTATTGCTTTTTTCGGAGATACTCCATTGAACACATCGAACCACTGGCGATTAACGCTTTCCGCCATGATCATTATTTTGGTCGGCCTGCTGCTACCACTGGCCACCCAAGCCGCGACATATTCTACTGGTTGGTTGCAAAACCCGGATCATCCGCCCATCCAGCTAAGGTACATGCTTACCGGTCAACACGATACTAAGACAAAAACAGTAGAAGCCCTGCTCGAAGTCAAGCTAGAGGGTGACTGGAAAACCTACTGGCGCAGCCCCGGCGAAGGCGGTGTCGCCCCTTCTATCAATTGGGACCTATCCACCAACTTGAACCATGCTGACTGGTTCTGGCCAATGCCAGAACGCCATCATTTCCTTGGTGTGGAAACCCTTGGCTACAAGCACCGTATTATATTCCCAATGACACTGCACATTGATGATATGGCAAAGCCTGTTTTTCTATCGGGCAAACTCACCATGTCATCGTGTACCAATATTTGCGTCCTGACCCACTACGACATCTCGCTCGGTTTCCAACCCAGCCAACTCACGCTGGATGAGCCGGCCATGCACCTCTACAACCAGGGCATGGGGCAAGTGCCCAAGGCACAACCTAGTGTCAACGTTGAGGCCCTGTCATGGGACGCCAACGCGCAAGAGCTCACTATCGTCGCCAACAACCAACTTGGTTGGCATGCTCCTGATCTATTCGTCGACGCCAACGACAAAGAAATGGGATCCGTCTCATTCCAAACCCCAAGCATCACGGTTGATGGTCAGCAACTGCTGGCAACAATGAAAGCCAGTAGTTGGTTCGGTATTCCGGACTTACTCGGCAAATCGTTAAATATCACTTTCAGCGACAACGGATTTAGCGCAGAGGAAACCGCCGTTGCCAATGATCTACCCATCACACAGAAACACTCAAGCACTCTGGCAGAAACCATCGCTCTGGCACTGTTGGGCGGCCTCATCCTCAATATTATGCCGTGTGTACTGCCGGTTCTTGGTATGAAACTAAGCAGTGTTATCGCCGTTCAAGGATTGGCAAAGCGCCAGATACGCCTGCAATTTATCGCTTCAGCAGCCGGTATCCTGTTTTCGTTTTGGCTTCTCGCTGCATTTCTCGCCCTGCTAAAAATATCCGGGCAGGCACTTGGCTGGGGCATCCAGTTTCAAAGCCCATATTTTATCGGGGCAATGGTCATGGTGACTGCGGTATTTGCAGCCAACATGTTAGGGTTATTCGAAATAAGCCTGCCTAGCCGCTCTACGACTTGGCTGGCAAGCAAAGGCGATAATTCCTATCTTGGGCACTTCATCCAAGGCATGTTCGCCACCCTACTGGCAACCCCTTGCAGCGCACCATTTCTCGGCACGGCAGTTGCCGCTGCCCTGGGGGCAAATATCCTCACCCTGTTTACGATCTTCACCGCACTGGCCATCGGCATGGCGTCCCCTTGGCTGATCATCGCCCTATTTCCGAGCCTAGCCAAGCAACTTCCCAAGCCCGGCAAGTGGATGGACTATGTCAAAACCCTGTTCGGACTGATGATGTTAGCCTCTAGCGTATGGCTGCTCAGTCTGTTGGGTAACTTTATCGGGACTTCATCTGTCGTGCTTTTGTCTATCACCCTTGCTACGACCCTGCTATGGCAGCTAGGCAGGAAGAGAGGAAGACAATCGGCAGTTCTGGCCTTGAGCGGATTGATTCTTGTTTCTGGCAGCGGCCTTATCGCAAGTAGTTTGATTACCGACCAATGGGCAAAGCCCCTACCTCAGGATCATGCATGGCAACCGCTCGATATCGATTCGATACACCAAGCGGTCAATGCCGGTAAAACCGTCTTTGTCGATGTCACTGCCGACTGGTGCATCACCTGCAAGGTCAATAAAGTCAGTGTATTACTTCAAGATCCCGTCTTTTCGGCACTGGCGGACGACAATATCATCCGCATGCGAGGGGACTGGACCAAACCGTCCCCTTATGTCACCCAATATTTACGCGCCAATGGCCGGTACGGTGTGCCGTTCAATATCGTCTACGGGCCATCCGCCCCACAAGGGATCGCCCTGCCGGAACTTCTTACCAAGGAATCGGTAACCGACGCACTCAAACAGGCACAAGGAAAGCAATAATGGCCACTAAGACTCGCAGCGCAAGAAAGATACGGAATTGGCTGGGCGAAGCCATAAAAATACTGGGGTTCATCATGGTACTCACCACCGGACTCGACTATTGGCGGGATAAAGATATCGCCACAGGCATCCCCCCGCAAATGGAAGGCAAAACGACCACCGGTGAATTCATTGACGTTACCGCCCTCAGCCAACAGCAGCCTGTTGTGTTGTATTTCTGGGCAACATGGTGCCCAATATGCAAATTTGTCAGCCCTGGGGTCAATTGGCTGAGCGAGGACGTTACTACGGTTTCTGTGGCATCGACATCGGGCTATGACCGTACGCTCAATGCCTACCGTCACCACCATGACTTTCAATTTCCCGTCATCAACGACCAAGCAGGGCATCTCACCCAGCAATGGGGGATCAATGTGTTTCCTACCGTTGTTATTCTTTACCAAGGTGAAATAAAAAGCCTTACAACGGGCTTTACCACCCCTATGGGGATTTGGCTAAGAACCCAGTTAGCATACCTCTAAAAAAATAAGCCCGCCCCTGAAACCAAGGGCGGGCTATTCGTATTCTCACTCACTTGTCGGAAGGTCGCGACCGGTCAATTCTCGTCACTCCCACTCCCAATGGCGTCCATCATGGGCTTGGGTAAACAACATCCGAAATCCGCTAATTTCCTTGTGATCAATATCATTCATCAACTTGTTAAATTGCGTCTTATCGATATGGATCAGGTTTTCATGGTCACCCGACTCAATATAGAGATCGTCTTGAGCGAACAGCATCTCATCCACCAGCATATTCACCCCATACGCCTGACCTAATGGCGGCACGGCGCCGGGCTCACAATCTTGGAATACCTTACTCAATTCATGCTCACCAATAAGATAAAACGGCCGTCCCATCATTCGACTGACCTTGTCAATCAATACCCGTCGATTTGACGGAACAACGGCCATCAACAACTCGCCCTTCTGATCCTTAAGCATAACGGCTTTGGCTACCTGCGCAGTAGGTACATGTGCCGATACCGCTGAGCTAAACGATGTATCCGTGTGCCGATGGTGTGTCACATCAAAATCGATATTGTGGCTATTGAGAAACTGCCCAACTGTCAATGCCATACCCATAGATCACCTCCTAGTTAGCTCGGCAGATACAATACCGCCGACTAAATGGGTATACCTAGTATGAGCAAAGATGGGCGATCTCGCGAATACTCAAAACCACGACAAAATTTGAATATATTAAAGCCGGCGTGCCTGCCAATAAACACTCCGCCAGTAAGGATTTTTCAAGCTTGAAATAATGACTCCCTGAGAAGTAGAGGCATGAAGAAATTGTGCATCCCCCAGATAAATACCCACATGACGCAACGATCGCCCTGTTTTGAAAAAGACCAAATCACCATGCTTTAGCTTATCAATCGCGACCCATTGCCCTTGTTTGGACTGATCCTCAGTCGTTCGCGGCAAATCATGCTTGAAAAGTTCAAGTACACCTTTTTGAACAAATGCAGAGCAATCAATCCCTGCTCTGGTCGTTCCCCCCAAACGATAAGGAGCTCCACGCCAATAACGATAGAAATTATCTAAATTTGAACGTCCCTCCAAAGGTACGCTCAAGGGAATAAAATCATAGCGTTTCGCAGTGACACCTTGTGAAGAGAGATCCGTGGCATTCTGAGATGAGTTATCGGGCGTCGATGAACAACCGGCTAGCAACACGATGACTACAATGGGGGAAAATCTTCTTATCACTGTCAATTCCTGCTCCAGTACTCACCTGCCGGCCTCAATGCTCAGACATTTTTGTGGTACTTTTATTCCTAAAAGGGATAGTAGCAACCATTCAAAACCACAGCCAGTACTGAGAAGAATTTTGACATTCACTGGTGGAAAATCATTCAAAAAAATGGCTGACCATCGCACCGGTCAGCCATGAAACTCCACACAACAGAAGAGATAGAAACTCGTATTCACAAAAAAGGGCAAACAAACGAGTTTATCTATCGGGTCTATTTATCGCCTTATTGCGTTATTATATCCAGTTGTTTTTATTACCAATAATAACATGTGCGAACCACTTCACGCATTTTTTGAAAGCCCCAAATAGAAGTGGTTAATTCAGCCCAAACCTAAACTGAACGCCTAGCCTCGATTCTCATCACGATAAGTAATTTCACCTTGCAACATAGTCATCAACACCTTTACCGATGCAATATCTTCAACTGCCAGCTTACTCAAATCTTGCTCTAGCAAAATCAAATCTGCTGACTTACCCAATACGATACTGCCGGTAATAGCATCAATCCCTAATGCCTTGGCCGGTTCAATGGTATAACTGTCTATCGCTTTATTTACTGAAGCAATACCAAGTTGGTTATCAAGCATTGCTTCACTGATCCGGCGCAATGGCATAACCTGTTCATTACCATAGCTTTCACTACTGAGTGAAACACTCACTCCTGCCGCATGCAAACGTCGCAATGATACCGGTCTTAGCCCCTGTTCGATCAAATTATCCCTAATCACCGGAATTTCATGGTGCTCTGCTTCGTAAAAAGTCGTCGCAACATCCAAACGTGCCAGCATACGTTCGGAATCGGGATGAATAAACTTCATATTGCTAAGGGTATACCGGCTGTCGTTATTCATATTCCTGACATTCTCCAGCGAATATAAAACCGCTTTTATCGCCTCATCTCCTTCTGCATGGAAAAATGCACCATAGCCAATTTCACTCAAACGCAGCAACCAGGCATTAAGCTCGGTAGGGGAGAAATAAAACAGCCCACTCGCCTCGCCATTCAAATAAGGAGGCTGATAACGCCCAGACACCCTCGCCGTTTTAAGGCCATAATTTCCATCAACCTGAACACTTACCTGATTGATGATAAGTCTGGATGTGAGTTCATTACGGAAAATCAACCTCAATCCTTCTAACTGCTCGTTAATAGCTTTATATGGCGATAGGCGTGGCCGAACCGATACCCTTATTTTCAGTACGCCCTCATCATCGAGATGCTTCCAAAAGTTAATTCCCCCATAAAGCCAGAAATTTCCCGCATCACCAAGAGTTGTTACCCCATTGCTTTCCAGCGGCACTACCGACATTACATATTCTTCACTTAGACCACACAACCGAACCCTGTGCGACCGCCACGCCTGCTCCATTGTCAACTCAGCCATCGCTCCAAGCATAACCCCTGTTGGCTCGTTGTTGTGATCTCGCAGTACCTTTCCGCCAACAGGATCGATGCTGTAGTTATTAATCATCATCAACTCAAAAGCTTTCGTGTTCGCCCAGACCAACGATGAATGCGGCTCTGCAATCACGACTGGAACATCCGGAAAATACCGATCAAGCCACTGCCGCGGCGAATACGGCGAGAGATCCTTAAACAACAAGCCGGCACCATGCCCAATAAGCCACTGCCCCTCCTCGAGTTTATCGACGACTTCACGGCAGACTTCTCGACCAAGCTCTCCTTTTTCAGGTTCTAACAAACAGGCAAAGCGAGAAAACACCACATTATCAAGCAGGTGTCCGTGCAACTCGATAAATCCCGGATAGAGTGCTCGGCCATGCGCCCGGATATGTTGCGTGTCTTCTCCAATCAGTGACTGGGCATTATCCATTGACCCCAAATAGGCAATTTTCCCTTGTTTTATCCCTACCACAGTTCCTGCAGGATGCTTATAAACCGAGCCTCCCGATATCAGTATATCGAGCGCTTGAGCTGAGGCCGCCAAAGGGGCAGATGTGGTTAACATCACCAATAGTACCCACATCATTAATCGTTTATTCATATCTTCTCGTCGAATAGTCCATAACTATACCCAAGCAACCTCAAGCAACTCGTTGCAGCGAAAATGCAGTGCTTACTCAACAAAGCGAAGCTTATCGACTTGATACCTCTTTCTTGCCAAAACAATGCAGAAATAACCAAGAAAACTCACCTAATAAAACCTCCCCGCAGGAAAGGAAGCGCTATTTAGCCCTTACTTTTGAGTATTTTATAATAGACAAAGCGCATACTGAACAAATGCCGCATTTTTTATAGTATTCCGTGCGCACTGTTAACAAAACGCAACAAAGCGGCATATTTCAACTGGTCATACAACTTAATTAATCCCATAATGGTCATAGTTTTGACTTAGCAAGCAAAGGAGTTAGCGTGCTTTCCATTATTCGTGTCGTTATGGCAGCAATCTTCATCATCTTCACAACACTCTTTGCATCCCTATATTGCTGCCTATTCAAACCCCGAAACCCCAGCCATGTTTATGTATTTTGCCGCTGGTTCAATCAACTCCATAAACTTGTCGGCCTTGAGCTTATCCACCGCGGAAAAGAGCGAGTCAAAGGCGTTCCCAAAGCCGTCTATATATCCAACCACCAAAATATTTTTGATTTCGTCACCTCACCAGGCATGCTGATGCCCCGCACCGTCTCGATTGGCAAAAAGAGTCTGTTATGGATACCGTTCTTTGGCCAACTCTACTGGATAACCGGCAACATTTTAATTGACCGAGAAAACAAGTCCAAAGCACGCAACACGATTCAGCAAGTCGTAGAAGCTATCCACAAGCGCGATCTGTCAGTATGGATGTACCCAGAAGGCACTCGCAGCAAAGGCAGGGGTTTGCTCCCGTTCAAGACTGGGGCATTTCGAATGGCCATTGAGGCAGGCGTGCCTATTGTTCCCGTCTGCGTTAGTTCTATCCACCAAAAAATCGACCTCTCACGCCGCAACAATGGAATCGTTATCGCTGAAATGATGGATCCTATTGATGTATCTGGCTATAAAATAAACGAGGCGCGCGAACTTGCCGATAAATGCCATGAACTCATGGCGGCTAAAATTGCAGAACTCGATAGGGAAGTTGCAGAACGCGAACAACAACTGTCCTCTCCCCAAGCGGACGTTGCGTAATTTACTCGCCATGAACACAATAAAGGCTTGCAGATGCAAGCCTTTATTGTTGTTAACCCACCAATGGCAAAGGGGTTATCTGCTCGGCTAACCCGTCAAATGCCTGCATCAATGGCTCACTTTGCATAATCCTCCCATGCCCCAATCCCTCCGTTGCCACCAAGGTAACATGAGGCAACGCGGCCGCCTCTTCTGACAAGGAAAATGAAGCAAAGCGATCACCACGATCATGCACAATAACGACAGGCGCACGATGCCTTTTCAACTGCTGCTGCGGATCAATATCCGCTAGCGGGTAACCATACTCATCGGCAACTTCGCTGACGACCTCATCAAACAGGCGCATTGAATAACCAGACTTCTCAACCGAAATAAGCAAATTCTCGGTATAGTTCAGCACAGGTGCCACCAACAGAATGGGCTTACCGGCAAGTTGAGGGTGACGACTTTCCAAGACCATAGCAGATCCCATACTATGGGCAACCACACCGGTGATATCAGGTTCCTGATCCAACACACAATTTAGCGCCGCAATAAAACCGGGCAAATGGGCATGGCTGCCGGCGCTTTCACCATGAGCTATGTTGTCGAAAGCCAATGCGGTATAACCGAGCTTTGCGATATGGGCCATCAGGGTAAAAAACTGGCTAGATGCCCCTGACCAACCATGACACAACAGCCAAACCGGCCCTCGCCCCAAGCGATAGGTCATTAATTTTCCTTCGGCGGTCTCGATACTTGCTTTAACCAATCCCTCTGGTTCAACCACACCACGATCAAAACGATCAGGCGTCAAAAACAGATTTCGAGCCACTTTGCGGGCATGTGATGGCGCAAGGCGGTGATGCAGCCTTGTCACCCAATTAATGACCTTTCGTTGGTATTTCTGGCCCTGCCCCTGTTTAAAATAAATCTTGCTGCTCATTACTTTACCTTTTTGCCAACAAAATAGAACGAGCGTGCTTTTTTGTTGTATTAAACATTCTTTAACGACGCATACAATTATTTGCGCCAACTTGCCAATAACTCGTCAATCCCCAGCCAAAAGCGCCGATGTTCTCCACACTCTAAGTCCAGGGAGCGGAATAAATGACTGCTCAAGTAGACCCCGTACAAACGATAGACACATTGCCAACTATCCAAATCTGGCGAAAACTCACCTCGCACTATCGCTTTTTCAATCTGCCGTTGTAAATAATCCAACCAGCGTCGAGTCAAGCCGATCAACCCTTGCTGAATCACATCATGCGTCTCTTGTTTGTCCTTCCAAGCATCAAGAAACATACAGCTACCTTGAAATGAGTTATTCCAAGCCAACCAATACTGACACAGTAGGCGGATTTTCTGCTCAATACTCTCAGGGGTGGCTTGCCGTGCGGGTTGAATCACTCTGGCCACAAACTGCTCCCCCGCATATTCCAGCACCGCTAATTGGAGGTTTTCTTTGGCATTAAAGTGGGAAAATAAACCACTTTTCGACATCCCAGATGCTTTGGCCAACTGGCCTATTGTCAGGCTATCAAATCCGTCTACACTCGCTATATCAAAAGCAGTCTTTAAAATATGCTCGCGGGTAAGTTCTCTTTTGCCCATGACGTCAACCGAGGTAAATAATCTTGGCTCTATTTTTAGCACGATCGTACTTTTTCATCCAGTAGCAATTTATTAATTGATGAATCAACTATGCTGCTAAGCCGCTAACGCTCAGAAAAACGGAACAGGCTATCAACTCGATGCGGGCAACGGCCGACTTGCTCAACCATCTCTTCTGCTTGCTTAAGCGAGTCATAACTACATGGCACACCATAGGTATCTGTTAATGGGTACTCATTACCTTCTGCATCTATAAAATTAATAGCCCAACCTGCACTTAGAAAGTCATGGACTAAACGCGCTTCGACTATTGTATTGTTTGCCATCAGTTGGCGACATTCCGATAACACCATAGCTTACCTCACATTGCAGCCCTGCATATCAATACCTCGGCATACCTGTACTGGCCATCGACTTATTCAGGTTGCCGTTTCTGATAATGATCATTATAGCAAGCCGCCACGATGCTCACGAACTCTCGTAAAGTCAGAATACCTGTACAAAAAAAGCTGCCAATATGGCAGCTTTTTCTACAGGGTACGCTGTGGCTAATTACAGGTACATTTTTGCCACATCAGCAGGCTCTTTTTCTACGCCTTCAAGTTGGTTGTTCCAGTTAAGGCCAACCAGTACACCGTCCTCAGAAAGCGTGATCATCCAATCTTCAACAAATACATCAAGAGGGATCTCAACCGCACTAAACTCTGCCCACTCATCAGCACAATGCTCGCTAGCATCTTCTTGAGCTGACCAAAATGGCATCACTTCTGAGTTTTCAAATTCACTAGAGTCAACAGAAAGCCAATCACCTTCCTCGTTGCAAAGGCCCCATACAGTCAGAGTCTCTTTGGTTTCGGTTACAAACAATTCACAGTTTGCATTAATGTCAGCAGTTAACTTAGTCATGAATATCTCTCTTACATCGTCAGAATGACGCATTCAATAGGTCTATCATGATATCAACATTTTCAAACAGACTGTATCAATTTATCCACTCTGCTTGGGGTTCTCCGCATCTTGTATATACTTGAAAAAGCAACACACCCACAGAGAGGCCTTTGCTATGGCAACAGTTGACTGGCTGTCACACCTTAACAACCATACCCTACTTGCCCCTCGTTCCCACCTCATTGAAGCCCATGAGTTCCTCGGAGGCTCCGGTGAGGGAAAAGTTGCTGTCGATTGTGCCTGTGGCTCCGGGCGAGACACCTTATACCTGCTTGAAAAAGGCTACCATGTCTATGCCTTTGACAATGATGTCACTCGCCTTGAGAGCCTTTGTGAACATCCGCTTTCCGGCGCAAACTCACGCCTTGTACTATCTGTCAGCGCTTTTGCTGATTTTGTTTTCCCAAGAGCACATCTGATCAACGCCAGCGCTTGTCTATTTTTCACAACCCCAACAGACTTCGCTGTTTTGTGGCAGAATGTTTATAAAAGCCTTTACAAAGACAGTATTTTTTGCGGACATTTCCTTGGTAGCGAAACTCTCGAACCCGGAGAAAAACTCCCGATCCTCACTCACAGCCAACAACAACTGGAGCAGTTATTCAGCCAGTACTACATTATCTCGTGGAAGAAAAAACAGGAATTCTCAGCCAATTTAACAGGCAAAAAACGGCTCTGGCTTGTGCACACCATCATTGCTATCAAGAAGTAATATCAAGGCTGATTCCATTCCCCTACCAATCTTTGTTTTGCCGTACAATTCTCTTTTGCTCTGCATGAAATCCGTGTCAAAATAACACCAACCTGCACATTTCTCTCGCAGGCATCCCTTTTATATCATTTACATTTAACTTGGTCTTAGTTGTCGATGCAAAGTCACCGTGCTGGCAATGCCCTAGCTGCGTTTTCATTCGTGCTATGGGGCATTTTGCCTTTGTATTACCAGTTCCTGCCACAGGCGAACGTCAACGATTTGCTGGCGTTACGGATTTTGTTTTCTGTCCCCTTCATGCTATTGGCCATGATGATACTCCGCCGGCCATTGCCTGCTCTGTCAGTTATTTGGCAAGACAAGCGCTCTTTGAGCATGTCAGCTGTGGCTGGCTTACTCATGTGCGTATCATGGTATGCCTTTACCTGGGCGATGACCCACGGACAAGTACTGGCCGCCAGCCTTGGTTTTTTCATCAACCCTATCTTCGCTATTGCTCTGGGGGTCTTTTTCCTAAAAGAACGTCTTAGCCAAGCTCAGAAAATTGCGGTTATTTTGGCTATCGCCGGTATTGCCTACCAAGTTTGGCACTACGGCACGCTACCTTGGCTTGCCTTAATCATGGGAAGCTTCTTTGCACTCTACGGACTCGCCAAAAAACATATCCGCTATGATGCATTGACATCCGTTACCCTAGAAGCGGCAATACTGTCTCCTTTTGCGCTGCTATTTATGGCCTATGGCGGTCTGTCCGGTACCAGTACCGCACTCAACAGCGACTGGCAAACATTACTGCTTTACATCGGATCCGCCCCTGTCACTCTGGCTCCGCTTATTTTCTTCGCTTTGGCAATCCAACGTACCAGCCTAACTATGGTGGGCCTGATGCAGTATATCGAACCTTCAATACAATTTTTGTTGGCCGTATTCTTATTTGGCGAAGTCTTCGATCAAACTAAAGCAATCAGCTTCAGTTTCATTTGGCTGGGGCTTTTACTATGCAGCCTCGAGGCGATCAGCCATAGCTTCAAGCGCCCTCGGCTCAGCGTTTAGTTCCTAATGCGACCTGCTCCTCAATCAGCAGGTCGCACTGCCTTCTTCCGCTTTACTCCTTATCTCTTTTACGTCTCTTGATATAACCGAACTGGTGTTGTGCGCACTATCACTCTCTTCGCACAGGAAATTGCATCTATTCCATAAAATTCCATACTTATTTTTATAAGTTGCTAATGGAGAATGAAAATGGATTTTCATCAGATATTCAATGACAGCTATCAGCGCTGTCAGCGCCACCCCCAATTTTTCCAGATCTTTTACCGCAACTTCTGGCAACAAGAAGAGCGGTTCCAGAAGATGTTCGAAAATGTAGACATGACACGCCAGATAAAAATGCTCAAACTATCAATACTGATGATTATGCTGGCATCTACTTCCGAAGAGGCGAAGGACAATATCCGCCGATATGCACGCCGTCATGGTCCAGACGGTATTGGAGCGCAACCTGAAGACTTTGATATTTGGATTGACAGCCTACTTAAAGCAGTCAAGGAATGTGATACCCATTACAACAGCGACATCGACAAAGCCTGGCGAACGTGTTTCAAAACCGGCATGGAAATAATGAAACAAGAAACCCAACTGGCTCACACGGGTAAAATAACCCAACAGCACTAGATCTATACACCGGGGGGGAGAGGGTGAATCCACATGCTCATTGGCGACAATGGCTCTTAATAACCAGCGCCATTTCTCTAGCAGTACTGGCATTGATTTTTTCGCCGATTCATCAGAGCGGCAATTTCTATGCCTATGCAGATCAGCGCGCCTATCTTTCCATCCCAAATTTCTGGAATGTCATCACCAACCTCCCCTTCTTGTGGGTCGGGTGGCTCGGTATCATGACCGCAAGCCGACGCAATGCCTCCAATACGCCTGAACGCTATAAGGGTTACACACTCTTTTACTGGGGGCTTATCGGCACCTTTGTCGGTTCAAGTCTCTACCATTTAGTACCGGGGCCCTTCACCCTGATGCTGGATCGCATTCCCATCACGATCAGTTTTATCAGCCTCTACTGCGTGGTACTTACTGAATATATCTCACCAACCATAGGCAAAAAGCTACTGCTCCCCTTACTTGCCTATGGCGTGATATCAGTAGGATACTGGTACATCACCGATCTGGGTCCAGAGAAAGGCAATATGGCGGCTTATGTGCTGGTTCAGGTTATCCCTATCGTTCATCTCCCATTGATATTATGGTGCTATTCGGATCGGTATGGCCACAGCAGACTGTATGCCCTCGCACTAATATTGTATCTCCTCGCAAAATGGGCCGAATCCAGCGACGAGATACTTTATGACCTTCTCGGCTTCAGCGGGCATAGCCTCAAGCACCTATTTGCAGCGTTGGGTGGGTACTGTATTTATTTAAACTGGCGGCCTAAATTGCAATAAGCACTATAAAAACAACAAAGCCCTGCAATGCAGGGCTTTGTTAATACCGCGATCAGTCGTATTTCTTACCGACACCACGATTTTCTTTCTTGGCAAGGGTGATTTTACCGAAGCCTAATTTCTTGAAATGATTATCACGGTAATCACGAACCGCTTTGCTACCACTAGAAACCGCTTCAACTTGCTGTTCCATCTTAAGGAAAGCAGTCAGGTCAATACCCTCAGCCGCAGCAACGGCCTCATGAATCGTACGATACTGTGAATAGGAAAACGTTATGGTTTTCTCTTCTTGCTTGTAGGTATAGATAATAGTGCGGGACATAACGCCTCCATCATTGAAAACCGGAGAATGTACCCTGTTTATGCTTGAGAGGGAAGCCTATCGCCATTATCGAAGACAATTCCGTTCTGCAGCAACTCGGCAAGCGGCATTGGCTTATGATAATAAAAGCCCTGAACCACCTGGATCCCGCGTTCCCGGATAAAAATCAATTCCTCTTCCGTTTCTATCCCCTCGACCACTATGTCTGCATTAGTGATATTGCCAAGCTGCACCACAACCTCAAACAGACCTTTCCCTCGCTCCGTGTTCAAGTTTGTCACCAAGCTCCTGTCAATTTTAATCTTGTCAAAATCAAAACGGGATAAATACGCCAACGACGAATAGCCTGTACCGAAATCATCCAATACCACTAATATTCCCAATTCCTTAATCTCATTGATGATCTCGGCAATTCTCTTCTCATCACGAATCAACAGCTCTTCCGTGACCTCGATTTCCACTTGATGGTAGTTCAACCCGCTGCTTTTAACTGCGGCTTTCAACGACTTAACAAAACCCTTCTTGAGCATGGTGTCAGCCGAAATATTAATAGACAAATTAATATGCTGAGAATCAGGCAGCTTCGCAATGTCTGATACGGCACGCTCTACCACCCATGAATCAAGCTCGGGCATCAGCCCCAACTGACCAAACGCATGCAAAAAAGAAGGAGACCGCAACTTACCATCATCACTAATATGACGAATCAGTGCTTCAACTGCGACCACCTGACCCGTGTGAATATCAACCTGTGGCTGATAATAAAGAATAAAAGACCCACTTCGGTATAAACCTTCAACTTCTTTTTGTGCGCTTATATTAAGCTGCATCGACGGAATAAAGCTCGTTAGCTTGGAGCTGCCTTCTATGCTATCGCTAGAAAAGAAACGATTATTGATCACTGAGGATAAGTCTAACCCGACAGAATGCCGATCCATGATCTTAAAAAACGGATAATAAATAACCATCCCCAACACAATCAAAATAAATTGGAATACTGCAACCGACCATGATTCGCCCGATGCAAAATAACCATTCACTATCGGCGGCATCAACCAGCTATGCACCTCGCTTAAAGGGGCAATATACCCCATACTCGTTGCACCGTATGCCAGCACAAAGCTCAGCAGGGGCGTTAGCAAAAAAGGGATCATCATGACAGGGTTAAAAATAATAGGCACCCCGAACAGAATAGGTTCATTGATATTGAAGATACTCAAAATCAACACGGTTTTAGCTAAAAGCCTATACCCTTTACTCTTGGCAAAAAAGAGCATACAAAACACCAAACTAATCGTGTTGCCACTGCCCCCCATACCAGTAAAGAAATCATAAAAATTTGTACTGATAATATTGAGATCAGTCCCAAAATTCTTCCAGTCAGCCATGTTGGCCGTGCTGATCTCAAATAACTCGGTTTTGTACATATGAAGTACATTGTGGCCATTTACCCCAACGCTCCACAACAACCCGCGGAGAAACTCATAAATCAAACCATCAGTAAAGGATGTAGGGTCAAGTCTTGGCAACAAAATATACGGCTGAATGTAATAACTAAAACATGTAGCAACAATTTGGCAGACAACCAACAAGGTAGCGAGCGTAACGATACTGATGGTGATGATATTGACGGAGTGATCGACGACACTATGTTCCCCGCGGACCTTGAACAAAGGAAATTTATTCAACCGCGCAATAATAAAGCAAGTCGCATAGGCCGAAAACAGCGATAACGCGAAATTATCAGGCAAAGGGATGACCGGTGACAACAATCCCCACTGCTGGGAAACAATGAGAAATGCGACCAAAGAACAAGATATCGCTGCGGCTTTAGGTAACCTCTGAAGCGTTGAATAATAAGTAGCAAGATAGATATTAAGCAGAATTGGAAACATATGCCCAGTCATCTGACCGACATAACCAATTGTCAAACCCGTTGAGGTATAACCCAACTTTTCAGCAAGAAATGCAATAAGGTTGAAAAATGCAGCAATAAGCGCGACTGGCAACGCCATAATGAATACATTACTCATTGCCACAAGATACTGATTCGAAGATAGCCTAGAAAAAAGTGAACTCAAATCCTAATTCCATTGCTTGATGATGGCTCACTAAATACCCACATATTACTAATAATATTACTCAGTCGCGCAATCAATTAACCCGTGTTTATCATCACTTGAATATCATAAAAAGCAAGGAGAAAAATTAATCATTACAACATGCGTCATTAATTTGACTGTTTCTCTGAAAATTTCATCTTCGAGTTACTTATTCCAGTGATAACACATTAACCTATCACCAAAATATGGAGCTATTAGCATAAGCAAACCACTCACCCTCTGGGTATGAGATAGAGGTAAGTGAATACAACAGAAGAAAAGAAGAGATAAAGAAGAGAAAGGAAATAAGGCTCACTCGTCATTCAAGCAAGCCAGAAAGGAAATGCCGAACAGTTGCGACTGCAACTCACAGCTTAAAGGTATGGATAATCTGGTTTGAGCTCCCTCGCCACAGTAGCTCCGGATCATACAGATCTTGCTCGAACTTACCGTCAATCAAGGTATCAACGTACGCCACCACTGCTTTTTGGGCGTCCGTTAAATTAGCCAACTCGTACCCTGTCCACATCCAAATGTCTTTGCCCTCGCACTCTTCGCGCACTCGCTTTACCAACTTGAGTATCGCCTCTACGTTGGCGGGATGTAACGGGTCACCACCAGACAGCGACAGCCCACGACGCTTAATCCGGGTATCGTTCAGATCCGCAATAATCTGGTCTTCCAGTTCCTGGGTAAAAGGATGCCCAGAGGTAGGATTGAGGGTCGATTTGTTATAGCAGCCACGGCAATTATGTTCGCAGCCTGATACAAACAGGGTACAACGCGTACCGGGACCGTTCACTACATCTACTTGGTGGTATTTGTGATAATGCATGCCTTTACTCCAAAACAAAAAGTGCCGAACAAAATCGGCACTTTGCAGTCGTCTAACCCGTGGTGTGATTACATGTGTTTCACACGACGTTTAACTTCTTCTTGCTTACCGAAGTTAAACGGACGCGCATCTGGGCTGCCTAGGTAGCCACATACGCGACGTGTCACTGAGACTTTCTTTGAGTCATGGTTGCCGCATTTAGGACAGGTGAAGCCTTTGCTGGTACAGTCAAATTCACCGGTAAAACCACAGTCGTAGCATTCATCAATCGGTGTATTGGTGCCGTAGTAAGGAACGCGGCTATAGCTGTAATCCCAGACGTTCTCTAGCGCTTCTACGTTGCGCTGCATGTTCGGGAACTCGCCGTAACAGATGAAACCGCCACTTGCCAATTCAGGGTATGGCATTTCGAAATCAATCTTATCGTACGGGTTCACCTTCTTCTCCACATCAAGGTGGTAGCTGTTGGTGTAGTAACCCTTGTCAGTCACATGATCCAGCACACCGAACGCCTTGGTATCCAATGCACAGAAACGTGTGCATAGGTTTTCAGACGGCGTGCTGTACAGGCTATAGCCCCAACCGGTTTCTGATTTCCATTCCTCTACAGCATCTTTCAGGCGTTTAACAATGGCAATACCTTTCTGGCGCAGTTCTTCGCTGTCATAAATATGCTCACCGTTAGCACCATACAAGGCATTGATAGTTTCATGGATACCGATGTAACCCATAGAAATCGAAGCTCGGCCATTTTTGAAGATATCCAGCACTTCATCTTCTGGGTTCAGACGTACACCCAATGCACCTTCTGTGTACAGGATCGGTGCTACACGAGCTTTCACGCCACGCAAGCGGTCAATACGTGTTTCCAATGCACGGCGAACCAGTTTCATACGGGCATCAAGGATCTCGAAGAACGTCGCTTCATCACCTTTTGCTTCAATCGCAATGCGCGGCAGGTTCAAACTCACCACACCCAGGTTGTTGCGGCCTTCATGTACTTCCTTGCCATTTTCATCAGTCCAACGGCCCAAGAAGCTGCGGCAACCCATAGGTGCCTTGAAAGACCCTGTAACTTCAACCACTTTGTCGTAGTTAAGGATATCTGGGTACATACGCTTAGACGCACACTCAAGCGCAAGCTGCTTCATATCGTAGTTCGGATCCGATGGCTTGTGGTTTACACCATCTCGGATTGAGAACAACAACTTAGGGAAAACAGCCGTTTTCTTGTTTTTACCCAAACCTTCGATACGGTTTTGGAAAATCGATTTCTGAATTAGCTTCGACTCCCAGCTGGTACCCAAACCGAAATTCACGCTCAAGAATGGCGTTTGACCATTGCTAGAGAACAGCGTGTTGATCTCATATTCCAATGACTGGAATGCGTCATACACTTCTTTCTCTGTCAGTTTCTGCGCATACGCCTCTGGGTTTGGCACTTCCCACTCTTTGGCTGTCGCCAAATGCTTACGGTGGCTGGCTGTTACATACGGAGCCAACACCTCATCCAAACGGTTCAGCGTTGTACCACCGTATGTATGGCTGGCAACCTGCGCCACGATTTGCGCAGTTACCGCCGTCGCGGTCTGAATCGACTTCGGTGTATCAATTTCCGCATTACCCATACGGAAACCGTTAGTCAGCATATTTTCCAAGTCAACGATCATACAGTTGAACATTGGGAAGAATGGCGAGTAATCCAAATCATGGTAGTGGATTTCACCGCTTTCGTGCGCCTGTACAATATCACGAGGCAACATATGATGCTTCGCGTAATGCTTAGACACAATACCCGCCAGCAAGTCACGCTGGGTTGGAATTACCTTACTGTCTTTGTTAGCGTTTTCATTGAGTAAGTCGGCATTGCTCTGCTCTACCAGACCGGTGATTTCCGCGCTCAGGGCACTTGCCTTTTCACGCTGAATATCACGATCATGTCGGTATTCAATATACGCCCGAGCAACCGCCTTGTGTGGACCTGTCATTAGATGATTTTCTACTGCATCTTGAATTGCGTGAATCTCCACTTCGTCGTGGTCAGCAAACTGCGACAGTACCTGCTCGGCCACTGACTCAGCATAGCTTTCTTCCATCACTTCTACAGATACGGCCGCGCTCAATACCGCCTCTTTAATACGCTTGGTATCAAATGGAAAACGGCATCCATCACGCTTAATCACAACAGGTTTCACACACGACTCCTACAAAATGACACTGTCACTAAACCACTATATATAGGGCTCAGCAAACAGGCAGAAACAATATGTGGGGTATTAGGCGAGAAATCGCAAAAGAAAACTTTGATCTAGATCAGATTTTAAATAAGAGCGAACAGGTTGCAACCGATGTTTTTGCCAATGTCTCAATTTGGAAAAATTCATCTAAAACCACCTTTCAAAGTCAACTCTTTTATTGCATAAGATCACGAAAGAAACTCAAAATAACACTTGCTTTATGAGGGTCATATACACTAGGGTCAGAACAAATTTTCGAACCGATAGTGATATGGCTTTTCATTCCAGAAACGAACGAATCAACTACCGTGCTCAACAACTTTTGTACCAAGCTGCCCGCTGGGTTTCATGGTTATCACTCATGCTGCTTTTCTTTATGCTCACCAGCCTTTGGCTAAATAGCATTGAAGAAAGTCCTCCGTATATGCTCACCAGCTACCTGCTGTACGGTAGTCAGACACTCCTTGCAATTGGTGGCCTGCGATTATTTTCCGACCATACCCCACGGCCGCCGCCAAATTCACGAGCAGACAACGGGAAAAACAAGCTCATTCTTTTCGCCACCCTGTTTGGGTTAAGCTGGACAGCTTCAATCTTCCATCTCGCTTGGTTGGGTAATACCTTTACCAATGCGGAGATCCTCGCCGATCTCATCATAATGATGGCGCTTCTTGGCTTCTTTGCGTCTAAATCTGCAACATACATTGTTATTATCCCCGTACTCCTCGCCAGCACCTATGCCACCCTGAACCAAGGCGACGGCAGTGTTCTGCTTCCTGTACAAAAACTCATTGCAACCATACTTATTGTGTTCAGTGGCCGCCGTATCCTCTACCACTGGTTTATCAGCAATGTGAACAAAGAGCATGACAAACAGCTACTGATCGACCAGCTCGATCAGCTCGTCACCCGAGATCAACTTACCGGTATCCATAATCGACGCTTTTTTGAATATGAATTAGAAAAGGTGTTTTATATCAGCAAGCGGGACAACCAGCCGATGGCCTTGCTAATCATCGATATTGATCACTTTAAGCAATACAACGACACGTTTGGCCACCCTCAAGGTGATACCTGCCTAAAACAAGTAGCTACGATTTTAGAGGCGGCACTATTGCGCAAAAGTGATTCCGTTTCGCGGTATGGCGGCGAGGAATTTATCGTTATCTTGCCAAATACAGCCCCCGACGGCGCTTTGGCTGTCGCGCACCGCATCCACCAGCACATCGCAATGGCATCGATACCCCACCCAGCCAGTCAGACTGACGCCTTCGTCACGGTAAGTATTGGTTATGCCTCGATGAACGATGAAAAGATCAGTGCCAAGCTCCTTGAACGTGCAGATCTCAACCTCTATACAGCCAAACAAAGAGGTCGAAACCAGAGTGTAGGAGAAATTCAGGCAGAACCCAGACAGTACAGCCATGCACTATAAGAGATCTCGCCGTCATATTGACCTTACATGGCTTACCGTGCCCGCCTCAATGGCGGGCGGGAGTTCATCCGTGCTGAGACAACATGAAATAACACACTCATTCTGCTTCCTGCATATGGGTATATACTTGGTTAATTGTCGGCTGGGTAACCTGTTTATGCATCACGTTAGACGTTATCACTTTATCTTCGCCCTGTTTGCTAGCCTCTTTGCTTCTGGTGTCGGCAATGCTTTTGAGATCGCCACCATCCCCGAAGATAAATATACCGGTGATTTCAGCGTTATGCAGGATGTAGGTGTTATAAGGATATTAGTCGCCGCTGATCTCGGCTTCTATTACTTGGATAACGGCCAACCCAAAGGGATGGTTTCTGAGATGTTACTGCTGTTCGAAAAGTACCTACTAGAAACCACCAAACAACGGTTTCGGCTCCAGATCATTCCACTCCACCGTGATCAACTATTACCGGCCCTGCTCAACGGCGTCGGTGATATTGCTGCCGCCAACCTGACCGAAACAAAACGCCGCAAGAGAGTCGTCGACTTTAGCGTGCCGATATTGACAGATATCAGTGAATATTTCGTCACCCATACCTCTCATCCTCGAATACGTCATATTGAACAATTGTCAGAAAAGAGTGTCTGGGTCAGGGCGAGTTCTAGCTACTACCAAAGCGTACGCAAAATCAACCATCAACTTGAAAAGATCGACAAAGAGCCCATGTACGTACACTTTCTCGAGGAAACGTTGCAAGACTACGAGTTGTTGCAAATGATCCAGCAAGGCTTGATCCCCATGACTGTCATGGATTCTCACAAAGCAGAATTTTGGGATCTCGTTACCGACAATTTGCAGATCCATACCGAATTCCCTCTCCGAAAAAATGCCAGTATCGGCTGGAGCTTCCGCAAAGACAGTCCCCACCTAGCCAAGATCGTCAACGGGTTTATCGAAAAAAATCGCCGAGGCACCCTCAATGGCAATGTCATTTTCAACCGCTACCTCAATAGTAAGGCATGGTTCCAGAAGGTTGTCAGCCCCTCCAATATCAAGAAGTTCAAGTCGCTTGAAGACCGGTTTATCCACTATGGCGATATGTACAATATCAATTGGCTGATCATCGCAGCCCAAGCCTTTCAGGAATCACAGTTCGACCAGTCCAAGCGCTCCCATGCCGGTGCCGTCGGCATCATGCAAGTGCTTCCCTCTACAGCACGAGAACCCTACATTAATGTTCGCAACATAGGCAAAATTGACAATAATATCCATGCTGGCGTCAAATATATGGACTACATACGGGAAAAATACGTGGCTGATGATGAAACCGACGAGTTAAACCAGCTCTATTTTGCCCTTGCCAGTTACAATGCCGGCCCCAATCGAATAAGAAGGATCAGAGGAGAAGCCGAAGAACGAGGCTACGATCCGACTAAATGGTTCAACAACGTGGAAATTCTTGTCAGAGAGCAAGTCGGTATGGAACCAATTACCTATGTCGGCAACATCAATCGCTACTTCACCATCTACAAGCAGATCTTTTCATTACAAAACGCCGCAGGGCAACGCAGCGCAAAAACACCTAACTTGAGGTTTCTACTAAGCCGCTAACGCCGCAACAAAAAAAGCCCTCTGTTACAACAGAAGGCTTATCGTTCGTCTTCGCTACCGCTAGCTGCTAAGTGCTGCCTGATTCGCCGACACCTTTCCCAAGGCCGTATCCTCTTCGCCGTTGTACATCCGGACATACTGCTCTGCAACATCTTGCCATTCAAAACGGCTCGCCATCGCATTTTGCTGCAATCGCTTAATTTCCTGAGGATTCTGGCAATATAGCAACAAGCTGCGCTGAAGCTTAATCAGCAACGCTTCAGGCGTTGGAGCCTTAAAGATAAAACCAGTTGCAACTTGAGGTGTCTGATCATAATCAATCACCGTATCCACCAGACCGCCGACGGCTCGGACAATAGGCAATGTACCATAAGCCAAGCTATAAATTTGATTCAAGCCGCATGGTTCAAACTCAGAAGGCATCAAGAAGAAATCCGACCCAGCTTCGACACTATGAGCTAGCGGGTTATTGTACCCTTCAACAAAAGCCAGTTTCTCGGCATACTCCTCGCTCACATCACGCAGTGATTTCGCCAATACCGGATCACCACTTCCCAGAATAACAACCTGTACATTGTTAACCAGAAAATCGCGCAAGATGGGTAATAGATAGTGAATGCCTTTTTGCTCTGTCAGACGACAGACCATCCCGTATACGGGAACATCAACCACTGGCAAACCAACCTGCTGTTGAAGATCGCGTTTACACGCCTTCTTCCCCCTTGCCAAACTGACTTTGCTCGCCTTGAAGTTCTGCTTGATATACGGATCCGTTTCAGGATTCCAATCACCATAATCACAACCATTAACGATACCATAGAGATCAGCCGCGCGTTGCTGGAAATCAGCAGCCATACCGTGCGAACCCAATTCCGTTAACAGCTCGGCGGCATAATTGGGACTGACAGCATTCACTTTGTCTGCATATGCAACCCCAGCTTTCAGCATACTGATATGCGAATGATCCTGCTCAAGCTGAAGATAGCGGCGCTGAATCAATTCAGGGATCAGGCTATATTGGTCATAATTAAAGACCCCTTTGAATACCGCGTTGTGAATCGTAATCACACTCTTTGCCTCTGCAAAGAAAGCGCTATTGGCATAACGGGTTCTAAGCAAGAAAGGCACTAACCCCGTATGCCAATCATTACAATGGACAACATCTGGCTGGAAGGCCACTTTCTCACATAAATCCAACGCCGCAGCACTGAAAAACGCGAAACGCTCGCCGTTATCTTGATAACCAACATTTTCTTCGGCATACAATGCCGGACGATCAAAATAAACCGGGGCATCAACACTATAAACCGTAACATCGCCGCTATGGAGTTGATGAACTCGGTAATCCACACTTTTAGGCTGAGTTTCAACACACAAGGTGGTTTCCAGCAATTGGACCGATTCAGCGCTCTCTTTGATCTGGCGGTAAAACGGCACAACGATACGTACGTCATGCCCTTGTGCTTTTAGCGCGGCAGGCAAAGACTTCGCCACATCCGCCAAGCCCCCTGTTTTCACCAACCCATCAACTTCTGAAGCAACAAAAAGGATTTTCAGAGGGTTAGAAGTCGATTTTTTCTTAGTAACCAATTTTCGCTCCTTTCGGTATCACGACAATTCCATCGTCTGACACATGGTACTTCTTGCGGTCTTCTTCCAAATTCTCACCAATCACGGTGCCTGGAGCTATCTGCACATTCTTGTCGATAATCGCACGACGTATAGAGCAATTTGCCCCAATCTTCACATCACCTAAAATGATTGATTCCGTTATCGTAGTGCAGTGATCCACATTGGTACGGAAACCCAACACTGACTTATGTACACGGGCGCCTCGAATATAGCTCCCTGCCGAAATCATACAGTTATTGATATCAACCTTACACTCATCACTATCAAGCACTGTCGCTGGTGGCAATGGCGGATAATAGGTATGCAACTGCCACTGGCTGTTATACAAAGAAAATGGTGCATCTTCGGCCAGCAAGTCCATATGGGCCTGCCAGTATGACTCTATCGTACCGACATCACGCCAGTAACCCGCAGATTTCTCACCAGGAATCACATTAGTCGTAAAGTCGTAGACAAACACTTTGCCCTGTGGGAACAGTTTAGGAATAATGTCCTTGCCGAAGTCATGCCTAGATGACTCGTTCAATGCGTCTTCTTCCAACTCTTTACACAGCACATCGGTTTCAAAAATATAATTGCCCATTGAAACCAATGCAGATTCGGGATCACCCGGGATGGCTTTAGGATTGGCTGGTTTTTCTTCGAAGCCCACCATACAACCCTGTTCATCGACTTCAATAACACCAAACGCACTCGCTTCGCTCAATGGCATACGCAGTGCGGCTACAGTTAGGTGGGCCTGTTTTTCAATGTGAAAATCAAGCATCTGCTTCACATCCATTTTATAGATATGATCACTGCCAAAAATACACACCTGATCCGGTTCTTCTAGCTCGACAAACCGTAAATTCTGATAAATCGCATCAGCAGTGCCGTCATACCAACGTTTACCCATCCTCATCTGAGCGGGTATTGGATCGATAAAACGCCCCGTAATCCCCGAAACGTTCCAGCCTTTCTTCATATGCAAATACAAAGATTGCGACTTGAACTGGGTTAACACGTAAATTTTCATCAAATCCGCATTAAGAAAATTGTTCAACGCGAAATCAATCAAACGGTAACTGCCACCAAATGGCACTGCAGGCTTCGTACGCGTATCTGTTAATGGACGTAAGCGTGACCCTTCGCCACCTGCCAAAATCATTCCTAAAACACCAGCCATGGTGTACCTCCGTGTTAATAAGCAACCGTACACATATATATCATATGAGCATGCCTATTGAGAATGCCCCAAGCAGAAAAAATGTTGATTTTTTTCGAAAATAACCACAATAACAAATAACTCAAATAGCATCAGGGCATACAAGCAAACAATTGCCGCCAGGCGGTAACATTGATGAGTAACTGGTAACATCGCTACCACTGGTAATTTATCACCCCATCACACATTAACTCCCCCCACCACTGAAAAGAGGCGTGACTCTCTCCTCCCTCAGTCTACTCCCCCAAATGGTCACCAAGAGATGAATACTTTTGCACCGCCAATCGCTAGACTCCAACCGTTCAAACTAAGGAGAGTTCTCGTGACACACCCAGCCATGACTAACCATCAATCACCTGCAACCAACGTGATTCTTCATGCTTTTGACTGGCCTTACGGCGATATCGCCAAACATGCCGCAGCTATTGCCCGAGCTGGATTCAAGGCGGTATTGGTTTCTCCACCGATGAAATCCCACAAGAGCGACCGAGGCACGCCTTGGTGGCAACGCTATCAACCTCAAGATTACCGCGTCATCGACAACCAGCTAGGAAATACCGATGACTTCAAGGCAATGATCCAATCGCTAAACCAGAATGGACTGCACACCTATGCCGATGTTGTATTCAACCATATGGCCAATGAATCATCGATCCGGGATGATCTTTCCTACCCATCATCTGCAACCATTGCCGAGTACCAAACACAGGCAGATTACGTTGAAAAAATAAAACTCTACGGTGATTTATCCCAACCGATTTTCACTAAGTCCGATTTTGTCACCGCGTTCCCGATCAAAAACTGGCGAAGCCCGTGGGAAGTTCAGCATGGACGTATTAGTGGGGGGAATACCGACCCGGGGTTGCCTACGCTAAGAACGAATGACAATGTAGTAAAACAACAACAAAATTACCTAAACGCCCTAATGCAATTAGGCATAAAAGGCGTGCGGATCGATGCTGCAAAACACTTAACTATCGATCACATTAATAGACTATGGGGTAACCAGATTCCTGACGGGCTGCATATTTTTGGCGAGATCATTACTGATGGTGGAGCAAGCAAAGAAGAGTACAACCTCTTTCTTGCTCCCTATTTACAACATACCCCTCTCGGAGCCTATGACTTTCCTTTATTCCATACCATTTACAATGTGCTAGAAAACAAAGCACCAATGGCCGATCTGAGCAATCCATATTCGGTGGGTGAAGCGCTCGCGTATGACAGAGCAATAACCTTCGCGATCACTCACGATATTCCCAATAACGCAGTGTTTCTTGAACAAGTCATGTCAGAAACAAACGAATACCTCGCCTACAGCTATATTCTAGGCCGAGACGGAGGGGTACCGCTGATATACAGCGATCTAAACACCAGCAATATCGTTAACAGCCAAGGTAATCCACGATGGCAAAACAGTTGGCAGAACCCTGCTCTACAGGGAATGATCGCCTTCCACAACAGAATGCATGGGTTGCCGATGGCAATCATGGAGGTGGGTATCAACCACTTGGTATTCAGCCGTGGCGATGAAGGGATTGTCGCTATCAACCGTGGTGATATCGCGCTCAAGATAACGTTGCCCGAAGGGCAATACTACGAATTTATATCCGGTACGCCGTTAATGGTAACGAATACAACAAGCAGTGTAGTGCTGGCAGCCAAACAAGCAATGATGCTATGCCGCTCCCCACACCACTAAAAGCAAAGCCGTGGTAGACCTATTTATTCAGCAACCACGGCTTTCTTATTGATACTTCCTACCCGGTTCAAACAGAGGCCTCTGCTGGATATACATAGGATGTAGAGGTCAGTCACGCTCAACCGATAGAATTCTACCGCTAAACAAATCTAACTCTACCTCCACACGCATCCCATCAGGATTTCGCGCCTCAATCTCGATCTCGTGGTCATCTTGTTCAACTTTGATTTTACGAAAATCATAATACCCCTCTGCCTGCAACATACGCATCGCCTTAGGTACAGTCAGTGCTGGCGCTGACGGCGGCTCAACCGGATCAGCGTGAGCAGACATTGCCATGATAGACCCCATCACCAGTCCCATAATGGCTATATTACTTTTCATGGCTGCTCCTGCATTTCCCAAAACATATCGCTATCATATCAGAACAAGCAAACTATCCCTTGCACGACAAGATTAACGTGAAGGCAGTCACGATACTATTCTTACCCGTACATCATACTGAGATAAAACTCTCATTTTCAGCATAATACCTGTTCGAATAAGTATCTGGCCTATCCGCGAGAATTAAAACAACAAAGACAGGGTACTTAATTACCGATCCCTTTACCGTAACGTGTCCCACAGCGCAAACTGGCAGGGTTTCCACTAAGATATTCCTATCAGCCAGCCTCAGAGACAAGAACATGCCGTCACGTTACCGGACAGAAAAAGACAGCATGGGCGAGATCCAAGTCCCGACCGATGCGCTTTACCAAGCACAAACACAACGTGCAATAGAAAACTTCCCGCTCAGTGGCATTCCTCTCCCCACACGGTTTATCCATGCCGTCACCTACATAAAACAGGCTGCCGCACGAACAAACATGGATCTCGGACTTATTGATAATATCAAGGGACACGCCATTATCGACAGTTGCCAGTCAATCTTAGAGGGCCAGTACTGCGACCAATTTCCCGTCGATGTATTCCAAACCGGTTCTGGTACAAGCACCAATATGAATGTCAACGAAGTCATCGCAACCTTGGCAAGTAGGATCGCCCCACTCGCAATCAGTGCCAACGACGATGTCAATATGAGCCAGAGCAGTAACGATGTGATTCCCACAGCAATCCAAGTGAGTGCCACATTGGCATGCCACCAGTGCTTAATCCCCGCCTTAGAACACTGCAAGACAGTAATCGCCAATAAAATCGCGGCTAATCAAGAAAAAGTAAAAACAGGCCGAACACACCTGATGGATGCAATGCCGATCACCTTCGCCCAAGAACTCGAAGGCTGGTTTACACAACTCGACAAAGCCCAATTGGGGATTTGCCACAGCCTTGACACGCTACGCGGCCTTGGTCAAGGCGGTACTGCGGTAGGTACAGGCATCAATGCATCACCTGAATTTGCCATCAATTTTGCCAACAATATTTCTGTTTCGACTGAGATTGAATTTCATGTCAGTGACAGTTTTTTTTATACTATCAGCAGCCAAGACGCCGCGGTTTCCCTATCGGGGCAACTCAAAACAACCGCTGTCGCGCTAATGAAAATATCCAATGATTTACGCTGGATGAACTCAGGACCACTGGCTGGGCTTGCCGATATCCAATTACCGGCGCTACAGCCAGGTTCATCCATTATGCCTGGCAAAGTGAATCCCGTGATCCCCGAAGCCACCGCTATGGTGGCCGCACAGGTTATCGGCAACGACGCAACAATCACCGTAGCAGGCCAATCGGGTAATTTTCAGCTTAATGTCATGCTACCCGTCATTGCCTATAATCTACTGCAAAGCATTGAGTTATTGTCCAATGCCTTGACCACTCTCGCCGACAAGGCCATTGCTGGTTTCACCGTGAACGATGCGCATATTCAGCATTCACTATCCAAAAATCCAATTCTGGTTACAGCGCTTAATCCAATTATTGGTTACTTGAAAGCAGCAGAGATCGCTAAAAAGGCATACAGAGAACATAGAGACATTCTCGATGTAGCAGAAGAGGAAACGACATTGAGCAAAGAAGAGTTGCTAGCATTGCTCAATCCCAAAATGCTTACACAAGGAGGAGTGATTGGGAAAAAGTAACCCTACTCAGAAAATAGCCGCAACTAAAATCGTGAAACATTACACCGCAGACAAAGCAAACTTAATCGCCAGATTGACAAACAGCTGTTGCTCTGAGTCTTCAGCTACTGTGTCCACGACAGCCGGACGACCAATATAATACCCCTGAAGGTAATCCGCCTCTAACGCTTGCGCGTTAGCGAAATCGACCGCATCTTCAACCCCCTCAATAAGTACCTTAATACCCATGCTCTTCGCCAGAACAATGGCATCTAATAAAGGGGCTTTCCTTCCCAAGCGATACTGTTGCAACAGCGAACGATCTGTTTTCATGATATTAGGGCAAAGCGCTCTGACCCGCTGCTCTGACGACCCATCCACCCCATAGTCATCGATAGCCAGCTTTAAACCCGCAGCTTTCAGAGTACCTGTCGCCACGGCTAATTGCTCGTCGCTGTCATAATGATGCTCCAATATCTCGAAATAAACATGACCCGCAGGGATACCCAATTGCTGAATACGAGGAATAAGCACTGAATTCGTCGAATTTTGGTGTTCACTGTCCATCAACGCCGATGGCGTCATGTTTAGAAACAGGTATGATGAAGGGTAAAGGGTGGCAAAATTCCTAAGGTGAATCACTCTGGCCAAACGATCAATATTTATCATATCCGGTGACGGAGGCCGGTATGATTTGAAAACCTGCCCAGTATCAAGAACACGGCCAGTTTTGTCTTCTAGACGTAATAATGCTTCATAGCCAAATAACTCTCCTTTTCGAGTTACAATAGGCTGAAATGCACTTTTTAAATCATATTGAAGATAATTAGCTTGGTGTCCAAATTCTGTATGCACTAAATATCTTTCAAGCTCCTCTCGTGTCCTTAATATTTTGCTCACTGGTTGAAATCCATTAACACAGGTATTTCAACCATAACGGGATAATTTTTGTTATAAATAAAGTAAATTCAACATTACAATTCAAGTCACACTTTTATAATGCTATTGCGTAAAATTAATTCATTATATCGACGCAAAATGGCTTATTAACATTTATCTTAACCATCACAGCGTCAATTTTTCGACTATCTCAGCGATGCCCTCTACATGATTGCCACAACCGCCCCCTCTCAGCAGTGACTAGTGCGATCAAGATCAAATAAAGGTAGAATGCCCCGTCTGCCTCACGGCATCCCCATTAGCAACTAACCGGTAAACGTCACACTATCATGCACTCGCCAGAACATTGCTTTACCCCGTTCAAAGCCTCTCTTGAGAATATTGAACTACCTGAACGTTTCACTTTTCCGTTCTACTACGAACCTCATCCGATCAGCCTGCTGGCAGCCCAAGAATTGCAGCAACATCTGCAGACACAAACAGACTGGGAGCACAACTTTGGCCTAGAGGGAAAAACTGAAACCGCTATCGGAAAAATGTTTGGGGTGCTTGTAGTAAAAAATAAACTCGGCGAATTAGGTTACTTGTCTGCGTTTTCAGGGAAAATGGCCGATAAAAATCTGTTGCCTGGCTTCGTCCCCCCTGTTTTTGACATGCTAAGAGAAGGCAGCTTCTTCCTCGATGGGCAAGATAAGATCAATATGATCAATGCCCAGATCAAAGCCCTAGAAGCCGATCCTCTGCGTAGCCAATTAATGGCCAACGTGAAAGAAACACGTCATCAGGCAGAGACGTCACTCGCCACACACCGAAGCATGATGGTAGAAAACCGCAAAAATCGCAAAATGCAACGCGCGGCCAGTGCCGAGATGAGTGTAGATGATCGCAATGAACTGAAAAAGCAGCTGAGCCAACAGAGTGTGGTGGAAAAATTGCAACTACGCGATCTAAAACTGCATTGGGAAGCAGAGCTTGCCAGAGTCACTGCTGAGCTAGATGCACTCGAAAATAACATTGCCCCTCTGAAACAAGAGCGCAAGACCCTATCGGCCGCCTTGCAGAAGCAGTTATTCGCCCAGTATCGCTTCCTCAACATTCGCGGTGAAGAAAAAGACCTGCGTGAACTGTTTGCCAATACCACCGCCGTTATCCCACCAGCGGGGGCCGGCGAGTGTGCTGCACCGAAACTGCTGCACTACGCATTCAAGTTCGGGTTCGAACCCATTGCACTGGCCGAATTCTGGTGGGGATCCTCACCTAAATCAGAAATTCGCCGTCACCAGCATTACTACCCTGCCTGTCAGGGGAAATGCCAGCCTATTCTAAGTCATATGCTAGAAGGTATGCAGGTTGATGAAAACCCACTACTGACCAATCCAGCAGAAGGTAAACAG
This sequence comes from Photobacterium aquae, assembly GCF_001029445.1. Lineage (GTDB taxonomy): Bacteria > Pseudomonadota > Gammaproteobacteria > Enterobacterales > Vibrionaceae > Photobacterium > Photobacterium aquae. The sequence continues at coordinate 128,843 of NZ_LDOT01000007.1, forward strand.
GTAGAAATTATCTACCAAGACGAAGACATGGCCGTCGTCAACAAACCAGCCGAATTTCTCTCAGTGCCGGGCAAAACCATTGAAGACTCGGTATACCTGCGCATGAAGCAGCATTTCCCGCAAGCAACTGGGCCTCTGATTGTCCACCGTCTGGATATGTCCACATCCGGCCTGATGGTAATAGCTATTACCAAACGCGCCAACAAAAGCCTCCAACGGCAATTTATCCAACGTACCGTCCAAAAGCGCTACTGTGCCCTGATTGATGGCGTTCTCGAGCAAGACTCCGGGATCATCAACTTACCGATGCGAGGCGATCTTGATGACCGCCCTCGCCAGCTAGTATGTTTCGAGCACGGAAAACCAGCCGAAACCAAATGGGAAGTCATTGCCCGCACAGAGACCCTCACCAAAGTTCACCTGTATCCGAAAACAGGCCGAACCCACCAACTTCGAGTACACTGTGCCCACCATCAGGGCTTGAATATGCCTATCATCGGTGATGATCTCTACGGGGTTAAGGCCAATCGACTGCACCTGCATGCCGAGACCCTTGAGCTTGAGCATCCTATTACCCATGAGCCAATGCGTTTCAGCGTCGAGGCTGATTTTTAACAACAGCCTCCCTGGCAGCTTTAATATAGAAGAAACCACCAACAAAAATGTATGGTCCGCC
>NZ_LDOT01000008.1 GCF_001029445.1 Photobacterium aquae
CAGTAAATCTGATTGTGTGCCTTTCGGCAATAAAGTAATAGCAATAAGCTATTGCTTCAAAATAATGGCGCGCTCGGGAGGATTCGAACCTCCGACCGCCTGGTTCGTAGCCAGGTACTCTATCCAGCTGAGCTACGAGCGCGCAGTAAATCTGATGTTTGACCTTGTGGTCATTCAGTAACAATCCATTGATACTTTAAAAATAATGGCGCGTCCGGGAGGATTCGAACCTCCGACCGCCTGGTTCGTAGCCAGGTACTCTATCCAGCTGAGCTACGGACGCGCAGGCTGTATTCTGCCAATGGCAGATTACTTTAAAGATGGCGCGCTCGGGAGGATTCGAACCTCCGACCGCCTGGTTCGTAGCCAGGTACTCTATCCAGCTGAGCTACGAGCGCGCAATGAATCTGATTGTAACCTTTCGGTTTTTGAGTAGCAATCCGTTGATACTTTGAAATAATGGCGCGTCCGGGAGGATTCGAACCTCCGACCGCCTGGTTCGTAGCCAGGTACTCTATCCAGCTGAGCTACGGACGCGCAGGCAATTCTTTCTCAAGGATCTCTTGAAGGAAGAATGGCGGTGAAGGAGGGATTCGAACCCTCGATACGGCTATAAACCGTATACTCCCTTAGCAGGGGAGCGCCTTCAGCCTCTCGGCCACCTCACCACACAAATTATGGCGCGCTCGGGAGGATTCGAACCTCCGACCGCCTGGTTCGTAGCCAGGTACTCTATCCAGCTGAGCTACGAGCGCACACTTAATTCGGTTTTTACAACACCGCCCTAAGGCAATGCTTTTAAATAATGGCGCGTCCGGGAGGATTCGAACCTCCGACCGCCTGGTTCGTAGCCAGGTACTCTATCCAGCTGAGCTACGGACGCGCAGGCATTTCTCAAGAAACAATCTTGAAGCAAGAATGGCGGTGAAGGAGGGATTCGAACCCTCGATACGGCTATAAACCGTATACTCCCTTAGCAGGGGAGCGCCTTCAGCCTCTCGGCCACCTCACCGTCTTGCGGGGGCCCATATTACTGCTAGCCAAAAATAAGTCAAACACTTTGTTGTGAAAAAATGACTTCTTTCGCGCGTATGAATACTTAATAGCCAAGTAGGCAATTAATCAAACGCGAACATCGACTTACTGGCTTATTTCTGGGTTTCTGAAGAAGAAGACAGAAAAACAGACGGCAGCGTATGGATACAAAAAAGGCCAGCAAACAATGCTGACCTTTTCCGAATTAGTAGTTACCAGAACCCTGGGAACCTGTTTCTTTTTCTGCTTGAATGCGCATGTAGATTTCTTCGCGGTGCACAGAAACTTCTTTTGGTGCATTTACACCAATGCGAACCTGGTTACCTTTAACGCCCAATACGGTGACAGTGACTTCATCACCAATCATCAGCGTTTCACCTACGCGACGTGTCAAAATTAGCATTCGTGTGCTCCTTGAGTAATCTCAGTCTTATAAGAGTTAAGTCTATTATCCAACAATTTTTACATTTTCGTAAATGGTCACTGCTCAAGAAACAGCGAGAAGCAGTCGATTATCCAGACTTTCTGGCTCAACCACAAATTTTTTGTGGATGATTTTCGCCGCTAATTGTTGATCCTGCCCATTAATAAGCAGGGACATACAACGGGATGTAGATTTACTATGGTAAACCATCACCTCCGCCTCTGCCATTGCCGTTTCCAATTGGTCGCGGATCTGCGCCACCCCCTCCCCTACCAGAGTCATCACAGCGACATCAGGTAGGTGATTGGCGATATCAGACGCCAGCACCAATCGCAAACGTGCCAGCTCATCACTGGCAATAATAATGCCGGTCGAATGCGCTTGCTCGGCATAACACCATGCGTCCAGTCCCAGTAGCTGCAAGCGTGGCTCTATCTGCCCTATAGGCTCAGATACCACGACAAGACAATGCTGACTCTTCATAGCCAGACCAACGGCCCCCTGTTGCGGGCTCATGGGCTGGAAGCATACCAGGCTACCTTCTCCGTCATCGAAGGAAGACAGTACCCTCAATGGCACTTTATGTTGCCTTGCATATTCAACCGACTGTAATTGTAGCACTTTTGCACCATGACGTGCCATCGCTGCCATATCATCGAAATGAATCTCTGATAATCGCTGCGCGTCGTCCACCCAGCGCGGATCGGTGGTATATACCCCGTCCACATCGGTGAAGATCTGGCATTCGTCAGCATCCAACGCACTTGCGATGGCTACCGCGGTGGTATCGGAACCACCGCGACCCAGGGTCGTAATATTGTTTCCGCTATCACGTCCCTGGAACCCGGCCACCACCACAATGTGGTCCTGACCGAGCCATTTTTCGAGAGTCTCTGTCTCTACCTGGAGAATACTGGCATTGTTGAAGGCATCATCCGTTCGGATTGCCACCTGGTCGCCTGTCAGCGACACCGCCGGGTAGCCCCGTTTGTTCAGTGCCATAGCAAGCAAGGCGATGGTCACCTGCTCGCCGGTCGACAGCAGCATATCCAGCTCGCGCGGGGTCGGCACTTCATCCACCTGCCGGGCCAAGCCCAGCAAACGGTTGGTTTCACCGGCCATTGCCGATACGACCACGACAACTTGATGCCCCTGCTGGCGCGCTTTGATCACACGCTCAGCGACTGCTTCAATACGTTCGATGCTCCCAACCGAGGTACCACCGAACTTCTGCACCAACAATGCCACTTTACTACTCCAGTGTAATTACAGCTTCTCCGCCAGCCAAGGTGTCACAGACTCCAGCGCCGCAGGAAGGGCTGCTGCATCGGTACCACCCGCCTGAGCCATGTCAGGACGGCCGCCGCCTTTACCGCCAACCTGTAGGGCAACCATGTTGATCAGCTCACCGGCCTTTACTTTGCCGATAAGATCTTTGGTCACACCTGCAATCAGGCCAACTTTGTCATCGCTTGCGTTGCCAAGAACAACAATACCGCTGCCCAGCTGGTTCTTCAGCTCGTCAACCATGCCGCGAAGGGCTTTGTTGTCCGCGCCGTCAAGCTTGGCGATCAATACTTTAACGCCATTGATTTCTTTCGCCTGGTTGATTAGGCCCGCGCTCTCTTGCGCAGCCAGCTTGTCTTTCAGCTGCTGGATTTCTTTTTCCAACTGCTTGCTGTGGGCAACCAAGGCGCTTACTTTGGTTGCAACAGAGGCAGCATCAGACTTCACCAGGTTCGCAGTTTTGGCCAGCAGTGCTTCCTGCTCATGAAGAGCAGCAATTGCCGCTTCGCCAGTTACCGCTTCGATACGGCGAATACCGGCTGCGATACCCCCTTCGGAGATGATCTTGAACAGGCCAATGTCGCCGGTCTTAGAGGCATGAATACCACCACAAAGCTCGACAGAGAAGTCGCCCATGCTCAGGACGCGAACCTCGTCATCATATTTTTCGCCAAACAGTGCCATCGCACCTTTCTCTTTGGCTGCATCGATGTCCATAACATCAGTGCTGATAACATGGTTACGGCGGATCTGCTCGTTCACCACACGCTCAACTTCGCGCAGTTCCTCCGGCTTCACGCCTTCTAGGTGCGAGAAGTCAAAACGCAGGCCTTCTGGCTTAACCAAAGAGCCTTTCTGTGCTACGTGCTCACCCAGCAGGTTGCGCAGTGCAGCATGCATCAGGTGCGTTGCAGAGTGGTTCAGGCTGATCTTGGCACGGCGAGCCGCATCGACAACCGCTTTGATCTTGCCGCCAACAGTCAGGCTGCCCGCAGCCACTTTGCCGCTGTGGCCGATTGCATTGCCGAACTTCTGGGTATCGGTAACATCGAACTGAATGCCTTCAGCACTCATCACACCGGTATCACCGCACTGGCCGCCTGATTCCGCGTAGAACGGCGTGTTATCCAAGATAACCAGTACTTCTTCACCTTCGGCAGCGCTATCAATACTCTGGCCTTCGCGGTAAAGAGCAACGATTGTGGCATCACCTTCCGTCGCGCTGTAGCCGCAGAACTCAGTGTCCGCATCGACTTTGATCGCGTCGTTGTAGTCAACGCCGAACTGGCCTGCTTCGCGGGCACGCTGACGCTGGGCTTCCATTGCATCGTTGAAGCCCTCTTCATCGATAGAGAAACCGCGCTCGCGAGCAACGTCGTTGGTCAAATCAGCAGGGAAGCCGTAAGTATCGTACAGCTTGAACACTGTCTCGCCGTCCAGCACTTCGCCATCTAGCGCATCCAGTGCTTCGGCAAGAATTGCCATACCACGGTCAAGAGTACGACCGAAGTTCTCTTCTTCGATTTTCAGTACTTTCTCAACCATTTCCTGCTGCTTCTTCAGCTCTTCGCCTGCAGAACCCATCACGTCAGCCAGAGGGCCAACCAGCTTGAAGAAGAAGGCACCTTTGGCACCTAGCTTGTTACCGTGACGCACAGCGCGACGGATAATACGGCGCAATACATAGCCACGGCCTTCGTTCGAAGGCATAACGCCATCGGCAATCAGGAAGGCGCAAGAGCGGATGTGGTCCGCGACAACGCGCAGTGACTGGTTAGACAGATCTTCATAGCCAATCACCTTGGCGGCTTCTTTGATCAGCGTCTGGAAGATGTCGATTTCGTAGTTTGAGTGAACGCCCTGCATGATTGCAGAGATACGCTCGATGCCCATACCGGTATCAACCGACGGCTTCGGCAACGGCTCCATAGTGCCATCCGCATGGCGGTTGAACTGCATGAATACGTTGTTCCAGATCTCGATGAAGCGGTCGCCGTCTTCGTCTGGTGAGCCAGGAGGTCCCCCGGCAATGTGGTCGCCGTGGTCGTAGAAGATTTCGGTACATGGACCGCAAGGACCGGTGTCGCCCATCTGCCAGAAGTTGTCTGACTCGAACGGCTTGCCGCCTTCCTTGTCACCGATACGGATAATACGCTCCGCAGGGATACCTACCGTCTTGTTCCAGATGTCGAATGCTTCGTCATCGGTTTTGTAAACAGTAACTAGCAGGCGCTCTTTTGGCAGCTGAAGAACTTCAGTCAGGAATTCCCACGCGAACTGAATGGCATCGTGCTTGAAGTAGTCGCCGAAGCTGAAGTTACCCAGCATCTCGAAGAAAGTATGGTGACGGGCCGTGAAGCCTACGTTTTCTAGGTCGTTGTGCTTACCGCCTGCACGTACACAGCGCTGAGCCGTAGTCGCTCGAGTATAGGCTCGTTTCTCAAGGCCTAAGAAGCAATCCTTAAATTGGTTCATACCTGCATTAGTAAACAGCAGGGTCGGGTCGTTGTGTGGAACTAGCGATGAACTATCTACGATTTGGTGTCCTTTGCTTTCAAAGAACTTGAGGTACGCGTTGCGTACCTCATCAGTGCTCATGTACATTGGCAATTCCTGAATAGTGCTTTCATGTAAACTGAATGAACGAATTTATTTTCGTACTAGCAGGCCCGGGTACTCCGCCATGCCCTTGGCGGGACAATTCGGGCAGGCCGTGATTGGACTAAAATAAATGCTTTGGCTGATATTGTAAAACAACGGCAGGCGTAACAGGAAATGTTATGTGGTCAAATGGGACATTTTCTACCCCTTGGCAGCCACTCGTACTGACGGTGAAGGAGGCGAGATCACACGGCCTCCCGCCTAATATTCCTCGTCGACCCCGAAGGCATATTTGATCTGCTCGAAATCAAACCCCCGATATTGCATAAAACGCACCCGCTTGGCCTGCTCCTTCGGGGTATCGGCCTGCGTTTCACCGAATTTGCGCCGGGCCACTGCTCGGGCATGCTCGAACCAATCGGTTTCATCCTCATCGAGCAGCTGACGCACCACGACCTCATGCACTCCTTTTAGCTTGAGCTCCTGCCTGATCCGCAGTAATCCCCACCCCTTGGCGAGCCCATTGCGCAGCATCTGACCGGCAAAGCGAGCATCGTCAAGCCAGTTGTAGTCTTGACAAAAGGCCACGGCCTCGTCGATCTCGGCACTCTCGTAGCCCCGGTTCTTCAGCTTTTGCCTCAGCTCCTTTTCGGCATGGTCACGGCGCGAAAGATAGCCCACGGCGGCTTCTTTCACACTCTGCTTAGGTGGTTGCTTTCTCATGGTCGGTCTCACTCGCTTACATGCAAAAACGGGCGAGGTAGTCGCCTACCCGCCCGTTTGGTTAATCTTGTTGCTCAATCTGCTTGGCTGGATCAGAATTCCTGATCTTCTGCATCCATTTTTTCCAAGGCTGCGTCTTCGCCAGCGGCTGCCGCATTTTCCTCGGCGGTGCTTAGCAGCATATCACGCAGCAGCTTTTCGATTTCCGCCGCGATTTCAGGGTTCTCTTGCAGGTGCTTACACGCATTCGCCTTGCCCTGACCGATCTTGTCACCCTTGTAGCTGTACCAGGCACCAGCTTTCTCAACCAGCTTGTTCTTCACGCCAAGGTCAACCAGTTCACCTTCGCGGTTAAAGCCGATACCGTAAAGGATCTGGGTTTCAGCCTGCTTGAACGGCGCGGCAATCTTGTTCTTGACTACCTTAATACGGGTTTCGTTACCAACGACTTCGTCACCGTCTTTGATTGAACCGGTACGGCGAATATCAAGGCGAACAGAAGCGTAGAACTTCAGCGCATTACCACCAGTAGTGGTTTCTGGGTTACCGAACATCACACCGATCTTCATACGGATCTGGTTGATGAAGATACACATACAGTTTGACTGCTTAAGGTTACCCGTTAGCTTACGCATTGCCTGAGACAGCATACGCGCCTGCAGACCCATGTGCGAGTCGCCCATTTCACCTTCGATTTCCGCCTTCGGCGTCAACGCGGCCACGGAGTCGATAACCAGAATGTCGACAGCGCCTGAACGCGCCAGTGCATCGGCAATTTCAAGCGCCTGCTCACCGGTATCTGGCTGAGACACCAACAGCTGATCGATATCTACGCCCAGCTTCTTGGCATAGATAGGGTCTAGAGCGTGCTCTGCATCGATGAAGGCACAGGTCTTGCCCTGCTTCTGCGCAGCTGAGATCACCTCAAGGGTCAGTGTTGTCTTACCTGATGATTCCGGACCGAAGATTTCAACGATACGGCCCATTGGCAAGCCACCAGCACCCAAGGCGATGTCAAGTGACAACGAGCCCGTAGAGACGGTTTCGACATCCATAGTACGGTTGTCGCCCAGTTTCATGATCGAGCCTTTACCGAATTGCTTTTCAATTTGACCTAAGGCCGCGGCAAGTGCCTTCTGCTTGTTGTCGTCCATTCGAATCTCCAGGGATACTGAATAAATGCTGAGATTAAGTACTGATATTGATTACTAGTATACTGTCTATTCATACAGCGTCTAGTACTGTGTGAACTTTTTTTTCAATCTGCTGACTGCCTGTCATCATGGCTCAAGCGCAACCATCCGCTTGCGCATTCCCTCCAGCGCCACCGTGACCGCCTGCGCTCGAACAGCCGAGCGATCCCCCTCAAACAGATACCTTTCGGCCGAGATCCAGCCATGCCGATCTGCCCACGCGAACCAAACTGTCCCTACCGGCTTACTCTCCGAACCGCCGCCCGGTCCGGCAATACCGCTGATCGCCACACTGATATCGGCCCGAGAATGCGCCAGAGCCCCTGCGGCCATCTCCCTGACCACGGCTTCACTTACTGCACCGTGACTATCGAGAGTTTGCGCCGCGACACCGAGCATCTCCTGTTTGGCTTCGTTGCTATAGGTTACGAAAGCACGGTCAAACCATGCCGAGCTGCCCGCGATATCCGTAATCGCCGTCGCTACCCCGCCACCGGTACATGATTCTGCCGTGGCTGCGACCCATTGCAGGCGAGCGAGCTGCTCACCCAATGCCGTTGCTAATTCCATCTCCGTTTTCCTTCTTCCCGCAGCCCAGTACGAGCTCGCTCAGATGATTAAAATTCCGGCGCACCCTCTTTGCCGACCGGACCGATTCACGTATCCTAGGCGACCAGAAAATTCACCGGATAAGGTGGAATGCTCTCCTCCACCCGGCACAATGTAGCAGGCAAAATCGTGACAGTAAAAGGCATAGAAAAGCATACCCCAATGATGCAGCAGTATTTGAAGATCAAGGCCGAGAACCCCGAGGTCCTGCTGTTCTACCGGATGGGTGACTTCTACGAACTATTTTTTGACGACGCCAAACGCGCTTCGCAACTGCTGGATATCTCCCTGACCAAGCGCGGTGCCTCCAACGGCCAGCCGATCCCGATGGCAGGAGTCCCTTACCATTCCATCGAGGGCTATCTTGCCAAGCTCGTCCAGCAGGGCGTCTCTGCGGCCATCTGCGAGCAGATTGGCGATCCGGCAACCAGCAAGGGACCGGTAGAGCGCAAAGTGGTGCGGATCATCACCCCGGGAACCGTCAGCGACGAGGCCCTGCTCAACGAGCGCCACGACAACCTGATTGCCGCCATCTACCACGAAGGCGATAAATTTGGCTATGCGACCTTGGACATCACCTCCGGCCGCTTCATGCTCACCGAACCGGAAACCGAAGAGGCGATGCAGGCCGAGCTGCAGCGCACTAGCCCGGCAGAGCTGCTCTACCCAGAAGACTTTGCCCTGCCTGGCCTGCTTCAGAGCATCAAAGGAAGCCGCCGCCGCCCGGTCTGGGAGTTCGACCTCGAAACGGCCCGCCAGCAGCTCACTATGCAGTTCGGCACCCGCGATCTGGTTGGCTTCGGCGTCGAGCAGGCCGAGCGTGGCCTATGCGCAGCCGGTTGCCTGCTGCAATATGTGAAAGACACCCAGCGCACCGCCCTGCCTCACATCCGCGCCATTACCTTGGATACCAAAGATCACGCGGTGATACTCGATGCAGCCACGCGCCGCAACCTAGAGCTGACCCAGAATCTGGCGGGGGGCTATGACAACACGCTGGCATCGGTACTGGACCAGACCGCGACGCCGATGGGTAGCCGCCTGCTAAAACGCTGGCTGCACCAGCCAATCCGCGACCAGCACCAGCTCAACGGCCGTCTCGACGCCATCGAGACGTTCAAGGACAGCGGTCTGTTTGTCGATCTTGCCGGCGTTCTCCGCCACATGGGGGATCTCGAGCGTATTCTTGCCCGACTGGCCCTGCGCTCGGCTCGTCCTCGCGACCTCGCCCGGATGCGCACCGCCCTCCAATACTTGCCGGAGCTTTCCGATCTGCTCGCCGACATTCCCCAGCAGCGAATTGGCGAACTGGCCCAGTATGCCGCGCCGATGGATGAGCTGTGCGAATTGCTCGAGCGTGCCATTATCGAAAACCCGCCTGTCGTGATCCGCGACGGGGGCGTACTGGCACCGGGATACAATGCCGAGCTAGACGAATGGCGCGATCTGGCTGACGGGGCCACCAAGTTCCTCGAAGAGCTGGAAGCCAGCGAGCGCGAACGCCATGATATCGATACCCTGAAAGTGGGCTTCAACCAAGTCCACGGTTTCTATATCCAGGTCAGCCGTGGCCAAAGCCATCTGGTACCTAGCCACTATGTGCGCCGCCAAACCCTCAAGAATGCCGAGCGCTACATCATCCCCGAGCTCAAAGAGCACGAGGACAAAGTACTCAATTCGAAATCCAAAGCTCTGGCTCTGGAGAAGAAGCTGTGGGAAGAGCTGTTCGACCAGTTGCTGCCGCATCTGGAGCAGCTGCAAAATGCCGCCAGTGCCCTGTCCGAGCTGGATGTTCTTGCCAACCTGGCCGAGCGTGCCGACAGTCTCAACTACTGCCGCCCTGAATTGACGGAAAACACCGGGATCGAAATCACCGCAGGCCGCCACCCGGTTGTCGAACAGGTACTGAGCGAACCGTTTATCGCCAACCCGATCTCGCTTCATCGCGACCGCCGGATGCTGATCATCACCGGCCCTAATATGGGTGGTAAATCGACCTACATGCGCCAAACGGCCCTGATTGCACTGCTTGCCCATGTCGGCTCTTTCGTACCGGCCGAAGCCGTCAAGATCGGCCCGCTGGATCGGATCTTCACCCGCATCGGCGCCTCGGACGATCTGGCATCGGGACGCTCGACCTTCATGGTCGAAATGACAGAAACGGCCAACATCCTCCACAACGCCACCCAGAACAGCTTGGTGCTGATGGACGAAATCGGCCGGGGTACCAGTACCTATGACGGCCTGTCATTGGCTTGGGCGAGCGCTGAATGGCTGGCTGACAAAATTGCGGCCATGACCCTGTTCGCAACCCACTACTTCGAGCTGACTGAACTGCCATCACTGATCGATGGCCTGGCCAACGTCCACCTTGATGCGGTCGAACACGGTGATGAAATTGCCTTCATGCACGCAGTACAAGAAGGCGCGGCCAGCAAATCATACGGCCTTGCCGTTGCCAGCCTTGCCGGGGTACCGAAATCAGTGATCAAGCGGGCCAAAATCAAGCTCCAGCAACTCGAGGCCAGCGGCCACCAGCAAGCCGTTGCACCGGCTTCGGCCGCCCCGCGCGAAGAGCAGCAACTGAGCCTGATCCCTGAGCCGAGCGAAATCGAAGAGGCTCTGGCCCGGATCAACCCGGATGAAATGACGCCTCGTGAGGCACTCGAGGAGCTTTACCGTCTACGGGCGCTACTGTAAACGGCGCTTCTGTGCAGATGAAATAGAAAAGGGTTGATGCTTGGCATCAACCCTTTTTGTTTAGTGCTTTGTTCACCCGCAGCCGCAAAATGGAGGAGAAAAGTTACTGTAGCTCCTGATTGAACAAAGATTCAATGCTTAGCCCTTGGTGGGTCAGCATGTCGCGCAGCCGGCGTAGTCCTTCGACTTGAATTTGGCGAACCCGCTCGCGGGTCAGGCCTATTTCACGGCCGACATCCTCTAACGTCGAAGCCTCGTAGCCCAACAGGCCGAAACGCCTTGCCAGTACCTCGCGTTGCTTGGGGTTGAGCTCCTGCAGCCAATGGACAATCGATACTTTAATATCATCATCTTGGGTTGACGTCTCAGGGCCCCCGCTTTTTTCATCAGGAATAATATCAAGCAGCGCTTTTTCCGAATCGCCGCCGATCGGGTTATCGACCGAGCCGACCCGTTCGTTGAGTCGCAGCATACGATTCACATCCTCGACAGATTTATCGAGCTTGGTAGCAATATCTTCGGCGGTGGGCTCATGGTCGAGTTTTTGCGCCAGTTCGCGGGCAGTGCGGAGGTAAACGTTAAGTTCTTTTACGACATGGATAGGTAAACGGATAGTGCGGGTTTGGTTCATTATGGCCCGCTCAATGGTCTGGCGGATCCACCACGTGGCATACGTCGAAAAGCGAAATCCCCGTTCAGGGTCAAACTTCTCAACCGCCCGAATAAGACCAAGGTTGCCTTCTTCAACCAGATCCAACAGGGCTAAGCCGCGGTTGCTATAGCGGCGGGAAATTTTTACAACCAAACGAAGATTACTCTCAATCATTCGCTTGCGGGCAACCTCATCCCCTCGCAGTGCCCGCCGGGCATACAACACTTCCTCTTCGGCGGTCAGCAATGGCGAAAAACCAATTTCACCAAGGTAGAGCTGAGTGGCATCGAGGGCTTTTTGCGTCGTGCCATAACGCGAAAGGTCAATTCCCTCATCAGCACTCTTAACAGCTTCAGCAGGGGTCTCTTCGGTCTCGGTTTCAAGCTCCATTTCAGCGTCGAATTCAAAGTCATCAATATCTGTAGCAGTATTGCTTCTACTCATAGCGCCTCCCAGATGGCGAGTTAGCAAGACATTACAACCTGACTATGCCATGTTGACTATCGCGGTAAATACCGCATTGGATCAACGGATTTACCTTTGTAACGAATCTCAAAGTGCAGTTTTACGTTGGCGGAGCCCGAGCTGCCCATCGACGCGATTTTCTGCCCGGCCTTCACCGGTTGCTGCTCCTTGACAAATAACTGGTCATTGTGTGCATAGGCGCTGAGGTAGTCATCGCTATGCTTGATAATGACCAGGTTGCCATAACCCCGTAGGGCGTTACCTGCATATACCACCACGCCACCAGCGGCTGCGTTGATGGCCTGTCCTCTCTGACCAGCGATATCGATCCCCTTATTGCCATTATTGGCACTAGAGAACCTCGCAATCACCCGCCCTTTGGCTGGCCATCCCCATGACGCCACTTTGTTGCTAACAGGTTTTGGCTTACTTGTAACAACTTTGTTACTTTTAGGTTTTTGAGAGTACTCCTTTGTGGGAGCTGGATCAATATTTTTATTGATGTTTTTTTGCACAGGTTGCGGTTTTGCTGCCACCTTCTGGGGAGGCGGCGACGCTACTACTGGTTTAGGTTTCGGCGTTGGCTTAGGCGTTGGCTTAGGTGCCGGCTTTACCGCAACGGGAGCTGGCTTGACCACCGGAGTCGGCTTAACCACGGGTTTAGGCGCTACCGGTTTCGCTTTTGGCTTAGGCTTGGCTTTTACCACCGGAGGCTTAGGTTCGACACGTTTGCCGTATTCAGGAGCCACATAACGCGGTTTCCACAGCTGCAGTCGCTGGCCGGGGAAAATAGTATATGGCTTAGACAGGTTGTTATAAGCCACCAACTCGCTCACATCACGGCCGGTGATATACGAGATGAAATAGAGGGTATCGCCCTTTTGGACTTGATAATAGCTCCCCCTGAAGCTCCCACGCTCCAGCGATGCGTAATCCTTGTTAAGGCTCGTCACCGGTGCGGGTGTATGCGAGCTACAAGCACTCACCAGCAAACAGGTGCCTGCGAGCGCCCAACGATACCATTTTGACTTACCCAAACCCTGTCTAGCCATATTCAGTTATGCCAACTCACCCGGAACCAACGGAACAAAACGGACGGCTTCGATATCCCGGTAGGCAAAGCGATCTGCCTCACGCGTGATCAGCTTGAGCACCTGAGAGCCTTCACCTACAGGAATGATCAGGCGCCCGCCATCGGCAAGCTGGGCCAGTAACTCAACCGGGATCTCTGCTGCAGCTGCGGTAACAATGATAGCATCAAATGGTGCTTTGCTACGCCACCCCTGCCAGCCGTCACCGTGCTTGGTTGAGATATTGTGAAGATCAAGACGCTTAAAACGCCGTTTAGCCTGCCACTGCAATGACTTGATTCGCTCAACAGAACAAACATGCCCGACCAACTTGGCCAAAACAGCCGTCTGGTAACCCGATCCCGTACCGATCTCCAGCACCCGAGAATGCTCGTCCAACGCCAGCAGTTCGGTCATCTTAGCGACGATATAGGGTTGCGAAATTGTCTGCCCGCTGCCAATCGGCAGGGCATTATTTTCATAGGCTTTGTGTGACAGGGCTTCGTCAATAAACCACTCGCGCGGAATAGATCCGATGGCTTCGAGCACCTTGTCATTACGGATCCCCTGCTGATGCAAATAATTCAGCAAGGCATGCCGCTCTTCCACATAGCGCATTCTTATTGTTTCTCCTGGTGAAGCCAATCACGGATCGCTGCCATGGCATCATGGGCGGTCAAATCAACCTGCAAGGGGGTGATCGACACGCAGCGCTGTTCAACGGCGTAAAAATCTGTTCCCGGTCCGGCATCCTGACAGGCACCTGGAGGCCCTAGCCAGTAAAGGGGTTTGCCGCGAGGATCGACGTCCTTGACCATATTCTCAGCTCGATGACGGGCTCCAAGCCGTGTCACCTGCCAGTCACCCAGTTCATCAAAGGTGACATCAGGAACATTAATATTGAGTATTTTATTAGTTGGCAAGGGTGTTTTGGCTAAATTTAGCAGAACTTGCTTCACAACCTCTGCCGCCGTTTCAAAATGGGTATCGCCAACAAGGGATACCGCGATAGCCGGTACCCCTAGAAAGTGCCCTTCCGTCGCCGCAGCCACAGTGCCAGAATACAGCACATCATCCCCCAGATTGGCACCGTGGTTGATTCCGGCAACCACAACATCCGGGCGGTAATCGAGCCATTCATTCAAGGCAAAGTGGACACAGTCCGTCGGCGTTCCCTCGACAGAAACACGCCCCTCACCCTCTTCGCGGATACGCAATGGATAATCCAGCGTGAGAGAATTGGAGGCACCGGAGCGGTTGCGATCAGGCGCAACCACCACCACATCACCCAGCTCGCTCAGAACGGATGCCAAGGTATTAATCCCCTTGGCAAAGATCCCGTCATCGTTACTGATCAGAATTCTCATGATTCTCGTCCTGTTGTTCTTGCTCTACCATGAGCTCGCGAACAACTGCTGTCGCAAAGCAGCCCGCAGGCAAAGAGAAAGACACCGTCACCGAATCGCCATCCAGCTGCCAAACCATATCACTTGGCTTTAGCAATAGCGGACGGCGCTCATGGCGCATCCGGTTATCGCGGATCAATTTCAGCAACAGCGGCTCGCGCTCGACGATCGACATTTCGAACGCCTCGGCATCAGCCGTTGTCGGCAGCGCGTTATCACCCATCATCGGAGCGGTGATCTGCAACGCACCGGTATCAACCGCCTGCTGCAGTTCAGCCGTCACGGCCTCGACGACAGAGCCGGACTCATTGCTATCCTCAACCCAGTCACCCGCCATCAACTGGTGTACCTGACCCTTGGCGATACGCTCGGACAACACCATATTGAACAACCAAGAACGAGCCGCAGAAAGATAGAAACTGCGCTTGCTCTTGTCACGCACACGGAACTCGTCATTGCCCCACGCACGCGCCTTGGTGACGTTGTTGCCACCATTGCCAAAACGCTGCTCACCGAAATAGTTCGGTACACCATGCTCGGCAATCTTCGCCAGCCTTGCCACGACGTCGTCTGGCTGGTCCAGATCACGCAGACGCAACTCGAACCAGTTGCCAGACAAATCGCCAGGGCGTAGTTTCTTGTCGTGGCGAGCCGTTTCAATAACCTCAACCCCAGGGTGCTCGGCAACAAAATCCGTTAAGTCTGGATCCGGCTTACCCGGCAGGTGGACACTTAGCCACTGTTCGGTAACGGCATGGCGGTCTTTGAGACCAGCCCAGCTGACATCACGTGACTTCACGCCGCAAGCCTTGGCCAGCTCGTTGACGACATACTTGGTGTTCTCACCCGTCTTGCGGATTTTCACCATGAAGTGCTCGCCGGTGCCGGCAAATGCAAAGCCCAGGTTTTCCTTCACCACAAAATCTTCAGGCTCGACCTTAATGCGACCCTGACAGCTTGGCGCTCCGTATAACCAGCTGAAATGCTCCATAATACCAGACATATTTACACCATAGTGTTCGCTCCGGATCGGCCAGGAAAAAAGTTTCCCGCCGTCACGGCAACGTAATTATTGTTTACAAATCAAAACGACCGCTTCGCAGGCGATGCCTTCTTTACGGCCGGTAAAGCCAAGACGCTCCGAGGTGGTCGCCTTGACGTTAATATTCTCAACTGCCGTTTCAAGATCGGCGGCAATCGCTTGGCACATCGCCTCGATGTGCGGTGCCATTTTCGGGGCCTGGGCAATAATCGTGACATCCAGGTTGCCCAGTAGATAGCCTTTGGCCTTGACCTTGCTGTACACGTCGCGCAGCAACATCCGGCTGTCAGCTCCTTTCCACTCTGCATCAGTGTCTGGGAAGTGGCGGCCAATATCGCCGGCACCGATCGCCCCTAGCAAGGCATCGCATACCGCATGCAGGGCAACGTCACCATCAGAGTGGGCCAGCAACCCCTGTTCATAAGGTACGGCAACACCACCGATAATCACCGGGCCTTCGCCACCGAACTTGTGTACGTCAAAGCCGTGTCCAATTCGCATCATTGCTCGTCCCTCAATAAGTTTTCCAAATAAAAGGCCGCCAAGGCCAGATCTTCTGGCTGGGTCACCTTCAGGTTATCGGCACGTCCCGCCACCAGTTGAGGTGTCATGCCACAATGTTCGAGTGCAGAGGCTTCGTCGGTCACAACTGCGCCATCGGCCAATGCCGACTCCAATGCCTGCTTGAGTTGGCCGGCACGGAACATCTGCGGGGTAAGGGCATGCCAGAGATCACTGCGGTCAACAGTCTGGGCGATCGCACCACTGCCATTGCCGCGCTTCATGGTATCGCGCACCGGCGCGGCAAGGATTGCGCCGAACTCGCTGGCCTTCGCCGCCGCGATCAGCTTGTCCAAGTCCTCATGGCGCAAGCAAGGCCGGGCCGCATCGTGGACCAATACCCATGCATTGCTATCCCCGATGGCAGCGAGCCCTGCAAATACTGAATCGGCCCGCTCTGCGCCGCCGTTGACCCGCTCGACACGGGGATCCGAGGCCAATGGCAACGCTGGGAAATATGGGTCATCCGGGCTCACGGCCACTACCACCCTCTCGATCGAAGGGTGTTTCAGCAGGCGTGCCACGGTATGTTCAAGAATGGTTTTACCTGCTATCTGCAGGTATTGCTTCGGGCGATCTGCCGCCATGCGGCTGCCGACCCCGGCGGCAGGAACTACCGCTATCATTTCACTGCTCATGGATATCGTAATCGGCCTGCGGCCAGTGAGTTGGATTAATCGCCGACTATGCGGAAGAACGTTTCATCAGGGCGAACCATGCCTAGCTCATTGCGGGCACGTTCCTCAACCGCTTCCAGCCCACGGTTCAAATCGTGGATTTCAACATACATCTGCTGGTTACGCTTGGCCAACTCAGAATTGGCCTGCTGCTGAACGGCTACATTATCGCGAACGGCCAGATAGTCCACCATCCCGTTCTTGCCCAGCCAGAAATCATACTGCAGCCAGCCCAAGATCATCAGCAATGTCAGTGTTAACAGGCGCATCCGCTCCCCCTGGCTAAATTGATAATCATAGCGCACCATTTCTTGCCTGCTTCCGATAAGCCGGCAATCACACTGTATAAGGTCTTGATTCCATTTCTACAGCGGTCTGGTACGAGCTGATTATCATCCCATAAAGCGTAGTTTGACACTAGCTCCGTCCTGTCATTCGCCCATAAAAAAACCGCCCATAAGGGCGGTTTTTCGAAGGCAAGTAAAACTTGCGTCAAGGCAGGATATTACGCCTGGCCTTTAACTTCTTTAAGACCGTTGAAAGGAGCACGCTCACCTAGTGCTTCTTCGATACGGATTAGCTGGTTGTACTTAGCAACACGGTCAGAACGGCTCATAGAACCAGTCTTGATCTGGCCAGCAGCAGTACCTACCGCTAGGTCAGCGATAGTTGCATCTTCAGTTTCACCTGAACGGTGAGAGATAACTGCAGTGTAACCAGCGTCTTTAGCCATCTTAATTGCAGCTAGAGTTTCAGTTAGAGAACCGATCTGGTTGAACTTGATAAGGATAGAGTTAGCGATGCCTTTCTCGATACCTTCAGCAAGAATCTTAGTGTTAGTTACGAACAGGTCGTCACCAACGATCTGGATTTTCTTACCTAGTTTCTCAGTCTGGTATGCGAAACCATCCCAGTCAGACTCGTCTAGACCGTCTTCGATAGAAACGATTGGGAACTGGTTAGTTAGCTCTTCTAGGAAATCAGAGAATTCGTTTGAAGTGAAGATACGACCTTCGCCTTTCAGGTTGTATTCTTTCTTCTCTGCGTCGTAGAACTCAGATGCTGCACAGTCCATAGCAAGAGTAACGTCTTTGCCTAGCTCGTAGCCAGCAGCAGCAACAGCTTCAGAGATAACTTCTAGAGCTTCAGCGTTAGACTTAAGGTTTGGAGCGAAACCACCTTCGTCACCAACAGCTGTGTTGTAGCCTTTAGACTTAAGAACTTTAGCTAGGTTGTGGAATACTTCCGCACCGATGCGTAGAGCTTCTTTAAGAGTCTTAGCGCCAACTGGCTGAATCATGAACTCTTGGATGTCTACGTTGTTGTCTGCGTGCTCACCACCGTTGATGATGTTCATCATTGGTAGAGGCATAGAGAATACGCCTGGAGTGCCGTTTAGCTCAGCGATGTGCTCGTATAGAGGCATAGCTTTTGCAGCTGCAGCTGCTTTAGCGTTTGCCAGAGATACTGCTAGGATTGCGTTTGCGCCGAAGTTTGACTTGTTCTCAGTACCGTCTAGGTCGATCATGATCTGATCGATTTCAGCCTGAGCTTTCGCGTCTTTACCTACTAGAGCTTCTGCAATAGGACCGTTCACAGCTTCGATAGCTTTAAGAACGCCTTTACCTAGGAAACGAGACTTGTCACCGTCGCGTAGCTCAAGAGCTTCACGAGAACCAGTTGATGCACCAGATGGTGCAGCAGCCATACCTACGAAACCGCCTTCTAGGTGTACTTCCGCTTCAACAGTTGGGTTACCGCGTGAATCGATAATTTCACGACCTAGAACTTTAACGATCTTAGACATTGTGTTTCCTCTTGCTTTATCTTGAATTTAAAAGCTAAAAAAATAGCTGCAGCTAACACCTGCCGCAGCTATCCGTAATCCTTACTTGTTTAGCTCACCACGCTGGTTCGCACCAGCCGCTTTCACAAAGCCCTCGAACAGAGGATGGCCATCGCGAGGCGTTGAGGTGAACTCTGGGTGGAACTGAGCAGCCACGAACCATGGGTGACCCGTGTTCTCAACGATTTCCACCAGCTTCTTGTCTGCAGACAGACCAGAAATCTTCAAGCCCGCCTTCTCAAGTTGAGCGACGTACTTGTTGTTTACTTCATAACGGTGACGGTGACGCTCGTGTACAGTTGGGTTACCGTACAGCTCACGAGCCTTGGTGCCATCAACTAGGTGACATAGCTGAGAGCCAAGGCGCATCGTACCGCCTAGGTCAGACTTCTCGCTACGCTCTTCAACGTTACCTTCGTTGTCTACCCACTCAGTGATCAGGCCAACAACAGGGTGCTTAGTTTCAGCGTTGAACTCTGTTGAGTGCGCGCCTTCCAAGCCAGCAACGTTACGAGCGAACTCGATCAGTGCAACCTGCATACCCAGGCAGATGCCAAGGTAAGGGATTTTGTTTTCACGAGCATACTGTGCTGTCAGGATCTTGCCTTCAACACCACGGTTGCCGAAGCCACCTGGTACCAAGATTGCGTCAAGGCCTTCAAGAATTTCAGTACCTTTAGACTCAACGTCCTGAGAATCCACATAGCGAATTTTCACTGACAGACGGTTTTTCAGACCCGCGTGCTTAAGTGCTTCGTTCACAGACTTGTATGCATCCGGCAGTTCAATGTACTTGCCGACCATACCGATAGTCACTTCGCCGGTTGGGTTTGCTTCTTCGTAGATAACCTGTTCCCACTCAGACAGATCCGCTTCCGGCGCTGTAATGCCGAAACGCTGGCACACTAGATCATCAAGACCCTGTGCTTTGATTAGCTGAGGGATCTTGTAGATTGAATCTACGTCTTTCATTGAGATAACGGCTTTTTCCTGCACGTTACAGAACAGGGCAATCTTCGCACGCTCGTTTGCAGGGATCATGCGGTCGCTACGGCAGATCAGCACGTCAGGCTGGATACCGATAGACAGCAGTTCCTTAACAGAGTGTTGGGTCGGCTTAGTCTTAACTTCGCCAGCCGCAGCCAAGTATGGTACCAGTGTCAGGTGCATGAACATCGCGCGCTCGCGGCCTAGTTCTACAGCAAGCTGACGGATAGCTTCCATAAATGGTAGAGATTCGATATCACCAACGGTACCGCCCACTTCCACGATAGCAACATCGTGACCTTGTGCACCGGCGATAACGCGTTCTTTGATCGCGTTGGTAATGTGAGGGATAACCTGAATAGTTGCACCCAAGTAGTCACCGCGACGCTCTTTACGCAGAACGTCCGCGTATACGCGGCCTGCTGTAAAGTTGTTGCGCTTGGTCATCTTGGTGCGGATGAAACGCTCATAGTGACCTAGGTCAAGGTCAGTCTCTGCACCGTCTTCCGTAACGAATACTTCACCATGCTGAATTGGGCTCATTGTGCCTGGGTCAACGTTGATGTAAGGGTCTAGTTTCATCATGGTCACGTTAAGACCACGAGCTTCTAGAATAGCTGCTAGAGATGCAGCAGCAATGCCTTTACCTAGTGAGGATACGACCCCGCCCGTAACAAAAATGTAATTCGTTGTCATGTTTTACCTGGAAGATTGGTATAGAGGATAAAATGTATCTAGACGGGAAATTAGTATACCAGACACGTTTTATCGCCACAACGTGAAAACTATCACAGCAGGATTGGTTTTTTTTTGTTTCAAATCAATTCTGCATAATTGGAGTGCTATCAACCGTATAGTCAATAGCAAATCCCCCCGCCGCTCACTTTTCCGCAGCCTTGACCTGCTCCCAAATCTTGTCCAATTCGGCCAAAGTACAGTCTTCGAGCTGCCTCCCTTTTTCTAGCACATTTTTCTCCACTTCGCGAAATCGCCGTTCAAATTTTTGGTTGGCGCGCTGAAGGGCATGCTCGGGTTTGACTTGCAAATGGCGGCTGAAATTGGCCACGGCAAACAGCAAATCCCCCATTTCCTCCTCGATCCTGTCCTGGTCCTGTGGCACTTGGATAACCTCTTCCAGCACTTCGTCGATTTCCTCATGGACCTTGTCGACCACCGGCCCCAGCGTATCCCAATCGAAGCCATGCTTGGCACAGCGCTTCTGGATTTTGTCTGCCCGAGTCAGGGCAGGAAGGGCTCGCGGTATATTGGCCAGCACGCTAGTGTCCTCGCCCTTGTCGGCTCGCTCCTTGGCTTTCTCCGCCTCCCAGTTGGCGCTGATCTCCGCCTCGCTGGCAAACTCGCTACCGGCAAAAACATGAGGATGGCGACGGATTAGCTTCTCATTGAGCCCAGCCACCACTTGGTCAAAATCAAACAGCCCCTGCTCCTTGCCCAGCTGGCTGTAAAAAATAACCTGAAACAGCAAATCACCCAGCTCCTCACGGACATCGCCCCAATTTTCCTGCCCGATGGCATCCGCCACCTCGTAGGCTTCTTCGAGGGTATGCGGCACGATAGTGGCAAATGTCTGCTTGCGATCCCACGGACAACCCTGCTCCGGATCGCGCAGGGTAGCCATAATCTCAACCAATTGTTCAATCGGGCTCTGTGTCTTGCTCATAAATACCATTCTCTGGTTAGAAAAGAAAAAGCGGCAGCCTTCGCTCCCGCTCTTTGGTTTGTCGCCTACGGCTTAGTGCAGACGTTTGGCTTCTGCCACATCGCGCACCTGCTCAATCCGCTTAAGCACCCGCCCCAGCACATCAAGATCCGTCAGCTCAAGGTCGAAGTCCATAATCGACATCTGCTTTTTGAAGTCAACCCGACTCTTCATCCCCGCCACCTTGACCTTTTCGTTGGCCAAGGTGTTGGTCAACTCCTTGAGCAAACCGTTACGCTCGGATGCCGTTACCCGCACCGTGATGTTGTAGTTGCCAACAAAGCCGCCGCCCCATACGGTATCGATAATCCGCTCCGGGGCAACATGGCGTAGCTCCTCAAGCTGCTCACAATCGCTACGGTGGACCGAGATACCACGCCCCTGTGTCACAAAACCTTGGATCTCATCGCCAGGAATAGGCTGGCAACAGCGGGCCAGATGGGTCATCAGGTTATCGACCCCTTCAACCACCACGGCGTCACGCTGTGGCTTCTTGGAGCCAGGAGCCTTGCTGCCCGCCCCCGTCAGCTTCTCAAGCAGTTGCTGGTCTTCTTCCTCAGCCGTCGGCTTGTTGACCAGCGCATTGATGTGGTTGAGCACCTGGTTGATTCGCAAATCACCACTGCCGACACCAGCGTACAATTCATCGGCCGAGTTAACATTGAAGCGCTTAAGGGCATAGGCCTCGGCATCCTTGAGCGTCGCACCGATTTTACCCAGCTCGTGCTCCAAGATTTCACGGCCCGCCGCGATATTCTTGTCTCGGTCCTGCTTGCGGAACCAAGCATGAACCTTGGCACGAGCACGGCTCGACGTGACAAAGCCGAGGTTCGGGTTGAGCCAATCACGCGATGGATTCGGCTCCTTCTGGGTGATAATCTCGACCTGATCCCCCATCTGCAAGTGATAGGTAAACGGTACAATCCGCCCCTCCACCTTGGCGCCGATACAGCGGTGTCCAACTTCGGAGTGAATATGATAGGCAAAGTCCAACGGCGTCGCATTGAGCGGCAGGTCGACCACGTCCCCCTTCGGGGTAAAGGCGTAGACCCGATCATCGAACACCTGACTGCGCAGCTCCTCGATCATCTCACCGGAGTCAGACATCTCCTCCTGCCACGCCAACAGCTTGCGCAGCCAGTTGATCTTCTCGTCGTAGGACGACTTGGCACCACCGGACGACGAGCCGCTCTCCTTGTACTTCCAGTGGGCGGCAACACCCAGCTCCGACTCCTCGTGCATCTGCTTGGTTCGGATCTGGATTTCTATGGTTTTGCCTTCCGGCCCCAGTACCACGGTATGGATTGACTGGTAACCGTTAGGTTTCGGGTTGGCCACATAGTCGTCAAACTCTTTGGGCAAATGACGATACTTGGTGTGAACGATACCAAGCGCGGCATAGCAGTCCTGCAGCTCGTCGGCGATGATCCGCACCGCCCGCACGTCGAACAGCTCGTCGAACGCCAAGCTCTTCTTCTGCATCTTGCGCCAGATGCTGTAGATATGCTTCGGCCGCCCCTGTACCTCAGCCTTGATACACGATGCCTTCATCGCATCGGCCAGATCCGTCACGAAATGCTCGATATAGTGCTCTCGGTCGATCCGCCGCTCGGCCAATTGCTTGGCGATCTGCTTGTAGGTATTTGGATGACGGTAACGGAAGGCGTAATCTTCAATTTCCCATTTAAGCTGGCCGATCCCCAAACGGTTAGCCAGCGGGGCATAGATGTTGGCACACTCCTTGGCGGCGGCGCGGCGAACCTCGTCCGGCTCGTCCTTCACTTCGCGAAGGTTGCAGATCCGCTCCGCCAGCTTGATCACCACGCAACGGAAATCATCCACCATGGAGAGCAGCATCCGGCGGATATTATCGACCTGAACCGATTGCTCCGCCCCTTCGGTCGTCGCATTGAGCTGGCCGATCGCCGCCATCTGGCTGACCCCGGTAACCATCTGCAAAATCGTCGCGCTGTAGTCTTCCTTCAAAGCCTCCGGCTCATATACGCCCGCCTCCATCAGCGGGAACAGCAACGCAGCGGTGAGGGTATCCTTATCCATGCTCAGGGTGACAAGAATTTCGACCATCTCGCGCCCGCGCCACAACAAAAGTGGCCCCGAGTCGACATTTGCCGTGAGATCAATACACCGCTGGTAAGTTTGCCTGATGCGTTCTGCCACCTTGGCATCCTGCTTGAGGCTTTCCACCCAGGATGAAAGCTCAAATTTATCATTTTCCTTTAAGTGCGCACCGCGTACTGCGACCATGTTTCTTTCCTGTTCTTCTGTAATGGCTAAGGCTGTTTAACAAACAACGCCATTGACTCTAAATGCCCGGTATGGGGGAACATGTCCATCATACCAAGCTTTTCCAACTGATACCCCTGCTCCAAGAGCACTTGGCTATCTCGGGCAAGGGTGGCAGGGTTACACGAAACGTAGACGACCCGCTCAGGACGTAGCCCCACCACATGCTGCATCACCCCGGCCGCACCGGCACGGGCCGGATCGAGCAGCACTTTGTCAAAGCGCTCCTTCGCCCACGCCATCTTGGTCACATCGTCTTCAAGGTTGGCTTGGAAAAATGCCGCATTTGCCAGCCCGTTGTGCTGGGCATTGTCACCAGCACGATGCACCATCTCGTCGATGCCTTCAACACCGACCAGCGCTTTGGCCTGCTTTGCCAACGGCAAACTGAAGTTCCCCAACCCGCAGAACAGATCCAGCACCCGGTCCCCCGGCGCCACCGCCAGCCAGTCCATCGCCTGAGCCACCATTTTGCGGTTCACCTCGGCATTGACCTGGATAAAGTCCTTCGGCGAGAACACCAACTCCAGACCATCAAGTTCATAATATGGCTTTTTGTCTGACATCGCATCGAGCTGATCGGCCGTTGGCGCCAAGAACAACATTAGCTGATGGGTGTCAGCAAACTCACGGAGCAGGGTCATATCTTTGTCAGAAAACGGCTGGAGGTGGCGGATCAGCACCACTCGACCATTGTCGGCCTCAACCAGCTCAACATGGCCCAGCGCCTTGCGCGCCTGCAGCTTGCCCAATACCTCTCGGAGCGAAGGGAGCAGCGCATTGAGGGACTCAGCCAATACCGGGCAGTGCTCGACATCGACAATTTCCTTGCTCTGCTTTTTGCGGAAGCCCACTCGCAGACCGCCGCCGGCAGGCAGTACGGCAAAGCGAGCACAGCGGCGGTAACCCCATGGCGCACTGGCAATCGGCTCAGCCTGCTCGATATGGCCCGCCTTGGCGAACTTGCCCATCAACTCACCCAATGCCTGCTGCTTGGCAGCAACCTGGCCATCGTGCGACAGATGCTGAAGGTTGCAGCCACCACATTCCGCATACAGCGGACAGGCAGGGGCAACACGCTGGTCGCTGTCGTTCAAGCGGCGCATCACCTTGGCACGGGCATACTGCTTCTTGTCCTCGGTGAGCTGTACCACCACCT
The DNA here is from genome assembly GCF_001029445.1 of Photobacterium aquae. Lineage (GTDB taxonomy): Bacteria > Pseudomonadota > Gammaproteobacteria > Enterobacterales > Vibrionaceae > Photobacterium > Photobacterium aquae. The sequence goes on from NZ_LDOT01000008.1 coordinate 24,462, forward strand.
TTTCGCCCGGCAGGGCGCCATCAACAAAAACCGGCTTGCGGTCAAGATGACCGATACCGGCACCCTGATGATCAAAGCGGTTAATGGTGATTTCTTTGTGCTTGGTATCCGTAATTTTACGTTTCTGAGGCTTGAAAAAGCGTGCCATAGTGTTTCGACTCACAGTGCAGGTAGTCAAACTGAGTGACATCCACTACAGTTTGTTATTCGTTCGTTGTCGAATAGCCCTAGTTTCATTAAGCTATCGACCTAATACACCCCGCGACCTTTCATCATTCGCAGGGAAATAAGCACCAATTCTCCCACAGAATCGCATTCTTGTAATTAAGTGAACCATGACCAAATATGGACTTCGTGCCAGGGTCTTCACCCTGACATTAGCACCGACCCTGATTATTGGCCTGCTTTTGAGCGCATTTTTTACCATGAGCCGGTACCGCGACCTTGAGCACCAACTTATCTCGACCGGTGCCAGTATTATCGAGCCGCTTGCCATCTCGACCGAATACGGTATGGCCGACCAAAACCGCGAAGCCGTTAGACGGCTGATTAGTTATGCTCATCGCAAACACTCGCAGATTGTCCGCAGCATTGCTGTATTCACTCCGTCCAACGATCTGTTCGTCACCTCGAACTTCCACCGCAATTTCGAAGCGCTGATGTACCCGGCCGACCAGCCGATCCCGATGCTGCTCGAAACCCGGCTCAACGACAACTCCCTGATCCTGCGCGCCCCGATCCTAAAGGAAGGGCCGCTCGGCAGCAGTATCAGCGCAGGCTACCAAGCCGAGGCCATTGGCTACATCGCGGTTGAGCTGGATCTCAGTTCGCTGCGCCTGCAGCAATACCAAGAAATATTCACAGCCCTGATGGTACTGCTGTTCGGGCTGACCCTGTCGTCGCTGTTCGCCTACCGGCTGATGAAAGACGTTACCCGCCCGATCTCGCACATGGTCAGCGTAGTCGACCGAATCCGCCGCGGCCACCTCGATGTACGAATCGAAGGGCAACTGCTCGGCGAGCTCGATACCCTCAAGAACGGGATCAACGCGATGGCCATCTCGCTGTCGGAATACCATATCGAAATGCAGCAGAGCATCGACCAGGCCACCTCGGATCTGCGCGAGACCCTCGAGCAGCTCGAAATCCAGAATGTCGAGCTCGACATCGCCAAGAAACGCGCCCAGGAAGCGGCACGGGTCAAATCCGAGTTTCTGGCCAATATGTCACACGAGCTGCGCACCCCGCTCAACGGTGTCATCGGCTTTACCCGCCAGATGCTCAAGACCCGCCTGAGCACCAGCCAGCAGGACTACCTGCAGACTATCGAGAAGTCGGCCAACAACCTGCTGACAATCATCAACGACATCCTCGACTTCTCGAAGCTCGAGGCTGGCAAACTGTTGCTAGAGAATATCCCGTTCGACTTTACCGAGTCCCTCGATGAGGTAATGAAGCTGCTGGCACCAAGTGCCCACGAAAAGGGCCTCGAACTCACCCTCAAGATCGACCACCGCGTGCCAGCGGGTCTGATTGGCGATCCGCTGCGGATCCAGCAGGTTCTGACCAACCTGATCGGCAACGCGGTCAAGTTCACCGAACGCGGCAACATCGATGTCGCGGTGGAGATGCGCAACGACAAGGACGAGTTCATCGAACTTCAATTCATGGTTCGCGATACCGGGATCGGGATCTCGGAGCGCCAGCAGGCCCAGCTGTTCCAAGCATTCAGCCAAGCTGACGCCAGTATTTCACGACGCTACGGCGGTACCGGCCTTGGCTTGGTGATCACCCAGAAGCTCGTCAGCCAGATGGGTGGGGAAATCAGCCTGACCAGCCGGCTCCATCAGGGGTCGACCTTCTGGTTCAGCCTGCGCCTGAGCAAGACCGACCTACCCGTCTCGCAACCTATCGATACCCGCCAGCTGAGCAACAAGAAGCTACTGCTGATCGAGCCGAACATGCAGGCGGCATCGGTACTGCAGCAACGCTTGATCCGGGCGGGCATCCACGTGACCTACCGCTCGACCATGCCGGATGAGGCAGAGCAACACGACTTTACCCTGCTCAACCTCTCGCCGGGCGAACAGCCACCGCTGGCCAGCCTGCTCGATACCGTGTTCAAGGCCGAGCAGCTTAGCGACAAGGTTATCGTCAGCCTGCCGACCACCGAGCTGGCCCTGTCCGAACGACTGATCAATGCCGGGGTATCCGCCTGCCTGCCGAAGCCGCTTGGCCACCGCAAGCTATTCGAAGCCCTGTGCTGCCAGCCGGACATCTTCAGCGAGCCTGAGCTGCTACCGGACGAGGACGAGGCTCAAACCGTCCAGCCGCTCACCGTGATGGCGGTTGACGACAACCCGGCCAACCTGAAACTGATCTCCGCCCTGCTCAGCGAGCGGGTCGAAACCGTGATCACCGCAACCGGCGGCCGCAAGGCGGTCGAATATGCCCGCCAAAAGCAATTCGACCTGATCTTCATGGATATCCAGATGCCGGAAATGGACGGGGTCAGTGCCTGCCAGGCAATCCACCAAACCGATCTCAACCACAACACGCCTGTCATCGCCGTTACGGCCCATGCCATGGCAGGAGAACGCGAGCGCCTAATCGAAGCGGGGATGGACGACTACCTGACCAAACCCATCGAAGAGCATATCCTGCTGCAAATCCTGTCTAAGTGGGCGGCACCGACCGGAAAAGAGCCGGCGCCCCTGACAGCACAAACCAACCAGAGCCAGCCAGAGCCGGCCAACAGCAATGTCAGCTGGGACTGGGCTCTAGCGCTCAAGCAAGCCGCCGGCAAAGAGGACTTGGCCAAAGACATGTTGCAGATGCTGCTCGACTTCATGCCCGAGGTCGAACTGCTGGTCAACGAGGTGCTGGACGGCAAGGAGATCGAGCTGTGGCCGCCTATCCACAAGCTCCATGGCAGCTGCGCCTACAGCGGTGTGCCGCGCCTGAAGAACCTGTGCCATACCATCGAAACGGCGCTCAAGGCAGGGGCCAGCAGCGAGGACATCGAGCCTGAGCTGTACGAACTCATCGACGAGATGAACAACGTGGTCAAGGCATCCAAAAGCTACCGCCCGTAATACCAGCAGCCCTATCGGGCAACAACGAAAAAGGCGAGCCAGATGGCTCGCCTTTGTTTTATTTAACCCCAGACTAGCGCTCTAGGATCACGGTCGCAACCGCGTATTTCTTCTCGTCGGCAATGGTCAAATGAACATGGTTCACCCCCATCTGCGCCGCCAGCTCGGCAGCCTTGCCTGACAATGCCAGTACCGGCTTGCCGTATTCGTCATTGCTCACGGTAAAATCCTGAAAGCTCACGCCACAGGCGATACCCGTACCGATCGCCTTGGCTCCGGCCTCCTTGACAGCAAACCGCTTGGCCAAATAGCGCTCTTTCAATTTCAGGGAGTGGAAGATCGCCAATTCAGAGGGGGCCAATACACGCTCGGCGAACGCATCGCCACTACGGGCATACACCTTGGTCACCCGCTCAATATCGGCGATATCCGTGCCCAATCCGACAATTGCCATTAGCGACGGGCATCCAGCATGATTGCCTTCATGTCGGCAACCGCTTTGTCCAGACCGTCGAACACCGCACGGCCGATGATCGAGTGGCCGATATTCAGCTCGTACAACTCAGGCAGAGCTGCGATCGGCTTGACGTTATGGTACGTCAGGCCGTGACCGGCATTGACCTTGATCCCCTTGTCATGGGCATAACTCGCCGCGGCCGCAATTTTCTTAAGTTCGGCCTGCTGCTCTTCCTCGGTCTCGGCATCGGCATAATGGCCGGTGTGCAACTCGATAAACGGCGCGCCACAGGCCACAGCCGCATCAATCTGGCCTCGGTCGGCATCAATGAACAACGACACCTTGATCCCGGCAGCAGACAACGCCTCGGTAGCCGCCTTGACCTTGTCCAACTGCCCGGCAACATCCAGACCGCCTTCCGTTGTCAGCTCCTCGCGCTTTTCCGGCACCAGACAAACAAACTCAGGCTGAGTTTCAAGGGCAATCTGCACCATCTCATCAGTCACGGCCATTTCGAGGTTCATCCGGGTCTGGATGGTCTCGCGCAGGATACGGACGTCGCGATCCTTGATATGGCGGCGGTCCTCGCGCAAATGGATGGTAATACCGTCCGCACCTGCACGCTCGGCGACTTCTGCGGCATGAACCGGATCCGGGTAGCGCGTCCCGCGGGCATTTCGCAATGTGGCAATGTGGTCAATATTCACGCCGAGTAAGATGTTGTTCATTTTCCGGTACTCCTTCCTCTAGGGATAAACAATTCCCTGCTTTTTAATGGCTTGCCGCCAAGAAATGGCTTAAGGGCGATACGGGTGAAACGCTTGGCAGCCCTGAGCTGCTCTGGGGTTTCGAACCGCCGTGCGGCTATCGCCTTAAGTTGTTCACCGGTGAAAGTCAGCTGGCCGATGGTCAGCGACGCAATAAAGCCACGCTGCTCCCGGTAGTTATACGTCATGGTATCGTCCACCGGCAGGCCACTACCCGCGCAATGGAAGAAGTCCACACCATAGCCAAGATGATCCAGCAGTGCCAGCTCAAAACGGCGCAATGCGGGCTCTGGATTCTCTGCCTGTGCCAGCTCGCGCAGCACGTTCAGGTAATCCAGAAACAGCACCTGATAAGGGGTATTGGGCTCGACAACCCGCGCCAACAGCTCGTTGACGTACATCGCCGAATAGAGGATATAGCTGCGCATCGGCAGCCCGATACTGATAGGCTCGGCATGGGTCAGCACCGGCATTGAGCCTTTGCCGGACCATTTCATAAACAGGGGGGTAAAAGGCTGGAGTGCCCCTTTGAGGTTGGAACGCTTGCGCCGCGCCCCTTTTGACAGGAGAGTAAGACGGCCTGCATCCTCGCTGAAGACATCGAGGATCAGGCTCGTCTCACTATAGGGACGAGAATGGAGGACAAAACAACGCTGTAGCCCTTCCATTACGGCCCTTATAGATCGTCAATATAGCCTAGGCTACGCAGTGCTCGCTCGTCATCGGCCCAGCCGGACTTCACTTTCACCCATAGCTCGAGGTAGACCTTGCGCTCGAACAGATCTTCCATATCAAGACGGGCCTCGCGGCCGATAGTCTTGATCTTCTCGCCGCCCTTGCCGATCACCATCTTCTTCTGGCCATTACGCTCAACCAGGATCAGGCCGTTGATATCAAAACCATCGGTATCCGGGTTGTAGTCGAAACGCTCGATCTCAACGGTTACCGAATACGGCAGCTCGTCACCGGTGAAGCGCATTAGCTTCTCACGGATGATCTCCGACGCCATGAAGCGCTGCGAACGGTCGGTCACGTACTCCTCGGGGAAGTAGAACTGGCCTTCCGGCAGGTGCTTGCGCACAATCTTCTCGACGGCATCAATGTTGGTGCCGTGCTTGGCCGATACCGGTACGACATCGACGAAGTCCATCTTGCTCGCCAGCTCCTGAAGGTGCGGGAACAGATCGTACTTCTCTTTCACATTGTCGACCTTGTTGACCAGCAGTACTGTCGGCAGCTGGGACTTGGCCAGCTTGTTGAGTACCATCTCGTCATCCGCAGTCCACATGGTGCCGTCGACAAGGAACAATACCAACTCAACATCGGTCAGCGAGCTGCTCGCCGCACGGTTCATCAAACGGTTGATGGTACGCTTCTCTTCGATGTGCAGGCCCGGGGTATCCACATATACCGCCTGGTAGCCGTCACGGGTATCAACACCCATGATGCGGTGGCGGGTCGTCTGTGGCTTGCGCGAGGTAATCGACAGCTTCTGGCCAACCAAGCGGTTGAGAAGGGTCGATTTGCCCACATTCGGTCGGCCTACAATGGCAATGAAGCCGCAATGTGTCTTGTCTGTCATGATTCTAACTGCTTAAGTGCCAGTTCTGCTGCTGCCTGCTCTGCCTTGCGCCGGCTGCCGCCCTTACCGATAACAGGCGCATCCAGCCCTGCCACTTCACACTGCACCGTAAATTCCTGGTTATGCGCTTCGCCGTGCACCTTGGTAACAACATACGCAGGCAACGGTTGGCGACGACCCTGCAGGCATTCCTGCAAACGGGTCTTAGGATCTTTCTGGTTGATACCCGGCTTGATCGTCTCTAGGCGGCTCTGGTACCACTTCAGCACGATTTTACGCACCATCTCGATATCGCTATCAAGATAAATTGCACCGATGATCGCCTCGACACAGTCAGCCAGAATCGAATCACGGCGGAAACCGCCACTCTTCAGCTCGCCCGGCCCCAGCAGCAAGTGGTCACCAAGATCAAACTCACGGCCCAATTCAGCCAGTGTCTTGCCTCGCACCAGTGTGGCACGCATCCGGCTCATGTCACCTTCGTCCACTTTAGGGAAACGGTGATAGAGATCGTCTGCGATCACAAAGCTCAGAATCGAATCGCCCAGAAACTCAAGGCGCTCGTTGTGTGTCCCGTTGGCACTGCGGTGTGTCAGTGCCAAGGTCAATAAATCCAGATTATTAAATTGGTAACCCAGCTTGCGCTGTAGTCTGTTAGCAGGAGTGGTCATTTTTTCCCGATCAGTTTATGCCACCGATGCGACTGAAACGCACACCGGTAGGAATCCAAGATGGAAGTGCACTGTCAGCACCTCGTTCAAACTCAAAGCTGATCCAGATCCCGACCGCTTTACCGACCAGATTGGCCTCTGGGACAAAGCCCCAGTAACGGCTATCTGCACTGTTATCACGGTTGTCGCCCATCACGAAGTACTGGCCTTCGGGTACGACCCATTCATTCACACCAGGACGCGGCTGATACATCATGGTACGGTCACGTTTGAGCGGGTTGATCAAGATCTGGTGATCATGTTTACCCAGCTGCTCGTTAAACTGCACCAAGCGGGTCATGCCCTGGCTAAATTCACTGTCAGTCATATCGAACAACGACACTGGCTTGCATTCGCTCGCACCTTTCGGGGCAATGCAAATTTGCTTATGGTCGCTGTAGCGCACGGTATCACCCGGCATGCCCACTACACGTTTAATGTAGTCGACGCTTGGCTGCGGCGGAAATTTAAACACCACCACATCACCACGCTCAGGCTTGCCAGTTTCAACCAACTGATGGCGGAAAACCGGGTCTTTCAGGCCATAGGCAAACTTCTCAACCAGGATGAAATCACCAACCAGCAAGGTTGGCATCATCGAACCGGATGGGATCTGGAACGGCTCATAAATAAATGAGCGAAATACCATAATTAACGCGATCACCGGAAACATTGAACTGGTCGACTCGACCCAGCTCGGTTGCGGTGCAACACGCTGTAGGGTTTCAGCATCCACCTGATCGCCGGCATTCGCCGCCGCCGCTTGAATTTTCAATTGACGTTTAGGCGCCCAGACAAATTTGTCCAGTGCCCAGATGATCCCGGTGACCAGCGTCGCCAGTACCAAAATAAGCGAAAAAGTATTAGCCATATTTATCCCTACTCAATGAACTACCAAGGGCGAGCTTTGCCCGCCGCTTGATAAAACAATGCAGCAAGACCAGCCCGCTGCATTGCCAGTTGTTACCGGTCAGCAAAAATAGTCGCACTCGCTACTATCCCGCTCGCCAGGAACAAGAGGTTACTGATTATTTGTCTTTGCCAACATGAAGAATGGCCAAGAATGCTTCTTGAGGCAGCTCAACGTTACCGATCTGCTTCATACGCTTCTTACCTTCCTTCTGCTTCTGCAGAAGTTTCTTCTTACGGCTCACGTCACCGCCGTAACATTTCGCAATTACGTTCTTACGCAGCTGCTTCACGGTTGAACGGGCAATGATGTGGTTGCCGATGGCAGCCTGAATCGCGATGTCGAACATCTGGCGAGGGATGAATTCCTTCATCTTCTCAACCAAGTCGCGGCCACGGTGCTGAGCGTTGTCTTTGTGGGTAATGATAGCCAGCGCATCGACGCGGTCGCCGTTAAGCAGGATATCAACACGTACCATGTCAGACTCTTCGTAACGCTGGAAGTTATAATCCAGTGACGCGTAGCCACGGGATGTCGACTTCAGGCGGTCGAAGAAATCAAGCACCACTTCAGACATCGGAATATCGTAAGTCAGGGCAACCTGGTTACCGTGGTAAACCATGTCAACCTGCATACCGCGTTTCTCGACACACAGGGTAATAACGTTACCTAGGTAATCACTCGGTACAAGGATATTACAGCGGGCAATCGGCTCGCCGACAACCTCGATGTCGTTGACAGCAGGCAGTTTTGCCGGGCTGTCGACATACATAGTCGTACCGTCGGTTTTCTTCACCTCGTACACTACGGTCGGTGCCGTGGTGATCAGGTCAAGGTCGTATTCACGCTCCAGACGCTCCTGGATGATTTCCATGTGCAGCATGCCAAGGAAACCACAGCGGAAGCCAAAGCCCAGTGCCGCCGAGCTTTCTGGCTCGTAGAACAACGACGCATCGTTCAGGCTCAGCTTGCCAAGTGCATCACGGAAGTTCTCGTAATCGTCTGATGATACAGGGAACAGACCCGCATATACCTGCGGCTTCACTTTCTGGAAGCCTGGCAATGGTTTTTCACAGCCGTTTTTAGAATGGGTCAGGGTATCACCCACTGGCGCGCCAAGGATGTCCTTGATGCCACACACTACCCAGCCAACTTCGCCCGTACGCAAGACGTCTTTATCGACCTGTTTCGGGGTAAAGATACCCAGACGGTCTACGCCCCAAGTCTGGCCGGTGCTCATTACCTTGATCTTGTCGTTCTTCTTCAGTACGCCGTTCTTGATACGAACCAGAGAGACAACACCCAGGTAGTTATCGAACCATGAGTCAATGATCAGCGCCTGCAGCGGCGCATCAGCATCGCCTTCTGGCGCTGGGATCGCCGACACGATGTTCTCAAGCACGTCGTCAACGCCCAAGCCAGTCTTGGCCGAACAACGGGTAGCTTCCATCGCATCGATACCGACGATCTCTTCGATTTCCTCGGCCACGCGCTCAGGGTCGGCGGCTGGCAGGTCAATCTTGTTCAGGATCGGTACGACTTCCAGATCCATTTCAATCGCGGTGTAACAGTTTGCCAGTGTCTGTGCTTCTACGCCCTGACCGGCATCCACCACCAACAGCGCACCTTCACAGGCCGCCAGTGAACGCGATACTTCGTACGAGAAGTCAACGTGTCCTGGGGTGTCGATAAAGTTCAACTGGTAGGTTTCACCATCTTTGGCCGTGTAATCGAGCGTCACGCTCTGGGCCTTAATAGTAATACCGCGTTCACGTTCAAGGTCCATGGAATCGAGAACCTGGGCTGCCATTTCGCGATCGGAAAGGCCACCGCAAACTTGGATCAAGCGGTCAGATAAGGTCGATTTACCATGGTCGATATGTGCAATAATCGAAAAGTTACGAATGTGCTTCATGAATTGGCGTGACTAACTCGTGATTAAATGAATGGGATCAATAGATCAAGTTGACGGATTCTACCGAATTTCGCCGCTAGTCGCTATCCTTCGCTGCAGCATTTGTTATCAGATTGTCTGAAACAGGGCTACCTAGCACCCGTACAAGTGTTGGCTGATAGGCCGACTGCCCTTCAAGACGACGAGCATAGCGGCGAGCCAGCCACAATCCGCCGCCGGCAAAGGCAAACGCCGAGGCTATCACCCCAAGCTCTCCGCCACCGCTCAGCGACACAAACCACCACTGACCAAAGATAGCACCCAGCACTAAGCATAGCAGAGGCAAGACATAGACCAGCAAAGCAGAAGTCAACATACTACGCTCGGCAAGGCCGATTTCAACAGTATCCCCGACGTTGGCCTTGAGCTTGGTTGCGATGGTCAGCTCATGACGGCGGCCAGGCAGTGCCTTGCTGACCAAGCCTGTCCCGCAGCTATCGCGCGAGGCGCAGCTGCCACAGCTGGTTTGCTGCTGGCAGCTAACGGTAATACTTCCGCGCTCGACAGCGACCACGGTAGCCAGCGAACGCATCATTGCTCATTGCTCCCGCCATGCGCAAATACAACCGACTCGGCAACGCGCCGTGCCGTCGCCGGGGGAATATCTCCCACCACGGTCACTTCTTTGTCTTTGATCAGGTAGCTATGCAAGGTACGGCGTCCCTGGCGCACCAACTGTTCGCGCACGGTGAAGTTGTCAGCCGCCGAGATATAAATCGAGAAGCTGAACAAACCGTCGCTGAACATTTTGCTCTCAACCGGTCGGTCGGTCATCATCAAACGATGGCGGTTGCGCGACACCGACTCAAAGCCACGCGGCAGCCAACTGACCTTCCAGTTCAGATCGGCCTGCGGCTGGGGCGGCAACTGCACCACCGCCGGCAACTCGACGTTCTTGAGGCTTTTCAGGACATCAGCGACTTTCGGGTTGATCACGTACGATACGGCACGGTACTGCTCGAGCGGCTCGCCGTCGCGGTCCAGCAGGTCGGCTCGCATTACCAGCTTGCTGCGGGTATCAATCCACAACAAATAGGAGTAGCGGGCACCGTCTTTGGGCGCAATTCGAACCACATCACAGGCAACGCCGGCCTCGCGGGCCCGACCCATCGAGATAAAATCATAATATCCTGACAGCTCATGGATATCGCTGCGCATGATCGGCGGCAGCGGGGCAACCATCTTGTTGCTGTCAATCGTAAAAGGCTCCAGGCCCGGCTCGAAGTAACTCACTTCGTTGCCGCGCTGGATCACCTCGCGCGGCGGGCCGCTGAGATAGACCAAATGGGCATAGGTTTCCCCCTCTTCCAGCGCGTGCCGGTAACGTAGAGGCTCAATACTGTTTTTCTTGATTAGGATGTACGACAGCTCATAACTGAGCTCGCGGCTAGCCTCATCCATTTGATGCAACAAAGCCTCTGCTGAAGCGACAGGCTCTTCAGCAGAGGCTTGATATGGCATCGCAAGGCTGACCAGTGTCATCACACCGACCAGTAATTTCTTCATTTCCCCGCCATTAATTCGATTCAAGCAACGAACGGTCAATACTACCGTCTTCAGCATTCAAACGCAGCTGCAATTCATAATCCTGCAACATGGCGTTGATCCGGCGACGCTGTTCCATCACCTGCTCTTCGCTCGGGCCGGTATGGTGGCTTGTGCGCACAGAATCTCGCGTCAGGCTCACCGGCTCGGCGGTGCCTGAAAACGGAATGGTCTCCAGTACAGGAAGCTGGGTATCGGCTGTCGGCACCAGGCCGTCATCGCTACCATTGTATTGCTGCACCCCGACAATCACCGCCAGCGACACGCTTGCAGCCACCGCGACCTGACCCAGCTGGGTCAGCCAGGCTGGCATAAAGCGCTTGGCTTGCTGTGGCGTTGGCTGGGATTCAATACGCGCCTCGCGCGCCGCTGCCAGTTCGACCACTGGTGCCGGCTCGCTGACCAGAGGAGCCGTACCGGTATGCGCTGGCTCATCTTCCAGTGCCAGTGCTACCCTTGCCGCGATGTCCCAATCCTTGCTGTTCGGTGCCTCCCCGCGCATCACATCCCCAACGAGGTTGAAATGCTGCCAGGTTTGCTGGCTGTCTTCATCGACTGCCAATGCATTGATAATGCTCTGATCTAGCTCTTCGCCATCTAATAACGCGGAGATTTTTTCTTTATCAGCCATCTTTTTCACCGTTTGGCCTAACACTAGCGCTGCATAAGAGGACGGATGCGTTTTTCAACCGCCTCCCGCGCCCGGAAAATTCGTGATCGTACCGTTCCCACCGGACAGTCCATAACTTCTGCGATCTCCTCGTAGCTCAAGCCTTCCAGCTCTCGCAGGGTAATCGCCGTCTTCAAGTCATCAGGCAATCCTTCGATGGTACTAAAAACAACCCGCTTCAATTCATCTGACAACATCTGGCTCTCAGGGTTCGAAATTTCTTTCAACGCATTGCCCGACTCATAATATTCAGCCTCTTCGGCATCAACATCCGAGGCCGGCGGGCGACGTCCCTGAGCAACCAAGTAGTTCTTCGCCGTATTAACGGCTATGCGGTACAGCCATGTATAGAAGGCACTCTCTCCCCGGAACGTCGGCAACGCCCGGTAAGCTTTGATAAATGCCTCCTGAGCAACATCCGGCACATCGCCGGGGTTGTTCACATACCGGGCAACAAGGTTGCACACCTTGTTCTGGTATTTCATCACCAGCAAGTTGAATGCCTGTTTGTCGCCGCGCTGTACCCGCTCAATTAATACCTGATCAGTTTGCTGCTCGCTCATCCGAGCGTGTACTCCTATATCAAATGCACTCGTCATTTTATCGCTATTGGCTCGCTTATCATTGCGCCAATTACCCAGTGCAATCCCATCAATCTGCTGATAGGTAGCTTACCATGTCCAATCCAAACGGAAGGATAAAACGGTATGAGCGTGAGCACTATTTATGACCCGGCGCAGACAATAAAGTTCCGCTGGAACGAAATAAATTTGCACATCACCGCGACTGGGACGATACCGCGAGTACCGCCTATGGGGGTTATACGGGGGATTATATACCCAAAACAGCCGAAACTGATTGTTACGGCTACAATTTGCGAATCCGGCACAGGGGTAAAGCCAACAGACGCCCCCGCCTTAACAGGCAACGCCCGATACCGATATTCACTCTCTCAGTTATACCAGCCAGATCCGCAAAATTGTGAAGCCCTAGTCAAAAATGAACAATTTGTTCAAAATTTGATAAGATGACCGCACTACCAAAGGGATATGGAATCATGATGAACGAAAACCGTGAACATCAATGCGATGTGCTTGTTATCGGAAGTGGTGCCGCAGGACTCTCACTGGCACTGCGCCTCGCCCCACTCGGCAAGGTAATCGTACTTAGCAAGGGACCGCGTAGCGAAGGGGCTACTTATTACGCGCAAGGCGGTATCGCCGCCGTCTTCGACGAGTCAGACAGCGTTGACTCCCATGTTGAGGATACCCAAATTGCCGGGGCCAACCTGTGCGACGAGGACGTGGTGCGATTCATTGCCGAGAATGCCAAGCATTGCGTCCAGTGGCTGATTGACGGAGGCGTCCCCTTCGACCAAGAAGGTAGCGGCAGCGATGGCAGCCCACGCTACCACCTGACCCGTGAGGGCGGCCACAGCCACCGCCGGATCCTCCATGCGGCAGATGCCACCGGGATGGCGGTACAGACCTCACTGCAAGACAATGTCCACCAGCACCCCAATATCACCGTCCTCGAGCGCCATAATGCCCTCGACCTCATCACCAACCAGAAGCTAGGTCGCCTCCACCAGCCAAACCGGGTACTCGGCGCCTACGTCTGGAACCGCAACCGCGAAGCTGTCGAAACGGTGCGGGCAAAATTTGTCGTCCTTGCCACTGGCGGCGCATCGAAGGTCTACCAGTACACCTCCAACCCCGATGTCTCTTCCGGTGACGGAATTGCCATGGCCTGGCGGGCCGGGTGCCGGGTGGCCAACCTCGAGTTCAACCAGTTCCACCCCACCTGCCTGTTCCACCCCGATGCCCGCAACTTCCTGCTGACCGAAGCCCTGCGCGGCGAAGGGGCTTACCTGCGCCGCCCTGACGGCAGCCGGTTTATGCTCGACTTCGACGAACGTGGCGAACTGGCCCCGCGAGATGTCGTCGCCCGTGCCATCGACTTTGAAATGAAGCGTCTCGGGGCCGACTGCATGTACCTCGATATCAGCCACAAGCCTGCTGATTTCGTGAGCAAGCATTTCCCGATGATCCACGAAAAGCTAATGACTTATGGCATCGACATCACCAAAGAGCCGATCCCTATCGTGCCAGCGGCGCACTACACCTGTGGTGGCGTGGTCGTAAACCAGAGCGGCCAAACCGACCTCGAGGGGCTGTATGCCATCGGTGAAGTGAGCTATACCGGCCTCCACGGCGCAAACCGAATGGCTTCCAACTCACTGCTCGAATGTGTGGTCTACGCGTGGTCGGCGGCCGAGAGCATCGCGGACCAAATCAACAGTGTCAGCCTGCCGGATGAACTGCCCGGCTGGGACGAAAGCCAAGTCGGCTGCTCCGACGAAGAAGTGGTGATCCAGCACAACTGGCACGAGCTTCGCCTGTTCATGTGGGACTACATGGGTATTGTCCGCACCACCAAGCGCCTTGAGCGTGCCATGCGCCGGATCCAACTCCTCAAGGACGAGACCCACGAGTACTACAGCAACTTCCGGGTCTCCAACAACCTGCTCGAACTGAGAAACTTACTCGACGTCGCTGAACTGATGGTCCGCTGCGCCCTGAAGCGAAAAGAAAGCGTCGGGCTTCACTACACCCTCGACTATCCCGAGGCGGCGGGTGATCCACACCCAACCATCCTCACCCCGGATCAGCCCTGCTGATCCGGTTAGGTCTGGCAGCGGGCCCCCTCCGCTGTCAGACCCGGTAATTACTGATCGCACCGGCCAACTCAGCGGCATGCTGCGAAACCGTATTTGCCGCCACGGCGTTGTCCTCAACCAACGCAACATTGGTTCCGGCCAAATCGCGGATTGCCGTCACATTGGCCCGGATATCGTCCGACACCAAACTCTGCTGCTCGACAGCGGCTGCAATCTGGGTACTGGTATCCATAATCTGCTGCATATCCTCCATGATCAGGCGAATTTTGCCCTCGGCCCCTTCGGCCTGACCAACACTCGTCTCACCCAGCTCACGGCAGTGGCCAATGTGCGTGACTACCTGCTCGATCTGGGTCTGGAGCGACTCGATAATCGATGTGATTTCCTCGGTCGACTGGCTGGTACGCATCGCCAAAGAGCGGACCTCATCCGCCACCACGGCAAAACCACGCCCCTGCTCACCGGCACGGGCTGCCTCAATCGCCGCATTGAGCGCCAGCAGGTTAGTTTGCTCGGCAATCGTACGGATCACATCAAGCACGGCACCAATATCACCCGATAGCCCAGATAAATTCGCCACTTCGTCACTCGCCTGTGCCAAGTCCTGCGACAGCCCGTCAACCTGATGCTTAGTCGCACTCACTTCCGCCAATCCCGCTTCGGCCCCTTGGTAACAACGATCGGCATTGCCTGCCGCCACTTCGGTGTTGCTGGCGATCTCCCTGATAGTCCCGCCCATCTGTGTGATGGCCGTCGCTACCGAATCAGTCTCCGCCAACTGGCGCTGCAGAGCATGCCCTGCCTCCTGACTACGAGATAACAGCAACTGAGATTCCGGCCCCAGCTCGGCAACCGCCTGCTGCACATTACCGACAAGCTGACTAAGGCTTGCAAGCAGATAATTGAAATTATTTGCCATCTCAGCCAACTCATCCTGCCCGTCGCCACACGCCCGGCGAGTCAGATCATGGCTTGTCGTGATCTCTGCCATCAATTGGCTCAAAGATGCCAGACGCCCTTGAATCGAACGTCCAATCGCCATCGACAACACCAGCAACCCCGATACCACGATAAGCACCGCAATCAACGTCGTTGCGGTCGTAGCCTTCTCGGCCTTCACAACCTCGGATTCAAGCTGCTGCTTGAGTTCAGCAAAAATAGCTTCGGCCTTGTGCGACTGGCTTCGAATCGCCCCCTGCAAACCGTGGTTCTGATCCAATCCGATCACCGCCAACTGAGCCAGCACAGCCTGCGCCTTGCGATGGTAGTTCGCATAGGCCTCCCCCAAAACAGGAGCAAGTTGTGCCGATTGATCCTCCAGCTGCCTGTTAAAATCGTCGGCAGCGGCTTGGCTAGGGGCCAGTACCAGCATCTTGCCCGCACTCACCAACCGAAATACCGGCACCACAGCATACTGCTGTTCAGAAGCCTGAGTGATCAGATCGCCCGACGCCGCCAAGAATGCCCCTTTGACCCCCTCCTCGGCCAACAGCCCAAACACCTGATACCCCTCCATCAACGCCATCATCCCACTTCGGTATTCATCCATTGCCTGCGCCATCGGTGTCAATTCAGGCAACGCGATACCCAGAGCTTCCCGTGTATGGTTGAGCGACTGCTGTAATTGCTGAAACTTGGCAAAGTTAGCCAAGAACGTCTCGCGATACTTCAAGGCACCGCGCATCAAAAAATCTTTTTCGTTACGGCGTAAGTTGAGCAAGGCAACTTCCATTTCACTCACAGTGGTAACCGCCTGATTGATCCGAACAATCCTGTCATTGGCCAACCAGCTTGCCGCCATCACGGCCACAAGAGCGACAACCGACAAGGCCGTCAATCCCAATAATTTATGTTTTATCTTCATCGGACTTCCCTTCTCAAATAATGGCAACCGACTTATATTCGGCTTTGAGACCATGTCGGCCAAGCACAAAAAAGCTTGAGGTAAAGAATGTGCCAGAGGGATAAAAAGAAAAGCCCGTATACTCAGGAAGCTACTAGATAGCGGGAAAATAACGCCAGACTCCGGTAATCCGGTTCACGACAACTACTCGGGGAGACCACCAGCCAGCCACGCTGCCCCTCTCGGCCACGCAGCTTAAGCACGATGACCACTGATGTGCATATTTTGGTCTGACAAACCAGCCAACGGTACCCTGCCCAGCCAACCGTCCCATCACGGTACAGGCAGAGCCGGCCACGATAGCGGCTGTAGTCGATGTACCTGGCCTCAGCCTCATGGCACAACCACCATGACATCAGCAAGAAAAGCGGAATGGGGAAATCACTACGAAGGGAGGAGAACGCCAAGAAAAACAACGCACCGGCATACAAGGCTACCAGTGCGCTCAATAAAAAAATGGAAGGTCTCAGCCTGAAATCAGCGAAGCTTGTTGTTGTTGTGGGCAACAATCTTGTCAACCATCGCAGCAAGGGCAGGGTTGTCACTGCGGCCGTGGCGCATCATCCAGGTAAACAGATCAGGATCATCGCATTCCAATAACGCTATGAAATCCTGTTGCTCAGACTCCGGCAGCGCATCAAAGCACTCTTCGAAGAACGGCATAATGATCACATCCAGCTCTAGCATCCCACGGCGGCATGCCCACTTAACCCGTGCTTTTTCTTCTGCACTCAACATGTAACAACCTCAAATGTATTCCTTGAGCCCTGTACCGCATAGCGCTGATACCGGTCTCTGAGTGATATAGCTAGGGCCAATACTAGCAGCCCACCTCCATCTCGACCATGCGCCAGCGCAAGCAAAGCGCCAAGATGAGAACTTAGCGCCATTTTCGCCACGCCAACCCGCACCAATACCACTGCAGTCATCAGAGAGCTGACAAATTGCAGCCTTCGCTTTACCATATCTTCAAACCCATTCCTGCATGCCGCAGCAATTACAGTCTGGAATCCCTATGAGCACTTGGTCTGAAAACTACCTGTTCGATACTCTTTCCCTTTCATCCCACGACGCCCTGCCTCAACTGGCACTGGTTGACTTGGCAAATTGGGCGCTGGTTACCCTGATCGGTGACGACAAAAAGTCATACCTTCACGGTCAGGTTACCTGTGACGTAGTTGGCCTTGGTGCCGCCCAGTCAACCCTCGGCGGCCACTGTGATGCCAAGGGCAAGCTGCGCACCGTTTTCCGCCTGTTCCACCACAATGACGGTTACGGTTTCTTCCAGCGCCGCAGCATTCTGGCGACCCAATTGCCGGAACTGAAGAAATACGCCGTGTTCTCCAAGGTCGATATCGCCGAGAGTGACGATGTCCTGCTCGGCCTGACCGGCCCGCAGGCGACCGAAACCATTGATGCCCTATTCGGTGCCGGCGATGCGGTACGTGCCATAACTGGCGGCAGCGCCGTACAAATCGACGACGAGCGCTGGCTATTGGCACTTGAGCAAACTCATGCCAAGGCACTGGTAGAGAAGCTTGCACCACAGGCCACCCTGAGCGATGACGCGCTATGGGACCTGTACGACATCCGCCACGCAATCCCGCGCATCGACGATGCCACGGCGCTTGAGTTCATTCCCCAAGCCGTCAACCTGCAAGCACTCGGTGCAATCAGCTTCAAAAAAGGCTGCTATACCGGGCAGGAAACCGTCGCCCGCGCCAAGTACCGCGGCATCAACAAGCGTGCAATGTACATCCTCAGCGGCCCGGCAGATCACACACCGCTGGCCGGTGATACGCTGGATCGTAATGTCGGTGACAACTGGCGCAAGGGCGGCACTATCATTGCTGGCTACCGTTTCAATGACGGGCAGGCAATTGCGCTGGCCGGCCTGCCGAACGATCTAGAAGAGGAAACACGCTTCCGCCTGGCTGGCAGCGAGGCTATCTGGCACCGTCTAGCCCTGCCTTATTCTCTGGAAGACGACGCGTAATGATCACGCCTGTCACCCGTTACTTAGAACAAGAAGGCGTGGAATACCGCCTTCTTCCCCATCGCCAGCCAGCCAAAACCATCGAGGAGGCAGCCCGCGAGCGCGGCGTTGCCCCCGAGCAGATGGTCAAGTCGATACTGCTAAGGGATATGAGTGGATTCCACGTCCTGGCCTGTGTGCCCGGCCCGGCTCAGGTAGACCCGCGCAAGGTACGCGATATGTTCGGTTGCCGTCGGATGACATGCGCCGATGCCAGCGATGTCGAGAAAATTACCGGCCTAATCATCGGCACCGTCGCCCCTATCGGGCTCAAGCAGCCCTTGCCACTGATCTTTGACCACACGATCACGGGCCATGACTTCGTCAATATCAGCAGCGGGGATCGGATGGCTGGCATTGAACTGGCCACCGACGATCTGTTGCTGCTCTGTGATCCGATGCTGGCCGATATCTGCCGCTAGACTCACAAATAAAGGAATGAACATGAGCGCAATCAACTGGCGCGGGGTCGACCTCAACTTGCTGGTCGCCTTCTCGGCCCTGATGGAAACCCGCAGCGTGACCAAGGCGGCCGACAAGCTATCCATCGGCCAGTCAGCCATGAGCCACAACCTCTCTCGGCTCAGGGGCCTGCTCGATGATCCGCTTTTCGAACGTCAAGGGCACCAGATGATTGCCACCGACAGGGCGCTGGAACTGGCCCCGGTTGTCGATCAGATTTTACAGATGGTCACCAGCCAGGTTCTGCGCCCCGGCACCTTCGTCCCCGATCAATACGACGGTACGTTCCGTATTGGCCTGACCGATTACGCCGAGCTGCTGTTTGCCCCAGCCCTGTTCGACGCCATCCAGGCTGCCGCACCGCGCAGCCAGCTGAGTTTTTGCAATGTAGACCGCAACAACTACCAACGTGCTGCCGAAGAGCAGAAAATCGACCTGATTATTGGCAGCATGACCGATATCCCCCGCGAGTTCGACCACCAATACCTCTATACCGAGGATCATGTCTGCCTGTTTGACCCCAGTGCAACCGGGCTGGGCAGCCCCATCGACCTCGCCCGCTACATCCAGACCCCGCAAGCCTTGGTCACCCCAGACGGAAAACTGGCGACAAACGTCGACAACCAGTTGCAGCAGCAAGGCTTCCAGCGCCACATCGCTGTCGGCTCAAGTAGCTTCCTCACCATCCGCCACCTTCTGACCGGACGCAACCTGCTCTGCGTTGTTTCGACCCTGATGGCAAAACTGGATGTGTTCCATGACAACCTCTGCCAATGCAGCCCTCCGGTTCACATCCCCGATTTCGATATCAACATGCTCTGGCTCCAGCGCAATGCAGCCCACCCCCGTCAGGAATGGCTGCGCCGCTGTGTTCACCATGCAGTGACCGAACGGGTAGAAGAACTGCGCAAGCTGCACTGATCAAAAAAGGCCGGTAGTCACCGGCCTTCAACGAACCCCACTCAGGAGACCTTGTCTCCCGGCTCTTGGATCTGGTAGAGCTTGTGCTCATCGCAAGGCTCCTTGCAACCGCACTCCTTTTCGACCCCGACATTGGCCAAGCCACCACAGCTGCCCTGAATCGATTTGCGCTTCACCACCCAACCAATGGCCATGCCCGCAATCACCAGCAGAAAAACAATCACCGTCAATAGGTATGTCATCGTGTGAACCCTCCTAGGCGAAACAGGCCACCGGTTAGTCGCGGCGCATGTCCCTTCATGCCAATTTTAGCAGGTGCCGCCTTTTTCTTGCTGCCGCAACCACAACCACAGTCGCCTTTCTCACGTTTGCAGGGACGCCCCTGCTCGGCGGCCGTCAGGGCCTCGCGGGCTACCTTGCCGGAGACAATCGCCTCCAGCGGCGAGCGCGGGGCAACTCGGCTGACCTGCCAGCCGGCATTGAGCAAACGGGCCAGTGAGCGCTGACCGATATTGCCAACCACTAAATGGGTCACCCCGTATTCGGCCAACTGACGCTGGATCAGCTTCTTGTGCTTACAGCCGACCTCGCGACTGCCGCTGTTCTCAACTTCCGCGACCTGCACACCTTTATCATCAAACAGCAAGAATGCTGCAGCCTTGCCAAAATGGCCAGCCACTTCCCTGCGGGCAGTAACGGCAATTGCTAACGACATGTTGTTTCCTTCTCTGTAACGGTGACCGGCTCTAATTCGAGAGCCATCCCATTGACCAGGGCCTTGGCGACTTTGTGTCGGGCACTGGCGATAATATTGCCTAATGTTTGTCGGGAGACCCCCAACTGGCGAGCGGCCTCAAGCTGGTTATGACCATCGCGGTCAACCAGTTTAAGGGCCTCAAGCTCGTCAGCTGCCAACATCAAGGTCGGGAGCTGGGACATCGGCACCCCATTGGGCTTATAGCAGCTATAAGCCGGGCGGCAGCTGATCCGCCGCTGTAGTTTGGGTCTTGGCATTGTGTCCCCCTATCATATTCACCACTTTATTATTGGCATATGCCAATAACTTGTATTGATCTAGCGCAGACGGATGCCATGTTTCCCCGTTGCCAGCACAATTCCAGCGAAAAAAGCCTATGCCAATGAGCAACGGGCAAAGAGGCAGATCAGACCATTTAACTTCATCAGCATTTTCTCCTGCCACCTCCCCCTTTCTGCCTGGCAAGCTACCGATCATATGGAAAAATCACCGATAAAAGATCTGTTCAGGCTGTATCGATGTGAAGGGGAATCCTATTTAAACCATTAATAAATAGGAGATAATTGGGAATCATTCAGAAGAGCATGAATAATATGCAATGGTGCACATTTGTTATTGAGAGATACGGAGCAGAATAAAACTCTGTATTGATGCTTTGATTAAAAAGAATTTATAAATCAAGATCTCTTTAACATCGCGATTATGCTGAAGTCGTCACAAAAGGTTCATGCATGTTGTTTTATAATTTGCGACGACGTTGGCAAAAGGAAGGTTGGCAAAATATGCGCATGTTCAAACACTACGTGCCCCAGATGATCGCAAAGCACGTTAGTCGTTTATTCCGTGGAAGGATCTACATTGATGGCAGGGGGGGCTACGAGTTCCAAAATGGCCAGTTGCTTGTACCTATCAAGGCCCAGCAACACCATTTTCAAACCGTAAAAGAAATCAACAGTGAAATAAGGCGCTTGAAAGAATACGCCTAATCCCATTCCTGTCTGCGCAGCAAGCCCACCTCGGTGGGCTTTTTACTTATCACCACTAGTCGTCGCTATCCTCGTCGATCAAATCAAGATAGCTATCTGCATCAAGCAAATCTGCCACCTCGCTTTCATCATCCACTTTCAATTGAAACAACCAGCCGTCACCATACGGATCGCTGTTTACCAATTCGGGGGCCCCCTCCAATTCTTCATTAACCGCAACGACATAGCCGGTAAGCGGCGCGTATACATCCGTGGCAGCCTTTACCGACTCGGCCACAGCACAGTCTTCCCCGGCCTCTGCGGCAGCATCTATTTCCGGCAGGTCGACAAACACCATATCCCCCAGCATTGACTGGGCATGATCAGTGATCCCGATGGTATATACCCCATCCCCCTCGGGGCGTACCCACTCATGGGTATTGGTAAACTTCAACTCAGAAGGAATATAGCTCATGGTTAAACTTCCCTTTGAAAGCCTGCCTTTTGCCACACGCACTTGCGAACAAAGCAGAAACAAGACATACAGAGGGCTTTTGCCGCCCTCGGCCACGAGCAAGCCACCTCGGCCCGCTCTACTGATATTTAATGTAGGAGAAAAAGTCCCAAAATGAGTAATAAAAAATACCAACAAAAAAGCCGCCCGAAGGCGGCTTGGCAAAACATCAACGGGGACGGGCCAATTCGGGTAAATGACCACTCAGCCCTAATGCCCGGCGCATGAATTCGTCTTTCAGGCCCGGGGCCTTGTCGACGAACAGCATACCGATATCACGGACCAGCTTCTTGGCCGGGTGGCTTCCGGAAAAGAGGTCTCGGAAACCTTGCATAGACGCAATCATCTTGGCCGCCTCTGCTTTTCGCCATCGTTCATAAGGGCGCAGATTAGCCTTGGCACCGATATCTTTATCTTGCTGCCACAGCGCCTTGATTTCCTGAGCCAAGCTCGCGGCATCCAACAGACCAAGGTTCACCCCCTGCCCCGCTAGTGGATGAATGGTATGGGCGGCATCTCCAACCAAGGCCACCCGCTCACGCACAAAATCACGCGCATAACGCATCCGCAGCGGGAACGCCTGACGCTCACCTTCCACCTGGCACAAGCCCAAACGGTGATCAAAGGCCGCGGTCAAGTGCTTGTTGAACGCCTGCTCCGGCATTGCCACCAACTCGGCGGCACGCTCGGGCGGCAGCGACCAGACAATCGAGCACAGATCCGGCTCGCCCATCGGCAAGAAGGCCAACGGCCCATCAGGGCGGAAAATCTGGCGGGCGGTCTGACCATGCGGATCACTACAGCGAATGTTGGCTACGATCGCGCTGTGGCCATAATCCCAGTGAGTCAATGGGATATCCAACTGCTGGCGTACCCAAGAATTCGCACCATCGGCACCGACCACCAGCTTGGCCGTCAGGTGCTTGCCCGATGCCAGACTGAGCCAAGCCTCATGCTCACCGAACGCCATGCTCTGACACTGCTCCGGCATCATCAAGGTCACGTTCGGCAATTGGCTCACCCGGTCAAGTAAGGCCAGCTGAATCACCCGGTTCTCGACGATATGGCCGAGATCCGGCTGGGCGAGTCGGGCTGCATCAAAGGCAATCCGGGCAAAGCTGTCCTGCTCCCAGACTTCCATCTTGTCATAGGGGGCCAGTCGGCGTGCCTCAATCCCCTGCCATGCCCCGACCTGACGCAAAATACGCTCACTGGCTCGGCTC
Organism: Photobacterium aquae; assembly: GCF_001029445.1. Classification (GTDB taxonomy): domain Bacteria; phylum Pseudomonadota; class Gammaproteobacteria; order Enterobacterales; family Vibrionaceae; genus Photobacterium; species Photobacterium aquae. The sequence goes on from NZ_LDOT01000008.1 coordinate 47,612, forward strand.
AGGGCCGAGACTCGGATATCGGGCAGAGCGGACAATTCCCGCTCAGGCTCACGCCCCTCGATCACAGCTACCCGCAACTCGGTATCGGCCAATGCCGCAGCCAGAGCCAATCCCACCATTCCGCCGCCAATAATGGCGACATCCACATTTTGCATCATGATTATCGTTCTACCTGTCCCATAGCCCGACGCACCAGCGGGGCCTTACATACATCGCTCCATCCCATCGCAGCCAACCCTACATTGCGGCCGACGACAAAAGGGAGACTTTCATTGGCAAAAATCCCGACCAGTCCAGCCGTCATCATCACGGTGGCATCGCGATCCGGTGTCCGGCGCTGGCGGTAGCGGCTCAGTATCCGCTGATGACCGGCATCGAGCCCCTCGGCCGTTCCGCGCAGGATCTCCTCGGCAAGGCTCATGACATCGCGCAGCCCGAGGTTGAACCCCTGACCGGCAATCGGGTGAAGGGTCTGGGCTGCATTGCCTACCACCGCAGCCCGATGGGAAACCAGCCGCTGAGAGCAACGCAACAGCAACGGATAGGCATCTCGCCGCCCGGCTTTTTGCATACGGCCCAACCGCCAGCCAAACGCCTGCTGAAGGCGAGCCAGAAACGCCTCGTCGTCAAGGCCCATGATTTCGGCCTGCGACTCGGGGCGGATACACCATACCAGCGAACAGCGCCCCTCCGACATCGGCAGTAAAGCAACAGGGCCGTCAGGGGTAAAGCGCTCGAAAGCCCGTCCCTGGTGATGTTCGGCAGTCGTGACATTGGCAATCACCGCAATTTGCTGGAAGTCATACTCATCGCGCCCGATCCCCAGCATCTCACAGCATCCCGACACGGCACCGTCAGCCGCCACCACCAGCGAGCAGGCCAAACGCTTGCCGCTGGCCAAGGTGAGGATGTTGCCCTCGAGATCCCGTTCAATGGCCTCGATGGTCTCCGGGCACAACAGGTCTATCGACTCGCGTTCAGCCAGTTGACGGTGAAACAGCTTGCCTGCATCAGCCAGCTCAATGACATAACCGAGTGCGTTGACAGCCTGTTCGCGGGCACCGATATGCAGCATACCGGCATGGCCACGGTCAGAAACATGGATATCCGAAATCGGTGTAGCCATATCGGACAACGCCTGCCAGCACCCAATCGAGGCCAGCAGTTCGGATGAACCAAGAGATAACGCTATACTGCGGGCATCATAGCCCGGGTGCTGGTCAAGACACGGCTCGACAGCCTCTACCACGGCGATTTTCAATCGACCGCCGCCCAACGTATCGAGCGCAATAGCCAAGGTTGCCCCGGCCATCGCCCCTCCAGCAATAACGACATCATACTGCTTCACGGTATGCCCTCTATCACATTCGCCCATAGATCAATGCAAGGTTGGCTTGCCGTCCTGTTCGTGCACCGCCTCGTCGAGCTCGCCACGCTGGCTCAGACCAACCAAACACACTAGAACACATTCAGGGACGTAGGCCACAATATTGTCTAGCAGCATCGCCTGCTCTTCCATATCCTCGTCCTCGTCGATGCCCAACTGGGCGATCTCCTGCAGGGCGGCAATCGCCTCGGTCACGTCATCGGAGAGGGTCTCTTTGCGCATGCCCATCAGGCCAAGGCCGGAGATGAAATTGGTCACCCATTCGCCCAGTGCCTCGCCACGCAGCATGAGATCGGTATTTTCTGCCGGTAACAGCAGCGACACGGTGAACTCAATCTCGGCCAATTCAGACGCCGTCGAATTTAGCAAGGTGCTCAATACGCCCTGCAACTGGCTGGCTGCCGGATCAAACACCGAGCGCACAACCGCCTTGGCGCCGTCAGTCAGCGGCTCGCCCTGATTAGCATAATCGGCAACTGGCGCCAGCCAGTGCTCACCGTCTGTCGCCAGACCAGCGCAAATCATCCCGCTAAGCAGGCCGTGCAGCTCGGCTGGGTTGACCGCAAGCCCCTGTTCTTTCAGAAGCGGCTCAAGGGTTTCATAGGCCGGCAATGATAGTTCGCTCATGGCTGTTCACCTTTTCGTATAGAATTCGTTAGATTAACTGTTATGCTACCACTTATCAGAAACCAGCGTCACTTGGCTTTTCGAGTGACAGGCGCACGTTTGTGCCAAACTGGTTAATATCTGTTTAGTCAGACACAATTGATCGCAAAGCGTGAATAGGCGGCTTGCATGTTGCTAGGGCTTTTTCTATATTGGCTGTCTTAACGCGTATCGCAAGCGGAATGCCATATTGATCAATCTGGCACGGAGCAGATTAAACACTTATGAGTAACCAGGCAGTAGAAATTCAGGTTTTGGGCCGCAGCCTCAAGGTAAATTGTCCTGCGGGTCAAGAAGACGCCCTCAAAGCAGCGGCCGCTGACTTTGACCAGCGCCTGAAAGAGCTCGCAGATCGAACCCATATCAACAATACCGAGCAGCTACTGATCTTTACCGGTCTCAATATTTGCAACGAACTGCATAGCGAACGCCATGAACAACAGCGCAATGCTGATAAAATGTCCAATAGAATCAATGAAATGCAAGATTTATTGGAGAAAGCATTGCAATATCAGCCTGAGCGTTGATAATGAATTGACCCTGGGGTGTGCGTCAGCGGATTAACGTCCCCGAGCCGATAAGCAAAAACCCAGGATCTGCTTTTATTAGCTATTGAGCATGCTCGGCTCGTACCGAGAAGCCTACGGTTAATGTTGCAGGTCCACCTTGAACTCTGGTTCAAGGGCCAACTATTCGCAACGGCACCTTGGGGCACCTATTCCCAGTGGCACGCAGACAGTGCCTATCATCGAACCCACTCAGTCACCGGATGACCTATGAGAGCGACGGTTCCCGCTGGAGTCACTCGCCAGCATATTCGCCAAACTATTCGTAAAACTCGACGCGCGCTCAGCACCTCTGAACAAAATCGTGCTGCCCAAGCCTTGCTTGCCCGCTGCCAAGTTTCCGATACCCTGAAACAAGCCCACCATATCGCCCTGTACCTAACCAACGATGGCGAACTGGATACCGAACCGCTGATCCACTGGTTATGGCAAGCCGGCAAACACGTTTACCTACCGGTGCTCCATCCCTTCAGCAAAGGCCATCTCCTATTCCTCGGCTACAGCCCCAATACCCCCATGGCACCCAACCGCTTCGGGATCGCCGAACCGGTGCTCGATATCCGCCGAGTTTGTCCGATTGCCAATCTCGATGTGGTCTGCACCCCGCTGGTCGCCTTCGATGCAACGGGGCACCGTCTGGGAATGGGCGGCGGCTACTATGATCGGACCCTGTCACGCTGGCACCACCACCGTGAAGGCCCTCGCCCCATCGGCCTTGCCCATGATTGCCAGCAGGTCGCCTCCCTGCCCAGTCAGTCCTGGGATGTCCCGTTGCCGGAAATCATCACCCCCAGCCACCATTACCGTTGGTAGCCCAAAAGGCAAACGATTGGTATTTGGCAAAATATTGCATCGGGTAAGCCCATGTAAATAATAGAATTGTCTTGTTAATCTGAGGGTTGCGGCTTTATTGTGCCAGATAACGCCTGACGGCTGCGATGGATTTGGCTATAATCGGCGCTCCGCACAATGTCATCCACTAGGAGAAAAGCATGACACAAGATGAAATGAAGAAAGCCGCAGGCTGGGCTGCCTTAGAATACGTAACCAAGGGCAGTATTGTGGGGGTGGGCACCGGCTCAACCGTCAATCACTTCATCGACGCGCTGGCAACCCGTAAAGAGGAAATCAAGGGCGCCGTTTCAAGTTCTGTTGCATCTACCGAGCGCTTGGAAAAAATCGGTATTCCGGTCTTTGATGCCAACGAAGTCTCCAGCTTGGATATCTATGTTGATGGCGCTGACGAAATCAACGGCGACTTCGATATGATCAAAGGCGGCGGTGCGGCGCTGACCCGCGAGAAAATCGTGGCAGCCATTGCCAAGCAATTCATCTGCATCGTCGACAACACTAAGCAAGTTGACGTTTTGGGCCAGTTCCCATTGCCGGTCGAAGTCATCCCAATGGCTCGCTCATTTATCGGCCGCGAGCTGGTTAAGCTCGGTGGCGATCCGGTTTACCGCGAAGGCTGCATCACCGACAACGGCAACATCATCTTGGATGTCCACAACATGGCCATCACCGATGCGAAAGCCATGGAAGATGCGATCAATGCCCTACCTGGCGTCGTGACCGTCGGCCTGTTCGCCCACCGAGGTGCCGACGTCCTGCTGATGGGCACACCGGACGGCGTGAAAAAAATCGAAAAATAACGGATTCGCAACGCGGCTGTGCTGTTTCACCCAGCCTTCAGCCGCGAAATTCGTTACCAACTTTCAAAACGGCATAATATATGCCGTTTTTTTTATCTATTCTGTAATATTCTTACCCATTTTGGTTGTTTTTTGATAACGTAATTCCAGAACAACCGAATATGGCGCATATGGCCAGCCCCGCACACAGGATACCTGCACCCGCATTTCCTGCCTCTGCCCCGCTTCCCCAGCGCTATCTATGTATTAAGGATGAGTACAAAATGGCTAAATATTCACTGGATAAAGACAAGATAAAAATTCTGCTGCTCGAAGGGGTCCACCCGTCGGCCATCGAGGTGCTGCAGCAGGCTGGCTACAGCAATATCGAATACCACAAAGGTTCCTTGTCCGGTGATGAACTGCTGACCGCTATTTCCGATGCCCACTTTGTCGGGATCCGCTCCCGTACCGAACTCACCGAGGAAGTCTTCAGCGCCGCCAAGAAACTCATTGCCGTGGGTTGCTTCTGCATCGGGACTAACCAGGTCAACCTCCGCGCGGCGGCCAAGCGCGGGATCCCGGTCTTCAATGCTCCGTTCTCAAATACCCGCAGCGTGGCCGAACTTGTACTGGGCGAAATCCTGCTGTTACTGCGCGGGATCCCCGAGAAAAATGCCAAGGCCCACCGGGGCGAATGGTTCAAGTCAGCCGATCACGCCTTCGAGGCCCGCGGCAAGCGGCTCGGGATCATCGGCTACGGCCATATCGGTACCCAACTCGGCATTCTGGCCGAAAACCTCGGGATGAAAGTCTACTACTACGACATCGAAAACAAGCTCTCGCTTGGCAATGCAACCCAACTGCCGCTGCTTACCGAGCTGCTCAACAAGTGCGATGTTGTCAGCCTCCATGTCCCGGAAACCCCTGACACCCAGAATATGATGGGGGCAGAGGAATTCGCCCGCATGAAGCCCGGCGCGATCTTCATCAACGCCGCCCGTGGTACCGTGGTTGACATCGACGCCCTGTGCAGCGCCCTTGAAAGCAACCATATTGCCGGTGCCGCCATTGATGTGTTCCCGGCAGAGCCCCAGACCAATAGCGATCCATTTGAAACGCCGTTGGCAAAATTCGACAACGTACTGCTGACCCCGCACATCGGCGGTTCGACCCAGGAGGCTCAGGCAAATATCGGCATCGAGGTGGCAGGTAAGATGGCCAAGTACTCGGACAACGGCTCTACCCTGTCTGCGGTTGGCTTCCCGGAAGTGTCGCTGCCCGAGCACCGCAGCTGCTCGCGCCTGCTCCACATCCACGAGAACCGCCCAGGGATCCTCAACCAAATCACCACGATTTTTGCCGCTGACGGGATTAACATTGCCGCCCAGTACCTCCAGACAGGTCCTGAAATCGGCTATGTGGTTATCGATGTGGAAACTGTGCATGCCGATGCCGCCCTCAAAAAGCTCAAGGCGATCGATGGCACTATCCGTGCACGGATCCTGCACTCAGCACCGTAACATTGCCCCGATCCAAAAAAGGAGAGCCTATAGGCTCTCCTTTTTGTTTTCGCTAGACTCGCGGCGACTATTCTTCCAGCTTGAAAATCACATCCACGCTGTCACGCACCGTGATCTGGGTGTCCTGGTAGCCAGCCGAATTCGCTGGTGCGGCATCCATCGCCATTCGCATCATTACCGGACGCGGGTTATGCGACTGGTAGGAAATCTGCCATACCCCATCGAGCTTTTGACCAAAGCCTTCCGCCAATGATTTGGCCTTAGTTTGGGCATCTTTGATAGCAGCCAGACGGGCCTGCTCCTGTACTGCCGACTCGTCGCTCACTTTCAGCTCGATATTATTGATCCGGTTAATACCATCGCCCAGCGCGCTGTCTAGGTAGGTATTGAGTTGGTCAAGCTGGCTGACGGTTACCGTCACGGTACGGGTTGCCCGGTATCCCTGAAGCTCGGGAGCCTTGTCCTTCGGGTAATGGTACTGCGGCTGAAGGCTGATATTGGCACTTTGGATCTGGCTGCGATCAAGCCCTTCCGCCAACAGGCGATCGACAAACGCTGTCACCGCCTTGTCGGCTGCCAGCTTGGCTTCCTTGGCGCTAGGGCGCATTTCGTCTACCGCCACCGAAAACACGGCCATATCAGGCTGGACGGTGATCTCACCGATCCCTGTCGTCTCCAAATGCGGCACATCGATATTGGCCGAAGCCATACCACTTGCGCCCATCATCCCCAGCCCCAACATTACGGCAACTAACTGTTTTTTCATCGTGCTTTCCTATATTTATTCGGAATATGGCTATTGGACAACAGCACATGACAAAAAATTCCCTAATCATAAAATTTTTTGCACAATGTTTTTTATATTCCATCAATACCACAGCAAAGGTCGCCACGTGATTATCAAAACCCAAGGTGAAACGCGGAATTGACCTAGCCGTTGCGGCTATGATGTTCGTGATCGCCAGCCATCTGGCACAAGGACTATGGAGCCAATATGCAGCCTGACAAACTCGATGAAATCTACCACGCCAACCTTGCCCTGTTTTCCCGAGCAGGCGTCAGCTACCAGCAATGGCAGCACGAGCCAATCCTCGACTTCGAGGCCGATGAACGGATAGGCAAGGCGCTCGGCTGGACTGCCGCACCGACCAAGAGCCTGTTCATGAAAATCAAGGGCGGCGGCCACTGCCTGCTGCTGACCCACCGTGACAGCCGCCTCGACAGCAAGTTGGTCAAGCAGGTACTGGGCAAACGGGTCTCCGTCTGTACCCATGACGAGATGATTTCGGCCATCGGCTGCGCGCCTGGGGCCGTCTGCCCGTTCGGGCTTCCTGACGATATCACCCTGCTAATCGACCCGGTGGTATATAGCTATCAGGACCTGATGTTTACCCCCGGCAAGCCTGATCACACCTTCGCTTTTGCCAGTGCTGATCTCAATCACCTCCTGGCCGCCCTGCCCAACCCGGTTCTGCCGCTGCCGACCGAGACTGAGGCCTAATTTCAGGCATAAAAAAATGGAGCCGATATGGCTCCATTTTTCCTTCAGGCCAGCGCCGTTGCGCTATCAGCCTTCGATTTTGTTCAAGTGAACGTCCATCTGCGGGAATGGGATCTCGATACCTTCTTGATCCAACTCTTCTTTGATCGCCTGAAGCAGATCGAAGTAAACATCCCAGTAGTCAGCCGTGTTCACCCAAGGGCGCACCACGAAATTCACTGATGAATCAGCAAGAGCAACCACACCCACGGTCGGAGCTGGATCTTTCAGGACACGCTCGTCAGCAGAGACAACACGCTCAAGAACCGCTTTCGTCTTCTTCAGGTCAGCCTTGTAAGACACACCGATAACGAAGTCGATACGGCGCGTAGCATGACGCGAGTAGTTAGTGATTGGACCGCCGATAACGGCCGAGTTAGGTACTACGACCATTTTGTTGTCTGTGGTTTTCAGGATAGTAGAGAACACCTGAATAGCCTCAACCAGACCTGCTACGCCGCCAACTTCCACGAAGTCACCAGACTTGAATGGACGGAATGCCACAATCAGAACACCTGCGGCGAAGTTAGACAGCGAACCTTGCAGCGCCAGGCCAACGGCCAAACCAGCGGCACCGATCACGGCAACCACAGAGGCAGTCTGCACGCCAACGCGGCTTAGAGCTGCAATCAATACGATGACAAACAGCAGGTAGCGAACCAGCGAATGCAGGAACTCCACCACGGCCTCGTCCATTTCTTTCTTGCGCAGCATTCTTGCCACGCCATTGGCAACGGCCTTGGTAACGATGTTACCAATAAACAGAATCAGCAGTGCCGCGACAATATTGACCGCGTATTGGATCAACAGGTCGTGGTTGTCTGCCAGCCAGTTCCCGGCGTTCAGCACGCCGTTCGTCAAATCATTGTCCTTGATAGTATCAACGACAGTTTCCGTTACGGTATTTGCAACGCTCTCACTCATACTTTTCTCACCCAGCTATTGTTATTTTCATTTCCGCTTATCACGGAAGCACTGATAATCATAGACTTAATTAAGTAATATACCTACCCGGGCCACCGCTGCGGCGGCTTACCGGCTAGAAGGCAGTATGCTACCGCCCATATTTCGCGCCGGATAATAACGTCACCGGCGAACAACACCAACAACTATTTGATACAGGTCACACCCCTATTTTGACCGATACAAAAAAGCCCGCTTTCGCGGGCTTTTAAATCAACACGTTAACTGTAAATTACAGTACGTCGATTGCGTTAAGGTCAGCAAATGCTTTCTCAAGACGCGCAACCATTGAAGACTGACCAGCACGTAGCCATACGCGTGGATCGTAGTACTTCTTGTTAGGAGCGCCTTCGCCAGTTGGGTTACCGATCTGGCCCTGTAGGTAATCGTGGTTTTCAGCTTCGTACTTACGGATACCGTCCCAAGTTGCCCACTGAGTATCAGTATCGATGTTCATCTTGATCACACCGTAGCTGATAGACTCTTTGATTTCAGCTTCAGTTGAACCTGAACCGCCGTGGAATACGAAGTTAAGCGCGTTTGGTGCAATACCGAACTTCTCAGAGCAGTACTTCTGAGAGTCACGCAGGATAGTTGGAGTCAGTACAACGTTACCAGCCTGGTAAACACCGTGTACGTTACCGAAAGAGGCAGCGATAGTGAAACGGTGGCTGATTGCGATTAGTTTCTCGTAAGCGTATGCAACGTCTTCTGGAGAAGTGTATAGCTCAGAAGAGTCCATGTCAGAGTTGTCAACGCCGTCTTCTTCGCCGCCAGTACAACCTAGTTCAAACTCAAGAGTCATGCCCATCTTTTCCATGCGCTCTAGGTACTTAGAACAGATTTCGATGTTCTCTTCTAGAGACTCTTCAGACAGGTCGATCATGTGAGAAGAGAATAGAGGCTTACCAGTTTGCGCGAAGTACTCTTCGCCAGCGTCTAGTAGACCGTCGATCCAAGGAAGTAGTTTCTTAGCAGCGTGGTCAGTGTGCAGGATTACTGGCACACCGTATGCTTCAGCAACAGCGTGTACGTATTTAGCACCCGCTACAGCACCAAGGATTTGTGCACCTTGACCTTCTAGTTTCACGCCCTTACCAGCGAAGAAACCTGCACCGCCGTTAGAGAACTGAACAACAACTGGTGCTTTTACTTTAGCAGCAGCTTCAAGTACACCGTTGATTGAGTCAGTGTTAACAACGTTAACTGCTGGCAGTGCAAAGTTGTTTTCTTTTGCTACTTCAAAAACTTTCTGTACGTCGTCGCCAGAAATAACACCAGGTTTTACGAAATCGAAGATCTTAGACATAACAATAGTCCTATTTGCCTTGTTGTCTGTATTAAAAGTAATTCTGTGCAATCGTTTGCTACTGGCCGCTATTTTACAAAAACACGACCCCATTCACAAACGATAAGTACGGGAGCCAACGGCTCCCGACTCATATAATTACGCTTTAGCGCGCTCTTCCAGCATAGCAACCGCTGGTAGAACCTTACCTTCTACGAACTCAAGGAACGCACCGCCACCAGTAGAGATGTAAGAAACATCTGCTTTGATACCGAACTTGTCGATAGCTGCTAGTGTGTCACCGCCGCCTGCAACAGAGAAGCCTGCTGATTCAGCGATAGCTTTAGAAATGCCTGCTGTACCCGCTTCGAAGTTCTTGAACTCGAATACGCCAACTGGGCCGTTCCAAAGAATAGTTTTTGCATTGCCGATGATTTCAGCCAGTGCCGCAGTTGAATCTGGGCCTAGGTCGAAGATCATGTCATCGTCTTGTACGTCAGCAACGTTCTTAATTTCTGCTTCTGCGTTTTCGTCGAATGCTTTAGCACAAGCAACGTCAGTTGCAACTGGGATAGAACACTCTTCCATCAGCTTCTGTGCAGTTTCGATTAGGTCAGCTTCGTACAGAGACTTACCTACGTTGTGGCCAGCAGCTGCGATAAAGGTGTTAGCGATACCGCCACCAACAACTAGCTGGTCAGCAACTTTAGACAGAGACTCAAGAACAGTCAGCTTAGTAGAAACCTTAGAGCCACCAACGATAGCAACAAGTGGACGCTGTGGGTTGTCCATTGCTTTGCCTAGTGCTTCTAGCTCTGCAGCTAGTAGAGGGCCAGCACAAGCAACTGGAGCGTGCATGCCTACACCGTGAGTAGATGCCTGGGCGCGGTGAGCTGTACCGAATGCATCCATTACGAACACATCACACAGTGCTGCGTACTGCTTAGACAACTCTTCTTCGTTCTTCTTCTCGCCTTTGTTGAAGCGAACGTTTTCAAGAACAACTAGCTCACCAGCGTTCAGCTCTAGGCCGTTCAGGTAGTCTTTAGCCAGTTTAACTTCGCAATCAAGTGCGTCGTTCAGGTAGTTAACAACAGGCTGTAGAGAGAACTCTTCCGCGTACTCGCCTTCAGTTGGACGACCTAGGTGAGAAGTAACCATTACTTTCGCACCGGCTTCTAGACAAAGCTTGATGGTAGGTAGAGATGCAAGGATACGTGCATCTGAAGTTACTTTACCGTCTTTCACTGGCACGTTTAGGTCAGCACGGATAAATACGCGTTTACCAGCTAGGTCCAGATCAGTCATCTTGATTACAGACATGGTTTGTCCTCTCAACTTGTTAATTTAAAATTCAATTTTTAGTCAGCCCAGCGTCACTGCAAGGCTCGGTAATTCTTACTGCTTGTGTATCCGCCCTATCGACGGCATACATAGCCAACGCGGTGTCTAGCATTCGGTTGGCAAAACCCCATTCGTTATCGCACCAAACCAGCAATTTAACCAAGTGCTGGTTGCTCACCCTGGTCTGGGTACCGTCGACAATCGCACTGTGCGGGTCATGGTTGAAATCAACCGAGACCAGCGGGGCTTCGGTGTAATCTACTATGCCACTCAATGTACTACGAGATACAGCCGCTAAGGATTGATTTACGTCATTAACTTTCACGTTTGTCTTTACAGTAACGCTCAAATCCATCGCAGTAACGTTAATTGTCGGAACGCGCACGGAAATAGCTTCAAACTTGTCAGAAAATTTCGGAAAAATACGACCAATCCCCAAGTGTAGCTTAGTATCAACTGGAATTATTGACTGGCTGGCAGCGCGAGTACGGCGCAAATCGGAATGGTAGGCGTCAATGACCTGCTGGTCATTCATCGCCGAGTGGATCGTGGTAATCGTGCCGGACTCGATACCGAAGTTCTCGTCCAGAACCTTAATAACAGGGACAATACAGTTGGTGGTGCAAGAGCCATTAGACACTATTTTGTGTTCAGGCAGCAGCGTTTGGTGGTTGACGCCGTAAATAACGGTATTGTCGATATCTTTTGCAGCAGGATGGGAAAACAGAACTTTGCCGGCACCGGCCTTGAGATGGGCCTCGCCGTCAGCGCGGGAGCCATAGACACCGGTACAATCCAAGACGATATCGACCTCAAGATCATGCCACGGCAAGAGTGATATATCACTCTGATGCAAAATACGGACACTGTCGCGCTCGCCGTCATCATGACCAATAAACAGGTGTTCCTGATCATGGCTGACAGACTTGCAGAAGCGACCATGACAGGTGTCATACTGCAGAAGGTGAGCCATTGCTTCCGGCTCAGCCAACTCGTTGACTGCCACGATCTTCATTTGATGGCGTTTGCCGCTTTCATACAGGGCGCGAAGCACACTGCGTCCGATACGGCCAAATCCATTAATTGCGACTTTTAGTGTCATATCCGTGCTACAAAATTAATAAGCCGCGTTAGTGTATACCAAGCGCCAAGCAGAATCACGATAAATGTGACCCGTATCACCCAGACCACTAACACCAAATAAAAACAAAAACTTAGCCAATAAAACCTTAACATCCAAGCTGTTTTTGCCGCCAATTCAGCTGTGAGTCAGATCCCACTTTCCATAAAAAAAGACCTCCGCAGAGGTCTTTATTTTATGCATTGAAATAAATCAGCGCGGCAATTAGTCCAGAAGCTCTTTGGCGGTTGCCACTGCATTTTCAGTGGTGAAGCCAAACATCTTGAACAGCTCGTCGGCAGGTGCAGACTCGCCGAAGGTGCTCATGCCGATGATACGGCCGTCGAAACCAACGTACTTGTACCAGAAGTCAGCGATACCCGCTTCGATGGCAACACGCGCAGTCACGTCAGATGGCAGTACTGCTTCGCGGTAGGCTGCGTCTTGCTTGTCGAATACATCAGTTGCAGGCATAGAAACAACGCGAACCTGACGGCCTTCAGCGGTTAGCTGTGCTGCTGCTTCTACGGCTAGCTCAACTTCAGAACCCGTAGCGATAAAGATAAGCTCAGGCTTGCTAGCACAATCTTTCAGGATGTAGCCACCCTTGGCGATATCAGC
>NZ_LDOT01000009.1 GCF_001029445.1 Photobacterium aquae
AGCTGCTCCACCCCGCGTCCATAAGTGAAAGGCAAATAAACAATTAAGAATTGCCTTTCGAGGCTGCGCATTATACGAGGAAATTAGATGGATGCAATAGATCTTGGGAAAAATTTGATCTTTCCCGATCGAATGCCTAATTAGCCGTCAAATATTGAAAATTTGCTCACGATAGAACCGCAGTTCGGCAATCGATTCGCGAATATCATCCAATGCCAGGTGGCTTCCTGTTTTCTTAAACCCGTCCAATACTTCAGGCTGCCAACGTCGAGTCAGTTCTTTTAATGTGCTGACATCAAGATATCGGTAATGAAAATATTGTTCAAGATCCGGCATGTGCTTATAAAGAAAACGACGATCCTGTCCAATACTATTACCACAAATCGGCGAGGCTCCTTTAGGTACCCATTGCTCTAAAAATGCAATCGTCTGACGAACAGCCTCGGCTTCGTCGATCTCGCTTGCCTTCACTCGCGCAACTAAGCCACTACCTGTATGCGTTGTCGTACACCACTCATCCATCTTTGCCAGCTCTTCATCCGACTGATGGATTGCAAGAACCGGCCCTTCAGCCAAAATATTAAGCTGAGGATCTGTCACTATCGTCGCTATTTCAATGATTTTATGGGTTTCAGGATCCAGACCGGTCATTTCTAAGTCGATCCAAATCAGGTTCTGATCGCTGATCATCATCGGATATTGCCTATTCTATGAGTAAACCATGTATGATAATACCATTCGCGCCATTGCCGAGACAGTTCCGCTGTCGTTCGGCGAGGGGACTCCAGGTATTGTACCGACAGCCAACTTAACTGAACGAAATTCTTGTGGCAAAAAAGAAAAAGCTAACTAAAGGTCAGAGCCGCCGAGTGCGCTCAAACCAAAACAAGCGCTTAACACGCGAAAAAGATGAAATCCAATGGGATGAGTCTCTACTCGAATCTGCTCGCGAGGGCTTGGTGATCACCCGATTCGGCCAACACGCCGACGTCGAAGATCCTGAAACGGGGATCATTCACCGCTGCAACCTGCGCCGCAGTATCAAAAGCCTTGTCTCCGGCGACCGTGTCGTCTGGCGTCCTGGGGTGGAAACCCTTCAAGGAATTGCAGGTGTCGTTGAAGCCGTGCACGAGCGTGAATCCATGCTGACCAGACCGGACTACTACGATGGTGTCAAAGCCGTCGCAGCCAACGTCAACCAGATCATCATTGTTTCTGCGATTTTGCCGGAACTGTCGCTGAATATTATTGACCGTTATCTAGTCGCAGCGGAAACCGTCGGGATCGAACCATTGATCGTCCTCAACAAAGTCGATCTTCTCGATCAAGAAAGCCGAGCATTGATCGATGGCACGCTGGAACTCTATCGCTCAATCGGTTATCAGGTTCGTATGGTAAGCCGAGAGACCGGTGAAGGCTTGGATCAACTCAAGGAAGATCTAAAAGATCGCATCAGTATCTTTGCTGGCCAATCGGGCGTAGGCAAATCCAGTCTGGTGAATGCTCTGATGCCAGAAGTCGAAGCTGAAATCGGCGATGTATCTGAAACCTCCGGCTTGGGCCAGCACACCACGACGGCGGCACGCCTCTACCACTTCCCTGAGGGTGGCGATCTGATTGACTCGCCAGGGGTACGAGAATTCGGTCTATGGCACCTTGATGCCGAGCAGGTCACCAAGGCATTCGTTGAATTCCGCGATTTCCTCGGTGGCTGCAAGTTCCGAGACTGCAAACATGGTGACGATCCAGGCTGCCTGATCCGCGAAGCCGTTGAAGAAGGCAAAATCAGCAAGGAACGCTTTGACAGCTACCATCGCATCATTGAAAGCATGTCGGAAAATATTGCCAACCGCCAGTTCTCACGAAACAAACCCGATTGATCCACCAGCTCTCCCCCTCACGGGGGAGAGCTGCAGCAAGTAACTGACTTTCATCTGCAAGTTAGGTATTATAATAGGTTAACGTTACATTTAAGTAACTATCTTGTTGAAAGACTGACTGTTTCTGGAAGATCCCGTGCACGATAATTTCAAAATCGGCCTGCAGTACTGCGCGCCAAAACAAACTCTGACCCAGCTTGCCGGCAAACTGGCCTCACTCAAGGCAGGCAAACTGACGACGGCAGTGATCCGCTGGTTTATCCGCCAGTACGGCATTGACATGACCGAAGCACGTAACCCTGATCCAGCGGCTTACGCCACCTTCAACGATTTCTTTGTCCGGGAACTCAAAGAGGGTGCACGCCCGATTGATATCCAGCCTGATATGCTTTGCCACCCAGCCGACGCATGTGTCAGCCAACTAGGCCCTATCAATGATGGTCAACTGATCCAAGCTAAAGGTCACACATACGATGCGCAAGCATTGCTAGGCGGAGACAATGAGCTAGCAGAGCAGTTCAAAGATGGCCACTTTGCCACCTTGTACCTGTCACCAAAAGACTACCACCGCGTCCACATGCCATGTGACGGCACCCTTCGTCAGATGATTTACGTGCCGGGCGAACTGTTCTCAGTAAACCCGATGACAGCAGAAAACGTACCTAACCTGTTTGCCCGTAACGAGCGCCTAGTCTGTATTTTCGACACCTCATTTGGCCCGATGGCACAGGTTCTGGTAGGCGCAACTATCGTCGGTAGTATCGAAACCGTCTGGGCAGGTACAATTACCCCGCCACGCAGCCCACGCCTTCACGTCTGGAACTATCCAGCAGACGGCGAACAGGCCGTCACCCTGAAAAAAGGCGAGGAAATGGGTCGCTTCAAACTGGGTTCCACCGTGATCAACCTGTTCCCACAAGGTGCAATTGAATTTGCCGAGGAACTGGCAACTGGCGTTCCAACCCGAATGGGCAGTGCCTACGCCCAGTGTCTAACTGGTACCGTTCAGGAAGGATAACCAGTTAACATTTTTGAATAAAAGGGTCCTTTATTGGGCCTTTTTTTATATAAAAAATTGACCATATCGAGGAAATTTTAGCCACCCCAATAGTATGCTGGGACCAGTCCAATAATTAAAGCAAACCAACATACTATGAAAAAAAACCATTTATCCCAGCTACTTAAAATTGGGGTAGCATTCGGGGTCCCGCTCGGAATCCTGATGCTGCCAATTGATGCCATACCCATTGACGATCTGACCCTGACTCAACACCGACTACTTGCCATCTTTGCCCTCGCCGCCCTGCTCTGGGTGCTAGAGCCTGTACCCGTCTTTGCAACATCTATCCTGATTATCGCCCTTGAACTGATCATGATCTCCGATAAAGGGCTCCATTTATTCAGAGAAGCGCCACCAGGGCATGATATGGGGGTTGTACTGAGTTATACCGATATATTCAGTGCCTTCTCATCCCCCATCATTATTCTGTTCATGGGGGGCTTTGCCCTGGCTATCGCTGCATCAAAATATGAACTCGACAACAACCTTGCTCGCGTGTTGCTCAAGCCTTTTGGCACCCAGCCCAAATACATCATGCTCGGCCTGATGCTAATCACCGCCGTCTTCTCAATGTTCATGTCAAACACCGCAACCACCGTCATGATGCTGGCCCTACTCGCCCCTATCGTGGCCTCTGTTCCCAAAGGGGACATCGGCATCAAGGCGTTGGTGTTGTGTATTCCTATCGCGGCCAATACCGGCGGGATTGCCACACCAATCGGTACCCCGCCCAATGCCATTGCCTTGCAGTACCTGACCGGCGACAACGCCATTAGCTTTCTTGGCTGGATGGCCATCGGCCTACCTTTTGTCATCATCCAGCTCGCTTTTGCCTGGTGGCTACTACAAAAGCTCTTCCCCTCTTCCCACAGCCACATGGCGCTCAAGCTCAATGGTCAATTCCAAACCAGTTGGCAAGCCATCGTGGTCTACATCACCTTCGGATTAACGATCCTGCTCTGGATGACCACCTCCATCCACGGTATGAACAGCTACGTCGTCTCCATCATCCCATTGGCCGTTTTCACCTTGACCGGAATCATGGGTAAAGAAGAACTCAAGCTGATTAATTGGGACGTACTATGGCTGGTTGCAGGCGGTATTGCCATCGGCTTGGGGCTAGATAAAACCGGACTTGCTGAAGCTCTTGCTCATGCCGTGGATTACGATAGCTTGTCCCCGGTTGCCGTCGTACTAACCCTGTCGCTGATTTGCTGGCTAATGGCCAACTTCATGTCAAACACCGCCACGGCCAACCTGTTGATGCCCATCGCCGCAGCGGTCGCCGCCTCGATGGAGAGCCTGGCCTCTATGGGCGGGCTGCAAGGGGTGCTTGTTGTCGTCGCCTTCTCAGCATCACTCGGCATGATACTGCCAGTCTCCACACCACCCAATTCGCTGGCCTATTCAACAGGCCTGATCGAAAGCAAGGACATGGCCAAAACCGGGCTTATCGTCGGTATTGTCGGCCTTGGGATGGTCTACCTCGGCGCAATGCTCTTCACCTAAGTACCTACACGGGAAGGCCGCTTGGCGGCTTTCCTGTCATCAAGAGTCATGACTACAGGGCATATTTTTTGCCACAGGGATCACATTTTCCCCACTTATGAAGCCTCATGAATATTACTGGCTGGCCGATATAAATCTATAGATGCCGGCAATGCTGTCCTATCCATTCAGATATCCGCAGCCATGCCTCCAACAATACATTATTACATTACGGCATTTCAGAGAGTCCTTATGAAATTAACGATCAAACTAAAGATACAGATTGCCATCGGAGTCATCATTGCCACGGTCAGTTCCGTCCAGGCATGGATATCCATAAAACAGCTAAACCAAGAAACCACCAAAGCAGTTAGCAGCCAGATGCAAAATGTGGGGCATGCCACCAGCAAATCAATCAGCGACTGGCTGTCATTGCGTAGCGAGATGATGTTGGCAAACGAAAGCCTCATCGCGAACAACCGCAACATTGATCGCGAACTGCTACTCACCAAACGCGCTGGTAATTTCCTATCGGTATATGCTGGCTTCAGCGATGGCAGCATTGCCTACGGCGACAAAAACGAAAGCTGGCCGGCCGATTACGACCCTCGCTCGCGACTGTGGTACCAAAACGCCATGCGCGAAGGTTCGCTAGTGCTCACCGAGCCCTACCTCGATTTCGACGGCAGCATGGTCGTCAGCTTTGCCAAATCTTTTCAGGGCCAGAACCAAGGCGTTTTGGCTGCCGATCTCACCATCAATGCCATTATCAACCAAGTACTAAATACAAAGCTCGACAATGACGGGTTCGCCTTGCTGATCGACGGCAACAACAAAATTGTTGCTTACAAAGACGAATCACTAAGCCAGAAAAACCTCACAGAGCTTGACCAAGATCTCACCCCTGCCTTGCTCCAGCAACTCGCCGAACAGAAAACAATCAGCACAATCCATTGGGATAGCGAACAGCGCGATAAGTTGGTGTTTGCCACGCCGGTTTCGGGGACCGACTGGACGCTTGCTGTCGTAGAAGATGAGACCATGGCATTTTCATCTATCAGCGAGCAAATCACTTTCATCTTACTGGCATCGATCGGTCTATACGTCATCATTGCCGCCATTGCCGCGATGATCATCAACAGCCTGCTGCGCCCACTCAGCAACCTTAGCCAGTCTGTCGAGCAGTTGGCCCAAGGCAGCGGCGATCTCACCCGCCGTATCGACATCGAGCGAATGGACGAAATCGGCGAACTGGCCGATCACATGAACCGCTTCCTCGGCCAGCTCCAGAGCATGATCCAGGGAATCGTCAGCCAATCGACCGAGCTCGGCGTTCAGGCCGAACAATCCGCCATTCACACCGAGCAAGCTAGCCAAAAGGTTGCCGACCAGCAAAATGACATCAATCAGATCGCGACCGCGATCCACGAAATGTCAGCCACCTCAAGCGAGGTTGCCAGCCATGCGGAAATGACCGCATCAGCGGCGCAGGCATCAACCTCCTCGTGCGAAGAAGGCCAGCAAGTGATCGGCCAGAACCGTGAGGCCATCACTCAGCTAGCCAACCAAGTGCAGGATGCCGCCAATGTGATCCACAAACTGGAGAGCAATGCGCAGGACATCAACCAGATCCTTTCTACGATTCAAGGCATTGCCGAACAAACTAACTTGCTGGCACTCAACGCCGCCATCGAGGCAGCGCGAGCCGGTGAGCAGGGACGGGGGTTTGCCGTGGTGGCCGATGAGGTACGCGTTCTTAGCAAACGTACCCATGACTCCACCGAAGAGATCCGAACCATGATCGAAACCCTGCAGCAAAATACCCGCCAGGCCGTCGACAGCATGCAGGCCAGTACCGATCTCGCCGGGCAAAGCGTCGGTTATGCCGAGGATGCCAGCACCAGCCTCAACCAAATCACTCAGGCGATTACTGAAATTTCGGATATGGCAGTTCAGATTGCCAGTGCCGCAGAAGAGCAACGTGCTGTCAGCGAAGATATCAGCCGCAATACCCAGGCCATCAAGGATGTCTCAGACCACCTCGCTCTCCAGACAGGCGAAGTCACCCAAAGCGCGCTGGCTATGCGTCGTGCGGCGACCTCTATGAACACCGAGGTCTCACGCTTCAAGGTTTAACCCCGTCCTTATTACTCTCCTCCCTTCTCCCAGCGGCCTTTCCGCCGCTGGGACAGCCATTCACCCCACATCAGCTCAAACTTAGTTTGCACATCACGGCTATATTTCTCCCAAGATCCTGATGTAGATAGCAATTGTAATTTCCCCAGCACGCATTTTTCACCGCGGCTCTTACACTAGATCTAGGCGGGCACCCAGATTTACGCCACTCTGATACAAAGAATCAAAACGCCATCTAGGCAGGAAACAATAAAAACGAAGAGGATGAGAAATGAAGAAGCAACTGATCGGGGCCATATTGTGCGCCCTTGCTACCACCAGCGCACAGGCCGCGGAGTGGAGCTACCAAGGGGAAAATGGTGTCGAACACTGGGGAGAGCACTTTGCCACCTGTGGTGAGGGGCTCAACCAGACCCCGATTAATATCGCGAATACCATTGAAGCCGAGCTGGCCCCGCTACATCTTGACTATCAAGGTAAGATCACCAGTATCACCAACAATGGCCATACGGTTCAGGCAAACATTAGCGGAAAAAACGAGCTACTTATTGATGGACAAGCTTTCACGCTGAAACAATTTCATTTTCACACCCCGTCAGAAAACACCATCAACAACAAGCAATTCCCGATTGAGGTGCACTTCGTCCATGCCAATGAGGCCGGCCAGCTCGCGGTGGTCGCCGTGATGTTTAATACCGGTACCCGGGGCAATGAAACACTCTCCGCTCTTACGGCATCACTACCAGCCACTGGTGAGAGTATTACGCTCAGTTCCGATCTGAGCCCGGCCGATCTTCTGCCTCGCGAACGAGACTACTACCGTTTCAACGGCTCGCTAACCACCCCGCCATGCAGTGAAGGGGTTCGCTGGTTCGTTCTAAAAGAGCCCGTTGCCGCAGGCAGTGCTCAAGAATCCGCACTGAGCCGCACGATGGGAGAAAACGCCCGTCCCGTCCAACCGATCAATGCCCGGGTAATCCTCGAGTAATACAGCAGCGCTCTATTATGACAACAAAAGCAAGTGATAACCATTTGCATTTGAGCGGTTAACTGGTTATGATTCGTGCATTGCGATAAGAAGCCTTGGAATCCTACCCTGCCTCTTAGCGTCAATAATGGATATATCTGGCTGTTCCCCCAGAACCATGGCCGCCCGCAGCTCTTTGCAGAGCGCACCAGCAGTATGAACCCGCTTATCTCTGTGACCATACAGTGAATAGCAAAGCGCGGCCGTAAAGGCCGCGCGGTTCATTGGGTTATACCTGCCAACGGATCCTATCCGCTCAACAATCAAGCTATTCCGATCGGAAATGCGGTAACTTGATCAATATGATCCAAACCAAGAGCCAGCATGATCAAACGATCAATACCCAGAGCGACCCCCGCACAATCAGGGAACCCAGCACGCAATGCCTCGACCAGATGCATGTCAATCGGCTGAGGTGTCAGCCCCATCTCAAGGCGTTTACGGTTATCCTCCTCGAAACGGGCTAACTGCTCATCGCCATCAGACAGCTCATGGAAACCATTGGCCAACTCAATACCCTTGAAATAGACCTCAAACCGTTCAGCAACCCTCGGATCCTGCGGATTGATCTGGGCCAAAGCGGCCTGAGAGGCAGGAAAATCATAAACAAAAACCGGTGTTTGCTGGCCGATTTCTGGCTCAATCCCTATGCTGAACAGCAATTGCAGCAAGGTGTCACGATCCTGCTCGGGATCTGCAATGTCAGACAATCCTAGCTTGCCTGCAGCCACTTTCAATTCATCCATGCTGCCTTCCAACGGACAGACGCCTAGCACGCGAAGAAACGCCTGCTGGTAAGTCATACGCTCGGCCGGACCGCACTTCAAGATCAGGCGCAGCAATGCTTCCATTTCATCCATAAGAGCATGGTGATCGAACCCCGGGCGGTACCACTCCAGCATCGTGAATTCAGGGTTATGGTATCGCCCTGACTCCTCATTACGGAACGATTTGCAAATCTGATAGATCGGACCGCTTCCCGCAGCCAGCAAACGCTTCATATGAAATTCCGGGCTGGTCATCAAATATAGCGTCTGACCATCAGCATAACCCGGACCGACAAACTGAGTCTGAAAGGTATGCAGATGAATATCTGTTACCGTTGCCTGACTCATCGCGGGTGTATCCACTTCCAGCACTCCTTGCTGGGCAAAAAATCCCCGGATCGCCGCCAATAACGCGGCACGTTGTTGAAGCTGGGCAAGGTCTGCCGTTGGTTGCCAATGCACTGTCATAACCTGTCTTCATCTTGTGGCAATAGAGTGGCCGCAGTGTATCAAAACTCCCCGTTCTCACCCACCGCCACCGGCGGTTTCCTTTTTGAGATAAATATGAAAGAGTGTGAAAATTTTATGATCAGATAGTACACACCCTGCCTCATCCATCACCACGCAAAACCAACCTATACGCAACACCACGGTCACATCAAAAGCAAAGAAACAACATAAAAAAACGGCCAACATATCCAATATGCAAATATTGGCTTTTTTATTAGTGACTTAACGAGAAATTGCGAAACACATATTTAATGAGCCAGAAACAAAAATTACATTTCATTTCGCTCAATTAACAATCAAAAAACATTACAACTTGTGACAACTCTCACATTTTTTGTAATCACCTTATACTTTTGGGCTATTTCGTTTAAAAAGCTGCGTCTAAATCAAATTTTCTCCCGATGTTGTTTCATAGAATGTCGTCAGGATTTCAAGGTTAAGTACGCTACGGCGTACTTTTTAAATTTTATCGTCTTATCTTCGGAGGATAGCTGTGAAGACTATTACCACAGATATCGCTGTTGTCGGCGCAGGTGGTGCAGGCCTACGCGCTGCCATTGCTGCGGCAGAAGCAAACCCAGAATTGGAAATTGCACTGATTTCTAAGGTTTACCCAATGCGCTCTCACACAGTAGCAGCAGAGGGTGGCTCCGCCGCTGTCATCAAGGATGAAGATAGCTTGGATAACCACTTCAACGATACTGTTGGCGGTGGTGACTGGCTATGTGAACAGGACGTTGTTGAGTACTTTGTAGAAAACGCTACCCGCGAAATGACCCAACTAGAACAGTGGGGCTGTCCATGGAGCCGTAAGGAAAACGGTGAAGTGAACGTACGTCGTTTCGGCGGTATGAAAGTTGAGCGTACTTGGTTTGCCGCGGACAAAACCGGCTTCCACATGCTACACACCCTGTTCCAGACTTCGATCAAATACGAGCAAATCAACCGTTTTGACGAATACTTCGTGGTTGACCTAATCGTTAACGAAGGCGAAGTACAAGGTCTGATTGCTATCCACATGTCTGAAGGCGAGCTTGTTTGCATCAAAGCCAAGTCAGTGGTTCTAGCGACAGGCGGTGCAGGCCGCGTTTACAACTGTAACACCAACGGCGGTATCGTGACCGGCGACGGCATGGCTATGGCCTTCCGCCACGGCGTACCTCTACGTGACATGGAATTCGTTCAGTACCACCCAACAGGCCTACCTGGCACAGGTATCCTGATGACCGAAGGCTGTCGTGGTGAAGGCGGTATCATCGTCAACAAGAACGGCTACCGTTACCTGCAAGACTACGGCATGGGCCCAGAAACACCTGTTGGCCAGCCAAAGAACAAATACATGGAACTGGGTCCTCGCGACAAAGTTTCCCAGGCATTCTGGCACGAGCTGCAAAAAGGCAACACTATCAAGCACCCACTGGGTGACGTGGTGCACCTAGACCTTCGCCACTTGGGCGAAGAGTACCTGCACGAGCGCCTACCGTTCATCTGTGAACTGGCAAAAGCCTACGTAAACGTAGATCCAGCCAAAGAGCCGATTCCAATTCGCCCAACCGTACACTACACCATGGGTGGTATCGAGACAGACAACCACAACGAAACCCGTATCAAGGGTCTGTTCGCTGTTGGTGAATGTTCGTCTGTTGGCCTGCACGGCGCTAACCGTCTGGGTTCTAACTCTCTGGCAGAGCTTGTGGTATTCGGCCGCCTAGCGGGCGAAGGTGCTGCCAAGCGCGCTGAAGAGTTCAAGGGCTGGAACGACGAAGCCGTTGCTGCTCAGATCAACGACGTTCAAGCTCGCATTGATGCCCTACTGGCACAAGAAGGCGACGAGAACTGGGCTGATATCCGTACTGAAATGGGTCACTCCATGGAAGCCGGCTGTGGTATCTACCGCCAGCAAGATCTGATGGAAGCAACCATCGAGAAACTGGCTGAGCTGCGCAAGCGCTACAAGAAAATCAGCATCAAAGACAAAGGCAAAGTGTTCAACACTGACCTGCTTTACGCTATCGAAGTTGGCTACGGCCTAGAAGTTGCAGAAGCCATGGCTCACTCCGCTATCCAGCGCCGTGAATCACGTGGTGCCCACCAGCGTCTAGACGAAGGCTGCACCGAGCGCGATGACGTGAACTTCCTGAAGCACACGCTAGCGTTCTACAACGGTGACGAAGCACCTCGCATCGAATACAGCGACGTGACCATCACCAAGTCTCAGCCAAAAGCCCGTCTATACGGTGCTGCCGCTGAAGAAGC
Source organism: Photobacterium aquae (assembly GCF_001029445.1). Classification (GTDB taxonomy): domain Bacteria; phylum Pseudomonadota; class Gammaproteobacteria; order Enterobacterales; family Vibrionaceae; genus Photobacterium; species Photobacterium aquae. Next base: position 11,125 of record NZ_LDOT01000009.1, read on the forward strand.
CGCCGCAAAAGAAGCCGCTGAGAAGAAAGAGGAGCAGGCATAATGTCAGACAATCGCATCCAGAAAGTAGAAATTCTGCGTTATGACCCGGCCAAGGACGCAGAACCGTACTTCGAAATGTTCGAAGTACCGTTTAACGAAACCATGTCTGTGCTTGATGCACTGGGCTACATCAAAGACAACCTAGACAAAGATCTAGCATACCGCTGGTCTTGCCGTATGGCGATCTGTGGTTCTTGCGGCATGATGGTCAACAAGGTGCCAAAACTGGCTTGTAAGACCTTCCTACGTGATTACCCGAATGGCCTGAAGATCGAAGCGCTGTCTAACTTTGCCATCGAGAAAGACCTGATTGTTGACATGACGCCGTTCATCGAGCGCCTTGAAGCTATCAAGCCTTACATCATCGGTAACAACCGCACGCCGGAAGACGGTCCTAACAACCAGACTCCTGCACAAATGGCGAAATACAAGCAGTTTGCCGGCTGTATCAACTGTGGTCTGTGCTACGCGGCCTGTCCTCAGTTCGGCCTGAACCCAGAGTTCATCGGCCCAGCTGCGCTGACACTGGCTCACCGTTACAACCTAGACAGCCGTGACAACGGTTCTGCCGAGCGTATGAAGCTGATCAACGGCGAAAACGGTGCATGGGGCTGTACATTTGTGGGTTACTGTTCTGAAGTTTGTCCGAAGAGCGTTGATCCAGCAGCAGCGGTTAACCAAGGCAAAGTGGAATCTTCTAAAGATTTCGTTATTGCCATGATGAAACCTCAGGAGGCATAAGGATGAGCAACCGTAAACCTTACGTTCGCGAAATGACACGTACCTGGTGGAAGGATCATCCTTTCTACCGCTTCTACATGGTGCGCGAAGCAACTGTACTACCACTGATCTTCTTCACCATCTGTCTGACTTTCGGTCTTGGCAGCCTGGTAAAAGGTCCTGAAGCATGGCAGGGCTGGCTAGATTTCATGGCCAACCCAGTCGTCATCATCCTGAACATTCTGGCACTGGCAGGTAGCCTGTTCCACGCCCAGACATTCTTCAGCATGATGCCACAGGTAATGCCGATCAAACTGAAAGGCAAGGCTGTGGACAAGAAAGTAATTGTGCTTGCTCAGTGGGCTGCTGTTGCCGCTATCTCACTGTTCGTACTAGTACTAGTTTAAGGAGTGCACTGTGATTAACCGTAACCCGAAACGTTCTGACGAACCAGTATGGTGGGGTCTGTTTGGTGCAGGCGGTACTTGGTTTGCAATGCTTACCCCTGTAACCGTTCTTGTACTGGGCATCATGGTACCGCTAGGCATGCTTGATGCCGACGCGATGAGCTACGAACGTGTGTCTGGCTTTGTAACCAGCATCATTGGTGCGCTGTTCACCATCGCGACACTTGCTCTGCCAATGTGGCACGCGATGCACCGTCTACACCACGGTATGCACGACCTGAAATTCCACACTGGCACAGCAGGCAAAGTGGCTTGCTACGCAACGGCCTTCTTGGTCTCTGCACTTGCCGTTATCTTCGTGTTTATGATCTAACCATAAGCCGAAGACAAAAAAGCACCGCCTATGCGGTGCTTTTTTTATGCCCAGACTATACGGACAGCTATTCCCCCGCAGCCAGCTTCTCGCTCTTCTCAACAATCCCCAGCGCACCGAACCCGGTGATCACATCAAGATTGGTGGTCAGCTTGCCGCCCTCGCCACCACCAAAATAGTTCTTCGGCATCTCGATTTGGTAGTTTTTCAGGTTGCTGTATAGCGCCGTGGAGACATCGCGATTGAGCTCCGCCAGATAAACATCCCGGTTAGCACCGTAGGCATCATACTTGGCCTTGAGAATTTCGGCTTCTGCCCGTCCCTTAGCAAGTATCGCCTTGGCTTCGTATTCGGCAGACAAGGCATTGGCTTTCTGAATCGCCAAATTAGCCTCGGCAATAGCCAGTTCCTTTTCCTTGTCGACTTCGGCTAGCCGTTTCTTCTTCTCTACCTCGACAATCTCACGCTCGGCGATCTGGCGGGCAACCTCAACTTCTTCCTGCTGAGCGATAATCGCCAGCTCCTTCTTGCGCTGGGCATCCTGTACCTCCCGGGTCCGCTGGATCTCCTTTCGCAACTGCTCGGTTTCCGCCTGTGCCTTGGAGGTTTCCTGTTCCTGGATCGCCCGGATCCGGTCAGCGACCAGCCGCTTCTTATCCGTCAGCAATTTATCAAGCTGCTCTTCCGGCTTAGGATCACCAATGGTCACCTGCGTCACCGCAATACCGTACTGGCTCAATGGATTGTCCTGACGAATAGGCTTGCCCTGCTTATCCAATACAGGAACGGTCTTCCAGATAAGCTGCTGGGTACGCTGGAGCTGATTCGAGTTGGACTGGTTCACCCCAACCGGAGCCAGGTCAATCTGCTCAACCTCAACCTGACGGCGTTCAGTCATGTAGATCCCATCACGGAGCTGATCACCGAGTTTGGATTTGAACTGATTCAACCCACCCTGGAAGAACTCCTCACCGGTATACTGGGTTGCCGTAATCACCGTGACGTTACGGGCATTTTTCACCAATAGTGCGTCAATCAGGTTATTGTTGTTGCGGAACTCCTGATGCATCTTGATGATCGACTCTGGGTCCTGCGACAACTTGAAGCGGAAAGTCACCGGAATTTCGCCGATATAGGTATCGGCAAAGCGCACCTGAATAGCAGGCAAGCGTTGGTAGAAATCCTCACCGGTAGTATTACCGTAAGAGACCGTGATGACCTGATCATACTGGGTGATTTTCGACAGAAAAGGCATCCGAAAATGAATACCGGGCTGATTGAATACGTCCAACTCACCCGTCAGATTGTTCTGATGAACATAGGTATACCCCGCATCGGTCATCAACACTGAGTTGCCCGCTAAGCCGGCAACTAGCGCCAAGCCAAGCAAACCGCCAGCCAATGGCGCCGATACCCGACGACGTAATCCTGTGTGCACTTCGGATTTGATATCCATTCTCTATCACCTTTTGCCAACCAAAAGGGATAGGATAAGGATATTGATATGCAACCAGTAGTAACTCGTAACCTGCCTTCAAAAATTTACAGCGCAGATCACTTAACGACAACAAATATACCGGCAACAAAAAAGGCCGCCAAGGCGACCTTTTTCATTCAAGCAGCTGCGAATTACTTCACGCGGCTTACGTACTCACCAGAGCGAGTGTCAACTTTGATCACTTCGCCGATAGCGATGAATAGAGGTACACGTACTACCGCACCGGTAGACAGTGTTGCTGGCTTGCCGCCAGTACCCTGAGTATCACCCTTCAGGCCAGGATCTGTCTCGGTAACTTCCAGTTCAACGAAGTTTGGTGGTGTCACGGCGATAGGGTTGCCGTTCCACAGAGTAAGAGTACAAGTATTGTTCTCTACCAACCACTTAGCGTTCTCACCAACAGCTTTAACGTCTGCCGCGATCTGCTCGAACGTTTCGTTGTTCATGAAGTGGTAGAATTCACCGTCGCTGTATAGGTAGTCAAGATCAGTATCAATAACGTCAGCAGCTTCAACGGTTTCACCAGACTTGAATGTCTTCTCCAAAACCTTGCCTGATAGCAGTTTACGGATCCTGACGCGGTTGAACGCCTGGCCTTTACCTGGCTTCACAAATTCGTTTTCGATAATGACACATGGTTCATTATCTAGCATAATTTTCATTCCGCCGCGGAATTCATTGGTGCTGAAAGACGCCATTTCTATCCTCTTAACATCTTCGAGTTGTATTTAATGCCGCACATAATAACCCGAAACGCATCAACTGTTGAGCAAAACTGGCTTAATGATCTTGCTAATGCGATTTCAGATCCCCTAGAGCTACTAAATCGGCTAAAAATCGATCCTACCCCGTGGGAAACAGGCTTGGCCGCCCGGAAATTATTTGCGCTACGTGTCCCTAAGAGCTTTGTTGAAAGAATGGAGGTTGGCAACCCCTACGATCCACTCCTGCGACAAGTATTGCCTTTAGCTGAAGAGTTCGAGGTGCACGAGGGCTACTCGCTCGACCCACTCGAAGAGCAGGATAATGCGATTCCCGGCCTGCTGCATAAATACAAGAACCGGGCACTGTTGATCGTCAAAGGTGGCTGCGCCGTCAACTGCCGTTACTGTTTTCGCCGCCACTTCCCTTACAAAGATAACCCTGGCAGCAAACGAAGCTGGCAGGCTGCCCTTGATTACATTGCAGCCCAACCGGCGATCAACGAAGTGATCCTTTCCGGCGGCGATCCCCTCATGGCCAAAGATCACGAATTGGAATGGCTGCTCGACGGCATAGCCGCGATTGCACATGTTAAACGGGTACGAATCCACTCGCGCCTACCGGTTGTGCTGCCAGCCCGAATTACCCCGGCACTGTGCCAATTGCTAGCCCATAGCCGGCTGCAAACTGTCTTGGTCACCCATATCAACCATGCCAACGAAATCAATGACGAGCTGACCACAGCACTGCAACCTCTCAAACAAGCCGGTGTGACCCTGCTAAACCAAGGCGTTCTGCTCAAGGGGGTCAATGACTCCGTCGAGGCCCTCACCAATCTGAGCGAAGCACTGTTCGATGCAGGGATCCTGCCTTACTACCTTCACGTTCTCGATAAGGTTCAGGGCGCTGCCCATTTTATGGTCGACGACACACGAGCCCGCCAGCTGATGGCAGGGCTAATGGAAAACGTCTCTGGCTACCTTGTCCCCCAACTCACCCGTGAAATTGGCGGGCGCACCAGCAAAACCCCGCTCGACCTGCACCTAGAATAATTATCGACGCCGCAATCACTCTCCCGGTTGCGGCGGGTCAATATCGCCCCAAAAAACCAACTAAAAACACATTTCACTGTTAAGGGGCGCATAAATACTGTCGCCTTATGTTAATGGGTTCAATTAAATGGGATTAATATCACGTCCCATATCATGACTATCCGGCACATGCCCTCAGCAACCACTGAAAACCCTGCTACCGCATAATCACATGCCGGATCACAAGCTCAAGGACAGCAAATGAAAACACGTCTAAGCCTCATCGCCCTTGCACTACTGGGCATGCAGCAAGCCCATGCAGCACCACTACTTAGCGATGCTCGCCAAGCACCAGACGCAGAAACCCGTATCGCCGCCAGCAATGCTTGGCTGGAGATCAATACTCAGGCATTCAATGAAAATATCCAGACTTTGCAAGATCGCCTAAGCGGTGACTCAAAGATCTGTGCGATCATGAAAGCAGATGCCTACGGCAATGGTATCGCTGGCCTAATGCCAACCGTACTCGCCAACAATATCCCGTGCATCGGCATTACTAGCAACGAAGAAGCCCGTTTGGTGCGTGCAGGTGGCTTTAAAGGCCAGCTAATGCGCGTTCGTTCTGCCAGCCGCAACGAAATTGAAAACGGTATCCAATACCAAATCGAAGAGCTAATCGGCACTCAGGGCCAAGCGAAGCAAATCATTGCCATCGCCGAAGCCAACGATGCAAAAATCCCGGTGCACCTAGCCCTGAACACCTCTGGCATGGGGCGTAACGGCCTTGATCTGACCACTGAAGATGGCAAGAAAGAAGGTCTAGCGATTGTCCAATCACCGGCATTGACGATTACCGGGATGATGACCCACTTCCCGAACGAGAATATCGATGAGATCAAAACAAAGATCGCCCAGTTCAAAAAGGACACCCAGTGGCTGATCGATAACTCACCGCTCGAGCGCGAAGATATCACTCTGCACGCAGCCAACTCATTCACCACCTTGAATGTACCAGAAGCCCACCTAGACATGGTTCGCCCTGGCGGCCTGCTATACGGTGACATGCCTGCACCGAGCGATTTCAAGCGTATCGTGGAATTCAAAACTCGCATCGCTTCGCTGCACCATTTCCCTGCGGGCAGCACTGTGGGCTACGGCAGCACCGCCAAACTTGAGCGTGATTCTGTCCTTGCCAACTTGCCTATCGGCTACTCAGACGGTTTTGCCCGCTCGCTAGGCAACAAAGGTGAAGTGCTCATCAACGGCCAACGCGCCAAAGTTGTTGGTGCCGCATCAATGAATACCGTCATGGTTGATGTTACCGACATCAAAAATGCCAAGGAGAACGACGAAGTCGTGCTATTCGGCCATCAGGGTAAAGATCAAATCACCAGCCCTGAAACCGAAGCCAACAGCGGCCGTATCCTGCCAGAAATCTACACCCTATGGGGCGCGACAAACCCTCGCATTTACCTTTAACCTACCGTTAAAGCCTGTGCGATAACATCGTACCCAATGCATTCACGGCCAGTTTCGCACTGGCCGTTTTCGCCCTTCCAAGCGACCACTGCAAAAACATGGAACGGCTCCCCCCTATCCTCTTCTCTTCGTGCTTCCCCAAAAAAACATAACGAGTCAAAAACAACCCACAAACTTAAAAACCCCAGCCATAAGTGTTACTTAAGTCATAGATACACCTTGTTACATTAAATTACATAAATAAATGCGAGTAATATCACATTCTTGATGTAAATGACCGGCATATAACTCAGCCAACACTGAAAAACATTCCAACACGCCGGAAACAATCTTCAGGAATATCTATGAAAACACGTCTAAGCCTCATTGCCCTAGCCCTACTAGGTGGCATGCAATACGCCCATGCAGCCCCGCTACTTAACGAGGCAAGCCAAACACCTAACGCAGAATCTCGTATTGCAGCAAGCAATGCTTGGTTGGAAATCAATACTCAAGCTTTCAGCGACAACATCCAGACGCTACAAAATCGCCTAAGCGCGGGTTCCAAAATCTGTGCAATCATGAAAGCGGATGCCTACGGCAATGGTATTGAGGGCCTAATGCCTACCGTTATTGGCAACCATATCCCTTGTATTGGTATTACCAGCAACGAAGAAGCACGTATTGTTCGCGCCAGTGGTTTTAATGGTCAGCTAATGCGTGTTCGCTCCGCAAGTCGCAACGAAATTGAACATGGCATTCAATACCAAATCGAAGAGCTGATCGGCACGAAGGCACAAGCGGAGCAGATTATCGATATCGCCTCTGCGCACAACACGACGGTTCCGGTTCACCTAGCCCTGAATACATCAGGCATGGGTCGTAACGGTCTAGATCTCACCACTTATGAAGGTCAGGTTGAAGGCGTACAAATCGCGGGCGATCCAAATCTGAGAATCGTCGGTATGATGACTCACTTCCCGAACGAAGATGTCGAAGAAATCAAACGCAAAGTTGATCGCTTTAAAGTAGAAACGCAATGGCTAATCGACAGTGCAGATCTAGAGCGTGAAGATATCACCCTGCACGTTGCCAACTCATTCACGACCCTGAACGTACCGGAAGCCCACCTTGACATGGTTCGCCCTGGCGGCCTGCTATACGGTGACATGCCTGCACCGAGCGATTTCAAGCGTATCGTGGAATTCAAAACTCGCATCGCTTCGCTGCACCATTTCCCTGCGGGCAGCACTGTGGGCTACGGCAGCACCGCCAAACTTGAGCGTGATTCTGTCCTTGCCAACTTGCCTATCGGCTACTCAGACGGTTTTGCCCGCTCGCTAGGCAACAAAGGTGAAGTGCTCATCAACGGCCAGCGCGCCAAAGTTGTTGGTGCCGCATCAATGAATACGGTCATGGTTGATGTTACCGACATCAAAAATGCCAAGGCAAACGACGAAGTCGTGCTATTCGGCCATCAGGGCCAAGATCAAATCACCAGCCCTGAAACCGAAGCCAACAGCGGCCGTATCCTGCCAGAAATCTACACTCTGTGGGGCGCGACAAACCCTAAAATTTACCTCTAAGCCCTCGTTAAAGAAGGCGAATTCTGCTCATCACCTTCTAGGTTTACGGCCAGTTTACGACTGGCCGTTTTTACATCATTGGAAAAATTTTCAAATGGTGATGATAAAAAAAGATCATCGTCAATTCGCTCGCTTTTTCTCCCGACAAGGCGCATAGTCGCGCTCCAACTTGCTGTTCGCGAAGACAGCCAAACTTCGTATTCACAGAACATTAATTCCCCTTATATCTATACGAGAAAGCGAATGAAAATTGGCATTCTGTCCCAGAACGAAAACCTATACTCCACTCGCCGCTTGGTTGAAGCTGTAGAACAACGAGGCCATGAAGCCGTTGTTATCAACGCCCTGCGCTGCTACATGAATATCAACTCGGTCAAACCCTCGATCCATTTCGAAGGCCAAGATCTAACAGGCTTCGATGCCATCATCCCGCGCATTGGCGCTGATATTACCTTCTACGGTTGCTCAGTCCTGCGCCAATTCGAAATGATGGATGTGTTTTCGGTCAACCAGTCGATTGCCATCACGCGCTCTCGTGACAAGCTACGCTCGCTGCAGCTCCTGAGCCGCAAAGGCGTTGGTATGCCTATTACCGGCTTTGCCAGCAAGCCTGACGATGTGCCAGACCTAATCAAAATGGTTGGTGGCGCGCCGCTGGTTATCAAGCTGCTTGAGGGTACCCAAGGTATCGGTGTCGTTCTGGCAGAAACACAGAAAGCCGCAGAGAGCGTTATTGAGGCTTTCATGGGCCTGAAAGCCAATATCATGGTTCAGGAATTCATTGAAGAAGCAGGCGGTGCAGACATCCGTTGTTTCGTCATTGGCGACAAAGTCATTGCTGCCATGAAGCGCCAAGGCGCAGAGGGTGAATTCCGCTCTAACCTACACCGAGGCGGCAGTGCCTCGCTGATCCGTATTTCGCCAGAAGAGCGCAAGACAGCCGTTGCCGCCGCCAAGGCAATGGGCCTTAGCGTCGCCGGTGTTGACCTGCTTCGCTCGAACCGTGGCCCACTAGTCATGGAAGTGAACTCCTCTCCGGGCCTAGAGGGCATCGAAGGGGCGACAGGCAAGGACATCGCAGGGATGATTGTCGAGTTCATCGAGAAAAATGCAGGCAAGGCAGCCAACCGTCGTCGCAACGACCAGCAATAAGCCCTACACCAACTATTTTTCCTAAAAGCAGCCGTCTGGCTGCTTTTTTGTCGATCCCCTTTATAGCTCCCCATTTATCTTCTCTCGCCTGAATGCCCCCGAAGGCTTCACCAAGCGAACGTACAGCATTACTGCTCATTATCAGCAAAATGGTGTGCAATTTCACACCTGGCATACAAAACCTCCAAACAAACAACCTAAAACTTTGTTTATTAAGTAAATTTATTTATGTTCAGCTTTTCTACCTTTTTCCCTGACAAACTAAATCCGTACAAAAACAACAATTACACCCATGATGTACAGCTTATCAAGCATGTAACAGCTAATTCCTGAACAAAATCACACCTAAGATAAAAAAACACAATAAACATATTAAATTATTGTTTTTCAACAATTTTTTGCGCGTACAGCTTTTTATGCTTTTTCTTGTAGGAACCATGGCAACCAAATGCGATTTGCTCCACTCAATAGAGAGCAACTCACGTTCAGCTTTCCATGCAATACTCAGCTAAAAGGTGAGCACCATTACACCAATAGGAAAAATGCCAAACTACATTTGTAAGCGATTGAATTTAAAGAAAATAAATAACGTACAGCTTTTTGATATTTTTCCCGAGCGAACTAATACAGCTTATTTAGCGATAAATATCGATAAAAGACACTACTGCGTACAGCTTTTTACTCAATAGTTAGCTTTTTCATGATCAAAATAAACATGATAGAGAAAAAGCCAATCACTTACACATAAGGCATTGATTTATAATGGCTTTATTTGCGTTCAGCTTTTTGAGCTTTTTTCACAACAAACCCTGCACAGAGATAGTCGTACCACTGCCGCAACACTAGAGGTGAGAATAGAACAATAATGATAAAAATTAGGCATAAAAAAACGGAGGCCTAAGCCTCCGTTCATCACCAAAAGGTGCTATCTCAGTGAGATAGGCGCATTACATCATGCCGCCCATACCACCCATGCCACCCATGCCACCCATATCAGGCATTGATGGTGCATCTTTCGCTGGTAGGTCAGTTACCATCGCTTCTGTGGTGATCATCAGGCCAGCAACAGACGCTGCGAACTGCAGTGCAGAACGAGTTACCTTTGTAGGGTCCAAAATACCCATCTCGATCATATCGCCGTATTCGCCCGTTGCCGCGTTGTAACCGTAGTTACCTTCGCCAGCGCGTACGTTGTTGGCAACCACAGACTCTTCGTCACCTGCGTTCTTAGTGATTTGACGGATTGGCGCTTCCATCGCACGAAGTGCTACGCGGATACCTACGTTTTGCTCTTCGTTGTCGCCTTCAAGACCAGCTACTTTGGCAGCAGCGCGGATCAGCGCAACACCACCACCAGCAACCACGCCTTCTTCTACCGCTGCACGGGTTGCGTGTAGGGCATCTTCAACGCGGTCTTTCTTCTCTTTCATTTCAACTTCGGTAGCTGCACCGACTTTGATTACCGCAACACCGCCAGCGAGTTTCGCTACGCGCTCTTGCAGTTTTTCTTTATCGTAGTCAGACGTTGCATCTTCGATTTGCTGACGAATTTGTGCAACACGACCAGCAATCATCTCTTCCTCACCCATACCATCGATGATAGTCGTGGTTTCTTTGGTGATAGTGATGCGCTTAGCCTGACCAAGATCTTCCAGCTGAACTTTTTCCAGCTCAAGACCGATTTCTTCAGAAATAACCGTACCAGCAGTCAGTACTGCGATGTCCTGAAGCATCGCTTTACGACGGTCGCCAAAGCCTGGAGCTTTCACAGCAGCCACTTTCACGATACCGCGCATGTTGTTCACAACCAATGTTGCCAGTGCTTCGCCTTCTACGTCTTCTGCAACGATAAGCAGTGGACGAGATGCCTTAGCTACGCCTTCAAGGGCTGGCAGCAATTCACGGATGTTAGAAACTTTCTTGTCGATAAGCAGGATGAACGGGTTGTCCAGATCAACACTGCCCGCTTCTTGGTTGTTGATGAAGTAAGGAGACAGGTAACCGCGGTCAAACTGCATACCTTCAACAACATCAAGCTCGTCTTGCAGTGCCTGGCCTTCTTCAACAGTGATCACGCCATCACGGCCAACACGCTCCATCGCTTCTGCGATGATGTTGCCGACGGTTGCATCAGAGTTAGCAGAAATTGTACCTACCTGAGCAATCGCCTTGGTATCTGCACAAGGTACAGACAGAGTCTTCAGCTCTTCAACAGCTGCGACAACAGCTTTGTCGATACCACGCTTCAGATCCATCGGGTTCATGCCAGCAGCTACCGCTTTCAGACCTTCTTTGATGATAGCCTGAGCCAGTACTGTTGCTGTTGTAGTACCGTCACCAGCAGCGTCATTCGCTTGAGACGCTACTTCTTTAACCATCTGTGCGCCCATGTTCTGGAATTTGTCTTCCAATTCAATTTCGCGCGCAACAGAAACACCGTCTTTAGTGATAGTCGGTGCACCGAAAGATTTGTCCAGTACCACGTTACGGCCTTTAGGACCCAGTGTTACTTTTACCGCATCAGCCAGAATGTTTACACCTTCTAGCATTTTAACGCGTGCATCGTTACCAAATTTTACGTCTTTAGCAGCCATGTCAGTCTTCCTTTCTTAATTCTAAATTTGAGGTGATCGGATTATTCAACGATTGCCATGATGTCGTTTTCAGACATGATCAGGACTTCTTTACCGTCAATCTTTTCAGATTTAGTGCCGTAGCCTTCTGCAAAGATAACAGTATCGCCAACTTTTACGTCCAATGGCTGTACAGAGCCATTTTCCAGAATGCGGCCTTTACCTACTGCCAGTACTTTACCGCGAGTAGATTTTTCAGCTGCAGAACCAGTTAGAACGATGCCGCCCGCAGACTTTGATTCAACTTCTTGGCGCTCAACGATAACTCGGTCATGTAAAGGACGAATGTTCATCGGTCGTCTCTCCTGATTTTGGTAATATCCATACAATATAAAAGTACGGGCTCCGACGCCCTGCACTTCCTCTAATACCTAGACATGTTGGGTCTAATTTCGAGATCCCAAGTCTTATGGCGATTTTTTTTCAATTTAGTGCAATAGAGTTTTTGCCCGATCACATTCTTTGCTTTAGGGTAGGCGAGCATTTCCGACTCAAATCACGATGGCTACAATGACGACACCCGATAAACACGGGTTACTATCCGACCCAATTCCGACGGTACTGACCCGCCTAACTATCCCGATGATCTTCGGCATGGTGGCGATCTTGATGTTCAATCTGGTCGATACCTTCTTTATTTCCCTACTCGGTACCGAGGCACTGGCTGCGGTCAGTTTCACTTTTCCGATCACCTTTGCCCTCAACTGTATCACGATGGGGATCAGCGTCGGGATCTCCACCAGCATCGGCCGCCTGCTAGGAAGCGGGGATACCCGCTCGGCAGCCCGTTTGACAACCCACGGGCTGCTACTTGCCATTGTCTTGGTCACCATTGCCGCCCAAATTGGCCTGTTGACTATCGAGCCGCTATTTACCCTGATCGGGGCCAAGGCCAGTCTGCTGCCCGTCATCCATGACTATATGTCTATTTGGTATCTGACTATCCCGCTACTGGTGATCCCGATGGCAGGCAACAGCGCGATCCGAGCAACCGGAGATGCCAAGACCCCGGCAATGATCATGATCCTCGCAGGGGCAATTAATGGTGTACTGGATCCTTTACTGATCTTCGGGCCCGGCCCGTTTCCTGAACTGGGCGTCAAAGGCGCGGCTATTGCCAGCGGGATCAGCTGGGCATTCGCCCTTGCCGGATCGCTCTATGTACTGATTGCCCGTGAAAAGCTCGCAGCCAGGCCACAGTTGGCAAAACTGTGGCACGACTGGCGACAAATCCTGCATATCGGCACCCCTGCAGGCTTGTCCAATGCCCTCAACCCGCTTTCCGGCACCCTGCTGATGAGCCTGCTGGCCGCACAGGGCACCGCGTCTGTCGCCGCCTACGGTGCGGCAATGCGGATAGAATCAATACTGGTCACAGTAATGATGGCATTGGGATCGGCACTGATGCCGGTCATGGCACAGAATCTCGGGGCGAAGCAGCCCGAGCGAGCCTTTTCCGCCCTATTTACCGCTATGCGCTTTGCCATTTTGTTCCAGCTACTGGTCTTTGTGATGATGGTTCCGCTGAGCTGGCCGATCTCGTCTTTATTTAGCCAGGATGAGGCTGTCCGCCATCAGCTCTGGCACTACCTGATTGTCGTTCCGGCCAGTTATGGCCTGCAGGCTGTCTGCCTACTGCTAGTCAGTGCACTCAATGCCATGCACAAATCAGTACAGGCATTGCAATGGAATCTACTTCGGCTGTTCGGCTTGCTCCTTCCTGCGGCTTGGCTTGGCCGCCATATTCATGGTACTGAAGGCCTGTTTATCGGCATTGCTCTCGCCAATGCTATCGCAGGGATAGGAGCCTATTGTTATGGCCTAAAATTACGTCGTGATGTAAGTAAAAACGGGCATAAAAACCAACTTTAAATATTAACAGCATGAATAAAAAAAGACGGCCAAGGCCGTCTTTTTTATTCACAATTTTTTGCCTAATCAATGTAAGCGGGGATTGTCATCATTGTTATTGTCTCGCTTACGATCGTCATCCTTGCGTTCGAATTCACCATCAAACACATCGCCACCATGATCCTTTCCATTATCATGTCCAGAATGGCGGAATGGATCTGAATCATACGGTTCCTGCCCGCCAAATCCCTGCTGGTTGCCAAATCCAGCACTGAAACCATTTCCAGATGCCATCCCCTGAACCTTGACTCGGCTCATCAACTGCTTGGCCAACCAGGCCCGCGGCGCTGGCAGCAACACCGCCATCCCCATCGCATCGGTCATGAAGCCCGGTGTCAGCAGCAGCACACCGGCAACCGCCAGCATCACCCCTTCAACGATCTGCTGAGCGGGCAACTCCCCTTGCTGCAAGCGGTTTTGTACCGACAGCAAGGTTGCGATCCCCTGACTGCGCACCAAAGATGCCCCGACTACCGCCGTCACCAATACCAAGCCTACTGTCGGCCAAAGCCCAAGAAATCCGCCGACCTGTATGAACAGGGCGATTTCGACAATCGGCACAACAATAAACATAAACAGTAAAATCGGAAACACGGTTTTCCCCTTGCAGTTTGAAATATAACGGCCAGCGCTGTAGCACGATTCCTCATTGCTACATAACACCGAACCTCGTTTAGTAATAATGGGAGCAAAAAGGCCATTTTCAACTTTGCTCTATAAGCATATATCGTAACCAACCGTTACTATAGCTCCCTCATCCCCCATACAACATTCACTTCACATATTGTCATAATTGGTCATTTTCCAATATAAATAGGGCATGGATTATTAACAGAATTTGTGAGAGAGATCTCATTACAGTGTAAATGTTTTCAGTGTGCTTCAAAAAGTGATCTGGGTTATGTTTTTACCCCTAAAGGGGAGTATTATCGGCCTCATACAATAGGTGTCAGGTACGATCATCTAGCCAAACTCTCTGCGGAATGGATTCTAAGGTTACAGAATTGGCTCTATATATGAATTTTATTAGCAGATTCCACTAAGGCTACGTTATGTCTCAGATGATTGATATTGAAAAGAATGAAGCAATGGTAAACAACGTTGCAACCCGTATCGAAGAAGACCTACTAGGTGAGCGTCACGTTCCTGCAGACGCATACTGGGGTGTTCACACTCTTCGCGCTGTTGAAAACTTCAACATCTCTAAGACGACTATTTCTGATGTACCAGAATTCGTTCGCGGTATGGTTTTCACTAAGAAAGCCGCTGCGATGGCTAACAAAGAGCTAGGCGCAATCCCATCAGAAGTTGGCGAGTTCATCATCAAAGCGTGTGATGTGATCCTTGAAACAGGCAAGTGCATGGATCAATTCCCATCAGACGTTTACCAAGGCGGTGCTGGTACTTCTGTAAACATGAATACCAACGAAGTTATCGCTAACCTTGCACTAGAGCTTATGGGCAAGGAAAAAGGCGAATACGACATCGTCAACCCTAACGACCACGTTAACAAGTCTCAGTCTACAAACTGTGCTTACCCAACAGGTTTCCGCGTTGCTGTATACAACAGCATCATGACTATGCTTGAGTCACTGGAATACCTAAAAGAAGGTTTCGAAGCGAAGAGCGTTGAGTTCGCAGACATCCTGAAGATGGGCCGTACCCAGCTACAGGACGCTGTACCAATGACTGTTGGTCAGGAATTCCGTGCGTTCGCGGTTCTTCTAAAAGAAGAAATCAAAAACCTTCAGTACACTGCACAGCTTCTGCTTGAAGTTAACCTAGGTGCAACTGCGATCGGTACTGGTCTGAACGCGGCAACAGGTTACCAAGAGCTAGCAGTTCAGCGTCTAGCTGAAGTAACTGGCCTTCCTTGCGTACCAGCAGAAGACCTAATCGAAGCAACCTCTGACTGTGGTGCTTACGTAATGGTTCACGGCGCGCTTAAGCGTACTGCAGTGAAACTATCTAAGATCTGTAATGACCTACGTCTGCTTTCTTCTGGCCCACGTGCGGGTCTGAACGAAATCAACCTACCTGAAATGCAAGCAGGTTCTTCAATCATGCCTGCAAAAGTTAACCCAGTTGTTCCAGAAGTGGTTAACCAGGTTTGCTTCAAGGTTATCGGTAACGACACAACCATCACTTTCGCAGCAGAAGCTGGTCAGCTTCAGTTGAACGTAATGGAGCCAGTAATCGGTCAGGCACTATTCGAGTCAATCGACCTGCTGAAGAACGCATGTATTAACCTTCGCGACAAGTGCATCGACGGTATCACAGTGAACAAAGAAGTTTGCGAAAGCTTCGTGTTCAACTCTATCGGTATCGTAACTTACCTGAACCCGTTCATCGGCCACCACGAAGGTGACATCGTAGGTAAGATCTGTGCTGAAACAGGTAAGAGCGTACGTGAAGTTGTCCTAGAGCGCGGTCTACTGACCGAAGAGCAGCTAGATGACATCTTCTCTGTTCAGAACCTAATGCACCCAGAATATAAAGCGAAGCGTTACAACTAATAAGTAACGACAAACCCGGCGGATTTTCAGGATGAAGATCCGCCATTTTTTGCTACAGATTTCCCATTTTATATTTATTAACTTTAAAGACAGGACAATCATATGGTTGGAATAGAACTCTTAGTCGTTCTCGCGTTCATTTTCCTTGGCGCACGAATCGGCGGTATCGGTATTGGTCTGGCAGGTGGCGCCGGTGTTATCGTGCTTTCCCTTATTTTGGGCATGCCAACAAGCCAAAGCTACATCCCTATCGACGTAATCCTTATCATCATGTCTGTAATCACCGCAATCGCTGCCATGCAGGTCGCCGGTGGTATGGACTGGCTGGTTGAACTAGCCGAGAACTTCCTGCGTAAAAACCCTAAACATATCACTTTCTACGCACCTATCGTGACTTACCTGATGACCCTAATGGCAGGTACTGGCCACACTGCATTCTCAACACTTCCAGTTATCGCTGAAGTAGCCAAAGAGCAAGGCATCCGTCCTTCTCGTCCACTGTCTATTGCCGTGGTTGCTTCACAAATCGCGATTACAGCATCGCCTATCTCCGCTGCGGTTGTTTTCTTCTCAGGCATTCTTGAACCGCTCGGAGTGGGCTACCTAACGCTGCTTGCTATCTGTATCCCAACAACTTTTGCTGCTTGTATGGTTGGTGCTTTCGTTGCTAACTTCCTAGGCTGTGAACTAAAAGACGATCCAGTTTACCAAGAGCGTCTGGCAAAAGGCCTAATCAAACTACAAGGCACAACCAAGCGTGAAATCCCTGCTTCTGCAAAGAAAGCAACCTTCATCTTCTTGGCTGCTATCGTGATTGTTGTTGCTTACGCAGCGGCTATCTCAAGCTCTATTGGCCTAATCGAAAACCCAGCCCTAGGCCGTAACGAAGCAATCATGACATTCATGCTGGCTGCCGCTGCTGCTATCGTATTCACAACTGGCATCGACGCTGCGAAAATCCCATCAGCACCAACGTTCCGCTCTGGTATGACAGCGTGTGTGTGTGTACTGGGTGTGGCATGGCTTGGTTCTACTTTCGTTAACGGCCACGTTGACGGCATCAAAGAAGTTGCGGGCGCTCTACTGAAAGACTACCCATGGATGCTGGCGATGGTACTGTTCTTTGCCTCTATGCTGCTTTACTCTCAGGGCGCAACAACAACTGCCCTGATGCCTGCGGCACTGGCTATCGGCGTTGCACCGCTAACTGCTATCGCATCTTTCGCAGCGGTAAGTGCTCTGTTCGTACTACCAACTTACCCAACACTGCTTGCGGCAGTAGAAATGGACGACACAGGTTCAACCCGTATCGGTAACCTTGTCTTCAACCACCCATTCTTCATCCCTGGCGTGGTGACTATCGCAACATCGGTTATTCTTGGTTTCGTTGTTGGTGGCATGATTCTATAAACCACCGCAAGAACCTCAAAGGCTGCCTCAGGGCAGCCTTTTTCATATATATAGAAGACAGATAAAGTTATCTGGCCTCACCGCTTCCAGTACCAGCTCTAACAGAGCAAGTTAGACATCCTCTTTGCTATTCTTTGCAATCAGATAGCACTGATGTAACTGTATGTTCTTAAGGGAAGCTGCTTTATTTTTATCTATCCGCCAAGCATCCTTCCTCCCCTAAAACAGTTAAAGAAATAGCGTAGGGGATATAGGATTTATCCAGTAATATCTGGAGTCAAAGAGTGTGTAAGTACACGCTTACATTCAATGGCAAAGCAATTATCGCGGGTGAGAACGAACGGTACTGCAAGCAGGTAGGGGCTCAATACGAATACGCCCATACGAGGCACGCAAGAGGCCTTGGTGATAAACACCCGAAAACAAAGAATAGAGAATGAAGGAGTGGTTCAGGAAGCGAACCATAAAGATAGGTAAACTTGAAAATAACTGTCTCCGCCCCGTCCTAGGGCGAAGACAAGAACAAATATGGATTCCAACATATTTGCCCTGTCCGGAGCAATCGTCAATCCCAACGAGTGAACCGGTATCATGTCTCTTTTTTGCTACAGAGCAGGCAAGACAGGAAAGCCTGCCAAAACATAATAGCGGCTGAGACACCGCGGTTATAGAGGTAAAAGCGTTATGCAGCGATGCAAAAATGGTATGAAGTTAGATGACCTGCGCACCCTGATTGCGATTGCCCAACACGGAAGTTTCAGAGCAGCCGCCAGTGCATTGGATATCCCCCCGACAACACTCAGCCGCCGCCTCCAGCGGCTTGAAGACACTCTCGGCAGTCAGTTGGTGATCCGCGACAGCCGCAATGTATCCCTGACCCCACTCGGACAGAGCTACACCGACCGCTGCCAGCCATTGCTAAGCGAGCTGGAGGCTGCCACTTCCGAGTTGCACGACAGCAGCCATAGCGATCCACGCGGCGCTCTGCGCATCTCGGCACCGGTTGGGTTGCTGACCTATCGGCTCACCCCGCTGTTCAACCAATTTCTGGCCCAATATCCGGAGATCACCCTGTCGCTGACTCATCTGTCGAACCAGCACCACGACTACAGCCCCGAACAATACGACGTGGTCTTTCGCGTCGGTGAACAGGCTGATTCGAGTTTTGCCGCTGCCTGTATCGGCCAGTCACAGCGTATCTTGGTCGCTAGCCCCGATTATCTGGCTCAATTCGGTGCCCCCTTGCATCCCGACGATCTCAACCAGCATTCCAGGCTGGCCAGCGTGCCCGAATTTGAGTGGGCACTAACTAACAAAGGGCAAAGTGAAACTATCTGGATCAACTCGCCGGTCAGGATGGCTATTGCCGATCTCAACAGCATCAAGCAGGCTGCCATTCATAGGCTCGGTATTGCTTGCCTCCCCAACTATGTAGTCACCGATGCCCTAGCAAGCGGCCAGCTCACCACCATGATGGAGCAATGGCATTCGCCGCCGCGCCCTATCTATATGCTCTACCAGCGAATGGGCTATCTCCCCGCCCATATCCGGCTCTTCATCGACTTCATGCGGGATGCCTTCCAACATTCTTCCTGAGTGTTGAAACCAAACCCATCAAAGCACGGTCTCACCGAGTATAGTGATAGGTATACCCATTGCTGCTATGATGCGCGGCAATGGGTCCCTTTTCGTGATACCGCCCGGCGTGTTTCCGGGCACTCAGAGACGAGTCAGTTCCGATGACATTATTACAGCGCCTACACGGCACGGTGCACCGCACCTTATCCCTACTGGCTACAGTTAGCCTGACAACCTGCCTGCTGCTAACCAGTATGCCGGGCTATACCTTCGACCTGCCCGGCTTTGCCAGCAGCGAGAACCAATTTGTCACTGTCGACGAAGCCTTCGCCTTCAACTTCACCCAGCAGGGCAACCGAGTTTACCTCGACTGGCACATCAAGCCCGGCTACTACCTCTACCAGCACCAGCTGTCTGTCAGTAGCAGCAACGCCACACTGGGCAAGGTAGATATCCCGCAGGGTAAGCCCTATAACGACGAATTCTTCGGCAAGGTCAATATCTACACCCAGCCCCTCACTCTGAGTGTACCGATCAATGCGGCAACCAACAGCGACACCCTGACCGTGCGCTATCAAGGCTGTGCCGAGGCCGGCTTCTGCTACCCGCCAGAAGTCCGCCAGATCCCGCTGACCGCCGTAGTCGCTAACACCTCAGCCCCAGCAGCAGTCCCTGCAACAGGGGCCGCGGTAAGCACACAGAACGACAATCAGCCATTGTCAGGAAGCACTGAAAAAGTAAGTGCACACAAACCCAATACCACGGTCACTCCCCCACTATCTGAGCAGGATGAGCTTGCCAGCAAGCTGGCTGACCAATGGTGGACGCCGCTGATCTTCCTCGCGCTAGGGATCGGCCTAGCCTTTACCCCCTGTGTCCTGCCGATGTATCCGATCCTAAGCGGTATCGTGCTTGGCAACGGCCAACTCAGCCAAGGCCGCGCTTTCCGCCTTGCCTTCACCTATGTTCAGGGTATGGCCCTGACCTATACCCTGCTTGGCCTGGTCGTGGCATCGGCGGGGATGCAGTTTCAGGCCGCCTTGCAGCATCCGTATATCCTGATCGGCCTAAGCGTGTTGTTTGTTGCACTGGCCTTCTCAATGTTCGGTGCCTACACCCTGCAACTGCCAAGCAGCGTCCAGACATGGCTCAATGGGCTGAGCAACAAGCAGCAAGGCGGCAATAGCGGCGGCGTTTTCGCGATGGGGGCGATCTCCGGCTTAGTCTGCTCGCCATGCACCACCGCCCCGCTCTCCGGCGCCCTGATCTATGTCGCCCAGAGCGGTGATCTGCTGACCGGGGCTGTTGCCCTGTACGCCCTTGCCATCGGTATGGGTATCCCGCTGATCTTGGCAGCGATGTTCGGTAATACCCTGCTGCCAAAGGCCGGCAACTGGATGACCCACGTCAAAACCTTCTTCGGTTTCGTCCTTCTCGCCGTCCCGCTGTTCCTGCTAGAGCGTATCCTGCCGCACAACCTGATGCCTTATCTGTGGGCACTGCTGGGCGTTGCCGCCTTCGGCTGGCTCTACCACGTCAAGCAGACACTGACCGTTTCATGGCGTAGCAGCACCTTGGCCGTCGTGGCCATCGTCGGCCTGTTCCTGTCAGTACAGCCGCTCTACCCGCTGCTGACCGGCAAGAGCACGGCAACTACGGAGACCCTGCCAGCCCCGAGTGTCACCTTCAAAACCATCAGCAATATCGACGAGTTGGATCTTGCACTCGCCGATGCCAAAGCTCAGGGCTTGCCAGTGATGCTAGACTTCTATGCCGACTGGTGCGTGGCCTGCAAGGAATTCGAAAAATACACGTTCCACGACCCGGCTGTTGCCGAAAAGCTGCAACCGTTCGTTTTGCTGCAGGCTGATGTCACCCGCAATACCCCTGCCGATATCGAATTGCTCAAGCAGATGGATGTTCTCGGGCTGCCAACGTTGGAATTCTGGGACACGCAGGGCAACCGTATCAACGGTGCCCGCCTGACAGGCTTCATGGAAGCCGGGCCGTTCCTCGACCATTTGCAAAACCACCAGCTAGCTCAATAATCGCCGCTCGCCCTGCAGATATAAAAAAAGCGTCTATCTCTAGACGCTTTTTCTTTATGCTCTTCTCTGAGTCTTACTGAAGGTTGTGGCCCAAGATACGCACACAGTCCCCTTCCGCATTCTCTTCGCGCAATGCCTCCAGCGATGTCCGGAGCAACTGGCGCACCATCACCTCGCTCATGTCTGGCTGCCACTCCAGCACAACGGCTTTCACCGCCACCGGCTTCTTCAATCGCTCGCGAATCGTATGGTCGCAGCTCAGGTGGACCTGCTCACTCAGTCGCTCTGCGACGATCTTAGCGCCTTCCTCGTTGGTATAAGGCAGCAGCAGGGCAAACTCATCATTGCCCTGACGGGCAAGAAAATCGCGCGGGCGGAACACCCCCCGACGCAAACCGCGACCGATACGGCGCAGCACTTCCTTGGCCTCCTGTTGACCGTAAGTCATACCGTGCTCACGAAGCGGGTCAATATAGAGCGCAACAACCGACAGGGCGGTATTCTGGCGCCGCGCAGACAGCACCTCACGCGAGAGCATCATCGAGAAATGGCGGTCATTTTGCAGGCCGGTCACGTTATCGATCAATGCAACGTTGGCCAGCTCCAGGCGCAAGCGCTGCTCTTCATAACTGCGCCAAACCGATGAGTGGAACCAGTAAAACAGGTACTCACGCACCACCACCACGATCGTCAGCCTCACCATCGCGGTGAAAAAGACCAAGGGCTGCATACTGCCCGCGACGACCATATCCGACACCATCCAGGCTGCCAGTACTGGCAACACCGCACAATAGGTCGCACTGCGGTAACTGAAAAAGCCGATCACCGCGATAATGGTAAACAAGTCACTGTACAGGGCGACCGACTCATAGCGCCCCCCATAAAGCGGCAGCATAAACAGCGCCGCCCAGCCAAGGCCGAAAATCAGCGCCATGACCGACGATATTACCTGCCAGCGCATCACCGACGGGATAAGATGGCGCAGGCTTGCCAGCAGCAATAGCCCGCCCATCACCGCGCATGCGATAACCTGCACCAGGAGTTTAGCCCCCTCGGGTTCGTATTGGCGCACGGCAAAAACCTCTACTGCCACCAGCACAAATAAAAACAGGAAAGTCAGCGAAACGAGTTTCCATCCTTGTTGTTGGCGATAAAGCTGTTGGTGCTCAAAATAGCTTTGCCCATCCATTTCAGGCGTTAACTGGCGAGGCATACGATGTTAGATCCTACGTAAAAGACAAGAAGTTAAAATTGAACGGCCATTTTACTGCAATCTTGAACCATCAATACGATTATTTTCCTGATGATCCAGCTCAGATCTTAAGTGTTAACAAATTGATCTGCGCAATTGGCAATGATAGTTTGGTAAGAAAAGGATCATGAAGTATCGCCATGGAAGATCAATACACCATCGTCATCGCCGATGACCACCCCTTGTTTCGCAATGCCCTGTTTCAATCCGTCCATATGGCAATTGGCGGCGCCAACCTGCTCGAGGCCGATTCGCTCGATACCCTGCTCGCCTTGCTTGAAAAAGAGCCGGATATCGACCTGCTCCTGCTGGATCTGAAAATGCCCGGCGCCAACGGTATGTCTGGCCTGGTTCAGCTGCGCAACCAATACCCCGACCTGCCGGTTGTGGTCGTATCTGCCAGCGAGGAAACCAGCGTAGTACGCCAGGTTCGCAGCCACGGCGCGTTCGGCTTCATCCCTAAGTCCAGCGATATGCGGGCACTGATTGCCGCCCTGAACCAAGTACTGGACGGCGAGCCGGTCTTTCCTGACGGGCTGGGTGATGACGATACCGAACTCAGCGAGTTGGCCAAACGTATCGCCGCTCTCACCCCGCAACAATACAAGGTACTGAGCATGCTCGCAGACGGCCTGCTCAACAAACAGATCGCGTATGAACTGAATGTCTCAGAGGCCACCATCAAAGCCCATATGACGGCGATTTTCCGCAAGCTCGGGGTAAAAAACCGTACCCAAGCCGTGATCCTGCTACAGCAGATGGATTTTTCCCGCTAGGTAAAAAATACCGTTTGGGGCGTTAGACCTTTGGCTAACGGCCACTTTCCCTACCTTGCCATTTTCACCGCTCTGCCTCACAAAAGCCCAGTTCAGGCGGGATATACCCGCCCCTGCGCTCGACTAAAGTTGCACAGCCTCCTCGCGCAATCATTGTTATGGTTATCTCGTAACATTTCATTAACCTGATATGCAGCGACATGAAAGGAGATAACAATGGCGTTTGAATCCAAGGAGCAGGCACAGGCCTACTGGAAAGAAAACCTCGCAACGATGGGCTCATTGCTGGCCATCTGGTTTCTCGTCTCTTTTGGAGCCGGGATCCTGTTCATCGAGCCCCTCAACAGTATTCAATTTGCAGGCTTCAAGCTCGGGTTCTGGTTCTCCCAACAAGGAGCCATCTACACTTTCGTAGCACTGATCTTTGTCTACGTAGTGCGTATGAATGCACTCGACCGTAAGTTCAACGTACAGGAAGACTAAGGGGCAATTAATGGAAATCCAAACGTGGACATTTATCTTGGTAGGCATCACCTTCGCCCTCTACATCGGCATCGCGATCTGGGCCCGGGCCGGCTCAACCAGCGAGTTCTATGTCGCCGGTGGCGGCGTCCATCCGGTCGCCAACGGCATGGCAACCGCTGCCGACTGGATGTCGGCAGCCTCTTTTATTTCTATGGCCGGTATTATCTCGTTTGTCGGTTATGACGGCGGGGTCTACCTGATGGGCTGGACCGGCGGCTATGTATTGCTGGCGCTTTGCCTTGCCCCCTACCTGCGCAAATTCGGCCAGTTCACCGTGCCAGACTTCATCGGTGAGCGCTACTACTCGAAAACAGCGCGTATGGTCGCCGTTTTCTGTGCCATTTTCGTTTCCTTCACTTACGTCGCTGGCCAAATGCGCGGCGTCGGGGTGGTGTTCGCCCGCTTCCTCGAGGTCGACATCAATATGGGGATCATCATCGGGATGGGGATCGTCTTCTTCTACGCCGTACTTGGCGGCATGAAAGGGATCACCTATACCCAAGTCGCCCAATTCTGCGTCCTCATCTTTGCCTTCCTGGTTCCGGCGATCTTCACCTCGATCATGATCACCGGCAACCCGATCCCACAACTGGGTTTGGGATCCACTATCAACGGTTCGGAAACCTATGTGCTGGATAAACTCGACGGCCTGACCACCGAGCTTGGCTTTACTGCCTATACCGACGGCTCGAAAAGCATGGTGGATGTCTTCTTCATCTGTGCCGCGCTGATGGTCGGCACCGCCGGCCTACCACACGTCATCATCCGCTTCTTCACCGTCCCACGCGTGAAAGATGCCCGTATTTCTGCCGGTTGGGCATTGCTGTTTATCTCCATGCTTTACACAACCGCACCATCGGTCGCCGCCTTTGCCCGGGTCAACATGATCGAGACCATCAACGGGCCAGAGATGCAGGGTGTCGCGGCAGAGCAGGCACCAAGCTGGGTCACCAACTGGGAAAAAACCGGATTGGTCAAATGGGAAGACAAAAACAACGACGGCAAGATGTTCTACTCAGGTGACGAGCGCAACGAAATGGACATCAACCGCGACATCATCGTGCTAGCCAGTCCCGAGCTGGCAAGCCTGCCAAACTGGGTCGTCGCCCTACTGGCAGCCGGTGGCCTCGCTGCCGCCCTGTCAACAGCAGCAGGCTTGCTGCTGGTGATCTCAACCTCAATTTCCCATGACTTACTCAAGAAGGGCTTCAAACCGAATATGACCGACAAACAGGAACTGCTCGCAGCCCGAGTCGGGGCCGCGGTAGCCATTGTCGGTGCCGGCTATCTGGGGATCAACCCGCCGGGCTTTGTGGCACAGGTGGTTGCCTTCTCGTTCGGCTTGGCCGCAGCCTCCTTCTTCCCGGCAATCATCCTCGGGATCTTCTACAAGAAGATGAACAAAGAAGGGGCTATCGCCGGTATGCTAACGGGTATTCTGTTCACCGCCTCGTACATTATCTACTTCAAATTCATCAACCCGGCAGCCAGCACACCGGATAACTGGTGGTTCGGGATCAGCCCGGAAGGGATCGGAACGCTGGGTATGTGCCTGAACTTCATGGTCTCGATTGTGGTGAACAAATTCACTGCCGAAGTCCCAGATGATGTGCAGGAGATGGTGGAATCCATCCGCTACCCGAAAGGCGCAGGCGAAGCCCATAACCACTAATGGGCAACAGAAAAAATAGTGTCGTCACAGACAAACCACAAACAAAAAACGGAGCCATTGGCTCCGTTTTTTGTCGGTACATTCCTGCTAAGGCACAGCCTTTCGGCAATGCTTCTCGCAATCAGAATAAACCTTTCTTCTTGATCTTGCGTACGTTGGCAATCTGCTCGCTCAGGTTCATCTCCGGCTCGGCAGGGGTTGCGGCCACGGCGGGTGCCGCCACGCCACTGTGCTGCATCGCACGGATCAGCTGGTTCTGGGCAGACAGCAACGCTTTCAGCTCGGCAATTTCGGCCGCCTGACTCTGCGCCTTCAGTTGTGCTGCCATATCCTTCCGGATCTGCTCGCTCAGCTCGGCAACCAAATGACCTTTCATCGAGGTCAGTGCCTGCTCCAGCGCTGCCGGATCCAACTCGGCAGTTGCCGATGCCGGAGCCTGCTGCTGCAACTGTGCCATCGCATCGGTCAGGGTCTCAGCCTGAACCTGTGCCGTCGCACTCACTTGATCACTCACCTCGGCCAACTGCGACATCATGGTCTGGCGCAACTGCACCAACTCCTGCTCGACATCAGCCGAACGCGCTGTACTGGTTGCCGCATCCTGGCCTTTGTTCGGCAAAACCAAGCCGCACATTTCCAGCTTCTGGCCCAAGGTTGCCATCGTCACATTGCTGGGTGACAACACCGTCGCCAACTGGCGCGTCAAGGCCGGGCTCAGCAAATGCAGAAACAACCCCGAAAGGTAGATATCTTTGTGCTTGTGCAGATTCTCATGCAGGGCCTTGCCCGCACTGGGGTTTTCCACCAGTTGCTTTCGCTCTTCCACCCAGCGCTGCATGATGCTAACCGCATAGCGGTCAGCATCCGAGTTCACAGGATCAAGAAATAGCGAACAATTGACCCGCTTGAGTTGGTTAGTCATCCATAACCTCTACAAGGGCTTCGGGCTCAACGTTCACATCCAGATCTTCAGCATGGTACATGCAAAGCTCGCGGGCCAAGGCCGACTGCGAATCGTTGATCAGCACCACGCGCTCACCCAAGGTTGCATACGCTTCTTTAACCGCAGGGTAAATCAATGGGGCACCGCCACCAACCAGGTAAACACGGTTAGGGTTTTTGGCAAATTTCTTCGCCTCGATAGCAACGGCATTGCCAAGCTCGGCAACCTTGTTCTCGATCTTCGTCAGAATCGCATCGATTTGGGATTCGTCGTTAACCACTTCTTTGACAAATTCCACATCGTGACGGCGCTTGATCAGCTCGTTGGCCACCAAGTAGCTCGCATCACTGTCGGCAGCGGCCAGTACTTTGCGCGCCAAGTCAGTGACCATAGATACGCCGATTTCCTTGTTGCCGTATACCGCAGACACGTCGTCGAACTCACCGACAACCACGCCCATATCCAGCGTCGTACCGCCGCAGTCAATGACCAGCGAACGGGTGAACTCGTTGCAGTTAGAGTTAAGCAGCGTAGACAGTACCGCCGGTACGCTTTCAGGCATCACCTGCACATCAACGATCTCGAACAGCTCGCCCTTGTTCAGGGAAATCTCGCGCATCAGGTTCTGGCGCTTCTTCTCGATGTTGGCTTCGTCACGCTGACAATCTTCCGGATCGTAGTACTCGGTAATTGGTAGGGTAACAACCAGTGATACAGGGCATGGCTTCAGACCGGTCTGCAGCAGGGCATGGTGTACTGCCAACAGGTTTAGGTCATCGTACTGGTAATCCACATGAGTGGTTTCCAGCGCCTTGTCCGACGTTGCATCATAGGTGTACTTGGTCGTGCCAACCGTGTAGTTGTACACCTGCTTGTCGCGGCGCAGAGCCGCACTCTTCCAATCTTTGCGGAATGAGTTTGGTGACACAATGGTCTTTAGCTGGTTGTTCTCAATCCAGCTTACCTTTACGTTGGTTGAGCCGTCATCTACTGCGATTGTCAATGCCGATACCGTCATCGTCTACTACTCTCACATTCATTCAGAGCCACAGCCCTGACAATTCATTTATTAATAAAAAAGGTGCTAACGCGAACCGCCATCGGGCTTCACACCGTAGCGCATTCTCTATCAAGCAAGGCGCGCGATTATACACCGCAGACATACGCTACGCGACTTTCAGCAACAACAAAGGAAGCATGGCCTCGTCAATCTGCAGGTGATTATTTATTAATCTATTGATAACGATGGAAACATTCTCCGTGTGACTGCGCGATCGGTGATAGCTCTGCACTACAAGGATCACATCATCATCAACCAATTCACGGGATGAACCAATTGCCATCAACGCGCCGCGCAGCATAAAGAAATCAATCACCTGTTCAGAAAATGTTTTATAAAAATCCTTCGCAGGGAAATCAGCCATGTACATACCATGCAAGAAATAGTTCACCCACACATGCGAATTTGACTCAACATAGTCACTATAATGACCTTGGTAACCTTTTAGTAAAATAGCCTGCTGGGCTTCAGCATCACACTCTGCTTGACCAAGAGTCTGATCAAGCAGAGTGTGAACCTGCTTGATTCGAGCTACGACATGCTCATAATTATCGTTAACGCCCATGGCCAATCTTGCATTATACAAACGGATCAAAAAGGTCGCATGCATATCAAGCATGGTACCGCTTTGCTCAAACATCGCCAGAAAACTGCCGTCAACAATACTGTCAATACAAAAATTCAAAGTTTGCTGGAACGCCTGCTCGTCATCTTTCTTTTCATCAAGTAACTTAAGAGTCATACCCAGCATATAGAGACGCGATTCCAGAGAAACTCCTTCCATCAACAGTACATCAACATACAATTGACGCAGTTCC
Organism: Photobacterium aquae; assembly: GCF_001029445.1. GTDB lineage: Bacteria > Pseudomonadota > Gammaproteobacteria > Enterobacterales > Vibrionaceae > Photobacterium > Photobacterium aquae. Next base: position 39,236 of record NZ_LDOT01000009.1, read on the forward strand.
TGATAATAAAACGGGGTACGGTAGACTGCTGGCTTTACTGCTGTGAAGCGGACCTTCTCACTAAACGACATCGCTGAAGGATTAAGCAGTACCTGACGGGCCGCTTCTGGGCATGACAAGGTCAAACCACGGTCAATCCGATCGCCGCGCACTGTATCTACACGCGGATAACTTTGGCAAATTTTTGCTAACCGTTGATGACCATAATGTTTATGTACATCACACAAGCCCTGAGCGTCACGAAACGGACAGAAACCTTTCTCATTAAACTTAATCATTGCATAGGCTTCAGCCATTGGAAGATTAGTCTTGGGCTTTTTGATAAATGCCTGCTGTGCCCGATCTTTAAACACGCTCTTTTCAGTAAGAAAACGGTAAGTTGGCTTATCGAAGTAAATATTCCAGCCTTGACAGCAATGATCTTCGCAACGATCAGTCGCGCAGGAAAAACGCTCGACAAACTGCGGGATTAATTCAATTTGTTTCATTTAAAGTACTGTCCATTTTATGTCGCCAAAAAGAAATAGCAGATCGCTTGAACGTCACACCGCTATTTTCTTAAAGATTGAATTAGAAGGTAAATATCACACAGCCTTTAACAGCAGCAGAGGAAGCATGGCTTCATTAACTTCCAATTTATTCGCCAATCCCTGATAAATATCATCGATACGCGAACCATGCTGACGGCTGCGATAATAAGTACTAAACACCAATGACATATCATCGATACCCAGCTCTTTACCGGCACCTATCAACGCTAACACGCCACGCAGATACACATAGTCCATCAATATCTTGCGAAATTGAGTGGCTGGCGTATCAGATGGAAAATCGGTGTCATACATTTGATAAACAAAGAAGTTAGCCCATACTGATGGATGCTTATCCATAAATGCGCTATAGCGAGTATTCAACCCTGTTTGCAGACACAGCGCCTGTAGAGCAAGATCATCACCAGCATCACTCACCCCATTTTGAATCCGCTCGCGCAGTTGCTCTGAACGACGATGAGTTTGCGCTTTATCCCTTAATATTGACCAAGCAAACTGAGCATTCAGTGACTTCAGAATAAAATCAACATTAAAACCCGTCGTTGTCGGCATCGTATCGAAATAAATGCCAATATCACCGCTCACCACCTCATCAATTATTTGAGCCAGTGCCGCCTGCTGAGCCTCTTGATCTTGTTCTACTGATTCCAGACGATTGAGCACCATACCAATGATAAACAATCGCTTGTCGAGTGACATTGACTCATCCCCCAGCAGTTGCAAAAACAAATCGCGGATGAGATCCAGATACCATGGAGGATTATAAGTCGGCGCGATATATCCTTTTTTCAGTTCTGTCGCAAACTCAAACTGCATCGCCTCTGGGTCAAGCAACACCTTGCGCGCCACTTCAGGGCAAGAGAGAGTCAGTGAGCGTTGGATCTGATTACCCCGCACGTGCGTCAAGCGCGGATAGGTTCGGCAAATTATCGACAAACGATCCGGACCGTGTTCTTTATGAACCCGGCATAGCCCATTTTCATCACGCAGACTACAAAAACCTTGCTCATCTAGCTTAATTGATGCATAAGTTTTTTGGCCTGGTGTGCGAACAAAAATTTCTTTTGCTTCGTTACGGAAAATACTCTTTTGGGTCATAAATTGATAAGTTGGCTTATCAATGTTTATCTTCCAGCCATAACAACAATTATCTTCACACTTATCAGCTATACACCTAAAATCCGAATAAAACTTTGGTGTAACAATAGTCTGCGGTGATACTACGGCGTGATTTCTTTTCATCTTAATTTACCATCACATCTAGTCGAGACACTGGCTGATTTGTTTCTGCAAAATGGCGAGCCTGTTCAAGAGCCAAGCCTTGGTGGTGTGGGGCTTGTGATTGAGATAGCTGCTGTGATCCCCCCTTACCGAACAACATTGCCAATTGAGCATCGGCCTCTGGGGTCAATACCATGATCTCGATTCGGCGGTTCTGGCCACTGGTCGGGTGCTTCTCGTCAATCAACATCCGCTCGGCCATCGCCACCACCTGCATCACATTCTCTGGCGGCAGTCCGGTGTCCACCATAAATTGGCGCGCGGCCAAAGCGCGATCACCAGACAAGTTCCAGTTACTATAGGTTTTCGAGCGGTAGTGAGTGTTATCGGTATGCCCACTTATCACCAAACGGTTCTTGATTTGCCCCAGCATCGGTGCCAGTTCGAACAGCATATCTTCAAAAAACGGCGTAATCACCGCACTGCCGCGGCTAAACATCGAATGATGATCGGTGTCCTGAATCAAAATCCGCAGACCTTGCGGAACCAGCTCTAATACCACGTTACTGCTGGCCGACAAAGCTTCCGCCATCTGCGACACCTCATTTGCCAACATACTCAACTGAGACGTTGTCAAATACTGCCCTTTAAGCATTGAGTTAAGCTGTCGACCGCGACCTGCATTGGCGGCAATTTCCCCTTCAGGCAATTGCTGATGCAAAGATGGGCCAAGGGCATTGGGCCCATTGAATTTAGACTGTACAGGGTTTTCAAACGGCGAGGCCTGGCCACCAAAGTCAATAGGAAACGGGCTGTTGCGAATATCAAACAAGTTATCCATGCTGTCGAACACGCTACTATTCTGCAGCTGATACTGGATCTCCTCCCGCTCTTCCTGAGAGGCGATCTCCATGATCCACAACACCATAAAAAAGGCCATCATCGCAATAGCGAAGTCGGCGAAGGCAACCTTCCACGCCCCGCCATGCGACTCATCGTGATGGCCGCCTTTTTTCTTTTTGATAATAATTATCGGGTGATCGTTGGCCATACTTACCCCTTGGCTACCCAGCCTTCCATCTCGGAAAACGACGGCTTGTACTCGGTATGTAGCACTTTACGGCCAGCATCCAATGCCAACAAGGTTGGCTTGCCCTGAACCTGAGCCACCAAAATCGCCGCAGCCATGTTCAGTGCCATCATCTCTTTTTTAACCTGACCAGCCATGCCCGATGCCAACGGCTCGAACACCCCGTAGGCCATCAGTACGCCGAAGAAGGTACCCACCAGTGCCGCAGCAACCTTCACCCCAATCAGGGTCAGCGGGCCACCGATATTCTGCATAGTTACCACAATACCCAATACCGCCGCCACGATACCAAAGCCCGGCATTGCCTCACCCACTTTGCCCATCGCCTTCGACGGGCGCAGCAAGTCTTCTTCCAGAGTATGTAGCTCCACTTCCAATGCCGCTTCAAGATCATGATGGTTCATTTTGCCCATCGCCATCATCCGCAGGTTATCGGTGATAAAACTGAGCAGGACATTGGAATTGGCGATTTCAGGATAACGATTGAAAATATCGCTACCCGCTGGATTCTCGATATGGTCATCAAGCTTCTTGATACCGTCTTTACGGATAATCTCCAGCAATTCAAACATCACTTCCAACAGGGCTTTGTAGTAATCCTGACTGTAGCCTTTACCCATCAGCATCTTGATCCGAGTTAGGATATTCTTGATCACATACGATGGGTTGGAAATTACCAAGGCACCAATAGCGGCCCCGAGAATAATAATAAATTCAGCAGGCTGCCACAGGGCTGCCATTTTGCCGGTCGCCATAAGGTAACCGCCGGTTACACTACCAAAGACGATAATAAAACCAAGGATCGTTTGCATTGTTGCGCTCCGTTACGCTGATTCCCGCCAATCAGCCAGCAAAGAATTTAGCGTTTTAAGTGCCTTACTGTGGATCTGACTGATACGGGCTTCCGTCACCTCAAAGGCCAAGGCTATTTCTTTAAGATTCATTTCATGTTCGTAATAAAAGGTCAGGATCAGCTGCTCGCGCTCGCTTAACTGGCTCAACGCCCCCTTCAATGCCCCTTTGAGCGCCTCGCGCTCATGGGAGTGACACTGAAAGCTCAGGCCGAAGAACTGCTCCCCGCTCTCCATCACCGCTTCGAAACTACCAAGGTGTTCAGCCTCGTTATCCAAACGGCGCTGCTGCACTTCCTCGAGGGGAATGTCCAGCGCATCAGCGAGCTCCCGCTCGGTCGGCGTCCGCCCCAGCTTGCGGCTGAGTTGGCGTTCATGATCCCGCATCTCGTGACCACGCTGGCGGGTCCGGCGCGAACGCCAGTCCATCCGCCGCAGATCATCGAGGATCGCCCCTCGGATCCGCTGCACTGCTATCCGCTCCAGAGCCTCGCCGTCAAGCTCGGCATGGCGGCGGATCACCTCCAGCAATGCCACCAGACCGACCTGCTCCATGTCTTCAAGGGTCATCAACGACGTCACCTGCGCCGTCATATGACGACACACCCGCCTAACCAAACCGGCATGGCGACGAAGCAAGCCTTCTTCTCGAGCCCGATCGACCGCCTGCTGGCTTTGCTGATAGGCCATCAGCCCTTCTTGAGCCGGGGAAATAAGCGCGCCTTGCACACCGCCTCCTTACTGGATAACCATTTTGGTGATCAACACCTTGTCAAGGCCGCTACTGCCAGCCATGCTCTGCATCACATTACGGATATCAGTCAATAGTTGCGCCTCGAGAGCCGGAATTGCATTCTGAGCAGTTAAATCCTCATAAGCTTTCTGGCTCACCGCAGAAATCACCGTGTTACGGATCAACGGGGTGTAATCGGTAAGCAAATCCATCTGCGCTTGGTCATAACCCATAAGGGCGATTTCCAGCATCAGATAATGCAAGTGCTGATCACCCTGCACACTGACCACAAATTTGGTCATAGGCTGGAAAATCGGCTTTTTGACCCGTACCGCCGCTCCTTCCGCAGCCTGTGCCTGCTTGAGTGCCACAGTATTAGCCTGCGACTGCTGCCACCAGAACCAACCACCACCACCGGCAAGGGCTAGAACCAGCACAGCAACGGCTGCCAACACTAATTTATTATTTTTTTTTGGTTGAACATCTTCTGTCATATCACTACTCACAGGCCAGCCGAATGCTGGCCAACGTTAAGGGTTACACCATAGATTCAAAACGTGAACCCAGCGTATAGGCAGGGATTGACCCCATCGCCGGCACAATATCATTCGTCGCAATCAGCTCTTCGTCCGCTGAAGGCTGCTGCTGTGATTGGTTCTGCTGCTGGGTGCCACTCGACACCGACACATCTACCAAGTCCATATTACTCATGCCGAAATCCATCCGCAGGCGGTCAGCGTTAGCCGCCAACGCCTCGCGCAACTGGGGGTGGGCGGCAGTGAAATGCACACTGGCTTTATCACCATCAACCCGCACCGTCACCTCAAGCCGACCCAACTCTGGCGGATCGAGACGAACATGCGCTTTTTGCAAGTGATCCTGACTGCTCACGCTCATTCGCGCGCGCAGCTGTTCCACCAAATCACGCCCCCAGTCCGGCTCGCTGACATCCACCTGGGCCTGCCACTGCTGTGGCAGGGCTTCACTACCCGTTGCCGTCATCGCGGTTGGAGTGGGTGCAGCCCCTGCCGTCGGCATTGCCGCCGGAGCAAGCACCATTGGTTGGCCATTAGCCTGAGCCAACAGTTGCCCCAATGACTCAGTCAGCTGCGGTGTATGGCTGGCTGGCTGAGCTGGCACAGAACTGGCCGCCGCGGCTAATGACTGCGGCATAATCGTCACCTCGGGCTGAGCCTGACGACCTATCAAGGCAGCCTCTGTGACAGAGGTCGCCGCCATACCATGACTTGGCTGAGCCATTAAACTATTGGCCTGAAATGCCAATGGTTTATTACCCACTGTTAACGGCTGGCTGGCAACCAGTTCCCCTTGCGGCAATGACTGACCCAACTGGGCCACGACTCCTGTCAGCGCCTTCGGCAATGCACCTTGCTGCGCCTGAAGCTCAAGCTGCTGCAATGCCTGCTCGGGATCCGGCTGAGCCGCCAGCCACTGGGCCAGCATGGCTACCAAATCGGCCTCGTCTCCCTGAGCCTGACTTTTTCCCTGCAGCCACTCCTTGATTAATGCCTCACGATCAGGTCCCGCCATCTGCGCGGCATCATCGGCCTGAGCCTGAAGGTTTTGCTGTTCAGGCTGGGACTGAGTGGCTGAGTTATCCCCTTCACGCAAAACTTGCTCAAACGACGATGCGCTATCGCTATTGCCCTGACCTGCCTGCACCGAGGCGGGTGCCGCGCTGTTCGGCACGGCAGGGGACGAGGATACAGAAACTTGCATAGTAATTTTCCGTTACTGGTGTTGCAAATAGGCCAGCACCCCTTCGCGGTTGCCGGCCTGTTGAGTAATTTGACGCTGGGTCGCTGCCTTTTCGGTTTCTCCAGCTGCAATCATTTCACTGTAAAACGCATTGAGCTGACGCAGTTGGTGTTGAATATCCGGCTCGGAGCGGCGTCCCTGTATTTTTGGCAGAGCCTGTTGCAGCTTGGCATCAAGCTCGGCCAGCTGATCCCAGTTTCCGGCATTCAGGGCCTGTTGCATCCGCATCAACATCGCCGCCAACTGCTGATCAATACGGCTCACAGTAGGTCGCTTCACTGCGCAGCACCCACTTTGACATTCTCAGGCTTGAGCACCACCCAACCTTCGAGAATATCAGTAATCAAGCGAGTGACTTCATCGATCCCTGCCACATCGTTATTAATATTGGCTTCGAACAGACGACGACCGCAGTAATCGTACAGACGGAACATCTCCTGGGTCACTTCACCGCCCTTCTCTTCGTCGAGCACCGAGCTCAGGCCGTTAAGAATGTCGAGGCACTTGGAAATGGTCAGCCCCTTATCGGCTATCTGGCCTCGCTCCATAAAACCACGAGCGCGGCTGAGGTTATCCAACAAGCCTTCAAGCAGCATTTGGATCAAACGGTGCGGGCTGGCAGAGGCCGCCTGGGCATTATTCTGGGCATTTTGGTAGGCACCCAAGCCTTCTTGGTTCATCATGGTTCTATCTTTCGTATTCTATGATTTGACGCGTATTTTCCAAACTACAAAGCCGGGTATCGCTACCCGGCCAAAAACAAGACTTACATCAACATGCTGATCATCATGTTCTGGGTCTGGTTCATCTGAGCGATCTGGCTATCCATCTTGGCATAGTAATCACGCAGCGATACCGTCTTGGCCTCCATCCGAAGATCAAGCTGTTCACGCTCTTCAATAATGCGCTTATTATCTGCATCCAAACGGTCCTGACGAACATCAAACAAACCACCGTTTTTATGGTAATCATCAAGCACCGTCAGCATATTGGTCATCATGCCCGGCTTGCTGTCATCCAGCGGATCACCCATGAACAAGTTGGCGATTTCATTGAAGTTATCTTCCAGCGCCTTATCCATCTTGGTCTGGTCTATTTCCAGTGTGCCGCTGACGGTAGTAGTGATCCCCAACTGCGAAAGCGTTTCCAAACTCGAGGCACTGTATTCAGCCGAAATCACTTCGCGCAAGCGCGACACCATAGAGCGCACACCGGCATCACCAGATAGAGCCGCAGCTTGCTCTTCGCTCGACTTGGTGTAGGTGTTGACGGTTTCCATCACCTTGTTGTAGCTGTCGACAAACTTCTTGACCGTGTCCTTGACCCCGGCCTCGTCGCGAGCCACCTTAACGGTTACCTTACCTGGCTCTTTCAAGGTCAAGGTCAAACCGTCGAGTACATTTTCCATCTTGTTGGTGGCAGATGTCAGCTCAATCGCACCGTTAATCGGTTTACCATCAGCATCTGTTTCACCCAACACTACCTTGGCGTCTTTGGCGGCCTGAAGGGATGTTCCCATATCAGTAATTGTCGGCGGCGGCATCACCACATTGCCGGTATCATCCAGCTTGACCGCTGTCATCCCCGTCACAGATAACATCTGGTTAGCATTAGCCGTTCCGGTATCTTTGGCATTGAGCACCATGGTCACCTTGCCATCGGTCTGCACCAGCGAGACCTTGGCACCATCGGCATTCTCATGGTTATTGAGCGCTATCTGCACCTCTTCAATTGACATCCCATGATTGTTCAGGCGATCAATTTTCTTATCGAATTCGGCAACGCCCTTGTCAAAAGCTTCTTGGGCATCTTTGTCTTCAGCCAACTTGGCTTTGGCTTCGTCTTTCCAATTCGGGTTTTTCGCCGGATCAGTCTCGATATTGTTCTTGTTGGCAATATCAGTCAGCTTGTCGTTAATATAGGCGTCTTTCTTATCCGCCTGCGCCTGGCTGAGCTTTTGCTTTTCTGCCGCAATATCCAGCGTGACTTCACCCTTAGGGGTGGTGTACTTAATCACCCCTTGCGATAGCAGGCTATCTTTCTCGACAGTCAGCAACTTATCACGCCCCGCCTGCGCCAACTGGGTCACGTTGAAGTTATATTCACCGGCCATTGCCCCAGCGCCAACACTGGCACCGAGTACATCGCTGTTACTCAACTCCGATTTCAGCTTGTTAAGCTCAGTGGCGGAATTCAAGTCTTCCACTGTATCGCGAAAGCTGTTGATAGTATTCTGAATTTCTTTCAGCGCATCCATCTCAGCTTCGTTCATCGCCTCTTGGCGGTTGAGCTGGTTGTCTTTCGGTGCCCGCTCGGCGGCAACAATCACCTCGATCATGGCATTAAAATCGAGACCTGAACCAATACCTGTCATAAACATACGGCGTTCTCCTGTCATGGCCCGGCCGAGCTAGCTCACACCTTACGTGACACTGCTAGAGCCAACGGCATAATAAGCAAAAAACATACCATTTATTTGAATGACTGCCATTCAAACAGTTGGGTGTTTTTCTAAAAAAAAAAAAGGGAATTTTTAAGACGTCAGATAAAAAACGAGCGGAAGTAAAACTTCCGCTCGGAAATGAAAATCGATAGGAAGAATCGATTAACGCAGTAGCTGAGAAACCATGCTTGGCATCTGGTTAGCCTGAGACAGTACAGTGATACCAGCCTGCATCATAGTGTTCTGCTTAGTCATGTTTGCAGATTCAGCAGCGATGTCTGCGTCCATGATTCGACCTTTAGCTACAGACATGTTTTCTGCGATGTTGCCTAGGTTGTTAATAGTAGACTGGAAGCGGTTCTGCGTAGCACCAAGTTCAGCACGAACAGCCCCCACTTTATCAATCATCAAATCGATATTTGTCATTGCTGAACCAGCTTTATCTTCTGAACCAATTCCATCGGCCAAAGTGGTTGTTTTTAGATCATCGCTTTCTAGAGTAACATTAATTACGTTTGGATCAGATACTGTAGCATTAATACCCGCGGCTTTTGCCTTACCCTCAAAATCTGACAGGTCATATTTCCCATCAGTTGCTGTTAGACCAGATAAATCAGGCTTACCATCTGTATCAACTAATCCTTCAAGAGCTGTGGTAAAATCAGTCCCTTTCTGTGCTATAGCAATGTTAGCTGCATCTAATTTTACTTGAATTTTACCTGATGCTGTTGAAACAACCCCTGTGATGCCGTATTTATCAAGAAATGCATTAGCATCATCTTCTGTAGCGAACGCTGTATCAGTGGCTGTATTTGCTGTCAGACCATCTAACTCCGTCAACTGCGTTTTGTCAGCCGTCACTGCTGCTTCATCCGCAAATCCAGCATCTGACATTGCGCTTGAAATAGCCTCTTTTGCTTGAGACTCACTTAAAGCTGTCATATCAACAGTTTGAACATCTGCACCCACTTGGAAGTTCACACCATCGCCACCCAACTTATCAAACAGCTTCTCGCCTTTACCGTAAGTGGTTGTATCAATGATACGGTCCAGTTCTTTAGTTAGTGCTTTAAATTCTTTATCCAATGCATCACGGTCTGATTGCGAATTAGTGCCGTTCTTAGACTGTACCGCTAGGTCACGCTGACGCTGCAGGATGTTAGTGAATTCCTGTAGCGCACCTTCAGCAGTCTGTGCCATAGAGATACCGTCGTTAGCGTTACGCTTAGCAACGTTCAGACCGTTAACCTGAGAAGTCATACGGTTAGCAATCTGCAGGCCAGCAGCGTCATCTTTTGCGCTGTTGATACGTAGGCCAGTAGACAGGCGCTGTAGTGAGCTGTTAAGTGAGCCCTGAGTGTTTAGCAGGCTACGCTGCGCATTCATTGATGCGAAGTTAGTGTTGATTGTCATTGACATGGAACGATTCCTCTATATAGGACTAACATCTCCCGGCTTGATTGCCGGCGGTTAAGCTTTTGCTATTTCCATCAAGCGACCCCCTAACCTGTTCACTTAACCCTTTTTCGCATTTTTTTTTCATGACACTGTTTTTTGGAAGCAAGACAACAGATTTAAACCAAGCAGGGTGACGAGCCAAACAGAACGATATAGAAATACGCTACAGGCATACCCGTTATTACGGAAAATGCCACCCCAAAGCGAATCTCACCCGAACATACCAAATGAACACACAAAAACAGCAACAGTTCGGATCACGTGACAGCGCAAAGAACAAAACAAAAGGGCGAGGAACAATAAAGAGTGATCCCCTTTCTTATTCCTCGCCCTTTGGCGTTTATTTTTACACTACAGATATAAAGTGCGCGTTATACCGCCGGTTCCAGCAGTGCCACGACGTTGTGGCGGGTCGCGTTAGCTTGGGCCAACAAGGTCGGTACTGCGTTGTCGATCAGTAACAACGACACGTCTTCCGGCGCCTGCAACCAGCTGGCCTCGATGCTGCCATCGCTGTTGATCACACCAGACTTGGCGGTAATGCTACGAGAGACCTCTTCCAACTGCTGAACTACAGCCTGCTGCTGTTTCTCGATCTGCGCCAGCGACTGAGCCACCTTCTGCATCATCCGGTCGATATCCGCCAGTGCCTTGCGGGTTGACTGCGGCTTGCCGAACTCTAGCTGTTGCGGTTCAACCTGGCCCTTGTCGCGGTTTTCCACCTTGGCCTTGACCGGGCTGCCCGACGGCAAAACTTGGCCGCCCCCTGACATCCAAACACCACGGCGGATTTCCGGCCATGCCTCTTTCGGGGCCGTAAAAGACAGATCGCCGTAGCGGTCGACCCCAACCTTGATATCACGCGGAGCAAACGCCTTATCCAGCACTACCGCAATTTCATCCGTCGAATGGTGCGATTCAATCTTGGCGCGCACCGAAGAAGGTTGGCCTTCCTCAAATTGGAACCGCAAGATCTCGTCTTGCTGACGCATGGTATTCAGACGCATGCCTTTGATCGAGAACTGCTCGGTCTGGGTGTCACCATCCAACTTAGGGGTCAAATCATGGTGCAACACCGCTTCACCGCCGTAACTGGCTTCTCGGGTCAAACGAACCAGTTTGCCTTTGAGTTGGTGCAACGACTGTTGGAGCTGGTCTTTCTTGTTTTCCTGCGCGTTCAGCGAACGGCGAGCCATGTTACGCAACTGACCCAACAAGCTGTTAGCTTCTTTGAGTGCCTGCATGGCACTTTCGGCCTGAGCGGCCTGACGGTGGGCGCGAGAGGTTTGCACCAGCATACTGGATGTATGCTGGTTGCCGGCTCCCTGACGCCGCGCCGAATCTTCTTTCTTTTCCACTACCCGCGAAAGCGGAGCAACCGGCTGCTGGCTCGCAACCCGGCCAAGCTGGGTGCTGTCACCACTGCGCAGGGTACCGGTGCTGGAATTAATATGGTTAACCAAAGGTGCCTCGCCTATCTTGCTGTGCGATTACATCAACTTAAACAATGAGAGATTCTGGATCTTGCTGTAGGTCATCTGAGTTGCCTGCAATGCGGCCATCTGGGTATTGAGATCCAAAATGGCCTCACTGTAATCCAGATCTTTAACCTCGCTGATCATATTCTTATTAAGCAGCTTGTTGTCCTCATGGGCACCATCAACACGCTCTAGCGAATTCATATGACCACCCACCGCAGTCATCACTTTGTTGACCGAGTTCTGGGTTGATTCAATCGAACCTTGGGCACTAGTCACGGCACTCGTCAGGCTGTCACCCGCTACCGCCGGATCGCGCAAATCTGTCACCAACTGATCCAAGGTGTTGAATATATCATCACCACCATTAAAAAACATAGAATCAGCAGTCTGGTTAGCAGGTACCGTCATCGATTCGTCAATGCGAACCTCGCGCTGATCACTGTTACCGTTGTAGACATATTTACCTGTCGCCGGATCTTTGGCTATCGGTTGAGTATCGGTCTTGGTGCCAGAGAACATGTAATCACCGTTTGGTGACTTACTGTTGGCAATATCCGTTAGCTGATCAAGCAAGCCTTCCAGCTCGGTGGCGATCGCCTCGCGGCCTTCCATCGTCGAGTTGCTGGCATTGAGGATACTGTTGGTCAGCTCCTCAACCCGCAGCAGGGCATTGTTGCTGGCATCAATATTAGATTCAGTTTGAGCCAAATCCCCTTTGAGGTTGGCAATGTTTTTCTGGAACTGGTCAATGGTTGCCTGTTCGCGGTCCAGCATCATCAGCTGGACCGAACCTAGCGGATCGTCAGATGGCTTGAGCATCTTCTCGCCGCTGTTAAGCTGAATAAAGGCCTTGTTAACCCCGGTGGTCGAGGTCTGCATGCTGGTCAGCATGACATCATTAAGTTGGGATGTACTTAGACGCATTGCAGCCTCCCGTTAGCGGAACATAGACATAGTAACATCGAACAGCTGCTGAGCTGTCGAGATAACCTGGGCATTAGCCTGGTACATCTGGGTATACACCATGATGTTGGCTGCTTCCTCGTCAAGGTTCACCCCGGCAATCGCATCGCGGTCACCCTGAGCCTGCTTGACCAACGACTCTGACGACTTGGCATCCGCCTCAAGCTGGGCGGTCTTGATCGCCCAGTCACCGACTAGGCCTGTGTAACCTTCGTAAATCGACTTGCCGTTCAGGCGACCAACCGCATCACCGTACTTCTCCTGCTCTTCAGCAGTCAGTTTGGTCAAGTCAACGTTCACCGATGAATTGCGCAGATCATTAAGCGCTTCAAGGTTTTCGCTGTTACCCGGTTCATCGGCTTTTGACGAGAACGCCAATTTCTTCGGATCATCCACCAGCAAAGTCAGGTTCTTGGCCGCACCGTCAATCGAATCAACACCACCGAACACCGCTTCGCCAGCATCACCGTTCAAATCGAAGCCCTTGGTGTGAGTTTCATTGAACTGGGTGGCAAAGTTATAGGCCATTACATCCAGCTGGCGCTGGAGATCTTTCAGCTCACCATCACGGTAATTCATCAGGCCGCCGATGGTACCACCTAGGTTATCGTCGATCGCCAGTTCTGAATTACCACGCTGCAAAGTCAAAGTACCATCGCTACTTTTCTTTAGCTGGCTGGCACTGGTGCCGTTCACCAATGGCTGGCCACGATCGAGCATCAGGCTCACGGTACCGTCATCATTGTAGGTAGTGTTGACATCCATCATGCCGGAAAGCTGCTTGATCGCCTCGTCACGGGTATCCAGCAAGCTGCTGACATCCTTGCCGCTGGCCGAGTTCGCCTTGATGCTTTCGTTGAGGCTAGCGATGCTGGCCATCAGCGTATTAGCGTCAGAGATAGAGGCATCCAGCTGACCATTGACCTGATCGGCTTGGTTTTCCAACTGGCTGCTCAGGTTATTGAAACGCTGAACCATAGACTGGCTCTGGCTGATAATACTCTGGCGGTGGGCAATGTCCTGCGGGGCTGTCGATGCTTCACCCAGTGCCGCATAGAAACGGTCAAGACCCGTGTTGACACTGGTGCTGTCGCTGTTGAGCAGCGATTCGGCCTTCTGCATGTACTGCGAGCTGATGGAGTTGTAGCCCCACGAACCGCGCTGCTTGTAAATCTGCTGGTTAAGGTAGTTGTCAGCCATGCGCTCGACGCTCGTCACGCCGACACCAGCGCCCATGCTACCGCTGACCTGAGCACCAAAACCGACCCGCTGACGGCTGTAACCCGGGGTCAGGACGTTGGTGGTGTTGTGGGCGGTCACAGACAGCCCCGCGTTGGATGCATTCAGGCCGGACAATCCGATATTAATTAGACTCATTGTTCTTCTGGATCACCTAGGTTATTGATGTGCTCAGCCAGCGGGCCAGCCGACAGCGCCCAGTTTTGCACTGGGCTGAAAGGATGTCGGGCGACCGGCGTCTGCGCCAAGCTGTTTTCAGCTTGCGGCGCCAAGGCTGTTCCTTGTCCAGTAATAGCGACCAATTGCGACTGCGGCTTAAATGCTTCGTGGTGCCCAAGTTGCTTAACTAGCATATCTGAAATGCCTAGGCTCTTCTGGCGACTCATTTCTATCGCTAGCTGGCTGTCATACATCGAACGGTAGAACTGCTGCTGGCGGCTGTTGAACGGGTTGTCGTCGCTCTCGTCCTGCAAGGCCTCGCTGGCCTGCCGCATGTGTTTGAGCACGCTTTGCAAGAACACCGCCTCAAACTGTTCGGCCGCCTGCTCTAGCGCCTGCTGCTGATCCGGATTGCTCTTGATCGCCTGCAGGCTCGACATATCGTTGTAGAGGGGGGAGTGGTTCTCAAATTCAGATACTTTCATCCCGTTGGCTCCTTACAGCACAATGAGTTCGCCCTCAAGGGCTCCGGCTTCGTCCAAGGCGATCAGAATCGACATCAAGTCGGTCGGCGATGCCCCCAAACTGTTAACGGCATTAACAATGGTCTGCAGCGAGGTCGTGCCTTCGCTCTGCGGCCAGATAAACACCTTACCGCGCTCTTCATCGATACTCACATCCGACTCAGGCGTGACAGTTGTATTGCCGCGACCAAACGCATTTGGCTGGCTCACGTTGGATTTCTCCATCACGCTAACTGTCAGGTTACCGTGGCTGACCGCTGCGGTATGCACGCGCACTTCCTTGCCGACAACAATGGTACCGGTCCGGGAGTTGAACACGACCTTGTCATATTCCTTATGCGGTACGATATCAACATCCTCCAGCATCGCCAGAAAAGCAACGCGCTGGCTCGATTCATGCGGTGCCAGAACTTTGATTCGAGCATGGCTTTCTGCTGTTGCGACACCAGGGCCAAACAATGTGTTAATTTCACGCTCGATTTTACGCGCCGTGCCAAAATCCGGGTCTTTGAGGTTCAGAACCAGTTCCGAAGAAGTTTGGAATGATGACGGGATCTCACGCTCAATGATTGCGCCGTTTGGGATCAGGCCCGCGGTAGGAATGTTAATTGTCACACCGCTGCCGCTGCTGCCCTGGGCGTTCACACCGCCTACCACCAGATTACCTTGGGCCATCGCATACACTTGGCCGTCGACACCTTTTAGCGGCGTCAGCAACAAGGTGCCGCCACGCAAGCTCTTGGCATCACCAATTGACGATACTGTAATATCCAGCGTCTGGCCCCTGCCCGCCAAGGCTGGCAAGGTGGCATGTACCGCTACCGCAGCCACGTTCTTCAGCTTGGGATCGTCTTTCGCCCCAAGCTGAACACCAAACTGGCTCAGCATGTTCTTGACCGACTGCGAGGTAAACTTAGTCTGGCTCTTGTCACCGGTACCACTCAGGCCCACCACCAGGCCGTAGCCCACTAGTTGGTTCTCCCGTACCCCTTGGATATCAACCAGACTCAGCAATGGGCGGGCTGCGGTCATAGCCGGGCTGACCAGCAATGTCAGCGCGAGCAATAGTGTCTTTTTCATCAAATTGGGAACCATGAACTGTTAAAGAACCGCGACAACCAGCCTGCCTCGTTGGCACTGGCCAAGGCACCACGGCCTGAATAGGTAATGCGCGCATCGCCAAGGCGCTGGGATGATACCCGGTTGGTGCCGTCAATATCATCAACACGCACCAATCCCGACAGGCGGATAAACTCATTGCCTTGGTTTAGCTTGAGCCATTTCTCGCCGCGAATACGCAGCACGCCGTTCGGCAGCACTTCCTGCACCATCACGGTGATATTGCCGCTCAGCGAGTTCTGCTGGGAGCTCGATGAAGAACCGGCAAAATCCCGCTCGGCATCAAGCGCCATCTGGCCTTTAGGGTAAAGCGTACCAGCCAGTGTCGGTGCCGATACCCCTACGCTGCTGGTTTTGCCGAAGCTGGTACCAGCCTGCTTGCTTGAACGGGTCTGCTCGTTAAGCTCAACCGTCAGGATATCGCCGATACGGAATGCACGACGATCCTGAAACAGCGCCATCCCGTAGTTGGCACTGAACAAACTGCCGTCAGGGTCAACCTTGTATGCTGGAAAAGCCATATCAACTTCATGCTCTTCCGGCTGGCTGTCTACAATTTCCGATACTGGGGCAATACAGCCAGACAAAAGCATCGCGAGCGCCAGTAGTAAAATCTGTCTCATATTGCCCCTGCTATTACATTGACTGGCTGACAAACTGCAGCATCTGATCCGCGCTTGATACCACTTTGGCATTCATCTCGTAGGCACGCTGGGTCGTGATCATATTGACCATCTCTTCCACCACGCTCACGTTAGAACCTTCCAGGGTATGCTGGCTGATCGCACCAATGCCGTCTTCACCGGCAACGCCCTCGATCGCCGCACCTGACGAACCTGTTTCGCTAAACAAGTTACCGCCTAAAGCTTCTAGGCCTGACGGGTTGGCGAAGTTCACCACAGTGATCTGGCCAATTTCCTCAGGATCTGTATTACCCTGAGTGGTAATGGTAACCATACCGTCGCTACCGACCGTAAACGTCTTGGCATTGGCTGGCACTTCGATACCCGGGATCAGCGGCATACCCTGGGCATTCACCAGCGCGCCTTCTGAGTTGCGGTGGAACTGGCCGTTACGGGTATAGCCCGTCGTGCCATCAGGAAGTTCTACCTGGAAGAAACCCTGACCCATAATTGCCAAGTCCATTGCTTCCTGAGTGTTCTGGTAAGCGCCGGTCTTCATCAGCTTCTGAGTACCCACGACCCGGACACCGTTACCCAGCTGAAGGCCACCCGGCACTTCGTTCTGCTGGTCGGCCATCGAACCCGGCTGCTTCTTCATCTGGTAGAACAGATCTTCAAATACCGCACGGTCTTGCTTGAAGCCAACCGTGTTGACGTTAGCCAGGTTGTTCGAAATAACCTGCATTTGGGTATCTTGCGCTGCAAGACCCGTCTTACTTACCCATAATGCTGGGTGCATAGTGAAACTCCTAATAAGACAGCAGCAGGCGAACCTGCTGCTGGACATTCCCGCAACAACGGTTAGCTGCCACGAATAATTCTATTACCGGCGGTTGCCAGCTCTTCAGCCGTTTTCATCATCTTGACTTGGAATTCGAAGTTCCGAGACAACGTGATATTGCTGACCAACGCATCAATCGCATTGACGTTACTGCTCTCTTGGTAACCCGAGGCAACCGTCACCGTATCATCGGCATCGGCGTTGCCCTGGCCAGCGAGACGGAACAAGCCGTCTTCCGCCTTGTACAGGTTGCCAGCATCCGGCTTGACCAGCTTGAGGCGATCAACTTCCTGCACCAAGCCACCGCCCTGCGGGACGATGGAAATCGTGCCATCGCTACCCACGTCTAGGTGAGCAAACTCCGGCAGAACAATCGGCCCACCAGTACCCATCACTGGACGGTTACCTAGCATCAGCTCGCGATCGGCAGTCAGGTGGAAATTACCCGCCCGAGTATATGCCTCGTCATTCTCGCCAGCCTGTACCGCAAAGAAACCCTGACCGCGAATGGCCATATCAAACGGGTTATCAGTACGCTGCAAGGTACCTTCCGAGAAGTCCGTACCACCGGCACGGGCTGCCACCAAAGCTCGGGTATCAAACCCTTCGCCGTGAACCTCTACCGTATCGGCATGTTCGATATCAGCACGGAACCCCGGCGTATTAACGTTGGCAAGGTTGTTGGCGTGAACCTGCTGCGCCATCATGGTGCGGCTGGCACCCGACATCGCAGTAAAGATCATCTTATCCATCGGCTAGCCTTACAGGTTCTGGAACAGGATCTGAGTCATTTCCTGCGATACCTGAATGGTCTTTGCGTTGGCCTGGTAGTTACTCTGGGCCGACATCAAGCCAACCATCTCGCTGGTCAGATCCACGTTGGAGTTCTCGTACATACCGGTACGCAGTGCACCTAACTGACCCGTACCCGGCGCACCTGTCAGTGGAGCACCCGATGCAAACGTCTGGGTCCATGCGGTACCGCCCGCCTGCTGCAAACCTTCCTGATTAGGGAAGCGCGCAAGGGCAATCTGGCCTTGTTGTTCAGTCTGGCCGTTCGAGTAACGGGTATACACAGAACCATCAGTGTCGAAGTACCAACCCGCAAGTTTACCCGGTGCATAACCGTTCTGGGTGTTCTTGTTCACGGTGAACTCACTACCAAACTGAGTAACATCATCAACATGCAACTTCATCGCCAGTTCGCCCGCACCGTTTTTCGGTTTGAAGGAAACCGCCATATCATTGCTGCTGGTCAGCTTACCGTCTTTATCAAACGTCAACGAAGCCTTACCGTCAGTAGGTGCTGTTGGTTTTTCGCCATCAACACGGTAGTGCACATCCCACTGATTCTCGCCGGTCTTGACGTAGTACTGGGTCATCTCATGCTCGCCACCTAATGAGTCGTAAACGGTAGTGGTAGAGCTAGAGGTGAACGTTGTCGGGTCTTCTGGGTCGAACGGCGATTTAGCCTGATCGATAACCGCCGACGTCGCATCCAGGTTCAGGCCCAGCTGAATATCGCTACTTGGCTTGGCTGGCATATCACCGGTTCCGATTTGCAAGTCACTCAACGAACCTGTCTGCAGGTTGCCGGTGGCAGTTACGCCATAGCCTTGCAGACGGCTGCCGTCGCTGGCTACCAGGTAACCATCGGCATCCATGCTGAACACACCGTTACGGGTATACATGTTCTGGCCGTTAGCCTTAACCATGAAAAAGCCCTCGCCGTTGATCGCAAGGTCACCGTTACGGCCGGTCGGGGTCGTGGTACCGGTAACGAAACTTTGACGAACCGCAGAAACCTCAACACCGTTCATCTGGCCACCGCCGAACTCCGGCGCGTAGATATCCTGAAATTCGGTACGTGACGACTTGTAGCCCGCTGTATTCACGTTGGCGATGTTGTGGCTGATGGTGTTCATCTGCTCACTGGTAGCGCGCAGGCCGCTCAGGCCGACATTAATAGACATTTGTATGCTCCTTGTTATATTTGATTATCAGGCTGTGATTTCGCGCATGTCGTACATCGACATGGTGCCCACGCCTTTCAGGCTAAGCAGAATTGCGCCACCATCGGCAGGAATATTGACCGACTCAACGTCAGCCGCAATCATCATTTTCTGGGTCCAAGCCTCGTCACCCTTCTCGGCCACGACCTCGAAGGAATACTCGCCACTGCCCAGATCATCACCCTCAATCTTGAACTCGGACATACCCGAGCCTTGTGGGCCAAGCTCAATCTTGTCGACCACTTCGCCTTTGTCGTTGTAAACCATCACTGTGGCCTTATCGACAGGCTTATCGAACTTAACGCGACCTTCCAGCGTCTGGTTCTCGCTCACTTCAAGCTCACCGTTGACTTCCATCAACACCTTCTTGCCAACCAAGTTGGTCGCCTGAAGCATCTCTACGTTGGTCATGCCGATGTTGAGGTTTGCCAAACCAACCTTGACCCCTTCCAGACTCTCTACCGCCGACATCATCCCCAACTGGGTCAGGTACTGGGTACCGTCCGTCGGGTTGAGCGGGTTCTGGTTCTTGATCTGAGCCACCATCATGGTCAGAAAACTGTTGCTGGTTGGCACCTGGCCATTTTGCTTTACATTCTGCTCCGATGCGGTATGCACCGGCTCATGGCTGTACTGGGCCGTTGTTTTTACCTGCGCTAAGCTCATTGCTTCTCCTAGCTAGTTTGACCAAGGCGCAAAATGCTTTGCTGCATGCTGCGGGCACGGGTCATTACGTCAACGTTTGTCTCAAAGCTACGCGATGCCGCCATCATGTCAGCCATCTCCTCCACGACATTGACCGTCGAATAGAAGACATAGCCTTCTTTGTCGGCTTTCGGGTGGTTAGGCTCATAGCGGCGGTGCAACGGCTCGTCACTTTCCACCACCGAATCCACTTTCACCTTGGCGCCCGGCGTACCGTTATCCAAATCCATCATCACGGTCGAGAACACCGGACGCTTGGCGTGATAGCCCTCCGCGTCAGATCCTGCAACCACATCGGCATTGGCCATATTGCTCGCCACCGTGTTCAAACGGATGGTCTGCGCCGTCATGGCCGAACCGGCAATCTCATAAATACTTGAAAATGACATGCTTACTGCCCGTTAATCGCCTTTTTCAGGCCGCTGAGTTTCATATTGAGAAAAGTCATGCTGGTTTCGAATGCCATCGCATTACCGGCAAATTCCGCCTGCTCGACACCGAGCTCAACGGTGTTTCCATCCTGTGAAGGCTGCTGCGGCAGCCGGTACATCAATTCGTGTTCCACATTCTGGTGACGGCGGGCAAGGTGCTTGTGGCGCGATGCCGATGCCGCTTCTTCCATCGCCTGGCTGAAACTGATATCCCGCGCCTTGTAGTGCGGGGTATCCACATTGGCCAGGTTACTCGCCAACACTTTTGCGCGTTGTGTTCTAAAGGCCAATGTATTAGGGTGTACCCCCAGGGCCTGTTCAAAATCGATTGCCATCAGCTCGCTGCCTCCAATCATTGAAGGCGGGTTAATGCACTTATCATGCCAACTTTATCCTAAAGCCGTATCAGGCACTTAACACCAAATGACGATCAGGAATGACACAATGCGGAACTCCTACTTCCGCACAGGAACACCCGGCCTTGCCGGACTATACCTATTGCTGTCAGGTATTGCCTTTCCGGTGCAAGGCCATCCGCTGCAACAGCAAGTCGAGCGCTACCTAACCAAGCAGGTCAGCCAGTATGCCCGCACGGTAGGAAGCCGGGACTATCGTATCGATATCAAGCCGATTGACGTGCCCGCCCCTTGTGGAAAACCCATCTCGCTCAGCATGAACCGAGCCGAACGGCCGCTAGGCCGGGTGACGGTCACCGCCGAGTGTCACCAGCCGAAATACTGGAAGACACGGGTTCGTGCCGATGTAGATGTTTTCCTGCCGCTGGTCACCTTGCGCCGCAATGTCGATCGGGAGCAGGTACTCAGCAGCAAACACCTCATACTGCGCCGAACGAGCCTGAAATCCCTCAGGCTGGGGTACTTTACGGCCATCGCCAAAGTCAGCGGCAAGCTCAGCAAGCGGAAATTAAGTGCCGGCACCGTGCTGACCCCAAGAATGATCGAGCTGCCAACCTTGATCAGACGGGACGATATGGTCACAATCAGGGCCAAGCGCGACAGCTTTACCGCCAGCATGAAAGGCGTTGCGTTAGAAGATGGACAGAAAGGGGAGCGGATTCGGGTACGCAACCAGTCGTCGGGGAAAACCATCACCGCGACAGTTAAGTCGGCCAATATCGTAGAGACAACTTTTTGACTCTTTCATCTTAAGATCGCTTAAGGGGTGGTCGCTAGTTCAAAATAGACCCGTAGCCCACCGATACACAGGCAACGAAAATGATTGGAAAAGTAACGTTCAACACCCAGCCGACACTTCGGCCGACCAGCGCAGCCGAGGCAAAACCCGCCTCTGACGTAGCGCCGGCAAAAAACAACCTGTCACCAATGCAGCAGGCCAAGCATGATGCCGCCCAGCACAGCGATGTGGACATGGACAAAGTCGCCGCGGCCAAAGCCCTACTACGCAGCCGTGACAACAGCGTCAACCTCGACAGCCTGGCTGACAAAATGCTCGACTTCTACCAAGGCGATGCGTAATGAGCAACCATAGTGCAGCCATCAAACAGCTGCTGACGGAGCTTTCTCGCGATGTGAAGGGCTACCAGCAACTGTCTGCCAAGCTCAAGCAACAGCATCAACTGCTGGCCAACCGGGACAGTCGTACCTTGCCTGCGCTCAATGACGAGCTAAACGCTCTGATGGGGGATCTATATCGCCATGCCCAGCAAAGGACACAGGTTCTGGAAAAAATGGGGCTGAGCCCAGATGATAGCGGGATGCAGCGCCTGTTCAAAGCCCTGCCTGCCACCCTCGGTCAACAGGGGCAACAGTTGTGGCAACAGCTATTTCAGCTGACCCAAGAGTGCCAAGAGCTCAACAACCAGAACGGTCGCCTGCTGGCACGCCACAAACAGATGATCGACAAACTGCTCAAACCCGAGCAGCAGTACTGCTACGGGCCGGGGATCTAACGGCCCGCTTATCCACGACACCACAAACCGTTCGCAATAGACCGCTCATGGATCGCTAGCGGCGGCGCATAAAGCGCTGCATAGCCAGCTCATCCAACATTTTCTGCTCCTGCTTGTCACGACGGGACTGCAATGCCGACTCCCGCTTGGTGATCAGACTTTCACCCATCTTGACCTGACGGTGCTGGTTGACAAGCCGAGTACTGACACTGCGCATCTCCACTTCCGTCAACGCCATTTCCTGACGTTGAAGCTTCACCAAGTTATCGACCTGATGGCGGAAACGCCCGATCCCCTTGAGCAACAATGCCGAGGTCTCCACGCCATGACCCAAGGAGTACTGCCCCGGCAGACTCTCAAGCAATTCAAGGCGTTGCTGGTGAGCGTTGTATTGCTGCTGCAACTGGCCCTGATTCTGCTTGAGCTCGTCGAACTTGCCTTCCTGCTGACGCTGCCAGGTTTGAAGTACCGCTAACCGGCGCATCAGAACTGTCCTCCAGACAACTGCAACAACTGCATTTGACTATCTTCCAGCGTCACCTTCTCGTTCATCTTCTGTTGCAGGAACTGACAAATCATCGGATAACTCTGAACGGCCAAATCCAATTGGTGATCCTGCCCCGGATGGTAACCACCGAGCGAAATCAAATCCTGAACCTGACGGTAACGGCTGTAAAGCTGCTTGACCCGCTGTGCCTGAGACAGCTGCTCAGGGCTCACCACCTGCGGCATTGCACGGCTGATCGACTGCTCGATATCTATCGCCGGGTAGTGCCCCTGCTCGGCAAGCTCTCGGTTCAGAACGATATGGCCGTCGAGGATAGCTCGTGCGGCATCGGCAATCGGATCTTGCTGATCATCACCTTCTGACAGAACGGTATAAAAAGCCGTGATCGACCCCCGCTCGGTCGCACCATTACCGGCCCGCTCCACCAACTGCGGCAGCAAGCTGAACACCGAAGGCGGATAGCCCTTGGTTGCCGGCGGCTCGCCGACGGCCAACGCGATCTCACGCTGGGCCTGCGCATAGCGGGTCAGCGAATCCATCAAAAGCAGCACGTCATGACCCTGATCGCGGAAATACTCGGCGATCCGGTGACACAGTACCGATGCGCGTAAACGCATCAATGGCGGATCATCGGCCGGGGAGGCAATGACCACGGCATGCTTCATGCCATCTTCGCCCAATGAGTGCTCGATGAACTCTCGAACCTCACGACCACGCTCGCCAATCAGCCCCACCACGGTAATTTCAGCCGTCGTGTTGCGGGTCATCATGCCCAGAAGGACACTCTTACCCACACCCGAACCGGCAAACAGGCCCATACGCTGGCCCTTGCCAACACTGAGCATGCCGTTGATGGCACGGACACCAACATCAAGCTGACGTGAAATCGGCAGACGCTTGAGCGGGTTGATAGACTCGCCCTGCAAGTTGATCCGGTGCTCTTGGGTAAAAGCACCTTTTTCGTCCAGCGGCTCGCCAAGGCCATTGAATACCCGGCCCAGCATACCGTAGCCGACGCTGATCTTGCTGTCGCCATGCAGCGGCAGCACGCGGCTGCCCGGGCGCAACCCCGTCGCATGTCGAATAGGCATCAGTACCGAGGCGTTGCGGTCAAAACCCACCACCTCAGCTTCGATATAGTCGCCCTGATCCGTTTCCACCATGCAACGCTGCCCGGTGGACAGGCGGCATCCCACCGCCTCCATCGTCAGACCAGCCATCCTCACCAGACGCCCGTAGGTGCGGGCCACCGGCACATCTGGCACCCGATCCATGGCCATACTCAGTTTGGTGGCAAGTTCTTCGGATAAATTACGCATCAGCTAACAAAGTATCCTTTACCACATCCATACACGCCGCCAATCGCTCTTCGCTGTCAGCCAATGCTTCAGAGTCACTGGTCACGACACGGCAACTACCGATAGCCAGGGTATCATCGGCAATCAGGTTCCACGCCGCCACCTGCTCAGGTACCAACTCGGTCAGACGCTGACTGTCCTGCGGATTCAAATAGACCTTGAGATCCGGCTTGTGATCGGGCAACTGAGCGAGGGTTTCCTCAATCAGATTCACCAGCTGGCTCGGCTGCAATGCCAATTCGGCACGAATTACCTGACGCGCGACTTTCATCACCAAATCACACAGCATTTCGCTCTGCTGCTGAACATGCTGATGGAAGGCCAGCTGGATCTGCTCCATAAGCTGGTTGGTCGACTGCACCACGCCTGCCACTTGCTGGCTGGCTTGCTGCATACCTTCCTGCCGGCCTTGCTGGCGGCCCTGCTCGAGCCCCTGAACCTGACCGGACTGAAGCCCTTGGTTCATGCCGTCCTGATAACCTTGCTCATGGCCTTTTTGCAGGCCATCTTGGAAACCGTTATTGAATTCGTCCTGGTAGGAACCACCCTCATCACCAAACAGGTCATCGTCAGGCGCATCAACCAACGGCGGGTAGTGGTAGTTGCGAAAACCACCCAATCCCGGAGTAATTACCGTCACGGACTGATCTTTTCTCATTATTCCACCACCGGTTCACTGAACAGCTGCAGCTCGACCTCACCCTGCTCGGCAAGCTGGCGCAGCAACTGCACCAACTGATCTCGGGCTTCCTCGACGGCGCTGATACGTACTCGTCCCTTACCTTCAATGGCCTCGCGCAAGTATTGCGCGGCACGTTTAGGCATAGTGGCAAAGATACGGTCAAGCAGCTCGGCATCTGCCCCCTTGAGCGCAGTCGCCAGCATGTCCTGATCGGCTTCGGTCACCAGACGGTCCAAGGTCTCTTCGCTCTGGCGAAGCAGCAGGCTAAAGTTGTACATCTTGGCCTCTAGCTTGCTCACCAACTCTGGGTCCAGCGTACGCAAACCGTTAAGCACGGCCTCGCTACGGCGGCCCTCAAGACGGTTGATGATTTCGGTCGCCTTCTGGGTACCGTCGATCATGGTACTGTTCTGTTG
Organism: Photobacterium aquae; assembly: GCF_001029445.1. Taxonomy (GTDB): domain Bacteria; phylum Pseudomonadota; class Gammaproteobacteria; order Enterobacterales; family Vibrionaceae; genus Photobacterium; species Photobacterium aquae. The sequence continues at coordinate 64,353 of NZ_LDOT01000009.1, forward strand.
GCCGACCTGAGCAAGGAACTTCTCGAGAAGCACCTGCACCTCATAAATCATATCCGGGTGAATCTCGTTGAGGTTCGCCAGTCGGTACAGCAAATCATCGAGCCCTTCGGATGGCAGCAAGCCCAACAGCTTGGTCGCCACTTCAGGATCCAGATAGGCCAAAAACACGGCCTGCATCTGCGGGTGCTCACCGGCGATCAGTTCTGCCAGCTTGTTCGGCTCCAGCCACTGCAGACGCTGCAAGTTATGCTTGAGCGAATCACCATAGATCGAGTCCAGCAACGGCTGGGACAATGACTGCCCCAGCGCCTTGTTCAGGGTGCGCTCCAGATAATTGCGCGATGCCCCGGAGATCCCCGATTCAGTCCGAAAATCCTCAAAGAAACGGCGGAATACCGCTTCTGCCTGATCTTTCTTGACCGCCGGGATCCCCGCCATTGCAATTGACAACTGGCGTACCTGCTCGCGCTCCAGCTGCTGCAGCACATTCGCTGCAGCATCTTCGCCCATGCTAAGCAGCAAAATAGCTGCCTGTTCAATGTCCGATTTAATCTCAGTTGTCTGCATCTTTCGGTGTGATCCATTGTTTTACAACATGCGCAACGCGCTCGGGTTCTTTCTCTGACAGCATCTGCAAGTAAGAAGACTGTACTTCCAAGCCAGTCTCAGGACTTGGCAGATCCGCCAAAATGCTCTCTCGTTCCACCACCGGGCTCATGGAAATCGTTCCAGCTTCCACGGCTTTCGCAACCACCTCTTCGGCGCTGATCTTGGCCTTGCTCTTACCTTCGCCGTCGGTTTCGCTTTCCAGCGCATCGGCATCATTACCGTCCTTGGCGGCCGGCAGCGTCTTGCTGTTGGCTGCTTTGGCCAGTGGCTGCGCTTCAGTGTTGTTGCCCTTTAGCAGGCGCATCAACGGACGGACTACGACCAGCAGGATCACCAGTGCCACGATCGCCGATAGCAGATAACGCAGGTACTCTAGCCAAATTGGCTGCAGCCACCATTCCGGATTGGCATCAATCGCGGCATTGTCCGCTTTGCTGAACGGGAACACGTTAATGCTGATGCTGTCACCACGATCAGCCGTCAGGCCCAGCGCATTACCCAACATCACCTTGATATCGTCAAGCTGCTGCGGCGTGTAGCTGTCAGCCTTGCCGTTAATCACCACCGATACACTCAGTCGCTCCATCGCACCTTGCTGGTACTTAACATGCTTGAGAGTACGATCGACCAAATAATCACGCGATGACTCACCGCGCTCGTTTTGCATATTCGGATCTTTTTCCTCGTCCTCTTCCGGCGGACGGTTACTCAATGCCCCAGGAACACCTTTGGCATCTTTACCCACTTTGCGGTCATAAGACGAGAACTCAGAGCGCACTACGCCTTCTGGGGCATAGCTTTCTACTGTCGATTCAGTACGGTCAAAGTTAATTTCAGCCGCGACTTCTACTCGGAAATTATCCAGACCCACCATCGGCTGCAGCATCTTAGCGGCACGATCAATGTAGGTTTGCTCAAGGTTGTCACGGTATTTCAGATAAGCGGCATTGGCCTGTCCACCGTGTCCCTGCCCTTCCTGCGACGACAGCAAGTTACCATGCTGGTCAATCACATTGACGCGATCCGGCGGCAGGTCAGTCACGCTGCCTGAAACCAAGTTGACGATCGCAGCCACCTGATGCGGTTCCAAATGCTTGCCCGGCAACAGAGAAATCACCACCGATGCTGATGCCTGCTCTTTATCGCGGCGAACAAACAACGTCTGCTTGGGAATAGCAAGATGCACCCGGACATTACCCACTGCATCAATCGCCATAATGCTGCGGGCCAACTCGCCTTCCAGACCGTGGCGGTAACGGGCATTTTCGATAAACTGACTGGTGCCTAGGCTGGCATCCAGCGCCAGAATTTCAAGACCAGTCGGCAACTGGGCCTTTACCCCAGCAGCTGCCAACGCCATACGCGCCTTGCCAACCGAACTGCGCTCGACCATCACCTGGCCCTGCTGCGGTTCGATGTAATAATCCATGCCGTTTTCTTCAAGCACGGCTATAACCTGTGCCCGGTCAAACTGCTCATGCTCGCCATACAATGGCCGGTACTGGCTGTTACTCTGCCACAGGGCGATCACGACAACCGCGGTTACAATCGCGGCAACCAATACCAATACCATCAGGTTACGCAAGGCCGGAGAGCGCGCGGCCATCCCCGTGTTGCCCATGCCTGTGCTACCCATGCTGGCCAATTTACCTAGCCGCTGCTTAATCATTTCTGCCACCGAACAGCCCCTTAAACCGGCATTCGCATAACGTCGTCATAAGCTGTCAGCAGCTTATTACGCACTTGTACCATTGCAGAAAAAGACAGGCTTGCTGTCTGACTGGCAACCATCGCACCGACAAGATCATCGCTCTGTCCCAGATCAACCGCAGTCATCTTGGCAGAAGCCTGCTGGCCCTTCTGATCCACATCCTTAACCATATCAGTAATGATCTTGCCAAAATCGACCTGCTTATCCGCACCGGCAGATAAAGGGTTAGCCGCAATCTGCAGCGGTTCTGCAAACTGAATCTGTGCCTGGATTTCGCTCATCTGGCTCAGCGGTAGCTGCATGTTCATGATTTTGTCTTGCATTATTCGGTCTCAGTTCTCAATGTGGGCTTAGTTGATCAGGGTTTGCTCGGCCGTACCGTCGGTACCTGCCAGCAATTTTTCTATATCCACCCCCTGCTCGCGCATGGTTTGGATCTTGTAGCGAAGCGCACGAGTGGTCACGCCCAACTCCTGCGCCGTTTTGTTTCTATGGCCATTAAACCGCTTCAAAGTCGCGATGATCGTCTCAAACTCGGCCTGCTTGCGGCTTTGCTGCAAGTTCAGGGGTTGCGTCTCTTCATCGACATTGCCCAGCACGGCCATCGGCTGAGATGCCGTAGCCATCATGGCTGGCAGCATCAGCTCTTCCTCACGAATCAAACAGCCCCGGCTCATCACCAGGGCGCGTTGTACTACGTTATCTAGCTCGCGGACGTTTCCGGGCCATGGGTATTCACGCAATCGCTGCTTGGCAGCCTCGGTGAACATGCTCGTCCCCTGAGGCTGATGGCACTTCAGCAAGTGCTTGGCCAGCGGCACAATATCTTCAGGGCGCTCACGCAGCGGCGGGCAGGTCAGTGGAAAAACATTGAGACGGTAATACAGATCCGTTCTAAAACGTCCCTCCGCTACCGCGCTTTCCAAGTTTTGGTTGGTCGCTGCCAGCACCCGAATATTGAGTTTGATCTTCTGGTGGCTGCCCAGACGCTCCACTTCACGCTCTTGCAATACCCGCAGCAGCTTAGTCTGCAGCGTCATCGGCAACTCGCCGATCTCGTCGAGGAACAAAGTACCGTTATTGGCCATTTCCAGCTTGCCGGCATTGGCACTCACTGCGCCGGTAAATGCCCCCTTGCTGTGACCGAACAAAATCGATTCGATCATCGTTTCGGGAATAGCCGCACAGTTTATTGCAACAAACGGGCCATTTTCGCGAGCTGAAGAACGATGAATGAACTGGGCAAGTACCTCTTTGCCGGTGCCGCTCTCGCCGTTAATCAACACAGAGGCATCGGTCTGAGCGACCCGTTGGGCTAACTGGAACAACTGACGACTCTGCTCTGACTCCGCAACCACTTGAGATGATTGCGTTTTCATGACGGCCATACGTTGCAAAAGCTGATTCAAGTGATGGGCTTCAAACGGCAACAGCAGGTAATCCATCGCACCTTTTTTCAGGGCGCGAGTCACCTGCGCCGCCTGATGAACTTCCGACAGAACAACGACAGCACTGCGGCAATCCTGCCAATGCAGCTGCTGGATAATTTCAGCAGCTTCGACACCCTCGCCGAAAATTGCCGGGATCAGCACCATATCCCATTGCTGCTCGGCAACCTTTGCCAAACACTCAGGTAGGCTAGTCACCCACTCAATGTTCAAATCTGCTGCAATCGATGACGCCAACACCTGCTCCAACGCCTCATGGCGAGGATGGAACAGCAGAATGCTCTTTTGCCACATAGCTTGTGCCCCTACTGTTGTACGACCCGGACTCTAATCCGCCCCTTGTCTGCTGGCTGACCCTTCTCCTTAGGGTAGCGTCCACCATGGACCCGGACGCTGATCAACTTCGGCGAAACGCCTCTCTCGATCAGTAATGATGCCAGTTCATCCGCAATCTCTTTTGACTGACGCAACTTGATACTGTTGCGAGCGTTACTGTTCATGTAACCGTCAACCAATACCTTTTTGATGTTGCCTTTGGCTTCGATATAACGGGCAATGCCGTCCAATCGCATCAGGTCAAGCTCTGACAACTTGGTAGAATAAGGGGACAGGAAGAAGGTATTGTCCCTGACTTGGCTAAAGCCCATCGGCAACAAACGGTTCTGGCAAGCAAGAAACTCATCTGATGCACGGGTAAAGCGCACATTGCTGACCTCGATATTGGCCGCACCGCTAGCGACACTGATCGCCACATTGAGCCAATGACCCTGCATTAACTGCTCAAACATCGGGGCAGCATTATTAATCACCATTTTGCTGGTAATCCCGGAAACAATTGCCGATCCCACCCCTTCGAGCTCGAAGGGGGCGAAGTTTTCCCAAGCCGGCGGCATCACATGCAATGCAATGAAATACGTATCTTGCTTAACGCGATTACTGCTAAGTTGGAAAGACAACGGTTTGCCAGCTTGCAAATTAAATGACAGAGTACCAAAGCCCTGAACAGGCTGGCTCAACGTACATTCAGTTGCGCTACCGGTAAATGTCCATGTACTGTCTTCTAGGCTATTGTGCCATTTAACCAACGTTGCTTGAGACGCAACTGAATATAGCAATAGAAAACATGCCAGTACCGCCTGGATATACATCAACCACACCCACTTACAAATATAAGTTAGCCACTAAAGAAATCGGGAAAAATACGTCATCGTCCAAGATAAATTTTTCACGCCGTTATTATAAAAAACTTTAATGCATACACCTTCTAGGAAGCCATTCCATTATGGCATTCTTGAGGTGCATTTTGGCATGGTATTAATATAATAATATCCATACCAAAGAGAAATAGTGCACTATGAGAAAACACTATAGGTCAAGTGTCAACTGCCAATAAATCCTCAACGCGAATTTATTGACGCCATATTTTTGACGCGCTAGGGATAGGGCAATAATTACTCTTCGTGGAAAAAACACTAATAAGAGTGAAACTATTTTCATTACCACAATACCAGAGTAATATAATAAGGTAATTGGTTTTGGTGCCGCTAATTCCAATTAATAATATACTAAATTACATGGTTACTCGATAGTGGTTATTTTTTGACCGTATTGAGTATAAAAATTACAGCGATTTTAATCTTGGGCAAAAGATCAATTTTTTTTGCCACATTAATTAGTAAATATCTCTGCTTTAATTATAATCACCCATCCGCGCCGTGACCTTGAATGTCTTTAGGAATAAAGCCAGTCAGGTATTAAACCAAAAACCACTAGTAGAATAACTGTCACGATAATGAAGCTAACCCATAAGAGCAAAGTTATTGCCAGCCCTGACCAAGCCGACATCCGTGATTTCGACTTGGCGAGCCCAGAGCATCGAATTGGCGCCCTACAGTCGATCATAGATAACATCGGCAAGCAGTTTGAGCGCTTGGCACGACATGCCTTCCATAACCTGCTTCGCCAAAAGACAGATTTCAAACTGGTCCAGCAAGACACCTTGAAATTGCAGGAGTACCTCCAGCAATTGAAGAAGCCTTCAGTGTACCGTGAGTTCATGGTGACGCCGCACGACCTGCATGGCACCATTGCCATCGAAGGTGAGCTGCTGTTCTACATGGTTGATCTGTTTTTTGGAGGCAACGGCCGCTCAAGTGCCCGCCACCAAGAATTCAGTGACACCGAGCTTCGCTTGGTTGAACGCTTCTTTACAACATTGCTCCACCAGTTCTCAACCAGCTGGCACAGCATCACCGACTGGAACAGCCAGCTTCAGGCCAAAAACACCCTGAACCTGTTCAGTCCGATCCAGAACAACCAGCTGTACCAGGTATGTCGCTTCAATATCGAAATCGGCAACCAAAAATCTGGCTGGCTGGAAATTTCACTGCCTTTTGCCGGATTGGACTTCCTTCGCGATCAGCAGTGTCAGACCGCTGACATCGATACCGATCCTGAGCTACAGGCGCGTATCCAGCAGAAAATCTGTCAGGCACCAGTCCGACTACACTCGACCTTGGCCGAGCGTCGCTTGAACTTGGGACAGGTCATGGATCTCCGCCCGGGTGACGTCATCCCGGTAGAGCTTCCGGAGCAGGTAACGGTTCGAGCTGGCAGTACCCCGCTTTTCAAGGCTCGGGTTGCCGAAAACAACGCGAGCCTCGTTTTGCAGATCCAACACATTATTAACCCATCCTAGGTAGACCCATGTCTGAAAATATTGATGATTTGAAAATTGACCTTGATGATATCGATCTTGGTACCCTAGAGCAGAACATGCCTTCCGAGGCCAATGGCCGTTCCGCCCAAGACATGAGCTTTATCCGCAATATCCCAGTGAACCTGACGTTGGAAGTTGCAAGCACCGAACTGATGGTGGGCGATCTGATGAATGTTGGTCTGGGCACCGTTATCGAGCTCGACAAGCTAAGCGGTGAACCGATGGATGTTAAAGTCAACGGCACACTGCTGGGCCATGCCGAGGTTGTTATCGTCAACAACAAGTACGGCCTGCGCCTGATTGACGTTGTCGACGAAGGCGACATGCTCAAAGGGCTAGCCAAGTGAAACAATGGCGTCCTTTGCTAGCCGTTGGCCTTTTGCTCTTGTGCCAGCCGGTGCTGGCACAGGACATCCCACTGCTCAGTATGAGTGGTCCAGGCGGCCAAGAAGAAGTCAGCATCAAGCTGCAGGTTTTCCTGCTAATGACGGCGCTGGCTTTCTTGCCTGCCATGTTGCTGATGGTAACCAGCTTTACCCGTATCATCATCGTACTGGGTATTCTGCGCCAAGCCCTTGGTCTGCAGCAGAGCCCACCGAACAAAGTTCTGATCGGCATTGCGCTGACCCTGACCCTGTTTATCATGCGTCCGGTGATCAATACCATCTACCAAGATGCCGTCGTGCCTTTCCAAGCAGGCAAAATCACCCTGCAAGAAGCTGCCAATGCCGCAACGCCACCGCTCAAGACATTCATGCTTCAACAAACGCGTGAAACTGACCTTGAGCAGATCCTGCGAATTGCCAACGAACCAACACCGGACAACTATGACCAGCTCGACTTTCTGCTGCTCATGCCGGCCTTTATGTTGAGCGAGCTCAAAACGGCATTCCAGATCGGCTTCATGCTGTTTATCCCGTTCCTCATTATCGATATTGTGGTCGCCAGCGTACTGATGGCGATGGGTATGATGATGCTATCACCACTGATTATCTCGCTGCCGTTCAAGCTGATGATCTTCGTTCTGGTTGATGGCTGGGCAATGACAGTCGGTACCCTTAGCGCCAGTTTTGGCTGATCCAATCCGGAGCAGAACACCATGGGTTCAGAATTTGTAGCGACATTTTTTGGTGATGCCCTGCTGATCATTGTCAGCATGGTATCGGTCCTTATCGTACCGAGCCTACTTGTGGGTCTGGTTGTCAGCGTATTCCAGGCCGCAACCCAGATTAACGAACAAACCCTGAGCTTCCTCCCGAGGCTGCTGATCACCCTTGCCATGCTCGGTTTTGCCGGCCCGTGGCTACTGCGTACCTTGAGCGACCTGTTTACCCGGCTGTTTCTCAATATCCCACACCTTATCGGCTGACCATGTTCGATTTCACCGCAGCTGAATTTACCGCCTGGCTCGGCCAAATCTGGTGGCCGTTCGTTCGTCTGGGCAGTGCCCTGATGGCGATGCCGATCATCGGTGGCAGCAGTATGCCGGTCCAGATCCGGATCGGGCTGGCGATGCTCATCAGCATCATCGCGGCACCATTGATGCCTGCAATGCCACAGGTCGATCCCCTCTCAGCCCAAGCGATAATTTATGCCGGCCAGCAGGTACTGATCGGCGTCCTTCTCGGCTTACAGCTAGAATTGCTGTTCGCCGTCTTCACCACTATGGGCCAGATTCTATCCATGCAGATGGGTCTGGGCATGGCGATGATGAACGACCCGGTCAATGGGGTCAGTGTTCCGGCGATGGGTAAATACTACCAGCTCTATACGTTCATGTTGTTCCTGTCGCTGGACGGGCATCTGGTCGCGCTGGAAATTTTCGTCCGCAGTTTCGATGTCTGGCCGGTCGGCACGTTCATGAGTCAGGCAGCGCTGCAAACCCTTGTGCTGCGCTTTACCTGGATGATGGCTGCCGCCTTGCTGCTGGCATTGCCGGCCGTCACCGCCATGCTGCTGGTCAACGGGGCGTTCGGTATGATGAACCGCGCCGCGCCGCAGCTCAACGTCTTTGCCCTCGGTTTCCCGATGACCATGCTGCTCGGCTTGGTGTGCTTGTTGATTTCCAACTCCGGAATACCGGAAAACTTCGTTCAGCTGTGTAGCGAAACGCTTGAGCTGATGCGCTACCTAGAAGGAGGCGTCTGATGAGTGAGAGCAGTAGTCAGGACAAAACGGAACAGCCCAGTCAACAGAAAATCCGCAAGGCGCGGGAGGAAGGTAACCTCCCCCGCTCCCGCGAATTGGTCACTGCACTCCTGATCCTAGGCAGTGCCCTGCTTATCGGGGCGTTCTCCCGCGAGTTGGCCAGTATGTCCGTCTCCGTCAGCGAGCTCAATCTCTCGCTGGACCGCGAGGCAGCCTTCGATCCGGCCATGATGCTGGTTCACCTCGGCACCAGCGGTATCATCATGCTCAAGGCGATTGTCCCGATGCTGGCCCTGATGATGGCTATCTCTGTCTTGGGCAATGTGATTCGCGGCGGCTGGAACCTGTCTGGCAAGGCAGCACAACCGAAAATGTCGAAGCTCAACCCAATCAGCGGGATCAAGCGAATGTTCTCGGCCAAGTCGATGGTGGAGCTGATCAAGAGTATCCTCAAGGTCACCTTGATTGCCGGTACCCTGTACCAGCTGATCGACAGCAACCTAGACAAGATGATGGCGCTCCACCGCCTTCCGCTCAACAGTGCCATCGCTCAAAGTGTCGATATTCTGCTGTCCGGCCTGCTCAGCTTCGGCATTGCATTGCTGGTGATTGCGATATTGGAAATGCCCTATTCAAGCTGGGATTACACCAAACAGCTCAAGATGACCAAGCAGGAAGCCAAAGAGGAACACAAGAACACTGATGGTAACCCGGAAATCAAAGGCCGGATCCGCCAGTTGCAACGCCAAATGGCCCAGCGCAGGATGGTCAATACCGTCCCCCAGGCCGACGTAGTGATCACTAACCCGACCCATTACGCCGTGGCTCTGAAATACGATTTAACCAAAGCGAAGGCCCCCTATGTCATCGCCAAGGCTCTGGATCATAGCGCTCTGCAAATGCAGGGCATCGCCCGCCAGCATGAGATACCAGTGGTAGAGGTACCTCCACTGACGCGGGCCGTGTACTACTCCACCAACGAGTGGCAGGAAATCCCTGCCCCCTTGTATGTGGCTGTTGCCCATATCCTGACCTTCGTGTTCCAGATGGAGCAATACCGCAAGGGCAGGCAACCAAGCAAACCTGAGTTCCCAAGGATTTCAATTCCTCGGGAACTGCGCCGTTAACGGACATAAACTGAGACTATGAAACAAAAACTAGCCCCTGTTTTCAAGGCTCTGGCCAAAGGGCAGCTCGGGATCCCGCTGCTGCTGATGACCATCCTTGCCATGGTGATGCTGCCTATCCCGCCGATGGTGCTGGATATGCTGTTCACCTTCAACATCGTGCTCGCGCTGCTGGTGATGCTGGTCAGTGTCTACAGCCGCAAGCCGCTGGATTTCTCGGTATTTCCTAGCATCTTGCTGGTTGCTACCTTGCTCCGACTGGCACTGAACGTCGCCTCGACCCGTGTGGTACTGCTTGAAGGCCACCTCGGCGGCGATGCCGCCGGTAAGGTAATCCAGGCCTTCGGTGACGTGGTGATCGGCGGTAACTACGTAGTTGGTGCAGTGGTGTTCGTCATCCTGATGATCATTAACTTCGTGGTGGTCACCAAAGGTGGTGAGCGTATTTCCGAAGTAAGCGCGCGCTTTACCCTCGATGCGATGCCGGGCAAGCAGATGGCTATCGATGCCGACCTCAACGCCGGGATCATCGATCACCTTGCTGCCAAGACACGCCGTGAAGAAGTCGCCAAGGAAGCGGACTTCTACGGTTCAATGGACGGTGCGTCTAAGTTCGTCCGCGGCGATGCCGTGGCCGGTATGCTGATCCTGTTCATCAACATCATCGGCGGTATCAGCATTGGTGTGTTCCAGCATGGCCTGACCTTCGGCGATGCCTTCCAGACCTACGCCCTGCTGACTATCGGTGACGGCCTGGTTGCCCAGATCCCATCACTGCTACTTGCAACATCCGCGGCGATTATCGTGACCCGTGTTGCTGACAGCGACAACCTATCGGACCAAATCTCTAGGCAGGTGCTGGCTTCGCCAACCGTCTTGTTCGTGGTTTCAGGCATCATGCTGGTACTCGGCCTGATCCCGGGCATGCCGCACATGGCCTTCCTGTGCTTCAGTGCCGTGGTCGGTTTCGCCGGCTGGCGGATGCATACCTTCCAAGAGCCCGAGGTCAACAACGAAGATCTGCTACGCGCAGAGGAAATCGTTGAGCAAAACGTCCAGCCGGAAACCAAAGAGCTGGTCGTCAGCGACATCCCTTTTGTCCACGCCATGAACCTGAGTGTCGGCTACCGCTTGGTCAGCCTTATTGACCGCCAGCAAGGTGCCGAGCTGCTAAACCGTCTACTGGGTATCCGAAAGACCCTGACCGAGCAACGTGGTTTTGTGATCCCGCATATTCATATTCGTGATGATCTCGCCCTTGATGCCTGCCAGTACCAGATTATGGTACGCGGCGCCGTCGCGGTTTCCGCCGATGTCGAAATCGACAAGCTGCTGGCTATCAACCCGGGGCAGGTCTACGGTGAGGTCAACGGTATCATCACCAAGGATCCGGCCTACGGGATGGATGCGGTCTGGATATCGCCAAACGACAAAGACAAAGCCGTCAACCTCGGCTATACCGTGGTTGACCACGCAACGATTATCTCGACCCATGTCAGCAAGGTGATCAACGACCATATCGAAGACATTCTCGGCCCTGACGAGGTCAACGGTATCCTTGAGCGACTCAACTCGCTCAATGGTAAGCTCTCTGACGATCTTCAGCAGAAGCTGACCAACCAGCAACTGCTGCGGGTATTCCGCCAGCTAACCGTTGACGGCGTGCCGCTGACCGATATGGTGACCATTGCCAACTCGCTGGTCGAATCGGCCGAGCTGACCAAAGATCCGATCCTACTGGCCGCCGATGTGCGCTGTGTACTGCGCCGGGTGATCCTCAACAACCTGGTCGGAGCCCGATTGGACATCCCGGCCCTGACCCTGTCGGCCGAACTGGAAAACATCCTGCTCGGAGCCCTGAGCCAGGCCCAGTCCGGTGGCCATGTCCAGCTTGACGGCTTTACCCTCGAGCCTGGGGTTATCGAAAAACTCCAGCGCAGCTTGCCCGAAGCGCTCGACAACATGCGCCTCAACGGTTATCCGGCACTGCTTCTGGTTATGCCTCAGCTACGCCCGCTGCTGGCTCGCTATGCCCGGATCTGTGCCCGCGGCCTTCATGTGCTGTCGTTCAACGAGATCCCCGACAACCGCAGTATCTCGGTCGTCGGCCACCTCGGCTAACTCGCCCTGAAAAACACAAGGCCCGGCAAATGCCGGGCCTTGTTATATCAATGGCTCCCCATAAAGCGGCCCTTCGCCGAAGGCAGCCCGGCCAAATGCCTGCTACACCTGCCGAGTTGGAACCTGCCTGTTCAGCAACGCCCTTAGCTTAAGCGGCTTGACCGGCTTGCTGATAAAGGTAAAGCCGCGGCCCTCGATTGTCTCGCGCGTCAACGTCGTCCGGTCGGCGCTGATCACCACCCCGCGAAATATCGGCCCCAACCGCAAACTGCACTGCTGAAGTACTTGCAACCCGGTCTGGCAATTAGCCAGATGGTAATCGGTCAGCACCACCTCAGGCTGCCAGCCATCGTCAAGCCGGGCCATCGCATCCGCAACCGTTTCTGCCAGCCGGATCTCACATCCCCAACGCGACAGCAAGGTCTCCATCCCGATCAGAATATCCGGCTCGTTATCAACGCACAGAACCTTCAGGCCAGCCAGCGGTGCAATCTTAGGGGCCAGCTCCTGTGATGGCGCGGCAACATCGGACAAACAACCACGCCGGACCAACAACGAGAACACCGTGCCCTGTCCCGGCCATGATCGCAGCGACAATGGATGGTCCAGCACCCGGCTGATGCCACGGGCAATCGCCAGCCCGAGCCCCAACCCGTGCTCAGCGGTACTCTGCTCAATCCGGGTGAACTCCTCAAAAATATGCGCCTGTTTCTCTTCAGGGATCCCCGGACCGTTGTCCCACACCTCGATCTGCAGCCGCTGCCCACGCCGACGAGTCCCCAGCACCACCCGACCACGCGGATTATAGCGGAACGCATTGGTCAGGAAGTTTTGCAATGCGCGCCGCAACAACTTGGGATCGGACTCAATCACCGCCTTGCTGGCCACAACCTCAAACTGGATCCCCTGTGATTTCGCCAAGGCACCAAATTCGGCACTCAAGGTATCGAAAACCTCACTGAGCCGAAAAGGACGAACATTAACCGATAGCTTGCCGGCCTCAAGGCGCGACACATCAAGCAAGTCTCCAATCAAATCTTCCGCCGCGCCGAGCGCACTTTCGATATGGCGGGAGAGTGTCGCCGCCTCGCCGTCCACCGCCACCTCGGCCAACGACGACGAGAACAGCCGCGCCGCATTGAGAGGCTGCATCAGATCATGGCTGACCGCGGCCAGAAACCGCCCCTTTGACTGTGCCTGACGCTCCGCCTGCTGGGTGGCCGACACCAGTTGCCGGTTGAGGAGCTCCAGCTCGCTGGTACGCTGGCGCACTCGCTCTTCCAAGGTTTCATTGGCTTCCTTGAGTGCCTGCTCCGCATTGCGGAACTCGGTTATGTCCGTAAAACTCATCACAAATCCGCCGCCAGGCATCGGGTTGCCCTGCACTTCAATAACCTGCCCATCGGCACGGATCCGCGAGGAAGTATGGGCAGTTCCCCGCTTGAGGTGCTCCACCCGCTTGGCAACATGCGCTTCGGGATCGCCAGGTCCGCAGAGCCCAAGCTGGGCATTGTGGCGGATCACCTCGGCAATCGGCCTGCCGACCTGAATCAACCCCGCAGGAAAGGTAAACTGCTCAAGGTAGCGCTGGTTCCACGCCACCAGCCTCAACTGCTTGTCGACAACCGCAATACCCTGATTAATATGCTCAATCGCCCCTTGTAACAACCCCCGGCTAAAATCAAACAGCTCGGAAGCCTCATCAACAATGGTGGCGACTTCCTCGAGCTGCATCTTCCGTCCCTGCAGGGCCGAGGTCAGCACCAACCGTGCCGACGAAGCCCCGAATACCCCGGCTAGCACCCGCTCGGTATGGCGGATCAAGCCCGCCGGAGCCTGCATCTGCGGCTGGATCAGCACCTGATGCTGCTCGCTGTAGTGCTGGAAGGCCAAGCGAACCCGCTTTCGCCCGACAAAACGGGCCGCCAGCATTTCCAGCTCGGCAACCGTCACCCGGGTCTGGTACAGGCTGGCATCACCGTTTTCCGGTAACGGCGCCCCAACAAACGATGCTGCCTGAAGCCGTTCGGTGAGGGTCGAACGGGTCAACAGCGATACCCCGACAAACAGGGCAAGGTTAACCACCAGACTAAGCAGCATCCCCCAATCCACCATCGACAGACCAGCAAGGCCGGGTAGGCGTGGCGGCATCAGCAGCCACAGCAGGATGTTGCTCTGCGACGTCCCCGCCAGCATGTCAGTCTGGCCCATCATAGTCACCACCCAGATCGCAATACCGCCCAGCAACCCCGCGTAAACACCGTTTCTGTTCCCTTCGCGCCAATAAATCCCCCCCAGCAAGGCAGGGGCGAATTGGGCAATGGCCGCAAATGACAACCAGCCGATCGCCGACAGCGAGGGAATGTCGCCGAGAATACGATAGACCCCCCATGCCGCCAGCAGCAACAACAGGATCAGGCCGCGCCGTACATTGAGCAAAATACCGGAGAATGCCTGAAAGTTACGTCCGGTGACTTTCAGGCGGCGCAACAACAACGGCAGCACCAAATCATTGGAAACCATAATCGCCAAGGCGATAGTCGAGACAATCACCATGCCGCTGGCAGCCGATGTACCGCCGACAAAAGCCAGCAAGGCGATGCCATCCGCCCCCTGCATCAACGGCAGGTTGATCACATAGGTATCCGGCGAGATCGCTGGCAACCAAATCTGCCCGGCCAATGCCAACGGAATCACAAAGATCCCCATCAGCACCAAGTAGCCAGGAAATATCCAACGGGCCCGGTGGAGATCCTGCGCCCGCTCGTTTTCCACCACCGTGGTATGGAACTGACGCGGGAGGCAGATAATTGCCGCCATCGTGAACAAGGTGTGGATCAGCAAGCTACCGACATCTGGGGTATCCCATACCAGCAGATCTATCGCGGTTTGACCAAGCTGCGGGACATCGAGCAACAGGCCGACAGCAAAAAAACCAACGACCAAGAAGGCCGCCAGCTTCACCAAGGACTCAAAAGCCACCGCCATCATCATCCCGCGGTGGTGTTCGGTGGCATCGATATGCCGGGTCCCAAACAACACCGTAAATAGCGCCAATGCCAAGGTGACAACCCAAGCAATATCGACCGACCCGCCGCTTGCGGCGGATCCCGCAGGGGACAGCAGTTTTTCCCCCAGTGCCGGGGCAACCTGTTCAAGCCCGAGCGTGATCCCCCGTAGCTGAAGGGCGATATAAGGCAGAATCCCGATGACCGCAATCAGGGTCACCCAGACCGCCAGCCACTGCGACTTGCCGTAACGGGCAGCGATAAAATCGGCAATAGAGGTGATGTGCTCGCGTTTGGCTATAAGGATCAGACGGGCAATAATCCGCCACCCCAGCGTAAAGACGAGGATCGGGGCAAGGTAGATAGGAAGGAAAGACCAGACATCGCGGCTTGCTTGGCCGACAGTGCCATAAAAGGTCCATGAGGTGCAGTAAACCGCAATGGACAAGCTGTAGATCCATGGCCGCCATCGGGCCAGCCACTGCTTATGGCGGTCGCCATACCACGCAACCCCAAATAATAGGCCGAGATAGGCCAATGTCACGGGCACGACAAGCCATCCTTGTGCCATATATGCCATCCTTAGCAAATTGGTAACACGTTATTGATGTGACCCAGTGTAACCAAACCCCGGGCCACGACCAATCAGCAGGATCACAATTCTTCTTGTCGGCAACCCGCAACAAGGGGGAGCCAGCAGCAGGAAAGGCCTGTTAGCGATTCACCTCGGCAACCGCCTGCGGTGCGCGCTCAATCTTCATAAACAGCGCAGGGATCCCCATCACCGCCATCAGCCAGAAAATATCACCGCCCCACAACTCGAACAGCCAGCCGCTCAGTGCGGTCATCAGCGCCATAAAGGCCCCCATCGGCAAGGCGTTGTAAAGTGCCTGCAAGGCCACCATCTTGCTGTTGTCCGCCTGCTGGATATAGCGGATTGTCGCCAAGTGCGCCGCGGCAAACGTCACCCCATGCAGGGCCTGAACCGCAACCAGGATCGGCAGCTCAATCATGCTTGCCGTCATCCCCCAGCGAACCAGAACACCGACAGCCGCGAGACGGAACATCGCCATTACGCTCCACCCCGCAAACAACCGCTGGCTCAACGCAAACACGGCCACCTCTGCCACCACCGAGAAGCTCCACAGGTAACCAATCACATCTTCGCTGTAGCCCGCGCCCTTCCAGTAAATGGTACTGAAGCTGTAGTACGCAGCATGGCTTCCCTGCAGCAGGGCGATAATTGTCAAAAAGCGCAGTACCTTGGGATCCCGCATCAGGTGCAGCAAAGCCGGGCGGGGCTGGCTATGGCTGTCCGCATCGGATACCGGTACCACTTGTGGCTGGCGCATTGACAGCAACAAGGCCGCCATCAAACCGGCCAGAGCCACCCAAGGGATAACCGCAGGGCTGTAAGCCTTGGCCAAGACGCCCACCACGGTCGAACCGGCAATAAACGCAATCGACCCCCACAAACGGGTACGGCCATAGTCAAGATGCCCTTCCTTGGCATAGTAATTGGCCAGCGCATCGGAGAGCGGCACTATCGGCCCGACCATCATGTTATAGATGACCGTCATCGCCACCAGTGCCCATAGGCTGCCGCCACAGTAGATATAACCGATACAGCTAAGCAACGCCGCAAAACCGAAACCGCGCAGCGCTGGGATCAGGTGCTCAACCTTGTGGATCCGCGGTGTAAGTACCAAGTTAGCCATACAGCGAACGCCAAAGCCCAGACCGAGCAGCAAGCCGATGTCCGCAGGGCTGACCCCAAGATGGCTGAGCCACAGAGCCCAGAAAGGAAGATAGACACCATAATTGAAGAAAAAGCCGACCAGATACTGTGCGGTCCAGCCGAAGGGGCTACTACGAAACATGCCATGTCCTATTGGTAGAGTAGATGCAGGGGAAATATACCGACAGGCCTCCGGCCCACGGCGGGGCTATTATGCCTATTACCGCCCCGCCTCCCAACGAAATTATCAACCACGGTTCTTTCCCCTTTTATCGCGGGACTAGACTAAAGTCGTCTGTCTTTTTCTTTCGAAGAAGCAGACACTGCAAGGAGTATCGCTATCCCCATACGCTAGCAGCTAGCAAGGAGTGCCGCCATGACCGAGCGCTTTGATACCAGCCATCCCCCGTTCAACCGGCTTAGCAATAGCCAACGGAAACAGCTGGTAGGCGCCCTTGATGTCGCCTACTTCCGCCACGGCGAAACCCTTATAGAAGCCGGAGAGCATTGCGAGGCGCTGTATATCATTATCAAAGGCAGTGTCGAGGAAAGCAGCCCCTCTCCTGCCGACAGCAATGAAATCTATGCCCACTACACCAGCGATGACCTGTTCGATGTCCGAGCCCAACTTGAGGGCACCAGCCGCCACCGCTATGTCGCTACCGAGGATACCCTCTGCTACCTGCTTCCGCGCCAGCTGTTCGTCGAGTTCTACCGTGGCAACCATCAGTTTGCCGCCTACTTCGACACCAGTCTGGCACGCCGACAACAGCTGCTGGAACATGCCCAGCAGCAACAGAATCTTGCCGAGTTCATCCTCACCCGGATCGATGATGGCAACCTCCAGCCATGCCTGACCCTCGCGCAAGCATGCAGCCTCCAGGCCGCAACCGAGCAGCTTCACCAACATAAAATGGATGCTGCCCTGGTCACGCTGGACAACGGCATCGGCATCGGGATCGTGACCCGAACCAACCTGCTCCATGCCGTCATGCTTGATGGCCTGCCCCACCACACAGAGGTTGGAGAGGTCGCCACCACCCCGGTCGTCAGCGTCTCCAAGGGCGACTATCTATTCAATGCCATGCTGGCAATGACCCGCCACAAGATAAAGCGGGTGGCCGTCATGGCGGGGGACGACGTGGCCGGAATGCTGAGCCTAACCCAAATTCTCAGCCTGTTCTCGACCCACTCCCACGTCCTGACCCTGCGCATCGCCCGCGCCACCACCGTCGACGAGCTGGCGGTGGCTGCCAGCAGCCAGCAGAGGCTGGTCGCGACCTTGTTCAATAACGGTATCCACACCCGGTTCGTGATGGAGCTGATCGCCGCGCTCAATGAACAAATCATCGAAAAAGCCTTTCAGCTCGTGGTCCCGCAGCCGCTCCACGCTCATTCCTGCCTCATCGTCATGGGATCGGAGGGGCGAGGCGAGCAAATCCTCAAGACCGACCAAGACAACGCATTAATCCTCGAAGATGGCATCGACTGGCCGGCATTACCGCAGGTGATGGCAACACTCACCCAGACCCTGCAACAGCTGGGCTACCCGCTGTGCCCCGGGCAGGTCATGGTCAACAATCCGAAATGGGTCAAGTCCCAGTCCCAATGGCTAGACACCTTGGACGCCCTGATCCGTCGCGGTGACGGCAACGCAATGATGGAACTGGCCATCCTCGCCGACAGCCATGCCGTGGCAGGTAACCGTTCGCTGCTCCCCCCCTTGCATGAACGCCTCAACCTGCATATGGCCGAACACGAATTGCTGCTTTCCGCCTTTACCCGACCCGCCCTGCATTTCCAGTTGCCGCTGTCCCTGTTCGGCAACCTCAAGGCCGGCAAGCAGGGGCTGGATATCAAGCAGGGCGGCATGTTCCCCATTATCCACGGGATCAGGGCCCTGTCCCTCGAGTACGGGGTGGCGGTGACCAATACCTTCAGCCGTATTGAACAGCTCGCCGAACGCAAGGTGCTGGAGCCCCAAACCGCGTCCAACCTCGCCGAATCCCTCAAGCTATTCATCAAGCTCCGATTACGCCAACAGCTGGAACAGGACGCTGGCGGCATGCTCCAGCACCTCCGGCTAGAGGAGCTCAGCCGGGCCGAGCGCGACCTGCTCCGCCATAGCCTGCACGTGGTCAAGAAGTTCAAGCAATGGCTCGGCTACCACTACCAGATCCGGGATTGAACCGGCAACAGCGAGGCCTTTCCTATGAACGTTCTGCACCGTTACTGGCTGTACCACAAACTGGCAGGCTCCCCCTTCCGTCCCTTGTTCAGACGCTACCAAGGCGACGAACTGGTTTCGCTCGACTGCGAAACGACCAGCCTCGATCCGCAACGTGCCGAACTGGTCACCATTGCCGCCACCCGAATCAAAGCCAACCGGATCCTGACCAGCCAATCACTACAAATTACCCTGAAGGCCCCTGCCAGTCTCGATGCAGACTCCGTGACCATCCATCAGCTGCGGCATCAGGATCTTCGCCACGGTGTCAGCGAAAAAGTCGCGCTATCCCAACTGCTGGACTTTATCGGCAACCGGCCATTGGTGGGCTACCATATCCGCTATGACAAAACGATCCTCGATCGTTACTTCCGCCGCTATTTCGGCTTCCCGCTGCCCAATACCCAGATCGAGGTCAGCCACCTCTACCACCAGCAGCTCGAGCGCCAACTGCCCAATGCTTGCTTCGACCTAAGCCTAGACGCCATCAGCCGCCATCTTGGCCTGCCGGTTCTGGTTCGGCACGACGCCCTCCAAGACGCTATTGCCGCAGCAATGATCTACGTCAGGCTAAAACACGGCGATCTCCCATCCCCTTCGCGGCCTGCGGCCTAATCCGCACCGCCTTAGCGGTCGGGCAATCAATAAATGAAGCATGTTCGATGGCTAGTTTTTCCCTGCAATCGCACTGCAACGGCGGTGATTGACGCACATTTTTTACCATCTCATCCTAAAGTCTAATTGAGGCTTGCGCCGTTCTGTCGGAAGTTAAAGAGAACACGGGGCAACCCTGAAACGAGACACCCGCACTAGCGTGCCCTACATAACACAGAGAAGAATCCGGCCCAGAAGGGGCACCAACGGAGCACAAGGAGAATAGGATGAGTGAAGTTCATGTGTATCCAGTCAATCAGGATATCGCAGCCAGCGCCCACATCACCGACGAACAGTACCGCGAAATGTACCAGCAATCCGTCATCAACCCAGAGGGGTTCTGGCGCGAGCACGGCCAGATTGTTGACTGGATCAAACCTTACTCCAAGGTGAAGAGCACCTCGTTCGATACCGGCCACGTCAGTATCAAATGGTTCGAAGACGGCTCCCTCAATGTCTCGGCCAACTGCCTCGACCGCCACCTCGCCACCCGCGGCGACCAGCCAGCCATCATCTGGGAAGGTGACGACCCGGCCGATGATGCGACCCTTACCTACAGCGAACTGCATGAGCAGGTCTGCAAATTCGCCAACGCCCTAAAGAGCCAAGGCGTGCGCAAGGGCGATGTCGTCTGCCTGTACATGCCGATGGTCGCCGAGGCCGCCGTGGCAATGCTTGCCTGTACTCGGATTGGAGCCGTCCATACCATTGTCTTCGGTGGTTTCTCGCCTGAAGCCTTGGCCGGCCGAATCACCGATTCCAATGCCAAGGTCGTGGTCACGGCTGATGAGGGTGTTCGTGGCGGGCGCAGTGTCCCGCTCAAGAAAAATGTCGATGATGCGCTGGCCAACAAGGCCGTGACCAGTGTCGAGAAAGTTATCGTATTCAAGCGTACCGGCGGGGCTATCGAATGGCACAGCGAGCGCGATGTCTGGTGGCACGACGCCACGGCGGTGGCCTCGACCCACTGCGAGCCCGAGGCGATGAACGCCGAGGATCCGCTGTTTATCCTCTATACCTCCGGCTCAACCGGCAAACCCAAGGGTGTTTTGCACACCACTGGGGGCTATCTGGTCTACGCCACCATGACCTTCAAACACGTCTTCGACTACCAAGAGGGCGAGATCTACTGGTGTACCGCCGATGTCGGCTGGATCACCGGACACAGCTATCTGGTCTACGGCCCACTGGCCAACGGGGCCACCACCCTGTTGTTCGAGGGCGTCCCCAACTACCCGTCCACCAGCCGCATGAGCGAGGTGGTCGACAAGCATCAGGTCAATATCCTCTACACCGCACCGACCGCCATCCGCGCCCTGATGGCCAAGGGCGAGGAAGCCATTGCTGGCACCAACCGCGCTTCGCTGCGGATCATGGGCTCGGTGGGCGAGCCTATCAACCCGGAAGCGTGGGAATGGTACCACCGCACCATCGGCGACAGCCGCTGCCCGATTGTCGATACTTGGTGGCAGACCGAGACCGGCGGGATCCTGATCACCCCGCTGCCGGGTGCCACGGCACTCAAACCCGGCTCGGCTACCCGTCCGTTCTTCGGCGTTCAGCCTGCACTGGTCGACAACATGGGCAACATCCTCGACGGTGCTACCGAGGGCAACTTGGTAATGATTGATTCATGGCCCGGCCAGATGCGGACCCTATGGGGCGATCACGAGCGCTTCGAGCAAACCTACTTCTCTACCTTTCAGGGGATGTATTTCACGGGTGACGGGGCCCGTCGTGACGAGGACGGCTACTACTGGATCACCGGCCGGGTCGACGATGTCCTGAACATTTCCGGCCACCGGATGGGGACCGCCGAAATCGAGTCGGCGCTGGTTGCCTTCGACAAAATCGCCGAGGCCGCGATTGTCGGGGTTCCGCATGACATCAAGGGGCAGGCTATCTACGCCTACATCACCCTCAACGACGGCGAAGTGCCAAGCGCCGAACTGCACAAAGAAGTCAAAGAGTGGGTCCGCAAGGAAATTGGGCCGATTGCCACCCCGGACTTCCTCCACTGGACCGATGCCCTGCCGAAAACCCGTTCGGGCAAAATCATGCGCCGGATCCTGCGCAAAATTGCCACCGGAGACACCGCCTCGCTTGGGGATACCTCAACGCTGGCCGATCCGAGCGTGGTCGATAAACTCATCGCCGAGAAGCAAAAAGTCCTATAACTCTCAGCAAAAAAGCCGCTTACAAGCGGCTTTTTTGATCCACCGCCAACTCTGATAACCTCATCCCCGACAAGAGGTTGCCCCCACCACATAACTCACGCATAGTGCTAAATTCGGCCTATAGTCAACCATAGGCCACCGCTTTATAAAAATTAAGTCAGCGTACAGCTGTTCACTCTAAACTGTGGTGATTAGACCAGTATTTTGCTGCGATTTGCTGTGAATTCTCTATAATTGCACTTCACGCACGCTTTGGCTGATAAAATTGGAACACAAGGAAGGTAATTTACACGTTCGTGCACAATTACCGAGTTAACCCTCAAGAACAGGTGAATTAACGTCAAGATGTCGACCAATCAACGAATTTTATTAATCAATGGTCCAAACCTAAATCTTCTCGGTTTGCGCGAGCCCGGCCACTACGGCCAGCAGTCGCTTGCCGAGATCGTGGACCATCTGACAGCCAAGGCAACCGAACTCGGTGTGACGCTAGAGCACATCCAGTCCAACGCAGAACACGTACTGATTGACGCAATCCATAATGCCTACGGCAAGGTTGATTTCATCCTTATCAACCCCGCGGCATTTACCCATACCAGCGTTGCAATCAGGGATGCGTTGCTGGGGGTTAGCATTCCGTTTATTGAAGTGCACCTGTCCAACGTCCATGCCCGTGAGCCCTTCCGCCATCACTCCTACCTGTCAGACAAGGCAGTGGGGGTTATTTGTGGCCTTGGGCCCGATGGTTATGATTTTGCTCTGCAAGCAGCCGTCAACCGCCTGCGTGCAGCCGCCAACTGAACATAAAGAGAAAGATAAATGGATATTCGTAAGATCAAAAAACTGATTGAGCTAGTAGAAGAGTCTGGTATTGCTGAGCTGGAAATCTCCGAAGGTGAAGAGTCCGTACGCATCAGCCGCGCAACCGCAGCCGTACAGGTTGCAGCACCGGTACAAACTGTTGCAGCCCCTGCGCCAGTAGCTGCACCAGCACCTGTTGCCGCAGCGCCAGCTGCAGAAACCGCACCCGTTGCTGCCGCGCCAGCAGGCCATCAGGTACTGTCGCCAATGGTCGGCTCCTTCTACCGTGCGCCAAGCCCAGAAGCGAAGCCATTTATCGAAGTCGGCCAGTCGGTGAACGTAGGTGATACCCTATGCATCGTTGAAGCCATGAAAATGATGAACCAGATCGAATCGGACAAAGCCGGTACTGTTGTTGCCATCCTGGCTGAAGACGGTGACGCGGTAGAATTCGACCAGCCGCTTGTTATTATCGAATAACCGATCGGGGTTCATTATGTTAGATAAAGTCGTCATCGCCAACCGAGGCGAAATTGCCCTACGTATCTTGCGTGCCTGTAAAGAGCTGGGCATCAAGACGGTCGCGGTGCACTCTACAGCCGACCGCGATCTGAAGCACGTACTGCTGGCTGACGAGTCGATCTGTATCGGCCCGGCCAAGAGCTCCGAGAGCTACCTGAACATTCCTCGCATCATCAGTGCGGCAGAAATCACCGGGGCCGTTGCCATCCACCCGGGTTACGGCTTCCTGTCTGAAAACGCCGATTTTGCCGAGCAGGTTGAGCGCTCAGGTTTCATCTTCGTTGGCCCGAAAGCCGACACGATCCGCATGATGGGTGACAAGGTATCAGCCATCTCTGCTATGAAAAAAGCCGGCGTACCATGCGTTCCTGGTTCTGACGGCCCGCTGGGCGACGACGAAGCCAAGAACAAGGCCATTGCCAAGCGTATCGGCTATCCAGTGATCATCAAGGCATCGGGCGGCGGCGGCGGTCGCGGCATGCGCGTCGTACGCAGCGAGGGCGAGCTGATCAATGCCATCGCCATGACCCGTGCCGAAGCCAAGGCGGCTTTCAGCAACGATATGGTCTACATGGAGAAGTTCCTCGAGAACCCTCGCCATATCGAAGTCCAGGTGATTGCCGACGGCCAGGGCGGTGCGATCCACCTTGGCGAGCGCGACTGTTCGATGCAGCGTCGCCACCAGAAAGTGGTCGAGGAAGCACCGGCACCGGGCATCACCGAGGAGATGCGCAAGTACATCGGTGAGCGCTGTACCCGTGCATGTATCGAAATCGGCTACCGCGGTGCGGGTACGTTCGAATTCCTGTACGAAAACGGCGAGTTCTACTTCATCGAGATGAACACCCGTATTCAGGTTGAGCACCCAGTGACCGAGATGGTGACCGGCGTTGACCTGATCAAAGAGCAGCTTCGCATTGCAGCCGGCCAGCCGCTGTCATTCACCCAAGATGACATCAAGATCAAGGGCCATGCCATTGAGTGCCGTATCAATGCCGAAGACCCAGTCCGCTTCCTGCCTTCACCGGGCAAGGTCGAGCGCTTCCATGCCCCTGGCGGCATGGGCGTACGCTGGGAGTCGCATATTTACTCGGGCTATACCGTGCCACCTCATTACGACTCGATGATCGGCAAGCTGATCACCTACGGCGAGAACCGTGACGTGGCGATTGCCCGCATGAAGAACGCCCTGAGCGAAATGATCATCGACGGGATCAAAACCAACGTCCCGCTCCAGCAGGAGATCATGGCCGACGAGAACTTCCAGCACGGTGGTGCCAATATCCACTATTTGGAAAAGAAACTCGGCATGCATTGATTGCCATTACAAAAGGCTGCCACGGCAGCCTTTTTTCTTGCCGCCTCCATGCAGGGCCCTACCCCTGCGGCGCCATCGCAGCTAAATTCACAGCCATTTCCTAGCGATTCACGCCAAGTTTTGCCACAATACCCCACCTTTTTTGTATGAAGATTAAGCACAATGGGGCACTAGGTGCTCATTTCAACAAGCTTAACAACGGAATCTTTTTGCCATGAAAACGCTTGCTGCGCGCTATCGCCAAGCCCATCGGGAAGCCAAATGGGCGATTGGGCTGGCCTTGGCCTATTTTGCCTGGTGGTATATTTCCGCCTATGCCTTTGCTCCTGCCGGGGCTGACAATGCCATGCCATCACTTTACTGGGGCTTCCCCCTGTGGTTCCTCCTCGCCTGCATCGTCGGCCCGGTCGTATTCACCGTGCTATGCGGCCTGATGGTCAAGTACCTCTACCGCGACATGCCGCTTGATATCGAGCAGGAGAGCCATAATGAATAGTCAGCTGCTGATCCCTCTTGTCCTATACCTTTTGGCAGTATTTGCCGTGGCGCTCTATTCACGACGCGGCCGCAGCAATAGCAACGGCTTCCTCAACGAATACCTCGTCGGCAACCGCAGCATGGGGGGCTTCGTCCTCGCCATGACCTTGGCTGCCACCTATGCCAGTGCCAGCTCCTTCATCGGCGGCCCGGGTGCCGCCTACAAGATGGGGCTGGGCTGGGTATTGCTGGCTATGATCCAGCTGCCCGCCGCGTGGCTGACCCTCGGGGTGCTCGGCAAGAAATTTGCCATCGAGGCCCGCCGCCACAATGCACTGACCCTTAACGACATCCTCTATGCCCGCTACCGCAACCGCGGGGTGGTGATCTTCGCCTCGTTGGCCCTGCTGCTAGCATTCTTCGGCACCATGGTGGTCCAGTTCGTCGGCGGTGCCCGCCTGCTGCAAACCGTCACCGGCCTCTCCTACCAGCACGGCCTGATGCTGTTCGCGGTGACCGTCGGCCTCTACACCACTATCGGCGGCTTCCGCGCCGTGGTGATGACCGATACCATCCAAGGGATCATGATGATCATCGGCACCATTGCCCTGCTGGTCGGGATCGTCCACGCCGGCGGCAGCATCGGCGAGATGATGGGTGAGCTACACCGGATCGATCCGGCGCTGCTGAGCCCGTTCGGCCCCGACAACTTCCTCAGCCAGCCGTTCATGCTCAGCTTCTGGGTGTTGGTCTGTTTTGGCGTCATCGGCCTGCCCCATGCCGCAGTTCGCTGCATGTCTTACAAATCGAGCGGCTCGCTGCACAAGGGAATGGTGATCAGCACCGCGATGGTGGCCTTCCTGATGCTAGGGATGCACCTTGCCGGCGCGCTGGGCCGAGCTATCGTGCCTGATATCGCCAGCCCGGACCAGATCATGCCGACCCTGATGATGACGGTACTGCCGCCGGTTGTCGCCGGGATCTTCCTGGCCGGCCCGATGGCCGCCATCATGTCGACCATCGACTCGCAGCTGATCCAAGCCTCGGCGACCCTGCTCAAGGATCTCTACCTCAATTACATCAACCCCCAGGCCGCAGAGGGCGAGGAGGCCGAGCGCCGCCTGCCGAAACTGTCACTGTGGGTAACCGGCATTTTCTCGCTGCTGGTCTTCGTTGCCGCGACCAACCCGCCGGATATGATCATCTGGCTCAACTTGCTGGCCTTCGGCGGCATGCAGGCAGTATTCCTATGGCCGCTGGTGCTTGGCCTGTACTGGAAAAAAGCCTCGGCCACAGGGGCGTTTGCCTCCATGGCGGTGGGCCTGTCCTGCTACATCGGCCTCTCTGTTGCCAAGCCTGATTTGGGCGGCGTCCACGCCATCGTCCCGACCCTGCTGCTGAGCCTTGCCGCCTTCGTTGGCGGCAGCCTCGCCCGGCCGGTCAGGGTCTCGACCCCGCAACAAGCCTAACTGTCAGATAGCACCCTCGGGTGCTATCTTTTTACCACTGCCTAAATTTCATGCTAGACTCCGCATCCTTGAACCGTAGCTAACATAAGCGAATAGACCATGCCTTGGATTCAAATCAAACTGAACGCAACGGCTGAAAATGCTGAAGCCATCGGCGATATGCTGATGGAAGAGACCGGTGCCGTATCGGCCACTTTCCTGGATGCTCAGGACACACCGGTATTCGAACCACTGCCGGGTGAGACCCGCCTGTGGGGGGATACCGATGTGGTCGGCCTGTACGATGCAGAAACCGATATGAATATCGTCCTTGATATGCTGAAGAACAGCCCACTGATCGCCGACGATTTTGCCTACAAAATCGAGCAGATCGAAGACAAGGACTGGGAGCGCGAGTGGATGGACAACTTCCACCCAATGCGTTTCGGCCGCCGCCTGTGGATCTGCCCTAGCTGGCGCGAGGCTCCAGAACCAGACGCGGTTAACGTCATGCTTGACCCAGGTCTTGCATTCGGTACCGGTACCCACCCAACCACTTCACTATGCCTAGAGTGGCTTGACGGCCAAGATCTGACTGGCAAGACAGTGATCGACTTCGGCTGTGGCTCGGGCATTCTGGCTATCGCAGCCCTGAAATTGGGCGCGGCCAAGGTTATCGGTATCGACATCGACCCGCAGGCTATTCAGGCTTCACGCGACAACGCCGAGCGCAATGGTGTTGCCGACAACCTTGAGCTTTACCTGCCAAAAGACCAGCCAGCCGATATCCAAGCCGATGTCGTGGTTGCCAACATTCTGGCCGGCCCGCTTCGCGAGCTGTCACCGGTAATCAAGAGCCTGGTCAAAGACGGCGGCCTACTGGCTATTTCCGGTGTTCTGGAAAGCCAGGCCGAGGACGTTGCCAGCTACTACGGCGACGAGCTGACGCTTGATCCAATCGCTGCACGCGAAGAATGGTGCCGTATTTCAGGCTACAAAGCTTAAGCACTTTTCCCTCTTGCATTGATGGCCAATTGATTGAAAAAAGTACAGTTTTGTAATGCAAAACCTAAATGCTCAATTATTGGCCTTTTCAGAAAGGGAAAAAATGCGTAAAATGCGCGCCCTTACTGGCATTGTCGGGAATAGACGTTTGAAGATCGGTCCATATCAACTAAAAAACCAGCTGATAGTTGCCCCAATGGCGGGCGTAACCGATCGGCCATTCCGCGAGTTATGCCTGCGCTACGGCGCGGGGATGGCTGTCAGCGAAATGATGTCGTCTAATCCGGACCTGTGGAAAACCGCCAAATCCCAGAACCGCATGGTGCACGAAGGTGAATCAGGGGTGCGCTCGGTACAGATTGCCGGCAGCGATCCGATACTGATGGCCGAAGCAGCGCAGTTCAGTGTTGAGAACGGTGCCCAAATCATCGACATCAACATGGGCTGCCCGGCCAAGAAGGTCAACAAGCGCCTTGCTGGCTCGGCACTGTTACAGTACCCCGAGCTGATCGAAGATATTCTTCGCAGCGTTGTGGATGCTGTAGATGTCCCCGTGACACTGAAAACCCGTACCGGCTGGGATCTCGACAACCGAAACTGTGTCGATATTGCCAAACGTGCCGAACAATGCGGCATACAGGCACTGGCCCTTCATGGCCGGACCAAAGCCTGTATGTACAAAGGCGAGGCAGAATACGATTACATCAAGTCCGTGAAAGAGGCGATCTCGATTCCGGTAATTGCGAACGGTGATATCGATTCACCGGAAAAGGCACGCTTTGTACTGGATTACACCGGTGCCGATGGCTTGATGATTGGCCGCCCTGCGCAGGGGCGTCCGTGGATTTTCCAGGAAATCCACCACTACTTAACAACTGGCGAACACCTGCCGGCACCGTCTACCGACGAGGTCAGCAGTATCATGCTGGGTCATGTTCAGGAGCTTCACCGTTTCTACGGCGATTTTCTTGGCTTGCGCATCGCCCGCAAACATGTGGGTTGGTACTTGAAAGAACAGGCCACAGCTGATTCGTTCCGCCGCTCCTTCAACGCAATCGAGAATGCCCAACAGCAACTCGACGCGCTGCAAGGCTACTTCGACAACGTTGCATAAATACGAGAAGAGCTTACAGAATATGTTCGAACAAAATCTGACTTCCGAAGCATTGACAGTAACAACTGTTACTTCACAGGACCAAATCACACAGAAGCCACTTCGTGACTCTGTTAAAGCGTCGCTGAAAAACTACCTGGCTCAACTAAACGGTCAGGAAGTCGATGATCTGTACGAGCTAGTACTTGCTGAAGTTGAGCAGCCTCTGCTTGACACTATCATGCAGTACACTCGCGGTAACCAGACTCGTGCTGCAACTATGATGGGTATCAACCGTGGTACTCTACGCAAGAAACTGAAAAAATACGGCATGAACTGATAAACAATCAGTAAATCCCTGTATTGAAATGGGCCGCATTGAAAAATGCGGCCCGTTTTCATATCCGGAGCAACAAACCACGGCTAGGCAATGGATACACTCAGGAACTGCTGGGCCAACTCAACGTCAGCCAATACCGCCTTCAGTGCAGGATCGCCACTTTGCATTAAATCCTGCATCAGCCCCAAACGCAGGTCATGGGGCAGTAATTCCATTTTCAGGAAACGCTGGACATTGGTTAGCCCCGTCCCCTTGAGGCTTTTAGGGTTCTGCTTTAGATAATGGCACAAACGCGTGCACAGCGTTGCAAGCACATCGATGCGCGGCGTGTCCTTGCCCACACTGCGAGTAATCGCCGGCAGTACCTGTTTATCAAAATCCTTGGCCGAGACAATGGTTTCAGCACTCACCAACGCACTAAGGTTTTGTCGAACAAACGTCACGAAAGCCGCCGAGGTGGCCTCATCCAGACAAGACTGTGCCAGCTGATGAACCAATGACAGTTCCGCTTTCAGATCGGCGATCCCCTCGATACTCTTGAAAAATTGCACCAACGAGCGCGGGGTCGTACGCGCGCCGCTCACCAGCTCAGGGTAAATCAGCACAAAGTCGATCCCCCGCGAGTCGATACCCGCTTGTTGCGCCCACCACGCCCACGCTTTCGGATCAAACTCGAGGGTAATATGCATCATCCGTGTCAGCATAGCGTCATCCATCGGCGTCACGCTGTAGTCGCCGCCATCTGGGTTGGCTGTCAGCACGATCCGCCATTGCGGCGGCAGCGCCCAGCTCACCAAGGCGTGGTTTTGCAGCAGCTGCATAATACCTCGCAAAATACGGTCATCGGCTCGGTTGACATCGTCGATCAACAAAATACCCGGCACGTCCTCGCGGGGAACCCACTCCGGTGGGGCGAACTGGGTGATGCTCTTGCCATCAACCTCTTTGAGCTGCGGCAAGCCCAACAAATCCCCCATTTCTTCAAATTGGGCGGGGGCAATATCGCGAAAGGCCATGCCTTTTGCCTTGGCTATTTGCGCCACCAATTCGGTTTTGCCTATACCATGGCGCCCCCAAATACACACAGGGGTACGAAGTTGGCTGCCTAACAAATGGTCCAGAAAATTCTGGACCGACGGTGCGTCGCAGCGCTGGCCATAAAATTGATAATGTAGAGCGGTCTTGCTCATGGGGGCTCCCAAAATTAAATCACCTGACGGCACGTTAGCATGCAGTGCAATATAACGATGCGTAACGGCCATCGCGGTTATCTGAAATAAAACAAACTCATCGTCCGAAGGGGATCAGGCGGTCATCGTCAGTACGCGACCGCTCGGTGCTAAATGCGCAGTAACCCTATCATGTGCGGGGTTATGCAAAAGCCACAGCAAGGGCATGCGCGGATGCTCAATAGGCGCAGCGGCTTCGCCATCGGTAAAGTAGATCAGCGCGTCCACCCGTAGCTGGTTGGCGAGCTTGATAGGGGCATTAAAATCGGTTCCCCCACGACCACTCACCTCTGAGATAGGCTCGCCGCGATAGTGGTACTGGCACTGAATGTCGACATCGCACTCAACAATGATGATTTCGGCACCCGTTCGCCAAATCCAGTAAATCTCATCAAAAAACTGGCTGAGCTGCGTCGCCGATACGCTGCCTGATGTATCTACCGCCACCAAGATACGTTGCAGCGGCTGCACCTGGATACCGGGTACGGTGCCATAGCGCTTGGAAGGACGGCGCAGGGTATTTTTCAACTTGGTTTTGCGGGCATTATGCGCAAACAAGCGCAGCAATCGGCGCCAATTGATCTGGGCCTTCATCCGCGCCTCAATCTCGGCCAACTGTTCACGCAACTCCTGTGGCAAGTCACCGCAGCCTACCTCCCCCACGCGATGTGCCGCATTGAGCGCATGCTGCTGCCATTGGCTTTGCTGCAGCTTGAGTATGGCATCCCCCTGCTGGGATATAGCTTGCCAACTCTGGTGCCATAGCCTCCCCGAATCGGGCGACGTAGGGTTGTGGCCTAATTCCGGCATCGACTGGACTAGCTGGGAACGTAATGGCAACAAGGCCTGATAATAGTCATCTACCCCTAAAAATGGGTCGAGCGGCGGCAGGCCCAGCGTGCTGAGCCACGCGTTGATGCTCGCCAACGTGACCATCGGCGGGCAAATCTGTTCCTGTCGCAAATACTGGTTAACCACCAAGTCCGCCGCGCAGTCAAAGATCACCAGATCATAGTAATGATGACGCCGCCACACATGGCCTAAAACCAAATGCAGCGCTTCATGTTTCAATGCCCCTTGCTGTTGCAGCTTCGTTAGCTGCATCCATTGTTCAGGCTGACAACGCAGTACCAACTCACCGTCCTCTTGCCATGTTAGGCAAAGGGCCTGATCGCCACATTCTGGTGCGGCAATGACTTTATTCATGACCGTCAGATAATGGCCGTAAAAAGGTTCGGCCAGCATCAAACGCACCATAGCAGTGCTGATACTTTGCGATGCTGGCAATAACGTTAAAGACATATGTCACCCAAGTGTGTCTGCAGGAACAGCATGTTGCTGCCGAGACGATAACATAAAGTTATGATTGAAAAGAATTTATTGTAATAGCAATGGTATAGCCAACCCGCTTTTATGCTAAATTGCCCAACTCCATACCTAGCATTTTAAGTCAGACATGAGCCTCACACCGCTACCCGAAACCCAACGCCAAGCCTTAGAAAAGGTACATGGCGATCTTAATACCGTCACCGAGCTCCGATTATCACAGCAACGTTGTGCCGATCTCCAATGGCTCGTCCACTGCCCGAACCTGACCCATCTTCACCTCGAGCAGATCGACGACCTATGCCACCCAGAAGGGGAGCACGCATTTCCGTTCCTGCCGCAGCTTGAATGCTTATACCTTTTCGACTGCGAAGGTGAGCAGTTACCGCCAACGATTCGCGGGCTCGGACAGCTCAATGAATTGCTCATTCTCGACAGCCAGCTCAAAGCTGTGGGCGATCTCAGCCAGATGACCCAGCTCGCCGAGCTGTATATCGGTATCCATACATACACCAGTCTTGGGTCATGCCCCAATCTGGACGGTGCCTTGACGCTGCCTCAGCTCAAGGTTTTGACTATCCAGCCACATCTGGACCAACACACTGCGCCCGCCGCACTGCCACTGTTTGCCGCCTCGGTCGATGTCCAGATTGAGTGCGACGATAACCTGCGCCGTAGCAAAGATCTCACCAAGCAGCTCAAGGTGCTGCGCCAGTCACCACTCAGTGATGAAGACAAGCAGCGCTACACCCATATTCTGCTGGGGATGAACTTTACCCGCGAACTGCCTGACATGGACGGTCGGTTTTACCTGACTTTTCTAGAAGGGAAATATCTACCGTTTAAAGAACGCGCGCTAGCTTGGCTGCGCAAGCAAAGTGAAAGCAACCAAACCAAGCTACCGCTGGCTGACGGTGCTGTGCTGTATATTTGCGGAAAGACAGGCATTAAAGCGGCCGAGCTCAAAAACAAGCTGGCACCGCTTGGCATCACGATCAGTAAAACGCTGACGGAGAAAGTGAGCCATATCGTTCTGGGCAATAATCCGAAAGACACCCACTTATTCAGCGACGAAGACCCTCGCTTGATCGATGAGACAGGGCTCCAGCAAACCCTGCAAAGCCAAGCACCGCAATTCCTGCAGCAGGCAATCCACGAGCAGCCCGAGCAGGGCCAGGCAATGGTCGACAACGTGCTGTCGATGCTATCCTCACCCGATGAGGCTGCACACCATGTCGCGCTGAGCATGATTGAACAAGGTGGCGTGACCCCAAAGATGCACCGGCCGCTGTTCTTTGTTCTAAAAACCACCGCGAATGCAGACATCCGCAAATCCATCAAACGCCTTCTGGCTGGGGTGGGCGAAGAGCTATTTCAGATGGCGGTACAAGATCGCGCGCTATTGCACGAGCTATACAACAAAAACACCGAGATGTCCGAGTACGATGGTGAGGGACTGTTCTACAAGCGCCTCAAAGGGCTTGAGAAAAAATGGGGCAAGGATTTGTGCCAGGATGTAGCCCTTCGCCACTGGCAGCATCATTGCGAGGGCTTGCTCTATATCTTGTTTGATAAAGAAGAGAGCGAGTGCCGCGATCAGGCGATCAACGCGTGCATTGAGCAGCTAGAAGATGGCCGCTACAGCCTTGACTGGTCACGCGCCTGTGGTTTCAATAATGGCCTGAATTGGGTTGGTCGCAACCAAGAGACACCGGAGCAGCGCACGAAGCGCCTGATGAATATACACCGCAGCCCGACTCTTTACCTGAGCCGCAACCTCTCTGATCTCAAGAAGAAAAATACCCGGTTACCGGCCCCTGAGCGTTTGTCCGCTCCCGTTCAGGCAATCAATGCTCGCAACTGTTTATTGAAAACACTACCGGTGGATATCGAGCTGTACCCCCATATCACCCACTTGAATTTATCGCGCAACCGTCTAGAAAAGCTACCGGCCAAGCTAACGGCATTGCAGGCATTGACGCACCTAGATCTGAGCTTCAACCATTTTGAAACCTTCCCTCAGGTACTGATAAATATGCCGTCCCTGCAATGGATTGACATGCGCCGCGCCCGACAGCCCGATTACCACACCGGCTACGACACAATGAGCTACCGCCCGATTGACATACCCGAAGCATTTCGCAAGGCCAATCCTGACTGTCAGATCCTCACCGACGAGAACACGCCAGTCATCGACGAATAGTTCTTTCACCCGTTGTCACAGCGCTCGCCGCCAGCTATTGCTGGCGGCTATCTTTCAGGATCCGGCGCGGCTCTCATTGTTAAGACACCTACCCACCTAGAGTGAACCATACTCCCTCTTTGAACGTTCCCCCTTAGGCGTTAATCACAATGAGGCTCTATTCATGAACAACATATTTACTTTTTTCCGCCGTACCGCAATGCTGTGGCTCCTTTGCCTACCCACCCTTGCCCTTGCTGATCACCACGAGCAAACCCAAGCCGAGAAGAATCTTGTCCAAGTAGCCGCCAACAACGATGACTTCCAGACGCTGGTAATGGCCATCAAAGCAGCTGACCTCACTGAAACCCTCGAGGGCAAAGGACCGTTTACCGTACTGGCTCCGACTGATGAGGCTTTCGCCAAACTGCCAGAGGGCACCTTGGCCGAACTGCTAAAACCCGAGAACAAAGAAAAACTTCAGGCGCTGCTTACCTACCATGTTCTGCCAGGGGCGATCTCGTCCAAAGAAGTAAGCAAATTGAAACTCCCGGCAACGGTGCAAGGCGATACATTGAAAATAGAAAATACTGATGACGGAGTGACGATTAACGGGGCGAAAGTCCTGATTGCCGATCTTCCGGCCAGCAACGGGATCATCCATGTTATCGACACGGTACTGATCCCACCTCAAAAAGCAGAATAACAATGCAAGGTATAGCAGCAATAAAAAAAGCTTCGCCAAGGCGAAGCTTTTTTAGCGGGCAGGTTATAGGTAGTCACACAGATAAGCTGTTGGGACATCAACCTTCACTTCGAACGATGAATCCCCCGGTACCTCAAAATCATCGCCGGCATAATAGGTTTCCCAATCAATATGGCCCGGCAGCTTCACGGTCAACGCACCCTTGACCACCGTCATCTTCTCTGGCGCCGCCGTTCCGAAAGTGTACAGCCCGGGAGCCATCACCCCCACACTGGCACGCTCGCCCGATGATTCAAAACCGAGCGACTTCACCTGACCATCAAAATACTCATTCACTTTCAACATGACTTTCCCTATCAAAAACAATGCCATGCTTTGAAGCTATCACACTTACATATCATTCCCTAGCAAAAACACCGACCTTTATTAGACGAATTTTTGACAATCTGGAAAGTTTTTAACCGTCATATTCCGATACACTACGGCAATATTTTTCACTTAACTAATTGGAAAACAACAATGAAAAAAGCAATTCTGCTAGTTGCTGCCCTCAGCAGCCTAGTTTTGATGGGATGTTCGGCGCAGGAGAAACAAGATATCAAAGCGGGCTTTCGTGATATTGGCCATGCTACCCGCGATGCATCGAAAGCCACGGGGCACTTTTTCCGAGACACCACTAAAGATGTCATCAAGAACGCCAAAGAAACGACCTCGTCAAATGACAGTTAATTAGGCGTTACCGACGACACTTCCCGGTACAGCATTGCTCTGCCGGGAATTTTCCCTCACTGCCATGCTCATCCCCCAGCGCTTCCAAGATAGAACAGTGGCTAGCATCATCATCGGCATGCCCACAGCACGCATCATTAATTTTCTTCAGCGCCACCCGAATCCGGCTCAGCTCAGCAATCTTGGTATCGACCTCGTCAAGCTTAGCCTGGGTAATGGCTTTCACTTCAGCGCAACTGTGCCGACTTGCCTCCAAACGGATATCGAGCAGCTCCCGGATCTCGTCCAAACTCAACCCCACCGCCTTAGAGCGCATGATAAACTGCACCCGCGATAAGTTCTCTTCACTGTACAGGCGGTAGCCACTTTCACTGCGGCCGGCTGGCTCCAGCAAGCCATTTTTCTCATAAAACCTTAATGTATCGCTGCTTATCCCTGAGCGTTTTGCCAATTGACCAATCAGATACATCTCATTTCCTTCTTCGATAGCGACAAAAAGCAAACGTTTGCGCAAATCATGGATTCATGTAAAATATGCCGCGTTGATCACACAACAACCAACAGGGACACCCTTAACCGATTCTAGCCGAGGGTATTTGCCAAAAGCCACTGCACACGGTGTCTTTTGGCAAATAATCCCCGTGTTCACTAGAGAGATGGTTGCAATGGAAAACGCTCGTCCTATCCGCCGCGCACTGATCAGCGTGTCTGACAAAACCGGTATTGTAGAGTTCGCCAAGGCCCTAGCCGACCGTGGCGTGGCTATTCTGTCAACGGGCGGCACCGCACGCCTGCTCGCCGAACAAGGCATTGCCGTCACCGAAGTCTCTGACCACACTGGCTTCCCGGAAATGATGGATGGCCGAGTGAAGACCCTGCACCCGATGATCCACGGCGGGGTGCTGGGCCGTCGCGGTACCGATGATGCAGTCATGGCCGAGCACGGCATTGCCCCTATCGACATGGTGGTGGTGAACCTCTACCCGTTTGCTGCGACGGTAGCCAACCCGAACTGCACACTGGAAGACGCCATCGAGAACATCGATATCGGCGGCCCGACGATGGTTCGCTCTGCCGCAAAAAACCACAAAGACGTGACCATTGTGGTTAATGCCCACGACTACGACCGTGTGCTGACCGAAATGGCTACCCACGATGGCTCACTGACTCACGCAACCCGCTTTGATTTAGCCATTGCTGCATTTGAACACACTGCGGCCTATGACAGCATGATCGCCAATTACTTCGGCACCATGGTGCCATCTTACGGCGACAACAAAGAAGGCGACGAGGAGTCCATTTTCCCACGTACCTTCAACCAGCAGTTCGAGAAAAAACAAGACATGCGCTATGGCGAGAACAGCCATCAGGCGGCCGCTTTCTACGTGGAAGCGACCCCTGAAGAAGCGTCTGTCTCCACTGCACGCCAAATTCAGGGCAAGGCCCTGTCTTACAACAACATCGCCGATACCGATGCCGCATTGGAGTGTGTAAAAGAGTTCGACGAGCCTGCCTGTGTGATCGTCAAGCACGCCAACCCATGTGGTGTGGCGCTAGGGGAAAACATTCTAGAAGCCTACAACCGCGCTTACCAGACCGATCCAACCTCTGCGTTTGGCGGCATCATTGCCTTCAACCGTGAGCTTGACGCTGCCACGGCACAAGCCATTGTCGAGCGCCAGTTCGTGGAAGTGATCATCGCACCGACAGTGACCGCTGAAGCTATTGAGGTGGTTGCCGCAAAGAAAAACGTACGCCTGCTGGAGTGCGGCCAGTGGTCAAGCAAGACCACCGGTTTTGACGTGAAGCGCGTTAACGGCGGCCTATTGGTGCAAGAACGCGACCAAGGCATGGTGACACTGGGCGATCTGAACGTGGTCTCGAAGCGCCAGCCAACCGAGGACGAGCTCAAAGATGCGCTGTTCTGCTGGAAAGTGGCCAAGTACGTGAAATCGAACGCCATCGTCTACGCCAAGGGTGACATGACCATCGGCGTCGGTGCCGGCCAGATGAGCCGCGTGTACTCGGCCAAGATCGCTGGTATCAAAGCTGCCGACGAAGGGCTGGAAGTCGCTGGCAGCGTGATGGCCTCCGATGCCTTCTTCCCGTTCCGCGACGGGATCGACGCCGCTGCCGAAGCCGGTATCAAATGTGTGATCCAGCCGGGTGGCTCAATGCGCGACCAAGAGGTGATCGACGCCGCTGACGAACACGGCATGGCGATGATCTTTACCGGCATGCGTCATTTCCGCCACTAATTTCCTCTTCGTATTTGGCACTGTGGCGCCGTTAGCTGCTTTCACCAACTACTTTGAGCAAAACTTATAATTTGGTTTTTTAAGTATTCCGATATTTGAAATACATAGAGCAAGTCAGTGACTTTAAGTTCAAGGAAAAAGCGCGCAGTTTATAAGCATAAATGAGCACTTTTGATGCCGAAATTAAAAAACTGACGATGCTATAAGGATTTTAAAACATGAATGTATTGATTATTGGTTCTGGCGGTCGTGAACATGCACTGGGCTGGAAGGCCGCACAAAACCCTAACGTTAAGACCGTCTTCGTTGCACCGGGCAACGCCGGTACCGCGCTAGAGCCGAAACTGGAAAACGTCGACATTGGCGTGGAAGACATCGCGGCACTGGTTGCCTTTGCACAAGAGAAACAAATCGAGCTGACCATTGTCGGCCCGGAAGCCCCGTTGGTTATCGGCGTGGTCGATGCGTTCCGCGAAGCCGGGCTGCCCATTTTCGGCCCGACCGAAGCGGCGGCGCAGCTGGAAGGCTCTAAAGCCTTCACCAAGGACTTTCTGGCCCGTCACCAGATCCCTACCGGTGCCTACGCGAACTTTACCGAGATCGAGCCAGCCTTGGCATATGTACGTGAGCAAGGTGCACCGATTGTGGTGAAAGCCGATGGTCTAGCCGCCGGTAAAGGCGTTATCGTCGCGATGACGCTAGAGGAAGCCGAAGCCGCCATCAAGGACATGCTGGCAGACAACGTATTCGGGGATGCCGGAAGCCGCGTGGTGATCGAGGAATTCCTTGAGGGTGAGGAAGCGAGCTTCATCGTGATGGTGGATGGCGAGAATGTGCTGCCAATGGCCACCAGCCAGGATCATAAGCGCGTGGGCGACAAAGATACCGGCCCTAACACCGGTGGCATGGGTGCCTACTCTCCTGCCCCTGTAGTAACGCCCGCTATCCACGAACGCATTATGGCGGAAGTGATTTACCCAACGGTGCGAGGAATGGCCGCCGAAGGCACCCCTTACACAGGGTTCCTCTATGCGGGTCTGATGATTGACACTGACGGCACACCGAAGGTCATTGAGTACAACTGCCGTTTCGGCGATCCGGAAACTCAGCCGATCATGATGCGAATGGAATCGGATTTGGTCGAACTGTGTCTGGCCGCCATTGACGGCAAGCTGGATCACGTTGAATCAAAATGGGATCCACGCGCCTCTATCGGGATCGTGCTGGCAGCCGGTGGCTATCCGTCAGCCTACGACAAGGGGGATATGATCTCAGGCCTGCCCCAGCATGAAACCGAGGGCGAGAAGGTATTCCATGCCGGTACGGCCAACCGCAACGGTGAGGTCGTGACAAACGGCGGTCGAGTGCTGTGTGCCACGGCACTTGGCCACAGTGTCTCAGAAGCCCAGCAACGCGCGTATGCGCTAGCCAAGCAGATCAGTTGGGATGGCATGTTCCACCGCAACGACATCGGCTACCGGGCCATTGCCCGCGAGCAGGCATCCAAATAACGCCAAGGCTATTGCCATAAAAAACGCGCCTATAGGCGCGTTTTTTATTACCATACTGAATGCATCAATCAATCAAGACCGGCGCAGCCAGACACTGCATTTCTGGTGCCTTGAGAACCAGCAATTGGCTGGCTGTCAGGCTATCACGGCGAACTTGACCGTTCACCGCCATAAACCCCTGATCCTGATATTCAGCGACCTGTCCGGCTAACTGGGACGACAGTACCGGGTTGAATGTCACGCTCAATTCTCGATTATCACCACAGCGGTAGAACTTACCCTGCTTCCAGTGCCCCTGCACCATCGCCATATCTTCTTCGCGTAATTGTTGGACGACTGCCATGCCGTGCTCTGCTTCCTTGCGCAACTGTTCAAGCTGGCCATTGGTTAGCGGGATCACGTCGCCAGCCAAAGTATAACGCTGGAATACCGCACTGCCTCGGGTATCGTAACGCACATGAAGGGTGTAGGGCTTGAGCTTCTGCTCGTCAAGTGCCTGGCCCTGACGCTTTATCTCGCGCAGCAATCCCTCGCGCCATAGGTAGTCGGAGTGATAGTTGCCAGAATCCCCGGCAAAAACCCTGTCAGACAGCCGCACAGGACGATTCTGCTGCGAGGTATACCAATAGAGCAAGGTCGTGTCCCCCTGACGTTGACCGCCGGTATGGGTCACGATAGGAGTCAGGTTGTTTTCCGGAATGGTCGGAGTGGAGGCGCAGCCCGCAAGAAGGGCAAGGAAGGCAAAAGGGATGAGATGTTTCATGAAAAACTCCGCCAGATAATTTTATCTGGCGGAGTATAGATTATTTCACTGAGTCTTTCAGTGCTTTACCTGCTACGAATGCAGGTACGTTTGCCGCCGCGATTTGAATTTCCTGACCAGTTTGTGGGTTACGGCCAGTACGTGCTGCGCGGTGGTTCACTTTAAATGTACCAAAGCCAATTAGTTGAACCTGGTCGCCTTCCTTAAGGGCATCAGTGATACCGTCAAGTACAGACTCTAGTGCAGTTTTAGCTTGAGCTTTAGAAAGATCAGCTTTCTCTGCGATCAGGTCAATCAGTTGGGTCTTGTTCATTAGGTTTCCCTTCTAAGGTTTTTCTTTAAGACGCATCAACTCTAATTCAAAAGAAGCCCGTGTGGCAAAGGTTTGTCGGCTATGATGTGGTTAGGTGCGGGCTCTTTAACCACAAACTGAGCGCAAGTTCACAAAATGTTACGCATTTAGCATGTGAAATAGTTGTATTTATTCGCTCGAAGCCCGATTAATATAGGCGTCCCTGATACTAGCCAACTAAGGTAAGCATGATACTCCTTACGATTTACATCTCTGTCGCGATAGGTGTTTCGTTCATCTGTTCGGTTCTGGAAGCGGTCCTCCTGAGCATCACCCCTAGCTACATTGGTACGCTGCGCCACCAGGGCCACCCGGCGGCAGAGCGCCTAAGCAAACTCAAAGATAACATCGACCGCCCGCTCGCCTCGATCCTGACCCTGAACACTATCGCCCACACCATCGGTGCGGCAACGGCCGGTGCCCAGGCAACCGTTGTGTTCGGCAGCGAGTGGCTCGGCGTATTCTCTGCCGCGCTCACCGTGGGTATCCTGCTTCTTTCTGAGATCATCCCAAAAACTATCGGTGCAACCTACTGGCGCCAGCTCGCACCAGTTACAGCAAGCCTGCTGCGCTGGATGGTACTGCTGCTGATGCCACTGGTCTGGGTCTCTGAGCAAATCACCCGCCGCTTGTCTCGTGGCCATCAAGCACCCAAGCTTCGCGACGAACTGTCTGCAATGGCGATGCTTGCCCAGGAATCCGGCGAACTTGCCGAAGGCGAGTCAAAGATCCTTGCTAACTTGCTGCAGTTCCGCGATGTCAATGTCACCAAGATAATGACCCCGCGCCCAGTTCTGTTCCGAGTTGATGCCGAGCAGCCAATCAACGAGTTCCTGTCCCAGCACAAGGACAGCCCGTTCTCGCGCCCGCTGATCTACACCGAACAGAAAGACAACATCATCGGTTTTGTCCACCGCCTGGAACTGTTTGCCGAAAGCCAAGCAGGCCGAGGCCAGCGTGAACTGGGCACCCTGATGCGCCCGCTGCCGGTGATCATGAACACCTCGAGCGTACCAAAGGCCTTCGAGCAGCTCATGAAAGAGCGCTCTCAGCTAGTACTGGTCGTCGATGAATACGGTACGGTACAAGGCCTTGTGACCATGGAAGATATCTTCGAGCATCTGGTCGGC
Organism: Photobacterium aquae; assembly: GCF_001029445.1. GTDB lineage: Bacteria > Pseudomonadota > Gammaproteobacteria > Enterobacterales > Vibrionaceae > Photobacterium > Photobacterium aquae. The sequence continues at coordinate 105,230 of NZ_LDOT01000009.1, forward strand.
GAGGAAATTGTCGACGAGGCCGACAAGAATACCGACATGCAGCAACTAGCATTCCAACGCTGGGAGCGCTGGAAGCAAACCCACGGCGTTATCGAAAGCAAAGACGACGAATAACCGTTGCAACATACAGAAAAGGGGCCTCCAGGCCCCTTTTTTTATCGCTATCACTGATATTTACCGATAACACTGTCCGACATTCGCCATATAAGCCCTCTGACGGCTTGCCACAAGGCCAACGGCCAATACGATAAGCGTAGGTACAAGCCATCCTGCAAAGTAACCATACAACGGCAACCAGGCGCTCAGAGCCTGATCCGCAGCACTTGGCATAATTCCCAGAATATGAACAGCATCCAGCACCGCGAAGCCCAATGCTGTTGCCATTACCGCCAGTACCCATGCCGATGCGATATGCTTTCGTAGCGGTGCGATCAACAAAAGGGCAATCGCAACCGGGTGCAGGGCAACAACTGCAGGCAAGGTTATCGCCAACAATTGTTCAAGACCGATATTGGCCACCAGCCCAGCCAGAGCCATTGCAACCCAAACCGCAGCACGATAAGGCACCCGTGAAAATGTCCGACTGTAAAATTCGCTGCCCGCGGTTGTTACCCCGATCGCTGTCGTCAGACAAGCCAGTACCATCACCACGCCAAGCAGAACCGTCCCGGCATTGCCGAAATGATAACAGGTAAACGCCGTCAGGATATCGCCACCATTGGTAAATGCCGTGCCTAGATAGGCACTGGTTGAGCCGACATAGGCCAACGCGATATAAACGACTGTCATTGCAACGGCATACATCAAGGCCGCCATCAGGGTGTATTTTGCCGTAGCTCGCGGGCAACTCACCCCCATAGACTGGATTGCCCTGAAAATAATCCAGCCAAAGCCAATCGAACCCAAGGCATCCATCGTCATGTAACCCTGGGTCAACCCTTCTGCCAAGGCACCCGTCACATAGGGACCTTGGGCGACCAACGGTTCACCCGCCGGTGACACCAATGCCGCGGTCACCAACACCGCCAATATCACCACCAGCAAAGGGGTCAGGCACTTGCCAAGGCTGTCGATCAGCTTGCCCGGATGCAAGGCAAAAAAGATGGTAAGCAGACAGAAAATGACCGTGAACGGCAGCAGGAAATCATCGCCGAAAAAAGGGGCCAAGCAGAACTGGTAGGCAACGGTGATCGCCCTAGGCACGACAAATGCCGGGCCAATCACCACAAATACCATCACCCAGAAACTGGTTGCCAGCGGCCGTGGCAGTACCGCCGTCAGATTATCCGACCCACGAACCAAGGCTACCATCACCAGTGCCAAAGCCGGCAAACCCACCCCGGTAAGAAGGAATCCGGCCATCCCACTGACAAAGTGCTCGCCAGATTGAAAGCCCAAGAATGGCGGAAAGATCAAGTTACCCGCCCCCAAGTACATGGCAAAAGTCATGAACCCCAGTGCGGCGATATTACGAATGCTTAGCATAGTCATCCTCTACAGCAGTCGCTTGGCGTAAAGTGAGAGGAAAAAATCGGAGGGAAAATTTGACCTGTCAGCTTCAACGCAAGCTGACAGAAAATAGGTGCGGCCTGTCAGCCCCGGATAAGTTCCAGAGAGAGCAGGAGGAGTAGGCTGGCAACAACAGGAGATATCCCATTGTGGGCAAGTGGTGATATTGCTATCAATCCGTGCATGCTCATTCCTCGCTAACAGGTCAGTAAAAAGAAAGCATGACGCTTTCCGGTTCGTCTACTGTTATAAACGCCAGCCGCCCCCGAAAACAAGCGGCAATATAAAATAAGTGTAGAGACCCTGAATGGCGGTAAAAAACCAGCATTTAACGCCAAATTCTCACAAAGAATTAAAACATTAAACCAGCAATGGCAGTTGTATTCTTTTTGCGTATTTATTGAGGCATAAAAAAAAAGAGCCGCTGACGGCTCTTCTTTTGATAACGCAAGTACCCGATTACAGCTCGATACCGATGTTGCTGACAGGTTCATCACGCAGCTCTTTGCGCAAACCCTTAATCAACTCGATGTCGCGTCTTTCGGCTTCTTTCAGTGCACGGAAGATAGCCCACTGCATATCCCATTCGGCACAGATCGCCTCATTTTCTTTTTGGTTTTCATTGGTCACTTCGATTCCAGTCTGGGCATATTCCAGATCGGCCACCGTTTCCGCTGACAGCGAGCTCAGTTTAACCAAGGTTTCCAGCATCAAGTCACGATCAAGCATCGCATGCAGCAGATCGGCCAACGCAACACAGGCGTCAATAGCCGGGTTTACGGCGTACAAATCGAAATCTTCAGCGTTTGGCACTAGCTCTTCGAGCTTCTCCAACTGGTTTTCGAAGTTGATCTTCGCTGTTTTGACCGTCAGTATCTCCCAGATACTGTCGAGAATAGAGCGGTACTTATGCGCCTCTGCAAATTCGGTTTCCTGACAGAAGAATGCGTAGTTTGGGTACATTCTTTCACAAAGCGATACCATAAAGGTAATGTGTTGCCATGGTTCTAATTTTTCTAGACGAAGCTGAACAGGATTCTTTAGCATAGGATCATCTGCAGTTATGGTTTGCCCCGGATCTTACTTTGATCCTATACCTACTGCAATACATGGAACACCCCCTGCATCCATAGAAGGATTTCCTATGCACAATCTGATGATCTGCACCAATGATCCGCACCGATACCAGCAACAGATCGAAGCCCTTGAACTCCCCGGTATGGAGCTGACCGACGATCCTCGCCTTGCCACCATCCTGCTGGCTGACCCACCCGCTGTCGCAAATAGGCTAGAAGACTTTCCCCGCCTGCAGTGGTTGCAGTCGACCTATGCCGGCATTGACACCCTAACCGCACCGGGACTGCGCCGGGACTATCTCCTTACCAATGTCCGAGGCTGCTTCGGCCAGCTCATCAGCGAATACGTGCTCGGCAATATGCTTGCTCTTACCCGCCATTTACGCGATTACCACCAGCTGCAAATGCAACATCGATGGTCTCCCAAACCCTACCGAAGTCTGGCCGGGCTAACCATGCTGATCCTCGGCACCGGAAGTATCGGTAACCAACTCGCCACCGCTGCACGCGCACTGGGATTGCGCTCTGTTGGCGTCAACCGTAGCGGTCAGTCGAGCAACGCCGGAGGTTTTGATGATATAGCCAAGATAGATATGCTGGATCGCTGGCTTCCCTTTGCCGATATTGTGGTATCAACCCTACCTGCAACCCCGAAAACCGATGATCTGCTCAATGCCGAGCGGCTAGGACTATGCCAAGGAGCCTTGCTGTTTAATGTCGGCCGAGGCAATGCCCTGTGCGAGGAAGGCCTGCTTCAAGCACTCGCTAGCGGCGCAATCCACCATGCCTTCCTCGATGTATTCAAACAAGAACCGTTGCCGCAGGAGCATCCTTTCTGGCAGCACCCGCAAATCACCGTCACCCCTCATATTGCTGCAGTCAGCTTTCCCGAGGATGTTGTCGATATCTTCGCCGACAACTACTCTCTGCTGGCGAACAACAAGCCGCTCCGGTACCTGATAGACTTCAATCAAGGATACTGACAAGCCGACAAGCATCAATGAAGACATGTACAAGCCATGCAGCACCGCTAGATGGACTGCTCGATCAAATACGCCGCTGCGAGATCTGCAAGGATCACCTGCCGCTCGGCCCCCGCCCTGTGATCCAAGCCGCCAACAGTGCCAAACTGATGATTATCGGTCAGGCACCCGGCACCCGTGTCCACGCCAGCGGGATCCCTTGGGACGACCAAAGCGGTGAGCGCCTGCGCCGATGGCTAGAGATTGACCGTGATACATTCTACAACCCACAACACATTGCCATTATGCCGATGGGGTTATGCTATCCGGGCAAAGGAAAATCCGGTGATTTGCCGCCCAGACCAGAATGCGCACCACAATGGCACCCACAAGTTCTGCCTTTGTTGCCACAGATCGGCATGACGCTGCTGATCGGCCAATATGCCCAGCAACGTTACCTCAATGACAAACCCAAGGCCCTCACCGACACCGTCAAGCGGTGGCAGCAGTGGGCACCGCGTTTTATCCCGATGCCGCACCCTTCGCCGCGCAACACCCTCTGGCTCAAGCGCAACCCGTGGTTCGAGGAAGAGGTCGTGCCCTATATCCGCGATTACGTCCACCAGCACCTTGGATTAACAAAGGAATAGATAAACAAAAAGCCCACACAACGTTCATTGTGTGGGCTTTATCAGGGAGCAATAATGCATTGAGGCAGAGCGGCTGGGGTTAAGAGCAAAGAGAAAGCGCGCCGTTTATAAGCATAAATGAGCACTTTCGATGCTGCCATTGAGCCCAGCCGTGAAGCATCAAGGTATTATTTGTGGTACGGCTTAGACAGCTCGTGCACCGCTTCTACGAACACGCCCGCATTCTCAGGCGGCACGTCCAAATGGATACCGTGACCAAGGTTGAACACATGGCCGGTACCTTCGTTGCCGTATCCCTCGAGAATTGTTGCCACCTCTTGGCGAATACGCTCAGGCTGGGCATACAACATAGATGGGTCCATGTTGCCTTGCAGGGCGACTTTATCACCCACGCGACGCTTGGCATCAGCAATATCAATGGTCCAGTCTAGGCCGACTGCATCACAGCCCGTTGCTGCGATTTGCTCTAGCCACATGCCGCCGTTTTTGGTGAACAGCGTTACTGGTACGCGACGGCCTTCGTTTTCACGGATCAAACCATCAACAATCTTGTGCATGTAGCGCAGTGAAAACTCGTTGTAATCACGCGGTGTCAGTACACCACCCCAAGTATCAAAGATCATCACCGACTGAGCACCGGCTTTGATTTGAGCGTTCAGGTATTCGGTCACGCTGTCTGCCAACTTATCCAGCAACAGATGCAGGGTTTGCGGCTCGGCGTACATCATCTTCTTGATCTTGGTGAATGCCTTTGAGCTACCGCCTTCAACCATGTAAGTCGCTAGCGTCCACGGGCTACCGGAGAAACCGATCAATGGCACTTCGCCTTGAAGATCTTTGCGGATCTGGCGCACGGCGTTCATCACATACTGCAACTCGCCTTCAGGATCAGGCAGGCCAATCTTGTCGACATCGGCCTTGCAGGTGATCGGGCGGTCAAAAACCGGGCCTTCGCCTGCAGCAAAACGCAATCCCAATCCCATCGCATCCGGGATCGTCAGGATATCAGAGAACAGGATCGCCGCGTCCAGCGGAAAACGGCGCAGCGGCTGCAAAGTCACTTCACTGGCCAACTCGGCATTTTTACATAGCGACATGAAGTCACCTGCCACGCTGCGGGTTGCCCGGTACTCTGGCAAGTAGCGGCCAGCTTGGCGCATCATCCATACAGGTGTGCAGTCTACTGGCTGCTTCAGCAAAGCACGCAGGTAGCGGTCATTCTTTAATTCACTCATTAGGGACTCCATGGTGTGTTTCAGCAGGCTATTGTATCACTAACCTATCGCAACTAAAGAAGCGCTTTGTTAAGCGGATCAAGTTTAGAGCAACAATCCATTCACCAAATTTGCGGCAAGTCGCCTTATCGTGGTACAAATTCTGCGCGCTAGCAATAATAACAATGATTTTGCTCGTAGAAGGCAAAATAACTGCACCTTACCCCTCCTACCGGAGGGTTTTTTTATGCTTGGCCTTTATCTGCTATCAGAACCAAGGTCTCCTCGATCAGACCGCGAGCAATCGTACCGGCTGGGGCAACCTCTGGCAGTGTCTCCCTGGTCGCCCATATCGCATCCGCCAGCTCGGCATAATCCGGCTTGAGTTCGCCACTTTGGTAGTCGGCCAGAAAACCCATCATTAAGTTAGACGGAAACGCCCAAGGTTGGCTACCGAAATACCGAACATTGGTCACTTCTATCCCTGTCTCCTCACGCACTTCACGTACCACGCACTGCTCCAGCGTTTCGCCCGCTTCGACAAAACCAGCGATCACCGTGTACATACCATTTTTATGACGAGGGTGTTGGGCCAGCAGAATTTTATCGTCTTTGCGAACAGCGACAATCACACAAGGCGAGACACGGGGATAATGCACCCCATGACACTGCTCACATACCATTGCCACGGCTTGCGTATCAAACCGACAGTGCGATCCGCACTGGGAGCAATAGGCTTGGGTATGGCGCATATGAGATAGCTGGGAGGCCCGTCCGGCCAAGTTGAACAAGCTGGCATCGCAACCAAGCAATGCCCTCAGGCTATGGAATTTCTCGTCAGGCAGAGACTCCGGCGCCTCAAGCCAGTAAACCGGGCGGCCTTGATATTGTCCAATTTCAACGGCGTTCTCCGACGAAAACGCCGCCGTAGCTCGGGAAGCCAGGGGAAGCTGTTGATCTTCCAAATAAATAAGGCGTTCTCTAACAATGCACCAATAGGCTAATTCTTGATTTTTTAACATCAACTTCACATCCATCCTTGCAGGGTATCGCTTTTGCTGGCAATCTAAACGTAATACGGAAGTGAGTCCGTAATCCAAGGTTCTCTTTTATAAGAGATTAACAGGTATTGTTATCAGTACCCCCGTTTCGGTACTGTAGATCATGAGGGCATGGTCATGTTAAGCAAATTTGAGCAAGTACAAAAGCAATGGGGCGGCAGCAGCGATGTGATTGACCACTGGCTGATGTCGAGGCAGCAATTACTGATAGATTACTGCAAGCTGGCCGGCATGCCGCCATTCGAACACAATAGCCGACAACTACCAACCACCTCCCAACTCCAGCTTTTCTGCCAACAACTCGTTGATTACATCTCTGAAGGCCATTTTAAAATCTACGATATGGTAATGGCTCGCTGGAATGCGACTGGCTACTCGCCTACCGAAGAAATCTCCCAACTCTACGCTACAATTACCCAAACCACTGATCCACTTCTCAATTTCGCCGATAAATATACCGAAGTCAAAGATGACGATGAATTGCCAGACTTCAATGATGATTTGTCGGCAATCGGTGAACTCATTGAGCTGCGTTTCGCGCTTGAAGATACCCTGATTGATCTGATCGGTGAAAGTCTAGCCTGTCCACCAGGCGCCTGATACAGCAACCTCTGAAGCACTCCCTGCCCTGCAAACGCAAGGCGGGGGCTTTCAGACGCTTTCTCCACCAGCATACTTGCTGCAGATAGCTAGCTTTATGACTTGCCCAATCAAAAATAACAGATAATAAAAAAGGGTACCCGAAGGTACCCTTTTTTCATTGTCTTAACGACCGAGATTAGTTCTCGTCACTCAGACCAGCATTTAGCAATGCTGCAAGATCCTGAGACGCTTGCTCAACATCTACCTGAGGTGCTACTGGCTCAAGCTCCGCATCACGCTGGCGCTGACGCTGCTGATGGTACGCGAAACCGGTACCTGCAGGGATCAGACGACCAACGATTACGTTCTCTTTCAGACCACGTAGCTCATCGCGCTTACCAGATACAGCGGCTTCTGTTAGAACGCGCGTTGTTTCCTGGAACGATGCCGCAGAGATGAACGATTCAGTTGCTAGCGATGCCTTCGTGATACCCAGTAGGTCACGCTCGTAAGTCGCAACTAGCTTACCTTCAGCTTCAAGCTTACGGTTCGCGATAGTTACGCGAGAGTATTCAACCTGCTCACCAGGTAGGAACTCAGAGTCACCCGCAGAAACAATCGTTACCTTACGCAGCATCTGACGAATGATCGTTTCGATGTGCTTATCGTTAATCTTAACGCCCTGTAGACGGTAAACTTCCTGAACCTCGTTCACGATGTAATCCGCTACCGCGTGAACACCACGCAGACGCAGGATATCGTGTGGAGACTCTGGACCATCGGCGATAACATCACCACGCTCTACGCGCTCACCTTCGAACACGTTCAGCTGACGCCACTTAGGAACCATCTCTTCGTAAGCGTTACCTTCAGCAGGCGTAATGATCAGACGACGCTTGCCTTTAGTTTCCTTACCGAACGATACAGTACCTGTGATTTCCGCTAGGATTGCAGGCTCTTTCGGCTTACGTGCTTCGAACAGGTCGGCTACGCGAGGTAGACCACCGGTGATATCTTTAGTACCGCCAGATGCCTGTGGAATACGAGATAGCGTATCACCGATACCAACCATTGCACCGTCTTCTAGCTGGATAATTGCTTTACCAGGTAGGAAGTACTGTGCCGGCATTTCAGTACCCGCGATCATCACGTCGTTGCCGCTTTCGTCAACCAGCTTGATGGTAGGACGCATGTCTTTACCCGCACCGGTACGCTCTGCAGCGTCAAGTACAGTGATCATAGACAGGCCTGTTAGCTCATCAGTCTGGCGAGAAACTGTCACACCGTCGATCAGGTCAACAAACTGCACACGACCTGCCACTTCAGTGATGATTGGCATTGTGTGTGGGTCCCAGTTCGCAACTACTTCGCCAGCTGCCACTTCTTCACCGTCTGCTTTAGACAGGTGAGAACCGTAAGGTAGCTTGTAGTTCTCTTTCGTACGACCAAATTCATCAATGATGGTCATTTCAGACGCACGAGATGTGATAACTAGCTTGCCGTCGTTGTTGATAACGAACTTAGCGTTTTGCAGTTTCACAGAACCGTTGTTCTTAACCTGGATGCTGTTTTCAGCTGCTGCCGCAGATGCCGCACCACCGATGTGGAACGTACGCATTGTCAGCTGTGTACCCGGTTCACCGATTGACTGTGCCGCTACAACACCAACTGCTTCACCTTGGTTAACCAGGTGACCACGAGCTAGGTCACGACCGTAACAGAACTTACAGCAACCGAAGTCGTTCTCACAGGTAACAACAGAACGTACTTTCACGAAGTCAACAGAGTTGGCTTCTAGAATGTCACACCATTTCTCGTCAAGAAGGGTGTTGCGTGGAGCAAGTACTTCTTCAGTACCTGGCTTCATCACATCTTCAGCAACAACACGGCCTAGTACGCGAGAACCTAGAGGCTCTTTAACGTCACCACCTTCGATCAGAGGCATCATAGTGATACCAGCGTGTGTACCACAATCGTCAGACGTGATCACAACGTCCTGCGCAACGTCTACTAGACGACGAGTCAGGTAACCGGAGTTCGCAGTCTTAAGTGCGGTATCCGCAAGACCCTTACGAGCACCGTGGGTTGAGATAAAGTACTGAAGTACGTTCAGACCTTCACGGAAGTTCGCTGTGATCGGTGTTTCGATGATCGAGCCATCCGGCTTAGCCATCAGACCACGCATACCCGCTAGCTGACGGATCTGAGCGGCAGAACCACGCGCACCAGAGTCGGCCATCATGTATACGCTGTTGAACGATTTCTGCTGTTCTTCTTCGCCGTCACGGTTGATAACGGTGTCAAAAGACAGGTTATCCATCATCGCCTTAGCAACCTGCTCGTTGGCTGTTGCCCAGATATCGATAACTTTGTTGTAACGTTCGCCGGCAGTAACCAGACCAGACTGGAACTGCTCCTGAATTTCAGCAACTTCCGCTTCTGCTTCTGCGATCTTGGTGTACTTGGCTTCAGGTACAACCATGTCGTCGATACCAACCGATACGCCAGACAGTGCCGCGTAAGCAAAACCGGTGTACATGATCTGGTCAGCAAAGACGACTGTCTCTTTCATGCCCAGTTCACGGTAACAGGTGTTCAGTAGCTTAGAAATTTGCTTCTTACCCAGTGCTTCTGTGTTCACTAGGCTGTATGGCAGACCTTTTGGTACGATCTTCCATAGCATTGCACGACCAACAGTCGTATCAATTAGCTTAGTTTCAGGAGTCAGGTTGCCCTGTGCATCTTTCACAAACTGAGTGATACGTACTTTTACACGTGAGTGCAGTTCAGCGTTGCCTGTACGGTAAGCTTTTTCAGCTTCCGCAGGACCCGCTAGGTACATGCCTTCACCCTTCGCGTTGATCTTGTCACGCGTCATGTAGTAAAGACCCAATACAACGTCCTGAGAAGGTACGATGATCGGATCACCAGACGCTGGCGATAGGATGTTGTTGGTAGACATCATCAGAGCACGAGCTTCAAGCTGCGCTTCCAGAGTCAGAGGTACGTGTACCGCCATCTGGTCACCATCGAAGTCGGCGTTGTATGCCGCACACACAAGTGGGTGAAGCTGAATCGCTTTACCTTCGATCAGTACTGGTTCAAATGCCTGAATACCTAGACGGTGCAGTGTTGGTGCACGGTTAAGCATTACTGGGTGTTCGCGAATCACTTCGTCCAGGATATCCCAAACTACAGCTTCTTCACGCTCTACCATCTTCTTGGCAGCTTTGATTGTCGTCGCTAGGCCACGAGTTTCCAGCTTGCCGTAGATGAATGGCTTAAATAGCTCTAGTGCCATCTTCTTAGGAAGACCACACTGGTGCAGACGCAGGTATGGACCTACGGTGATAACAGAACGGCCAGAGTAGTCTACACGCTTACCAAGTAGGTTCTGACGGAAACGACCCTGCTTACCTTTGATCATATCAGCCAAAGATTTCAGAGGACGCTTGTTTGAACCCGTGATAGCGCGGCCGCGACGACCGTTATCAAGCAGTGCGTCAACAGATTCCTGAAGCATACGCTTTTCGTTGCGTACGATGATATCAGGAGCAGCCAGATCCAATAGACGCTTCAGACGGTTGTTACGGTTGATTACGCGACGGTACAGATCGTTCAGATCAGACGTTGCGAAACGGCCGCCGTCCAGCGGTACCAACGGACGTAGATCCGGCGGCAGAACTGGCAGAACAGACAGGATCATCCACTCAGGGTTGTTACCTGACTGCAGGAATGCTTCTACAAGCTTCAGACGCTTGGTTAGCTTCTTGCGCTTAGTCTCAGAGTTAGTTTCTTCCAACTCTTCGCGCATCAGTTCGATTTCAGCGCTTAGGTCCATGTTGCCAAGCAATGCTTGAACAGCTTCGGCACCCATCTTCGCGTCGAACTCGTCGCCCCACTCTTCAAGTGCATCCAGATACTGCTCTTCAGAAAGCAGCTGGCTACGCTCAAGGTTGGTCATACCTGGTTCAATAACAACGTATGATTCGAAGTAAAGTACACGCTCGATATCACGTAGCGGCATGTCCATTAGCAGACCGATACGAGATGGCAGTGACTTCAGGAACCAGATGTGGGCAACAGGAGAAGCTAGCTCGATGTGACCCATACGCTCACGGCGTACTTTGGTCTGAGTAACTTCAACACCACATTTTTCACAGATAACACCACGGTGCTTCAGGCGCTTGTATTTGCCACAAAGACACTCGTAGTCTTTTACCGGGCCAAAGATACGTGCACAGAAAAGGCCGTCACGCTCAGGCTTGAAGGTACGGTAGTTGATGGTTTCTGGTTTTTTCACTTCACCGAAAGACCATGAACGAATCATGTCAGGTGAAGCAAGACCGATTTTGATTGCATCAAATTCTTCAGTCTTGTGCTGTGCTTTCAGAAACTTAAGTAAGTCTTTCACATTCGGCTCCTGTGAGGAGTTGACCCATAAAGGCGCCAGTCTACTGGCGCCTTCATATTTATACCGGAGTAACTAATAAATCTTGGTATGAAACCGAGGCTTATTCGTCTTCCAGCTCGATGTTGATACCCAACGAGCGGATTTCTTTCAACAATACGTTGAACGATTCCGGCATACCAGGTTCCATACGATGGTCGCCATCGACGATGTTCTTGTACATCTTCGTACGGCCGTTAACGTCATCCGACTTAACAGTTAGCATTTCCTGTAGGGTGTATGCTGCACCGTATGCTTCTAGTGCCCACACTTCCATCTCACCGAAACGCTGACCACCGAACTGAGCTTTACCACCTAGCGGCTGCTGAGTAACAAGGCTGTAAGAACCGGTAGAACGGGCGTGCATCTTGTCGTCAACCAAGTGGTTCAGTTTCAGCATGTACATGTAACCAACAGTTACAGGACGCTCAAACTTGTCACCGGTACGACCGTCAAACAGTGTTAGCTGACCAGATTCTGGTAGATCACCCAACTTCAGAAGCTCTTTGATAGAAGATTCTGGCGCACCGTCGAAGACTGGTGTCGCGATTGGTAGACCCTTACGCAGGTTCTGTACCAGAGTGCGTACTTCAGCATCACTTAGCTCTGCGATGTCAACTTTCTGGCGAGTATCACCTAGATCGTAGACCTTCTGCAGGAAGTTACGGAACTGATGCAGTTCCTGCTGCTCTTTTAGCATCTCGTTAAGTTTGTCACCGATACCTTTCGCTGCAAGACCCAAGTGAGTCTCCAGGATCTGACCGATGTTCATACGAGACGGTACACCCAGTGGGTTTAGTACGATATCAACTGTCTGACCTTTTTCATCGTACGGCATATCTTCAACAGGGTTGATCTTAGAGATTACACCCTTGTTACCGTGACGACCCGCCATCTTATCACCAGGCTGGATACGACGCTTAACAGCTAGGTATACCTTAACAATCTTAAGGACACCCGGCGCTAGGTCATCACCCTGAGTGATCTTACGGCGCTTGGTTTCAAATTTCTTATCGAACTCAGCTTTCAGTTCGTCGTACTGCTCAGCAAGCTGCTCAAGTAGGTTTTGCTGACCTTCGTCATCCAACGTCTGTGCAAATAGCTTCTCGCGGTCCATCGACATTAGTCGATCTTCGCTGTAGCCAGAAGCAAGTAGAAGCGTGCGTACACGAGCAAGAAGACCACCCTCAAGGATCTGGAATTCTTCTGTGATGTCTTTCTTCGCTTCTTTCAGCTGCATCTCTTCGATTTCAAGCGCACGCTTGTCTTTTTCTACGCCATCGCGAGTAAAGACTTGAACGTCGATGATCGTACCAGACACTGAGTTTGGTACACGTAGAGAAGAGTCTTTAACGTCAGAGGCTTTCTCACCGAAGATTGCACGTAGTAGCTTCTCTTCAGGAGTTAGCTGAGTTTCACCCTTAGGTGTCACTTTACCAACGAGGATGTCGCCACCCTTAACTTCAGCACCGATGTAAACGATACCTGACTCATCCAGCTTAGAAAGTGCAGCTTCACCCACGTTAGGGATATCGGCTGTAATTTCTTCTGCGCCTAGCTTGGTGTCACGCGCCACACAAGATAGCTCTTGGATGTGGATAGTTGTCAGGCGATCTTCCTGTACAACACGCTCAGATACCAAGATGGAGTCTTCGAAGTTGTAACCATTCCAAGGCATGAACGCGATACGCATGTTCTGGCCTAGTGCTAGTTCGCCAAGGTCTGTTGAAGGACCATCGGCCAGCACGTCACCACGAGCCACAGGTTCACCCGGCATCACAGTTGGACGCTGGTTGATACAAGTGTTCTGGTTAGAACGGGTGTACTTAGTTAGGTTGTAGATGTCGATACCCGCTTCGCCTGGTACCAACTCGTCTTCGTTAACTTTGATAACGATACGAGATGCATCTACTGACTGAACCATACCGCCACGTTTAGCAACTGCTGTTACACCGGAGTCAACCGCTACGTTACGCTCGATACCAGTACCTACAAGCGGCTTGTCAGCACGCAGTGTTGGAACGGCCTGACGCTGCATGTTCGCACCCATAAGGGCACGGTTAGCATCATCGTGTTCAAGGAACGGAATTAGCGAGGCTGCTACCGATACAACCTGGTTGGTTGCAACGTCCATGTACTGGACATGGTCACGTGGGTGCAGACCTGATTCACCTTTCTGACGAGCGGTGATCAGTTCATCGGCGAAAGAACCGTCTTCGTTAAGCACGGCGTTCGCCTGTGCAATAACGTATTGACCTTCTTCGATCGCTGACAGGTAGTCGATATCTTCTGTCACTTTGCCGTCAACCACTTTACGGTATGGAGTTTCCAAGAAACCGTATGGGTTACACTGAGCAAATACTGACAGTGAGTTGATCAAACCGATGTTTGGACCTTCAGGCGTTTCGATAGGACATAGACGACCGTAGTGGGTCGCGTGTACGTCTCGAACCTCAAAGCCAGCACGCTCACGAGTCAGACCACCTGGGCCAAGCGCCGAGATACGACGTTTGTGAGTAACTTCTGACAGTGGGTTGTTCTGGTCCATAAACTGAGACAGCTGAGAAGAGCCGAAGAACTCTTTCACTGCCGCAGAAATTGGCTTGGCGTTGATCAGGTCTTGAGGCATTACAGCATCAAGATCGCCTAGGCTTAGACGCTCTTTAACTGCACGCTCAACACGTACTAGACCAACACGGAACTGGTTTTCTGCCATTTCACCGACAGAACGGATACGACGGTTGCCAAGGTGGTCGATATCGTCCACTTCGCCTTTACCGTTACGGATGTCGATCAGACGACGCATTACGTCGATGATATCCGCGTGATCCAAAGTACCGGCACCGGTAGTTTCTTCACGGCCCAGAGAGCTGTTGAACTTCATGCGGCCAACAGCAGACAGGTCGTAGCGCTCTTCTGTAAAGAATAGGCTTTCGAATAGCTGCTCAGCGGCTTCACGCGTTGGCGGCTCGCCAGGGCGCATCATGCGGTAGATTTCTACTAGCGCACTTAGACGGTCAGTCGTGTTGTCGACACGTAGGGTGTCTGACATGTACGGACCGAAATCTAGATCATTGGTAAATAGAACTTCCAATGACTTGTAACCAGCCTGAGACAGCATCGCTAGCGTTTCCAGGCTTAGTTCCTGGTTAGCAGCGGCGATCAGTTCGCCAGTTTCTTCGTTCACGTAGTCACGAGCGGCAATCTTGCCCACGATGTACTCAACAGGTACTTCGATGTGGTCAACACCGTCTTTAGACAGCTGGCGGATATGGCGAGCTGTAATACGGCGGCCCTGCTCTACGTAAACGGTGCCGTTAGCAACGATATCGAAGCTAGCGGTCTCACCACGTAGGCGATCAGGTACCAGCTCCATCACAAGAGACTTGCCCTGAACTTCGAAGTTTACTTTTTCGAAGAACATGTCAAGGATCTGCTCGGTGCTGTAGCCTAGCGCACGCAGAATGATTGATGCTGGAAGCTTACGACGACGGTCGATACGTACGAATACGTTATCCTTAGGATCAAATTCGAAATCCAACCATGAACCACGGTAAGGGATTACGCGTGCGTTATATAGCACTTTACCTGAGGAGTGGGTTTTACCCTTATCGCTGTCGAAGAACACACCCGGGCTACGGTGCAGCTGGGATACGATAACCCTCTCGGTACCGTTAATAACGAATGTACCGTTATCTGTCATGAGCGGAATTTCGCCCATGTAAACTTCTTGTTCTTTGATGTCTTTAACGGTGCCCGCAGGCGCGTCTTTATCATACATCACAAGACGTAGTTTAACGCGAAGTGGTGCAGAGTAGGTTACGCCACGAATCTGACATTCTTTGACATCGAAGACCGGCTCACCGAGACGATAGCTAACGTATTGCAGCTCGGAATTGCCGTTATAGCTCTGAATTGGAAAAACAGAACGAAAGGCAGCTTCTAGACCGTAATGCCCTTCTGGATCCTGCTCGATGAACTTATCAAAGGACTCAAGCTGGATCGACAGCAAATATGGAACATCCAGGACTTGTGGACGCTTACCAAAATCCTTACGGATACGCTTTTTCTCGGTATAAGAGTAAACCATAGGTTCCTCAGATCGCTGATAAGTGATCCAAACTGCTCAAAACGAGGAGCAGTGACTAATAACACTGTTTGTTGTAGGAACAGTCCTGAGAAAGATGGACTGCTTTTTGCACGAGTGGAGGTCGCAAAACAATGTGAAAACACCACCACCCTACAGCGCAAAAAGGCCGGTGGCATTTTTGCCACCAGCCATTAGCCAATTAAGGCTAAGAAATTAAGTAATTATTACTTAACTTCAACAGAAGCACCAGCTTCTTCTAGCTGAGCTTTAAGAGCTTCAGCTTCAGCTTTTTCAACACCTTCTTTCAGAGGTGCTGGAGCGCCGTCTACTAGAGCTTTAGCTTCTTTCAGGCCTAGACCAGTTGCGCCACGTACTGCTTTGATTACAGCAACTTTGTTAGCGCCAGCAGAAGTTAGGATTACGTCGAATTCAGTTTGCTCTTCAGCAGACTCAGCAGCAGCGCCGCCAGCTACTACTGCAGCAGCAGCAGTTACACCGAACTTCTCTTCCATTGCTTCGATTAGTTCTACAACCTGCATTACAGACATTTCTGCAACTGCGTCTAGGATTTGCTCGTTAGTGATAGACATAACAATTCTCTTTAAAAATCAACAAATAGTTTAAATAGTAATCAGATAAAGTACGGCAATTAAGCAGCAGCTTCTTCTTTCTGATCACGTACTGCAGCGATAGTACGTACAAGTTTACCAGCAGACGCTTCTTTCATGCACATCATTAGGCGTGCGATAGCTTCGTCGTATGTTGGTAGAGTTGCTAGTACTTCAACGTTAGCAATAGCGCCTTCGAATGCAGCAGCTTTGATCTCGAAATCTTTGTTCTCTTTAGCGAAGTCTTTGAAAAGACGCGCTGCAGCACCTGGGTGCTCGTTAGAGAAACCGATTAGTGAAGGACCTACGAAAGTCTCAGTAAGACATTCGAAATCAGTACCTTCAACAGCACGACGTGCTAGTGTGTTACGAACAACTTTCAGGTAAACGCCGTTTTCACGAGCTAGTTTACGTAGAGAAGTCATCGCACCCACAGTAACGCCGCGAGAGTCAGCAACAACTGCAGACAGGGCACCATTGGCAGCTTCGTTGACTTCAGCAACAATTGCTTTTTTGTCTTGAAGATTTAATGCCATTGGATTTGCTCCTGGATTGTTTGACACCACTCACTGCCGAAATGGCAGGAGAGTTTGTACGGCGCAGATCCAAGAAAGACTTACATCAATCATGTTCTGGCACCGTCTACGTAGGTGATATTAAGTTTTTACCCAAAGGGTCTAAACGCCTACGGTCTTTGACGAAGGTCACAACTTACGCTGCAACCTCAGCCATGAATTCGGAAACGCCAAATTATACACAAATTTGACGTTTCTGCAAATCATTAAACGTTAGTTTCCAGAGTATTCTGGTCTAGCGCTACACCTGCACCCATAGTGGTAGACAGGCTTACTTTCTTGATGAAAGTACCTTTAGCTGAAGAAGGCTTCGCTTTCTTCAGAGCAACTAGAAGAGACTCTAGGTTCTCTTTTAGTTGAGCAGCATCGAAGTCCACTTTACCGATAGTAGTGTGGATGATACCGTTCTTGTCGTTACGGTAACGAACCTGACCAGCTTTAGCGTTCTTAACCGCTTCAGCAACGTTAGGAGTTACAGTACCAACTTTAGGGTTTGGCATTAGGCCGCGTGGACCAAGAATGGTACCAAGCTGACCAACAACGCGCATTGCATCAGGAGATGCGATAACTACGTCGAAGTTCATTTCGCCTTTCTTCACTTGCTCAGCAAGATCTTCCATACCCACTAGATCAGCACCAGCTTCTTTAGCAGCTTCAGCGTTTGCACCCTGAGTGAATACCGCTACGCGGATGTCACGGCCAGTACCGTGTGGTAGCACTGTTGCGCCACGAACGTTCTGGTCAGATTTACGTGCATCGATGCCAAGGTTAACAGCAACGTCAACGCTTTCAGTGAATTTAGCAGTAGCTAGTTCTTTCAGAAGAGCAACAGCTTCATTGATGTCGTACTCACGGTTAACATCAACTTTCTCGCGAATAACGCGCATACGCTTAGTTAGTTTTGCCATTGTCTTAACCCTCTACCACTAGACCCATTGAACGAGCAGTACCAGCAATCGAACGCTTCATAGCTTCGATGTCTGCACCAGTCATGTCCGCAGCTTTAGTTTCTGCGATTTCCTGGATCTGTGCGTCAGTGATAGTACCAACCTTCTCAGTATTTGGACGGCCAGAACCAGACTTAACGCCAGCAGCTTTCTTAAGAAGAACAGCAGCAGGAGGAGTCTTAGTGATGAACGTGAAAGAACGGTCGCTGTATACAGTGATAACTACTGGAGTAGGTAGACCTTTCTCCATAGAATCTGTTTTTGCGTTGAACGCTTTACAGAATTCCATGATGTTAACACCGTGTTGACCAAGAGCTGGACCAACTGGTGGACTTGGGTTCGCCATACCAGCGGCAACTTGTAGCTTAATATAAGCTTCTACTTTTTTAGCCATTGCTATTTACCTTAATTTGGGTTCAAACGTCTATCAAAGATAGACTCCCCGTCTAACGAAAGGGCGCGAAATTATAGAACAACTTCACGCCCCTGACAACTAGAATTGATTACTAATTGCTCAACTCTTTTCGACTTGGCCAAACTCCAGTTCAACTGGCGTTGCACGACCGAAGATCGATACAGATACTTTCACGCGGCTCTTGTCGTAATCGACTTCTTCCACGACACCGTTAAAGTCAGCAAACGGACCATCAGTAACACGGACAACTTCACCCGGCTCAAAGACAGTTTTGTGAACTGGCGACTCACTCGCTTTCTCAAGACGATTAAGAATAGCATCTGCTTCTTTATCAGAGATCGGAGCCGGACGGTCAGAAGTACCGCCGATGAACCCCATTACACGAGGGATACTGCGTACCAGATGCCATGTCTCGTCGTTCATCACCATTTGAACAAGCACGTAGCCTGGGAAGAACTTACGCTCACTCTTACGGCGCTGACCGGCACGAACTTCGACTACTTCTTCAGTAGGCACTAGCACTTCTTCGAAATGCTCTTCCATGCCGTGCATTTTGATATGCTCACGTAGTGACTGGGCGACACGACCTTCAAAACCGGAAAAGGCCTGTACTACATACCATCGTTTTTTTGGAGCTTCGCTCATGAACTCTTACCTCATACACCGGTAACTAGGCGGACTAGACGGACCATGATGCCGTCGATGCCCCATAAGGCTAACGCCATAATGACAGTGACAGCTAAAACGATAAAGGTTGTCTGCGTAGCTTCCTGACGAGTAGGCCATACTACCTTGCGGACTTCCATGCGCGATTCGCGGGCAAACGCAATCGCGGTTTTACCTTTTGCTGTGAGTGCAGCAACACCGCCTGCAATTGCCACAAGGACAACGACAGCAGCAGCTCGGAGCACTACAGAAACATCACTGTACAGGTAATTACCAACCACAGCGGCAGCTAGCAAAGCAAAGACAACAACCCACTTAAGGCCATCGACACTGCTGGAGCTGCTTTGGTTTTCGGCATTCGCTTTCATACAACCAACCTGTAACTAGTCTCAATATAGACGAAAATAACCCCGCATATGCGAGGCCAGTAATGAAGGAAAGCCTAAGGCTTTAATTACAATAACAACTTCATCGTAAAAGGTTTCCTCTACACCATAGCGTAAAAATCGTACAATTTTATGCTATAGCGCAGAAAAAGGGCATCAAATGATGCCCTTTTTAGTACCTAGTCGTCAAATATTATTCAACGATTGTAGCAACAACACCGGCACCAACTGTACGGCCACCTTCACGGATAGCGAAACGTAGACCTTCGTCCATCGCGATAGGAGCGATTAGAGTAACAGTCATAGAAACGTTATCGCCAGGCATTACCATTTCAAC
>NZ_LDOT01000010.1 GCF_001029445.1 Photobacterium aquae
CGAATCTCTGGAATGCCAGCCCGGTCCACCCCTGTCACCTTCAAGGCTCTAGACTAGGTGTCCCCCCGACGAAATGCCGAGACTTTTTCGATTGCCGGGCTGTATGAAGTTAACGGTACATTAGTATTTTTTGCATTCGACAGTATCAGGGCGGCAGAACATTTCATCATGGTCCTGACTGCATTGGTCTACGATGTGAGCTATCGCTTTGCCCCGATGTTCAGAACGGCTTTTGTATCGCTGGCCAAATATATTCAGTGTGCATTGGTAGAGGTGACGCCCTGCCAGTGGATGATCAGGACGCTGTTCTATAATGGCACTGAGTTGCTCTACCTTTTTGTTAAGAATGCTTACTTGGTATTCGAGTTCGCGGATCCGTTGTTCGTCGCTTAACGTTGATGAATAACCCGCAGCAGGAAGAAGTAGGATCAGGGCGGTTATAAGTTTTTGCAGGTGTCTTTTCATCGTTGTATTTTGAATGCTGTTTTATTTCGCTCTATAGTAACAAAGCCTCGCTGTGACGAGTAGTCCCTATTACAGGAAAAGGTGTTGAGTATTGTTGACGCTGTCAACTTCAAAGGGTTTTGGTATACGCTGAGACACAGGGTCTTGGCTTGAGATAGATTGGCTATCAGTGTTATCGTGTGGCCTTTCCGGCTAACTGAGGTAGGAGTGAGCATGCCACACTTACGTTTTCGCGCCATTGAATTTGATTTGGTTAAATCATTGTCGACGGAGTTGGTCGATGACTTGCTGCCCCTAATGGGGTGCCCACGGGAAGATTTTACCCTTGAACATATCTCAACCACCTTCATATTCGACGGGGAAGTATCCGATGCTTATCCGTTTGTTGAAGTACTTTGGTTTGATCGGGGGCAGGATATACAGGATAGAGTCGCCGCTGCGATTACCGAAGCAGTGAGGGCGGCGATTGAGATACCTGAACAGGATGTTGCAGTGATATTTACCGTATTGCCCCCTTCTGGTTATTACGATAACGGCAATCACTATTGAGCCGCAGCGGCCTATAGGCCGCTTTTTTGTTTTTGGTGTTTTACGGGTAGGTCAGTGAGATGGCACGTTATACAAAGTTAGTTGCCGGGATCGGTGTTGTCGCAGGAGCGTTGGGGATCAGTGCATTGAACTGGTCGTTTGATGTTTCGGAAGTCCCGGAAGTGAGTGCCAATGTGCTTGCACCGAGGTTTACCTATAGCTGTATCAACAGCGATGTGGCGATGCCATTGGATCAAGATGGCAATCTCACCGTATCAGTGTGGAATATCTACAAACAACAGCGTGATAACTGGCGTAAAGAGTTGGAAACCATTAGTGACACCAGCCGTTTGGTGCTACTGCAGGAAGCGAGTCTGACGAGCGGGTTGAAAGATTATCTTGATGCTGCCAGCTGGAAAGTGCGGATGGCGAATGCTTTCAAATTTTTGAATACGCCTGCTGGGGTGATGAATTTGTCCTCGGTCAATGCGAAATCTACCTGTGCTTATCTTGCAATGGAGCCTTGGCTGCGTTTGCCGAAATCTGCTTTGTTGTCGGAGTTTAACCTTTCCAATGGGCAGACATTGGCCGTTGTTAACCTGCATGGTGTGAACTTTGCCCTAGGGCTCGAAGAATATAAGGAACAGTTTGAAACCTTGAAAAGGGTTCTGGATAAGCATATCGGGCCAATTATTTTGGCCGGGGACTTTAATACCTGGCGTCAGGGACGATTAGATATCGTAAACGCATTTGCCAAGAGTTTGGGTCTAAAAGATGCGGTATTGGCTCAGGATCGGCGGGTGAAGGTGTTCGGCAAACCGTTGGATCACCTTTACTATCGAGGCTTAGATTTAACCAAGGCCGAGGCACCCACGACAGATGCCTCGGATCATAACCCGATTATTGCCAGCTTCAGGCTGCAATGATCATCAGAGGCCAGATCAATAGGGTCATCGCCCACGGCAATGCGGCCACGATGATGCATTTTGCACGGTCGTAGTCTGTCCAAGCGCTCACCGCTGCGTAGGTCAGAGCGATATACCAAGGAGCCAGTAGTGGTACCGTGGTGGAAAATGCTGACCAAGGATGGTTGAGCGGTAGCTTGAGGAAGGCATTCAGGCTATTGAGATCGGCGGCATTGGGCAAGAAATTTCCGGTATTGAACATGGCGTTCAGATAGCTGGCGAAATCACCAATGATGGTTGGCAGCATGATAAAGCATGCCGCTGCGAGCCATTTGCCGAAGCCATGCTTATAGCTGTTGCTCTTGGTTGCTAGGTTGAGCCATAGCGCAAGGATGAAAATGGCAGCAGTACGGCCGACAATATCACTAAATACCTCTCCTGCCAGCAATACCTCTTTCGATAGCCATGCTTCTTGAATCTGCTCGTCAACATTGCCTAATTGAGCCATTAGGGTTTGCTGGAGCCAAGTGAGATCAACGTGGTTGAAATAACTGCCCCAGAAAAAAAATGGCCCGACGATGAGCAGCAAATAAGGAAGGAACGCCCACTTCGGGCGTTCATGTACTGCGGCAAAACAGTCAATAGGGGAGCGGAATGTATCGAGAACCGCAATAAGCGGGTTTTTTGAAGGCGTCATACACTTACCTTAGTGACATCTACATAGAGTTTGAGTTTCTGTCCCGGCTTGAGGTATTTCTGGCCGCGGATTTGGTTCCATTTCACCACGTCGGACACCTTGACTTGGTAGCGTTTGGCGATCTCGCTGAGGTTATCGCCAGCACGTACCTTGTAGAATACAGTGCGGATAATTCCGCCGTCGGTACTCTTTTTCCAAAGGGTTAGGCTCTGCCCAACTTTGAGTGGCGTGCGCTTGCTGATCCCGTTCCATTTTGTGATTTCGTCAATGGATACCTTCTGCTTACGGGCGATGCTCCATAGGCTGTCGCCTGATTGTACGGTATAGCTGGTGCGATAACCGCTGCCGTGGCTACGTTGGGTCTCATTGGCCAAACGGGCTGCAATCGTATCGCCATCTTTGGAAGCAACGGGGATCAGGATGTGGCGTCCTACCCGAATATTGCTATTGCCCATATTGTTGGCGCGCTGGATCTGCTTGGTAGTCGTCTTGTACTTGTGTGCTAGCATGCTCAGGCTGTCGCCTGGCTTGATTTGGTAACGTATTACTTTCATACCGCGGTGGCCGTTTTGGGCAAAGGCGCGGTTGAAATTATCGATACGGTCAACAGGCAGCAGCAGGTGGCTCGGGCCATCTGGGGCCGTTGCCCAATGGTTGTAGCCAGGGTTTAGGCTTTGGAGATCATCCAAGGAGATCCCTGCGAACTTGGCTGCCATTGCCAGATCCATTTGGGTGCCGGGCTTGATAAGCTTGACTGCTGGCTTATTGGCTATCTCTGGAATGTCGATACCGTATTTGTCTTGGTTTTTTATGACATCGGCTACGGCCAGCAGTTTAGGAACGTAGCCGCTGGTTTCCTGGGGTAAGTCTAATGACCAGAAATCGGTTGGCTTGCCAGCAGCTTTGTTGTGGCGGATGGCTCGGAATACCCGTCCTTCGCCGGTATTGTAGGCGGCAAGGGCATGGAGCCAGTCACCGTCAAATTTACGGTTGAGGTATTCAAGAAGATCCAATGCGGCTCGGGTTGATTCAACGATATCGCGACGGCCGTCGTACCACCAGTTTTGTTCTAGGCCAAAGGTGCGGCCTGTAGGTGGCGTGATTTGCCATAATCCAGCGGCTCGACCGTGGGAGTAGGCAAATTGGTCAAAAGAGCTTTCGACAATCGGCAACAATGCCAATTCTAGTGGCATATTGCGCTTTTCTATTTCATTGGTGATGTAGTAAAGAAAAGGCTGGGCACGTTTGGCAACGGTTTGTAGGTGGCCGGGATGGCGTAGGTACCAGTCACGGTAGTAGTTGGTACGCTTGTTATCCGGAACATTCGCCTTTAGTTGCATGCTGATGCGTTGCCAAACATCGTCTTGCTCCTGTGGACTTGGTTGTCGAAGTGGGGCGATGACCTGCGGCTTTGGGGTATGTGTGCCTGCAACTGTCTGTGCAGTTTGTGCCGCAGGCTTTTGTGAAGGTGGTGTGTTTGTTGGTTCTTCTACTGTATTTGTCGTATTAGTAAGTTGGCAACCAGCTAGTAAAAGTGCGCTCGCCAAAAAAAAACGGGATTTCATGTGTCTAGCCTATAGCCAAAATAGTTGGTGATAATACTTGTCCAACTACCTTAGTTACAAGTGACTCACTTCAAAATTCATCCTTCCAACGACGCAGAGCAGCGAAGGTTTCTACATCGCTATCGTTAACCGCTTTATTTGCAACTGATTTTTTTATGCTAGGTTGATCGCAACGCAGGAACGGATTGATCAATTTTTCTTGTTTCAAATTGCTAGGAATCGTGCTTATACCCTGTGCGCGTAGTCGGCTGACATCTTCTCGGTAGCGTTGGAGGTGCGGATTGTCTTGTTCGGCGACAAGGGCAAAGGCCAGATTGCTGCTGGTATATTCATGGGCGCAGTAGATTAGGGTTTCATCGGGAAGGGCTGTCAGCTTTTGCAATGAATGGAACATTTGCTCAGCGGTGCCTTCAAATAGCCGCCCGCAGCCTGCAGAAAATAACGTGTCGCCGCAGAAGAGTTTCTCGTCACCGACATAGGCGACATGGCCTGCCGTATGGCCTGGCACTCCAAGAACCATGAAACGCTCGCCGAAAATTTCAACCTGATCGCCATCTTCAACTGACTGAGTGACACCGGGAACAGGCTCAGAAGCCGGTGCAACAACTTGTACATTGGGGCTGTAGCGTTTTAGTTCGCTGATCCCGCCAACGTGGTCGTGGTGATGGTGGGTAATAAGGATTGCGTCCAGAGTCAGTTGTTCTTCTTCCAGCACTTTGAGTACCGGGGCCGCGTCACCGGGATCGACCACGACGCAATGGTTATCTGGACTGTGAATCAGCCAGATGTAATTGTCATGGAATGCAGGTATGCTTTTTACTGTCAGCATAGAGTATCTCCGGCGATAAGTCATTGAGCATAAATTAAATTTGGTATCAGTATGAAGCCAGCGCGTATATTGGAACAGATAGAGTCGCCTTCGACGTGGTCTCAGGTGAACAATGGTACTTGGGCGGCAGAGTTACTCCAAGCCCAGCTTGATGAATGGTGGCCTAAGTTATTTGGCTATCATATGCTGAAGCTGGGAGGACTGAGCTGCGAGCTCGCCAGTGGTCATTGTAACATCCAACATCAAATTTGCATCGATAAGTTCAATCCACTGCATAATGTCATTGCTGACCCATTTGCATTGCCATTTATCGAAAAGTCATTTGATGCTTGTTTGCTTGCTCACCAGCTAGATTATTGTTCTGACCCGCATAGTTTGCTGAGGGAGGTTGACCGAGTTACTGTCGATGATGGCTATATGATGATCAGCGGTACCAATCCGGTTAGCTTGACGGGATTGAGGGGTTTATTGCCTTGGAACCGGAAGCGCTATCCTTGGAAAGGACGGATGTTTATGCCTATGCGGATCAAAGATTGGTTAGGCGTGCTCAATTATGAAGTGGTTTACCACGAGAATTTTGCTATTCTGCCCGCCAGCCGCCACCAGGCCTGTTCGGCCTGGGCAGAAAGCATGCTGGTTGAGACGTTGTCGTCGATAGGTAGCATGTATCTGATTGTTGCGCGCAAGCGAACTTTCCCGCTCAAGCCGGTGAAACCGACCTGGAAGTTACGTCGCCAGTTGACGCCGCTTGGGATAAACTGCCGAACAAAAGCCAGCCCGCACCAGCGGGATGACATTCATGAGGCCAAATTCAATTAGCCAGCGTCATAGCCATTATCTGGTTGGGTGGGAGCTTCCGCAGCAGTGCGAGCCAGTACATCGCATCGCTCATTTTCTGGGTGGCCAGCATGTCCCTTTACCCAATGCCAGGTAATTTGGTGGCGTTGGGCCTCTGTATCTAATCGCTTCCAGAGATCGGCATTTTTTACCGGTTTCTTGTCGGCGGTCTTCCAGCCACGTTTTTTCCAGTTATGGATCCATTGCGTGATCCCTTGGCGGACATATTGGCTATCGGTAGTTAGGTCAACGTGGCATGGCTGCTTGAGGCTGGAAAGGCCTTCAATGGCAGCTAGCAGCTCCATGCGGTTGTTGGTGGTCATGTAAAAGCCTTCGCTCAGCTCTTTTTCATGCTGCTTGTAGCGCAGCACCGCACCATAGCCGCCGGGACCGGGATTGCCGAGGCAAGAACCGTCGGTGAAAATTTCTACCTGCTTGGTCATATTTGGTAGTATTCGTCTAAGTTAAAAATGTAAGTCTGACACAATCATTACTATGAACGCCACTAATGAACGCATAATCGTTTTCGATACGGAAACAACCGGTATGAATATGACCGGCCCTCACTATGAGGGACACAGAATCGTCGAGATCGGCGCAGTTGAAATTATCAACCGCAAACTCACTGGCAATACGTTTCATGTCTATATCAGGCCGGACCGGGATATTGATGCCGAGGCGATCGCGGTCCACGGTATTACCGACGAATTTCTTGAAGATAAGCCGACCTACCGTGATATCCATCAAGAGTTCATGGATTTCATTCGCGGTGCCGAGCTGGTCGCCCATAACGCGCCCTTCGATATCGGCTTCATGGATTACGAGTTTTCTAAGCTTGATCCATCGATAGGCAAAACTGCCGATTTTTGCAAAATAACCGATACCCTGGACATGGCCAAACGCCTGTTCCCGGGCAAGCGGAATAACCTTGATGTGCTTTGTGGTCGTTACGGGATTGATAACTCCCACCGAACCCTCCACGGAGCCTTGCTCGATGCCGAGATATTGGCCGATGTCTATCTAATGATGACCGGTGGCCAGACATCGTTGGCGCTGAGTTCGGGAAATCAAAGCAGTGATGCAGGAGCTGAAAATGAAATTCGCCGCTTAGTCAGTGGCCGAAAAGCGCTAAAGGTTATCAAGGCAACGGCCGATGAATTGACAGCGCATGAGGCGCGGTTGGATTTGATTAAAAATGACGTGATGTGGCGTCTGTAGGGGTAAGATGAAGCGGTTTTGTTGGCTCTTGTTATTGGTGCCTGTCCTATCGTGGGCAACGGAAAAAAGCGAGATGACATGGCTGGATAATCGTTTCCGTGTCGATGATACAGTGGAACAGGTCTCGTTTGTGATTAAGCGGGAGAATAATAGCCAGCCCGTGGTGTTGGTGCGCCCAGATGGCCATAAATATTATTATTGGCGTCATCCAGACAGTGTGGCGTGGTACCAATCGCCAGATATGGATATTATTTCGATAGACCACCCGATGCCGGGACCTTGGCAGGCCGTAGGCAAGGTGTCTCCGTATAATGAAGTCAAAATATTATCTAACCTCAAACTGACGGTCGATAGGTTGCCGGCTCGCCTGTATCAATCTGAAACGTTGAAATTTTCAGCCCGTTTGACCCAAAACGGTAAGCCACTGACAGATAGAGACTTCCTTGACAAGATGAAGCTATCTGTAGAGTTTTACGAATACGTGGAACTGGCTGACGGTGTATCTAGCGAGGCTCTGCCCAAGCCGATAGTCATGGGGGAGTTTGCCGATGACGGTACGGGCTTCGACGAGCGTCCAGGGGATGGTACATTTACCGTTGAATTGGCTGTTGATTTGCAACCGGGTAAATACCAGGTTGTGATCAATTCCGGCAATGCGATTTTCGAGCGTGCCGTCGAGCAAACCGTCTTGATATACCCGCCGCCACTGACGGCGATATTCATTCAGGGTAAGACGGCAGATGAAATGAATCAGGTGATTATTGATACTGAAGATGGCTCAATTAAACCCGGTTCGCTGGCTGCTCATATCGAGCAGAAAAGCTTCGATGACGATACCACTATCTGCCAAGAGGTGGCGATCGGCGATGAAGAATCCTTGAAGGTGTTGCTGCCCAATGGTCAGAAACCAGGGAGTTATTCGTGGTCCGGCTGGCTCTATGCGACGGACAGTTATGATAATCGCGAATTGGTCTTTAGGTTGCCAGAGAGCCATTTTGCCGTAATGGCGGATTTGGAACTTGATAGTGATTTGGCGAAATACCGAGCTCAGCAACAGGTTAAGAAGCGTAACAAAGAGATTGCGCGTATTACCGCTGAGCGGGAAGAAGCTCGAGACACTGCCACTAAGATCATTATCATGACCAATGTACTGGTGATCATATTAGGTATTGCCGGTTTTATATTTTGGCGGAAGCGAAAAGTAAAACGGCTTCTCGAAGAAGCCGGGGGACTGGATATCGCGGGCGTCAAGGACTAGATGATGAGTTGAAAAAAAGGGGGGAAGCATTGCTTCCCCCCTTTTTCTTACGGGATTGTGGCAAGTGAGTTATGCCGCAATATTCTTGGTTGATGATTGATAGGGCTTGGCTGCCAGTGCATCCGATTCAAAATCATCGACATTGATGACCTGAAGTCGGCCAGTCTCAGCACGGCGCAACAGCTCGGCTTCATCAGGGTTAATCACCTTAAGTTCAAGCCCGATCTCCGCGACTTTATCTAGCTGCATGAACGGGAGCTTCTTACCGACAGCTTGGCAAACTCGGTCGTAGAGCGGCTCTGCGGCGAGGATATCCTTGAGGGTTTCCTCCAGATGGCCTGCCGGGTAGTGGGGTGATGCCTCGAGGAATTGGTTGCGGCCAATTCGAGAGCGAGTCTCGCTTGGTGTTTGCAGGATCCTGGCAATCTGGTGGTCCAGCTTGTCCGAAGGACGACTGCGGCCAAGCCCTAACGGGAAGACCATAACACGTAGCAAGGCGGCGACAGGGCGATTCGGGAAGTTGCGAAGGAAGTTGTCCAGCGCCTCTTCAGTTTGGTAGAGGGCGTCTTGCAATCCCCAGTGTACCAGCGGCAGATCTTCTTGCTTGCAGCCTTCGTCGTTGTAGCGCTTGAGGGTCGCGGAGGCCAGATAGAGCTGGCTCAGCACATCCCCTAGTCGGGCTGATAGGCGTTCTTTTCGTTTGAGCGAACCACCGAGAACGGCCATCGAGATATCGGCTAGCAGAGCGAGGTTGGCACTGTAGCGGTTGAGTTGCTGATAGTAGCGGCGCGTGGCATTTTTGCTCGGTGAGCTCGAACCGCGACCGTCAGTCAGGCCGAACCAGAACGACCGCACCATATTGCTAAATACAAATCCGATATGGCCAAACACGGCGTTGTCGAACTCCGCCAGTGCCTTGTCGGCATCGTCATGGTACGCGGCGTTCATTTCATCCAGTACATACGGGTGGCAGCGGATTGCGCCTTGACCGAAGATAATCATCGAGCGGGTAAGAATATTAGCCCCTTCAACGGTGACTGCAATCGGTGCGCCTTGGTAGCTGCGGGCAAGGAAGTTGCTCGGCCCCATGCAGATACCCTTGCCGCCAACGATATCCATCGCATCGATAACACTGCGCTGGCCACGGTGGGTACAATGGTATTTGACGATAGCGGAAATCACCGAGGGTTTTTCGCCAAGATCAATCCCTGCAACAGTCAGGGTGCTGGCTGCATCCATCACATAGGCATTGCCACCAATGCGGGCCAGCGGCTCTTCGATCCCTTCCATTTTGCCTATCGGCAGTTTGAACTGACGGCGGATGCGAGCATAGGCACCGGTTGCCAGAGCCGCGGTCTTCAAGCCACCTGTTGAGTTTGAAGGTAAAGTGATGCCACGACCAACAGACAGGCATTCGACCAACATGCGCCAGCCTTGCCCGGCCATGTCCTGACCGCCGATAATGAAGTCAATGGGCACAAAGACCTTGTCGCCCTGGGTTGGTCCGTTTTGGAAGGGCAGGTTGAGAGGGAAATGGCGTCGGCCGATTTTGACGCCGTCGAGATCCGTTGGGATCAGGGCGCAGGTGATCCCGAGATCTTCTTCATTGCCCAGCAGATGCTCAGGATCATAAAGCTTGAAGGCGAGACCTAACACGGTGGCGACCGGTGCGAGGGTGATGTAACGCTTGTTCCAGGTCAGCTCCATCCCCAGAACCTCTTTCCCTTGCCATTGCCCGGTTTTTACGATCCCGAAATCTGGGATTGATCCGGCATCAGATCCCGCTTCTGGGCTGGTCAGGGCAAAACAAGGGATCTCCTTGCCTTCGGCAAGCCGCGGCAGGTAATGGTCTTTTTGTTCCTTGGTACCATAGTGCTGGAGGAGTTCACCCGGCCCCAAGGAGTTAGGGACACCAACGGTCGATGACAGGACGCCGGAGATCCCGGTGAGTTTCTGCAGTACCAGAGATTGGGCGTAGGCTGAAAACTCTAACCCGCCGTATTCCTTCTTGATGATCATGGCAAAGAACTTGTTGTCTTTGAGGTACTGCCAAACATCAGGGGGGAGGTCGGCGAGTTCATGGGTGACCTCGAAGTCATTGACCATCCTGCATACTTCGTTGACGGGTCCGTCGATGAAGGCCTTTTCTTCCGCACTCAGGCGAGGGGCCGGGACATCATGGAGCTTGTTCCAATCCGGGGCTCCTTTGAATAAATCCGCTTCCCACCAAACCGTACCGGCATCAATGGCTTCTTTTTCAGTTCGAGACATTTCTGGCATAACTTGCTTGAAAGCCTTGAGGGCAGGGCGGCTGAATAGTTTTTGGCGTAGGGATGGAATATTGAGTGGCAGTGCGATGAGTGCGAACAGCAACCAGCTAATTTGACCGGCGGTATTGATTACCGTACCGAGCAATAGTGCTGCAGCGATGGCGAGGGTAAAGGTCTTGAGGTTAGCCCTGTAGTAGGCAAGCCCCCCGATCAGACCAGCAAGCCCTAACAGGTACACAAGTGTAACCATGGTATATCTCCTTATATGGGCATTATTTTTTTAT
This sequence comes from Photobacterium aquae, assembly GCF_001029445.1. GTDB lineage: Bacteria > Pseudomonadota > Gammaproteobacteria > Enterobacterales > Vibrionaceae > Photobacterium > Photobacterium aquae. Next base: position 10,857 of record NZ_LDOT01000010.1, read on the forward strand.
TATTTGGGTACATTTTATGCAAGGTAAGAGGTCTTACCACTTGTGATAAGTGTAATGCGTTCTTTAAGGGAATGTAAAATCTTTTTCCTTGCTGCAAGGCGGGGGTTACGTAAAGATGTCTTGTCACTTCTGGTAAATAAGGGCTTTGATCAAGATCAGCGAGATCGGAAAAACGACTTGCGAAAAATTCTCATGTAATTACCATATGTCGGTGTTGTCCATTTGCTAATCACCCTTCTGACAGCGAAGTCAGGGAGCAATGGGCCGGAAATGGACTTTAACTGGCAGCGCGACGCGCCAGTGACTACGTTGCCTTTCCCGAATTCCGACTGACGCATGCCCGCCGGATCCCTTCTCGGGTCGACAGCTTCAAACAAACTTTACTTCATTCTTTATCCAGACCAACAGACGTTTGGTTTTTTGCGTTTCCGTTTGGTCTGCAAGGGGCGAGCCGTGTTGATATTTCATGCTTTGAAACAGGCGTGGCAAGAAGGTTTTTCTTTGTCACGCTTACGTTCTGATCTTGTTGCGGGTATTACCGTAGGGGTCGTTGCCATTCCGCTGGGTATGGCGCTTGCCATTGCAGTTGGCGTTCCTCCGCAGCACGGCCTATATACCGTGATCGTTGCAGGTTTGCTAGCAGCTTTGCTGGGCGGCTCTCGTTTTAATATTACCGGGCCGACTGCGGCCTTCGTCGTTATCCTGCTGCCTATTACCCAGCAATATGGTCTGACTGGCTTGATGCTAGCGACGATGATGTCTGGTGTTATCTTGTTGTTGATGGGTATTTTACGTCTAGGCCAGCTGGTGGCATACGTACCTTATCCTGTTACAACGGGTTTTACTGCCGGTATCGGCCTGACCATTGCGTTCCTGCAGCTCAAGGATCTACTCGGCCTGACCGTGGCAACCAACCCAATCCATTTTCCGGAGAAAGTCGTCGCGTATGCCACGGCGATGCCTAGCATCAATTTGTCCGATACCATTGTTGGGGTTGTGACTATTGCTGCTTTCATTCTTTGGGCAAAACTGAAAACCAAAGTACCGGCTCACGTTGTTGCGCTGGTTACCGGTACGCTGCTGGCCCTAGTGCTGAACCATTTTGGCTCGGGTCATGTTGGTTTGCTGGGCGAGAAGTTCCATTACCAAATCGGTGATTTGGTGGGTCAGGGGATCCCTCAGGTGCTGCCTCAGTTCAGCCTGCCGTGGCAAGATGGTGCGGTGACCTGGTCATTGGTGATCGAACTGCTTCCTGCAGCCTTTACCATTGCGATGCTAGGCTGTATTGAGTCTTTGCTGTGCGCTGTAGTGGCAGATGGCATGACAGGGACCAAGCACAACCCTAACGGCGAGTTGGTTGGTCAGGGTATTGCCAATATCGTGGTACCGTTTTTCGGTGGTATCCCGGCAACGGCTGCGATTGCACGTACCGCAACCAATATCCGAGCAGGGGCATTCTCACCGGTGTCTGCTATTGTTCATGCCTTGTTTGTATTGGCGGCCATGATTGCTCTTGCCCCTATGCTGTCTTATGTTCCAATGAGTGCACTGGCTGGTCTGCTGATTATGGTAGCTTGGAATATGTCCGAGGCTCCGCACTTTGTTCATACGTTGAAAGTTGCGCCGCGCCGAGATGTGGCGGTATTGCTGACATGTTTCACTTTGACCGTGGTGTTCGACATGGTCGTAGCGGTTGTGGTTGGCTTGCTATTGGCTGGTCTATTGTTTATTCAGCGTATTGCTTCGCTAACAACGGTCAGCAAGGTATCGGGTACTCACCCTCACCAGAATTTTGGTGACGATGTTGTGGTTTACGATATCAATGGCCCATTGTTCTTTGCGGCTAGCGAGAAGGCGTTGTCAGTGATTGATTGTGTCGCGCCACAGACTCGTGCTGTGGTATTGGATTTCTCTGATGTCACCACCGTAGACATTACCGCGATCCATGCCCTTGAAAATGCCCTCGATCGCGTTCGTGACTACCCGGTTTGCCTGATTGGCGTAGGGCCGCATATCGAGAAGAAGCTGGCTTCTGCTGGGGTGCTGGCACTGGAAAACCTTGAGGTTTATCCTTCTGGTGAGTCATTACGTGAGCATTTGGCATCAAAGGGTCACAATGTCCAGTCTCAGGAGTCGACACCTTTAACGGTTTCTATGTACACTGCTAGCTAGGTAATGAATAGCGGGAAAGTATACTTTCCCGCACAACAATAAATTACGTAACCTGAGTAGAGCCTATGTACCAAGATATTATCCGTGCAGAGCTGACAGAAGCTGCTGACGTACTTAACCGCTTTTTGAGCGATGACAAGAATATGGCGGACATCGAAGCAGCAGCCAAGCTGCTGGCCGAGTCTTTCAAGCAGGGTGGCAAAGTCCTTTCTTGCGGTAATGGCGGCTCGCACTGTGATGCGATGCATTTTGCCGAAGAGCTAACTGGCCGCTACCGTGAGAACCGTCCTGGTTATCCAGGTATTGCGATTTCAGATCCTAGCCACCTGTCTTGCGTGAGCAACGACTTTGGCTACGAATATGTTTTTTCGCGCTACCTTGAAGCTGTAGGCGCAAAGGGCGATGTGCTGTTTGGCCTGTCGACCTCTGGCAACTCCGGCAATATCATCAAAGCGATCGATGCAGCCAAGGCCAAAGGCATGAAGGTGATTGCGTTGACGGGTAAGGATGGCGGCAAGATGGCTGGACTGGCCGATGTCGAAATCCGTGTACCGCATTTTGGCTACGCTGATCGTATCCAGGAAATTCATATCAAAATTATTCATATTTTGATTATGCTGGTAGAAAAGGAAATGGCGGAGTAACCGCTAACATACTGCAAGTAGATAGGGCATAAAGGACTATGTGTGAATTATTGGGCATGAGTGCCAATGTGCCGACGGACATCTGTTTCAGCTTTACCGGCTTGATGCAGCGGGGCGGCAATACTGGGCCACACCGTGATGGTTGGGGGATCACCTTCTATGAGGGCAAGGGTTTTCGTACCTTTAAAGATCCCAACCCTAGCAGCCAGTCGAGGATTGCTGAGCTTGTGCAGGAGTACCCGATAAAAAGCCGTGCGGTGGTCAGCCATATTCGGCAGGCCAACCGTGGTGGGGTGAGTTTGGAAAATACCCATCCATTCACTCGGGAGTTATGGGGGCAGTATTGGACGTTTGCCCACAACGGTCAGTTAACTGGTTATGAAAGCCTTGAAACCGGACGGTTTAAACCGGTCGGGGACACCGACAGTGAATTGGCTTTTTGTTGGTTGCTGAATCAGGTTGAGGGCAGGTTTCCAGAGCCACCAGAAGAGCTCGATGTGGTTTTTGACTGGGTAGCAAAATGTTGCGACACCCTGCGTTCACTTGGTGTCTACAATATGTTGTTGAGTAATGGTGAGTATGTACTTACCTACTGTACGAACAACTTGCACTGGATCACCCGTCGGGCACCGTTCGGAAAAGCGTCGTTGATCGATGAGGACGTGACTATCGATTTCCAGCAGGAGACAACACCGAATGATGTTGTGACGGTAGTGGCGACCCAGCCTCTGACCAATGATGAATGCTGGCATAAAATGCTGCCGGGCGAATTTAGCGTGTTTCATCTTGGTGAGTTGGCATATAGCCGTAAAGGTTAAGCGCCAGTTTGGCAAATGATACGGTACCTAGGCACTCAGAATACCTCATAAAAGAAAAACGCGACCGACAGGTCGCGTTTTTTTATATGTGTTGTCGAACGGCTTGGCGCAGGGAAATGTTAGGATTCATCATCGGATGCATAGCCACCAGAAGGCAGGTCGTTACCGTCGAGACGGGCTCGGTTTCCCTCCATGACTACTCGCTGGGATAGGCACCAGTTGGCGACAAGCGGGTAAATCCGATGTTCCTGCTGCTGCACCCGATCCTTAACGTCATCGGCGCTGTCATCACTAAAAATCGGCACTTTGGCCTGAAGGATAACCGGCCCGCCGTCAAGCTCTTCGGTGACGAAGTGGACGCTGGTGCCATGCTCGTTATCACCGGCATCGATGGCCCGCTGGTGGGTATTGAGCCCCGGGTATTTGGGGAGCAATGACGGATGGACATTGATCATCCTCCCCTGGTAGTGGCGGACAAACTCTGCGCTTAAGATCCGCATAAATCCGGCAAGTACAACCAAGTCCGGTTGATAGCGGTCAATTTGCTCAGCCATAGCCTGATCGAATGCGTCCCGGTCTGGGTAGTGCTCGGCAGACAGGTGCAGAGCATCGATTCCGGCGAGGCGTGCCCGCTCAAGGCCATAGGCATCGGCTTTGTTTGACAGAACGGCAACGACACCGGCGTTGTTGATGATGCCTGACTCGCAGGCATCAATCATAGCTTGAAGGTTGGAGCCGTTACCGGAGAGTAGGACGACAATTCTCTTCATGCCCTAGCATATCTCCACTTGCTCTTCGCCCTTATCTGCTGCCGCTATCTCACCGAGTAGCCATGCCTTCTCACCTTCGGCGTTCAGAATGGCAATTGCCTGCTCGGCCTGTTCAGCGGGTAGGGCAATCACCAGACCCACACCGCAGTTGAAGGTACGGTACATTTCGTAAGTATTAACATTGCCGGCTTGCTGGAGCCAATTGAACACTGCCGGCCATTGCCAGCTGGTGCCGTCGATAACAGCCTTGGTGCCATCAGGCAACACCCGGGGGATATTTTCCCAGAAGCCGCCGCCAGTGATATGGGAGATAGCATGGACGTCGCAGCTTTCCATCATCTTCAATGTGGACTGCACGTAAATTTTAGTTGGCTCAAGCAAATGGTCGGCCAATGTTTTGCCTTCCAGCTCTTGGTTGAGATCGGCTTGGGATACCTCGATGATTTTGCGGATCAGCGAGAAGCCATTAGAGTGTGGGCCGCTGGACGCAACAGCAATTAAAGCATCACCGGCTTTGACCTTGCTGCCATCAATGATGTCGGCTTTTTCTACGACGCCAACACAAAAACCGGCAACATCATAATCCTCGCCGTGGTACATGCCTGGCATTTCTGCCGTTTCGCCGCCAATCAGGGCACAGCCTGACTGCAGGCAGCCTTCGCCAATGCCAGTTATCACTGCTGCTGCTGTATCTACGTCCAACTTGCCGGTTGCATAGTAGTCAAGGAAGAAAAGGGGCTCTGCACCTTGTACAATAAGATCGTTGACACACATGGCAACCAGATCGATGCCGATAGTATCGTGCTTGTTCAGATCCATTGCCAAGCGAAGTTTCGTCCCTACACCATCGGTACCCGATACCAGTACCGGCTCTTTGTATTTGGTTGGCAGGGCACAAAGGGCACCAAACCCACCAATATTGCCCATCACTTCCGGACGATGGGTGCGTTTTACCACCCCTTTAATACGGTCAACCAATGCGTTGCCTGCATCGATATCAACACCAGCATCTTTGTAACTAAGAGAAGAGTTATTGCCGCTCACAGGAGATCCCTCAACGTATTAAAGTAAAAAAGCGGGGGTATGATAACAGCAGTCAGAGCGGAAAGGAAAACGTTTGCGTCAATAAATGTCGTTGGCTGTTTCCTGAGCAAACGAAACGAACACCCCTATCGGTAGCACGATAGTCTAGTGTATAATAATGTGATTTTTTGAAAATTCGTTTGCTTAGGAGTCAGAGATGAAAGTCGTTGAGGTTAAACACCCACTGGTAAAACATAAGATTGGTCTTATGCGCGAAGGTGACATCAGCACTAAGCGTTTCCGTGAGTTGGCAACGGAAGTTGGTAGCTTGCTGACGTATGAAGCGACTTCAGACTTCGAAACGGAAAAGGTTACTATCGAAGGTTGGAATGGTCAAGTCGAAATTGATCAGATCAAAGGTAAAAAAGTAACTGTAGTGCCAATTCTGCGTGCCGGTCTTGGCATGATGGATGGCGTGCTAGAGCACATGCCAAGCGCACGTATCAGTGTTGTTGGTATCTACCGTGATGAAGAAACACTGGAGCCGGTCCCTTATTTCAACAAGCTGGCATCGAATATCGATGAGCGTATCGCATTGGTGGTTGACCCTATGCTGGCGACTGGCGGTTCTATGATCGCAACATTGGATCTGCTGAAGGAACACGGTTGTACCCAGTTTAAGGTATTGGTACTGGTTGCTGCGCCTGAGGGTATCGAAGCGCTTGAAAAAGCTCACCCAGATGTTGAGCTATACACCGCAGCTATCGACGAGAAGCTAAATGACAAGGGCTACATTGTTCCTGGTCTAGGTGATGCGGGCGACAAAATTTTCGGTACCAAGTAACACCGAACCGCTGACAAGAGCCGGGCAGATGCCCGGCTTTTTTTTGTCTGTTATCAATGCTTGGCTTGCGTTATCGGTTAGGTATAAAAACGGGGCGCATTGGCGCCCCGGTTGGTTTTTATTGGTTTAGCGAGCGGTTACTTGCCGTCTGCTTCGATTTGCGCATTGTCCACGACGTGGTTTTCACCGAGATCATCAGGCAGGATCAGGTTGAGGATAATTGCTACGATACCGCACAGGCTGATCCCTTGCAGGCTGAATTCACCGATCCCGAAGGCCATGCCACCGATCCCGAATACTAGAGTGACAGCAACAATGACTAAGTTTCGTGATTTGTGGAGGTCGACTTGGTTTTTAATCAGGGTATTGAGGCCAACGGTGGCAATTGAGCCGAACAATAAGATCATGATGCCGCCCATTACCGGAACCGGTATGGTCTGGAGCATTGCGCCGAGTTTACCGACAAAGGCAAGAACCAGTGCGGTGACGGCAGCCCAAGTCATGATGACGGGGTTAAAAGCCTTGGTGAGCATGACTGCCCCGGTAACTTCCGAATAAGTAGTGTTAGGCGGAGCGCCGAACATAGAGGCGGCAATGGTCGCGACACCGTCGCCAGCCATGGTGCGGTGCAGGCCCGGCTTCTTGAGGTAGTCCTTGCCGGTGACGTTTGAGATAGCGAGCATATCGCCCACATGCTCGACGGCAGGGGCAATGGCAACCGGAATCATAAACAAGATGGCGTTGATGTTGAATTCGGGGAAGGTGAAGTTCGGCATGGCAAGCCAAGCAGCCTGCGCGACCGGCGTAAAGTCAACCACACCAAATGCCAAGCTCATCGTGTAGCCAGCGACAATGCCCGCCATGATCGGCACCAGTTTGAAAAAGCCTTTGGCGAACACGCTGAAGGCAATGGTGACAAGCAGTGAGATTGATGAAATCCATAATGCAGCGCTGCCATCGACCAGTTGGATAGCGCCATCACCGCTCTTGCCCAGTGCCATATTGACAGCCGAAGGTGCCAGGCCAAGGCCGATCACCATAATGACAGGGCCGACAACGACAGGGGGCAACAGCTTGTGGATGATGCCTACGCCTCGCACTTTGATCAGTGCCCCCATACAGATATACACCACACCGGCCATCATCAGGCCGCCCATGGTCGCAGCAATTCCCCAAGTTTGGATTCCGAACATGATAGGAGCAATAAACGCAAAAGAGGAGGCAAGGAAAATGGGGACGGAGCGTTTGGTGATAACTTGGAAGAGGAGGGTACCGAAACCAGCACCGAAGAGGGCAACGTTGGGGTCAAGGCCGGTCAGGAGCGGGACCAGAACCAATGCACCAAACGCAACGAAGAGCATTTGGGCACCCTGTAAAATCTGCATCATTGTGATATCCACCGAGCTAAAAATAAAATCGGGCAATGCTAGCACAGACGCAAACGTTTACCCAGTGCTTAATATGAAAAAAATTAATAGTCGCAGATGGCTAACAGGTACAATAGAAAAATTACAATCCGTTGACGAAAGATTGTTATTTAGAGCAGATACTTATTGATGGAAGTAACAAAAAGTTGCTTTATTTCTGTTCAAAAAGGTACTGTATTTTTGACATGATCAGTTGCCGAGCCAGATAGGTTCAATTTATGATCAGCCCCTAACTTCAGTAATAATGAGTGTTTTATGCTGCGTGTGAGTTTACTCCTAATGGCACTGTTGGCGCTTCCTTTGAAAGCAGCAACCGTGACCAACCTGTATCAGGCTCAGGTAGTCCTGCCGGATACCGACCGCCAATCTGAACAGGCTGCCCGTCAACAGGCCCTTGAGCAGGTATTGGTAAAAGTATCGGGCCAAAGCTCGGTTGTGGGTAATGACGTTATCCGCAAAGCACTTGGCAGCAGTAACCAGTATGTCAGCCAGATGGGCTACGGTAGGCTTAATGGCCAGCAAACATTGGAATTGGCGTTTGAACCTGCACGTATTCGTAGTTTGCTCAGCCAAGCTAAGGCGAGCTACTGGAACGCGCAACGCCCGAGTATTCTGGTTTGGCTGGTACAAGAACAAAACCGCAGTCGCGATATCATCTGGGATCAATCAGATAACCCATTGCTGGTACAGCTTGAAGATAATGCCGATCGCCGTGGTTTGCCGGTTATGATGCCAATCGGTGATTTCGAGGATGTGACAGCAATAAGTATCCCTGATCTTTGGGGTGGTTTTGTTCAGCCAGTTGCGAAGGCAAGTTTACGCTATCAGCCGGGGGCTGTATTGATTGTCAGAGCTCGCCAGCAGGGACAGGATCAATATGATTTAAGCTGGCAGTTATTTACTGAGCCTGCCGATCAAATGGACTCTGCTCAGTCAGCTCCGGTTGAAGGACGTTTGTCCGGCACGGCGGCCGGTGCGATCCAGCAGATGACAGATCAGATCGCCGATCAGCTTGGTGCCCGTTATGCCATTCCTCTGGGCGGCGATACCAATGATCAGCTTTCGGTGGTGGTTGGCAATATCCATTCGGCAGAAGACTTTTTTACCTTGGAGCGGATGATCACTCATTTGAGCTCTGTTGCGGCGGTGAATGCCTACCGTATTCAAGGTGAGCAGGTTGAGTTTTCGGTTCAGCTGCTTAGTACCGAAGATGTTTTCCAGCGTGAGTTGAGCCAAGATAGCCGTTTGTCGGCAGTTACGGCGCCGTTGGATGAACAAGAGCGCATGGATACGGATAACGTGGTAGAAGGTGGCGTGATCCAGCCATCTCAGTTCAGTGCGCCGGTTGACTCGAGTTCAGATGAATCAGCGGCTCCGCAGCAGGTTGCGCCAGCAGCAGTTAAGCCAGCCAAGCAGGTGATGCAGTTTGAATGGCATGTACCCGCGGCGACGACAGTGGCTATCTAATCCTAATCGTAGTCAATAGCGGATCATTTTCCGGTGCTGTTTCCGGTCGCGTACTAACCGTGATGGGTATAGCAAGGTAACAAAAAGAAGACGGTGGCTGAGGCCACCGTTTTTTTGTATCAGCATCCGGCGACTAACCTCTATAGCGCTCGTTTTCTTCTTTTTCTACCTGCGATAGGCGTTTGAGGCGAGAGCCCAACTCGCGGCCGCGCAGTCTGGCATACAGGGCATTGCCGACGAAGGCGGTACTCACGAGGCACAATTCAACTCCAGCCAGCCATCTTTCGCCCTCATCGACCCATAGTAGGGTCAAAGCATGAAGAAAATAGAACATCAGAATGAAGTTGGCCCAGGCAAAGGTATAGGGTTTGCCTGCAATGATCCCGCGCAATGGCAAAAGCAGCGGAAGTACCCAGATACCCGCCATGATCTGCGCATTGAGATGCGGGTGGGGGGAAAGCCATGATTGCCATAGTACGACCCAGCCAGCAAGGCAGAAATAGGCGGCTTGGGCTGCAATGAGAACGAAACGGGTGCGGAGGTGGGGGGGAGTCATAGTTCACATCCTTGCAAACGTATAAAGCCCGCATGGTGACATAACGGGCTGTAATTCAGCGTAGTTTGAGTGCCGTGATAGCCAGTCGCTTTCCGCAGGCTTGGGCCAGTTGTGCTTCTTCACTGCTGAGGTGGCGGAATTCACCGCCACTGAGGTGGGAGGGGCCATAGGGCGTGCCTCCGCTCTGAGTGGTGTGCAGTGCCGGCTCTGAATAGGGGATGCCGACAATCAGCATTCCGTGGTGAAGCAATGGCAGCATCATCGATTGGAGGGTCGTCTCCTGCCCGCCATGCAACGACGATGACGAGGTGAAGACGCAAGCCGGCTTGCCGATGAGTGCTCCGCTAAGCCATTCAGGGCTGGTGGAGTCCCAAAACTGCTTGAGCGGCGCAGCCATGTTGCCAAACCTTACCGGGCTGCCCATGGCCAGACCGATACATTGGTCGAGATCGTTGCGCGTCACAACAGGATCGCCGTGAGGCGCTTGTCTGTCATCACCGATCTCTGCGACAGTCCGTAAGATCGCTTCACAGCCGTCGACTTGCTCGATCCCTCTGGCGATATGCCGGGCAAGTTGGCGGGTATTGCCGTGGCGGCTGTGGTAGAGGACCAGTAGGGAGGCCATATTAAAGGATATCCAGCACTTGCTCTGGCGGACGGCCCATTGCGGCCTTGTTGCCGTTGACAACAATCGGGCGCTCGATCAGCTTGGGGTTGGCTGCCATCGCCTCGATCAGCTGTTGCTCAGACACTGATGCATCGCCAAGGGCGAGCTCTTTATAGGTATCTTCTTTGGTTCGCATCATCTCACGGGCACTGCCGTAACCCAGCTGGCTCAGTAGGGTCTTGAGTTGCTCTGCCGATGGCGTGTCTTCCAAATACTTGATGATTGTTGGGGAGATCCCGCGTTCTTCCAACAGAGCGAGGGTTTCGCGGCTCTTGGAGCAGCGAGGATTGTGGTAAATAGTGACTGACATGGTGGTTATCTTCCTCGGCGTTGTCGGCTCTTGCCATCGCTAATGGCAGGGAGGTAACAAAGCAGTTTGTTTTTAGTATGTTGCACTATTGTATACGATGGCGGACGCAACGCAATGGCAGGGATCGCGTTTGCCCGTCCTGCATTGGCAGGACGAGCGAAAAGGTTAGCGTTGCAGGCTGGCTGCCCGCTGCTGATCGAGCCTTAACTGGTCGATTCGAGCATCGTAACGAGCTTGGTCCAATGAATTGATTTCGACCAGCTGGCTGGCCTGAATGTAGTTCTGGATAGCCTTGGGCCAGGCCCCGTTAAGAGCGAACAATTCCGCCCTTGCCGCCAGTTCTGCATCCCGTCGACCAACGGCAGCCTGACCTTGTGCCAGCATGTGCCAACCATTGGGATCATCGGGGTTGTCATGGGTGTACCGAGTCAGGATTGGGATGCTTTGGCTATACTTCCCTGCCTCCTGCATGGTATGGGCCAGGTTGAGCCGCAGGACATTGTTGCTTGGCGCGGATTTGAGGGCATTCTCCAGCCGCTTTATCGCCCTGCCATACTGTTTTTGGTAGAGATCGAGATCCGTGGCCGTATCGATATAGAAACGGTTGTTGGGCTCCTTGGCCAGCAATGGGGACAATAACGCCTGAGCTTGCTGGTACTTGCCGCTGTCAATGTAGACGATGGCCTTGCCGTAGTTGAGCGCATCTCGGGTCTGCGGGGTCGCGCGTTTGAGCTGGCGATCGAACCAATTCAGCGCGGCATCGCTGTCTAGTCCGGCAAACCGGGCAATGATCCGCGAGCGGGCGAGATGGTAGCGCTCTGAGTAACCGACGTTGGTCTTTGGGTATTGGTTAGCGCGGCTGCGGCTGTCGGCAATCCGGGATTCAGGCAATGGGTGGGTCAGCAGCATCGGTGGCGGTGTGCTGGCATAGCGGTACTCGTCGGCCAAGCGGCCGAAGAATCGCGGCATAGCCTGAACATCGAAGCCGGACTTGGCCAAGGTCGCAATACCGATCCGGTCGGCTTCTTTTTCATTGCTGCGGGTATAGTTGATCTGTCCCTGGGCCGAGGCTGCGGTGGTGGCATGGATTGCCGCCATCCCTGCTTCCGGCGAGGCAATGGCCAGCATCAGCGAGCCGATAAGAGCAGCCATCGTAGCCGGTGATTTGCGGGCTTGGTCTTCCATGCTCCGAGCTAGGTGGCGTTGGGTAACGTGGGCAATTTCGTGCGCGACCACCGAGGCGAGCTCGCTCTCGCTCTTGGCATAAAGGAAGAGCCCAGAGTGAACGGCAACATGCCCGCCGAAGAAGGCGAAAGCATTCAAGGCTCGGTTTTGGATCATGAAAAAGGTAAAAGGGGTTTTGACACCGTTGGCGTTGGCAACGAGGCGATGGCCAAGATCTTGAATATAGTCGGAAAGTAAGGGGTCGCTGATCACCGGCATACTGGCGCGGATCATGCGCATGTAGGCATCGCCGTATTCCATTTCTTTCTCGATGGTCAGGGTCGAGGCTGCGGCCGTACCTATCTCAGGCAACTGGGCGGGATCACTGGCCGTCGCGGGCAAGCTGGTCCCTAGCAATGCACCGATAAGAAAATAGGCTGGTGCTTTAGCGAATAGAGTCATAGTAATAATTATACCGCCTTCTTGCTGTCGCATACTGCGAGGCTAAATCAATCCTGAATGGAGCCCATATAAGGGGGTATGACAACGAAACCTTTGTCTGGTTTCTTTTTTGTCTTGTCGTTGTCATTTACAATAACCTGATGGAGACAAGATGTCAGTACAAGGAAAGGGATCTTTCAATGCTCGATTTAACCAAGGAACGTTGCCCGATGGCTCTGCTGCTGGCAAAGCGAGCAGCAGAATCGCTCAGTCCGGGCGATGCATTGGCGATCCTCATCATTGATACGGGGGCAAGGCAGGATATTCCCCGTTACTTCTCTTCTACTCGTAATTTTTCGTTGAACACGCTTGAAGACAGCCCGCATCGGCTGCTAATCACTGTGACCAAAAGGTTGTAAACACTTATGCTCGATATGCTGACCCGCTGGTATCAGCGACGCTTCTCTGACCCCCATGCCGTGAGCCTAGTGGCTATTTTGCTAGGGGGATTTCTTACTATTTACTTTTTCGGGAACCTCATCGCACCGCTGTTGGTGGCGATTGTTTTGGCTTATTTGCTCGAATGGCCGGTAAGCCAACTCACCCGCCTTGGTTTGCCTCGCACACCGGCCGTGACGCTGGTGCTGCTGGTTTTTGCCGGCCTGATGGTGATGGCGGTATTCGGGCTGATGCCAACCATCTGGCATCAGGTCGCCAATCTTGTTGCTGAGCTCCCGAATATGTTCAATGGCCTGCAGGAATATGTGTCGAGCTTGCCGGAGCGTTACCCTGATTTCGTCCAGCCCCACCAGATCAGCTCGGTGATGATGACTTTCCGCGACAAGGTGATGGGGATGGGGGAGAGCGTCCTCAAAGGCTCGCTTTCATCACTGGTCAGCCTGGCGACAATCGCGGTATACCTGATCCTGGTACCACTGCTGGTCTTTTTCCTGCTTAAGGACAAAGACGAGATGATGGCGATGCTCAAGGGATTCCTGCCCCGTAACCGCCGCCTGGCGAGCGAAGTCGGTGCCGAGATGAACGAGCAGATCTCGAATTATATCCGCGGCAAGGTTACCGAGATTTTTATTGTCGGCATCGCCAGCTACGTGACGTTCGAGGTGATGGGCCTACGCTATGCGGTTCTGCTTGGGGTGCTGGTGGGCTTTTCGGTCCTGATCCCGTATATCGGGGCCGCTGCCGTGACCTTGCCGGTGGCGATGGTCGGCTTGTTCCAGTGGGGGATCAGCCCTGATTTCTGGTGGCTGCTGGTAGCCTACGGCATTATTCAGGCCCTTGATGGCAACGTGTTGGTTCCGGTGCTGTTTTCCGAGGCCGTCAATCTTCACCCTGTGGCGATCATCGTCTCGGTGTTGGTGTTCGGCGGTTTGTGGGGCTTCTGGGGCGTGTTCTTTGCCATTCCGCTGGCAACCTTGGTCAAGGCCGTTTGGCATGCGCTGTCGTCCGCTGAGTTTAGCGAAGAGCCCGCTTCGAGCGAGTAGTGAATACGATATACAGAAAAGGCCGCAATATTGCGGCCTTTTTTATGGTTCGGGGTTAGCCGCTGTTATTGGGCGTCTTTGAGGTAGTTTAGGACGACGTCGTGGTGGTCTTTGGTTTTGAACTTGTCGAATACGTGCTCGATCACCCCGTTCTCGTCGATCAGGAAGCTGATGCGGTGCAGGCCGTCGTAAACCTTGCCCATGAATTTCTTCTCCCCCCAGACACCGAATTGTTCTGCAACGGCATGGTCTTCGTCTGACAGCAGGGTGAAGTTGAGGTCGTCGCGCTCGATGAACTTCGGCAGGCGCTTAACCGGATCGATACTGATCCCCAGAACCTCGACATTGAAGCTATCCAGCTCTGTCTTGCTATCGCGCAGGCCACAGGCTTGGACCGTACAACCCGGGGTCATGGCTTTCGGGTAGAAATAGGCCAGAACTTTTTTTCCTTTGAAATCGGCAAGGCTGACAGGATCGCCGTTCTGGTTGTTCAATGTGAAGTTTGGGGCAGCCGTGCCGGCGGTCAAGGTCTTCATATTGGTATCCTTATTGGTTGTGACCGACGAAGGTGACTTTGCCTGTTACCTGTAAGGTATGGCAAAGCACTTCAAATTCTTCTTGTAGTGTCATTAGGTTGCAGCCTTCAGGCAGGGTAGTGCCAATAAGCAGCTGAAACGTGTTGGCGGTTTCTGGGGTGTTGCTCTCGAGGGTTTGCGCACTGAGCGAAGCGATGCTGAGGCCTCGGGCGGCCAGGAAACGGGTAAAGGGTTCGGTCAGTCCCGGACTGTCATTGGCTTCAACATGAAACTCGGCACTGTATGGTGAGTAGCGTTGCTCATGCTTGCTGGTGCGTTTCATCACGGTCAGTAAATCGTGTTCAAGCGCGGTGAGCGGCAAAGTCGACTCGACCCGGGTAATAGCGTTGGCATTGCCAGACAGCAACATGAACAGGGTAAACTCACTGCCAAGCAGTGCCAGACGGCTGTCGATGATGTTGCAGCCACACTGGGTGATCAACCGGATAATCTCATCGGAGATACCTGGGCGGTCTTTTCCGACAGCAGTGACGACTAAATAATGTTCCATATTGATTACATCATGTTATGAGTACCTGATGCATGGTAGCACAGCCATCTGCCGAGCCAAGTGCCAACGCTGCAAAATTAGGCTTTCGGCAAGGAGTTAGGGATCTTCAATTTACATAACTCTGGCTTGAGTTTACTGTTACTGAAAAGTAGTATGGTTTCTCTTGGCCGCCTTATTATTCGCTTTTGTGGCATATTTAGGGGCTGTTGGACTTTCAATCATTGACCTTTCATTTTTATGCGGCACCGTAACCGGTTTGCCTCGTTCTGAGCACAGGCACGTGCTCTTATACTGGATGATACGGAGCTGTTGGATGACACCATTGCTCTTTGGGTAGCGCCTGAAAAATGCTTATAGTATCCCGGTACGGGAATTTGAGCGTTTTTCAGGATTTACCGGGTAATTTTTGAGAGATCACCAGACCCTGGAGCCCCCGAAGATAAGGATGCCGGGTCGATAGTTATTCAAGGGGAGTAAGGATATGTTTTCAGGCAGTATGGTTGCGCTGATCACGCCGTTTGATGAGAACGGTGAAGTAGACTACGCCAGTTTGGCGTCGTTGGTAGAATATCACATCGCGGCAGGTACCGACGCTATTGTCTCCGTGGGGACAACTGGCGAATCGACGACCCTGACCGTCGATGAGCACGTCAAGGTCGTTCAGAAGACCGTGGAATACGCACAGGGCCGAGTGCCTGTATTGGCCGGTACGGGGGCAAACGCCACCCACGAAGCCATCACCATGACCAAATTGATGAGCGATACCGGCATTGTCGGTTGCCTGAGTGTCACACCTTATTACAACAAACCAACTCAAGAAGGTTTGTACCAACATTATAAGGCAATCGCGGAATCAACAGAGCTGCCTCAGTTCCTTTACAATGTACCGGGCCGTACCGGTGTTGACTTGCTGCCGGAAACTGTTGCTCGCTTGGCGAAGCTGGACAATATCGTTGGTATTAAAGATGCGACGGCGGATTTGTCACGGGTGAGAAAAACCCGGGAACTTTGCGGGCCTGAGTTTATCCAATTGAGCGGTGATGATGCGACGGGGTTGGACTTCCTCGACGAGGGTGGCCACGGGGTTATTTCGGTGACCGCTAACGTTGCTGCACCAGACATGGCATTGATGTTCAAGCTGGCATTAAGCGGCCAGATGGACGCGGCTCGTGAGATCAATCAACGTCTGATGCCATTGCACAAGCAATTGTTTGTTGAATCAAACCCAATCCCGGTAAAATGGGCAGCACATCAATTGGGCTTGATCACGTATGGCGATTTACGCCTGCCGCTGACCAAGCTAAGTGAAAATGCCCAACCAGTGGTCGAAGCAGCGCTGAAGGATGCGAACGTACTGCTGTAGGTAATGGGCAACCGGCTTTAGAGCGTAGGAAAGCGAATGAATTACAAGTATAAGCTGGTGGCTGCAGCCGTCGCTGTAGCAACATTGGCGGGGTGCTCTGGTGGAGCCGAGCAGCGCCGCCAAGCCAACCAGGATTTTAACTATCTCAAGACCGAGCCTTTGCAGGCCTGGAACATGCCAACGAATGCGCAGCCTTTTCAGGTTTCGGATTATGCCATCCCAGCCCGCCAGTTTAACGGCGGTGTCGGGGCTGCGGTGGATATCCGCCCACCGCAACAGGTATTGGCTTTGATTCCGGGTGCCAGAACAGTAAAAACCGAGCAGGGCGTGGTTTTATTGCTGAGCAAGCCAGAAGAGCTAAGCGACATTTGGGGACTGACCCAAAAAGTGGTGGCTGAGCAAAATATTGCCCTTGTTAGCGAAGGTGCCAATGAGATGGTCACAGACTGGGTCACTTGGACCAATGCTGACGAAGACAGTGAAGTTGGCAGTCGCTACCGGATCACGAGGTCGGCAGAGCCTAGCCGCAACAGCTACCAGATTGAGCTGATCGATTGGCGTGAAGGTGGGGTCAAGCAGCCGGTAACCGCGGACAACAAAGAGCGTTACAGCACGCTGATGACCAATTTGATCACTTCTCGTTATGATCAGGAAGAGCGCGATCGTGCTCGTCTGCGAGCTCAGGAGTTGGTCAAGCAGATCCCGATCTCAATGGGTCAGGATCGTAGCGGTCTGCCGGTTATTATTGCCCGTGCTCCGTACTCCGTGTTCTGGGAGCGTTTCCCTGAAATTCTTGGTCAGATTGGATTCTCTGTGGAAGGCCGCAACCGCTCACAAGGTGAAGTGGAAGTGAAGTTCAAGTCACAGGATGATGAATTCTGGACTGAGTTGGGTACCAAGCCAATTATGCTAGATAGCCGTACCTACAATATCTTGCTGGGTGATTTGGGCAACCGTACCTCGATCAATATCACCAATGCCGACGGCAAGCCGATTACCGAAGAAGCACTGGAAAGCATGGTGCCGGTGATGATGGCGGCCATTGAGCGAGACAACCGCAAGTAATCCGATCCTGCCGGATTTGCCCGGAAAGGATTTAGGGATAATAAAAAACGCTGCCTAGGCAGCGTTTTTTTATGGCGCGAGAATATGGTCTTACTTGACCTCTTCGCCGCGAGCTTGCATATCTGCATGGTAAGACGAGCGGACAAACGGGCCGCAGGCTGCGTGGGTGAAGCCCAGATCCAGTGCGATTTGTTTTAGTTCGTCAAACTCTTCAGGCGGCACGAAACGCTCTACCGGCAGGTGATGGCGGCTTGGTGCCAGATACTGGCCTAGAGTCAGCATTGTCACACCGTGGGCGCGAAGATCCTTCAGTACCTCGATGATCTCTTCTTTGGTCTCGCCCAGACCCATCATCAGGCCTGATTTGGTTGGGATCTCAGGGTGGATTTCCTTGAATTTCTTCAACAGATCCAACGACCACTGGTAGTTAGCTCCCGGACGGGCCTTGCGATATAGGCGTGGGGCGGTTTCCAGATTGTGGTTGAATACATCTGGCGGGTTGTCGCGCAAAACTTCCAGCGCGCGGTCCATACGGCCTCGGAAATCGGGAACCAGGGTTTCGATCTGGATGCCCGGGCTCTTGGCGCGGATCTCGCGGGTACAGTCGGCAAAGTGCTGGGCACCGCCGTCGCGAAGATCATCACGGTCCACTGACGTTACGACAACGTAGCGAAGCTTCATGTCGGCGATGGTCTGCGCCAGCTGGGTCGGTTCCTCGGCATTCGGTGGCAGTGGACGGCCGTGGGCCACGTCACAGAACGGGCAGCGGCGGGTACAGATTGCACCAAGGATCATGAAGGTTGCCGTACCGTGGTTGAAGCATTCTGCCAGATTCGGACAAGATGCTTCCTCACATACCGAATGGAGGTTGTTCTTGCGCATCGCCGATTTGATTTCCTGGATGCGCTTGCTGTCAGACGGCAGCTTGATCTTCATCCATTCTGGCTTGCGCAGGGTCTCTTTTGGCGCTTCTTCCTCAGCGACATTGCGAACCGGGATAAGGGCCATTTTGTCGGCATCACGGTATTTGACACCTTGTTCAATTTTGATTGGTTTACTCATGAATTGCTTTCCGTTTTCCACTCAACGCTCTGGTAATCGAGCAGTTTGACCAGCTCTTTTACTAGTACCGGCTGAACTTCCGCTAATTCTGAAGGCCCATCCAACAACGCAGTTTGCGTCATTTCCATCCCGGCATAACCACAAGGGTTGATACGCAGGAATGGGGCCAGATCCATGTTGATATTGAGTGCCAGACCGTGAAAAGAGCAGCCGCGTCTGATCCGCAGCCCCAGTGAGCATATCTTTTGGTTGTTGACATACACACCCGGTGCGTCAGGGCGGGCGTTAGATTCGATCCCGAAGTGGGACAGGGTATTGATGACCGTATTCTCGATATGGGTTACCAGATCGCGAACGCCAAGTTTCTTGCGGCGCAGGTCTATCAGGATATAGGCCACCAGTTGGCCCGGACCATGATAGGTCACTTGGCCGCCACGATCACTTTGGACGACAGGGATATCACCAGTGTTGAGCAGGTGTTCGGCTTTTCCGGCTTGCCCTTGGGTAAAGACGGGGTTGTGTTCAACCAGCCAGATTTCGTCGGTGCTGTCAGCTGTCCGTTGATCGGTGAATTGGTGCATGGCCTGCCACGTTGGCTCGTAGTCGCGGCGACCAAGATTTCGAATGATGATGTTATTGTTCAAAGTCACATCCGTAAGGCCCATAAGCCCAGCCTGTTAGAGACACCCCCACCTGGGTGTTGGGTGATACATTATAAAACTTGGCGGCTGAATTTACAGCCGCCAATTTATAGGGGATTAGGCTTACAGAACGACGCGGACAATATCGATGTCGCCCAGTTCTTTGTACAGGGTTTCAACCTGCTCAATCGACGTGGCGGTGATACTGATAGATACGGCACTGTAGGTCCCCTTGCCGCTAGGCTTAACGTCAGGGGTGTAATCGCCCGGCGCGTGGCGCTGGATCACTTCAACAACGAGATCGGCCAGTTCAGGTTTGTTGTAACCCATAACCTTGTAAGTAAACTTACAAGGGAACTCTAACAGATCTTTCAGTGTTGCCTGTTCTTGCTGCTGCATGCTGAACTCCGAGGTTTTGCATAGATGTTGCGTTTTAGGCTGTGCATATTAAAGGCTCAGGCCGCTTTTCTCAAGCCATCTTGGCCGCAGGCGGCAGGCCGATAGCAAAGAGGCAGCCCGTGGCTGCCTCTTTGTGTTGCTTATCGCTAGGTTAGTTCAACCAGCCTTTGAATAGCAAAACGATGTAATCGATGAAACGGCTGAAGATGCCGCCTTCGTTGACATTGTTCAAGGCAATCAGCGGGTACTCGGCAATATCCTCGTTCCCTACGCGGTAGTATAGCTTACCGACTACGTCGCCTTTTTTGATCGGTGCTTTCAGCTCTTTTTCAAGAACAAAGCTGGCAGCAAGATCTTTGGTCTGGCCGCGAGGCAGAGTCACGAAGGTATCTTCGGCGACGCCAAGTGCCACTTCATCGGTGTCACCCATCCATACTTTTTCGGTAACGAACGTCTCGTTGGCCTTGTGCGGTGACACAGTTTCGAAGAAACGGAAGCCGTAGTTCAGCAGCTTCTTGCTCTCGGCCTTACGGGCATTCGGGTTCTTGGTGCCCATCACGACAGAGATTAGGCGCATTTTGCCTTCTGTTGCCGTGCTCACCAAGCTGTAGCCGGCATTGTTGGTGTGGCCTGTTTTCAGACCGTCAACGTTCAGGCTCTTGTCCCACAGCAGGCTGTTGCGGTTGTACTGGGTGATGTCGTTGTAAGTGAAGGATTTCTCCTTGTAGATGGCAAACTCTTCTGGTACATCGCGGATCAGGCCCTGAGCCAGCAACGCCATGTCGTATGGTGTTGTGTATAGGTTCGGATTGTCCAGGCCGTGAACGTTGGCGAAGTGGGTTGAATCCATCTTCAGGCTCTTGGCCCAACCGTTCATCAGATCAACGAACGAGTCGGTTGATCCGGCAACGTGTTCAGCCATCGCAACACAGGCGTCGTTGCCTGATTGGATGATGATACCGCGGTTGAGATCTGAAACCTTAACCTCGCTACCGACTTCGATAAACATCTTCGAAGAGCCTGGGAAGTTCTTAGCCCAAGCGTTTTTGCTTACGACAACAGTATCATCCATCGAGATATTGCCGCGCTTGATTTCCTGACCGATAACGTAGCTGGTCATCATCTTGGTCAAACTTGCTGGTGGCAGTTGTTCGAACTCTTTATAGCCAGCCAGAATTTTACCTGAATGGTAATCCATCAGGACGTAGCCCTTGGCAGCGATTTGAGGTGCTTCAGGGACAACCGCTGGTGCAGCCGCAGCGCTTGCTGAAGCCAGCAAGGTGGCTGAGATAGCGACCGAGCGGAAAAGTGCAGCAGATTTCTTCATGGTGGTTGTAACTTAATTTTGTCAGTTGCAAAAAAACTCCACACACTATATCAGATTGTCAATGACAGGCCAGTATTGGCCGCAGATATGACGCTGTGAGGAGTGATGATTGCCAAATTTTGACATTTGGTTGGGGTAAAAAACAACAATGGGCAGCAAAAAGCTGCCACATTGTATGCATATTGGATATCAAATTACGATTTTGGTTCCAATTCACGTTTCGATGTGATGATAAAAGCTTGCGGGTAATGGCTCGATTTTGCCTTGTCGCGCAGTGATACTGCCTCATCGCGGTCGATAAACGGTCCCAAGCGGAGCCGGTAGACTTCACCGGCATCGGATTTTTGAGTATCAATCGGGCTGGCAAATTCCTGCTTGAGCTGGGCTGCCATCGCCTCGGCCTTCTCTGCATCGGTGACCGCTGCCAGCTGGACGAAATAGAAATTCGGGTTGGCCGATTGCCACTCATCAGGGTTGGCGGGCTTTGCTATTCGGATCAGCTCAATACGTACCGGCGCTGTGCCGTTCTTGATGACATCGAGTCGAGCCGCTGCCGCCATGCTGAGGTCGATGATCCGTCCGTCGTGGAACGGCCCGCGATCGTTGACTCGGACAATGGCGGTTTTGCCGTTCTTGGTATTGGTGACTTTGACATAGCTCGGCAGCGGCAGGGTCTTGTGGGCCGCTGTCATCGAGTACATGTCGTAGATCTCGCCATTGGAGGTTTTATGGCCATGAAACTTCTGGCCGTACCATGAGGCATAGCCTTCCTCGATGAATGGCTGATCGCCTCGGACGATTTTGTAGTCTTTGCCGCGCAGGGTGTAATCCTTGTTGCCCGCGAGGCTGAAAGGCTCGTAGCGGGGCTGGGCATCTTCGATGTGATCCAGCGTTGGTGATGATGTCGGTGCGACGTCATCGGCCAGCTCGTAGCGCTCGTCACTCGGGGTTGAGCTGCATCCAGCAATCAGCAGGGCAAGGAAAATAGGGGTAATGCGCATTTAGGTCGCCTTGGACAACATGTTTCTATGGGTATGAATGGACATCAGGATACCAAAACCGGCCATCAAGGTAACCATTGAGGTGCCACCATAGCTGACAAGTGGTAGCGGAACCCCCACGACCGGAAGTAACCCGCTGACCATACCGATATTGACAAAGATATACACGAAGAAGCTCAGCATGATACTGCCGGACATCATGCGTCCGAAAGCCGTCTGGGCTCGGCTTGATAGGATCAGGCCGCGGGCGATGATGAACAGGTAGATAGCGAGCAGGCTGCATACACCAATCAGTCCCCATTCCTCGGCAATCACCGCGAAAATGAAATCGGTATGGCGCTCTGGCAGGAATTCGAGTTGGGACTGGGTACCTTGCAGCCATCCCTTGCCATTGAGCCCGCCGGAGCCGATAGCAATTTTAGACTGGATAATATGATAACCCGCCCCGAGCGGGTCAGATTCAGGGTTGAATAAGGTCAGCACCCGGGTTCGTTGGTAATCACGCATCAGGAAAAACCACAATACCGGAATAAAGGCCCCGAGCAAGCTTCCGGCAAGGGCGATGATCCGCCAGTTGATGCCGGAGAGGAACAAGACAAAGACACCCGAGGCGGCGATAAGGATCGAAGTGCCGAGATCCGGCTGTTTGGCGATCAGGATGGTTGGGACGCAGATGAGCACGAGGGCGATGGTGATGTTTTTCAGGCTGGGGGGAAGGGGACGGTTACCGATAAACCGTGCGACCATCAACGGGACAGCCAGCTTGATCAGCTCCGAGGGCTGGAACCTGACCACCCCGAGGTTGAGCCAGCGTTGCGCCCCTTTGGATACCTCGCCGAACAGCAGCACCCCGAGCAAGAGCAGCAGGCCGACCCCGAACAGATAGGGGGCCCAGGTCTCGTAGTGGCGGGGGGCAATTTGGGCAAGGACAAACATCACCCCGAGCGAGAGCAGCATCCGTACCGCCTGCCGCTCCATCATCTCTAGGTTTTGGCCGCTGGCACTGTACATCACCATCAGGGCGAACCCCATCAGGACAAGGATCCCCGCAAGAAGCGGGAAATCCAAGTGAAGACGGTCACTGAGGGTACGTTTGGCGCCTGCTGCAGCCATGATGCTCATCGGCTTACCTCTGCTATTTTCTGGGCAACCAGCTGCTCAATCGGATCCGCGGTCGCGGGCTTGACCAGCATATGGTCGAAGATCTTACGGGCCAACGGACCGCCGTTGGAGGAGCCGCCGCCGGCATTCTCCAAGACCATCGAGACCACGACGGTTGGCTTTTCGAACGGGGCGAATGCCGTGAACAGGGCGTGGTCACGCAGGTGTTCTTCGAGTTCATCGGCGTTGTATTCCTGATCTTCCGCGAGGCCAAATACCTGCGCCGAACCAGACTTGCCGCCAGCCTTGTATTGTGCCCCGTAGAAGGCGCGGCGAGCGGTACCCCGTTTGCCGTACAGCACTTTCAGCATCCCTTCTTTGGCCACGTCCCAGTCCTCTGGCGCAACATTGTCGATTGGCGGGAAATCGTCGTACTTGGCTGGTACTTCGACATTTTCGTCAATCACATCTTTGAGCAGATGAGGCGCCTGCACTCGGCCATTGTTTACCAGTACGGTCGTGGCCTTGGCAATTTGCAATGGCGTTGCCGTCCAGTAGCCCTGCCCGATGCCGACCGGAATGGTATCGCCCTGATACCACGGCTGGCGGAAACGGGCCTGCTTCCACTCGCGGGTCGGCATGTTGGCCTTGCTCTCCTCGTGGATATCAATGCCGGTGTATTCACCGTAGCCAAAGCGGCTCATCCAACTGGACAGGCGGTCTATGCCCATATCATAGGCCACTTGATAGAAGAATGTATCAACAGATTCCTCGATGGCCTTGTAGATATTGACCTTGCCATGGCCCCAGCGCAGCCAGTCGCGGAACGGTCGGCTGTTGGAGTTCGGGATCCGCCAGTACCCCGGGTCGTTCCGGGTGGTACGGGTTGTGATCACCCCTTCGGTCAGGGCGGCAACGGCAATCATTGGCTTGACGGTCGACGCAGGCGGGTAGATCCCTAGCGTGACCCTGTTGACCAGCGGCCTGTCTTTGTCGTTGAGCAGTTCGCGGTATTTCTTGCCGGAGATCCCGTGGACGAACAGGTTAGGATCGTAGCTTGGGCTTGATACCATCGCCAGCACAGAGGAGTCTCGAGGATCCATGACCACGACCGAGCCGCGTTTGTGCTTGATGACTTCAAGGCCGGTATCGGGGTCGATTTTGCGCTGGGTCAGCAGTTCTTGGACATAGAGCTGTAGCTCGATATCGATATTGAGTTTGATGTCCTTGCCGGGGATCGGCGGGACGTATTTTAGGGTGCGAATGATTCGGCCACGGCTGTTAACCTCGACTTCTTGGTAGCCGGAGGTGCCGTGCAGCAAATCTTCGTAATATTTTTCAACGCCGAGCTTGCCGATATCTCGGGTCGCCTTGTAGTTGTTGATTTTGTCTTCGCGCTCAAGGCGTTCGATATCGCGGTCGTTGATTTTGGCGACATATCCGATGACGTGGGTCAATGCCTCGCCGTATGGGTAGTAGCGCTTGAGGTAAGCCTTTACTTCGACGCCGGGGTAGCGGTGCTGGTTGACGGAAAACAGAGCGACCTGTTCATCGGTCATCTGGTTGAGCAGCGGCACGGACTTGAACCGGCGGGTACGGCGGCGTTCGCGCTCGAAGCGCTCGATTTGGTCGTCGGTCACCCCCATCAAAACCTTCAGGCGCGCGAAGGTATCGGCCATGTCTGGCACTTTTTCCGAGGTGATCTCCAGCGAGTAGACAGGGCGGTTCTCTGCCAGCAGTATGCCATTTCGGTCGTAGATCAGGCCGCGGTTCGGGGCAACCGGAACGATTTTGATCCGGTTGTCGTTGGAACGGGTCTGATAATCTTCGTGCTCGCTGATTTGAATGTGATAGAGGTTGGCGAGCAGAATAGCGACAAGGACTACGATGCCGGCAAATGAGACAAGAGCCCGGCGGAAAAACAACGCCGACTCAGCCCGATGGTCGCGGATCTGTGTTCGCTTTTGTCTCATTGTCGGTTATTCCCTGTGGTATGGGTGGTTGGCAGTGATGCTCCAGGCCCGGTACAGGCTTTCTGCCATGACCACACGCACCAGCGGGTGGGGCAGTGTCAATGGTGACAGTGACCAGCTCTGATCCGCAGCGGCTTTACATGCCGGTGCCAGTCCTTCCGGACCACCAATCAGAATCGACACATCACGGCCGTCGAGCTTCCAGCTCTCGAGCTGCTCGGCTAATTGCTCGGTGTCCCAACGCTTGCCCGGAATGTCCAGGGTGACAATCCGGTTGCCTTTGGGAACGGCTGCCAGCATCGCTTCGCCTTCTTTTTGCAAGATTCGGGCGATATCGGCATTTTTACCTCGTTTGCCAGCAGAGATTTCGATGAGCTCCAACGGCATGTCTTTAGGGAAGCGGCGGCTGTATTCCTTGTAACCTTCCTCTACCCACTTCGGCATTTTCGTGCCGACGGCGATTAACTGTAACTTCATCGATTAGCCCCAAAGCTTCTCGAGTTGGTACAGGTTGCGGGCATCTTCTTGCATGATGTGCAGGATCACGCTGCCCATATCGACGATTACCCACTCGCTATCTTCTTCGCCACTGATCCCGAAAGGAGGGTAGTCAATCAGCTTGGATTCTTTGTTAACGTGATCGGCAATTGAGCTTACGTGGCGGTTTGACGTACCAGTACATAGCACCATGAAGTCGGTGATGCTGGATTTGCCACGTACATCCAGGGTAATGATGTCCTGGGCTTTGATGTCGTCTACTTTATCAACAATAAAATCGTGTAGTTCTTGAACCTGCAAAGGGATCCCCTCGTATCAGTATTGTTTGTAACGTTGCGACCGCTGCATGCCTGGCCGCGATGGAGCGGCGCAGTATAGCATGCAGCGACCTGTTCGATATGCCTTTGGCTATATCTTTACACAGTTTAGGCGGCTGGTAGCCTGATGCCGCACATTTGGGCACAGATCGCCGACAGCGCACTCCAGGGCGAAAAATCGAAGTCTGTTTTCACTTTGACTTCCAATATCGCCAATTGTTGCAGCAAGTGGATAATGACGGGTAGCGGCAGGCGGTGTAGGGCGCCGATGTAGATTTCGCGGCGGCTTTGCCAGATGCGGAAATTCTCAAAAATTTTGCTCAGCGGTGTGCCTTTGCTGCCCATCTCCTGCATTTTGTAAAGCTGGGTCAACTCACGCTGCAAGGTGCGCAGCAGGATGATTGCCTCGACGCCCTCGCCCTCTAGCTGGCGCAATACCCGCTGGCTGCGCTTGGCTTGTCCTGCCAGCAGCGCGTCGAGCAACTGAAACGGCGTGTAGTGGTTATGGCGGCTCAGAGCCTGCTCAAGGCGCAGAATCGTCAGCTCCCCGTCAGGGTAGAGCAGGGTCAGTTTCTGCAGGCTCTGCGCAAGTGCCAGAAGGTTGCCTTCGTGCCATTGGGCCAGCATCTGTACCGATTCTAGATCTGGCTTGAGCCCGAGTTGCTGGCAGCGGCCCTGGATGAAACGGGGCAGGAATTTGGCTTCTGGGGTATTACACGGAATGTAGAGGCCGTTGGTCTCCAACGCCTTGAACCACTTGGCTGCTTCTTGCTTCTTGTTCAGGCGTGGCCCTTGCAAAACCAGCAGGATATCCGGATTGAGGCAGTCGATAACCTCTTGCAGTGATTTTGTCTGCGGGACAGTAAGGCCGGCCTCGGGCAGCTCCAGCTCAATGAGCTGGCGCGATGAGAACAGGCTCATTGCCTGACAGCAGTCGATAACCTGGTTCCAGTCGAGCTGGGCATCGACGGTGAAGGCATGGCGCTCGTCAAAGCCTGCCGCCGTGGCAGCTTGACGGATCTGGTCGTTGGCTTCGAGCTTTAGCAAGGGTTCGTTGCCAAACAGCAGGTAGGCTTGGCGCAGCCCTTTGCCGAGCTGCTGCGCCAGTTGTTCAGGGTAAATCCTCATTGTGCAGATTCAACCTGCAATGTGGTGCTGGTCTTGCTGTCCTGTTCCAGTTTGGCCTTAAGCTCAGCCTCTTCCATTTGGTTGAATACCGCAGTCAGGCGGGCTAGCTGGCGCATGATCTGGCGAGCGGCTTGCTGGCGCATCTCATCTTCAATCATGTCGCGCTCCACTGATTTAGCCAGTGCTGTCAGCGGGTTGTCGAGGAAAGTGCGGTTAACACGGGTGGTGTAGGCTTGGCGGCCTTTTTCTGGTACGACAATGCTGTAGTTGACGGTATAAGTCAGTTCGTACTCAGCGGCGCGGGCATTCTGATAGAGCGACAAGGTGCGTTCACCGGTTGATTCGCTGATCAGGTGCAGGTTAGGGACATTGCTAGATGGTTGCACAGGTTCAATGCCGTGCAGTTTGAATTGGGATTCGACTTGGCGCGTCAATTGGCCGTATGGGTCGAAACTGGTCAGGGATAATTTGGCAATGTCGTCGGGCAGCATGTAGTTGCCGCGAAGGTGGAAGCCGCAGGATGCTGTTAGCAATGCCAGCATAACGACCGTAAGGGATCGGATAGTGCTTTTGATAGAAAATAAAGCTAACACCGAGTCTGCTCCATGATAAAGGGTGAAAACTGACCGGCTGACGCAGGTAATTCTAATGTGGGATGTGTGAGCCGGTAAATCTGTGGCTCCGCGAGGGAGCCACAGGTTAGGCAATGGGAACGCTTGTTAGTTCGCAACAATGTTCAGTAGTTTGCCCGGTACGTAGATCACTTTGCGAATGGTTACATCGCTAGTGAACTTGGTAACGCTTTCATCAGCCATGGCAAGTGCTTCTACTTGCTCTTTGGTTGCGTCGGCTGCAACAGTCAACTTGGCGCGAAGCTTGCCGTTTACCTGAACGATAATCAGCTTCTCGTCTTCAACCATCGCCTTCTCGTCAGCAACCGGCCACTCGGCGTTGTCGATGTTGCTCTCGCCCAGTGCTTCCCACATTTCGAAACAGATGTGTGGAGTCATTGGGTACAGCATACGTACGATAGCCTTTAGCGCTTCGTCTAGTAGAGCACGGTCTTGTGCGCTGTCCTGAGACGCTTTCGCCAGCTTGTTCATCAGCTCCATCACTGCTGCGATAGCGGTGTTGAATGTCTGACGACGGCCGATGTCATCGCTTACTTTAGCAATAGTCTTGTGCACGTCACGGCGTAGGGCTTTCTGATCGCCAGACAGTGTTGCCACGTCAAGCGCTTCAACGGCACCTTTCTCAGTGTGCTCTTTCACCAGTTTCCATACACGCTTCAGGAAGCGGTTTGCGCCTTCAACGCCAGATTCCTGCCACTCAAGGGTCATGTCAGCTGGTGATGCGAACATCATGAACAGACGAACGGTGTCGGCACCGTATTTGTCGACCATTTCCTGCGGGTCGATACCGTTGTTCTTAGACTTAGACATTTTGATCATGCCTGAGTGCTCAACGCTGCGACCTTCGTTGTCTTTTGCCGCGACAATACGACCTTTGCCATCACGCTCAACAGTTACGTCTGTTGGAGACACCCACTCTTTACCGCCTTTCTCGGTTTCGAAGTAGAACGCATCCGCCAGTACCATGCCCTGACATAGCAGCTGCTTGAACGGCTCGTCAGATGTTACGTAACCTGCGTCACGTAGCAGTTTGTGGAAGAAGCGAGAGTACAGCAGGTGCATACAAGCGTGCTCGATACCGCCGATGTACTGATCTACTGGTAGCCAGTAGTTTGCTTTTTCTGGGTCTAGAATGTCGTCAGCCTGTGGTGAACAGTAACGTGCGTAGTACCAAGAAGACTCCATGAACGTATCGAACGTGTCAGTCTCGCGTAGAGCCGGTTCGCCGTTAAAGGTGGTCTTCGCCCACTCTTTGTCCGCTTTGATTGGGCTGGTAACGCCGTCCATTACCACGTCTTCAGGCAGGATCACAGGCAGCTGGTCAGCTGGCACTGGATGTACTTCGCCATCTTCAGTGGTGACCATTGGGATTGGAGCACCCCAGTAACGCTGACGAGACACACCCCAGTCACGTAGACGGAAGTTAACTGTCTTGGTGCCTTTGCCTTCTGCTTCCAGTTTCGCTGCGATTGCATCGAACGCGCCTTGGAAATCCAAACCGTCGAACTCGCCAGAGTTGAACAGGATGCCTTTTTCCGTGTAGGCCGCTTCGCTGATATCCAGCTCGCTGTCGTCAGCAGGTTTGATAACCGGCATGATGTCCAGGCCGTACTTGGTCGCGAACTCGTAGTCGCGTTGGTCGTGGGCTGGAACAGCCATTACTGCGCCTGTGCCGTAATCCATTAGGACAAAGTTGGCAACGTACACAGGTACTTCGCGGCCGTTAAGCGGATGGATAGCAGTCAGGCCAGTGGCCATGCCTTTCTTCTCCATCGTGGCCAGTTCTGCTTCGGCAACCTTGGTGTTGCGGCATTCGTCGATGAAAGCAGCAAGCTCAGGGTTGTTCTGGGCAGCAAAAGCGGCTAGCGGGTGGCCCGCAGCAATGCTTACGAAAGTCACGCCCATCAGGGTGTCTGGGCGGGTGGTGTAGACTTCAAGCGGCTTGTCCTGGCCAATAACGTTGAACTCAAGCTCAACGCCTTCAGAGCGGCCGATCCAGTTGCGCTGCATGGTCTTAACCATCTCAGGCCAGCCATCTAGCTGATCAAGGTCGTCAAGTAGCTCTTGTGCGTACTCGGTGATCTTGATGAACCACTGTGGGATTTCCTTTTGCTCTACAGGCGTGTCACAACGCCAGCAGCAGCCGTCTTCAACCTGTTCGTTAGCCAGTACTGTCTGGTCGTTTGGACACCAGTTAACAGAAGAGGTCTTCTTGTATACCAAGCCTTTGTTGTACAGCTTAGTGAAGAACTCCTGCTCCCAGCGGTAGTATTCTGGGGTACAGGTCGCGAATTCGCGGTTCCAGTCGTAGCCGAAGCCCAGCAGCTTAAGCTGGTTCTTCATGTATTCGATGTTTTCGTATGTCCAAGGCGCCGGCGCAGTCTTGTTTTTCACTGCGGCGTTTTCTGCCGGTAGGCCGAAGGCATCCCAGCCGATTGGCTGCATGACGTTCTTGCCCTGTAGGCGCTGGTAACGAGAAACCACATCACCGATGGTGTAGTTACGCACGTGGCCCATGTGCAGTCGGCCACTTGGGTACGGGAACATAGAGAGACAGTAGAATTTCTCTTTATTAGCGTCTTCAGTCACAACAAATGTTTGATTGTTGTCCCAATGTTCCTGAACTTTCTGTTCAATGTCCTGTGGACGATATTGTTCTTGCATCGATGGCATCCGGGATTTTGTGAGTTGAGTACAAACACATTCAATATAATCGACATAGAATAACTAAAGGTAAAGGTGTCAACAATAGCTGAAATCATTTCGGTGGCGAATTGTTGGTAACCTACAAGGTTATCACTCCAAACAGGCTGCAAAGTTCGGCCTGGAGCAATAAAGGAGGAGAACGATGGCTAAGCGGCAAGCAGAATATGAAGCGCTTCTGGAGCAGGTGAAAGAAACGCTCAAGCATAGCCCGGATGAACTCAAGCATTGGGCGGAGGTGACAGAGCAGTACCGTCAGGCGGCCAGTGATATGACCAAAGATGAGCTGGCACTGATTTCTGCCTATCTCAAGCGTGACTTGCAGGAGTTCGGGGAGCATGCCGACAGCAGTTCGGTGCCGTTGAGCGAGAGCCCGTTTTACAACGTGGTACGCGAGACAATATGGGAAGGGCTGGCTGAAATTACCGACAAAACCCAGATTGAGTGGCATGAGGTGATGGACGATTTGCAGCACCAGGGGGTCTATGAAGCCGGTGAGCTCGTCGGACTGGGTAATTTAGTGTGTGAGAAATGTGGCCACCGCGAGCTGATCACCCATGTTAAGGCTATTTCGCCGTGTCTCAAGTGCGGCCATACCCGATTCACTCGTCAGCCCCTCTCGCCTTAGTGCGAGGTTGTCGGTCTGTCATTATTTAACGACAAAACAGCGGGCCAATTGGTCCGCTGTTTTTGTTGGTGCCGGGACCTCTTGTAATCATCCCGTAATCTAGGGGCGCTCCAAGGTACCGACGACTACGGCGGTGGGTTCTGCATTGTCCTGCGCCGAGGTGTTAGGGGGCGTGGTCTGCTGGCCCAGAGGCGTATAGTTGAATTTTTGGCCGGCAATCGATGCCTCTATCATCATCCCGCCCTTGGCGAAGGTAAAGACGGCTACCCCGTTGGTGTAGCTGGCATCCATATGGTGCTCTCCCGAGCTGGCACTGAGCCCCGCGGTACCGGCTTTGGCTTGCGCGCCTTCCGTTAGGGCGACGGCCGATGCCTGTGCGTCGAGATCGAAGTTACCGCTGGTGAAGCGCTTGAAAGCGCGTTGATCTTGGAAGAAGATGATTTCGCTGTATGCCTGCCCGCCAAACTGAAGGCCCAGTGATAGCTGGTAAAGTTTGGCGTGTCCGGTGACATGCTCGTTCTGATAGACGGTACCCGTGCCGTATGCGCCACCGATCCAGAAACCGCCTTTGCCGACGGATGGGAAGACAGCATAGCCATAGGCGGAATGGAAAAAGGGCTGGGTCTCTGGTGCGGCTCGGAAGCTGTCCAATGCCGCCTGTGTCTCTAACTTATCTTTTGCAACAGAGCCTGTTGCGATGCACAGCAGGGCGACGGCGCTGAGCATGGTGAAGAGCTTGGAGATTGTTTTCATATCGCGATTCCCTGCAGCTGTAAAAATGTCCCCTCAATATTAGCAAGGCAAATAAAAAGGCGAAGGGGTTACCTTCGCCTTTTGCTGGTTTTTCAGTGTAGATTCAGCCTTTTTGCCACCGAGTTCTCAGTCGTGGTAGTTAACCTGCGGCTGTTGATCGCGGAAGCGCCCGGCCTGACGGCGGACGAGAAGCCACGATAGGGCAATAGACCATAGCATGTAGATGTACAACGGCCAGCTGCCTAGCGTTGTGTACGGGGTCATGCCGGTAGTAGGGATGACCTCGGTACGTAACACGGCACTTTCGAACTGTGGGATCGAGGCGATGATCTTGCCGTTATGGTCAACCACGCCGGTCAGGCCGCTATTGGTTGCGCGCAGTAGCGGCTTGCCGAGCTCTAGTGAGCGCATCTGGGCGATCTCCATGTGCTGGAATGGGCCAATGGAGCGGCCGAACCAAGTGTCGTTGGAGAGCGTCAGGAGGAACTCGGTATCGACATTGACATTGCGGCGTACCTGCTCGCTGAACGCGACCTCGTAGCACAGTGCCGGAGCCAGCGAATGGCCATTGGCTTCGAGGTTGGGCTGAATATAGCTTCCCCGGCTGAACGATGACATCGGCAGGTTGAAGAACGGGGCCAATGGGCGGAGGATATCCTCGAACGGCACGAACTCGCCAAACGGCAGCAGATGGTACTTGCTGTAGCGCTCGGCACCATCGTAATGGTACGGCCCGACGGCATTGACACCCAGGGTCAGGATATTGTTGAAGAACTGGCCCTTGTCGTTCTGGTCAAGGATCCCGGTGATCACCGTGCTGTGGTTGTTGCGGGCGGCAGCATCCAGGTTCTGGAGGAAGGTCGGAACCTGTTTCTCCAGTGCGGGGACGGCGGCTTCCGGCCAGATGATCAGATCTGCCCCCCAGTTCTCCCGGGTGAGATCCGTATATTTCATCAGGGTCGGCCAACGTTGGCTTGGCAGCCACTTGATTTCCTGCGGCACGTTGCCTTGGATCATCGCGACATCGACGGCCTTGCTAGGCTCAGGGGTAACCCAGGCTTTTTGTCCCGCAAGAAGGCTGATCCCTACGATGAGAGCGGGTACCAGCAGCGGTTGCCAGCGACGGTAATAGCAGGCCGCCGCAAGTGCACCGCTGGACAGTACCAATGCCAGTGTAATGCCCTCTACGCCCAGAATCGGGGCGAGGGGGGCAAACGGGCTGTCTATTTGGCCATAGCCCATCCACAACCAAGGGAAGCCGGTCATCAGCCAACCGCGAACCCAGTCAAGGAGCAACCAGATCACCGGTCCGCTCAGCATCAGCTGGTGGAACGGTCGCCCGCGGTTGAAGGTATTGAACAGGTAGCCGAACAAAGCCGGGTAGAGGGCGAGGTAGGAGATAAGCAACGCCATCAGCGTCCAGCCGGCCAGCCAAGGCATTCCGCCGAAATTGGCAATGCTGACGTGGACCCAGCTGATCCCAGAGCTGAATAACCCTAATCCCCACAGGAAACCGATCAGGGCTGAACGCTTGGCTGATTGATTTTGCAGTAGGATGAATAAGGCAAACAGGGAGGCGGGAGCGAGGTACCAATGATGGTATGGAGCGAAAGAAAGGGTGGCTAGCGCACCTGCTGGGACAGCCAGCGCAGGCTGTCCCAACTTCATAATGGTTTGTTTTGTCATTCGTTATGATGTTGTTGTCGGTTGATGTGCTTCATGCGGCACGGTCACTTGCAACTGAATCACACGGCGGTTGTCTGCCGACGTTACCTTGAAAGAATAACCATCCAACTCAACAACTTCGCCTCGTGTCGGCAAGTGGCCGAAACTGGTCATAACCAGACCGCCTACAGTATCGACTTCCTCGTCACTGAATTGAGTCTGGAACAGTTCATTGAAATCTTCAATGGTCGCCAGAGCTTTTACCGCATAGGTATGTTTGCTTAACTGACGGATATCCTGCTCTTCCTCGTCGTCGAATTCGTCTTCGATTTCGCCGACGATCTGCTCGAGGATATCTTCAATGGTTATAACTCCTGACACCCCGCCGAATTCATCGACGACGATGGCCATATGGTAGCGCTCCTCGCGGAACTCTTTAAGCAGGCGGTCTACACGCTTGCTTTCAGGTACTACGACCGCTGGTCGCAAAACCTTGTCCATGTCGAACGGCTCGCTGTTTGGCAGCAGGTAACGCAGTAGATCTTTGGCAAGGAGGATCCCTTCCACGTGGTCTTTGTCGTCACTGATCACCGGGTAGCGAGAGTGCTGGGCGTCAACAATTAAATTAATCAGATCTTCTAACTTCTGAGAACGATCGACCGTGGCCATTTGAGAGCGAGGGATCATGATATCGCGAACCCGCATCTCGGCGATTTCCATAACACCTTCGAGCATATCGCGGGTGTCGTGGTCGATCAGTGCGTTTTCTTCTGAATCGCGGAACACTTCGACAAGATCTTCGCGGTTCTGCGGCTCAGCTTGGAAAAGTTGGCCAATACGTTCAAAGAAGGACTTTCTACTCGGACCTTCAGAATTCTGTGAGTTATCTTCGTTCATTGCTTGTAAGGAATTACTTCTATATCAGTTAAGTGGCTGTGCCACAGGGAAAAATACGGCAGCTTCGCCGCCGTACCTATTAGACAACAAAAAGAGCCAATGGTTACAGCTTTTCTGCGGCATACGGATCAGAAAAACCCATGTTTTGCATGATTTCCGTTTCCAAGCCTTCCATTTCCTCAGCTTCATCATCTTCGATGTGGTCATAACCTAGCAGATGCAGGCTGCCATGTACAACCATATGTGCCCAATGTGCCGATAGTGGCTTTTCCTGCTCAATTGCTTCTTTTTCGACAACTTGGCGACAAATGACCAAATCACCCAAAAGTTCGAGCTCGACACCAGGCGGTGTTTCGAACGGGAAGGTCAGAACATTGGTCGGTTTGTCCTTACCGCGATATTGGTGGTTGAGGGCGTGGCTCTCTTCCTCGTCAACTAAGCGGATGGTCACTTCGGCATCTGGCTGGAACGGGGCAATTGCCGCATCGAGCCATTGTTGGAAGTCGCTTTCGCTTGGCATTCCGTCGGTATTTTCTGTGGCGACTTGGAGGTCAAGGTAAATAGCCATTACTCTGTTTTTTCCGTTTCTACATGTGGGTTGGCTTGATTGGCCAACAGTGCTGCTTGATTAGCGGCCTGTTCGTCACGGCGACGCTGCTCATTGAGCTTGCGTTGTTTCTGATCTTCGTTTTCCCATACTTCGTAGGCCTGTACGATGCGGGCAACCACTGGGTGGCGGACGACATCATCGGCTTGGAAGAAGTTGAAGCTGATCTCGTCAACGTCCGATAGCACCTCGATAGCATGGCGCAGACCGGAGCGGGCACCGCGCGGCAGGTCGATCTGGGTGACGTCACCGGTGATCACCGCCCGCGAATTGAAGCCGATACGGGTCAGGAACATCTTCATCTGCTCGACCGTGGTGTTCTGGCTCTCATCGAGGATGATAAAGGCATCGTTAAGGGTACGGCCGCGCATGTAGGCCAGCGGGGCGACTTCGATAACGTTGCGTTCAATCAGTTTCTCGACACGCTCGAAGCCCAGCATTTCGAACAGGGCGTCATAGAGCGGGCGCAGGTATGGATCGACCTTCTGGCTTAGGTCCCCCGGCAAGAAACCGAGCTTCTCGCCGGCCTCGACCGCTGGGCGGGTCAGCAAGATGCGGCGGATTTCCTGGCGCTCGAGGGCATCAACCGCGGCGGCAACAGCAAGGTAGGTTTTACCGGTACCGGCAGGGCCGACCCCGAAGGTAATGTCATGGCGGACCATGTTGGCGATGTACTGGGCCTGGTTCGGAGTCCTTGGCTTGATAACGCCTTTCTTGGTCTTGATGACGACTTCCTTGCCGTAGGGAATGCTGGACTCGATGTTTTGCTCGAGAACCCCAGATTCTTTGATGGCAAGGTGGATTTGCTCAGGCTCGATATCTGGCACGTTGTTGCGAACCGGTGCGGTATCGACGTAGAGCGTCTTGATGATGTCAGCGGCGGCTTGGGCCGTATGCGGCTGGCCGACAATGCTAAAGCTGCTGCTGCGGTGGTTGATTTCTACACCCAAACGGCGTTCAAGTTGTTTAATGTTATCGTCGAAGGGGCCACAAAGGCTGGAAAGGCGCTGGTTATTGGCGGGTTCCAGATTAAATTCAATGGTAATAACTTTGCTCAAGATTTGCCTCTCAATAGGGCTGCCCGGATGGGCAGCCTCTGGTTCAGGGCTCGTCCTACTTGTGTCGAACGGGCGTCTTACTATGGAGTATATACGCCTACACCCAATTCATCTTCTTTGCGTGTCTTTTCCATTACCTCGGCTGGAGACATGGCAACGCGAAGGTTCATTTCGGCTTCGGTACGTACCAGTTCACCACGCAGTGAGTTGGTCAAGACATCGGTGATTTTCACGTCAACGAACTGGCCGATGAGATCGGCTGAGCCTTCAAAGTTGACGATGCGGTTGTTTTCCGTACGGCCGCGTAGTTCCATGATGTTTTTCTTCGATGGACCTTCAACCAGAATACGCTGCTCGGTGCCAAGCATTTGGCGGGCATGGCGCATTGCCTGGCTGTTCACCTGCTGCTGCAGTTCGTACAGGCGTGTTTTCTTCACCTCTTCCGGAATATCACACGGATAATCGGCTGCCGGAGTACCCGGGCGAGGGGAGAAAATAAAGCTGAAGCTGATATCGAAATCGATATCGCGAATGAGCTTCATCGTATCTTGGAAGTCTTGGTCCGTTTCACCTGGGAACGCAACAATGAAGTCGGAGCTCATGGTGATGTTTGGACGAACTTTTCGCAGCTTGCGGATTTTCGACTTGTATTCAAGCACCGTGTGAGGGCGCTTCATCATGGTAAGAATACGATCTGAGCCACTTTGAACCGGCAGGTGCAAGTAGTCAACAAGCTCTGGCGTATCTTCATAGGCCTCGATGATATCATCGGTGAACTCGATTGGGTGGCTGGTGGTGTAGCGAATACGGTCAATACCGTCAATCGCTGCGACCAGGCGCAATAGCTCAGCAAAAGTGGCGATCTCACCATCGTGCATTGGGCCACGGTAGGCGTTTACGTTCTGACCCAATAGGTTAACTTCGCGCACGCCTTGATCGGCTAGCTGGGCAATTTCGAACAGCACGTCGTCAAGCGGGCGGCTAACTTCTTCACCACGGGTGTATGGTACGACACAGTAGGTACAGTACTTTGAGCAGCCTTCCATAATTGATACGAACGCAGTTGGGCCTTCAGCCCTTGGTTCTGGCATGCTGTCGAACTTTTCGATTTCCGGGAAAGAAATATCCATAACCGGCGCTTCGGTATTTTGTGACTGCTTGATCATTTCTGGCAGGCGGTGCAGTGTCTGCGGGCCAAAGATCACATCCACATAGGGCGCACGTTTACGGATAGAGTCACCTTCCTGGGTTGCCACACAACCACCGACACCGATAACCAGGCCAGGTTTCTTGTCTTTAAGTGTCTTCCAGCGGCCAAGCTGATGGAAAACTTTCTCCTGAGCCTTTTCACGGATCGAGCAGGTATTGAGCAGCAGAACATCTGCTTCTTCTGGTTCTTCCGTTAACTCGAAGCCATTGGCTGCATTTAGAAGATCGGCCATTTTCGATGAATCGTATTCGTTCATCTGGCAACCCCAGGTTTTAATAAGCAGTTTCTTAGCCATGTCTAACTCTTCACTCGTAGTGTTTATTCATTGCATTCAACATTGCATCGTTCAGTCAGCACATTCAAGTAGGGTGGTGACTGTAGCAAGCCGCGTATTGTACTGCTTTACGCCCTGCCTGACCAGATCATCACCACCCCGAATAAAATGTGGGTTTAGCGATCAAGGCGGTCAAGGGTTTGTGTACCGAGTTGGCGCATTTGCTGGCGAATCCAGCGCGCCCTCTTTTTAATATAGGAGCTGGCGGGCGCAGGGCTCATCCGGTAGGGATTGGGAAGAACAGCGGCTAGCTGGGCGGCCTGCTGGGGCGTCAGCCGGGAAGCCGGGCGGCTGAAGAAGGTCTGGCTGGCGGCTTCGACGCCATAGACCCCCGGCGCGAACTCGACGATGTTGAGGTAGACCTCTAGGATCCGAGACTTGCTCCATAGCCACTCCATCCACAGGGTGAAATAGAGCTCAACACCTTTGCGCAAGAAGGTGCGTGAGGGAAACAAAAACAGGTTCTTGGCCGTCTGCTGGGTGATAGTACTGCCGCCGCGGGAGGGACTGTCGGTGCCAGCCTGTTTGATGATGGTGAGTACCGCATTGATATCGACGCCGTGGTGGCTGGGGAAGTGCTGGTCCTCCGAGGCAATGACCGCCAATTGCATGGCTGGGGATATCTGTTTTAGATCGACCCAGTCATGCGCGGTGAAGGGCGGGAAATCCTTTGGCGGGAACAGGGAGCGGTGGATCTGCCAACCCCATATGGGCGGGTCGATAAATTTACCCGCCGCGACAAGGAAGACGGGAAAAGCCAGAATAAATAGGATAGTACCGAGCAGGATGTGTTTTAGACGGCGTAGCAAGCGTATTCTCCGTAGATGGGGTGAGCGAGTCAGATCATCCGCCGATGATTGACACTGCCTAGTGTAGGGAATTTCGGTAAAATGGGTATATCGCGCTGCGGGTTTTCTTGAATTTTTCGAGTTTAGCCAAGGTGGTAGGAAGCAGCTGCGGTATAGTGGCGTTAATAATATAGACACAGCAGTGGAGCCTAAATGGAACAGTTTGACGTGGTTGTAGCCGGTGGCGGGATGGTCGGTGCTG
Organism: Photobacterium aquae; assembly: GCF_001029445.1. Classification (GTDB taxonomy): domain Bacteria; phylum Pseudomonadota; class Gammaproteobacteria; order Enterobacterales; family Vibrionaceae; genus Photobacterium; species Photobacterium aquae. Next base: position 49,160 of record NZ_LDOT01000010.1, read on the forward strand.
CAACGGCCATTGGTTTGGCCCAGCAGGGGCTGGCGGTGGCAGTGGTTGAAGGCATCGAACCCAAGGCGTTTGATTCAGAGCAGCCGATGGACTTGCGCGTATCGGCAATTTCCCCACATTCTGTCGCCTTGCTTCAGCAATTGGGAGCGTGGGATGACGTTTTGGCGATGCGCCTGTGCCCTTACAAACGGCTTGAGACGTGGGAGCACCCAGAATGCCGGACGCGTTTCAGCGCCGATCAGATGCAGCTTGACCAGTTAGGCTTCATTGTAGAAAACCGGGTGATTCAGCTGGCCCTCTGGCAGCAATTCGAGCAGTACCCGACGCTTACATTATTGTGCCCGGCGAAAATCCGATCCTTGGCCAACCACGATAATGGCACCGAGGTTACGCTTGATGACGGGCGACAATTATTGACCCGGCTGGTTGTTGGGGCCGACGGTGCCAATTCCCAGATCCGCCAACAGGCTGGGATTGGGATCACCGCATGGGATTACCGCCAGCACTGCATGTTGATTAATGTCAGAACAGATTTACCCCAGCAAGATATTACATGGCAGATGTTTACCCCGCATGGCCCGCGTTCTTTCCTGCCACTGCCGGGCCATCAGGGATCGCTGGTATGGTATGACAGCCCGCAGCGGATTAAACAATTATCGGCTATGCCCAATGCTCAGCTGGCCGAGCAGATCCGCCATCATTTCCCTGCCGAGCTGGGAGGTTTTGAGATCCTCGGTCACGGTAGCTTCCCACTTACGCGGCGTCATGCACAACATTATGTTAAGCCGGGTGTGGTTTTGGTCGGTGATGCCGCCCATACCATCAATCCATTGGCCGGGCAGGGGGTGAATCTTGGCTTCAAGGATGTCAGCGTGCTGCTGGAGGAAATTGAAAAGGCGAAGCAGGATTGGGACTGTATGGCTGTATTGGCCAATTATGAACGTCGCCGCCGGCCTGATAATTTGTTGATGCAGGCCGGGATGGATTTTTTCTACACGGCATTTAGCAATGATTTACTGCCGGTGAAACTATTGCGCAATATCGGTCTAAAGGCGGCGGAACACGCAGGGCCGCTCAAGCACCAGGTACTGAAGTATGCGATGGGACTTTAGTTTTTTGTAACTGTCGTTTGTAATGGATTTGGAAGGAAGCGGGCGGAGTCCCGCTTTTTTGCGGGCAAAGAAAAAGCCGGATGTAATTAAAACACCCGGCTCCACAACCAGAGAGATACGATCATTTGAGTAGGTTGTAAAACAGATTGTATTCTGAGTTTTGCCAAAATTCAGGCAAAAGAAAACCCACCAAAGGTGGGTTTCTAAATGATGGTGCGGAAGGAGAGAC
>NZ_LDOT01000011.1 GCF_001029445.1 Photobacterium aquae
CATCGCCAGGCTTCAAATTTCTTGTTTATGTCTTTTGACATGAACAGTAAAAGAATTTACTTAGCGACCATAGCACAGCGGTCCCACCTGATCCCATGCCGAACTCAGAAGTGAAACGTTGTAGCGCCGATGGTAGTGTGGGGTCTCCCCATGTGAGAGTAGGTCATTGCTGAACACCCTTTCAAAACCCAGCCTTCGGCTGGGTTTTCTCGTTTCTGCTCCCCCTCATTTTCACTTCATAGTATGAATTTTTTCGAAGTAATCTTCCCGAACATTAATTCTTTTTATCTGTTTTCTCTTGCGGTAACTGTTATTCTCTTATAGTTTATTTAGATATCTGGACGTCTAAACATCCCTTTGGTGTCCGAGGCTATGTTTAAGGAGTGAACACCATGCCGATCAAAATTCCTGATCAACTGCCCGCAACGGATATTCTTCGTGGGGAGAATATTTTTGTTATGTCAGAAACCCGGGCTGCGAGTCAGGAAATTCGTCCTTTGAAGGTATTGTTGCTGAATTTGATGCCGAAGAAAATTGAGACGGAAACTCAATTTCTCAGGCTATTATCCAATACCCCTTTGCAGGTGGATGTTGAGCTTTTACGTATCGATAATCGTCCAACCAAGAATACGCCAACAGAGCATTTAGATACGTTCTATCGTCAGTTTGAGATGGTTAAGAACCGTAATTTTGATGGCCTAATCGTGACAGGTGCACCGCTAGGGTTGGTACAGTTTGAGGATGTACTGTATTGGGAAGAAATCCAGGCCATCATGAGTTGGGCTCGTACTCATGTGACTTCGACCTTGTTTGTGTGCTGGGCTGCTCAAGCTGGCCTGAAGCTACTTTATGACTTACCTAAGCGAACCCGCAAGGAGAAACTTTCTGGCGTCTATTGGCATCAGGTTCATGATTGCCGCAATCCGATTGTGAGAGGATTTGATGACAATTTTCTTGCTCCACATTCCCGATATGCCGATTTTTCGCCAGAGTATTTAGAAAATCATACCGATTTGGATATCTTAGCGACATCCTCTCAGGCTGGTGTTTACCTGGCTGCGACCAAAGACAAACGCAATGTTTTTGTGACAGGCCATCCCGAATATGATGCTCTGACCTTGCATAACGAGTACACAAGAGATGCAGGAGAAGGCATGGAGCCTAACTTGCCTCTTAATTACTACCCTGACGATAACCCTGAGTTACCACCGGTTGCTAGTTGGCGTAGCCACGGTCATTTGCTGTTTTCAAATTGGCTAAATTACTGTGTTTATCAGCAAACACCGTATGACCTTGAGCATTTTTCTGAAGAGCGCTTCACCAAGGATGAATAGTTCATTGGGGACAGTGGAGACAAAAAAAGACCTGCCATGGCAGGTCTTTTTTATCGGGGGGAATGAACAGGATCAAGCGTTCTGCTTGGCTTCCCATTGTTTCGCTTTATGGATGAGAGGTGTGATTGTTGAGCCTTGTACCAGGATAGAAAACACCACCACGGCATAGGTCATCACAAGGATAATCTCACGGACATCGATTTGCTTGTCCGGGATAACCATGATCCCTGCTGGGATCGACATCGCCATGGCCAGTGCAAGGCCACCACGCAGGCCACCCCAAGTGAGGATTTTGACTGACAGCGGGTTGTAGTCACGGTAGCGGTTGAAGCCGACATAAGAGAGCTTGACGCTCAGGTAGCGGCTCAATAGAACGAGTGGTACGGCAATTACCATCATGATCCAGTCTTCTTGGTGGAAGGCAAATTGCAGCATGCTCATACCAATCAGCAAGAACAGTAGCCCGTTGAGGAATTCATCCACTAATTCCCAGAAGTGGTCGAGGTGATCCTCGCTCTCTTTAGAAAAGCCGATATAGCGGGTCCAGTTACCGATCATGATCCCCGATACGACCATGGCCAGCGGACCTGAGACATGCAGGACATCTGCCAGAACATATCCGGCAGTTGGGATACCTAATGTCAGTAGTAGTTCCATTGAGTGGTCATTGGTGGCACTGATCAAGTAGTGGAAAATCAAACCGAGGGCAAAGCCGTAGGCGATACCACCGATAGCCTCTTGCAAGAATAATTTACCGACACCCATGGCGGTGGGTGCTTCGTTGCCAAAGGCAATCGTGAAGAGTGTTACGAAGATGACGAGGCCGAAACCGTCATTGAACAATGACTCGCCTTCGATTTGCGTCGAAATGCGCTTTGGGGCATTGAGCTTTTTGACAATGGCCAGAACAGCAATCGGGTCGGTAGGAGAGATCAGGGCACCAAAGAGCAGGCAGTAAATAAGGTCAAATTGGATACCCAGCCCTTGGCAAATACCCCAGAGGGCGAAGCCGATAAAGAAGGTGGAGAAAAGGGTGGCAAACAGGGCGAGGGTGGTGATTTCCCATTTTTGATCTTTGAGGTGGGGAAGTTTGATCCCCAACCCTCCGGCAAACAGAAGAAAGCCGAGGATCCCTTTGAGCAAGAAGCTTTCGAAATCAATTTTTCCGAGTTGATCCGCAGCTATGCTTTCGAGGTGGAACCAACCGTTTTGGCCAGCGACGATAATAATAAGTGAAAGGATCAGGGCGCCAGCAGTAATGGCGATCGTTGATTGCATTTTGCCGATTTTGCTGTTGATAAACGCTATCAGCATGGCGGCGGCAGCTAGAAAGCAGAGGGTGCTATAGACGGACATCCTAGGACCTCGGAGGTTGTGGATTGTAAAGGGCGAAAGTGTGACAAAATATAAATCTAACGTGCTTCAATAGCCATTATTATTTTATTTTAGTGAGTTAATATTTAATCAAGTGAAACACCATTTAGCCATCTAGATTTCCATTGTTGCTGTGGTAGGATGTGAAAAAGCTGTAACATGAAATAAGGAAGTAATGTGGTGGTGATGGGCAAGGAACAATTACAGAAGCGCCTGAATGAGCAGATATTGATCATCGATGGCGGCATGGGAACCATGATCCAGAGTTATAAACTCGAGGAACATGACTATCGCGGGACGCGTTTTGCTGAGTGGCAGTCGGATCTCAAGGGCAATAATGATCTGCTGGTTCTGACGCAGCCACAACTTATCAAGGATATCCATTGTGCCTATCTAGAGGCCGGGGCCGATATCCTCGAAACCAATACATTTAATGCGACCAGCATTGCGATGGCTGATTATGCAATGGAGAGCCTCAGTGCCGAGATAAATTTCGAGGCTGCCAGATTGGCCCGGCAGGCAGCCGACGAATGGACGGCGCAAACGCCGGATAAGCCACGCTTCGTTGCCGGGGTGCTCGGTCCTACCAACCGGACGTGTTCTATTTCTCCGGATGTCAACGATCCCGGTTACCGTAATGTTACCTTTGACCAACTGGTTGAGGCCTATGCTGAATCGACTCGGGCCCTGCTCGATGGCGGTGCCGATATTATTTTGATCGAAACAATTTTCGATACCCTCAATGCTAAGGCCTGTGCTTTTGCCGTCGATCTTGTGTTTGACGAGCGTGGTGAGAGCTTACCTGTGATGATTTCCGGAACCATTACCGATGCCTCGGGGCGGACGTTATCCGGGCAGACGACGGAAGCCTTTTACAATTCCCTACGCCACGTAAACCCGATTTCTTTTGGCCTGAACTGCGCGCTGGGGCCGGATGAGCTTCGTCCTTATGTCGAAGAAATATCGCGCATATCGGAAACTTATGTGTCGGCTCACCCTAATGCCGGGTTGCCTAATGCGTTTGGTGAATATGATCTTTCGCCCGAAGAGATGGCGAGCCATGTTGCCGAGTGGGCCCAAAGTGGCTTTATTAACCTGATAGGGGGCTGCTGCGGAACCACGCCCGAGCATATCCGCCATATGTACGAGGCGACTCGTGGGTTGTCCCCCCGCCCCTTGCCTGAGATCCCTATTGCTTGCCGGCTTTCCGGGTTGGAGCCGTTGACCATCGAGAAGGAGACATTGTTTCTCAATGTTGGCGAGCGAACCAATGTGACGGGATCGGCGCGCTTCAAGCGCCTGATCAAGGAGGAGCTCTATGACGAGGCCCTCGAAGTTGCCCGCCAGCAGGTGGAAAACGGGGCGCAGATCATTGATATCAACATGGATGAGGGGATGCTGGATGCGAAAGCGTGCATGGTGCGCTTTCTCAACTTGTGTGCCTCCGAGCCGGAAATCTCTAAAGTCCCGATCATGGTGGACTCCTCCAAATGGGAGGTGATCGAGGCGGGCCTGAAGTGCATTCAGGGTAAAGGTATTGTCAATTCTATCTCATTGAAGGAAGGCAAAGCCAAGTTTGTCGAGCAGGCAAAACTGATCCGCCGCTATGGTGCTGCGGTGATCGTAATGGCATTTGATGAGGTTGGCCAGGCCGAGACTCGCGAGCGAAAGCTGCAAATATGTACCCAAGCCTACCGGATTTTGGTCGATGAGGTTGGCTTCCCGCCAGAAGATATTATCTTCGACCCCAACATTTTTGCCGTGGCGACAGGGATCGAAGAACATAATAATTATGCCGTCGACTTTATCGAGGCTGTGGCGGATATCAAGCGCGACCTGCCATATGCCATGATCTCCGGCGGGGTCTCCAACGTTTCCTTCTCGTTCCGCGGTAATAATTACGTGCGCGAGGCCATCCACGCGGTGTTCCTTTACCATTGTTTCAAAAATGGCATGGATATGGGGATAGTTAACGCAGGTCAGCTAGAAATCTACGATAACGTGCCTGATAAACTGCGTGAAGCCGTTGAAGATGTGGTGCTCAATAGACGGAGTGATAGCACCGAGCGCTTGCTCGATATTGCGGCCGAATATGCGGGCAAGGGGGTAGGGAAAGAGGAGGATGCCTCGGCACTAGAATGGCGTACTTGGCCTGTAGAGAAACGCTTGGAGCATGCCCTTGTCAAAGGGATCACCGAATTCATCGTTGCCGATACTGAAGAGGCCCGGGTGAATGCCGCCAAGCCGCTGGCGGTTATTGAAGGGCCGTTAATGGATGGTATGAATGTGGTCGGCGATCTGTTTGGTGAGGGTAAGATGTTCTTGCCGCAGGTGGTGAAGTCTGCCCGAGTGATGAAGCAGGCGGTGGCTCATTTGGAGCCCTTTATCAATGCTGAGAAGCAGGCGGGGAGCTCGAACGGCAAGATCCTGCTGGCGACGGTGAAGGGGGATGTGCACGATATCGGCAAGAATATTGTCGGAGTGGTTTTGCAGTGCAATAACTACGAGATTATTGATCTTGGTGTGATGGTGCCTTGCGAGAAGATCCTCAAAGTCGCCAAGGAAGAAAATGTCGATATTATTGGTTTGTCGGGGCTGATCACCCCTTCATTGGATGAAATGGTCCATGTCGCCAAGGAAATGGAGCGGCAAGGGTTCGACTTGCCTCTGCTTATTGGCGGTGCGACGACGTCTAAAGCCCATACTGCGGTGAAGATCGAGCAAAACTACCGTCAGCCCGTGGTTTACGTCAACAATGCCTCGCGGGCTGTCGGGGTCTGTACCTCTTTGCTTTCTGATGAATTGCGGCCTGCTTTTGTTGAGCGGTTAGATCTTGATTATGACAGGGTTCGTGATCAGCATAACCGCAAAAAACCGCGGACCAAGCCAATCAGCCTTGATGCGGCTCGCGACAACAAGGTTGCGATTGACTGGGGTAGCTATAACCCCCCAATACCGGCCCAGCCGGAGATTCAGGTGTTTGATAATATGGATGTGGCGACCTTGCGCCGTTATATAGACTGGACCCCTTTCTTTATGACCTGGTCGCTGATGGGGAAATACCCGGCGATCCTTGATCATGATGAAGTCGGTGAGGAGGCCCGCCGTCTGTTTGCTGATGCCAATGCCTTGCTCGACAGAGTGGAGCGAGAGGGATTGCTTCAGGCAAGGGGGATGTGTGCCTTGTTTCCCGCGAATAGTGTGGGGGATGATATTGAAGTCTATACCGACGAAAGCCGGGAGACCGTTGCGAGGGTACTGCATCATTTACGCCAGCAGACCGACAAACCTAAAGGTCCCAACTATTGCCTGTCAGATTATATTGCCCCGAAAGAAAGCGGAAAACCTGATTGGATCGGGGCATTTGCGGTCACTGGGGGGATTGGCGAGCGTGAACTGGCTGATGCTTACAAGGCACAGGGGGATGATTACAACGCGATCATGATCCAAGCCGTGGCTGATCGGTTGGCAGAAGCGTTTGCCGAGTATCTGCATGAGCGGGTGAGGACGGAAATTTGGGGCTATTCGCCGCAAGAGAGCCTGACCAACGATGATTTGATTCGGGAAAAATATCAGGGGATCAGGCCAGCACCTGGCTACCCAGCCTGTCCTGAGCATTCCGAGAAAGGCGCTTTGTGGGATTTGCTCGGGGTTGAAGAGGCGATTGGCATGTCGCTGACGAGTAGTTATGCAATGTGGCCGGGGGCTTCGGTATCGGGATGGTATTTCTCTCACCCTGAGTCTCGTTACTTTGCTGTTGCCCAGATTCAGCCTGACCAGCGTGACAGCTATGCTGATCGCAAGGGATGGGATTTGGCCGAGGCCGAGAAATGGCTGGGGCCAAACCTCGGTTGATTGTGAAAGATCAAAAAAGGCACTCTGGGAGTGCCTTTTTTTCATCAAGGTTCAGCTTATTCAAACAGGCCCTGATGAAGGGTCTGCACCACTTCGCGTGACTCGGCTGTTTTGACCAGGAAGCACAAGTTGTGGGTGCTGGCTCCAAAGCAGATCATCCGAGGGCTGTATTTTTCCAGTCGGCTGAATACTTGGGTTGCAGCGCCTGGGGCGTCGCCCAGATCATTGCCGATCAGAGCAACGAGGCAGAGATCTTGTTCGACCTCAACCCGGCAAAGTTTGCTCAGGGCTTCCATCGCGGCTTCTGGCAGGCGAGGTGCGCCGCCGCACGTATCTGTTTGATCCAACGTTAGGGAAACGCTGACTTCAGATGTTGTGATGAGATCCACCGAGATTTTGTATTCGGCCAGGATTCTGAATACCTCGGCCAAGAAACCGTAAGCATGGAACATGTTCAGGCTAGTCAGGGTGACCATCGTCTGGTTGCAGCGCAGAGCCAGGGCTCGGAATTTCGGAGCATCGGTGACACTCTGGCGAATCCATGTTCCGCCTTGTTCAGGGGCTTTGGAGGAGCCGACAAATACAGGGATTTGCTGGCGCACAGCCGGGAGCAAGGTTGACGGGTGAAGGATCTTAGCGCCGAAGTTTGCCATTTCGGAGGCTTCGCAGAAGCTGATCTCTTTGATCGGCTTGGCGTTGGCTGCAATGCGAGGGTCAGTGGTGTACATCCCCGGGACATCGGTCCAGATCTCTAGGATTTCTGCACTGATGGCTTCGGCGATCAACGCTGCGCTGTAGTCGCTGCCACCACGGCCCAAGGTCGTCGTGACGCCAGATTCGTCGGCCCCGATAAAGCCCTGTGATACGATAATCGTATCTGTCTTCAAAATAGGCTGAAGATGCTGGTCGGCAAGTTGTCGAATGGTGTCGACCTCAGGTACGGCTTTGCCGTACTGGCTGTCGGTCCGCATGACGTCACGGATATCGAAACGTAGGGCGCTCGCCCCCATTTCGTTGAGAATTTGGGTAAACAAGTGGGTAGAGAGCAATTCACCATGGGCGACAAGCTGGTCAGTCAGTTGTACTGACGGCTTTTGTGCGGCTTGCTCTGCTAATTTAGCAATATGGCTAATAAGTTGTTCGACCTGGGTTGTGACCGTTTCAGGGTGGGCCAATTGGTCGATGATGTCTTGGTGGATCGTTCGTAGTTGTTGTAGCCGTTTGGAGCGCTGCTCGTTATCGGCAAGTCCGTTTGCAAGTTCAACCAGCAGGTTGGTTACGCCAGAACATGCACTAATCAACACTACCTTAGCGGCAGGATTATCCTTGATGATAGTGGCACTTCGGCTCATGGCGGCATGATCGGCTACGCTGGTGCCGCCAAATTTCGCTACGGTAATCGGTGGAGGAACAGTAAAGTTATTTTCTACAAAGCTCACAATGAGTCTCCCAGTATGAAATAGAACAATCAATTACCAGGGGGGACTCGGGATCAGATCCCGACATACAGTCGGAGCAATTAGGTAGGATGTAGACGTCGAACGGTACAACAACCAGAAGCTCCTCACCTTCCTGTACCATAGGTTGGAAGGTGACAGCCAGAAGGATTCAACCTCCAAAGCCGATATGCCATGCCCCCTGTCATGCCATATCTCGGCGTTACTCCCCCTCTCAAGATTGCTTTGGGGTGGGGCCCCGCAATCATCGATACCTGGGTAACGCTCCTCTTCTGTCTGCCCCCGAAAAATCACGATTTCGGGATGAACAAAAAACGATCTGTATTGAAGCTGATTTTCTAGCCCTTTGTCAATTGGTTGCAGGGAAGAATAAGCAAAAAAAATGCAAAAAAGTGTCTGGGTTTGGCTGCTATCAATATTCTGTTCATAAATACACTTATCTTCGAGGGGAACTGGCGAGCCGGCATGTATTGATGAAAGTATTGGCGCGGGTATTCAACAGTAAGACGGATGCATAGATATACGCATATTGGCGGGGGAGCTGATATAGTCATATTGAACCCTATAACCAAGGCTGACCGAAGAACGTCAGGGAGGACCAAGCATGACTAAAACCAGTTTCTACCCCCCGCAACGGACATTGATGGGACCTGGCCCGTCAGATATTTCCCCGCAGGTGCTGCAAGCATTGAGCCGGCCGACAATCGGCCATCTCGATCCGTTGTTCATCGGGATGATGGATGAGCTAAAGCAGTTGCTACAGTATGCCTTCCAAACCCAGAACCCATTTACTATCGCGGTATCAGCCCCCGGCAGTGCGGGTATGGAGGCGTGTTTCGTCAATTTGGTCGAGCCCGGCGATAAGGTGATTGTCTGCCGTAACGGGGTGTTTGGCGACCGAATGAGGGAAAATGTCGAGCGTTGTGGCGGGATCGCGGTCATGGTCGATAATGCGTGGGGAGAGCCGGTTGATCCAGAACTGGTTGAACAAGCCTTGGAGGCTCACCCCGATGCGGTGATTGTCGCGTTCGTTCATGCCGAGACATCAACTGGAGCGCTGAGCGATGCCGAAGTGATTGCTCGGCTGGCCAGAGAGCACGGCTGCCTGACGATAGTCGATGCGGTGACATCGCTCGGTGGTGTTCCGCTGCTGGTGGACGAATGGCAGCTTGATGCTGTTTATTCGGGTAGCCAGAAGTGCCTGTCATGCGTGCCGGGGTTGTCGCCTCTGACGTTTTCAGAGCGTGCAGTGACCAAGATCCAGTCGCGCAAGACCCCGGTCCAGAGCTGGTTTTTGGATCAGAGCCTGGTGTTGGGCTACTGGAGCGGTGAGGGCAAGCGTAGCTACCATCATACCGCCCCGGTCAACAGTCTTTATGCGCTGCATGAAGCTCTGGTAATCCTGTACAACGAGGGGCTGGAGAATGCGTGGCAGCGCCACCGTGATATGCATAATGAACTGCGAGAGGGGCTGGAACAGCTGGGTATTGCCTTCGTTGTCGAACAGCCTTATCGCCTGCCGCAGCTGAATGCGGTGTATATCCCGGACGGGGTGGATGATGCCGCCGTGCGGAAATTATTGCTCGAACGTTATAACTTGGAGATCGGTGCCGGACTGGGGGCGCTGGCGGGCAAAGCATGGCGGATTGGCCTGATGGGGTATGCGGCCCGTAGCGAGAATATTGCGTTGTGTCTGCGGGCATTGGAGAGCGTGCTGAAGTAACGCCACCAACAGCAGGGAGAAAATGGCAGCCGAGAGATCGGCTGCCATTTTTTTATCGGGCCAGGGGCTTATGGGCACCGTCTTTGGCTGGGGTGAAATCCTCTAACGGGAAGAGGTAGATGGCTTCTAGGCGTACCTGCTCGGCCAGTTCAGGCTTGTCGATGAAGGTATAGGCCACGATAAGCTGACGGTAGAGTTTCGGGCGAGTCCATGTTTTGGCTTTTATGTTTGCCCAGTGGATAAACTCGTTAACCAATTGGTCGTTATCATTGGCCATTCCGATTTGCAATTGGGCTTGATAGAGATCCCATTCGTAACGGTTTTGCCATGCCCAAGGGTTGTTGACTTTGAGCAGCAGGTCAATGTTGCCCTCGGGATTATTTTCGAAACGGCTAAGCAGTTGCCCCGAATATAGCGAAGTGGTCATGAACGTTGTCACGATAAGCGGCAATATCCATGCTGAGACGCGAATAGGCACAATATGTTTTAAGGGCGTCTTATGGTATTTGGCTGTCAGGTTATCGACCCAGTAGATCAGGATAACAAAGGTGATCCAGTGAACCAGTGAATAGTAGAACGGGTACTCTAGCTGGATATGCAGCACTATGGGGAAAAACAGCCCCAACAAGGCAAGCCGTGTGCCGTGGCGGGCTTTTTTTACTTTAAACAGCACAGCTGCCGTCGCAAGGAAAATACCGAGGAGCGGAACGATGCCTCCTTCTACCGCCCAGAACAACAGCTCGTTGTGAGGATGGTGGAGAGTGGGTAATCCAGCTGGCTGGCTTGGGTCAAGCTGGTGCCACTGAGCAGTTTGTAGCAGGTAGTTGGTGGTGAATGTGCCGTAGCCGTAGCCGGTCAATGGCTGGTTTTCTAGCATTGCGACCGCTTGTGATAGATGGCTCACGGGGAGACCGGCTAGAGTCTGGCTGTCATCAGGCGGGGTCCACTCGATTTGGGTACCGATATGCAAGGCAATACTTAGGCCGAGCATTACCATCAAAAACCACATCCGGCCTTGTGCCCTGGCGGCAAAGTGGCGTAGATAGGGAAGCATCAGACAGCTAGCGATCACCGCGGCAAGCCAGCCGGTCTTGGAGCTCAGAATAACCAGCAGCGGAATGGTGACGACAGGGGTCAGGAGTAAAAAAAGCTGCCGCCATGACCATTTCCCGCGGTACATCGGAATACGTGCCAGCAGATAGGCCGACAGAGCCAAGCCGGTAGCAAGAAAACTGGCCATGGTAGTGTTGTTGGGAAAGATACCAGCAGGGTTGAGGCTGAGGTCCGCAAGAGAAGCGAAAGGGCTGAACGGCGATTGCAGGATCAGTTGCACCCAGCCCCAGACTGCCTGCATCCAGATAGCGATCAAGAGCATCCAAAGCAGGGCCTGACGCTGCTTCAGGTTGAAGGCAAATTGTTGGAGAGCGATAAACAGCAGCATCCCGCTCCACAGACCCAGCAAGCGAGGTAATGCCTGAACAGGATTGGCTTGCGGATAGGCAAGGGGCAGGGTGAGCAGCAGGCAACTGATCAGCAGGACGACGGTCAGTCTGGAATAGCGCCAGATACGCTGACGGCTGATTTCCAGCAGACCGACGCCGAGCGCCAGGCTTAGCGGGATCCAGCTCATGGCATTGGAAGGAAGGGCGAGCCCTGTCCCTGCAGGATGCGGCTGGAAGTAGTGCATTGTCAGCAGGAACAAGCAGCCTAGTGCGACCAGAAACGGCTTGATCAAGGGTTTGCTGATCCCTTTGTCTGCCATCTGGGTGCCTTTTACGTACAACACTGTCATTGCGTTTCCATTCGAGAGAAAACCGGGCCAAGGCCCGGTTTGTCATTTTGTTATTGTCTTATCCCGTTATTTTACTGTGCTTACAGTGGGTAGCAACGGTTTCAGGAAGCGTGCCGTGTGAGATCCCTCTACGGTTGCCACCTGTTCGGGGGTGCCGCAGGCAATAATCTCGCCGCCGCCGCTGCCGCCTTCCGGCCCTAGGTCAATAATCCAGTCGGCTGTTTTGATGACATCGAGATTATGCTCGATCACCACGATGGTGTTGCCGTGGTCGCGTAGCCGGTGCAGGACATTGAGCAGTTGCTGAATATCATGGAAGTGGAGGCCGGTTGTCGGCTCGTCGAGGATATACAGCGTCTTGCCGGTGTCTCGTTTGGATAGCTCGCGGGCGAGCTTGACTCGCTGGGCCTCGCCCCCGGAAAGGGTCGTGGCGGCTTGGCCGAGGCGGATATAGGACAGGCCGACATCCATCAGGGTTTGCAGCTTGCGGGCGATGGCTGGCACCGGGTCGAAGAACTCTCGCGCATCCTCGACGGTCAGCTCCAGTACCTCATCGATGGTTTTGCCTTTGTAGCGGACTTCCAGAGTCTCGCGGTTGTAGCGCTTGCCCTTACAGGCATCGCACGGCACATAGACATCCGGCAGAAAGTGCATTTCGACTTTGATCATCCCGTCACCCTGACAGGCTTCGCAGCGGCCGCCCTTGACGTTGAAGCTGAAGCGGCCCGGCTTGTAGCCACGGGTACGCGATTCAGGGGTGCCGGAGAACAGCTCGCGGATCGGGGTGAAGATCCCGGTGTAGGTCGCAGGGTTCGAGCGCGGCGTACGGCCAATCGGGCTTTGGTCGATGTCGATCACTTTGTCGAAATGCTCAAGATCGCGGATTTCGCGGTAAGGAGCCGGCTGACCGGTGGTTGCCCCGTTGAGGTGCTGGTGGGCAATAGTGAAGAAGGTATCGTTGATCAGGGTGGATTTTCCCGAGCCGGATACCCCTGTCACACAGGTCAGCAAGCCGACCGGGATCTCGATATCGACGTTCTTCAGGTTGTTGCCGGTAGCGCCGAGCAGCTTGACGGTACGCTCGGGATCCATTTCGATCCGGTGTTCGGGCACGGCAATGGCTTTTTGACCGCTGAGATACTGGCCGGTTAGTGACTGCTCGTTGGACAGAATGTCTTCAAGCGTCCCTTCGGCGATGATGCTGCCGCCGTGGACTCCGGCCCCCGGGCCGATGTCGATGATGTGGTCGGCGGTGCGGATCGCATCTTCGTCATGCTCAACCACGATGACGGTGTTGCCGAGATCGCGTAAGTGGGTCAGGGTTTTGAGCAACCGTTCGTTGTCGCGCTGGTGGAGGCCGATAGAGGGTTCGTCCAGCACATACATGACACCGACTAGGCCTGCGCCAATCTGGCTGGCAAGGCGGATCCGCTGGGCTTCGCCGCCGGAGAGGGTCTCGGCACTGCGCGACAGGTTAAGGTAGTTGAGGCCAACATTGACCAAGAAGCTGAGGCGATCATTGATTTCCTTGAGGATCTTCTCGGCAATTTGGGCTTTCTGGCCGGTCAGCTCAAGCTGGCTGAAAAATGCCATGGCTTCGCTGATACTCATCTCGCTTACGGCGGGCAGGGCGGTATCGTTGATGAACACATGGCGAGCCTCTAGACGCAGGCGCGAGCCGCCGCAGCTGCCGCACGGCTTGGTCGAGACGAATTTGGCCAGCTCTTCGCGTACCGAGTTGGATTCGGTTTCGCGGTAGCGGCGCTCCATGTTGTTGAGGATCCCCTCGAATGGGTGGCGGCGTACCGTGATATCACCACGGTCATTGATGTATTTGAACTCGATATCGGTTCGGCCCGATCCTTTCAGCACGACCTCTTTGATTTTGGCCGGCAGCTCATTGTAGGGAGCCTCGATATCGAAGCCGTAGTGCTCGGCCAGCGAGCCGAGCATCTGGAAGTAGTAGAAATTGCGGCGGTCCCAGCCGCGGATTGCCCCACCGGCCAGGCTCAGTTCGCCGTTTTGAACCACCCGTTCGGGATCGAAAAACTGCTGGTTGCCCAAGCCGTCACAGGTCCCGCAGGCACCGGCCGGGTTGTTGAACGAGAACAGGCGCGGCTCAAGTTCAGCCATGCTGTAGCCGCAGTGGGGGCAGGCAAAGTTGGCCGAAAAGATGATCTCATCGTGCTCGCCTGCGGTCATCGGGCTGACCACGACGGTACCGCCGGACAGCTCCAGTGCGGTTTCGAAGGATTCGGCCAGCCGCTGCTGGAGATCATCGCGAACCTTGAAGCGATCGACCACGACTTCGATGGTATGTTTCTTGTGGAGCTCCAGCGTCGGTGGATCGGACAGATCACATACCTCGCCGTCGATCCTCGCGCGGATATAGCCTTGGGCCGCGAGGTTTGCCAGTGTCTTGACATGCTCGCCCTTGCGCTCTTTGACGATCGGGGCCAGCAGCATCATTTTGCTGCCCTCAGGCAGCTCCAGCACTTTGTCTACCATCTGGCTCACGGTCTGGGCGGCCAGCTCCGTGTTGTGGGTCGGGCAGCGCGGTTCGCCGACACGGGCATACAGCAGGCGCAGGTAGTCGTAGACTTCGGTAATGGTACCGACAGTTGAGCGGGGGTTGTGGGATGTCGACTTCTGCTCGATGGAGATCGCGGGGGAGAGACCTTCGATATGGTCGACATCGGGTTTTTCCATCAGTGACAGGAACTGGCGGGCATAGGCCGACAGGGACTCAACGTAGCGGCGTTGGCCTTCGGCATACAGGGTATCGAAGGCAAGGGAAGATTTCCCTGAACCCGACAGGCCCGTGATCACGATCAGTTGATCCCGGGGCAGCGTGAGGGAAATGTTCTTGAGGTTATGGGTTCGGGCACCCCTGACTTCGATTTTATCCATATCGTATGCTTATTATTGATTCGTATGTGAATGCGGCATTATTGCACAGCCCCTAGATCCGGAAAAGAAAAAAGCTGTATGAATGCACAGTAAAGTGGTTATAATAGCAGCACAGTTTTCTTGCAGATCCTCGCTGTATTTCTCTCTTAATCTCTAGGCTCAGCCCTATTCGATTCAGGGGGAAAATGGTAGACTGCGCGATTAAGTATAAACTTTCAATAACGGTGTACGGGAATGTTACCGGCGCCGATCAAGAGATTGGAGAGAACTATGGCCAGTCGTGGCATCAACAAAGTTATCCTAGTGGGTAACTTGGGTAATGATCCAGAAATCCGTTATATGCCAAGTGGCGGTGCAGTAGCAAATATTACTGTTGCTACCTCTGAGACATGGCGCGATAAGAACACCGGTGAGCAGCGCGAGAAAACCGAGTGGCACCGTGTTGCGCTGTTTGGCAAACTTGCTGAAGTGGCAGGCGAATACCTGCGCAAAGGTTCTCAGGTCTACATCGAAGGTCAGCTTCAGACCCGTAAATGGCAGAACCAGCAAGGCCAAGATCAGTACACGACTGAAATCGTGGTTCAGGGCTTTAACGGCGTGATGCAAATGCTTGGCGGTCGTCAGGGCGGTCAGGGCGCACCTATGGGTGGCCAGCAGCAACAAGGTGGTTGGGGGCAGCCTCAGCAGCCAGCAGCCCAGCAGCAGAGCTACGCACCTCAGCAGCAGTCTGCACCGCAGCAGCCACAACAGCAGGCTGCTCCTCAGCCTCAGTACAATGAGCCACCAATGGATTTTGACGACGATATTCCGTTCTGATCCATGCAATACTGAACACAAGAAGCCCCGCATTGCGGGGCTTTTTTTGTCTGTGGCAAATTATTCGAACAAGAAGAAATAGCCGTAGGCAACCAGCAGTGCGGGGATGGCTGAGTATACGGTGGCTACGAGGGCTGCCTTTGGTGCCAGGGCGATGGCCGGGAACAGGGCGTCCCCGTCGTTGCTGATGGCATTGCCGAGTTGAGCCGAGAGCGGGACGGTCCCTGAGAGGTAGAGGCTGGTCACCAGAATTTGCGGGCCGCAGCCGGGAAGCAGGCCGATAGCCACTCCCATCAATGGCAGCAGCAGGGCCCAGTTGGAAAACAGCTTGGCCAGATCCAAACCATTCCAGTACAGGGTCAGTTCGAACAGTAAGAAGGCGGCGATCACCCAACTAGTGACAAAGTTGGTATCTTGGGCCACGCGCTGGAACAGGTTGGCGGTACGGAGCTTGGGATCTTCGGAAACCGCGGATTCATAGTCGGTCACATCACGGCTTATCGCCCATAGCAGCATGGCTGTCACGGCGGCGGCGGCACCTGCGATGGCCGTTGTGCCGGCGGGAAGGCCAAAGGCCAGATCGGTATCGATCTGGAGCGATCCCATGATGGCAATAGTGATCGCCGGCAAGAGCATCCATTGCCAGAATTTGCCCTGAAGGCGGACGCCAGGCTGGTTCAGTGCCGGCGGGTGGTTTTTATCGCAACAGGTATTCGTTGCTTGCTGGATGTTGTCTGGCCGCATGAAGTGCTCGCCGTGGATGGCGTCGATCAGCCAGCCGGAAAGTAGGCCGACAACAAAGCCGAGGGCAACGACCATTAGTCCGGTTGAGGGTTTCGCGGCAAGCAGCAAGAAGGCGGCGTCCCCCATGGTTGCGGTCAGGACAGCAACGACAGCCCCGAAGCTGAGCTTGCCCCTGACATATTGAGTGATGACGACAATGGCCCCGCCGCAGCCGGGCAGCGCACCCATCGCTGAGGCAAAGATCACCTGGAAGCGGGCGCTTTTTTCCAACAAGAGGGAAAGGGAGTTATTGCCTTGGCTCAGTTTGGCGGAAATAGCATGGTAGATTGCCAGCGTTGCGGCCACGTAGGCGGCAACCTGCCAGAAGGCATCAGCGAGTACATTGACGGTCAGTTCGCGGGTGCCGTCGGATGCGACCAGCAAGGCCAGCAGGATCATTGGCAGGAGCAGCCGCTTGTAGGTTAACCGGTGTTGCCTGGGTAATGCCCTTTCTAGAGCCTGTTGGATAGGTGCCATATCAATCTCTGTCTCTGCATTATAGGAAAGTATAGAAGTAATTTAAATGCAAACGAGAATTATTATCAAGTGGTATTTTCGTTAGGACACATACCACCTGATCGGGCCTAGCCTCAGCGGAGGTTTCCGGCGGCGGCTTTGGCCTTGATAAAGTCGATGAAGAGCTTGGTCTTGACGTGGTTGAATTCCAGCTTGGGGTAATAGGCGTAGGCCGAGAGGAGCGGTTGTTTCAGGCCCGGCAAGACGGGCACGAGCAACCCTTTGCTGAGTTCGCGTTTTACGGTGTTTGCACTGGCAAGAATGATCCCCATCCCGGCCACGGCGGCAGCGACGAGGGCTTCAGGGTTTTGGGTGGTGAAGTTGCCTTTGAGGCGTAGGCGAATATCATTTTCGAACAGGTGTTCCTGCTCATGGCCGTGGCTTCCGAACAGCAGGCAATTATGCTGGATGAGCTGCTCGGGGCTTTCGATGGCGGGCTTGCCGTCAAGGTAGGCAGGGGCTGCGTAGAATCCGGTCTGGAAGCTGAAGAGCTTGGTCGCGATGTAGCTCGATGAATTGAAATCCGCCAGCTCTTTGCTGATAAAGAGATCTAGATTGAGATCCGGAAGTTGTCCGGGGGTGATGGTATGGAGCTCAATTTGGATATTCGGATAGCTTTGGGTGAACTCGGCCAAGTAGTTGACCAGCAGGCGGCTGCCGGTTGCCAGCGGGGCACCGATCCGCAGGACGCCGCTGACTTCGCCGTAGGTGGATGTGGTTTCTGCCAGCATCTGGTGCCAATCGTCGAGCAGGCGCGCGCTGCGTTGGTAGAAAAGCCTACCGGCATCGGTCATGGTCAGGCTGCGGGTGGTGCGTTTGAGAAGCTGGACGCCGAGTTGCTTTTCTAGCCAGGAAAGACGCTTGGATAAGGCCGAGCTTGAGGTGTTTAGTTTGGTGGCGGCTTGGGCTAGCGACCCTTCGTTGACGACCATGACAAAACTGTTGGTGCAGGTGATCCAATCCATTCTATTACTCGGCTCCGGCGTTATATTCCATACATTATCATGGCTTTGATGCGCACGCAGCTTACATGCTGGTATTTGTTGGCCTGAAATGGCACTGAGGAATGAATAAATTGCTAATTTGTAGGGTGGGGCACTGACACGGCAAAACAATGGATGTTATTTTTAAGTTATGGATTTAAGCATGCTCGGCATGTTGAACTGCCTCCTTTTAATCGTGTAGATAGCGGGTATATGAGAAAAGCTTCTGGAATGAGGCTAACCAATCGCTTGGTAGCTTTTGTAACGTTAATTGTAATTTGTGCCATGTTCATTATTTTTGTGGGCGGTGCCGTCAGTTTTCGTAAGTTGGGACAGGATTACCTCACCCACTACCTCGATGGCGTTGTCGGGGTGATCGACCAAGAAATGGCAGAGCCCCAGGGGGCGTCATCCATGTCCCGCTGGCTGCCGAAGTTGCTCAAGGCGAGCAATGTTGTTGAGCTGGAAATTGGTAGTGAAAGCGGCATTGTATACACCTTCAAGGGGCTGCAAAAGCTGCCCGACCCATCGATTCTTCATGCCAGCCATTACGAATTGGCGCATAATCCCGGCTTTTATGTCTCCCTCAAGTCACTCCCGCCCTATACCGAGTTCACTTATTCGATCGGTGCGATGTCCTCGATTAGCCTTGCTATCGCGTTGATTATTTCCGGCTTGGTATGGGGGCTTGATTGGCTGCGGCGTCAGCTGCACGGTTCGGAGTTGCTCGAAGAGCGAGGGCGGATGATCCTAGCCGGCAAAGTGGATGACTTTGCGGTGGGGGATGAGCAGGAATGGCCGGCAACGGCGAGCTTGGCGCTGGATCAGATGATTGCCGAGCTCAAGGATGCCCGTCAGGAGCGAAGCCGGTTCGATACCTTTATCCGCACCCACACTTTTCTTGACCAGTTGACTGGCGCAGCCAATCGGGTGATGTTCGACAGTCGGCTTCAGTCAATGCTTCAGGATCAGGAGGCCCACGGTGCCGTGCTGCTGATCCGGATCGCCGACTGGGACGAGCTGCTGGCGGAAAAAGGCAAGGAAGCGGCCGATGAGTTGATTCAGGATGTCGGGGTTGTGTTGTCCAACTTGGTTCAACGCTATCCGGAGACGGTACTGGCCCGCTATTTCGACGCCGAGTTTGCGATCTTGCTACCGCAGCAGTCGGGCAAGGAGGTGAAACAGTTCGTTGGTACAATGATGAATGCACTGGACCGATTGGTGCCGCCCACCCCGCTGGATAGCGAAAACTGGTGCCATATCGGCATGACATTCTGTGCCAGCGGCGAGCGCCGCGGGCGGATCATGGATGAGGCCGACATGGCTCTGCGCAGTGCCATGCTGCAGGGAACCAATAGCTGGTATGCCTTTCGCAAGGATCAGCAGTTTGAAGATGCTCGGGGCAGTGTTCGTTGGCGCACCTTGCTCGATGCCGTGTTCTCCAGCGGCGGGCCAATCCTCTACCAGCAACCGGTGGTCATGCTGGACGGCAGTATTCTGCATCGGGAAATGCTGGCCCGGATCAAAGATGAAAACGGTATGCTGATTAAGGCCTCGCGTTTTTTGACGGCAGTCGAGCAGGTTGGCTTCAGCGCCAGAATGGATCGGGCTGTGGTGGGGAAAGTGTTGGAAAAACTAAGGACCGAGCCGGTTGCCGAAGCCGTGTCGGTGAACCTCAGTGTCAATGCTTTGCTTGATAAGCATTTTGTCAAATGGCTTCGTGATGAGTTGCTGCAGACGCCGCGTACGGTATTGAACCGTCTTTATTTGGAAATCCCGGAAGGGGCGTTGGTCAAGAACCTTGACGCCATGCGCCCGGTGGCTAGGATGCTTGGCGGGCTCGGTTGCAAGTTGGTCGTTGATCAGGCGGGTCGTACTATTGTTAGCACCCATTACATCAAGGACATTCAGGCGGATTACATCAAGCTCCATCGTGGGCTGGTCAAGGAGATTAACCTGCGTCAGGAGAACCAGCTATTTGTCCGCAGTATGCTGGGGGCAAGCGCCGATACCCGGGCTCAGGTTATCGCTGTCGGGGTCGAAAATAAAAAGGAATGGCAGGTGCTAACCCAGTTGGGAATTAAGGGCGGGCAGGGACGATATTTTGCAGCGGAAATAAGCGCGGAAAATAGAAAGTAAGTTCTTAATATTAAAATATCATGTGAAATACGTTATTAATAATCATATAAAAACATTATTTTAATTGTTACTATTTGATTAGCACGGTCAAAATATTGACGTCCCTGCATTTATATCCATGAAGGATTAGGCGGGCTGTATTTCTTTTTGCGCTGGTAGTCTTCACGTTGAAATCAATTCTAAATAAATTCATTAAGCAGCCGCGACAGCAGGCGACTGTATCGATGGCGTTATTTTCCGATACCGTCGCTTTGGTGTGCCGTCAAGATGGTGCCTGGCTGGTTGATGAGTACAGTGTTCGAGATAGCACGGGCTGGCCTATGGCCGTTCGAGAATTGGCAGAGCGCCATTCGCTGAAGGGGGAGCATGTCCAGCTTGTTCTCGGGCATGGCCGCTATCAGAGTCTGCTGATCGAAAAGCCGGAATTGCCCAGAGAAGAATATCCGACAGCCTTGCCCTTTCTGGTCAAGGACTTAGTCAACGACTCGCCTTCGGAGCTGGTTGCAGATGGCTTTGTCTCGCCACTCAAGGAGCGGTTACAGGTTTTTGTTGCTAACAAAAATCTGGTGGAGTCTTTGGTTCAGAGCCTTCGCGAGGCTGGTTGCGAGCTCAAGGGGATCTCGGTTGAGGAAGTGGTTTGGGGGCAGTTTGGTTCACCCGGACACACCCAGTTATTGCTCCAGCGCCGTGGCAAGGGCAACTTGCAACTGATGGCTTTCAAACAGCAGGTGTTGTGTTTCCAGCGCCAGCTACGTGGTTTCGCTGCCCCGGTGGCTAAATCCGATCCCGCCCCATCCGACGTGATGCAACTTGATGGCTTGGCTCTGGAGTTACAGCGTTCGCTTGATTTCCTCAGTGCCCAGCTACGTGATGTCCCCGTTACTCAGGTGCTGGTTGCCTGCGACGGCGAGGATGATGCCTTACTGGCGACAGCACTCGGCGAGCGTTTGAACGTGAAGGTCGCCGCTCTTTCACTGGAGGAGCAACTGCTGTCGAGTAATGCCCTGCGGGTCGCCTATGCAGGCCTGCACTCGGCCGAGCAATCGAATATCAATTTGTTCAGTGATAGCCTCAAGCCGAAAACCGAGTTGATCACCTTGTCGAATTTGGCGGCAGGGTGGGGGATTGCGATTGTTATTCTAGCCGCGTGTGCAGGCTGGTTCTCATGGCAAAATTATCAGCAGCAACAGCGATTGCAGGCCGAACAGCGTTTGCTAGATAGCGCTAATGGGGCTCTGGCTCGGGCGAAGGAGGCACTCGCGAAGCACTTGCCGAGTCAACTCAAGGTAGACATGGCCGCCGGGCTAGAGAAAAGCCTGGCATCGAAGCAGATGGCATTGAACTCTATCGCCATGCATGATGAAAGCCTCAAGGTAGGTTATGGCGCAATGATGGAGCAACTTTCGTTGGCGGCTAACGGCAATATTTCGCTGTCACATATCCGGGTATCTGGAGCCAATATGGATCTTGAGGGTATGGCCCGGACACCGGACGCCGTGCCTGTTTGGCTACAACAGTTTGATCAGTACAAGGCTTTGTCCGAGCGACGTTTCCAGCAGTTTTCACTGGGGCGGGATCGGAAAAATGGTGTGACATTCACGCTCTTTTCCGATCGTGAGCCCGCCCATAATTCGCAAGGAGGCCAGTCATGAATATGTGGCAACAGTTGTGCGAGAAATTCGACGGACTGACCCGGCGTGAGCAGGGGCTTATCGCCTTGACGGGGTGGGTTGCTGTACTGTTCATCGGTTTTGTGGCGGTCATCGAGCCTCAGATTCAGAGCTTGGATCATGCCGAGCAGCGGTTGGTGATGCTCAGCCAGGCCGTAACCAATAGCGATAACCAGTTGTTGTTGGTGAAGCGTCGGCTCAAGCAAGATCCCGATCAGGAACTGGATACCCGGATCCGCCGTCTCAATGCCGAAAATGCCGAGTTGGATACCCAATTGGCAGAGCGAGTGGGCAGTTTGGTTTCGCCGGCCGAGATGCCAGTTTTGCTGGAAAAGGTATTGGCTCACTCAGAACGCCTGAAGTTGGTTGCGCTCTCATCGCTGCCGCCAGAGCAGCTGCAAAGCGGCGAGCAAGGCGGGTTCTATATTCACCGGGTCAAATTGATCCTGCGCGGTCGCTATTTTGATGTGGTTGATTACCTGAATCAGTTGGAGTCGCTGCCGGTGAAATACTATTGGCAGAGCCTTGATTACAAGGTCAATGGCTACCCATGGGCTGATGTGGAGCTGGTGGTGTATACGCTAGGTGAAAGTAGGGATTTTATCGGTGGTTAAGAACATTGTACCGGTTGTGGTGCTGTGCGGCCTGTGCGGGTTGCCCGCACAGGCCCGCGAGAGTCAGGATCCTACCGCCCCGTTGGGTTGGCAGGCTCCCAAGCGTACGCAGGTGGTAACCCATGCCCGTTTGCCGAACCTACAGGGGATCTTCTGTGACGGGCAGGCATGTACCGTGATCCTCAGTGGTCAGAGTGTCGGGCTGGGGGGCCGGGTAAACGGGTATGTCGTGTCGGCAATCGGGGACGAATCTGTGGTCGTAAGCCGGGGAGGGCGGCAGTGGCGCCTCGACCTGTTTGCAGAGAATATAAAGTCAGAATAAAACGAAGTGATTAAGATGCGAGTATTAGTTGTGGCTGCGGCCATCGTCTCCTTGGTGGGGTGTTCGATGGGCCACCGTAATCCGGTGGAAATCAAAGAGGCGCTCAACCAAGCGGCGAACGAGGCAAATAGCCGGCCATTGATGGATTTGCCAGCCTCGGTCAGTGATGATCTGATGCCGAGTCTGGATGGCAGCGAGTATGTCAGCCCTGTGGCATTGGAGAAGCGTTTTCGCGTCAATGCCCGTAATGTCGATGCCAAGGCCTTTTTCGGTAGCCTGGTGAAGGGGACACCGTTCAATATGGTGATGCATCCGGACGTGAAGGGGAAAATCACCCTTAGTTTGAGGGATGTGACACTCGATGAAGTGCTTGATGTTGTGTCGGACATTTACGGTTACAGCATTACCCGCAAGGGCAATATTATCCAAGTTTTCCCGGCTACCCTGCGCACCGAGGTGATCCCTGTCGACTACCTCCAGCTCAAGCGCCGCGGTGTCTCTCTGACTACGTTGACCACCGGTTCGCTGACCAATAGCGATTCGGGGTCATCGGGGAGCGATTCGTCGGAGGGCGGTAGCAACAGCGACAATAACAACAATTCGAATAACGGTTCGTCGACGACGACGGGCGGTACCACAATCGAAACGGTATCCGAGAGTGATTTCTGGGTTCAGCTCGAGAAGGCGGTTCAGGCGATGATTGGTACCGGCAATGGTCGCAGCATCGTCGTGTCGCCGCAGGCCAGCCTGATTTCGGTACGTGCTTATCCCAATGAACTGCGCGAGGTCAAAGAGTTTCTCGGGATCTCGCAGCAGCGCCTCAAGCGTCAGGTGGTGCTGGAAGCCAAGATCATGGAAGTGACCTTGAGTGACGGTTATCAGCAGGGGATAAACTGGAGCAATATCACCAAGAGTATTGGCGGGACGGATATTACTTTTGGCACCGGGCAGGTTGTCAAAGATGTCGCGGGCAATATTATTCCACAGGTACTGCCTGGCGGTAGTGAAATTGCCAATTTGCTGGGCGGGCAGACCAATGTCACGATTTCCGATGGTAACTTCGATGCGGTGTTGAGTTTCTTGGATACACAGGGTGACTTGAACGTGCTGTCCAGCCCTCGGGTAACGGCCGCCAATAACCAGAAGGCGGTGATCAAAGTGGGTAATGATCAGTACTTCGTGACCGATATTTCCGGTGGCGAGGTAAACAGCGATGGCGGTACGGCATCACCCGATGTTGAGCTGACGCCGTTCTTCTCGGGGATCTCTCTGGATGTGACACCGCAAATTGACGATCAAGGCGGGGTGCTGCTGCATGTTCACCCTGCGGTTATTGATGTGGTGACCGAGGTCAAGGATATCACCCTCGGCGATACGTTCGGTACTTACCAACTTCCTCTGGCCAAGAGCTCGATCCGCGAGTCTGATTCGGTGATCCACGCTCAGTCTGGGGATGTTGTGGTGATCGGCGGCCTGATGAAATCAGCAACCCACGATCAGGTGAGCAAGGTGCCGCTGCTCGGGGATATCCCGGCGCTTGGCCACCTATTCCGCAATATCAATAAAATTGATACCAAAACTGAGCTGGTGATCCTGCTCAAGCCGACCGTGGTTGGCGAGCAGACTTGGCAAAAAGAGATTGAGCGCTCGCGGGCGCTGGTAAAAGAATGGTTCCCTAAGGGGTAAGCCATGTATCTGTTTCACTTCGGTATGGGGGCGGCACCTTTCGGGTTGACGCCCAATACTGCATTGTTCCATGCCCTTCCTCCGCATCTCGAGGCGATTGAAACGACCCTTGCCGCTCTTTCTATGGGCGAGGGGATCATTCAGATCGCCGGCGAGGTCGGAACGGGCAAAACTCTGGTTTGCCGGATGTTAATGGGGCGGCTCCCCGAGCATTGTGAGCTTGCTTACCTGCCGACCCCTGCTGCCAGTGGCTACGAGCTGCGGATTGCATTGGCCCGTGAGCTCGGCCTGGCCACCGACGGTGACAGTGCCCTGTTGGCAGATCGCCTGCAGCAGGGGCTGTTGGCGCGCAAGGCCGAGGGGCGGTCGGTCGTCGTGCTTATTGATGAAGCCCAGGCTCTGCCAGATGATGCTCTTGAGGTGATCCGATTGTTGGGTAATCTTGAAACCGAGCATGAGAAGTTGCTGCAAATTATATTGCTGGGCCAACCGGAGCTTGATGATCGGTTGGCGAGCCACCATTTGCGCCAGTTCCGTCAGCGGATCACATTTCGTAGCGCTCTGCGCCCCCTTACCCATGCCGAGACCGTGGCCTATATCCGTTTTCGTCTGGCCGGGGTTGGGGCATCCCCCGTTTTATTCCCGTATTCTGCCGCTAAAGCCATTTGGCGGGCGAGTGGAGGCATTCCGAGACTCATTAACCAGTTGTGCCACAAGGCACTGATAGCTGCATGCAGTGATAAGCGTCAACAGATCACCCGCCGTGATGTTCTGCTGGCAATTCGAGATACATTGGGAGCACGCCAGCCTCGCTGGACGTATCCGATTTTATGGGGATGGCAATAAGAACCCATGAGTGAACTGAACAAGAAATTACAAACATTGAGTCGGCAGCAGCCCGCGAGCATGGGCTCGTCGCTGGAGCCGGCAGATATTGCACCGCTTCCTACTCGCCGTTACGGATACTGGTTGGCGTTAGCCTGCACCGGTTTGCTCGCATCGGGATGTGTGGGCTGGTGGTTCGGTAGCCAGCCGGTGGAGGCTGTGTCGGCCCCCACGCCTGCCCCCGTTGCCGTTGCGTCCCATGCAGATGGGGAGCGTGTTCCCGAGCCTGCAAAAAAGGATGTGGGCCCGATGGTATCTTCCGCAACGCCTGATGTTCGGAAGATCTCGGAGCAGACGCCAGTGGAAGAGGTCGCACTGGCTCGCGGTGAACCTGAGGATAGTACCCCGGCGATTGCCAGCGTTACCGAGCTGGCCCCAATTGTCTTACCACCTCCGCCGGCGTCTGCCAGCCCCGCTTCTGTTGTCGCGGTAGCCCCGGCGGTACCGCCAGAGAAAAAAGCGCCTTCCAAAGAAGCTCGGGTTAAGGCAGCTGCCGTTTCAGCTAAGGCCGTCCAGCCAGCCGGTGGAACGCGGAGTGAAGCTGATGCGGAGGATGAGCCGGAAAGCGGTTTGGTGATAGAAACCGTGGCCCTGACGCCCGCGCAGCTGGCAGATGTGGAGTTTGGCCGAGCGGAAAAAGCCATGAAGGAAGGTAACAGCCGCAAGGCAGCGGACTATTACGAAGCGGCATTGTCCTATCGCCCTGATTGGGCCGAAGCCCGCCAAAAACTGGCAGCCCTGTATTACGGGCGGGGCGATGTCCGCCGTGCACTGGCTATTTTGCAAGAAGGTCTTGGCTATGACAGCCAGCAGCCGGTATTGCGCCTGACGCTGGCTCGGTTGCTGGTCAGTGAGTCGCAGCAGCAAGCTGCGCTCAATGTGTTGGCTGTCTTGCCTGCCCAGCCGGATAGTGGCTATCTCGCGATGCGCGGGGCATTGGCCCAGCAGCTCAAGAGCAACAATCTTGCCCTGAGCAGCTACCAGAGGCTTGTTGAACTTGAGCCTTATGATGGCCGCTGGTGGATGGGGCTGGGTATTGCATTGGAGCGTGGCGGCAATGGTACAAAAGCCGAACAGGCCTATCAGCAGGCATTGCTGATGGGGCGAATATCATCACAATCACAACAGTTTATTCAGCAGCGGCTGAATGTATTGGCCAGTTCGGAGGGGTAACCGTGGCAATCCGTCTTAGAAAACGTCTGGGCGACTTGTTGGTTGAAGAAGGGATCATCAACCAGTCGGAGTTGGAGCAGGCGCTGAACCAGCAGCAGGCATCCGGCCGCAAGCTGGGGGATACCCTCATCAGCATGGGGATCCTGACCGAGCAGCAGTTGCTGCAGTTTTTGTCGCGTCAGTTGGACATCCCGCTGGTCGACTTGACCCGGCTGAGCGTCGATACCGAAGCGGTGGCCTTGCTGTCAGAGGTCCATGCCCGTCGCCTGCGTGCATTGGCCGTGGGGTTGAATGACGATACGGTGCGGGTTGCGATGAGTGATCCTGCCGACTTGTCGGCCCAAGAGGCGATATACAACCAGCTTAGCCAGTACCGTGTCGAGCTGGTTATTGCGCCGGAGCGGCAGTTGATCGCGGCCTTTGACCGCTACTACCGCCGGACTCAGGAAATTGTCTCCTTTGCTGAGCAGTTGCAGGCCGAGCATCAGAATGAAAATGACTTCGGTTTTGGGCTCGATGACGATGGCAACGAGGAAGTCACGGTTGTTAAGTTGATTAACTCGCTGTTCGAGGATGCGATTCAGGTTGGTGCTTCGGATATTCATATCGAGCCGGACAGCAAGGTGTTGCGGATCCGCCAGCGGATCGACGGCGTTCTGCATGAGACCTTGCTCAATGAGTCCGGGGTGGCTTCGGCATTGGTGCTGAGACTGAAGCTGATGAGCGGGTTGGATATTTCCGAGAAGCGTCTGCCGCAGGACGGGCGCTTCAACGTCAAGGTACGCGGCAATTCGGTTGATGTCCGTGTCTCGACCATGCCGGTCCAGCACGGAGAGTCGGTGGTTATGCGACTGCTCAACCAGTCAGCGGGGATCCTGAGCTTGGAGGAAATCGGGATGCCGGCGGCGATCCTTCAGCGTTTCCGGCGCCAGCTGCGCCGCCCGCACGGGATGATTCTGGTGACCGGGCCGACGGGATCGGGCAAGACGACCACCCTTTACGGGGCGCTCAATGAGCTAAACCAGCCGGGCAAGAAGCTGATTACGGCCGAGGATCCAGTGGAATACCGGTTGCCGCGGGTCAATCAGGTGCAGGTTAACAGCAAGATCGGCCTGACGTTCTCGTCGATCCTGCGTACATTCCTCCGTCAGGATCCCGATATTATTTTGGTTGGTGAGATGCGTGATCAGGAAACCGTGGAAATCGGCCTTCGATCGGCATTGACCGGCCACTTGGTATTGTCGACCTTGCACACCAACGATGCGGTCGACAGTGCATTGCGGATGATGGACATGGAAGCCCCGGGGTACTTGGTGGCCAGTGCGGTTCGCGCGGTATTGGCACAGCGGCTGGTTCGCCGGATCTGCCGTGATTGCTGTACGCCCTATGATCCGGACGAGGCGCAGCTGCAGTGGCTCAGGGCGCGTTTCCCGAACCATGCCGATGCCCAGCTGTATCATGGCTATGGGTGCCAGAGCTGCAACTTTACCGGTTTCAAGGGGCGGGTTGGGGTCTTTGAGCTGCTGGAAATGACCCCGGCGATGATGGATGCCCTGCGCGGCGGTGATGCGGTGCGCTTTACCCAAATTGCCCGCACCAGTGAGGGTTACAAGCCGCTGATTGAGTCGGCGATGGAGTTAGCTACCGAGGGTATAACCAGCCTCAACGAGGTATTGCTCCTCGGTGAGGGGGAAGAGTATGACGGTTGTTCTCTGTGAGTAGTGAGGATAGATAATGGCTGTATTCAAATATCGCGGCCGGGGTAGTAAGGGCGAAATCCAACGTGGCCAGATAGAGGCTGCCAATGAGGGATCGGCGGCGGACTTGTTGATCCGTCAGGGGATCATTCCGTTGGAAATTCGTCGGGTAAAGAGCCGTCAGGCTGCACATAACTGGGCTGAGTTTTTCAAGGCCAGCGTGCCGCTTGAGATCCTGGTGATATTTTGTCGTCAGCTCTATAGCCTGACCAAGGCCGGGGTCCCCTTGCTGCGTTCGATGAAAGGGCTGGGGCAAAGTACCAGCCACCCGTTGATGAAGGCGACGCTGGAAGCTGTTGTGGTGGAAATGACCAACGGCAAGTCGCTATCGGCTGCGATGCGCCAGCACCCCCGGGTATTTTCCGATTTGTTCATTTCGATGATCCAGGTGGGCGAGAATACGGGTAGGCTTGATGAGACCCTGTTGCAGCTCGCTCTTTATTTTGAACAGGAGATGGAAACCCGTCGCCGGATCAAGTCGGCGATGCGTTACCCGCTGTTTGTGGTTAGCGCCATCATGCTGGCGATGACCATCCTCAATATCAAGGTGATACCGCAGTTTGCCTCGATGTTCAGCCGTTTCGGTGTCGAGCTGCCGCTTCCCACCCGGATGTTAATCGCCAGCTCAAATTTCTTCGTTCATTACTGGCCGCTGATGCTCGGTGGCAGCGTGGCCGCGTGGCTGGGGATCCGGATATGGCGTAGGACACCGGCCGGGAGCGAGACATGGGACCGTTGGCGGCTGAAAGTGCCCATTGTGGGCGATATCGTCAACCGGGCCCAGCTATCACGTTTTTCCCGTACTTTCTCGCTGATGATCCGGGCCGGGGTCCCGCTCAATACCGCATTGCAAATGTCGGCTGAATCACTGGGCAACCGTTATCTAGAAAGCCGTCTGGTCGAGATGAAAAACGGGATCGAATCTGGTGGCGGGATTGCGGCGACGGCTAATCACTCAGGGGTCTTCACCCCATTGGTCATGCAGATGATTGCCGTAGGCGAAGAGACCGGTCAGGTCGATGAGCTGCTGCTGGAAGTCTCGGATTTTTATGATCGGGAAGTGGACTATGACCTCAAGACCCTGACAGCCCGTATTGAGCCTATTCTGTTGTTTGTCGTGGCGATTATGGTACTGATTCTGGCTCTGGGTATTTTCTTGCCGATGTGGGGACTGCTCGATGTCGCGCGGGGCGTTTGAATACAATCTGCGCCGGCGACAAGTCTATTTCTTGTACGGTGCGGTGGCGTTGTTGCTGGTGGCCGTGTTACTGGTCGAATGGCACAAGGTTTACCGCGAAGCGGAGAAGGTTCAGCTGCAGACGATGGCCAACACCATTATTCACAGCGCCTCGGCGCTGCGTCAGCAGTGGGAGCTTGAGGGGCACCCCAAGCAGTCTGAAACCGACGGTATTCATTATGGTCATACCCAACGGGGATGGCCAATTATACGCATACGACAAGAAATTGACTGTCCATTAACCTGGCAGTTGCTCTCCTCCCGTGAAAATGTACCTGAATACCTACGTGTGGTGGAAAAAAAGATTTCCAATACAGAGCCTTACAATTCATGTTTTTATGAGGTGAGTCCCGGGAAATGGCTGGAAATTTTTTATGAAAATGAGACAATATACAGCAACGTTTTTTTGACGCATCACCCAAGAAAGTGATGCATATTTGACAAGCGGTATCGTGGTTATTTTGCGGCCAGCCCGGCTGCGGTGCTTTGTTATCGGTATATGGAGATAAGGTTGTCATGAACAAGCAGTCGGGTTTTTCCTTGGTTGAATTGGTTGTTGTGATTATTGTTGTCGGCTTGCTGGCTGTGGCGGCGTTGCCGCGTTTTATGAATGTGACTGACGAAGCCAAGAAGGCCTCCATTGAGGGGATCGCCGGTGGCTATGCCACGGCGGTAATGTCGGTGCGTGCCCAATGGGAAGCTTATGGGCGCCCAAAAAATGATGGCCGCAGCATGGTGGATTATGACGGTACCGACTTCTACCTGACGATGGAAAGTGATGATGGCAAACCGCGTATTGGCTATCCCGTCTCGCTGGACAACAAGGCCATCGATAGCATGGTGGTTGCTGACTGCGTCTCATTGCTGGATAACCTATTGCAGAACCCGCCACGGGTGACTAGCGATAGCAAACAGGCGGCGGATGATGACTACCTGTTCTATACCGATTTGACCACTATCGATAACCAGAAAGCGT
This sequence comes from Photobacterium aquae, assembly GCF_001029445.1. GTDB lineage: Bacteria > Pseudomonadota > Gammaproteobacteria > Enterobacterales > Vibrionaceae > Photobacterium > Photobacterium aquae. The sequence continues at coordinate 30,003 of NZ_LDOT01000011.1, forward strand.
GCCGCTATTACCAATTGGCCTCGAAGGTTAAGGGCAGTGACGGTATAGCAAATGTGACGTCGGGTCATTACTTTACCTATCAGCCTGCCAAGGGGCAGGTTCGTACTGAAATTCGTCAGGCTGCAATCTAGGTCGCATGTCAATGAAGGTGATTGGGATGAAGCGTCAGGGTGGTTTTACGCTGATCGAGTTGGTCGTAGTAATCGTGATACTCGGCATTTTGGCCGTAACGGCTGCGCCGCGTTTCCTTGATTTGCAGGGCGACGGCCGCAAGGCGGCGTTGCATGGCCTGAAAGGGGCGATCAACGGAGCGAGCGGTATTGTCTTTGGCAAGGCGGCGCTAGAGGGGAAAGAGCAGTTGCCAAGTACCGCACTGGGCGATGATAGCAAAGGAACACGTATTGCCTTTGGGTATCCGGCTGCCGAAGAAGACGGGATGACCCGGGCATTGATGCTAGACACCGATGATGAATGGAGTGTGGCCTATGGTAAGGCAAGCCAGGTTCGTGGTGTCGAGAATGGAACGCCCCAAGTGGTATATACCTTGAAGGCGCTTGAGCCGGTGCTAACGGGCACGAGCAAGGTGGCTGGCAGCTATTTCGAGCAGATTAAAACGACACACTGCTATGTCGAGTACAGTCAGGCTCACCGGATCTCACGGGAAATTATCGAGCCCATGGTCACCGTGTACCACGCGGGCTGTTAGTGTTTGCCTGCCTGCGCGTAAGGTATAAGCGGATACATTGAGTAAATAGCGAGTCTGCCCGGCAATGGATGCTGGGTACAGATCGCTGTTTGTTTTTATTGTTAATAATAAAGTCCTTGTTAGGAGAGAAGTATGAAACGTCAGGGCGGCTTTACGCTGATTGAATTGGTAGTGGTGATTGTGATCCTCGGTATTTTGGCTGTGACAGCTGCACCGCGCTTTTTGAACCTGCAGGGTGATGCCCGAGGTTCGACGCTGGAAGGCCTTAAGGGCGCGATCAACGGCGCGACAGGCATTGTCTACGGCAAGGCGGCGATTGAAGGCAAGGAGCAGGCTGACGGCTCCTCTACGGCGATTGATGTTGATGGAATCACCACTAGTTTTGGTTACCCTACAGCACAAGATACGGGTATCCAGAAAGCATTGAAACTTGATACCAATGAGTGGAAGGCGGCTTTCGGCAATACATCAAATCAGCCTCGAACAGCATTGTTTACTCTGAATGCGATTAAGCTGGGCAATGAAGCGACGGATGTCGCCAAGGTGGAAGCGACAAAATGTTATGTTAAGTACACCGAAGCGCAACAAATTGGCACAGCTCCAAACCAAACGATTAAAGAAGCTAAGGTCGAAGTGGTTAAGAAAGGCTGTTAATCATTGTATAGGGCCCTTCGGGGCTCTATTTCCTCAGTGTCGGCCTCTTGCGGGTATTGAGGAAATAGAGTGGATAGTGGTAGCTATTTACCGGATTTTGATTCGGTGAGTGATAGCTATTTTCTCGTGTTGTTAATAATAAAGTCCTTGTTAGGAGAGAAGTATGAAACGTCAAGGCGGCTTTACGCTGATTGAATTGGTTGTGGTGATTGTGATCCTCGGTATCTTGGCTGTGACAGCTGCGCCGCGTTTTTTGAACTTGCAAGGTGATGCCCGCGGGTCGACGCTGGAAGGTCTTAAAGGTGCTATGAACGGCGCGACCGGTATCGTGTTCGGCAAGGCGGCTGTTAAGGGCCTAGATCAGTCTCCGACTGCTGATCTGATCGTTGATGGTAAGACGATGAAATTGGCATTTGGCTACCCGGATGCATCAAAAGACGGTATCACCAATGCATTGAAGCTGGATTTGTACACCGCTGCTGTTGAGGGCGGGGCCGCTGAGCATAAGGGCGAATGGCAAGTTCAATATGACGGTACAGATGCCTACTACACGTTGAGTGCAATTAAATTGGCTTCTGATATCAAGTCAAGCACTTGTTATGTGAAATATACGCAGGCTACTCAAACAGGGGAAGGCGATGCTAAGACGACGCTAGAACCTGTCGTAAAAGTTGAGAAAAGCGGCTGTTAATTCCTGGTTTGATAGAGCCCTGCGGGGCTCTATTTCCTCAAGTGCTTGGTGGAGTATGTCGAGTGTTTGAGGAAATAATTCTTATCGTCTTTTTTCTTCGGGATGAGTTATGGCCCGTACGCCTCGCGGTTTTACCCTAGTTGAGCTGATTGTGGTGATAGTCCTTATCGGGATTATCTCTGTTGTCGCGGCTACGCGGCTTATCGGACGCAGTAGCTATGATCCCTATCTCAATCGTGATCAGGCGATTGCCATGACCCGCCAAATCCAAGTTGCCAGCATGAATAGCGAGTTGGGGCAGGACTGCCGCCAATTGGTTGTCTCTGCTGATTATTTCGGATCGCCAGTTAGCTGTGCTGGGTTCGTCCATCCCCTGACCGGCGCCAGCGACAATTTGGCACTCTCTGTTACTGGTTTGCCTGACGGGGTGAATAGCATGATGTTCAACCTAATGGGGCAGCCTTACTATCTTGATGCCGGCAACACTCCCCAGCGGCTCTGCCTGCGAGGGTGCCGTTTTGTGTTTGGCGGCAACCGCTCGGGTGAGCAGGCGGTGATGGCGATGAACAAAGAAGGCTACGTCTATGCCGAATAACACCAGCTTACCATCTCCTTGCCAGCCCTCTATGCGCCGTCAGTCCGGCTTTACGCTTATCGAAGGGATTGTGGCGATGGTGCTCCTCAGTATTGCCATGGTGACGTTGAGTAGCTTTTTGTTCCCTCAGGCTGAGCAATCGGCCAGGCCCTATTATCAGGCGCGCGCTGCCGCCATCGCCAATGCCTTTTACAATACGATATTGTCCCGTCAGTTCGATGAGAACAGCGGGCTGCTCACCGACAATACGGTACGCTGTGACGAGACGGCATTTGGTGCCGCAAAATGTACGGATGAAGCTAAATTCGGCCCTGATAGTGGTGAGACGTATCGTGATGGCGAAAGCGCCAGTTCCCGGCTCAATGTGGCGGCGGCCAACGATGTTGATGACTTCGAGGGCTGCTGGGGGGATCGTGCCTTGTGTGCTACCCGTTATTCGCAGCAGCCGTGGCGGGGGCCGATTGAGAGCCTGCTGCACAGTGACGGCGAGTCGACAGATAGCTACCTCAATATGACCGTCGATGTCGCAGTCGGCTATGACGCCAGTATGAATACACCAAGCCCTGATTATCCTCATCAGCACAAGCGAATCACCTTGCAGGTCGATACCGGACGTCATGGCACATATGATTTTTCCGCCTTCCGGAGTAATTACTGATGGCGCGTTTATTGCGGCGGCAGCGCGGGTTTACCCTGTTTGAAATGGTGATTGCCCTTGTTGTCCTCGGGGTTATTGGACTCGGTATTGGTGCATATCTTCAGCTCGGGGTTGAGGGCTATGTTCAGACGGTGAGCCGGGATCAGCATCAGCTGATAGCGCGCTTCGCCCTGGAGAAAATGAGCCGCGAGATCCGCCATGCCGCGCCAAATAGTTTGGCGACCCGCCAGAGTGGCCAGTGCCTGACGTTCTATCCCGTTCGTTTGTCGGGTTTTTACCTGTATGAACCATCCCAGCAGAGCTTGGCGGTGACGCCGGTGCTGGGCAGCGAGGCTGACTGGCTGGCGATCGATGGGGACAGTTGGGCGGCAGTCGGGTTGGGGTCTGCGAGTCAGTATGACGCCAAACGGGACCGTGTATTGGGTGTTGCCAAAACCCGCGAACCGGAAGTATTGAATGTGCAGCTTGCCGTGCCTCTGCAGTCTCGTTCGCCGGGGAAGCGTTTTTATACCTACCGTGACAAGGTCAGTTACTGTTTTGAGTCTGCCACCCATAGCCTCTACCGCTTGGTTGGTGACAATGCGCAGCCGTCCACTGATACGCTAATCGCACAGGATGTCGAATCGGTGGCATTTACCGCGAGCGGGGCGGGTATGAACAGCAATGGGATGGCACATATCAAGATGGTACTGAGCGATCCTCAGAGTCGGGAGCGTTACTCCTATCAGCATACGGTACAGGTGATGAATGTTTTATAGCAGGCAACGTGGCAGCGTGTTGATGGTGGCGATCTTTGTGATCACCGTGATGGCAGTGATGGCAGCGGCATTGATCCGAATCGATTGGTCGGGGCAGGACACCACGACCCGTGAGATCCTTGCCAGCCGAGCTTGGTATGCCGCCCATTCGGGCAACGAATATATGATGAGTAAGTTGTTCCCGCTGGGTAGTCGCTTGGCTGATGCTGACGCTTGCCGTCAGTATACCGGTCAGCTACCAGCCGCACGCTTTCAGTGCCAGTCGTTAGTACTGACTTGTACCAAGATCCCTTATGGTGATAGTCCGTCACCGAGCTACAAATTCAAACTGGAAACCACCGCCCGCTGCGGAACCGGCAAGTTTGCCGTTTCCCGCACTCAGGAGTTGTGGGCCAAGGATGTTGAATCGCATGATTAGACCCTTATTTCTCGCGCTATGCTTGACCATTGCAGGTATGGCTCCGTTTCAGGCTTTGGCCGCAAGCTGCTTTGCCAGCAGCAAGGCATCGTTTGATGTGACGTTCATGATCGATCAGGCGCGGTTGTACGAAACCGTGATGGCCCAGCAAAGCCGCGGCCAGCGTCAGCTGCCGTTGTGGAGTGACGAGCTCAATACCAAGTTGTATGCCGTGATTGCCGATGATCATATTCAGCGTGGCAGGAATTATAAAGTCTGGCTTAAATATATCCATTCCGGCAATGCCAGCCAGAAGGCCGGTATGTTGGAGTATTACATTTGGGAGCAGGGAAATTGGAAGCTTCTCCAGCAGCGTTGGGCAGATCTCTCATCGCTGAAAAGTACCAAAATAGGGATCAAGGCATTGGGCAATGCTGTGACAGGCTTTCAGTGTCAGGCGCCACAGCCTCCTGAGTTAGCTGATTATTGTGACCTATTTCCAGGACCTCTTCAGACTTGGGAGGGTAATACCAATAACTACCACACATCAGACAAAGCGAGCACGATATTCAATACCAAGGAGCATCATATTGGTTTTAGTAATGCCATTATTAATGATTTATATGGCTCGCAGTACAAGCCCGAGGACAACGTTTTTGCCAAGTGTGACGGTGAGGCTTGCCTATTAAATGGCAAGATGGCAGCAAACCGAATTTTGACATGGGATACTTCGGCAGCAAAGCATATCGAAACATATAAAATTGTGCATAACGGTGAGAATTATACACCGCCAGTCGGAACGTATTTTAAAGATTCTGGCGGGGTCGCATATGGTCTGATTGTCGATAAAGGAGGCCATGTTACCTTCAACCAAGGTGAATATTGGTTTGATAATCTTAGTTTGATCGAAGGCGGTGAGATTACGATCAAGGGGAAGGTGATCATACATGTTCGTTATAAGATTGAGGCCAGTGCAGCAATTAATACCGATCATGATGCCGATGATCTGACCATTCTTGCTTACTATATGGACGGCCATGGCACGAGTAAATCTTGCCCGTTGCCACTTCATGGCCCAACTCGTCCTCCAGAGGTTGCTCAGGATTATACGGTAAAGCTGAATAATGCCGGTTCCATCCGAGGGCGTATCTATTCTCGAGGTCCGGTGGCGTTGTCTAATCAAACAACGATGCGTGGAGCGGTAACTGCCTGTCAGTTGCAGTTGACGAACCAAGCGGAGATTATTGGTGACAGTGCGTGCTTCAATCCCCCTCCGGCCAAGGATTATTTTATCGATGTAACCCCGGAGCAGGATTTCTCGCTGACCTGCGATCGGCAGAAGGTTGAGTTTCAGGTGACGGACAAAGAAGGCTTGCCAGCAAAGGGCTACAAGGGCGAGGTTGATATCGCTACATCGCTGAGTACGCCGGGCAAGGCCTATTGGTATAAACAGGAAAGTGGCGGGACGGGAAGCCGGCTTGATGCCAGCCAGGCCCACTCACTGGCCGTTGATGACAATGGCCATCTGGCGTTATGGCTCAAGAGCGACAAGATTGGCAAGGTGTCGGTGACGGCAACCCTCGCCGATGACAAGGACAAGAGCGATAGCGGCCTATACAATTTCGTGCCGTTCAAGTTTGTGATTGCGGATGAGCATTTGCCCGTTGTTGCAGGGCGTCCGGTGGATATCGAGATCAAGGCAATGGCTTGCTCTTCGCCGCAGAGCAACGAGGTGGCTTCAGGCTACCAAGGTGAGCGGACACTGACATTGGCGACCCGTTATGATGCCCCCTTGACGGGCCGGGATTCTGTCGAGCTGGCAGCGCCAAAGAGCGATGACTGGAAAACCGAGGCGATTAAACTGGATTTCAATCAAGGCAGGGCCAAGGCGCAGCTGCGCTACCTTGATGCAGGAAAGACCATGCTGACCCTGTTTGATCCCGAGTGTACGCTGGATGGTTGCGAGATCCTTCCGCGATCACGCCGAGCCAGCCTGCGCGATCTCGGTAACTGGCAGCGCCTTGAAGGCAGCCAGGCTGTTTGGTCACGGCCCTATACCTTTGCCCTGTGCAACGCAGGCGGAGAAGCCAAGCCGATCCAGAGTGCCACGGGGACATCTGTTAAGGGAAATGCCTTTGTTGCCGCTGGCGAGCAATTTGAAACCAAAGCCAAGCCAGTGATTTGGTTGCCGGTAGATGCTGGCAAGTCGGATATCGACGCGCAGGGCAATGCTAGAGGGACGGTTGACAGCTCGCAGATGTGCGGGCGGCCGATAACGGCTAATTTCATGGCTTCCGGCTCGCCGGGCACGAGCGTCGAGTTGTCAATTCCTGCAGGAGAGGGTATCCAGCCCCACTCGCCGAGGGTAGCCGGAGCAAGTGCTGGCCAGCTGTTTGTCGAAAACCAGTCTTTAACGAACCAATCCCTCGAAGACACCCCGTTTTCGGCACGCTGGAGCGAGGTCGGGAGCGTGTTGCTGCAGGCTGATACCCAAGCTGATTATTTAGGGATGGATATGAACATGGGCTATCGTCCGGTTGGCCGTTTTTATCCCAAGTATTTCAAAGTAGTCGAAGCACAAAGTGGTACTGCTTATCCGCAGGATCAGAGCTTTGTCTACATGGATCAGCCGTTCCGCGCGATGCTGAGGGTGCAGGCCCAGAATGCCCAGAAGCTGCCAACGGTCAATTACGGTTATTTTGCCGATAAAAATCAACTGGGTGTCGAGGTGGAAGCGGTTGATACCGGTGTCGATTATCTGTTGCCGAACCGGCTGACTGACCGTATTGATTTTGGCGGTTGGCCAAAGAATTGGGGCCAGATGTGGCAGCGGGACAGCGTGATTGTCCCTGATAGCCCGCTGCTGTTTGGCCGCTTGCTGGCCTCCCCGGCGGTACTGGCCGGCGGGAGGTCTACTGCACCTGATGGTCCGTATGAGGTTGCGATGGGGGTATTGCCGCAGGAGATGTCGGCAAGCGAGTGCCAGCAGGTTGGTTGTCCGGTATTGGCGCAGCCGAATATAGAAGTGGTCGCTTGCGGTGCCGGGCAGGATTGCAGCGAGCCTCGCAGTGCCGAGCAGTTCGCCCGTTTTGCCACCCGTTATGGCCGGATGGTGTTGGATGATGTTGCTGGACGTGCCGATAGCGATCTGACGATCCCGCTGCGGGTAGAGTACTGGAATGGTACTGAATTTGTGACCAACAAAGATGATGACGTCTCCCGGTTCGATGGCCAGTACAGCTGCCGCCAGATCCTCGCTCAGTCGGTGGCGATAAAGAGCCAATCGAGAATCGAAGGCAAAGGACAGGTTGAGGAAGGTGTTACAGGGAAGAAGCATTTGACGGCGATTCCTGATCCAACAAGAGGTTACCGCGAGCAGGCGCGTTTTTGGCAGAAGTTAGTTGACGCTAACCCGAAAAAGGCCGTCAGCAATGATCCGGACATAGCGTGTGAAAAAGGTTATGCTGGGGAGCAGTCTCAGCCCTGGTTGCTGTTTAACTGGCGTGGCTTGGGGGATGAAAATCCATCAGCAGTGGTTACTTTTGGGGCATACCGAGGGAATGACCGCATCATATATCGGGGGGAAAAGGGCATTAATGGGCTGCTTAACTAAATAAAATGCCGATCTGTGGCAGGTTTGACAATCCTTGCCTTGTCTCGATCCGCCCCCCCTGATACATTTAGCGCAATTTAACGAATTTCTGAGCTTGCAGGATTAGCCGAAGACTATGTTTAAAAAACTTCGTGGCATGTTTTCTAATGACCTGTCAATTGACCTGGGTACCGCCAATACCCTCATTTACGTCAAGGGACAGGGCATCGTTCTTGATGAACCCTCTGTTGTCGCGATCCGTCAGGATCGTGCCGGCGCAACCAAAAGTGTGGCCGCAGTAGGCCATGCGGCAAAGCAAATGCTGGGTCGTACTCCGGGTAATATTGCTGCGATTCGTCCGATGAAAGACGGTGTGATTGCCGACTTCTACGTGACAGAAAAAATGCTACAGCATTTTATCAAGCAGGTTCACGACAATAGCCTGCTGCGCCCAAGCCCACGAGTTTTAGTTGCGGTACCTTGTGGTTCGACCCAGGTCGAGCGTCGTGCAATCCGCGAATCTGCCCAGGGTGCTGGTGCGCGTGAAGTGTATTTGATCGATGAGCCAATGGCGGCTGCAATCGGTGCTGGCATGCCGGTATCGGAAGCAACGGGTTCTATGGTGATCGATATCGGTGGTGGTACGACCGAAGTTGCTGTGATCTCACTAAACGGTGTTGTTTACTCGTCGTCAGTACGCATCGGCGGTGACCGTTTCGACGAGGCGATCATCAACTATGTACGCCGTAACTACGGCAGCCTGATCGGCGAGGCGACCGCTGAGCGCATCAAGCACGAAATCGGTTCGGCTTACCCGGGTGACGAAGTCCGTGAGATCGAAGTCCGCGGCCGTAACCTTGCTGAAGGTGTGCCTCGTAGCTTCACGCTGAACTCCAACGAAATTCTGGAAGCATTGCAAGAGCCACTGACCGGTATTGTTTCTGCCGTGATGGTTGCCCTTGAGCAGTGCCCGCCTGAGCTGGCGTCTGATATTTCAGAGCGCGGTATGGTTCTGACTGGCGGTGGTGCGCTGTTGCGTGATCTGGATCGCTTGTTGACCGAAGAAACCGGTATTCCAGTGGTTGTGGCCGAAGAGCCGCTGACTTGTGTTGCCCGTGGCGGCGGCAAGGCTCTGGAAATGATCGACATGCACGGTGGCGATCTGTTTAGCGATGAATAATGCCCGCCCGGGCATTTCTACAAACAGGTTATAGTGTTACATGAAACCTATCTTTGGCAGGGGCCCCTCCCTGCAACTGCGCCTGTTTCTTGCTATTTTGCTGTCGGTTGGCCTTATGCTAGCCGACAGTCGTCTTGACGCCTTTGCGAATGTTCGTTACCTGCTCAACTCTGCCATAGCCCCCTTGCAGTACGCCGCTAACCTGCCGCGCGATATGCTTGACGGTGTTTCCGGCCAATTCAGCACTCACCAGCGCCTGCTTGCCGAAAACAAACTGCTACAGCGTGATTTGCTGGTGCAGCAAAGCGACGTGCTATTGCTTGAACAGTTGAAACAGGAAAACCAGCGGCTCCGTGAGTTGCTGGGCTCGCCGTTTGTCCGTGACGAAAAGAAACTGATTGCCGAGGTGATGGCGGTGGACTCGGATCCGTACAGCCATCAGGTGATGATCGACAAGGGCCGGGTTGACGGTGTTTACGAAGGCCAACCGGTGATCAACGAAAAAGGGATTGTCGGTCAGGTGTCCTATGTCGGTGCCCACAACAGCCGGGTGCTGCTGCTGATTGACCCGACCCATGCGATTCCGGTGCAGGTTGTTCGAAACGATATCCGGGTGATTGCCTCTGGCAGTGGTTTGGTTGACCAGATCCAGCTTGAGCATGTGCCGAGCAGTACCGATATTCAGGTCGGTGATCTGCTGGTGAGCTCTGGTCTCGGCGGGCGCTATCCGGAAGGTTATCCGGTAGCCCATGTCACTGAGTTTTCGTTCGACAACAAACGCCCATTTGCCCAGATCAAGGCCCGCCCGACAGTGCAGTTTGACCGATTACGTTATCTGCTGTTGGTGTGGCCGACCGCGCGCGAGACCTTGAGTGCAGGAGAAATGAACAGTGACGCACAGTAAAGCGAACGGTCGCGTGTGGATTTGGCTCTCATTCCTCGTGGCTTTGATTTTGCAGGCCGCACCGTGGCCTGGTGAGCTTGAGCCGTTTCGTCCTTCTTGGGTGATATTGGTGGCTTTTTACTGGGTGCTGGCCCTGCCGCACCGAGTCAATGTCGGTACCGCACTGGTGCTCGGTTTGCTCTGGGACCTGATGCTGGGCTCGACCCTCGGGGTGCGCGGGCTGATGATGTCGGTCCTGTGCTATATCGTGGCCCTCAATTTCCAGGTCTTGCGTAATTTGTCACTGTGGCAACAGGCGATGCTGATCGGTTTGCTGACCCTCGGTGGCAAGCTGGTGGAGTTCTGGGCTGAGTATCTGGTGTCGGTGATCACGTTCGATCCCGAAAGGCTGTGGGCCGTGGTATTGAACTTCCTGCTGTGGCCGTGGTTGTTCCTCCTGCTGCGCCGGATGCGCCGCAAGCTCTCAATTCGTTAATATATATTCCCAATACGATCTGTTCGGTGCTAGTGTGTAACCATGCCCATCAAGGCACAACGAATGGATCGTATTGATTTCCCAGACCAAACCGAATGAATGTTACTATGTCGACTCCGCAATTGTATTTAGCCTCAGGCTCCCCGCGACGCAAAGAACTCCTAACCCAGCTTGGTTACCACTTTGAACGTGTGGTTGTTGATGTCGAAGAGCAGCATCAAGTCGGGGAATCCCCGTCGGATTACGTCCAGCGCCTGTCCCGTGACAAGGCCAATGCTGGCGTTGCCGCCGTGGCGGGCGCGGCCCCGGTACTGGGGGCGGATACCATAGTGGTAGTGGATGGGACGATCCTAGAAAAGCCGCGTGATTTCAACGATGCCAAGCGGATGCTTACTCTGCTTTCCGGGCGTCAGCATCAGGTCATGACGGCGGTGACGCTGGCAAGCAGCTCGGCGCAATCCACTCGGCTTGTTATCACCGATGTCTGGTTCAAAACGCTATCAGAACAAGAAATAGAAGCCTATTGGGCTAGCGGTGAACCTCAGGACAAGGCGGGTAGTTACGGCATTCAGGGAATTGGCGGCAAGTTCGTCGAGCGCATTGATGGCAGTTATTATGCTGTGGTGGGGTTACCGTTAGTGGAAACCGACATCATGGTTCAAGAGTTTTTAAGTTTGTAAATTCAGAGGCAACCATGAGCACAGAGCTGCTGATAAACGTCACTCCGAGCGAGACCCGCGTCGCGATGATCGAAGCGGGGAGCTTGCAGGAAATTCATATTGAGCGTGAATCCAAGCGCGGTATTGTCGGTAATATCTACAAAGGCCGGGTCAGCCGGGTTTTGCCGGGGATGCAGGCTGCTTTCGTGGATATCGGCTTGGACAAAGCGGCATTCCTGCACGCTTCCGATATCGTCCCACATACCGAGTGTGTGGCCGAAAACGAGAAGAAGCAGTTTCAGGTCCGCGATATTTCCGAGCTTGTTCGTCAGGGGCAGGATCTTGTTGTACAGGTCGTCAAGGATCCGTTGGGTACCAAGGGCGCGCGCCTGACCACGGATGTGACTTTGCCGTCTCGTTACCTGGTATTTATGCCGGGGGCGAGCCATGTTGGTGTTTCCCAGCGCATTGAGAGCGAAGGCGAGCGAGATCGCCTTAAGCGGGTTGTTTCAGAATATTGCGACGATTTGGGTGGCTTTATTATCCGTACCGCTGCCGAAGGGGCTACGGACGAGGAAATCGCTCAAGATGCCGCGTTTTTGAAGCATCTTTGGCGTAAGGTGCTTGAGCGCCGTGCCAAGTACAAGCCAAAATCCATGCTGTATGGCGAGTTGGGCCTGGCCCAGCGGATCCTGCGAGATTTTGTCGGTACAGAGCTAGACAGTATTCTTGTTGATTCTCGATTGGGTTTTGAAAAACTCAAGGAGTTTACCGATGAATTCGTTCCTGAGCTGAGCGATAAGCTGGAGTACTATGCCGGCGAGCAACCTATCTTTGATCTCTATGACACCGAGAACGAAATCCAGCGTTCGCTGGATCGCAAGGTGGAGCTTAAGTCTGGTGGCTACCTGATTATCGATCAGACCGAGGCGATGACCACGGTGGACATCAACACCGGGGCATTTGTCGGCCGCCGCAACCTCGAAGAGACGATCTTCAATACCAATATCGAGGCCACCAAGGCGATTGCCCGCCAGCTACGGCTGCGCAATCTCGGCGGTATTATCATTATCGACTTTATCGATATGGCACTCGACGAGCATCAGCGCAGGGTATTGATTGCGCTGGAGCAAGCACTCTCTTATGACCGAGTGAAAACCAATATCAACGGCTTTACCCAGCTGGGCTTGGTGGAAATGACCCGTAAGCGAACCCGTGAAAGTATCGAGCATGTATTGTGTGATACCTGTCCGACTTGCGAGGGGCGCGGAACGGTGAAGACGGTGGAAAGTGTCTGCTATGAGATCCTGCGTGAGATCACCCGGGTCAACAGGGCTTACGATGCTGACCGTTTCGTGGTGTACGTATCGCCTGCTGTTGCCGAGGCACTGGCCGGGGATGAGTACCATGCGCTTGCCGAGTTGGAAGTCTTTATCGGTAAACAGGTTAAGATCAAGGGCGAGCCGCTGTATATTCAGGAACAGTTCGACGTTGTGATGATGTAAGCGAGGCGATGGCGTGACAACACTCCCCGTGCGTCTGGCCAGAAGCGTGATGTGGCTGGTACTAACATTGTTGGTACTGGCCGCAATTGCAATCAGCGCCTTGCGTTTTTTGCTGCCCCAACTCAATGATTACCGCGAGCCGATCAGGCAATGGGCGTCAGCGCAGGCAGGTATGTCGTTGGCGGTCGATCATGTCGAGGGCCAGTGGCGTAATTTAGAACCATCACTGACCCTGAAAGGGGTGAGTGTCAATTTGCCGGACGCGCCCCAATCGCTGGTGGCCATCGGTGATGTGTCGATGCGGTTGGATATGCTGGGCTCGCTGCTAAGCCTGAGCCCGGTATTTACCGATCTGCGTATTGATCGCCTCAGTTTGGATTTGACGCGTTTGAGCGGGTTTGGCGATGGCAATACCAATACTGCCGATGAACCTGCCGAGACGACTCAGCTGGCGACGATCCGCCGCCTTGAGGAGTTGCTATTTGTCCAGCTCGGACAGTTCTCCCTCCGTAATAGCGAAATTACCTTGATGTCACCGGCTGATGAGCGGATCACCATCGCGATTGAGTCGCTCAAGTGGGTGACCCTGAATAACCGGCACCGGGCAGAGGGTGTCATCAGCGTGGCCGATACCCATTTCAGCCAGATGACCGTGATGGCCAACCTATCGGCCAAGCAGCATCTCAGTGAGCTCTCCGGGCAGATATATCTTCGTGCCCGCAATCTCTCTTTAACGCCGTGGCTCAACAAAAAGGTGCTGACCCAGACCAATGTCACTGGCAGCAATATCAATGCCGAGCTGTGGCTTGAGATGGCCGACGGCAAGCCCTCCGGGAGCCTGTTACAGCTTGATGACAGCTACTTGCGCTGGCAGTCAGGCAAGCAGTCCCATACCTTCAAAATCACCAAGGGGCGGGTGGGCTTGAAGCCTGCAGCGCTGGCCAATGGTACCTCTGGATGGCGGGTTGACACCAACCAGCTGGCCCTGAGCACCGATGGCAAGGCGTGGCCGGCCTTTGAGTTGGCGGCGAGTTGGCATGAAGGGCAGTGGCAGGCGGCGATCAGCCAGTTGTCGCTGGCCAGGTTGCGGCCGTTTGCTGAGTTTATTCCTGACGGGAAAGAGACGGTGGCCATGCTTGGCCAATTACAGCCGCGTGGGTTGGTGAAGGATATTCGCCTGTCTGGTAACGGCGTGCAGGATCCTCGTTTTTCATTCCGCCTTGATCAGGTGGGGATCAATAGCTGGGATCTGGTTCCGGGCATGGGTAAGCTCAATGCCGAGGTGGCCGGGGATCTGAAAGGAGGCCGTGCGGTATTGAGCATGGCTGATGACACCCTGCCTTACAGCGAAGTGTTTCAGGCTCCTCTCAAGATCAAGCAGGGCGATATCACGGCCTACTGGCAGCTGGACAAGCAGGGCTGGCGGCTGTGGAGCGACCACCTTGCTGTTGCCACCCCGGATCTCAAGGTCGATGGCCAGTTCCGGATCGATTTCCCGGCGGATGCGCCTGCTTGGCTCTCTTTTTACGGCGAAGCCAGTGCTTACAAAGTGGGGGAAACATGGCGTTACCTGCCTGCCCCTGCATTGGGTCAGGAGTTGACGGATTATCTGTCTGCGGCGATACAAGGCGGTAAGGCAGAACACGCCAAGCTGCTGTGGTACGGCGAGCTCGAGGATTATCCCTACCAGAACCATGACGGTATTTTCCAGGCGGATGTACCGCTGCGCGGCGGTAAGTTCAGTTTCGATACGGTCTGGCCTGACTTGACGGATCTTAGCTTGGATCTGCTGTTTGAAAATGACTGGATGTACCTTGATGCCAGCCATGCCAAGACCATGGGGGCAACGGCTTCGCGAGTCACAGGCGGGGCCGAGCTGGGCGAGAATGGCCACCTTAAATTGACGGTGGATGTGGCGGCGGACGGTGAGCAGGTACGTGATTACATGCTCGCCACCCCGTTGGTGGACTCGGTTGGGGCTGCCTTGACGACCGTGCAAGTCAGTGGCCCTGTCAGCTCGCGGTTCAAGCTGGATATCCCGTTTGATGGCAGTGATGTCAGGGCGTGGGGGGATGCCACTCTTAGTGGTAATGCCGTCGTTCTTGATGCGCCGCCGATCCCGCTCGACAACGTGAGCGGCAAGATTGTGTTTGACAACGATGTAGTGAAAGCCGATGGACTTAAGGCGTCCATGCTGGAACAACCGATTGAGCTTGGATTTTCCGGGCGGAGCGTCGCGGACGGCTACCGGGTGGATGTGGATTTTGGCGGTAACTGGCAGGCAGAGAAGCTCCAGGCACAGCTAGACGATCCCCTGTTGGCGCATGTCCGGGGGCTGAGCCGCTGGCAGGGTAAAGTCGGTGTGGATCTGCACGATACCGGTTTTGATTATCAGGTCGCAGCCGATGCCGATCTCACCCAGATTTCGAGCCAGTTGCCATATCCGCTCAGCCATGTCGCAGGAACACCCCAGCGTCTGTCGCTGGCTGTTACGGGGAATAAGCAGCAGTTGACGGGCAAGCTGATCACCAAGGATGCGGCCTATCAGGGGATTTTCAATCTTCAAGGTGAGCGTATTGTCATCGAAGGCAGTGAGTTGGCTGTTGGCAAGTCGACGTTGCTGCCAACTAGAGGGGGCGTCCACGGGGTGGATATCGACAGCGAGCGGCTCGATGGCGACCGCTGGATAGCGCTGGCTGGTGAGATCCACGATAAAGTTGATACCGGTATTTCCAGCGGTACCCACAGTGCGTTTCCTGAACTGCCGCTGCCGACCCGGGTGAAGGCTTCGGTCAGGCAGTTGGTGCTCGCCGGGCTGGATTGGAACAGGGTGGCTTTGAATATCAGTCAGCAGCACGGCCGCTGGGATATTGCCGTTGACGGCCGTGAGCTCAAGGGCCGGGCGTCAGGTACCAAGGGAAGCCCGTGGAATATCAATATCGCCAGCCTGCACCTTAACCTGCCGGCGCTGGAGCAGCAAGATAGCTCCAAATATCAGCCACAGCGTGATATTACCCCACCGACGGAGTTTGACCGCTCGATGATGGCCAATATGCCGGAGCTTGATGTTCAGGTACATGATGCATGGCTGCAAGGGTACAAGCTGGGATCTGTATCGGGTAAATTACGCCGGGGTGTTGATATGCTCGAGTTGCAGAACTTTACGGTTGATTCAGGTTCGACGGTGCTTAATTTAGATGGGCACTGGAGTTTGCGTGGTGATCGCAGCGAAACTCAGATTGCATTCGATATCGAGGGTGACAATAGCTCGGACTTGATGGGGCGGTTTGGGATTAACGGTGGTATTCAGGGGGCTGAATTCAGTTCCTATGCGTCGATTCAGTGGCAGGGAACCCCATGGTCGGTTCACCGTGAGACCTTAAGTGGCGAGCTGAAGTCTGAGACCGGCAAAGGTGTGATCAGTGATATTGGTGGTGCCGGACGGTTGCTGGGATTATTCAGTATTGATTCGATTGTTCGCAAGATGAAGCTCGATTTTTCAGGGATTTTCGATGATGGCTTGGCTTTTGACTACATTCGAGGCAGCGGTCGGATTGAGAACGGCCAGTTCTATACTGATGATATCAAGATGCAGGCATTGGCCGGTGATATGTTTATCCGTGGAAGTGCTAATCTTGTAGATGAAACTGTTGATGCCAAAGTGAAATTTATCCCAGATTTCACTTCGGGGATCCCCGTGCTGACAGCCTTTGCGGTTGCGCCACAGACGGCGATTTATGTGTTTGCCATTTCCACGGCGCTGTCGCCGGTACTCGATGTCTTTACTCAGGTGAATTATATCGTCAAGGGACCGATAGAATCGCCATCTGTTACCGAGCAGTCTCGTTTTACCGGTGAGTTCAAGGTGCCTGATTCCATGAAAAGCAAGGAAACAGGCAAGGAATAACCACCGTTGCTGGTGGCAGTGATTATGATAGTCGGTATTGGATTTACCGAGGCAAAAGGAGGCAGCCATGACAGTTGTTGGCTTGGTACAGATGAATTCGGGCAATGAGCCCGAACGCAATCTCAAGCAGTTGGAAAGAAAGCTCAAAGGATTGCAGCTTCAAGGGGCCAAATTGGTCGTGACGCCGGAAAATTGCTTGGTGTTTGGCACCAAGGACGATTACTCCCGTCACGCCGAACCCTTGGGGGATGGGCCGTTGCAGTTGGCCGTCGCGAAGATGGCCCGTCAGCTTGGGATCTGGTTGTTGATAGGGTCTATGCCGATCCGCCAGCCTTCCGGAGCCCTGACCACGACCGCTTTGCTGTTTGACGATAACGGAGAGCGGGTTGCGCATTATGACAAGCTGCACATGTTTGATGTGGCCGTCGCCGATATGCACCGTACCTATCGTGAATCTGACACCTTCGAGCCGGGACAATCGGTGAAAGTCGTCCCAACGCCATTTGGCAACATTGGGCTGTCTATTTGTTATGATATCCGATTCCCGTTGCTATACAGTGAATTGCGCGAGCAGGGGGCTGATATTATTGTGGTGCCTGCGGCCTTTACCAAGGTGACGGGCAAGGCACACTGGGAGCTGCTGCTCCGCGCTCGTGCTGTCGAGACCCAGTGCTGGGTCCTCGCGGCGGCGCAGTGGGGGGAGCACAATGAATCCCGCGAGACCTGGGGGCATTCGATGGTTGTCGATCCCTGGGGACAGGTTGTCGCCACCCAGTCCCAGGGTACCGGGGGGGTGCTGGCCGAGATTGATCTTGGTTTTAGCCAAGCGATCAGAACAAACATGCCGTTGGCGGAACATGCACGCTTTGCTGTTCGCCGACGTGACCGCTAAGTGGCAGTGGCCGCTTGGCCGAATGACAAGAGCAGAAAAATGACACTGGAAACTGTAGAAAAGACAATGCTGGCCCAGTCAGGGCTGGGACGTGAAGAGCTGAGTCGTACACTGGGCGTAGTGGCGGCCCGCGAGGTCGACTACGCTGATATTTATTTCCAGTCTTGCTGGCATGAGTCGCTGGTTCTAGAGGACAGCATCATCAAGGATGGATCATTCAATATCGATCGCGGTGTTGGGGTGCGGGCGGTGTCTGGCGAGAAGACCGGTTTTGCCTATTCCGATCAGATCAACCAACTGGCCCTGACCCAAAGTGCCAAGGCGGCGCGCGGGATCACCCGTAGTGGTGGCGACGGCAAGGTCAAAGCATTCACTCCGGTCGTACCGACAGAATACTATGCCGCGGTCAATCCGCTGAACGGTTTCGACAAGCACCAGAAGATCGCTTTGCTAGAAGAGATCGACCGTTATATCCGGACCAAGGAGCCATTGGCGACCGAGGTGTCGGTTAGCCTCAACGGTGTGTATGAGCAAGTATTGGTCGCCGCTCTCGATGGGACGTATGCTGCGGATATCCGTCCGTTGGTTCGACTATCGATCAGTGTTTTGATTGAGAAGGGTGATAAGCGTGAGCACGGTAGCGCGGGTGGCGGTGGCCGTTTTGGTTACGAGTACTTCCTCACTGAAACCGGCGGCAAGAGCGTGGCCCTGACTTATGCCGATGAGGCTATCCGTCAGGCATTGGTCAATATTGATGCCGACGAGGCACCTGCGGGTACGATGCCCGTTGTTCTTGGCGCGGGTTGGCCGGGCGTATTGCTGCACGAGGCTGTGGGTCATGGTCTTGAGGGGGATTTCAACCGCAAGGGCTCGTCAATGTTCTCGGGGCAGATGGGTGAGCAGGTGACATCCAGCCTATGTACGATTGTCGATGACGGTACCTTGGTTGATCGCCGTGGTTCGATCAATATCGATGACGAGGGCACGCCGGGCCAATACAATGTGCTGGTCGAGAAGGGTAAGCTCAAGGGCTACATGCAAGATAAGCTCAATGCCCGCTTGATGGGCGTAGCACCGACGGGCAATGGTCGCCGAGAGTCGTATGCGCATTTGCCGATGCCGCGTATGACCAACACTTACATGTTGCCGGGCGAGCACAGCCCTGAAGAGATTATTGCCAGCGTGAAGCGTGGTGTTTACGCGCCGAACTTTGGTGGTGGCCAAGTGGACATTACTTCGGGCAAGTTCGTTTTCTCTGCGTCTGAGGCATACCTGATTGAAGACGGTAAGATTACTCGGCCAATCAAGGGTACGACCCTGATCGGTAGCGGTATCGAGGCAATGCAGCAGGTGTCGATGGTCGGTAACGATCTCGATATCGACCGCGGCGTCGGTGTCTGTGGCAAGGCAGGGCAGAGCGTGCCTGTCGGTGTCGGTCAGCCGACCCTGAAAATTGAGTCGATGACGGTTGGCGGTACTCAGTAAGCGCCAATCGACAGTGATAAAAAATGCCAGCGAAGATGCTGGCATTTTTGTTTGGCGGCGAACAGAACGCTTAGTCTTCGATGTACAGCTCTTTGAGGTACTGGAAGATTTCGCGGTAAGCCTTGGCTGGCTTGTTCTGCTCTTTTTCTTTCTTGGCCTGACGAACCAGCTGGCGCAGGTGCTGACGGTCAGCGTCAGGGTGATCAACCATAATGGCATTGATCATGCTGTCACCGTTTTCGATCAGCTTGTCGCGCTTCTGCTCTAGCTTGCGCAGTTGGGCTGTGGTTTGTGAGTGCTTGTTGTTAAGTTTGTCCAGTGCTGTCTGGATTGGCTCAATCTCAACCTGACGCATCAGTTTGCCTATACGCTGTAGCTGACGGCGACGGGCTTCGTTTTTGAAGCGCTGAGCGTCTTTCACCGCTTCTAGCAGCTCTTCGTCCAGCGGGATTTTTGCCAGCGCACCTGGTTTTAGTTCAACCAGCTCTTCGCCCATTTTTTGTAGGGCTTCCATATCGCGCTTCATCTCGGATTTACTTACCCAGATGATTTCTTCTTCTTCTTCCCAAGGGGCTTTTTGGTTTTTACGGCTCATAATGGGCTCATCGCTTTTGCATTTTGGAGTATTTTACCAGTTTAATCATCTTTTGGGGCGCAAAAAACACCCTGCCAGTGTTATCCTAATAGTAATACCTTTTTCAGAGGCTTGTGGCACATCTGTGATGCTGGCAAGTCCGTGGTGAGATAATTAGATGATGGACGTGAAAGAACAGGTCGCCCAGCAGCGTGTTCAGCTGGAAGCTGCAGTAGCCCGGGCGCTTGAGCTGGCTGGTATGCAGGCTGATGCCGCAGAAGTGGCCATTAACAAAACCACCGGGATCAGTGTATCGACGCGGATGTGTGAAATCGAAAATGTCGAGTTCAACAGCGACGGCGCGTTGGGGATCACGGTATATCGTGGCCAGCGCAAAGGCAGCGCATCAACATCGGACCTCAGTGAAGAGGCGATCGCCCAAACTGTGGCGGCAGCGTTGGATATTGCCCGTTATACCTCGGAAGACCCATTTGCCGGCCCTGGACCGGCAGAGTTGATGGCGAGGGATATTCCTGATCTTGATCTGTTCCACCCTGACGAGCCGGAACCGGATCATGCCGGTGAGATCGCCGCTCGTGCTGAGCAGGCCGCGCTGGACTACGATCCACGGATCAAGCAGAGCGACGGGGCAAGCTATGACAGCCATTACGGGATCCGGGTATACGGCAACAGCCACGGGATGCTAGCCAGTTATGCCTCGAGCCGCCACAGCACCAGCTGCTGCGTGATTGCCGAGGGCAAGAACGGCGAGATGGAGCGCGACTACAGCTATACCAGCGCCCGTCGAGCTCAGGACCTATGGACACCGGAAGCGGTGGGCTTGCATGCCGCCGAGCGCACCGTTGGCCGAATCGACCCTCGTAAGCTATCAACCCGCGAAGCGCCGGTGATGTTTGCCGCCGATATTGCAACAGGCCTGTTCGGCCATTTGGTGATGGGGATCAGCGGTTCCAACCTTTACCGTAAGTCCTCTTTCCTGCTTGATCACCTAGGTAAGCAAATTTTCCCTGACTGGGTGAATATCAGCGAGCGTCCACATGTTCTGCGCGGGATGGCCAGTACGCCGTTTGACAGCGAGGGTCTGGCAACCCATGATCGCGAGATTATTCAGGATGGCACTTTGCAGACATACCTGATGACCAGCTATGCGGCGCGTAAACTGGGCAGCCAGCCAACCGGCCATGCCGGCGGGATCCACAACTGGCTGGTCAGCTCGACCGGCGAGAGCTTCGAGCAGATGCTGCGCAAGATGGATCGTGGCCTTTTGGTGACAGAGCTGATGGGCCAGGGCGTTAATATTGTCACGGGGGATTATTCTCGTGGTGCGGCGGGTTTCTGGGTGGAAAACGGCGAGATCCAGTATCCTGTCAGCGAGATCACCATTGCTGGCAACCTTAAGGATATGATGGCCAATATGGTTGCTATCGGTAGCGACACCGAAATGCGCAGCCAGATCCAGACTGGCTCTATTTTGCTCGACCGGATGAAGATTGCCGGCGAGTGATACCTGTCGAGGTAGCTGAAAATACAAAAAAGCGAGAGCCGGTGCTCTCGCTTTTTTTATGGTTCGATCCGGCCTCGTTATTGGACCAAAAAGAGGGTCGCCAGTCCGAGGAAAACCGACAGGCCGACAATATCGGTGATGGTGGTGAGAGCCATGCCCCCTGCCAGCGCCGGGTCGATATCCATTTTCTTGAGCATGATCGGGACGCAGACCCCAGCGATACCAGCGACCAGCAGGTTGGTGAGCATGGCCCCGGCAATAATGGCCCCGAGCAGGAAGTTCCCCTTCCACAAGACGACGACGGAGCCAATGATAATCGCCCACAGGATCCCGTTGATCAGGCCGACACGCGCCTCTTTGCTTAGCAGCCAGCGGGTGTTGCTGTCACCGATGTGGCCGACGGCTAGGCCGCGGATCACCAGGGCGACCGTCTGGTTGCCCGCCACCCCGCCCATTGACGGTACGATGGTCATCAAAATAGCGATTGAGGCCATTTGTGCGAGGGTTTCCTCGAACATATTGGAGACGGAGGCGGCAGCCAAGGCGGCAAGGACGTTGACCCCGAGCCAGATACTGCGGCGCTTGGCGGATTTGACGACGGGGGCAAAGGTGTCCTCGTCATCGTCCATACCCGCCATACTCATCATCGAGTGCTCGGCATCTTCACGGATAATATCGACCACGTCATCGATGGTGATACGGCCGACGAGGTGGTTGTTGGCATCAACCACCGGTGCCGACAGCCAGTTGCGGCGCTCGAACAGGTTGGCGACCTCACCATCGTCCATGTCGACCGGAATCGCATCGTCGGCATCTTCCATCACATCATGGATCTCGACATCGGGCTGGGTGGTGATGAGGGTGGCCAAGCTGAGGTAGCCGATCAGTATTTCGTTGAGGTCAACCACGTACAGGGTATCGGTCGCTTCCGGCAATTCGCCCTTCATGCGCAGGTAGCGCAGAACCACGTCGGCACTGACATCACCACGGATGGTGATGAAGTCGGTGCTCATGATGCCGCCGGCGGTGTCTTCCGGATAGGCCAGTGCTTTTTCGACCCGGTGACGGTCGGTCGCATCCATTTGCGCCAGCACTTCTTGGTATTTGTCGTCGGGCAGGCTACGCAGGACGTAGGCAACGTCATCCGACTCCATCCCTTCGGTAACGGCGGCCAGCTTGTCCGGTGCCATCTGGGCAACGATACCGTCTTTGACGTCTTCGGAAAGCTCGTCGAGGATATCACCCTGCTCTTCGGGATCGGTCAGTTGCCACAGGACCTGACGTTCTTTTGGGGGGCAGGCTTCAAGCAGGTGGGCGATGTCTTCCGGCTCCATCTCCTGCAGCATGCGGCGGACATGGACAAACATCCCGTTTTCTAGGGCCTGGTTGACTTCCTGTAATGTTTGGTGCGTGTTGTCTTGTTCAATAATGTCAGCCATGGCCAGCAGTACCCCAAATGACTCTGAGACGTTATACCGCGAGGAGTCCTCTGCCCGATGCCAGCTATGACTATGAGGTATAACGATGCAATAAGCTGAATTTTAACGCAATAGGAGGTGGCTTGTCTCATCAGATATGAGAGGAAATGATCAATTCATCACCAAGAGGGGCGAGCGATGTGCTAAGTGGCTTAGTTTTCCTCGTCAAAGCCCGCTTCGATAAGCTCGCTGACTGCGGCCAGTGCCGTGGCGGCATCATGGCCTTCAGCTGATACGACCACCCGCTGCCCTTGGGCTGACTCGAGCATCAGCAGGCCCATCACGCTATCGGCGGTGGCGGTTTTGATACCGTTGCTGATGGTGATGGTCGCCTCGAAGCTCTGGGCTAGCTCGACCAGTTTGATTGCCGCCCGGGCATGGAGGCCGAGGCGATTCTTGATAAACAGATCGCGGCTCAGGCTACTCATTGCTTACTTTCCAGTGTTCGGTGGCGAATCTGGACTTGGTGCCCTTCATAGCGGAAGTATTCGGCAAGCTGCTGGGCAACGTAGACAGAACGGTGCTGGCCGCCGGTACAGCCGATGGCTACGGTTAGGTAACTGCGGTTGTTTTTTTCCAGCATCGGTAGCCAAGTTTCGATGAAATTGCGGATCTGATTGGTCAGCTGGCCGACTTCGGGGTGGCTGCTGAGGTAGTCTTTGACACCTTGATCGAGGCCTGTCTGGGGTTTTAGCTCCGGTACCCAATGGGGATTGGGCAGGAAGCGAACATCAAACACATAATCGGCATCAGTTGGCAGCCCGTATTTGAAGCCAAAAGACTCGAATACCATGATCAACTCACGCGCATCGCGTCCGAGAACTCGGGACCGGACCATCTCGCTCAGGTCATGGATTGACTTATGGGTGGTGTCGATAACCAGATCGGCCCGCTCCTTGATGGGTGCCAGTACGGCATTTTCCGACAGGATTGCCTGTTCCAGTCCGAGATCGAAGCGTGACAGTGGGTGTAGGCGGCGGGTTTCGCTATAGCGTTTTACCAGTGTCTTGTCGTCGGCATCAAGGTAAAGCACGTTGACATCGATATCATCGCCCAGAGACTCGAGGATATGTCGGATTTCATCGGGTTGGGATGGCAGGTTGCGCACATCAATGCTGACGGCGATATTTTGTTGGCTGCCAGCCAGAGTTCGGACGAATTCCGGCAAAAGGTTAACAGGCAGGTTGTCGACACAGTAATAACCGAGATCTTCCAATACGCGAAGGGCAATAGATTTTCCCGAGCCGGAACGACCGCTTACGACCATTAACATCATGGCTGTTATTCCTCAGGGTTGGGGCGAAAGAGGGTGATCATTATGAATCACAGGTGAGTATTTGATAAAGCTCTTCGTCGCTTTGCGCGGTACGGAGCTGTTTGCAGATGTGTTTGTCGTTGAGTTTTTCAGCCATGCTGGCGAGTGTTTTTAGGTGTTCCTGACATTGGGTTTCAGGTACCAGCAGTGCGAAGAGCAGATCGACCGGTTGGTTGTCGATGGCATCGAACTGGATGGGATCCTGACACTGGATCAGAACCGCAATGGCTTCATCGCTGTTGTTGATCCTGCCGTGGGGAATCGCAATGCCGTGGCCAATGCCGGTACTGCCCATCTTTTCTCGATTGAGCATACATTCGAATAATGGCTGGGGGTTTTGGTCCAGATGCTGGGCCGCGATTTCGCTGATGATCTCGAGAGCGCGCTTCTTGCTGGTGCAAGGGACTGCACTCTTGGTGCAGTCCAGGCTCAATACGTTACTCAGTTGCATGATTAATGACTATTGAGTTTATCTTTGTGTTTGTTTAGTTGACGTACCAGTTTATCAGTTAAAGCATCAATCGCGGCATACATATTTTCAGAATCCGCCTTGGCGTGGATTTCCCCAGCGTTGATATGGAGGGTGGCTTCGGCGACCTGCTGGAGCTTCTCCACGTTCAAGATGACATGGACATTGTTAATCTTATCGAAAAAACGTTCGAGTTTGTCGAACTTGGTTTCCACATATTCACGCATGGATGGGGTGATTTCAATATGGTGCCCAGTAAGATTAATTTGCATAGACATCTTCCTTCTTGTTCGCCTTAGAGTAGGCGTTTTCGCTGATTAGACGGCGGGATCCCGAGGGATTCTCGGTATTTGGCGATGGTACGTCGTGCCACCATAATCCCTTGTTCCGCCAATAATGTCGCTATTTTGCTGTCACTCAGTGGCTTGGCCTGGTTCTCGGCCGCGACCAGCTTTTTCACCAGAGCCCGGATAGCGGTCGATGAGCATTCACCGCCGTTATCGGTACTGACGTGACTGGAGAAGAAGTATTTAAGTTCGAAGATACCGCGTGGGGTATGCATGTATTTTTGGGTCGTGACCCGTGAAATGGTGGACTCGTGCATGTCGACAGCCAGCGCGATGTCATTGAGCACCATCGGCTTCATGGCTTCCTCGCCATATTCGAAAAAGTCCTGTTGATGTTCGACAATACAGCGGGCGACCTTGAGCAGGGTTTCGTTGCGGCTTTCCAAGCTCTTTATCAGCCATTTGGCGTCTTGCAGGTGGGTGCGGATGAACTGGCTGTCGGCCGTGTTGCGGGTGCTCTTGCTCAGCGCCGCGTACTGCTCGTTGACCCGGATCCGCGGTACGCTGTCTGGATTGATGGTGACGACCCACTGGCCGTGATCCTTGAATACCGATACATCGGGCACGACGTATTCCGTTTCGCTGTTTACCACCCGGTTACCCGGGCGCGGGTCAAGTCCGTGGATCAGCTGCATGACCTGTTTCAGCTCAGCTTCCTTGAGCCGGGTATCGCGCATCAGCTGGCGGAAGTCTCGGTTGGCCAACAGGTCAATGTAGTCGGTCAGCAGCATTTTTGCTTCTGCCAGCCATGGTGTCTCGGGCTTGAAGGTGGCCAATTGCAGCAACAGGCATTCTTGCAGGTTGCGGGCCGCTACGCCGAGAGGGTCGAACTGCTGGACGCGTTTGAGAACCGCCTCGACCTCGTCAAGCTCAACTTCGTCATCGCCGAGGCTCTCAAGAATGTCGTCGGTCGAGCAAGACAGGTAGCCTTTCTCGTCAATGGCATCAATGATGGCGGTGGCAATGGTGCGGTCAGTCTCGCTAAACGGCGTCAGTTCTAGCTGCCAAGTGAGGTAATCTTGCAGGCTTTCGGTGGTTTCGCCTTGATAGACGGGCATGTCGTCGTCGAGAGCAATGCCGGTACTGCCGGTGCCTGCACTGTAGACGTCGTCCCAGGTGGTGTCGACGGGCAGATCTTCGGGCATTTCACGCTTTTCGATGGCTTCGGAGGTATCGAAGCTCTCGGCATCGCTGTCTGAATAGTCGGCCTCGCTGCTATCGCGACTGTCGTCGTTGTCGCGATCTTTGTGCTCTTCGCCGGTGAGGGTTTCATGGGCACTCTCTTCAAGCTCAAGCAGGGGGTTGGCATCAAGGGCCTCTTGGATTTCCTGTTGGAGATCCAGAGTCGATAGCTGCAAGAGACGGATCGCCTGCTGAAGCTGGGGCGTCATTGCCAACTGTTGACCAAGTTTGAGCTGAAGCGAGGTTTTCATCGTTATTTATGTACCTTAATTGTTATCTTTGCTATTGGCAGTACACCCAGCAACACTGTTGGTCCGTGCCTGCAGGGTGTCCGCTTCGGTACGTCCTTACTACTAACTATAGACGGAACTGGTCGCCCAGATAGACTCGTTTCACGTGCTCGTCGTTGAGTACTTCAGACGGTGTGCCGTGGGCGATAAGGTGCCCTTGGCTGACGATGTACGCTTGTTCACAGACATCCAGAGTTTCTCGAACATTATGGTCGGTGATCAGTACGCCTAGCCCACGATCGCGTAAATGCTCGATGATTTTCTTGATATCGATCACAGAGATAGGATCGACACCGGCAAAAGGTTCATCGAGTAGGATGAACTTAGGGTTGGCGGCCAGGGCGCGGGCAATTTCTACCCGGCGTCTTTCACCACCAGAGAGCGCCATTCCCAAGCTATTGCGGATGTGCTGGATATTGAACTCGTCGAGCAGTTCTTCCAGCTTGTCCTGCCGCTCGGCTTTGCTGAGCTCCTTACGCGTCTGCAATACTGCCATCAGGTTGTCGTGGACTGACAGCTTGCGGAAGATTGAGGCCTCCTGGGGCAGATAGCCAATGCCCATCCGTGAACGGTTGTGCATGGGTTGCAGGCTGATATCGACGTCATCGATAGTGATCGAGCCGGCATCGCGGGCGACTAGGCCCACGATCATGTAGAAGGAGGTTGTTTTGCCTGCACCGTTGGGGCCTAGCAGGCCGACAATCTTGCCGGATTGAACCTCAAGGCTGACATCGGAAACAACTTTGCGCCCGCTGTAACTTTTGGCCAGGTTTTGTGCTTTCAATACTGCCATGTCGAGCTTACTTCTTATTTTGGTTTAGCTGGTTAGGCTGCAAGATAGTGGTAACGCGTTTTTTCTTTCCGCTTTCGGCGACCAGTTTTTGCTCGTCGATCTTGTAGCTAATCACCTTGCCTTGAATTTCGCTGCCTTCTTGGATCAGGATGGCATCATCGGTCATCTTGAGGAATTCCGTTGATGTCTCGTAGCGCATTTTCTTTGCCGCGCCGTCGATTGGCTTGCCGTTGTCCATCAGCTGGTGGAACGTCGCAGGGGCACCGTAGGCATCAATGGTCTCTTTGCCCTCTTGACCGCTAGGCCGGGTCACGACGACTTTGTCGGCGCGGATGTCAATGCTGCCCTGACGCAAGATTACATTGCCAGTAAAGGTGACGATATTGTTCTGGATATCAAGTTCCTGATTGTCGGAGTTGATATAGATAGGCTGCTCGGTATCGTTGCTCAATGCCCATGTAGGGCTAGAGAGCAGCAGGCAGAGCAGGGTAGTAAGTTTAAAGTGCTTCATATCTACCTTTTACATTATTCAACAGGGTAGCGATGCTACGATCCATATTCCCTTTCAGGCCGATGCCTTCGTTTTCGAAGTGTTCACCGGTAATCTTGACCGGATCCGGGGTGTCGAAATCCTTACTGATCAAATCGAGGCGCAGGTTGTCGGTTTGGATGACCTTGAGTGCAGATTGTGGCAGCAGGTTGAATACCCTAACGTGACCGGTCATCTGCAGTACGTGATCTTTGTCAAGGCGGGCCTTGTCGGCACTGATCCGCCATTCGGTTTCATCTCCGTCTCGGTAAACCCACAGGACGGGGTCGACAAAGTCGGTATTGCCACTCTGGTTGAAGTGCTCTAGGTAGCTGGCATCTATCTGATAGCTGCGCAGGCCCGCTTCGTTATACGAGGTATTGGTTACCGTATTACCGGTAAACAGAGGCTTCTCGGCATCAGGAGCAACCTGCACGTCTTCTTCCCAGTGTTTGTCCAGCAGGTAGTAGCCGGTCCATGCACAAACTACCAGTAGCAAGGCAGAGAGTAGCCTTTGTAAGGTCATATGCTTAAACCTTTATGTTTATCTAATTTGCCGTTGGCTTCAAGGAGCAGGTTGTACACAGTCTCATACTTATAAGAAAAGGCCGCACCTACATCACAAATCAGCAGCCGGGTCTCTAATGTTTCATTATACAGTGTATGGCATACAGGGCAGCCAAGCGCTCCAATTTGCATTACATCACTCCGGCTTTCAAGAGGTCATGCATATTAAGCGCCCCAACCAGTTTGCCGTTATCGGTGACCAGCAGGCCATTGATTTTTTTGTCTTCCATCAGCTTCAGTCCCTCAGCGGCCAAGACGTCACACGTGATGGTCGCTGGGCTGCGGGTCATTACCTCACCGATTTCCGTATTGTGGATATCGACATGGTTGTCCAGCAGGCGGCGCAGATCGCCATCGGTGAAGATCCCGAGCAGGGTCTGATCCTGATCTATGATAGCTGTCATTCCCAAGCCTTTGCGAGAGACTTCGAGCAACGCATCTTTGATGGTCGCATTTTCCTGTACCACAGGCAGGGCCTCGCCGCAGTGCATTACGTCGCTGATCCGCATCAGCAGTTTGCGGCCTAGTGCTCCACCCGGGTGGGACAGGGCGAAATCATCGGCGGTGAAGCCGCGGGCTTCCATTAGGGCAATGGCGATTGCATCTCCCATCGCCAGCGTTGCGGTGGTGCTGGAGGTGGGAGCCAGCCCAAGCGGGCAGGCTTCTTTGTCGACGGTGATCTGCAGGTGGATCTGCGACAACTTGGCCATGCTTGAGGCGGGCTTGCCAGTCATGCTGATTAGCGGGATGCCCAAGCGCTTGATTACCGGAAGCAGGGTTAGGATCTCTGATGCTTCGCCGGAGTTGGAAATGGCCAATAACACATCCCCTTTGGCAACCATGCCCAGATCACCGTGGCTGGCTTCGCCCGGATGAACAAAGAATGCCGGTGTGCCGGTGCTGGCAAGGGTCGCGGCAATTTTGTTGCCGATATGCCCTGATTTGCCCATTCCCATCACGATGACTTTGCCGTTGGCATTGGCAATGAGTTCGCAGGCAGCAGTAAAGCTACCATTGATGTATTGGGTTAGCTGCTGCAGGGATTGGGCCTCGATATCGATCACTCGACGGCCAATTTCACAATAATCAAACGTTTCAGACATAGCTTAGATCTCCGTTAGGCCGCCAGATTATAAAGGAGATAACCTTGATAGGCGACAAAGGTAGCCAGGAGAATTGCACCTTCAACGCGGTTAATGCGGCGGCGTTTGCCCAGCGCCATCAAAACAAGCAGTACCGATACGCCGAGCATAACCAAATAGTCGCGATCCATCGCTAGCGGGCTGAGCTCTGAAGGGTTGAGCAATCCCGGAAGCCCCATGACAGCGAGGATGTTGAAGACATTGGAGCCGATAATGTTGCCGACAGCCATGTCGTCCTCGCCCTTGAAGATACTGGCAACCGATGCCGCCAGCTCCGGCAGGCTGGTACCGACAGCAATGATGGTCAAGCCGATCACCAGATCGCTCATGCCAAAATGCTTGGCGATAGTTACAGAAGAGTCAACCAGCATACTGGCGGCATACGGCAGCAGTACCAGGCCGATCACTGTCCAGATGGTGGCTGCGGTGTTGCTGACGCCTTCCGGGATCTCCGACTCTTGCTCATCAACGAGAGGATCTCCGCTGCTCTTGGCATTGCGGCTGATTTTCAGCATGGCTAGCAAGAAAATCACAAACAGGATGACCAGCAATACACCTTCGTAGAAGCCGAGGTGGTTGTCCCAGAGTAGGCCGCCGGCAATCAGGGTGACGACCATCATCAGCGGTAATTCACGGCGGATGATCTCGGAGCTGATCGAAAGAGGCTTGATCAGTGCGGTGATGCCGAGGATCAGGGCGATATTGGCGATATTGGAGCCAAGTACGTTACCCACGGCGGTATCGGTTTTGCCATCAAGGGCAGCGGTGGCCGAAACCATCATCTCCGGCGCGGAAGAGCCCATCGCAAGAATAGTCATACCGATGACCAATGGGGTTACGCCGAGGTTTTTCGCAAGTGCGGCCGCACCAAAAACAAGTCGATCAGCACTCCATACCAGTAACGTCAGACCGATACAAAGCAACACGATGGCTTCGAGCATGGTTATCCCTTTTGTTGTATTTAAATAGACAGATCTTGTGGCGGTGTCCTTAGCCCGTTGGGTTGAACGCCGTCACCAAAGATATAGGTGGTTAATTTTGACGGTTCATCCTGTAAAAAGAAAGCGTAAGCAGAGAGAAATTAACCGCCTTGTCAGATGTGTTGTAGGTTGCTCACAGAGAGCGGTGTTTGATGTCATTGGTGACTCAAAATGCTAGCTATAGGTCGCAATTGGCGCATGAATACGCGGTTTGGCGAGCGAGGTGGGCGGGATAAATAACAGAGTTCTTACAGTTATAGCCTTGAGTTGGCATCATAATGTACCTATCATCAAGGCGTAAAATTTAAATATCTAATTCTATTCATATATTACTGTTAGTTGTGGCACCGAGGGTGGCCCAGAACGGCAGGGGAGCCTTGTTGATAGCGTGATGGAGCAGAGCCAACCGCTGGTGTCGATCCGCCAGATGACGTTCTCTCGAGGAGAACGTAAAATTTTCGATGATGTATCCCTAGACGTCCCAAAAGGCAAGATCACGGCCATTATGGGCCCGTCAGGGATCGGCAAAACGACCTTGCTGCGCTTGATTGGCGGCCAGTTGCTGCCTGATTGCGGCGAGGTCTGGTTCGAAGGGGAAAATATACCGGCTCTAAAGCGGCAGGCACTGTATCAGGCCCGTAAGAAGATGAGCATGCTGTTCCAGTCAGGGGCGCTGTTTACCGATATGACGGTGTATGACAATGTCGCCTTCCCGCTGCGCGAGCACACCCAGTTACCCGCTGATTTGCTGCATACTCTGGTATTGCTCAAATTGGAAGCCGTTGGCCTGCGTGGCGCGGCCCAGCTGATGCCTAACCAGCTATCCGGCGGTATGGCCCGCCGAGCGGCTCTGGCACGCGCTATTGCGTTGGATCCCGAGTTGATTATGTATGACGAGCCATTCGTTGGCCAAGACCCCATTACCATGGGGGTACTGGTGAAGCTGATCCGCGATTTGAACAAGGCCTTGGGGATCACATCGATCATTGTGTCGCATGATGTGCCCGAGGTGATGAGCATTGCCGATCATGTCTATTTGCTTTCCGGTGGTAAGGTTATCGGTCAGGGAAGCCCACAGGCGCTGTCCGCCGATCCGGATCCGCGGATCCGCCAGTTCCTCGACGGTGATGCTGACGGCCCCGTGCCTTTTACGTACCCAGCCAAGTCGATGGCTGACGAGTTGTTTTTGTCCTCTTTGGGAGATCGATAGGCATGGTGTTGGATTTAGTGGCCCGCCAAGGCCAACGGGCCTTGGCCTTGTGTAGCTCGATTGGCCGAGCGACCCTGATGCTTTACGGCGCGGTGGTCAGCAAGCCCCAGCCCCGCAAAATGTTCCCGCTGCTGGTTCGCCAGCTGTATTCGGTGGGGGTGATGTCGGCGGCTATTATCCTGGTGTCGGGGTTGTTTATCGGGATGGTGCTCAGCCTGCAGGGCTATATCGTGCTGGTGGACTTTGGTGCCGAAACCAGCCTTGGCCAGATGGTTGCCCTGTCGTTGCTCCGTGAACTCGGCCCCGTCGTGACGGCCTTGCTGTTTGCTGGCCGGGCAGGCTCGGCGCTGACGGCAGAGATTGGCCTGATGAAGGCAACCGAACAGCTGTCCGGCATGGAAATGATGGCGGTGGATCCGCTACGGCGGGTGATTGCCCCGCGTTTCTGGGCTGGGGTTATTTCGATGCCGCTGCTGGCGATGCTGTTTATCGCTGCGGCCATTTGGGGCGGCGAGCTGGTCGGTGTTGACTGGAAAGGTATCGACCACGGCAGTTTCTGGTCGGTGATGCAGTCTTCTGTCGAGCTGGGCTATGACATTGGCAACAGTGTGCTCAAGTCGGTGGTTTTTGCCGTGACGGTGACCTGGATTGCGGTCTTCAATGGTTACGATGCGGTACCGACTTCCGAAGGGATCAGCCGGGCAACGACTCAGACAGTGGTTCATTCATCATTGGCAGTATTGGGCTTGGACTTTGTTCTTACCGCCCTGATGTTCAGCTAAAAACAAATATGACGTATTGGTCCCCGCAGAAAGGGTTTAGGGGCCAGTAAGTGCCAGCAGGGACGACAACAGGAATTTTCTGATGCAACAAACAAGAAAACTAGAATTATGGGTAGGCAGCTTTGTCTTGGCTGGAATTGCAGCATTGTTGGTGCTGATCTTCAAAGTCGCCGACGTACAGAGCATCGGTGGTACAGAAACCTACACCCTAAAAGCACATTTTGACAATATCGGCGGGCTCAAGGTGCGTTCACCGATCAAGGTCGGTGGGGTAACCGTCGGTACGGTTGCTAACATCACGCTAGATACCGAGACGTATGTCCCGGTCGTAACATTGTCGATTGATAAGAAATATGGCTATTTCCCAGAAACCAGTTCAGCAGCTATTCTGACATCAGGCTTGCTGGGCGAGCAGTTCCTGGGGATTAAGCCGGGTTTTGTCGATGAGGATATCGAGATGTTGCATGATGGCGACCTGATTGAAGATACAAAATCAGCGTTGGTACTGGAAGATATGATTGGCCAAGTGCTCTATAGCATTGGCGGTGACAAATAAGTAAGGGAGAAAACAATGAAGTGGTTGAGACATGCTTTGTGGCTAATCGTGATGATTCCGGGCATCACTCTGGCGGCGGTTGATCAGAGCAACCCTTATCGCCTGATTGATCAAGTCGCAAAGCAGACGTTTTCGCGCCTTAAGGCAGAACAAGTACAGATCCAGCGTAATCCTGAGCAGCTGCGTACGGTTGTTCGCCAGGAGTTGCTACCTTACGTCAATGCGCGCTATGCGGCCTTCAAGGTGCTTGGGCCCAATTTGAAAAAGACGACGGCGCAGCAGCGTAACGCCTTTGTTGCGGCATTTACCGAGTATTTGGTGGCCTCTTATGCCCAGGTGCTGACTCAATATACGGATCAGGATATTAAGATTGAATCGGCCAAAGCGGTACCGGCAGATCGCAAAGTCGTTTCTGTCCGAGTGGATATTCTAGATAACCAGCGTCCGCCAATCCGGTTGGATTTTAAATTGCGCAAGAACAGCAAGACGTCACAGTGGCAGGCTTTTGATATGGTCGCCGAGGGCGTCAGTATGATTTCGACCAAGCAGAGTGAGTGGAGCGGCAAGCTTCGCAGCCAAGGTGTTGATGCAGTAACTCAGGATCTCAAGGCACTGGCAGCCAAGCCAATTCGCCGCGAGGCCCAAAATCAATGAGTAAGCGAAAGATTGAGTGGCGAGTTCAGGAAAATGGCCATTACTGCTTGTCAGGGGCATTGGAACGTGACACAGTTCCAGCTTTTTGGCAGCAGCGACAGCAATGGATGCCCGCAGACTCTGCGGTGACGCTGGATTTGGCCGCTGTTACCCGGGTGGATTCTGCCGGTATGGTGATGTTGCTTCACCTTTGCCAGCAACTCCGGCAACAAGGGGCTGAGCTTCACTTGTTGGATGTGCCGGAACAGCTTAATACGCTGCTTCGCCTGAGCCATGTAGAATCAATGTTCTCTGCTTGCAAAACGTAAGCAGTCAAGAGGAATGCTTGTGGAAGTTTCTGAAATTAAACAAATTCTGGAAAGTGCCCTTGAGCTTGACGAAGTGATTGTCAAGGGTGATGGCAGCCATTACGAAGTGATCGCTGTTGGTGCCATGTTCGAGGGAATGAACCGCGTGAAAAAACAGCAGGCCATTTACAGCCCGCTGATGGGGCACATTGCGACCAATGCAATCCATGCATTGAGTATTAAGACGTACACTCCTGAGGAGTGGGCACGTGACAAAAAGCTAATGTCGCTGTCCTAAGAGGTTATGATGCAAAAGTTTCGAATCCAGGGCGGTGGCCCGCTGTGTGGTGAAGTGTCCATTTCGGGTGCAAAAAATGCCGCTCTGCCAATCTTGTTTGCCGCGTTGTTGGCAGAAGAGCCGGTAGAGGTCGCTAACGTACCTAAGCTACGTGATATAGATACGACCATGGAGCTGTTGAGCCGTCTAGGTGCCAAGGTGTCACGCAATGGTTCAGTCCATGTCGATGCTGGTAGCGTGAACGAGTACTGTGCGCCGTACGATTTGGTGAAGACCATGCGTGCGTCTATCTGGGCGCTTGGCCCATTGGTTGCTCGTTTCGGGCAAGGTCAGGTTTCCCTGCCTGGCGGTTGTGCGATTGGTGCCCGTCCTGTTGATTTGCATATCCACGGCCTTGAGCAGTTGGGTGCCGAAATTACCTTGGATGAAGGCTATGTGAAAGCCACCGTTGATGGTCGCCTGAAAGGTGCCCATATCGTGATGGACAAGGTTAGTGTCGGTGCGACAGTGACCATTATGTCTGCGGCGACTTTGGCCGAAGGTACGACCGTGATCGAAAATGCCGCGCGTGAGCCTGAAATTGTCGATACGGCAGATTTCCTCAATACGCTGGGGGCGAAGATCAGCGGCGCAGGCAGCGATACCATTACTATTGAAGGTGTTGAGCGTCTAGGTGGCGGTTACCACGAAGTGCTGCCAGATCGTATCGAGACCGGTACCTTCTTGGTTGCCGCAGCGGTATCTGGCGGCAAGATTGTGTGCCGCAATACGCGTCCGTCATTGATGGAAGCGGCGTTGGCCAAGCTTGAAGAAGCGGGTGCCAAGGTTGAAACCGGCGACGACTGGATCAGTCTGGACATGACGGATCGCGAGCTGACCGCTGTAAATATCCGTACCGCCCCGCATCCGGGGTTCCCAACCGATATGCAGGCGCAGTTCTCGTTGTTGAACCTGATTGCGAAGGGGACGGGGATTATTACCGAGACGATTTTCGAAAACCGTTTCATGCATATTCCTGAGCTTATCCGGATGGGTGCGCGTGCCGAGATTGAAGGCAACACGGTTATCTGTGGTGATACCGATGGCCTGAGCGGCGCTCAGGTAATGGCTACAGACCTGCGTGCATCGGCTAGCTTGGTGATTGCAGGCAGTATTGCCAAGGGTGAGACGATCGTCGATCGTATCTACCATATTGATCGCGGCTACGAACATATCGAAGACAAGTTCCGTGCGCTGGGTATGAACATCGAGCGCTTTAGCGACTAAATTGCTGACGATAGATGAAAAAAAGCGAGGATGATTCCTCGCTTTTTTTATATTTGTAGATTGTTAGCTGATGGTATTGGCATGATCTAAGTGAAGGTGATCGCCATAGTTGCGATCGTCAATGGTGGTATCGAAACCAGCCAGGGCTAGTAGGTTGGGTTCGATCGTGTAGCAATTGATGCCTGATCGCTGGATGAACCCTGTAAGGTAGTCTGCGGGCATTCGAACTGGATAGGCATGTGATAGTAGCTTTTGCATGCCCGATTTATTGATGTAGTAGCCAACTGTTCCGGTAATAAAGCGGCTGGAGGTGGCTGACGGCGGGATCACTTTTTTGATCTTGAAATTATATGGCAACTTTTTGTACAGGGGCCAGGTCTTTGCCTTCCCATGGAAAAGGTAGAGCAATTCGCTATGTGGATTTTTCCGTTTGGCGATAGCTTGGAGGACCGTATGAAAATACTCAGGAACGGTGATGTCATCCTCGAGGATTATCACCTCGTCGATGCTCTCGGCCAGGCATTTTTCGTAGATTCGGATATGGCTCAGTGCACAGCCAACTTCTCCCAGTGAGAGTTGGTGCCCGCAAAGGGCTTTTGCCTGAATAAAATCAATAGTGTTCAGTTCTGCACTGGATAGTTTTTTGCCGTCAATGGCATTGAAGAAATGGAATTGGATACCCATGGCTTCAAACTGTGCGCGAATATATTCCCTGCGATCCTTCGATTTCTCCATATTGATGACAAAGATAGGAGGAATCGGGGTATGGATATCTGATTGCTTCATAATAGGATCGTACGGCCTTTCGAGTGTTGACCCTGAATTCTAATCTTCTTGTTCGATTCCTTTCAATGTTGTTTTTTGCTCACATAGGAATATTTTTATTCGTCATGGGTATTTATTGTGGTGGCCGCCGAGTATATGCCGTTAGACCTCAGGCTCGTCGCCAATCAGGACACTCAGGGTCTTGGGCTGGCCGTTGCGCAGGACTTTCATGGCAACCTGCGTACCCGGACGAAGGTCGGTTACGATATCGAGCACATTGCGTCGGTCGGTGACACGCTTGCCGTCGATTTCGACCAGGATATCCTGGACTTTGAATCCGGCTTTGGCCGCGGGGCCGTTGGGATCCATACCCATCACGATGATCCCGCTGACTTGGTCGGCATCATAGAGGCGGGCCATGACCGGGTTGATATCCCGCGCTTCGAGGCCGATATAGCCACGGATCACCCGGCCGTCAGCAATGAGCTTGTTCATGATGGTTTGGGTGAGCTCATAAGGGATCGCAAAAGAGATCCCGTAGGTCTCGATGTCGGTCGCCTGCTGGAACGAGGCGGTGTTAATGCCTACTAACTCGCCGCGGGTGTTGACCAGCGCCCCGCCGGAGTTGCCGTCGTTGATCGCGGCATCGGTCTGAAGGAAATCCTGACGGCCATAGAAGCTCATTCCTGCTCGCCCCGTTGCCGAGATGATTCCATAGGTAGTGGTTTGGCCTAGGTTGTACGGGTTGCCTATAGCCAAAACCACATCGCCCACGGCGGGTTTGTAGCGGGCATTGAGTGGGATCACCGGCAGGTTGTCTGCGGGGATTTTGAGTACCGCGAGATCGGTACGGCGGTCTTTGCCGATTAACTGGGCGGTTAGGATCCTACCATCCTGCAGAGCGACAATGACCTGATCGGCCTCGGCAACCACATGGTAATTGGTAACAATGTAGCCTTTGTCGCTCATGATCACGCCGGAGCCTAGCCCTTGGGTGCTGAGCTGGAGGCGGTCGTTGGCGTTGTAGCGACGATTATAGATGTTGACGACGGCAGGCGATGCTCGGCGTACCGCATAGTTGAATGAGAGTTGGGTCTGGTCTGGCTGGGCCGGAAGGACGGTGGTTGGCGCCAGCATTTGAGTGCGCAGATCAGGGAATGCGAGCAATAGGGCAATGGCCGTGACGACACCCAGCAATATGGATCGACCTAAGAACGCCAGCATGTATGCTCCCTTGAAAACGAATACCGCTAAATATAGCCGACGAGATTACCATTACCGTAGCAAGATACCAAATTTCAGCGTTATTTTGAGAATGGCGTAGCATATTAACGGCGTGAAGAAACAGGCAGCCCAAGGGCTGCCTGTCTTGATGGTGCGGGTTAGCGGATGATGAGGTAGAGGACCGCGTCGCCGCGCTTGATTTCCAGTGCCAGCACGCCGCTGTGGCTTTCCAGAGCCTTGCGCAGCTCGCCGAGGTTGCGGACAGGCTGGCGGTTGACGCCCAGAATAATGTCATCCTTCTGCAGGCCGTAGCGAGCCGCCATGGATTTCTCTTGCAGATTGGTGACCTTGACGCCCTTGATACCGTCGCTGGCGGTGGTGTTGGCAAATTCCGCGCCGCTCAGTCCCGGGTGGAGGTTATCGGCTTTGACCTTGTTTTGGCTCGCGCCTTGCAGGGTCACCTTGACGGTCTTTTCCTTGCCGTCGCGGACAATGCCCAGTTTGACCGTCTTGCCGGCGCCGATAGTGGCTATCTTGGCCCGCAGTTCGCCGAAGGTCTGGATTTCCTTGCCGTTGACCGAGGTGATGATATCGCCGGCTTTTAGCCCTGCTTTGGCTGCGGCAGAATCCGGCATAACTTGGTTGATAAAGGCCCCGTGGTTGGTTTCGTAGCCGAATGCCTCAGCCAGCTCCGAGGTTAGCTCCCCACCTTGTACGCCCAGTACGCCGCGTTTGACTTCGCCGTATTCAATAATCTGCTCGGTTAGGTTTTTCACCATGTTCACCGGGATGGCAAAGCCGATACCGACGTTGCCGCCGTTCGGGCCGAGGATTGCCGTATTGATCCCGACCAGTTCACCATTGAGGTTGACCAGTGCACCGCCGGAGTTACCGCTGTTGATCGCAGCATCGGTCTGGATGAAGTTTTCGAAGTTCTCGATGTTCAGGCCGCTGCGTCCCAGCGCAGAGATAATGCCGGAGGTAACCGTCTGGCCAAGGCCGAATGGGTTGCCGATGGCAACCGCAAAGTCACCGACTTTGATCTGGTCTGAATCGGCCAGCTTGATTTCGGTGAGATCTTTGGTGTTGCTCAGCTTGAGCAGGGCGATGTCGGACATCTCATCGCTGCCAATTAGCTCGGCGCTGACTTCGCGGCCGTCATGGAGCTGGACAAGGATCTTGTCGGCGCCCCCGATAACATGGTGGTTGGTGACGATATAGCCCTTGTCGGCATCGACGATAACCCCTGAGCCAAGGCCGCGGAACGGACGCTCGCGGATCTGCTCTTCGGGGAACTCTGGGCCAAAGAAGAAACGGAATGTTTCAGGCAGGCGCTGCTTTGATACTTGCGTGCCTTCGACTGAAATACTGACAACGGCCGGGGTGACTTGCTCCAGCATCGGGGCAAGGCTTGGAACTTGCTGGCCGTTGACGGAATGGGGCAGTGCGGCCGTTGCAGTGATTGGGGTAATAACAGAACTGATGCCGAGTGCTAGGGCACTTAATACAAGCAAAGGTTTTTTCATTATTACTATAACTCCGAGATTCAAGTCTAAGCAGGTGTCTAATTAATGGGATAATCCTGCCAACCCTAAGACTCGAGAACTGCGGGTTAGTTCCAAAATTTGTACAATAAAAAAACAGCATGCCCCAGAGAGAGCATGCTGTTTTGTGGATAATTGCAGGGTTTAGCTGGCTTTAGGGGTCTCGCTCACCTGCTCCCGCTCACCTTTTAGGAGGCCGGTTGCGCCATTGGCATAGTCACGAGGTTGGCCTTGAGCTTCGTCAGTTTTTTTCACTGACTCTAGCGTGCTGATGCGACGGGAAAACGGATTGTCCTGCTCTGGCAGGTTTGGCATCAACTCGGTTGAGGTTTTTGCCATGTGCTCATAGAGCTTGCTGTAGTCTTTGGCAATATTGTCTAGTAGTTCCGAGCTTTGGGCAAAATGGTCAACCAACTCCTGGCGGAACTGTTCCAGTTCGTATTTTGATTTGTCGAGCTCTTTCTTGAGCTCTTTTTGTTGTTTGAGGCCTTTGTTTCCCAGACGGGCAGCGAAGGCCCCGACAATCGCCCCGGCAATAAAGATAAGAAGCGCATAAATCCAAGCCATGAAATACTCCTTTTGACTTCAGGTAAAGGGACTGCGACAGGCTACCTCCCGAATCTTGGGGATGGTGCCCGGCGGATGGCAGTAGCAGGACTGCCATGTTCATCTGTTCTAGAGTAATAAGATGAATTGCCGCTGAATCATTTGCATGATTTAAGGTAAGCACCCGTCGGCTTTTACAAACTGCAAGGCCGAGCTTCAGTATAGCCACGATTGGCGTTCTGTACATGCTCACTGGTGGTCATGTTACTATCTTGGGCATGGAAGGAAAACGATTAAGTACAAGGAAAGGATGACACCACAGCAGAAATACAGACAGGATCTCACCCGAGAGGGGTTCATTGCAGATCCGGCGCAGGCGGAGGCGGTACGTCACCTTGATGAGCTCTACCATCGCCTCATGGCCCCAAGAGCAACCCCATCCCCGTCACTATGGCAGCGCGTACTCCGCCAGGCCCCTCCGTCGCCTCCACCTGTCCGGGGGCTTTATTTCTGGGGCGGTGTCGGCCGAGGCAAGACCTATCTGGTTGATACCTTTTTTGAGTGCCTGCCGCTAAAACGCAAGATGCGGGTGCACTTTCATCGATTTATGCAGCGGGTCCACGATGAGCTTCGCTTGCTTGGCGCCCAGTCCGATCCCCTCGAGATGGTGGCCGACCGTTTTTGCGAAGAAGCAGACCTGATCTGCTTTGATGAGTTCTTTGTGTCTGATATTACGGATGCGATGCTGCTGGGTACCTTGTTCGAGGCGCTGTTCAGGCGAGGGATCACCTTGGTTGCCACGTCCAACATTCCGCCTGATGACCTGTATCGAAACGGCTTGCAACGTTCGCGCTTCTTGCCTGCCATCGCCCTTATTAAGGCGCATTGCGAGGTGGTGAATCTTGATGGCGGCGTTGATTATCGGCTCCGGACACTCGAGTTGGCTGAAATTTACCATTACCCGCTAGACGGTGCCGCTAAGGACAATATGACCCGGTATTTTAATCAATTAGCCGGTACGGTAGGGGCGTCGGCTAAATCCCTCGTTATAAATCAGCGGCCGCTGGTGGCCAGCCAGGAGCATGACGGGGTGGTGCATTTTGACTTTTCGACCTTGTGCCTAGGGCCAAGAAGCCAGAGCGACTATATGGAGATAGCCCGGCTTTACCATACTGTCTTGCTCTCAGGGGTCACGGTTATGGGGGAGGAGCACAATGATGCGGCACGGCGCTTTATTGCGTTGGTTGATGAATTTTATGAGCGCAATGTGACTTTGATTATTTCCGCGGAGGTGGCGTGGAATGATCTTTATCAGGGTTATAAGCTGGCCTTTGAATTTCAACGCTGCTGTTCGCGCTTGAGTGAAATGCAGAGCCATGA
The DNA here is from genome assembly GCF_001029445.1 of Photobacterium aquae. Classification (GTDB taxonomy): domain Bacteria; phylum Pseudomonadota; class Gammaproteobacteria; order Enterobacterales; family Vibrionaceae; genus Photobacterium; species Photobacterium aquae. The sequence goes on from NZ_LDOT01000011.1 coordinate 70,764, forward strand.
ATATCTGGCACGCGCCCATCTGGTTTAAACCAAGAAAAGATGGGAGAATCTACGGATAGGCGAGGGAAAACTGCTAATTATAGGGCGAAAATTGAGGTTCAGAAAAAATCGCAATTTTTTTTCAAAAAAAGGTGATTTTTTCTCCACCCTTCCCTATAATCTTGCGACCCACCGTACCTGTAACGGCAAAAGCCGGGAGTGCCAACCACTCGAAGGGGTGATGACTGGGCTCTGTACAGAGGGGAGCATTGGCTCCCGTAAAGTGAAACTATTTAATTTTGGGTAATAATTAGCATGAAAACTTTCGTTGCTAAACCAGAAACTGTAAAACGTGACTGGTATGTTGTTGACGCTGAAGGCAAAACTCTTGGTCGTCTAGCAACTGAAATCGCATCTCGTCTACGTGGTAAGCACAAGCCGGAGTACACTCCACACGTTGACACTGGTGACTACATCGTAGTTATCAATGCTGAGAAAGTAGCAGTAACTGGTGCTAAGCGTACAGATAAAATGTACCACCACCACACTGGCTTCATCGGCGGCCTTAAGTCAATCAGCTTCGACAAGCTGATCGCTAAGAAACCAGAAATGGTTATTGAAACTGCTGTTAAAGGCATGCTTCCTAAAGGTCCTCTAGGCCGTGCAATGTACCGTAAGCTGAAAGTTTACGCAGGTACTGAGCACAACCACGCTGCACAGCAGCCTAAAGTACTAGACATCTAATTGGGGATTATGACAATGGCAGAGAATCAATACTACGGCACTGGTCGTCGCAAGAGCTCAGCTGCTCGTGTTTTCATTAAACCGGGTACTGGCAACATCGTAATCAACAAACGCAGCATCGAAGAGTACTTCGGTCGCGAAACAGCTCGCATGGTTGTTCGTCAGCCTCTTGAGCTAGTTGAAATGACTGAGAAACTAGACCTATACATCACTGTTAAAGGTGGTGGTATCACTGGTCAGTCAGGCGCAATCCGTCACGGTATCACTCGTGCTCTTATGGAGTTCGATGAGACTCTACGTCCAGCACTACGCGCTGCGGGTTACGTTACTCGTGATGCACGTAAAGTTGAACGTAAGAAAGTGGGTCTACGTAAAGCACGTCGTCGTCCACAGTTCTCTAAGCGTTAATTTTACGCACCAGATTTATCTGGTTACTGTGCACAAAAAGCTCAACCTACGGGTTGGGCTTTTTTTATATCTATTGATTTTCTTGTCACATATAAGCAACAACCTATCCATTGATGTGCTATCGTCACCGCAGTTTGTAGCCCGTTATACCCTTCTAAATCCTTAATATCACAGCATTCTGTATCATCTCAGAAAACAAAAAGAACATACCTCTCACATTTGTTGCGAAAAAGTAGCTTTATCTTGTCACAAAGTGTCATTTTATTTATCATTTGGTGTGATAAGCCAGTGCTTTTTAAGCAGGCTTGCTCCACCAGGGTCGGTGGAGGTCTACTGTTTTCTATCCGTAGAAAGTTAGCCGCAAGCTCCAAGGACGCATAAGGAAATAATAATAATCCAGCGCGGGAGCACATGGGAGAATGTTGGATGAGCAATGCGCCAGTAAGTAACGGCCGACGCCGCTTCCTGACCGCGACGACTTCGGTTGTTGGGGGCTTAGGTGCCGCCGCTGTAGCCGTACCTTTTATCAAATCGTGGAATCCGAGCGCCAAAGCCAAAGCAGCCGGGGCGCCGGTTGAGGTTGATATCAGTAAGTTGGAAGATGGCCAGATGGTTCGCGTCGAATGGCGCGGCAAGCCGGTCTGGGTTGTCCGCCGTAGCGATGCGGTTTTGAGTGAATTGGGTAGCCATGACGGCCAACTGCGGGATCCGCAGTCCGCGGAGCCGCAGCAGCCAGGCTACGCCCAGAATGAATATCGTTCTGTTAAACCGGAAATCTTTTTGGCCGTAGGGATCTGCACCCACCTCGGCTGTTCCCCTACCTACCTGCCCAATACCTTCAGTGAGCAGGTCAGCGGTATCTCCGCGGGCTTTTTCTGCCCGTGTCACGGTTCCAAGTTCGATATGGCCGGCCGGGTCTTTTCTGGCGTACCGGCCCCGCTGAATCTGGTGGTTCCGCCACATACGTTTTTGGATGACGGGACCATTCTGATCGGTGTTGATGAGGAGGCTGTCTGATGCAAGGGATAGTAGATTGGTTTGAAAAACGCCTGCCGGTGATGAATGCCTACCGCAAGCATTTATCTGAATACCCGATGCCGAAAAATTTTAACTTCTGGTATCTATTCGGCTCGCTGGCGATGCTGGTCCTGGTGAACCAGATCCTGACGGGGATTTGGCTGACGATGAACTATGTGCCGTCAGGCGACGGGGCCTTTGCTTCTATCGAGTACATCATGCGTGATGTCGAATATGGCTGGTTGTTGCGTTATATGCACTCCACGGGTGCTTCGGCCTTTTTCGTGGTTATTTACCTTCATATGTACCGCGGGTTGATTTATGGCTCCTACCAGAAACCGCGTGAATTGCTGTGGCTGTTCGGGATGCTGATCTTCCTGGTATTGATGGCCGAAGCCTTCATGGGCTATTTGTTGCCTTGGGGCCAGATGTCCTATTGGGGCGCGCAGGTGATTATTTCGCTGTTCGGTGCGCTTCCGGTGATCGGTGATGATCTGACATTGTGGATCCGCGGGGACTACGTGATTTCCGGTGCCACGCTTAACCGCTTTTTCGCCCTGCATGTGATAGCTCTCCCGATAGTCCTGCTGCTGCTGGTCGTGCTTCATGTACTGGCTCTGCATGAGGTAGGTTCGAATAACCCGGATGGTATCGAGACGAAGCTGCCCAAAGGCAGCAAGGGTGAGGGGTATAAGACCCAGTTCCCATTCCACAGCTATTACAGCAAGAAGTACGATATCATCGACTCGATCCCGTTCCACCCATACGGCACGGTGAAAGATCTGGTCGGGGTGGCCGTGTTTGCCTTCCTGTTTAGCTATGTAATTTTCTTCAACCCAGAGATGGGCGGTTACTTCCTTGAGCCGCCTAACTTCGAGGCGGCCAACCCGCTCAAGACACCTGAGCATATCGCCCCGGTCTGGTACTTCACCCCGTTCTACGCGATTTTGCGGGCGGTGCCTGACAAGCTACTTGGGGTTATTGCGATGGGGGCATCGATTGTGGCGTTGTTCTTGTTGCCGTGGCTGGATCGCTGCAAGGTGCGCTCTTACCGTTATCGCAGTAAGTTGCACCTGTTCAATATCGCCCAGTTCACCGTGAGCTTTGTGGCTCTGGGGATCCTCGGCGCATTGCCAGCGACACCGACCTATACCATCTTGGCGCAGATCTTCAGCTTTGCGTATTTCATGTTCTTTGTCCTGCTGTTTTTCTACAGCAAGAACGAAGCGACCAAACCGCTACCAGAGAGGGTGACATTCAAATGAAAAAGTTGATAGTGATACTTTTTTCCCTGTTGCCTGCTCTGGCTATGGCGGCGGGTCCATCTGTCCCGCTCGACGCGGCGAACAATGACTTGTCAGACAAGGCATCGCTCCAGCGAGGCGCCCAGATCTTCATGAACTACTGCTTTGCCTGTCATGCGACACAGTACCAGCGCTACGGACGGGTGGCGGAGGATCTCGGGATCCCCGATGATCTGATGAAGGAGTACCTGATTTTCGATCCCAATGCCAAAATTGGCGATTTGATGGTCAATGCGATACCGGCCGATTACGCCGCAGCCTCGTTTGGCGCGCCTGCTCCTGATTTGACGATGGTTGCCCGGGTGCGCGGCAGTGACTGGCTCTATACCTATCTGCGTTCGTTCTATGCCGATCCCACCCGCCCGTTTGGGGTTAACAATATCGTCTTCCCGAGTGTGGGGATGCCCCATGTCCTCGAAGAGCTGCAGGGGGTTCCGAGCAAGGTGTACGAAACACGGCTGGTGGACGGGGTGGAGATCGAGGAGTATGTCGGGATCCGCTCGGATGGCACCGGGGAGTTGAACGACGAGGAGTACGACGAGGCCGTACGTGACTTGGTCAATTTCCTTGAATATTCTGCCGAGCCGATGAAGCTGGAACGCCAGCGTTTGGGCTACTGGGTGATGGGCTTTATCGTGGTATTCTTTGTACTAACATTATTGTTGAAGAAAGAGTATTGGCGTGATGTCCACTGATCAGGTAATCTAGTGGGTTAGAATCTCGCAATGGGGGCTAGGGCCTCCGTTGCTTTTTGTGTATTGCTATATACTGGAGGGGTTGATGGCTGTTGCTGCCAATAAACGCTCTGTGATGACTCTGTATTCTGATGCCTCTGACATCTACAGCCATCAGGTGCGTATCGTACTAGCAGAAAAAGGTGTAAGTGTTGAGATTGAACTGGTTGACCCAAACAATCTGCCAGAAGATCTACTTGAACTCAACCCGTACAATTCTGTGCCTACTCTGGTTGACCGTGAGTTGGCGCTTTATCAGGCTAATATCATCATGGAATACTTGGATGAGCGTTTCCCTCATCCGCCGCTGATGCCTGTTTACCCGGTTGCCCGTGGTAACAGCCGTCTAATGATGTACCGTATCGAGCGTAACTGGTACACATTGGCCGAGAAAGTACAGAAAGGCACTGCAGACGACGCAGACAAAGCGCGTAAGCAGCTGCGTGAAGAGCTGTTGGCTCTGGCCCCTGTGTTTGCAGAGTTCCCATACTTCATGAGCGAAGAGTTCAGCCTTGTTGATTGCTACCTGGCACCGCTGCTATGGCGTTTGCCTTCAATGGGTATTGATTTGACTGGCCCTGGCGCGAAGGAAGTGAAGGCTTACATGACTCGTGTATTCGAGCGTGATTCGTTCCTTGCATCACTGACTGAAGCAGAGCGCGAAATGCGCCTGGCAGGTAAGTAATGGATATGGATCGCATGACACCGCGTCGACCATATTTGCTTCGTGCATATTATGATTGGTTGGTGGATAACGATCTGACGCCACACTTGGTTGTAGATGCAACTCTGCCGGGGGTTAAAGTCCCGATGGAGTTCGTCAGTGACGGCCAGATTGTGCTTAATATTGCGCCGCGTGCGGTTGGCAATCTAGAACTGGGCAACGAGGCAATTAGTTTCAGTGCCCGCTTCAGCGGCCGCCCGCATTCTGTGATCGTACCGCTGTATGCGGCGATGGCGGTTTATGCCCGCGAAAATGGCGCTGGCACGATGTTCGAGCCTGAGCCTGCCTATATGTCGGAGATGATTGTCGAAGAAGAACTCGATGATGATATGCCGGCTGATATGCTAAGCGCAGTAAGCGATGATGACGAGACGGTGACTGATATCGAACCTGATGATGAGCCGCCACGTCCTCGTGGTCGCCCAAGTCTCCGGGTCGTCAAATAATAAAAAACGCAGCTAAGGCTGCGTTTTTTTATGCGTGTTGATTACGCTTGGCTATGGGTATTCAAAGGCCTTTATCACTTGCTTGACCCCTGCCACATTGCGGGCAATATCGGCGGCAATGTTCGCCTGCGCCGGCGTAACGAAGCCGAGCAGGTAAACGTGCTGCCCTTCAGTGGCGACAATGATACTGACATCGCGAAGCTGCTTGCTGGCGACCAGCTGGGCTTTGACTTTGGTTGTCAGCCAGCTGTCTTGGCTCACTTCTCCCAGCTCCGGCAGCGGGCGGATTTGCAGTTGGTTATAAACCTGCGTGACATGGGCGAGATCGCGGACCTGCCGTTCGAGCTGGCGGCTGGTCTGGGCGTCGACGGCCTGGCCGATCAGCAGGACCCTCCCCGAGATAGAGATGGCATTTACCCGGGCTTGGTGCCTGAATGGCGGCTTGGTGATAAGTCCTGCTATTTCCATCTCGATGTTCTGATCCTGCCACTGTTGTCCAGCAGTGCGGGGATCATCGGGATTGAGCATGGAGCAGCCGCTGAGGAGCGATACCGCTAGCAGTAGGGGAAGAAACAATTTACGCATATCCCGTATCCTTGCTTTGCGTTATACGTCGTGGTGCGGGAACAGCACCTTGTCAATCAGGTCACACAGGCAGTGTACGGTCAGCAGGTGGCCTTCCTGGATACGGGCGGTACGCTGAGACGGGATCCTGATCTCGACGTCCTGAGTGCCCAGTAGACCCGCCATTTCACCACCGTCCATACCGGTCAGGGCGATAATGGTCATGTCGCGGGTCAGTGCCGCTTCCATTGCTTTGATGATGTTCTTGCTGTTTCCGCTGGTTGAGATCACCAATAAGATATCCCCACCTTGGCCCAGCGCCCTGATTTGCTTTGAAAATACTTCATCGAGACTGTAGTCGTTGGCGACCGCTGTCAGGGTCGTGGTGTCTGCGGTCAGTGCCAGCGCGGGTAGGCTTGGGCGCTCTGTCTCGAAACGGTTGATCAGGCAGGAGGCAAAATGCTGGGCATTGGCTGCCGAGCCCCCGTTGCCGCAGCATAGGATCTTGTTGCCATTTAGCAGGCTCTGCACCATGACTTGGGCGGCTTGGGAAATAGCATCAGGCAGGGCTTCGGCTGCTGCAATCTGGGTTTGGATGCTTTCGGTAAAACTTTCTTTGATGCTCTCTAGCATGGATCAACCTTCAACTAGGATATTGGTAAGCCATTCGATTTTGGGTGGTGTGCCTTCAAGGCTGACGACATCAAATCGAAACTCTGTATGCTCAATAGGATAGCCGTTCTTGTGCAGCCAAAAAAGCGCAGCTCGCTTGAGTCGCTGTAGCTTGCGCCAGTTTACCGCTTCTGCGGCTGAACCGTAATGGGTTCGCTGACGGAATTTGACCTCGACGAAGACCAGACAATGCTGCTGCTTCATGATTAGGTCGATTTCGCCGCTACGGCACTGGAAGTTACGCTGGATGGGGGAAAGGCCATGGCGGCGCAGAAATTGCTCCGCCATGGTTTCATAGGCTTGGCCTTGTTGCCGCTTATTGAACGGGTTCAATGCCATTGCCGGAGAAGATCGCCCAGCTTAGCTGGCGCTGGACGACACATTGGTCATCGAGGCTTAGCTGGCCGGTGGTCCCCTGGGTGGTGTAGTTGTCGACGACCTGCATCTGCGGCAGCTCGTGGATCATTTTGTAGGCATCCATACCGAAGGCATGCAGGCGTAGGTTGGTATTGGAGCTGTTGGGCCACAGCTCGTCAAACTTAGCCATGAAGCCGGCATTGGCGTCGACCAGCAGCGGGATATCGCTGAACTCGATCCCGCGCAGTTCGTTGGTATTGCCGGTGCGGGTCGGGTAGCTGCGTGAGCTGGCATATAGCTTAGGCGGCGTGATCCCCGGGTTGACGGCCACTTCGATGAATGGCTTTAGCAAGGTCAGCTCATTTTTGTTGGCGATCAGGTAGACAGCATCGGTATCACGGCGGCTGCGAGGTTGTGCCTCGAGATCCATCCGGAGTACCTGCTTCATCTGATCGATCCGGGCTTGGCTGTCGGTCAGGCCGAAGACGGCTGCGATCTCCTGCTGGATCTGCTTACGCGAGCTGAACTGGCGCGTTGTCGGTGTTTTACCGGTCAGTTGCTGCCATTGTTCGATAAACGCGTTGCTGACGCGCTGGCCATAGCTGTTCGCGGGGGCCAGAACCATAGGGAACTGGTGCCCCTTGGCAAACAGGTGACGAGCAGCCTGCTCGGCTTCTTGTTCCGGAGACAATGCATAATAGCAGGCGTTGCTTTGGATCATGTTCGTTTCATCTGGCTCGTTAAGGGCCAGTTGAGTAATTTTGCTGCTGTTAGCGCGTTGGAACTCGGTGATTTTTTCCTTGCGTAGTGGACCAATCACCAGCTCGACACCGTCTTGTTCCATTTTGGCCAGAATACTGGCCATCGGCTCAGCTTCGGTATCGTAAACGGTCAGTTCGGTATTGGCGTCACGGCCGCTATCATCGAGCATGGCATTGATGAAGCCGTCACGCACAGCTTTGCCCGATGACTCGAAGCGTCCTGTCAGCGGTAGCAGCAGGGCGACATTGTTGAGCTCGGCAATTTCCAGCGACATGATCGCATCGAGGTCGGCAGGCAGGTATTGGTTGGCCGGGTGGTAAGGGTTCTGTGCCAGCCAGTCCTCAACCATGCTTTTTAGCTTGCCGGGATTCTGGGAGTAGGTGTTTTTCAGCACTGTCAGTTGTACCCAGCTGCGCAGTACCGTTTCGTCGCTACCGATGGCGGCGCGCTGGAGCTGGTTGTTGCTGAGGTTGGACAGGTCGTTCCACAGGCTTTGCCAGTTGGCTGCTTTTTTGTCGCCGGTAAGGAAGCGATCGAGCTGGGTGCGCTCGCGTGCGGCGTCCAGATACTGGTTATTCTGGCGCAGCAGTTCGGCGCGCAGCATGTGGTAGCGACGGTACTGGCTGTCGGCCAGCGTCCACCATGGCTGGAAATTCAATGAATCGAGAGCGGCCTTGGGCTGCCCTTGCTGGTAGCGCAATGTTGCACGGGCTAGTTGCCATTCTGCCATTTGCAACGGGTCAAGGTTCATGCGGCTAAGGCGCTCGGACTGCTTTTCTGCCTGGCTCCATTGGCCGTCTTTGATGAAGGCTTTGAGGGCAAGAATGTGCCAATTAATGCTCTCAACACCTTCTGCAGACTCGGCTCTGATCAGGTAATTGGCAGCGGTGTCCGTTGCTGTTGCTGTGATATCGGTGGCCACGACGTGTTGCTGGTTAGGGGTACTACAGCCAGCCAAGAGCACGGCAAGGGCTACAGGGGCTAACAGTCGTGATACACTTTTACGCTTGTGGGTAAAATTGATCATTGAATTCATTCAACTGTGACAAATTACTCTCTATATTAATTGCAGATGAGATCTTAGACAAATGAGTGATACGAATTCATGCACGGTAGATGTCGCAACTTTGTACATCGTCCCAACTCCGATCGGTAACTTGGCAGATATCACACAGCGTGCGCTGGATGTCCTGACGAATGTCGATCTGATTGCGGCAGAAGATACCCGCCACACATCCCGCTTGCTGACTCACTTCTCGATCTCGACCCGCACCTTTGCGCTTCACGATCACAACGAGCAGCAAAAAGCCGACTACTTGATCGAGAAGCTTCAGGCCGGTACCAGTATTGCTTTGGTGTCAGATGCCGGTACGCCGCTGATCAGCGATCCAGGATACCATCTTGTGAATCGTTGTCGTCAGGCCGGTGTTAAAGTTGTCCCATTGCCGGGCCCATGTGCGGTAATTACGGCGTTGAGTGCCTCTGGCCTGCCGTCGGACCGCTTCAGTTTCGAGGGCTTCCTGCCACCGAAGAGCAAAGGCCGACGCGATACTTTCCAAGCGCTTGCGGATGACGAGCGTACCTTGATTTTCTACGAATCACCGCACCGGATCATGGATTCGCTGGCGGATATGCTTGCGGTACTCGGCCCTGAGCGGCAGGTGGTACTGGCTCGCGAGCTGACCAAGACCTACGAGACGTTCCACGGCGCACCTCTGGCGGAGTTGATCGAGTGGCTTAACGGGGATAGCAACCGGATCCGCGGCGAGATGGTGGTGTTGGTGGCCGGTCACCGTGCCGAGAAGAACGATCTGCCGGCAGATGCCCTGCGGACGCTGGCCCTGTTGGTGGCTGAGCTGCCGCTGAAGAAGGCGGCGGCGCTGGCGGCGGAGATCCACGGCGTGAAGAAAAACGCGCTTTATAAGTGGGGTTTGGAGAACTTGGATTAATTTTCCACCATCTTGACAGGTTGTAAGAATTTTCACTGGTAACTGTGAAGTAAGTTCTATACAATCTGCCGCCTGAGTTGGCCAGGTAACCGCTGCTTCGTTGATGTCCCTTGGGAGACTGGCGAAGGGGAGGAAAGTCCGGGCTCCATAGGGCAGGGTGCCAGATAACGTCTGGGGGGCGCGAGCCTACGACCAGTGCAGCAGAGAGCAAACCGCCGATGGCCCGTTTTTCGGAACGGTGCACAGGTAAGGGTGAAAGGGTGCGGTAAGAGCGCACCGCGCGGCTAGCAATAGTTCGTGGCACGGTAAACTCCACCCGGAGCAAGACCAAATAGGTCCCTAATGGCGTGGCCCGCGTTGGGGACGGGTAGGTTGCTTGAGCCTGTGAGCGATTGCAGGCCTAGAAGAATGGTTACCACCGCGCAAGCGGATACAAAACCCGGCTTATCGGCCAACTCACCCCTTTCGGTATAAAAGGTGATGCAGCACCCATGCAGGGTATTGCGTCACCTTTTGTCGTTTTGGCCTATCAAAAATTTCGATTTCCTTCTCTTCCTGATTGAGACCTATCTCCGTGATTATCAATTGATTGTCAGAAATCGGGGGCTTGGCTTGACATCTTTTTTGCCAAATACGTACACTTTGCGATGGGAATTTGTCATAAATACAATTAAAACAGCGTTTTAATTGTGTAACTTGCTGAATTTCAAATTTATACGATATTTTTCCCGATACACTGGTATGTCTGCCAGTATTTGGGTTACCGGTCGAAGAGCGAATAGAATCATTATGTCTGAACAGTTTGAGCACGTTTCCGTCTTACTGCACGAGTCAGTGGACGGCCTGGCGATTAAGCCGGATGGTATCTACATTGACGGTACCTTTGGCCGTGGTGGCCACAGCCGCTTGATCCTTTCTCAGCTGGGCGAGAATGGTCGCCTCTACAGTATTGACCGTGATCCGCAGGCGATTGCCGAGGCGCAGAAGATCGATGATCCTCGCTTTACGATTATTCACGGCCCGTTTTCCGGTATGGATAAATACATGGCGGAGCGCGATTTGATCGGCCGTGTTGATGGCGTATTGCTGGATCTTGGCGTTTCTTCGCCGCAGCTGGACGATGCCGAGCGTGGTTTCAGCTTCATGCGCGATGGCCCGCTGGATATGCGTATGGATCCTACCAGTGGGATCTCGGCGGCAGAGTGGCTGGCCGAAGCCGAGGCCGATGATATCTCTTGGGTGTTGAAGGAGTTTGGCGAAGAGCGTTTTGCCAAGCGTATTGCCCGAGGCATTGTTGAGTATCGTGAAAACCCTGAGAACGAGCCGCTGACGCGCACGACCCAGCTGGCTAAGTTGATCGCCGATGTCTCGCCGTTCAAGGACAAGCACAAGCACCCTGCGACCCGCAGCTTCCAGGCTATCCGTATCTATATCAACAGTGAGCTTGAGGAGATCGATACTGCCTTGCATGGTGCGATGGATGTTCTGGCCCCTGGTGGCCGTCTGTCGGTGATTAGCTTCCATTCGTTGGAAGACCGCATGGTTAAGCGCTTTATTCGCAAGCAGAGCAAAGGGCCGGAAGTGCCAGCAGGCCTGCCGCTGACCGAAGCGCAAATCAAAGAGCTGGGTTCTGCACAGCTGAAAGCTGTCGGTAAGGCTATCAAGCCATCAAGCAATGAGATTTCAGACAACACCCGCTCTCGCAGCTCAGTACTGCGACTGGCTGAGCGCCTATGAAGCAGCGACCAGAACCGACTGACAACCTTGCCCTGTTGATTGGCCGGGATCTGCTCTGCGTGGGCAAGATCCCGTCGGTGTTATTGGTTCTGGTGCTGATTTCTGCTTTAGGCGTTGTCTATATCACCCACCAGTCCCGCCAGCTGATTGCCCAGCAGGAGCAGTTGCTGATCGAGCGTGATCAGCTGGATATCGAATGGCGCAACCAGATCCTCGAGGAGAACTCACTGGCTGAGCATAGCCGGGTCGAGCGGCTTGCCGAGAAGGAAATGGACATGAAGCGGCCATCCCGAGAAGACGAAGTCATAGTTAAATGATTAAGCTGACTAAGAATGCCAAACGAGATGGCAAGCAGAACCAGCGCAAGCCTAAAGCGCCACCGGTCTTTATCCCGTGGCGCTTTAATATTATTTTCGGCTTTGTGGTGCTGGCGCTGCTGGCACTTGTCGCTCGCGCGGCCTATATCCAGGTCCTAGAGCCGGGCAAATTGATTCAAGAAGGGGACATGCGTTCCCTGCGGGTCAAGGCGCTCCCCTCAGCCCGAGGGATCATCTCCGATCGCAATGGCGAACCGCTTGCGGTGAGTGTCCCCGTACAGGCCGTGTGGGCTGATCCCGTTACTATTTTCAAAGATAAGGCACTTGATGAGAAAGCCCGCTGGTATGCATTGGCGGATGTGCTTGGTCTGGATCGCGAGAAGCTGATTGAGCGGATCGAAGCTAACAAACAGCGTCGTTTTATTTATCTCCAGCGCCAGGTTAGCCCGGCGATGGCCAGCTATGTCAACAAGCTCAAGCTGCCGGGGATCGGCCTCAAAGACGAATCTCGCCGTTTCTATCCGGCCAGTGAGGTTAGTGCGCATTTGATCGGTGTTACCGGTATTGATAGCCACGGCCTTGAAGGGGTCGAACGGACTTACGACGGCTGGCTGACTGGCGAGCCGGGCCGGCGCACCGTGCGCAAAGACCGCTATGGCCGGGTGGTAGAAAATATCTCATTGAAGAAACGCGAGCCGGGCAAGCCGTTGAGCTTGAGTATTGACCAGCGCCTGCAGGCCGTTGCCTACCGCGCTGTCAAGCAGGCGGTGGCGGACTACCAAGCGACTTCTGCTACGGTGGTGATGGCCGATGTCCGCACCGGTGAAATCCTCGCGATGGTCAATGCGCCGTCCTATAACCCCAACAATCGCGAGCAGCTGCAAAGTTTCCGGATGCGCAACCGCTCGATCACCGATGCGATGGAGCCCGGTTCGACGATCAAGCCATTTGTGGTCTTGGCGGCAATGGAGAATGGCGTTGCAGATGAAGATACCATTATTGATACCGGCAATGGCCTGATGCAGATCGGCGGCAGCCGGGTGCGGGATGTCTCCCGTGTCGGCAAGGCTAATTTGGCGCGGATCCTCCAAAAATCGAGCAATATCGGGGTCAGCAAACTGTCGTTGGCAATGCCGATTGATGCTGTGCTGGGGATGTACAGCAGTGTCGGTCTGGGTGATCCGTCAGGTATTAACCTGATCGGCGAGGCGCAAGGATTCTTCCCTGACCGAACCCGTTGGTCTGATTTCGAGCGTGCGACGTTGGCATTTGGTTACGGAATCTCCGTCACGCCTATCCAGTTGCTTCGTGCCTATGCCACGCTTGGGGCGATGGGGGTCAATCGTCCGCTGTCGATCCTCAAAACGGAGGAAGTCGTCCCAGGGCGGCAGGTTGTGTCGGCGGCCAATACCCGTAAGTTGCTGGATATGATGGAAACGGTGACCCAGAAAGGGGGCAGTGCGGTACGTGCGGCCGTACCCGGTTATCGGGTAGGTGCCAAGACCGGTACTGCGAAGAAGGCCGTGGCCGGTGGTTACAGTGATGAATACGTCGCGATGACTGCAGGTATCGCCCCGATCAGCAGCCCTCGTCTGGCGATGGTGGTCGTGGTCAATGAGCCACAGGGCGACAAATATTACGGCGGGGCAATTGCGGCACCTATTTTTGCCGATGTGATGGAAAGTGCCTTGCAGATATTGAATATCCCGCCGGATGCGGGAAGCAAAGACGAATTGGAAATTGTAAATCATAAGGGCGGGAGCCATGTCGATAACTGATAACAATAAAACACTTGGTAGCCTGCTGGCCCCTTGGATGGTGACGGCCGGGATCTTGCCCGAGGCCGTGGCGGCGCTGCCGCTGTCGGGAATGGCTCTTGATAGCCGCCGGATCCAACCGGGCGATCTGTTTGTTGCCGTTAACGGCCATCAGGTTGACGGCCGCCGTTTTATTCCAGCCGCTGTTGAGGCGGGTGCTGTCGCTGTGCTGGTTGAGTCGGATAACGATGCGGTGACGCTGGATGTTAGCGGCGCGGTACCTGTTGTTGGGCTGCCCCAGTTAGGGCAGCAGCTGTCGGCGATCGGCAAGGCATTCTACGGTGCGCCGGACGAGGCGCTTGAGCTGGTGGCGGTGACCGGTACCAATGGCAAGACCACGATCAGCCAGTTGCTGGCCCAGTGGGCACAGCTGCTTGGGCATACCAGCGGGGTAATGGGAACGACGGGCAATGGCCTGCTTGATGCCATCGTCCCAGCAGCCAACACCACTGGCAGCGCATTGGAAATTCCAGCAACGCTTGCCTCAATGGTTGAACTCGGTGCTGACTATGCCGCGATGGAAGTCTCCTCTCACGGTTTGGTTCAGGGCCGCGTCGCAGCCTTGTCCTTCAAGGCCAGTATTTTTACCAACCTCAGCCGGGATCATCTCGACTACCATGGTGACATGGCCAGCTATGCCGAAGCCAAGAAACAATTGTTTACCACCCATGAATGCGGTGTGGCGGTTATCAATGCCGATGACCCTGTCGGTCGGGCTTGGCTGGTCGATTTGCCGCAGGCGGTGGCCGTGACCATGGAGAAAGGCGCTGCGGCATTTCATCACGGCAATAAGCTGTGGTTGGAGGACGTTGCCTACAGTACCCGTGGGGTAACGGTGGAGTTCGGTTCCAGTTGGGGGAACGGTCAGTTTACCGCCCCGCTGGTTGGCGCATTCAACGTGATGAACCTGATGCTGGCTTTGGCGACCTTGCTGGCCACCGGTCGCCCGTTGGCCCAGTTGCTGGCCGTCGCCCCGCAGCTGCGTGCAGTGAACGGCCGGATGGAAGTTTTTCAGGCGGCTGACAAACCTATGATGGTGGTTGATTATGCTCATACCCCGGATGCGCTGGAGAAGGCCCTTCAGGCCCTGCGCGTCCACTGCAAGGGGCAGCTTTGGTGCCTTGTCGGCTGCGGCGGTGACCGCGATCGCGGCAAGCGGCCGATGATGGCGGCGATTGCCGAGCTGATGGCTGACCGCGTAGTACTGACCGATGACAACCCTCGCAGTGAGGACCCGCATCAGATCATGGCTGATATGCAAGCCGGGCTGACCAAGCCCGAATTCGTCGAGGTGGTCCATGACCGCCGGGCGGCATGTGAGTGGGCACTTGCGCAGGCGAAAAGCGATGACATCATATTGGTGGCCGGCAAAGGGCACGAGGATTACCAGATCCTCGCAGACAAAACGATTCATTATTCTGACCGTGAAACGGTCAAGGCCTTGTTGGAGGGGCTGGCATGATTGAAGTGCAACTGGCAGAACTGGCTGGCGTGCTAGGCGCCGAATTGGTTGGTGGCGACTGCGCAGTCAGCGCAGTATCGACCGATACCCGTACCGTAGGTAGCAACACTCTGTTTATTGCATTGGCCGGAGCCCGTTTTGATGGTCACGACTTTTGCCAGCAGGCTCTAGAACAAGGTGCAAGTGCCCTGTTGGTTAGCAGGCACTTACCTTTGCCGCTTCCGCAGCTGGTCGTTGCTGACACGCATGCGGCACTCGGGCAGCTAGGCGCTTGGCTCAAGGCCAAGATGGCGGCGGAACACGGGTTGCAGACCGTTGCCCTGACCGGCAGCTGTGGTAAAACCACGGTGAAGGAAATGGCGGCGGCGATTTTGGCCGAGAAAGGTCGGGTGTTGGCCACCGGGGGGAACTTCAATAATGATATTGGTGTTCCGCTGACCTTGCTTCGCCTCGAGCCTCAGCACGAGTATGCGGTGATTGAGCTTGGTGCCAACCATCAGGGGGAAATCGCCTATACCACGGCGCTGGTCAAGCCTCAGGTTGCACTCATCAACAACTTGGCGGCTGCTCACCTAGAAGGGTTTGGCTCGCTGGCGGGAGTAGCTAAGGCCAAGGGCGAGATTTTCGAGGGCCTGGCCGATGGTGGTGTGGCGATTGTCAATCTGGACTCCCACTCCCTCGAAACATGGCAGCCGTTGCTAGCTGGGCATGATGTCGTGAGTTTCTCGGCAACCCAGGCTAATGCTGATTTCACTGCTGAGGCGATAAAAATTAACAATCACGGGCAGGCTTGTTTTACAATGCGCACCCCCTATGGCGCGTTCCCTGTTAGCCTGACTATGGCTGGTGGGCATAATGTGTCTAATGCTTTGGCTGCCGCTGCGTTGGCGATGTCGCTAGGCGCAACTGCAGAGCAGGTTCAGGCAGGGCTGGGTCGTGTTGCCAGTGTCAAAGGCCGGGTTGATATTTCAGAGCCTCGCCCGCGACTGCGCTTAATTGACGATACCTATAACGCCAGTGTGGCATCGGTAAAGGCCGCGATTGATTTGCTGGCTGGTTTTGATGGCCAGCGCTGGTTTGTGCTTGGCGACATGGCAGAGCTGGGTGAAGACAGTGCTGCCTTGCACCGGGAAGTCGCGGAGCATGCCATGACCCACTCCCTTGACCGTGTACTAACGTTTGGCCGAGCAAGCCAAGTGGTAAGCGAGCTTAACGGGGGCCGTCATTTTGACGACAAAACAGCGTTGATTGAGGAGCTGAAACTGCACCTCGAACCGCTATTGACCGAAGACAACACCCAAGTGACAGTGTTGGCGAAAGGAGCGCGTAGCTCCCGCATGGAAGATGTGATCGTCGCATTGCAGGAAACAAAATAATGATTTACTGGTTAGCCGATTTACTTGAACCGACTTTTCCTTTTTTCCGTCTTTTCGAATACCTGACGTTTCGTGCCATTATCAGTATCTTGACGGCATTGCTGATTTCTCTGTGGATGGGCCCGCGTCTCATTGCCCGCCTGCAGATATTACAGATCGGTCAGGTGGTACGCCATGACGGGCCGGAGTCTCACCTTAGCAAGCGTGGTACGCCTACTATGGGCGGGATCATGATTTTGGCGGCGATTGCCATTACCGTCTTGCTTTGGTGTGATCTGAGCAACCCGTATGTGTGGGCTGTGCTTGTTGTCATGCTGGGGTACGGTGCTGTCGGTTTTGTCGATGACTACCGCAAGGTGGTACGTAAAAATACAGACGGCCTGATTGCGCGCTGGAAGTATTTCTGGCAGTCGGTGATTGCCCTTGGGGTGGCTTTTGCCCTGTATGTTCACGGCCATGATACGGCGGCAACCCAGCTGGTGGTACCGTTCTTCAAAGATGTTATGCCGCAGCTAGGCCTGTTCTATATCGTGTTCACCTATTTTGTGATCGTCGGAACAAGTAATGCGGTCAATCTGACCGATGGTCTGGACGGACTGGCGATTATGCCGACGGTGATGGTGGCCGGTGGTATGGCGTTTATTGCTTGGGCAACAGGCAATGTCAACTATGCCGAATACCTGCATATTCCTTACCTGAAAGATGCCAGCGAATTGGTGGTCGTCTGTACGGCTATCGTTGGCGCCGGGCTTGGCTTTTTGTGGTTTAACACTTATCCGGCTCAGGTATTCATGGGCGATGTGGGCTCGCTGGCCCTTGGCGGTGCATTGGGCACGATTGCGGTGCTGGTACGTCAGGAACTGCTGCTGGTTGTCATGGGTGGTGTTTTTGTCATGGAAACCGTGTCGGTGATCTTGCAGGTTGGCTCTTATAAGCTGCGTGGCCAGCGAATTTTCCGGATGGCACCGCTTCATCACCACTATGAATTGAGTGGCTGGCCGGAGCCACGGGTTATTGTTCGTTTTTGGATCATCACTTTGATGCTGGTGCTGATTGCTCTGGCGACACTGAAGGTACGATAAATGAAAAGCTTGGATGGCGTAAGTAAGGTTGTAGTGATTGGGCTGGGTATGACCGGCCTTTCCGTGGTGAACCATTTGCGACGATTGCCGCAGTCTTTGGATATCAAGGTGATTGATACTCGTGCTGCGCCTCCAGGCCAAGATCAGCTGCCTGCCGAGGTCGAGCTGTGCTGCGGCGAGTGGCAGCGCGGCTGGCTGCTTGACGCCGACTTGGTCGTGGCCAGCCCGGGTATAGCCTTGGCAACACCCGAGTTGGCAGAGGCTGCGGCTGCCGGCATTGAGATCATCGGTGATATCGAGCTCTTTGCCCGTGCCGTCGACAAACCGGTGGTCGGTATTACGGGATCCAATGGCAAAAGTACCGTGACTAGCTTGGTCGGGGAAATGGCAAGGGAAGCCGGCATCGACGTCGGCGTCGGTGGCAATATCGGCTTTGCGGCGTTGGATATGCTTGAGCAGGGCCATGATCTTTATGTTCTGGAACTCTCTAGCTTCCAGTTGGAAACAACCTCCAGCCTACCTTTAGTCGCTGCTGTTTACCTCAATTTGTCTGAAGATCATATGGATCGCTATCCGGGCGGCTTGGAGCAGTACAGCGAGGCCAAGATGCGGATTTTCAAGCATGCCGATCTCGCGCTGTTCAATCGCGATGACCTCGCCACCAAACCTGCCACTGCGACTCAGTTGGCAAGTTTCGGCTTCGATGGCGAGGGGTACGGCTTGGTATGGCAAGACGGTAAGGAGTGGTTGGCCGTAGACGGCGATGCTTTGATGCCGGTTGAGGAGATCGCCTTGGTTGGTCGCCATAACGTGGCCAATAGCCTTGCGGCCCTGGCCCTTGCCGATGCGGCGGGGATTGAACGTCAGGCTGCCTGCCGAACCTTGCGCCGTTATACTGGTCTCGATCACCGCTGTCAGATGGTTGCCAATGAACATGGTGTGCAGTGGGTCAACGATTCTAAGGCGACAAACTTGGCCAGTACTGTCGCGGCATTGAGTGGTCTTAAGCTGGCAGGAAGGCTTCATCTTTTGGTTGGCGGTGATGGCAAAGGGGCGGATTTCTCGGCCTTGGGCGATGTGCTGGCCCCGATGGATGTCCGGTTGTACTGTTTCGGCCGTGATGGCCACCTGCTATGCCCGTTGTCTCCGCAGGCTGTTCTGGTTGAGACCATGCAAGAAGCCATGATGTTGGCTGCCGAGTGCGTCCAGCCAGGGGATATGGTGCTGCTGTCGCCTGCCTGTGCCAGCCTTGATCAATTTGCCAATTTCATGGCGCGGGGGGAGGCGTTTGCCGAGCTTGCGCATGAGCTCGCCCCGCAAGTCGGTGGTAAACACTGATGTTCTCGGTGTTTAGGGAGGCGCTGGCTTCGGTATTTGGCTGGTTCGTCCGTCCAGCGCCAGCAACCTCTTATGACCGACAACTGGTGTGGATAGCACTGGCCCTGATGACTACCGGACTGGTGATGGTAACCTCTGCCTCTATACCGGTAGCCTCTCGTCTGACCGATGACCCGTTCTATTTTGCCCAGCGTCACGGAATGTTCTTGCTAGGCT
Source organism: Photobacterium aquae (assembly GCF_001029445.1). Taxonomy (GTDB): domain Bacteria; phylum Pseudomonadota; class Gammaproteobacteria; order Enterobacterales; family Vibrionaceae; genus Photobacterium; species Photobacterium aquae. The sequence goes on from NZ_LDOT01000011.1 coordinate 89,769, forward strand.
CGCTGTTCTTGGGGAGCTTGATGGTGATGGTTCCGCTGCATGCATGGCGAAAGTACAGTTGGCACATGCTGATTTGTTCTATTGCCCTGCTGTTTCTGGTGCTGGTGGTTGGCCGCTCTGTTAACGGCGCCTCGCGCTGGATCTCTTTGGGTTTTTTCAACCTCCAGCCAGCCGAAGTCACCAAGCTGTCACTGTTCATCTTTATTGCCGGTTATCTGGTCCGCCATTATCAGCAGGTCCGCGATAGTTTTGTCGGTTTTGCCAAGCCTATGGCACTGTTTGCTTTCATTGCTGTCCTATTGCTTGGGCAGCCGGATTTGGGTTCATCAGTGGTGATGCTGGTAACCACGGTCGGGATGCTGTTTATTGCCGGGGCTAAGTTGTGGCAGTTTATTGCAATGCTTGGGGCGGCACTGTTTGGTGTCGTTATGCTGATTTTGTTCGAGCCTTACCGACTGCGGCGTGTGACCTCGTTTCTTGATCCGTGGGACGATCCGTTTGGCAGCGGCTACCAGTTGACCCAGTCATTGATGGCGTTTGGTCGTGGTGAATGGTGGGGGCAGGGCTTGGGGAACTCGATCCAGAAACTGGAATACCTCCCCGAGGCCCATACCGACTTTGTATTTGCGGTATTGGCCGAAGAGCTTGGCCTGATCGGTGTCGTGATTGTACTCCTGCTTATTTTCTCTTTGGTCTTCAAAGCTCTGTCCATCGGGCGGCGAGCGCTAGAAAGCGAACAGTTATTTGGTGGTTTTTTGGCTTTCGGGATCGCATTTTGGTTTGCTTTCCAGACCCTGGTCAATGTCGGGGCCGCAGCAGGGATGGTGCCGACCAAAGGCTTGACTCTGCCGTTGATCAGCTACGGCGGCTCGAGCCTGTTTATTATGGCCACGGCGGTGGCAATTTTGATCCGAATTGATTATGAACAGCGATTGGCGGCCAGCAAGGGCCCTGATCCTGAAACTGAAGATAATGACAATGAACAAGAATAAACGCTTGCTGGTAATGGCTGGCGGTACAGGTGGCCATGTTTTTCCTGGGCTGGCTGTCGCTAGGGTTTTGCAGCAGGAAGGTTGGGAGATCCGCTGGCTGGGTACGGCCGACCGAATGGAAGCGGATTTGGTGCCTAAGCACGGTATCGAGATTGATTTTATCAAGGTCAAGGGGCTCCGTGGGCAAGGGCTCAAGCGCTTGTTGGCGGCACCGTTCCAGATTTTGGGTGCGGTGCTTCAGGCCCGTCGCTATATCAAGGCGTGGCAGCCTGACGCGGTATTGGGTATGGGCGGTTATGTCAGCGGGCCGGGCGGGGTAGCCGCATGGCTGTCGGGCGTGCCTGTGATCCTCCATGAGCAAAATGCGGTGGCTGGGCTGACCAACCAGTGGTTGTCTAAGATAGCCCGCGCAGTGTTGCAGGCATTCCCGGGCGCTTTCCCTGGCAAAGAGGTTGTTGGTAACCCCGTGCGTCAGGATGTCGTTGCGCTGCCAGCGCCGGCTGAACGTTTTCTCGAGCGCAGTGGCCCAATTCGGATATTGGTGATGGGGGGCAGCCAGGGAGCTAGGATCCTTAACCAGACCATGCCGCAAGTTGCTGCCGAGCTTGGCGATAAGGTGACGGTATGGCATCAGGCCGGTAAAGGTGCCGAGCAGGAAACGGCCGCAGCTTATGCCGAACAGGCAGAAGGCCAGCACCGGGTCACCGAGTTTATCGACGATGTGGCGGCGGCTTATGCATGGGCCGACATTGTCGTTTGCCGTTCGGGCGCGTTGACGGTATCAGAGTTGTCTGCCGCTGGATTGGGGGCGATTTTCGTCCCGTTTATGCACAAGGACCGCCAGCAGGCGCTTAATGCTGACCATCTGGTGCAGTGTGGTGCCGCAAGAATGATTGAGCAGCCGGAGCTGACAGTAGCCCGGCTAGCAGAAGAATTAGCACAGTTAGATCGAGACCAGCTGGCGGCGATGGCCCAGGCTGCACGCGATGCTGCGATTGTCGATGCTGACCGCCGAGTAGCGGCTGTTATCAAATCGCAGGCAAATGACAAAGACGAGACAAAGTGATGAATAAACTGGACAGCCAGCAACTAGCAAAAATCAGAACCATGGTACCAGAGATGCGCCGCGTTGAGCGCATTCACTTTGTGGGGATCGGCGGTGCAGGCATGAGTGGTATCGCCGAGGTATTGGTGAATGAAGGATACCGGATCAGTGGCTCGGATATCGCGCCCAATGCCGTGACAGCCCGGTTGGAAAACAAAGGGGCTGATATCTTTATCGGCCATCAGCCAGAGAACGTATCTGGCGCGAGTGTCGTGGTGGTTTCAACGGCTATCAATCAGAACAACCCTGAGTTGGTGGCTGCCCGTGAATTGCGAATTCCCGTTGTGCGTCGTGCTGAGATGCTGGCCGAGCTGATGCGCTACCGTCACGGTATTGCGATTGCCGGTACGCATGGCAAAACAACAACGACGGCGCTGGTTACCCAGATTTATTCCGAGGCGGGTCTGGATCCGACGTTCGTGAATGGCGGCTTGGTGAAAAGTGCCGGCACGAATGCCCGTTTGGGTTCCAGCCGTTACTTGATCGCCGAAGCGGACGAAAGTGATGCGTCGTTTATGCACCTGCAGCCAATGGTCTGTGTGGTGACGAATATCGAAGCTGACCACATGGATACCTATGGTGGTGATTTCGAGGTTCTCAAGCAAACATTCGTCGATTTCCTGCATAACTTGCCATTTTACGGTCTTGCGGTGATGTGTATTGATGATCCTGTTGTCCGCGAGCTACTGCCTCGGATCGGGCGTCCGGTGATCACCTATGGTTTTGCCGAAGATGCCGATGTTCGACTGGTTGATTATTATCAGAGCGGCCAGCAGGGGCATTTCTCGATCCTGCGCGAAGGCAAGCCCGCGCTGGAGGTGAAACTGAATATCCCAGGTAAGCACAATGCACTCAATGCGACAGCTGCAGTGGCGGTGGCGACCGAGGAAGGCGTGGATGACGAGGCAATTATTCGTGCGTTGGCCGAATTTGAGGGTACGGGCCGTCGTTTTGATCACTTGGGGGCGTTTGAGACCGGAAACGGCAATGTGATGCTGGTTGATGATTACGGTCATCACCCGAGTGAGGTTGACGTTACTATTCAGGCCGCTCGTGCCGGCTGGGAAGATAAGCGTCTGGTGATGGTCTTCCAGCCCCACCGCTTTAGCCGTACCCGTGACTTATACGATGATTTTGCCAATGTGCTTGAGCAGGTCGATGTCTTGGTGATGCTGGATGTTTATTCTGCGGGCGAGGCGCCGATTGCCGGTGCTGATGGTCGATCTTTGTGCCGTACAATCCGTGGCCGGGGTCGCATTGATCCAATTTTTGTACCAACAATCGAGGCGTTGCCGTCGGCATTGGCTAATATTCTGCAGAATAATGATTTAGTTCTGACACAAGGTGCCGGTGATGTTGGCAAAATTGCCCGTCAGCTCGCTGATATGAAGCTCGATATCGAGGTGATGCGCCAGCAGTAATCACTGGGGATTATTGATTGGTTTGAAGGTTGTGTCGCAAAAATGTGCTCTACCACGGCTGTTTTGGCTTTTTGGGGGATAGATTACGTGCTTTTTGTGGGTATTGCTCGAAGGAATTGCAAGGAAAGCGACGGCAAGTGTTGGAGTGCTGGGTGTTGCTCGGTATAATCTGCCAACTTTGCTCGAAATTAAGCACTGGTCACGGACAGGCAATGAGGCTGCCTTGGCTATCCCTTACGATATCGGCTGTGAAAGGTTAAACGAATGATGGCTGATAGTGTCTTAAACATGGTAGCGTCCCCTTCGCTGCGGAAAAAATCGCTGTGGGGAGGATTGGCTTTTTTCCTTTTTGTCATCGGTTTTACGGTTTGGCTATTTAATGCCGCGATTAACTGGATGACCGATGCCAACCGCTTGCCGCTATCACAGTTGGTGATTCAGGGAGAGCTCCATTACCTGACCCCGGCAGACGTGCGAAGCGGGATCCTCAAGCTTGACACTCTGGGTAGTTTTATGACCCAGGATGTCGATGCCATCCAGTATGCGCTGGAAGAAATGCCGTGGGTTGCTCGTGCTGCGGTTCGTAAGCAGTGGCCCGATACCCTCAAGGTGTTTCTGGTTGAGCAGCAGCCGGTCGCGACGTGGAACAACCATTACCTGGTGAATGAGGCCGGTGAGGTGTTCCGGGCTCCGTTCGAGCAGGCCGGTCAGTCGCTGGTTAATCTCGATGGTCCAGAAGACAGTAGCGAGGAGCTCTTGGCCGCATTGCACGAAATGCAACCGGTGTTGCAGCGGGCTGGCTTCGAAATTGCTACGCTGGCCTTGAATGAGCGTCGTGCCTGGCGGGTATGGCTGAGTAACGGAATCCGGCTTGAACTTGGGCGTCGCGAGCGGATGGAGCGACTGGCGCGTTTTGTCTCCCTCTATCCAGAGATGGAGAGTCAAGGCAAAGCCATCGAATATGTTGATTTGCGTTATGACACCGGAGCCGCAGTAGGCTGGAAAGTCGATGCTGAGCAGAACGAAAAACAGTAGCTGTCGTAGAGGATGGCTGCTGGTTTGGTATAACAAGATGAGCGTACGCTAATGACGAAAGCAGCAGATAAAAAACTGATAGTTGGCTTGGATATAGGTACATCTAAAGTCTGTGCTTTGGTTGGGGAAGTCTTGCCCGATGGCGAAGTGAATGTCATTGGCGAGGGTAGCAGCCCATCTGGCGGTATGGATAAAGGCGGGGTTAATGATCTTGAGTCCGTGGTTAAATCGGTACAGAGCGCAGTATACAAAGCGGAATTGATGGCAGACTGCCAGATCTCGTCGGTGTTTCTGTCGCTGTCCGGTAAGCATATTCGTTGCCAGACAGAGGAAGGCATGGTGCCAATCTCTGACAAAGAGGTCACTCAAGACGACGTCGATAATGTTATCCATACGGCGAAGTCGGTAAAAATCAGTGATGAACATAAAGTTTTGCATGTTATTCCCCAAGAATTTGCTATTGATTATCAGGAGGGGATTAAAAACCCTGTTGGATTGTCAGGGGTTCGCATGGAGGCAAATGTTCATCTCATTACGTGCCATAACGATATGGCTCGTAACATTGTCAAAGCGGTTGAGCGCTGCGACCTGAAGGTTGACCAGCTCATATTTTCAGGCTTGGCGGCAAGCCACGCGGTATTGACGCCTGATGAGCGAGAGCTCGGGGTCTGCGTGGTAGATATCGGTGGCGGTACGATGGATATCGCGGTATGGACCGGTGGCGCGCTCCGCCATGCTGCGGTAATCCCGTACGCGGGGAACGTAGTGACCAGTGATATCGCCTACGCCTTCGGTACGCCGCTTGGCGATGCCGAAGAGATCAAGGTTAAGTACGGTTGCGCACTGAGCGAACTGGTCAGCAAAGATGCCAAGGTCGATGTGCCGAGTGTTGGTGGTCGACCATCGCGCAGTTTGCAGAGTCAAACATTGGCTGAGGTTATCGAGCCTCGTTATAGCGAGCTGCTTGGATTAGTAAACCAGAAAGTCATTGAAGTACAAGAACAACTGCGTAATGCGGGGGTGAAGCACCAGTTAGCTGCCGGGATTGTCCTGACAGGTGGTGCAGCCCAGATGGAAGGGCTTGTTGAATGTGCCGAGCGTGTATTCAGCAACCAGGTCCGGGTCGGTTTGCCATTGGATGTGGTCGGACTGACGGAGCACGTACAAGCTCCGCATTATGCAACGGCAGTAGGATTACTGCATTACGGAAAGGACAGTCAGACATTTGATGATAGTGATTTGGAGCCGAAACGTTCGGTCTCAAGTATTTTCACTAAAATCAGTGGCTGGCTAAGAAAAGAATTTTAAACCTGATGCAAACAGGATGGACGGAGAGAACACATGTTTGAACCGATGATGGAAATGTCTGATGAGGCAGTAATCAAGGTCATTGGCGTTGGCGGCGGCGGTGGTAATGCCGTTGATCACATGGTACGTGAGTCAATTGAAGGGGTTGAGTTCATCAGCGTTAACACTGATGCTCAGGCGCTTCGTAAAAGTAGCGTCAACACGGTAATCCAAATTGGTGGCGCAATCACCAAAGGATTGGGTGCCGGTGCCAACCCACAGGTTGGCCGTGATTCGGCGCTCGAAGATCGCGAGGCGATCAAAGCTGAGCTTCAAGGCTCAGATATGATTTTCATTGCTGCTGGTATGGGCGGCGGTACCGGTACCGGTGCAGCGCCAATCATTGCCGAAGTGGCAAAAGAGCTGGGTATCCTGACGGTAGCGGTGGTCACCAAGCCATTTAGCTTCGAAGGCAAAAAACGCATGGCGTTTGCCGAGCAGGGCATTGAAGAGCTGTCAAAGCATGTTGACTCTCTGATCACTATCCCTAACGAAAAGCTGCTCAAGGTATTGGGTCGCGGCATTACGTTGCTGGACGCTTTTGCCAAGGCAAACGACGTGCTGAAGAACGCCGTGCAGGGCATCGCCGAGCTGATCACCCGTCCGGGTATGATCAACGTCGACTTTGCTGACGTTCGTACCGTGATGTCTGAGATGGGTCATGCCATGATGGGTAGCGGTGTCGCAACGGGTGATGATCGTGCTGAAGAAGCGGCTGAGATGGCAATTTCAAGCCCGCTGCTTGAAGATATCGATCTTGCTGGTGCTCGCGGCGTGCTGGTTAACATCACGGCGGGTATGGATATGCGTCTTGACGAGTTCGAAACCGTGGGTAACACCGTTAAGGCGTTCGCGTCTGACAACGCGACTGTGGTTATCGGTACTTCGCTTGACCCTGATATGTCTGACGAGCTACGGGTTACTGTTGTGGCAACAGGTATTGGCAAAGAGTCAAAGCCTGATATCACGCTTGTGACAACAAGCAAACCTGCGCCAGCTGTGGCACAGGAAAAGCCGGTTGTTGCAGCTCCGGTAGCGGAAGAGAGCAAGCCTGCTCCGATGACGCAGTCGGCACCTGTTGCAGACAACGCGCAAGCCGTTGCCAAGGCGAAGCCACAAGCTGATCATGACTATCTGGATATTCCAGCATTCTTGCGTAAACAAGCCGACTAACAGTGACCTGTTTCGCAAATTATTTGGGAAACATGTGTCAAAGTGGTATGATGTTTGTCCTTGCCTTAATTTTATACAGAGGCAAGGGCCAGCATTCGGCAAATTTGAGTTGAGATTAAGCAGATGATCAGACAACGTACTTTGAAAAGCATCGTCAAGACGACCGGGGTGGGTTTGCACTCGGGCCGTAAGGTGACGCTTATTCTTCGTCCTGCTGCAGCTAACACTGGTGTTATTTACCGTCGTACAGACTTGAATCCACCTGTTGATTTTCCTGCAGACGCCGATTCAGTGCGTGACACTATGCTATGTACCGCCTTGGTGAACGAGGAGGGTGTACGCATCTCAACGGTTGAGCACTTGAATGCTGCGTTGGCAGGTATGGGTATCGATAATGTTATTATCGAGGTGGATGCACCGGAAATTCCGATTATGGACGGTAGCGCCAGCCCATTTATTTACCTGTTGCAATCAGCCGGTATTGATCCTCTGAATATGCCTAAGCGTTTTCTGCGGATCAAGAAAACCGTGCGTGTCGAAGACGGAGACAAGTGGGCCGAGCTTCGTCCACACAATGGTTTTCGTCTGGACTTTGCCATTGAATTTAACCACCCAGCGATTGATGCCGAACAACAGCGCTTGGTGGTAGATTTTTCAAGCCAGTCGTTTGTCAAAGACATTAGCCGCGCTCGTACCTTTGGGTTTATGCGCGATATTGAGTACCTCCAGTCACAGAATTTGGCTCTGGGTGGCAGCTTTGATAACGCTATCGTTCTGGATGATTACCGTATCCTGAATGACGAGGGTTTGCGTTTTGACAATGAGTTGGTGACTCACAAGGTGCTCGATGCGATCGGCGACCTATACATGTGCGGTCATAACATTATTGGTGAAATGGTGGCATACAAATCGGGCCATGCCCTGAACAACAAGCTGCTTCGTGCAGTATTGGCTGATCAGGAAGCCTATGAGTGGTCAACCTTTGAGGATGAGCAGCAGGTACCTGTTACTTTTGCTCAGCCAGGTATGGTGTTGGCTTAAGTGCCAGTCACAGAATTATAAAAAACGCCGGACATTGTCCGGCGTTTTTTTTGGTTGTTTGTCTTTGTTGGGGGTAAAGCGAGAGTGGTGCTACGACGTTTCGTCGTTACGTTTGTCCGCCGCCAAGGCTGCAATACGCTCAAGCCTGCGTTTTATTTTTTCAGGCGCACTGTCAGCTGTTTGCAATAGGTAACCGGCCGCCTTGGCGGTAAGGGGTTTGCGGCGGATCGCCGGCGATTTCGGTTTGTATTCAGGGGCGATGGCTGCCAATGCCGGATTTACTTTTACCTCGATGGTAACCAGGTTCGGCAGTATGTTTTCCCGTAGAGTACGTAACAAATTGAGCCGCTCGTAATTGAGCCGCATCGACCAGGCCGCGGAGGCTGTTTCAATAACCAGTACGCCCTGACGGTAGTTGCTTACTCGGCAGTGGTCGGCACAGTTCAGGTGCTGTTTGACCGCTTTGTCGAGTTTGCTCAGTGCGATAGCCCGCTGCTGGATATTTCCGAGGGAGCTGTCATCAAGCAAATCGGTTGTTGGTTTGGGGCGGTGGTCACGCATGTCTTGGGGATTTCTCGCTATAAAAAATAAGGAGTGAGCTCTAATTTTTCGTATATGGTAAACCCTGCTAGGGGATTAATCATAGGCGACACCATTAATATGGCTTATTATAACAGGCTTGGGGGTGCAGTGGCTAAGGTCTAGCCAAAAGCCACGGTATCGGGCTCTGACGATGGGCTGCCTGGCCGAAAAACAGGGTTAGTTTCATTTTTCCCTTGAAAATGGTGCCAAGGGGCACAATATCTTCATTAACACTGTTTTTCGCATGAGTTTCCGTCGCCACATCGTGGTAGCTGAGTACGGGACAGGGATGATATACCTGGCTGCACATTGCATGCTGGTTATGACCCGGTAGAAACATTCAGATTAAGCAATTCAGCGATATTTTGCTGAAACAACAAAGAGAAAACGGCAACGCCATGTTATCAAAACTACTGACAAAAATTATCGGTAGCCGTAACGACCGCACTCTGCGTCGTATGCGCAAAATTGTTGACCAGATCAACAAACTTGAACCGCAGTTTGAAAGCCTGCAGGACGAAGAACTGAAGGCAAAAACCGTAGAGTTTCGTGAGCGCCTTGAGCAAGGTGAAAACCTTGACCAGCTGCTACCTGAAGCATTTGCAACGGTTCGTGAAGCGTCGAAGCGCGTATACGGCATGCGTCACTTTGATGTCCAGCTGATTGGCGGTATGGTACTGAACAACTGCCAAATCGCTGAGATGCGTACTGGTGAAGGTAAAACCTTGACCGCAACCCTGCCAGCTTATCTTAATGCGTTGACTGGTAAAGGTGTTCACATTGTTACCGTGAACGACTACCTTGCAGCCCGCGATGCGGAAACCAACCGCCCACTCTTTGAATTCCTCGGTATGACCGTCGGGATCAACGTACCGAATATGGCCCCGCAGGCGAAGAAAGAAGCCTATGCCGCCGACGTTCTGTACGGCACTAACAACGAATTCGGTTTTGACTACCTGCGCGATAATATGGCTTTCCGTCCGGAAGACCGTGTACAGCGTGAGCGTTTCTTTGCTGTGGTCGATGAGGTGGACTCGATCCTTATCGATGAGGCCCGTACGCCGCTGATCATTTCCGGCCCGGCCGAAGACAGCTCTGAGCTGTATATCAAGATCAACACCCTGATCCCGCAGCTGGTTAAGCAGGATAAGGAAGACAGCGAAGAATACCGTGGCGAAGGCCACTATACCCTTGACGAGAAATCCAAGCAGGTCCACCTGACTGAAAATGGCCAGGAGTTCGTCGAGGAACTGATGAAGCAGCACAAGATGATGGAAGAGGACGATACCCTGTATTCTCCTGCCAACATCAGTTTGTTGCACCATATCAATGCCGCCCTGCGCGCGCATGTGCTGTTCGAGCGCGATGTCGACTATATCGTGAAGGACGATGAGGTGATCATCGTTGACGAACACACTGGCCGTACAATGCCTGGCCGCCGTTGGTCTGAAGGCCTGCATCAGGCTGTTGAAGCTAAAGAAGGCGTGAAGATCCAGAACGAGAACCAGACGCTGGCTTCGATTACCTTCCAGAACTACTTCCGCCTGTATACCAAACTGTCAGGTATGACAGGTACAGCTGATACCGAAGCGTTTGAATTCCAGTCAATCTATGGTCTGGAAACCGTGGTATTGCCAACCAATAAACCGATGATCCGCGATGATATGGGTGATTTGGTTTATATGACCGAACTAGAGAAGTTCGCGGCAATTAGCGAAGATATCAAACAGCGTGTCGAAAAAGGCCAGCCTGTATTGGTTGGTACGGTATCGATTGAAAAGTCAGAGTTGCTTTCTAGTGCTCTGAAAAAGCAAGGTATCAAGCACGAAGTGCTTAACGCCAAGTTCCACGAACGTGAGGCCGATATTGTTGCCGAAGCCGGTGCTCCTGGCGCGGTAACCATTGCGACTAACATGGCCGGTCGTGGTACCGACATCGTGCTGGGTGGTTCTTGGAAGTCACAAGCTGAGAAACTGGTTAATCCAACCGAAGAACAACTGGCTCAGTTGAAAGCCGATTGGCAAGTCCGCCATGATGCCGTATTGGCGTCGGGCGGCCTGCATATTATCGGTACCGAGCGTCATGAATCACGCCGTATCGATAACCAGCTCCGTGGCCGTTCAGGCCGTCAGGGTGATGCCGGTTCATCACGCTTCTACCTGTCGATGGAAGATGGCCTGATGCGTATCTTTGCGTCTGATCGTGTTTCTAACATGATGAAGAAGCTGGGTATGGAAGAAGGCGAAGCGATTGAGCACCCATGGGTGACCAAGGCAATCGAGAACGCCCAGCGCAAGGTGGAAGGCCGTAACTTTGATATCCGTAAGCAGTTGCTTGAGTTCGATGATGTGGCCAACGACCAGCGTAAGGTGGTTTACGAGCTACGCGACGAGCTGATGAATGCTGACGATATCAGCGATATGATCGAGCATAACCGCGAAGATGTGTTTAATGATTTGATTGATGCCTATATCCCACCACAGTCTCTGGAAGAAATGTGGGATATCGCAGGCCTTGAAGATCGTCTGAAGTCGGATTTTGATCTGGACCTGCCAATTCAGCAGTGGTTGGATAGCGAAGAGAAACTGTACGAAGAAGCTCTGCGCGAACGTATTGTTGAGCAGGCTGTGGCTGTTTACCGCCAGAAAGAAGAGGTTGTTGGTGCTCCTGTACTGCGCAACTTCGAGAAGACGGTAATGCTGCAGAATCTTGATACGCTATGGAAAGAACACTTGGCGGCGATGGATCATCTACGTCAGGGTATTCACCTGCGTGGCTACGCTCAGAAGAACCCTAAGCAGGAGTACAAGCGTGAGTCGTTTGAACTGTTTGAGGGGATGCTTGAAAGCCTGAAGGCTGACGTGATTGCTATTCTTAGCAAGGTTCGCGTGCAGCAGCAGGAAGAAGTTGATCGTATGGAAGCCGAGCGCCGTCGTCAGGCAGAAGAGCTTGCCCGTCGTCAGCAATTCCAGCATCAAAATGCCGAAAACCAGATTGCCGATGAAAGCCAAGATGAGGACGGTGCAGAGCCTTATCATCGTGAAGAACGCAAGGTTGGCCGCAATGAGCCGTGTCCTTGTGGTTCAGGCAAGAAATACAAGCAGTGCCACGGTAAGATTAACTAATCTTACCCGGGACTCAATGAAAAGGCCGCGCAAGCGGCCTTTTGTTTATTTGAAACCAAGAGAAAGAAATTGGAGCTGGCGTGGTTCAGAATAAGAAGCAAGTATGGATTTCTGCGGGAATTATTTTCAACGTAACGCAGGATAAGGTGTTTATTACCCGCCGGGCGGCATCGGCTCACAAGGGCGGCTTTTGGGAGTTTGCCGGTGGCAAGGTAGAACAGGATGAAACTGCTGAGCAGGCTGTGATCCGTGAACTGCACGAGGAGGTGGGGATTGAGGCAACAGAGCTCGAGCACTTCATGGCATTGGAGCATGATTACCCTGACAAGGCATTGAAGTTTGATTTTTTCTTGGTCAAAGCATTTGAGGGGGAAGCGTTCGGCAAAGAAGGTCAGCCGGGCGAGTGGGTTGCTTTGGAGCGGCTACATGAATATGCGTTTCCCGAAGCGAATGATGTCGTATTGGAAAAATTGTTGGCGCGGTGTGTTAACGAAAAATAAGGGGCGAGGTTTTCCTTGCCCCCTGATTGGGTTAGTAGCCCATATCTTCCGACCAGCCATCTGAATCGGACATATCCGGTGCCCCGGGGATTGCTTTCTCTTCTTCAGCCCATTCGCCCAGATCGATGAGCTGGCAGCGTTTACAGCAAAATGGACGGAATGGGCTTTGCTCGCCCCACACTACATCGGTTTTACAGGTCGGGCACTTGACGATAGTTGGTGATGCCGTGCGATTTTGGGTTTGTGTCATGGCGAGCCTCAGCAGATAGCCAGTTTGAATTCGATGCATTCTGCTATGCAGGCCCCTTCCTCGAAAGGCAAGAAGCGGATGGCAAAGCGACTGCGGTGACCCGATATCATAGGGTAAACCCCATGGCTTGGGCAAATATCCAAACGGAGCAGGCAGGCATCTTCGGCTTCGTGCTGATAAAAGCCGCTACGTGCAACTTGTGGTGAAAACTGGCCTGATTCCCTGATCAGTTTTAGCCATAGCCCCAGTGCATGGCTGAGTTCCTGTATCTGGTTCAGCCAATTTTGCATGTCGTTTTGTTTGTGGGCCAGAGGAAGGTGCTGCCAGTGGTGCAGTGCTGGCAAATCAAAGCAACAGCTTCCCCCTGGGATCGACAGGCGTTGTTTAATCCCGCCCAGAAAGCGGTCTTCGCGGAGTTCTTGACCGAGACGGTTGGCACTTAGTAGTTGGTGCTGGGCTGACTCCAGTGAGTCGAGCAGTTCGAGCAGGGCATTTTGGTCAACCCCCTCGATATTGAGCCATTGTTTGAGCTTTTCGCGCTGCTTGTCGAGATCTTTGGCGAGTTCGGCCTTGAGCTGGATTTGGTCTAGGATCTCAAGCAAGTCGAACAGGGCGCGGAAGAATACCTGATATTGCCATTGGTCGGTAAGTTTGGCGGCATGGCTCATCTGGCGGATCAAGTATTCCAGCCGCAGGTAGATGCGGACTTTTTCGTTCAGCGGGTGCTCGTAACGATTAACTTGCATAGTGACAATCCGATTCATTCCGTTCAGATATTGCTCTTCGCGAGCGCTAAGTAGTATTGGTGCAACTGGGCGGTTTTTTCGCGCAGGTTGCTACCATCTCCATTATTGCAGATAACATCATCCGCGACGTCAAGGCGCTGCTGGCGGGATGCCTGTGCCGCGAGTATCTTGACGACTTGCTCCGCCGATACGCCATCGCGAGCCGTCGTACGGCTGATCTGTACCTCTTCGCTGACATCGACCACAAGTAGTCGGTCCGTCATCTGCTGGAGGTTATTTTCGACCATTAACGGTACCACGAGCAGGCAGTAGGGGGCGGTTGATGCTATGATTTCTGCCTGCATTTTTTCCCTGATCAGCGGATGCAGTAAGTTATCCAGCCATGATTTCAGGCTACTGTCATTGAAGATAGCATCGCGTAATTTACTACGGTTGAGTTGGCCGTCTGTCAGTAGGATGTCAGAGCCAAGTTTTTGTTTTATCGCGTTAAGCCCTGCAGAGCCTGGGGCAACGACATCTCGCGCAATGACATCGGCATCAATGATATCGATGCCGTATTCTGCAAACAGGTTGGCCACGGTCGTTTTGCCGCTGCCGATCCCGCCGGTTAGTCCGATCACCATCGTCATGGTTAGGCTCCAAAAAAGGATGTCAGGTACCAGCTGACCAGATCATGGCCCCAAAGCATCGCCAACCACCCGGCCACGGCGAGGTAGGGGCCAAATGAAAACGGGGTTTGGCTGTCGGTATCTTGGAGCCGCATAATAATGATCCCGGCAATCGCACCGACCAGTGATGAGAGCAGGATAACCAGCGGCAATAATTGCCAGCCAAGCCAGGCCCCCAAGGCCGCGAGCAGTTTGAAGTCCCCATATCCCATACCTTCTTTGCCGGTAAGCAATTTAAAGGCCCAATAGACGCTCCAAAGTGACAGGTAGCCGGCTATGGCACCGATGACCGCATCCTCTAGGCTAACTGGCGAATAGCCGAGCAGGGCCAGCAGCAGGCCAGCCCACATCAGTGGCAGGGTGATCTGATCGGGCAGTAGCATCTTGTCGATATCGATAAAGGTCAGGGCGATCAGGGCGAAGCTGAAACCAAGTACCGCAAGTGCCCATTCAGAAGGCGGTAGCATGATGGCGACAGTCAGTGCGACAAGGGCCGTGAAAGCCTCGACCAGCGGATAGCGGGCGCTGATTTTCGCATGGCAATGTTTGCACTGGCCCTTCAGTACCAGCCAACTGATGACGGGAATGTTCTCCAGCATTCCGATAGGGTGCTGGCAACTTGGGCAGCGCGAACGCGGTACGCTGAGATTGAAGGTTTCTTGGTTGGTTGTGGCAGCGCTGCCATCAAATTCCGGGAAGCACTCGGCGCAGTCGGTCTTCCATTGGCGCTCCATCATAATGGGCAGGCGGTAAATAACAACGTTAAGGAAGCTGCCGATGAGCAGCCCGAAAATGGCAGCAAATAGTGGGAAAATCCAAGGCGTTAACGTCAGCAGATCCATGAAGGTACTCTCATATTAGGTTCAAGGCTATTGTAGGGGATTCGGAATGGAGATCCTATAACAGGCACAAAAGAAGCCGGTGATTCCGGCTTCTTTAGGTGCAGTAATTGCTGATGATTAGCCAATGACACTCATTAAATTGAATATAGGCAGGTACATTGCCACGAGCAGCCCTCCGACAAGCCCACCAAGAATGACAATGATGAGTGGTTCGATAATTTTCCCTAAATTATCGACCGTATTATCAACGTCGTTCTCATACAAAGCCGCAATTTTATTGAGCATTTCATCGAGTGAGCCGGATTCTTCACCAATCATGGTCATCTGCAGTATTAGCTCGGGAAAGACCTCGCTTTGGCGCATCGCGATATGAAGCGGCATTCCCGCAGCAGCGCTTTTGTGGGCTTCCATCGCTGCCATTTCAATATATAGGTTACCACAGGTTTTGGCGGCAGCTTCAAGACCGGTTAGTAGCGGAATGCCGGCACTGAAGGTTGTCGCTAGGGTCCGGGCAAAGCGGGCAACAGTGGCTTTAGTCATTACTCCACCAATAATGGGTATATGCAAAAGTATTTTGTGAGAACGTAGTTGAATAATTTTGGAGTTTTTATAACTATGTCGATATAAGAGTCCGCAAATAAGGAGTGCGGCAGCTACGAAGGCACCATAACTGATTAAGAGTTCAGAGATATTGATGATTTGCCTTGTAAACCAAGGTAACTCAGCCCCAAAACTTTTAAATATGGAGGCGAATTGCGGGATTACAAAAACTAACATGAGGACAGTGACCGCTATTGCGGTAAGGGTGACCATCGTCGGATAGATTAAAGCCTTGATGACCTTCTTGCGTGTCGCTTCATTCTTTTCACGATAGGTTGCAAGCCGTTCGAAAACTTCAGCTAAGTGGCCGGTTTGCTCACCAGTGCTGACCAAGTCACAGTAAAAGTTGTCAAATAGCGGTGAGCTGGTGCGCAAAGCACGCGCTAAAGAGGCCCCCGATTCGACTTGGTTGGCGATTTGCTGCAAGGTGGCACGGCCCTCGGCCTTGTTGTGGCTGTCGGACATTAGTTTGAGTGCCATTACAATTGGCACTCCTGAGTGAAGCATGGTGGCTAACTGGCGAGTGATGGTTGTGATATCCGTTGACTTGAGCTGGTTGCGGATCTTGCTCAATGTTGAAGGCTGACGGCGCTTGATCTTCTTGATTTGGATCATCTGCTCGGTCAGCTTGGCGCGTACTTCCTGTTCCTGGAAGCCAAGGGTGATGCCTGAGAGCTTTTTGCCTGACGGGCCGATGCCCCGCCAGTGGTAATAGCGGATTTTACTGGTCGTATCCACGTGTTATCTCCTAGCTAAGGTTTATAACCCGCTGTAGTTCCTGAAGGCTGGTGGTGCCCTCGCACAGTTTTTCGATCCCTGAATGCTTGAGGGTCTGCATCCCTTGCTCGACGGCAATGCGTTCAAGCTCGATGGTGCTTGCCCCGCGCATCAGTGCTTCGGCCAATTCGCGGCTAAACGGCATGACCTCGTAAATACCGACCCGGCCTAGGTAGCCCTTGTTGCATTCGTCACAGCCGTGCTCGGCGGCTTTGAATACAGTGGCAGAGAGCGGTATCGAAAGCTGCTCGCGGATAAACGGGTCGATATCGTCAGGTTGCTTGCAGTGGTGGCAGAGGCGCCGTCCAAGGCGCTGGGCGATGATCAGGGTCAGCGAGGAGGCCAAGTTGAAGTTCTCGATCCCCATATTGGTGAGGCGGGTGATGGTCTCGGCGGCAGAGTTGGTATGCAAGGTCGAGAGAACCAAGTGACCGGTTTGAGCCGCTTTTACTGCGATACCACCAGTTTCCAAGTCACGGATCTCGCCGACCATGACCACATCCGGATCCTGACGGAGGAATGAACGCAGCGCATCGGCAAAGCCTAGCCCGATGGCGCTTTTTATTTGGACCTGGTTGATACCCGGCAGGTTGATTTCCACCGGATCTTCGGCGGTTGATATATTGCGTTCTTCGGTATTGAGAATTTTCAGACCAGTATACAGAGAGACGGTTTTGCCGCTGCCGGTCGGTCCGGTCATCAGGATCATCCCTTGTGGTTTTTTCAGTGCATCAAGGTAGGCCTGTTTCTGGCTGGCATTATAGCCGAGAATGTCGATATCCAAGGTGGCACTGGTACCATCGAGGATCCGTAGGACGATTTTTTCTCCCCACAACGTCGGCAGGGTGGAAACCCGCAGGTCAATGGTAAC
This sequence comes from Photobacterium aquae, assembly GCF_001029445.1. Taxonomy (GTDB): domain Bacteria; phylum Pseudomonadota; class Gammaproteobacteria; order Enterobacterales; family Vibrionaceae; genus Photobacterium; species Photobacterium aquae. The sequence goes on from NZ_LDOT01000011.1 coordinate 106,844, forward strand.
AGTGTCGGACAGGCGAAGCTTGATCCGACCATCTTGGGGCTGGCGTCGCTCGGCAATATTGAGTTTTGACATGACCTTGAGGCGGGTCGATAAACGGCGCGACAAATTGGCCGGCGGTGTCGCATGCTGATGCAAGATCCCGTCACAGCGGAAGCGGATCCGGTAAGTTTCCTCATAAGGTTCGAAATGGATATCCGAGGCTTTCTTACGCACCGCATCAAGTAGGGTCTGGTTGATATAACGGCTGACTGGGGCGGTATCGGTACTGATATCGGCCACCTCATCGACAGTTTCACCATCGGCCAAATCAACCAATTCGCTCAGGTCGTCGTCGCTGACCTGGCGGCCCGCTTTGTTGTTCTGCATCCCTGCAATATCACTGCCGTAGAGACGGCGAATGGCGGCGTCCATCTGCTTGTGCTCAAGCAGGAGCGGCTCGGTATTTTTGCCGGTGGTAAAGCGAAACTCGTCCAGTGCATCGATCCGGGTGGGATCGCTGAGCCCGACGAACAGGGTATTGTCGTTGACATAGAGCGGCAGCACTTTGTGGCGCAGCACCAGATCTCGCAGGTTGAGTGCTTTGCAGCACTCGGTATAGTCGTAGTGGTGAACATCAACCAAGGGCAGTCCAAATAGGGATTCGAGCTGACGGGCCAACTCATTACTGCCGATAATGCCCAGTTGGAGTAACGCCGAGGGCACGGGGGTGCCCTCAGCATTAACCAGATCCACTACCTGCTGGTGTTGCGTCTGGCTGATTAAATCAGCTTGCTGCAGGATAGAGGCGAGGTTGGTGTTCATTAGCTACCTGAGCAATCAATGCTTCGGCCATCAACAGTACAACCATTACCTGTTAGATCCCATTGAACAACACCGTTAGCAATAGTTGGAGTTAATACAACATTAAGGTTGGTTGTACCATCGTCTTGTACACCTGTTGACGATACTGTAATTACACCATTTGTTATACCAACACTATCAACATAAGAGATCGTTGCCCCTGCATCACCGGCGGCTACGGCTGCTGGAATTTGGTTTGTACCAGCGTTACAACCAGTTAGAGTGCCTAGATCTTGAGCACATAATGCTATTGCTGTTTTAAAGCCTGTAATACCTGTAACAGCACCAGCGACGCGGGTACGCTGAGTGTAGTCAGAGTATGCTGGGATAGCAAAAGCAGAGATAATACCGATGATTGCTACGACAATCATCAATTCGATCAGGGTAAAACCCTTTTGTCCTTTTAATTTCATTTTTACGTTTCCTTAAAAATTTCCAAAGTTGCAAACAAGCAAAGTGTTTGGTCCGAGAAGAATATGCTGATACTGCAACACGCTGAATCAGATGAAAATAATTGCTCGGCGTAGTTTGAAATAATCAACTAAATATCTCATTGATTGCATATTATTTTGCGATTGAAAACACGAAAAAATGCTGAGAGTAAAATCAGTAAGGAATAATCACCCCATTTTTGGGGCGGGGACAGGTGCAAAAGGGATTTATTCGGCGGACTTCATATTTTGCTGTCCGCCGATAAAGCGTGTGGGCTGAATGCGGCTTATTTAAAGCGCATGGAGAGATCGAGGGCTTTTAGGTGCTTGGTCAGTGCGCCGACAGAAATATAGTCGACCCCTGTTTGGGCATATTCGCGGATGGTATCAAGGGTGACGTTACCGGAATTTTCCAGCGCCGCACGGCCCGCATTGAGGGCGACGGCCTCACGCATCATCTCGGCGGTGAAGTTGTCGAGCATGATGATATCTGCACCAGCATCGATAGCCTGCTGCAGTTCGTCGAGGGTTTCGGTCTCGACCTCTATCGGCTTGCCGTGGTGGAGCTGCTTGGCGGAAGCCACGGCCTGACGGATCCCGCCGCAGGCGATAATGTGGTTTTCCTTGATCAGGTAGGCATCGAATACCCCGAACCTGTGGTTGGCACCGCCCCCGCAGGCGACGGCGTATTTAAGGGCGCTGCGCAGGCCCGGGATGGTCTTGCGGGTATCAAGCAGGCGGCACTTCGTCCCTTCTAGCTGTTTGACATATTGGGCGGTGGTCGTTGCGCAACCCGATAGGGTCTGAATGAAATTCATCGCATTGCGTTCACCGGTCAACAGGATCCGCGATGGGCCCTCCAGCGTACACAGGATTTGGTTAGGACTTACTTGATCACCGTCTTTGACATGCCAGTCAATGCGAGCTTCCCCGCCTAGCTGCCGGAATACTTCATCAGCCCACATTTGGCCGCAGAAGATCCCATGCTCACGGGTGATGATCGTTGCTGTGCTGCGGTTTTCCGCCGGGATCAGGCTGGCGGTAATATCTTGGGTGGGATCAACACTGCCTCCGAGATCCTCGCGTAGGGCATCGGCCACCGTACGGGCAATATCAACGGGAAGTTGTTGGATGAGGTATTCGAAGCGTGATTGGCTGTCGTGTTTCGTGTCCATCTGAGTCATGACATATCCCTAGTTGGTGTGGTAGGAAAGGCAGACGGACAGAAGGAGTATTTCAGCTGGCGTTGCCTTTGAACGCCCTGATAATACCGCGAGAGTAGGGCAAGATCGACAAACACATTGACAGGACGTGATGCTTTGACAAGGATCGCTCGATGGTTCCTTTACTGCGGCTTTACCGATTATTTCATGCTGACCATAAACCCAGAACATTGGCTAGATAACGCCAAACATGTACTGTCTCCCTTTTTCGATGAACGGTCGAATGAAGACGATATTTCCTTGCTGGTGGTTCACAATATCAGCTTGCCCCCGGGGCAATTTGGCGGCCCTTACATCGAGCAGCTTTTTACAGGTACGCTAAACCCAGATGATCATCCATATTTTTCATTAATTTCCGGTTTTCGTGTTTCTGCTCACTGTTTAATTCGGCGAAATGGGGATATTATTCAGTTTGTTCCGTTTAATCGTCGGGCTTGGCATGCCGGTGTATCTCAGTTTGCCGGGCGGGACAAATGCAACGATTATTCAATTGGTATCGAACTGGAAGGAACGGACACCCTCCCTTATACCCAAGCCCAGTACCGAGTACTGGTCGCTTTGACTCAAGCGCTGCTCGCGCGTTACCCCCATATGGATATGAGCCGGATTACCGGACACGAATTTATTGCCCCTGGGCGCAAGACCGATCCTGGCTTGGTATTTGACTGGCGTTATTACAAATCCCTGTTGGCGAATAATAACGGTGAATAAACCACCAGTTAGATTGGTCGGGTAGAAAGATGATGGGTGGGAATGCATGTCGCTATTGGTCAGACCATAGGCATGTTTTCACCCTCTATTTAGCCGTAAACGCAGTTCAGCGCTTACATTTATAATGTTTTAATAAGTTTTCATTATTTGAAATTTTTGTTAAATCCCCCCCTGTTCCATGATTTCCGTCAAGTTGTTGGTGGACATCCTCAATTATTTCTGTAAACTTTCTCCATATCGTTAAATTGGTAATACCAATTATCCGCACAACGGATTTACGAGCCACAAATAAGTACAACGAATACAGAATAACAAATGACTTATAAACGAATTCGCCAGCCTAAGCTCTCTGATGCCATCGAGCAGGAAGTAGAGCGATTGATCCTCGAGGGTATTCTCTCGCCGGGTCAGCAACTCCCGCCAGAGCGTGAGTTGGCGCGCCAGTTCGATGTGTCTCGCCCTTCGGTCCGTGAAGCTATCCAGCGTCTAGAAGCCCGCAAACTGCTTACCCGTCGACAGGGTGGCGGTACCTTTGTGACGGAAAAGCTATGGCAGAGCTTTTCCGAACCACTGCTGGAGCTGTTGGCCGGAAACCCGGAAACCCAATTTGACCTACTTGAGTCACGCCATGCCCTAGAAGGGCTGGCAGCCTACTATGCCGCATTGCGCGGCAATAACGAAGATTTCAACCGGATTCGTGACTGCCATCAGCGGATCCGGGATGCCCAGCAGCAAGGCGATTTGCCGGCCGAGGCCGCCGCCGTGATGCAGTACCTGATTGCGGTCACCGAGTCCGCTCATAATGTGGTACTGCTGCATATAGTTCGGAGCTTGGCTCCGCTGCTGGAGCAAAACGTATTACAAAACTTTGAGCTCCTGAACCGCCGTCCAGAGGTGGTGGAGAAGGTGCGTCACCACCGAGCCAACATTGTCCAAGCGATTGTTTCCGGTGAGCCCATAAAGGCTCGGGAGGCATCGCATGCACACTTGGCTTATATCGAGGAAACATTGTTGGATTTGTCACGTGAAGAGAGCCGACGTGAACGCTCACTTCGCCGGATTCAACAACGCATGGATGGGCTGGATTAATACCCCTCATATAAGCCGAGAGTGGTAGTAAACAGTCGCGACATTGTTTTGTAGATTATCAACCTAAAGGATAGATCGCATGTCTGAAGTCATGAAAAATGACGTGGACGTACTGGAAACTCAAGAGTGGCTATCAGCCCTTGAATCAGTCGTTCGTGAAGAAGGTGTAGAGCGCGCGCAGTACCTGCTAGAGCAAGTATTGGACAAAGCACGTCTAGATGGCGTAGATATGGCCACTGGCGTAACTACTAACTACATCAATACGATCCCAGCGGCACAAGAGCCTGCATACCCAGGTGACACAACGCTTGAGCGTCGTATTCGTTCCATCATCCGTTGGAACGCAATCATGATCGTACTACGTGCTTCTAAGAAAGATTTGGATCTGGGTGGCCACATGGCTTCTTACCAGTCTGCATCTGCATTCTACGAAGTATGTTTCAACCATTTCTTCCGTGCACCAAATGAAGTAGATGGCGGCGATTTGGTTTACTACCAAGGCCACATCTCTCCGGGGATCTATTCTCGTGCGTTTGTTGAAGGTCGTCTAACTGAAGAGCAGCTAGATAACTTCCGTCAAGAAGTAGACGGTAAAGGTATTCCTTCATACCCGCACCCTAAACTAATGCCTGAGTTCTGGCAGTTCCCGACCGTATCTATGGGTCTGGGTCCAATCTCTGCTATCTACCAAGCGCGTTTCCTTAAGTACCTTGAAGGTCGCGGTCTGAAAGACACCTCGGCACAGCGCGTATACGCGTTCTTGGGCGACGGTGAGATGGATGAGCCAGAATCACGCGGTGCAATCTCTTTTGCTGCTCGTGAGAAGCTGGACAACCTATGCTTCCTGATCAACTGTAACCTACAGCGTCTTGACGGCCCAGTAATGGGTAACGGCAAGATCATCCAAGAGCTAGAAGGCCTATTCAAGGGTGCTGGCTGGAATGTGGTTAAGGTTATCTGGGGTAACAACTGGGATGCGCTACTAGCGAAAGACACTACCGGTAAACTTCTTCAGTTGATGAACGAAACTATCGACGGTGACTACCAGACATTCAAATCTAAAGACGGCGCTTATGTTCGTGAGCACTTCTTTGGTAAGTACCCTGAAACGGCAGCGTTGGTTGCTGATATGACCGATGACGAAATCTTCGCGCTTAAGCGTGGTGGTCATGAGTCTTCTAAGCTGTTTGCTGCGTTCAACAATGCAAAAGAAACAGGCGGCAAGCCGACAGTTATCCTTGCTAAAACCGTAAAAGGTTACGGCATGGGCGATGCAGCTGAAGGTAAGAACATTGCACACGGCGTGAAGAAAATGGACATGACGCATGTTCTTCACCTACGTGACCGCCTAGGCCTGCAAGATCTAGTATCTGACGAAGACGTGAAGAGCCTGCCTTACCTGAAGCTGGAAGAAGGCTCTGCAGAGTACAACTACCTACATGCTCGTCGTAACGCGCTGCACGGTTACACGCCTAAGCGTCTGCCTAAGTTCACGCAAGAGTTCAAAGTACCTGAGCTAGAAGAGTTTGCACCGCTGTTGGTTGAACAGAAGCGTGAAATCTCCACTACTATGGCTTACGTGCGTACGCTGAACATCCTGCTAAAAGATAAGAATATTGGTAAGAACATCGTACCAATTATCTGTGATGAAGCACGTACGTTCGGTATGGAAGGTCTGTTCCGTCAAGTGGGTATCTACAACCCGCACGGCCAGGAATACACCCCAGAAGATAAAGGTATCGTTTCTTACTACAAAGAAGCAACATCTGGCCAGGTTCTTCAGGAAGGTATCAACGAACTAGGTTCAATGGCATCTTGGGTGGCTGCTGCAACATCTTACAGCACCAACGATCTACCGATGATCCCGTTCTATATCTACTACTCAATGTTCGGCTTCCAGCGTGTGGGCGACATGGCATGGCTAGCAGGTGACCAGCAAGCGCGTGGTTTCCTACTGGGCGCAACAGCCGGTCGTACAACGCTAAACGGTGAAGGTCTTCAGCACGAAGATGGCCATTCACACATCATGGCGAACACTGTACCTAACTGTATCTCTTACGATCCAACGTTCGCTTACGAGCTAGCGGTTATCATGCAAGACGGCATCCGTCGCATGTACGGTGAAAACCAAGAGAACGTTTATTACTACCTAACAGTAATGAACGAAAACTACGCGATGCCAGCAATGCCAGAAGGCGCTGAGGAAGGCATCCGCAAGGGTATCTACAAGCTTGAGTCTTACGCTGGTGACAAGGCCAAGGTTCAGCTGATGAGCTCTGGTACGATCATGAACGAAGTTCGTAAAGCGGCGCAGATTCTGAGCGACGATTACGGTATTGCGTCTGACGTGTTCTCTGTAACGTCATTCAACGAGCTGACTCGTGACGGCCAAGATGCTGAGCGTTACAACATGCTGCATCCTGAAGCTGAGCAGAAAGTACCTTACATCACAACTGCGATGGGTACTGAGCCGGCAATCGCCGCGACGGATTACATGAAGAACTACGCTGAGCAAGTACGTGCGTTCATGCCGACCGAGTCTTACAAGGTACTTGGTACTGACGGTTTCGGCCGCTCTGACAGCCGTGCGAACCTACGCCGTCACTTCGAAGTGAATGCAGGCTACGTTGTAGTGGCTGCGCTGACTGAACTGGCGAAGCGTGGTGACGTTGAGAAATCAGTAATTGCAGAGGCAATTGCTAAGTTCAACATCGACGCTGACAAGATCAACCCGCTATACGCGTAAGAGGCAAATTAAACATGGCAATCGAAATTAATGTACCTGACATCGGTGCGGATGAGGTTGAAGTAACTGAGATCCTTGTAAGCGTTGGCGACAAGGTTGAAGAAGAGCAATCTCTGATCACTGTAGAAGGCGACAAGGCTTCTATGGAAGTACCTGCTTCTCAGGCGGGTATCGTGAAAGAAATCAAAATCGCTGAAGGCGACAAGGTTTCAACCGGTTCTCTGATCATGATTTTCGAAGCCGAGGGTGCTGCAGCTGCAGCACCTGCTCCTGCGGCGGAAGCAGCTCCAGTAGCAGCTCCAGCGGCAGCAGCGGCGGCTGAACTGAAAGAAGTACACGTGCCAGATATCGGTGGTGACGAAGTTGAAGTAACCGAAATCATGGTTGCAGTTGGCGACAGCATCGAAGAAGAGCAGTCTCTTCTGACGGTTGAAGGCGACAAGGCTTCTATGGAAGTACCAGCACCTTTCGCTGGTGTTCTAAAAGAGATCAAAGTGGCAGCGGGCGATAAAGTATCGACTGGCTCATTGATCATGATCTTCGAAACAGCCGGTTCTGCGCCAGCAGCACCTGCAGCGGCCGAAGCACCAGTTGCAGCTGCACCTGCGGCAGCGGCTGACAAAGAAGTGAACGTACCGGATATCGGTGGCGACGAAGTTGAAGTGACTGAAATTATGGTTGCTGTTGGCGACATGGTAGAAGAAGAGCAGTCGCTGATCACTGTAGAAGGCGACAAGGCTTCTATGGAAGTACCAGCACCGTTTGCCGGTAAAGTAAAAGAAATCAAGATCGCGACTGGTGACAAAGTGTCTACTGGCTCTCTGATCATGGTATTTGAAGTAGCGGGCGCAGCACCGGTAGCCGTCGCAGCGCCAGTAGCAGCACCTGCTCCAGCAGCAGCTCCGGTTGCAGCACCTGCGGCTCCAGCGGCAGCAGCCCCTGCTTCAACTGGTGACTTCCAGGAAAACAACGAATACGCACATGCGTCTCCTGTTGTTCGCCGTCTTGCTCGCGAGTTCGGCGTTAACCTGTCTAAGGTTAAGGGTACTGGCCGTAAGAACCGTATCCTGAAAGAAGACGTTCAGAACTTCGTTAAAGAAGCACTTAAGCGCCTTGAGTCTGGTGCTGCGGCATCTGGCAAAGGTGACGGTGCAGCTCTTGGCCTGCTACCTTGGCCAAAAGTGGACTTCAGCAAGTTCGGCGAAACTGAAGTTCAGCCACTGTCTCGTATCAAGAAGATCTCTGGTGCCAACCTACACCGTAACTGGGTAATGATCCCGCACGTTACTCAGTGGGACAACGCAGACATCACTGAGCTAGAAGCATTCCGCAAAGAGCAGAACGCGATCGAAGCGAAGAAAGACACCGGCATGAAGATCACTCCGCTAGTGTTCATCATGAAGGCTGTTGCCAAGTCTCTTGAAGCGTTCCCTGCGTTCAACTCTTCTCTATCAGAAGACGGTGAGAGCCTGATCCTGAAGAAATACGTAAACGTAGGTATCGCGGTTGATACGCCAAACGGCCTAGTTGTTCCTGTCTTCAAAGACGTGAACAAGAAAGGCATCTACGAGCTATCTGCTGAGCTGGCAGAAGTATCGAAGAAAGCCCGTGCTGGCAAGCTGACTGCTGCTGACATGCAGGGTGGCTGTTTCACTATCTCAAGCCTAGGTGGTATCGGCGGTACGGCGTTCACTCCAATCGTGAATGCTCCTGAAGTTGGTATCCTGGGTGTATCTAAGTCTGAAATGAAGCCTGTGTGGAACGGCAAAGAGTTCGCACCACGCCTGCAGCTTCCACTGTCTCTGTCATACGACCACCGTGTGATTGACGGTGCGGAAGGTGCACGCTTCATTACGTACCTGAACGAGTGTCTGTCTGATATTCGCCGTCTGGTACTTTAAGGTTTCCTTGCCCGCTTCCATGCCTACTCGGCATGGAAGTGTTGGGTAGCTCACAGGCTATGTCAATTTGCTTTTCAGTTTGTTAACACCTCTGTAAACTTGTTAGCCGGCTGATAGATAAAGTAGATGACGAGATACATCGCCTGTTAGGGATAAAAGACTTACAACGAGGTCATGATGAGTAAAGAAATTAAAGCCCAGGTAGTGGTGTTGGGTTCAGGCCCTGCTGGTTACTCGGCAGCATTCCGTTGTGCAGACTTGGGTCTGGACACTGTGCTGATCGAAAAATACAACACCCTAGGTGGTGTATGTCTAAACGTTGGCTGTATTCCTTCTAAAGCACTGCTTCACGTTGCGAAAGTTATCGAAGAAGCAAAAGCAATGGCCGAGCACGGCGTAGTATTCGGCGAGCCTCAGACAGACATCAACAAGATCCGTCTGTGGAAAGACAAAGTTATCACCCAGCTGACTGGCGGTCTTGGCGGTATGGCCAAGATGCGTAAAGTTAACGTGGTTAACGGTTACGGTAAATTCACCGGCCCTAATACTATCGTTGTGGAAGGTGCTGACGGCCAGACTACCGTAAACTTCGACAATGCGATCGTTGCTGCCGGTTCTCGTCCAATCGAGCTGCCGTTCATTCCGCACGAAGATCCACGTATTTGGGATTCAACGGACGCACTTGAGCTGCGTGAAGTTCCAGAGAAGCTGCTGGTTATGGGCGGCGGTATCATCGGCCTTGAAATGGGTACGGTATACCACTCACTGGGTTCTCAGATCGATGTGGTGGAAATGTTCGATCAGGTGATCCCTGCTGCTGATAAAGACATCATCAAGGTCTTCACCAAGCGTATCGAGAAGAAATTCAACCTGATGCTTGAAACCAAAGTTACTGCGGTTGAAGCGAAGGAAGACGGCATCTACGTATCGATGGAAGGCAAGAAAGCACCAGCCGAGCCAGTTCGTTACGATGCAGTGCTTGTGGCTATCGGCCGTGTACCAAACGGTAAGCTGATCGACGCAGAGAAAGCGGGCATCGAAGTTGACGAGCGCGGTTTCATCAACGTAGACAAGCAGATGCGTACTAACGTTGCCCACATCCATGCTATCGGTGATATCGTTGGTCAGCCAATGCTCGCTCACAAAGGCGTGCATGAAGGCCACGTAGCGGCAGAGGTTATCTCTGGCAAGAAGCACTACTTCGATCCTAAGGTTATCCCTTCAATCGCTTACACTGAGCCAGAAGTGGCATGGGTTGGTAAGACCGAGAAAGAAGCGAAGGCGGAAGGCATCAACTACGAAGTTGCGACTTTCCCTTGGGCTGCATCTGGCCGTGCAATCGCATCTGACTGTGCTGACGGTATGACGAAGATGATCTTCGACAAAGACACACACCGCGTGATCGGTGGTGCAATCGTTGGTACTAACGGTGGTGAGCTACTGGGTGAAATCGGTCTAGCGATCGAGATGGGCTGTGATGCAGAGGATATCGCTCTGACTATCCACGCCCACCCAACACTGCACGAATCAGTGGGTCTTGCCGCTGAAGTCTTCGAAGGTTCAATCACTGACCTGCCGAACGCAAAAGCGGTTAAGCGTAAGAAGTAATTCTTACCTTACGAAGATAATGAAAAAGCGCCCTCGGGCGCTTTTTTTGTGCCAGGTATTCAGCTTGGCTAGTATTGGGAGTCCTCCACGATTCTTTCCCCATAAATGCCATTTTGCGGTACGGGTTTGTAGCTTGAGTTGGCGCTGCGCATAATCCGCAAGCCTTCTGCGCCGGCCTGCCGCGCCGAGATAATGTCGCCGTCGGAATCCCCGTAGTACATCTTGATATTGTGATCCTTGATGTGTTTGGTTTTGGTGTACTCGGTTTTGCTCGAGCCGGCAAAAATCACCTTGTGCATGTTCTCTATACCGAAGGTGTCTTTGAGGTACTGAGTCGATATTTCGCATGCGGAAGGGGAGCGACCTGTAATGAAGTAAATATCGTCACCACGTTTTTGGTGCATGCTGATCAGCTTCTGGCCGATGGTCTTCGGTAGGCTGAATTTTTCCCATTCACAGTTCATTTTGTCCCAGAACTGTTGTTTCTTCAGATAGCTGTAACCGTTTGGAGAGTACTCTTGCTGGCCCCGGTAGAAGCCCGGCGAGCTGAAGAGTACCGTATCATCGATGTCAAAGCCGACGGCCATAGGGGGCTTGCCCTCTAGGCTATTCTCGATATCTTCCACTGAGACCCAATGGAGCTGGGCGGGCTCGCCCTGCTGCATGATTTCAATCGTACTGTAACCTTGTTCTGTTCCCGGCTCTTTGGGATCGGCAAAAGTGGATCCTGAGGCGAAAGCACAGGCAAGCAGAGAGGTGATGGCAATGGTGCTGAGTTTCATAGTGTGGGCTTCTAGGTTGCTCAAATTGAGCCGTCAAAATACCCCTCTGTGGTCAGCTAAAATCCGGGGGGGCTCACAAAATACCTGTAGGGTAGCATAATGTTATTTTGCGTTTTTTGGCTATTGCAGATTGAAAGAGGGTAGGGTAAAGCGAGGGGATATCGAGTGGCAGATCTCCCCTTTAGATAAAAGGGGAGATCGATGGGGAGATCCTAAGCTTTACAGCTTGAATGTCCCGACCATGCTATCAAGACGCTGGGACAGAGCGCGGAGGTTTTGGCTTGATTGTGCCAATTCACCCGCGGTATCCGTTGTGCGATGGGTGGTGTCATTAATCTCCTCGATGTTACCGTGGATATTATTGACGACCGTGGATTGTTCCTCGGTAGCCGTGGCAACCTGGGTATTCATGTCTGCAATCAGGGTGATGCGTTCGGCAATCGAGTCCAGAGCGGCAGAGGCTTCGTCTGCAGCCGAGACACCTTCCGCGCTTAGCTGGCGGCTTTGAACCATCGCGTTGACTGCATTGCCAGCCTCTTCCTGAAGGCGGTTGATCATCGACTGGATTTCATCCGTTGAATCGGCGGTGCGACTGGCTAGGCTGCGTACCTCGTCGGCCACCACTGCAAATCCGCGCCCTTGCTCGCCGGCGCGGGCAGCCTCGATGGCGGCATTGAGCGCAAGAAGGTTGGTTTGATCTGATATCCCCCGGATCACGTCAAGGATGCTGCCGATCGCCTGGGTATTGTTGGCCAGAGACTCGATAACTTCGCTGACTTGGATGACATCGCGTGACAGTTGGTTGATGGCATCGCGGGCCTGGCCGACAACGGCGTGGCCGGTTTGGGTCTCCGCCTCGGCATTTTGGGTTGCCTCGGCAGCTTGAGCGGCGTTGCAGGCAATTTCGTTGACCGTCGCCCCCATCTGGTTGATAGCGGTCACGACCTGAAGGGTACGGTCACGCTGGCTATGGCTGTTATCTAGGGTGAATTCCGCTTGCTGTGCAACGGCTTCGGCGGCCTCTCGCAGGCTGTTGCCTGTTTCGGCCACGTCACGGACAGAAGCATGGATTTTACTGATAAAGCTATTGAACCCGTTCGATAGTTGGGCAATCTCATCATTGCCGTCGACATCGATACGGTGGCGAAGGTCGCCTTCGCCTTCGCCGAGATCTTTGAATACATCAGCCAAGCGGGTGATAGGTCGAGTAATGTTGCTGCCTAGCCAGATAGCCAGCAGGGCGAACAAGGCGGCGATACCGGCTGTCCACAGCATGATCTGCTCGCGGGCGCTATCAAGGGCGGTAAAGGCCTCTTCCAATGGCACTTGAGCTACGACAAACCAGTCCATTGATGGGATATAGCTGCTTGCCAAGAGGAGTTTCTGGCCGTTGTGCTCGATTTGAGTAATGTTGATATTGTCCTTGATCAGCAATTTGCCGGCTTGCTGGCTGCCGTAGAGCCCCGAAAGCGATTGTTTATCGATAATGCTGTCATTACGGTGGAGCTTGATGTTGCCACTGGCATCGGTCAGATAGACGAAACCGGTCTGTTCGATTTTGAATTGGTTGATGAATGAAACCATTTCATCAAGGGATTTCGACAGTCCTGCCATTCCTTTGCCGTTGAGCTGCTGATAGTTGATAAACAGCTTTACGTCACCATTGCTTTCTTTGAATACGCTGAGCGAGCGTGCTTGCCCGCCTTGGGTAAACCCGAAGAACCAGCTGTCCTGTTGGCGGTTTAGGCGGCGTAGAAAGCCATTTTGGTTCCAGTAATCACCGGTAGTACGGTCTGCAACAGACGCATCAAACAAGCCGTATTGGTTTTTGATATCATTGAGTTGCTGGACGATTTTAGCTTCGTCTGCTTGGCTGCGACCATCATGGTAGAGGTCGGTGATAAAGCGGCTGGTGGCGAGTTGCTGAGCGGCTCCTTGTATGATGGAGACTTCTTTGTCGATATTGTTGCGGATTTGCATCAGTGTCGCAGGTAGCTCAGACTCCAGTAGGCGGGTTTCGACCACATGGCGGGCCTGCTTTTGGCTAATAATGCCAACGAGTAACGTTGAGGCAAGGACGGCAATGATGATAGCCAAGATCAGCTTCTGCTTGATGGTGAACTGGTTGAGCTTCATAGTCATTTACTTTTGGTGTTGTTTGAGCGAATAACTCGCTCGTGAGTTTTGTCGCCACTGTATGATTTTGAAAAGTTTGAGGCAACGCATAGCGTGTATGTATATCTGCAATATCGATTCATATCTTTAGTGATTTTCATCTTATTTTTTCTTGCGATAGGTGTATTTCCGGTAAAGGTCGAGGCCCATGAGATACAGCGACCGAAGATCGGGGTCGTATTGGGCGGCGGCGGGGCCAAGGGTGCAGCCCATGTCGGGGTGCTCAAGGCCCTTGAAGAGCTTCATATCCCTGTGGATTATATCGCCGGAACCAGCATGGGTGCCTATGTCGGCGGATTATATGCAACGGGGATGAGTGCCGACGAAATTGAATCGTTGCTGACGAGCGTGGACTGGGAGCGAGGCTATCAGGATCGGGTTGAGCGCAGCGATCGTCGGGTACGGGAAAAGCAGCAGGAGGATCGCTTCCAGATCAAAAGTGAAATCGGCTTTGATTGGTGGGAGCTCAAAGCGCCGCGGGGGATTGTCCAGGGGCAGACGATGGGCGAGATCCTACGGACAACATCGGGCAACTTGCCGGTATTCGATAGTTTCGATGACTTGGTGATTCCGTTTCGGGCGGTGGCGACAGATATTGAGACTCTCAAGCCCGTGGTGTTGGACCGTGGCGATTTAGCCGAGGCGATGCAGGCCAGCATGTCGATTCCGGGGCTGTTGCCGCCGATGAACCTGCAGGGGCGGCTGCTGGTTGATGGTGGGATCACCAACAATCTGCCGGTGGATGTCGTACGCGCCATGGGGGCCGATATTGTTATCGCGGTTGATATCAGCAACGACTTCAAATCGCGAGATGAGCTCAGCAACTATTTCGCGGTAATGGATCAGCTGACGGATTTCATGGTGCGTGACAATTCAAAGCGGCAGATCGCCTTGCTGAAGGGCGGTGACCTGTTGATCCGGCCTGCTATTCAGGGGATTAACACGGCCGATTTTGCCAAGATGCCGGAGGCCTTTGAACGGGGCTATCAAGCGACGATGTCAGAGGCGTTGACGCTTGCGCCGATGGGGCAGGCGGTATGGTTTCAAGATTATGTCGATCACAAGCAGTTGCGCCGACGTGACCTGAGTTACCTCGATCAGCTCCATATTGATGAATTGATATTGGTGAACAACAGCAGCTTTGCCGATTCGGTGCTGCTGGATCGGCTTCAGTTGGAAGCGGGCGATACTATCACCTCGGAGCAGCTGGCCGAGAGTGTGCGCAACCTCTATGCGTTGGATCGGTTCGAGCGGGTTGATTACCGAATAGAGGAAAACCCCGCGGGCAACAATGCCATTTTGTTGGATGTCAGGGAGAAAAGCTGGGGGCCGAATTTTATCGATTTGCGTTTTGCCCTTGAGGATGATTTCGAAAACAGTACCGATTACTCGATAGGGGTGGCTTTCAATGTTACCGGGTTGAACCAAGCAGGTGCAGAGTGGCGGAGTGAGCTGGAATACGGTACCGATAAGCGTATCGCCACCGAGCTGTACCTGCCGTTTATCAACGAACCGAATTTGTTCACCCTGTTTTCGGCCGAATACAAAATTGCGGACAAGAATATTATTTTTTCCGGCGATGAACCCTCGCTGGATGATATCGGCTTTTTTATTCCCGCGACCTACACCGACTATATCCTCGATAGCTCCGTAGGGTGGCAGCCCGAACTGTGGCAGGAGTTCAGACTTGGGGCTCGCTATATTTACGGTGATACCGAATATGTTGGGGTGCCCGGCGTTAGTGCGGGGAAGCGAGAAAGCAAGGCGGTCTATGTTAGCTACCAGCTCGATACCCTTGATGATTTTATGCTGCCCAAATGGGGAAACTCGGTGGATGTGTCGATGGCGTTGTCCGACGAGAACTATGATGACGGCAATGTTTCCAATCGTGATATGGCCTTTGAGCTCGATGTTAACTGGCGTGGTGCGTATACCTTTGGCAACCACACCTTCATGGGGAAGGCGGAGTATGGGCAGATTGACTATACCCTGTCGGCGTTGGTGGATCCCAAGGAGATAGGGGGGTTTCTAAACCTTTCCGGGATCCCTAAAAATGGCCTGACTGGCAACAATAAGCTCTTTGGGGCTGCGATATATCGCTACCACCTCGCCGAGCAGGATTTTGGTTTGTTCAAGTCATCGGTCTTTCTTGGGGGATCCGTGGAGTATGGCGGGGTATACAACGACCCAGAACTCGGGTTCAGTGACAGGCCCCTATATACGGCGGGCAGTGTTTTCACGGGCATTACCACCCCGTTGGGGCCCTTGATTGTGGCGTATGGTCAGACGGAGCAAAACAATAATTCGTTCTATCTGTTCTTTGGCGGTGCGCTGTAAATTTATTCAAAATCTGTGAATGTTGTAAAAAACGAGTGGATTTTAACTTTACGTTAAAACTGGTATGCTGAATAAACGGTTTTGGTCTCCCTAGGCTAATGTTGAGGCGTTTCCCGCCGGGTAACCGTTTAGTGTGTGGCAGGATAAGCCTCATTGCAGCATGTCGGGTGATCAATCACTTCCAAGGATGTTTGGCGTCTTGGCCAAACCTAGAATGAGGAATATGTCGTGCTTGAAGCCTACCGTAAACACGTCGAAGAACGTGCAGCTGAAGGAATTGTTCCAAAGCCTCTCGATGCCGAGCAGGCAGCTTCTCTGGTTGAGTTATTGAAGAACCCGCCAGCAGGAGAGGAATCCTTCTTGCTTGATCTGCTTGAAAATCGTATCCCGCCGGGGGTTGACGAAGCGGCGTATGTAAAAGCCGGCTTTTTGGCTGCACTGTCAACCGGCGAGGCGGTTTCGCCTATCGTTACTCCGGTCAAGGCGGCTGAGTTGCTGGGAACGATGCAAGGCGGTTACAACATCGAGCCGTTGATCTCCCTACTCGATGATGCCGAGTTGGCGCCGGTGGCGGTCAAGGCCCTGTCCCACACCTTGCTGATGTTCGATGCCTTCTATGATGTGGAGGAAAAGGCCAAGGCTGGCAATGCCTACGCCCAGGCTGTGCTGCAATCTTGGGCTGACGCCGAATGGTTCCTGTCTAAGCCTGAACTCGCCGAGAAAATCACCCTGACAGTGTTTAAGGTCACCGGTGAGACCAATACCGATGATCTTTCGCCAGCGCCTGATGCTTGGTCACGTCCGGATATCCCGTTGCATGCACTGGCGATGCTCAAGAACGTCCGTGATGGCATCGAGCCCGATCAGCCCGGCAGTATTGGCCCGATTAAGCAAATAGAGGCGCTCCAGCAAAAAGGCCACCAACTCGTGTACGTCGGCGATGTGGTCGGAACCGGTTCGTCGCGTAAATCGGCGACCAACTCGGTGCTGTGGTTTATGGGCGATGATATCCCCTGCGTGCCTAACAAGCGTGCGGGAGGCTATGTACTGGGCGGCAAAATTGCCCCGATATTCTTCAATACCATGGAAGATGCCGGTGCCTTGCCGATCGAAGTTGATGTTACCGCACTCAATATGGGTGATGTGATTGATGTCTACCCTTACAAGGGCGAGGTGCGTCGCCATGAATCAGACGAACTGGTATCGACTTTTGGTCTGAAGACCGATGTGCTGATTGACGAAGTGCGTGCTGGTGGCCGTATTCCATTGATCATCGGCCGTGGCCTGACTGATCGTGCGCGCCAGTCTTTGGGCCTGCCGTCTTCTGATGTGTTCCGCCGTCCGGTGGCCGTCGAGGACTCAGGCAAGGGCTATACGCTGGCCCAGAAGATGGTCGGTAAAGCCTGTGGTGTGGAAGGCATCCGCCCTGGTACCTATTGTGAGCCTAAGATGACCACGGTGGGCTCGCAGGATACCACCGGTCCGATGACCCGCGACGAATTGAAAGATTTAGCCTGTCTAGGTTTTTCTGCTGAGCTGACCATGCAGTCGTTCTGCCATACGTCGGCTTACCCAAAACCGATCGATGTGAATACGCACCATACGCTGCCTGATTTTATTATGAATCGAGGCGGGGTATCTTTGCGTCCGGGTGACGGTGTTATTCACTCATGGCTCAACCGCATGTTGCTGCCGGATACCGTCGGTACTGGCGGTGACTCCCATACTCGCTTCCCTCTGGGGATTTCTTTCCCTGCCGGTTCCGGCCTGGTGGCTTTTGCGGCGGCAACTGGGGTGATGCCTCTTGATATGCCCGAGTCGATTCTGGTGCGCTTTAAAGGCGAGATGCAAGAAGGGATCACCTTGCGCGATCTGGTTCATGCCATCCCTTACTACGCGATTCAGCAAGGGCTGTTGACGGTAGAGAAAGCCGGAAAGATCAACGAATTCTCTGGCCGCGTGTTGGAAATTGAAGGGGTTGAGCACTTAACGGTCGAGCAGGCGTTCGAACTGTCAGATGCCTCGGCAGAGCGAAGCGCTGCTGGCTGTACGGTGAAATTGTCGCAGGCATCGATAGCCGAGTACCTCGAATCGAACATCGTTATGCTTAAGTGGATGATAGCCGAGGGCTATGGTGACCGCCGTACCATTGAGCGTCGTATCAGTGCGATGGAAGCATGGCTTGCCAACCCTGAATTGATGACGGCAGACAGTGATGCGGAATACGCCCATGTGATCGAAATCGATCTGGCTGATATCAAAGAGCCCATTCTCTGTGCGCCGAACGATCCTGATGATGCCCGGTTGTTGTCCGAGGTCCAGGGTACCCAAATTGACGAGGTATTTATCGGTTCGTGTATGACCAATATTGGTCACTTCCGTGCAGCCGGCAAGTTGCTCGAGAAATTCGGCGGCCAGCTGGATACCCGTTTATGGGTGGCTCCACCGACCAAGATGGACAAGGATCAGCTAACCGAAGAAGGTTACTACGGCATTTTTGGCCGAGCTGGGGTACGGATTGAAACACCGGGATGTTCGCTCTGTATGGGTAACCAGGCTCGGGTGGCCGACAAGGCAACAGTGATGTCGACCTCGACCCGTAACTTCCCTAACCGTTTGGGGACTGGCGCGAACGTGTACTTGTCGTCGGCCGAACTGGCGGCGGTAGGGGCAATTCTCGGGCGGATCCCGACGCTCGAGGAGTACCTTGAATATGCTAAGCAGATCGATGCCACGGCGGCGGATACCTACCGTTACCTTAATTTCCACCGAATGGAGCAGTACACCAAGGTAGCCGATGAGGTGATTGTGCAGCAGCCTGCCTGATCCCCCAGATTTAGGGTTATTTGCCAAATAAAAACGCCTCCTCGGAGGCGTTTTCTTTTTTAGGCGGTTTGCAGGGCCGGTTTGGTTTTGCTGCGTTTGGCCAGCCAGTAGTGCGAGGCGCTGAGTCGGCCTCCACCTTGAATCAGTAAGGTGAGGTAGAGCATGGCATAGAGGAACATTGGCTCGGCGCTGGTCCAGCCTGTCGTGGTGCTGGTGGTATAGGTGGCCACTGTCATGGTAAGCAGCAGGATCAGGGCGAACAGGCGGGTTAGCATACCTGCCAAAATGGCCAGTGAAGCCATGATTTCGATGAGTATAACGATGACAAGGCTGGCGCTCGTGCCGATACCGAGCGGGTCGGCAAAGGTCGGGGCCAGATCACCGAACTGGAAAATTTTGCCGATGCCGTGGGCCAGCATCGCACCGCCGGTTGCCAGGCGTAGTAACAGAAGCAGGATATCATCGAGACGGTGGGCATTGTTGCGGCCCGAGAGAAAAGCGAGAAATCTATCCATAAGCCATATCCTTCTGAATGGGAAGAGTGGAGTGTGTTCCCATTAGACTACGGTTGTGGTTAGCCTGTGCTGAATATCGGCAATGGGAATACGGTTTTGTGATGGCGGTAACAGCGGTGGGGGCAGATGCAAAAGGCAGGTTGGGCACCTGCCTTTTTTGACTTGATGGGGACGGTAATTAGCGTCGGCCGACAGTGACCATGGCGGCGATATTGCGGGCGGTCATCTGGAGGTTGAAAGCGGCCTCGTCTAATGCTTCGGGCAACGTCATCGCGCGGGGCACGACACTGAAGACAGCATCGATACCGTGGTCGTAAACGGCATCGCAGTCGGCAGCCAGACAGCCGGCAATACCGATCACCGGCAAGTGGAATTTCTTCGCGGTACGGGCAACCCCAATCGGGGTCTTGCCGTGAATAGTCTGGCTATCAATACGGCCTTCACCGGTGATCACCAGATCGGCATCAGCAACGATATCGGTTAGGTTGACCGCATCCATCACGATCTCGATCCCCGGGCGCAGGCTGGCATTTAGCAGGCCAAGCAGGGCCGCGCCCATTCCACCAGCCGCACCGGCACCGGCCATCTCTTTCACATCGCGCCCGAGCTGGGCTTTGATGATCGCAGCATAGTGGGCGAGGTTGGCGTCAAGCTGCGCGACCATCTCCGGCGTTGCCCCTTTTTGCGGGCCGAACACCTGCGAGGCTCCTTTCGGGCCGCATAGCGGGTTGTCGACGTCGCAAGCCACTTCCAGTCTGACCGTGGCAAGGCGCGGGTCGAGCCCCGCCATATCGATGCTGGCAATCCGGCTTAGAGCCTCACCGCCGAAACCGACCACTTCGCCATTTGTATCAAGCAGGCGGATCCCAAGGGCTTGGGCCATACCGATCCCGCCGTCATTGGTTGCGCTGCCGCCGATCCCTACGATGATATGCTCGACCCCCTTGTCCAGTGCGGCCTTGATTAGCTCGCCGGTGCCGAAGGTGGTGGTCTTGAGCGGGTTGCGTTGCGCCGGGCTGACAAGGTGCAGGCCTGAGGCCGCGGCCATCTCGATCACCGCCGTACGACCGTCACCCAGCAGGCCGTAGAAGCCGTCAACCTGCTCGCCAAGCGGGCCGGTGACCGGGTGGTTGATAATCGTGCCACCGGTGGCATCCACCAGCGACTGGACGGTGCCCTCGCCGCCGTCGGCCATCGGGAGCTTGTGGTAGTCGGCATCGGGCAATACTTCGCGGAAGCCAGCTTCGATTGCCGTGGCAACTTCCATCGCCGTTAAACTTTCTTTGTATGAATCAGGAGCAATAACAATTTTCATGGCTGGGATTCCTTAAACGAACAGACCGAAAACACCGAAGATAAGGGTTGAAACAATGGCGATCATAAGGCCGACTGCTGACTCGTAAGGGATCAGCTTGAGGCGCTCTTGCATGTCCATGTGGACGGCACCGCCGGTGGCATGGAAGAAGCTGCCGTGCGGCATGTGGTCGAGCACCGTCGCACCGGCATGGATCATCGCCGCGCCGGCAAGAGCTGGTACACCCAACTCGAGAATCGTATGGCTGAAGACACTTGCAGCCACGGCCGTGCCAGCGGTTGTCGAGGCAGTGGCCAGTGACATCAGTGCACCGGAGATTGGTGCCAGCAGGTAAGACGGCAGGCCGGAGGCGGTCAGCACATCGATCAGGCCGCTCTTGAGGCCGGAGTTGGCAATGATGCCGGCAAGGGTACCTGTACCGAGCAGCATGACGGCAACCGGAGCCATGCGGGTTAGGCCGGAGACGGCAAAGTGGTTGCTGTCACGGAAGCGTCCCATTACGACGGCACCGATCAGGCCGCCAAGGGGCAGGGCGATCAGCGGGTCGACATTGAGTCCTGCGATTGGGCGCAGGGCCAGCAGGGCAATCGCGACCAGCGGGGCGACGATGGCGGCACCAAATGTCGGCAGGCGGCTGTGGTCTACGGTAACGACTTCGTGCTGCTGGACCTTGCTGCCGCGGTTGACCAGTTTCTTGGCGATGAAGTAGGCGAAGACCATACCGCATAGCCCAGGGATCACGCCTGCTGCCATCACGGAGGTCAGCGGGACGTTGAAGGCATCGGCTGCGGCAATGGCATTCGGGTTCGGCGACATCACGTTGCCCGCCTTGCCGCCGCCGACCATGGCCAGCAGGATCGCCATCTTGGAGAGGTCGGCACGATGGGCAATGGCCAGCGCGATAGGCGCGACGGTGATCACCGCCACATCGACGAATACGCCGACAGCGGTCAGGATCATGGTGGCGACGGCCAGTGCCAGCAGGGCACGGGTCTCGCCGACTTTCTTGACGATGGTTTCGGCAATGGTTGTCGCCGCGCCGGACTCAATCAGCACCCCGGCCAGAACGCCGGCAGCGAGGATACGCAGCACGGCTGTGACGATGCCCTGAGCGCCGCCGATCATCAGGTTGACGGTATCGGTCAGCGAGACGCCGCCGACAATACCGCCGACAAGGGCGCCAATGATCATGCCGTAGGCAGGCGGGACTTTTTTCAAAATGAGGCTAATGGCCACAATCAGGGCGGCAAGGGCGCCGAGGGTTGAGACTTCTACCATTGCTGTATTCCATGTCAGAGAAAGCGAGAATGCGTTGTTGCGCTGGACTTTACGCGGCAGGGCAGTTTTTAGCTTTAGGCGAGGTGACGAAAATGCATCACCTCAGACGTGTTTATTTGTGCGGATGCACAAATTGAGTTTTTTTGATCAGCCGCAGATGGCGAGGTAGAGACGTGTTTTATCACTTATGTTGTTGAAACTTAATAGGGTTTCTTGCTCTATTCGCTCAAGGCGATAGCGCAGGGTATTGCGGTGGATGTGGAGGGCTTCGCAGGTTTGAGCCAAATCACAATTCTGGGCAAAAAATACTTCAAGGGTCCGTAGCAGTGTTCCGCGGGGGTCATTGGCCCGGAGCAAATGCAGGGGCTGCATCAGCTGCTCGTAGCGCCAGCGGTCCTGTTTGAGGCTGCTAAGCAGGACCGGCAGGATGTGGTCTTGGTAGAACAGAACCGTCTCGCCGGAGCGATCCGACTCCAGGGTTGCTTGGGCTGTGAGGTAGGATCGTGATAGTCCCTGCAGGCCGGGAAAGTATTCGCCGAGTGCGATTCGGATCGTGAACTGGCTCTCCTTGGCGACCCGGCGCAGGAGCTTGTCGAGGCGCTTTCTCTCGACCTCTTTGGACCAACTGTCACCGCTCAGGGATATTGGCTTGAGGACCACGATTTCATTCATCGAGACCGAGGCGATCCCCACCAGGTTGTCGCGCTCTGGGTATTCGAGCAGATGGACCATGCGCTGGAGGTGTTCGAGCGAGAGGTTTTCCCCTGCCGATGGCAACACCTTGACGATGGCGGCAATGCGGGGCTGGGAGAGATCCAGTGCCAGTTTCTGGGCTATCGACAGCAGCTGGTTCTCGTTGAGCTCGCTGCCGCGGATCAGCTGGAGGACCAGTTCCTCGCGGTGGCGCTTGTTCCACTGGACTTGTGCCATCAGTGCTTCTTGCTCGACGATGAGTTCGGCGGTCATCTTCACCAGCTCACCGTAGTTGCGCACTTGTTCGGGCTCGCCGGAAATTCCCACCACACCGATGGCTTGGTCGCGGAACAGGATCGGCAGGTTGATGCCCGGTTTGACCCCTTTGAGCTGGAGGGCGGTGGCAGGATCGATCTCGACCACCCGGTTGTCGTTGAGGGCAAGGATCGCTCCCTCGTGGCGCTGGTTGAGGCGGGAAGGGTCGCCGGACCCGATAATCCTGCCGTATTCGTCCATGACATTGACCGAATGCCGGATGATCTTCATGGCCCGCTCGACGATTTGGCGGGCAATGGTGGCGTTGAGTTGCATTTCTGTGTCAGATCCTGAAAATGTGCGCACCGTGAGCGCATGCTGGGGCGTGGTCAAAGTGTATCACTCTCCGCACGCTTGTCATTGATGGCGTGTAAGGGGCCGCTATGGATTACGATTTTAAGAAGAACACATTAGATGGCAGTTATCATGCTGTCTTTTCAATGGGCCACGAGGTCTTGGGACGCTGGTTGGTGGAAGTGGCGGGTAAGGACTTTGCGCTGATGGATACGGTGATGTCCCAGCTTGGTGCACTCAAGAACAGCACTCAAGAATGGCGGATGGTGGGCGACGAGCTGACGCTTACCCTGCAGGACAATGAAGTGGTTGTTCAGGCTAACTATCTGTTTTCAGAAGATGATACCGAACTTGAAGACAACATGGATTTTTATGACGAGGAAGCCATCGCCGTCTGTGGGTTTGAGGATTTTGCTCAGGTGCTCGATGCCTGGCGGGCGTTTGTCACGCGTTTTTAATCGGCTTGGATAGGGGGATGCCCCATAAAGGCACGGAATGCCTGTTTATAGTGAAAAGGCCGCACCAATATGGTGCGGCCTTTTTTGTTGGTGGTATAGGGATATCATTAACCTAATGATAATTAAGAGAATAAAAAGTTGGCACGGTGCTTGTTTGTTAATTAATTGTGATTAAGAGGGAATGCAGTTTGTGAGGAGCAGCGAATGAAACTAATTAACGCAATTATCAAGCCATTCAAGTTAGACGATGTACGCGAAGCACTGGCCGATGTCGGGGTCGAGGGAATGACGGTGACCGAAGTGAAAGGCTTCGGCCGCCAGAAGGGCCATACCGAGCTGTACCGTGGGGCCGAGTATCAGGTTGATTTCCTACCCAAGGTGAAACTGGAGATCGCCACCCAGTCCGACAACCTCGATGCCATCATCGACGCGATTTCCAAAGCGGCCCAGACCGGCAAGATCGGCGATGGCAAGATATTCGTCTACGACCTTGACCATGCCGTGCGGATCCGTACTGGCGAAGTAGATATGGAAGCACTGTAAGTATTAGGAGACAGGGGACAAAGCTATGGAATTGACAACAACCGTTACAGAGTTGCGCTATGCACTCGACACCTTTTTCTTTTTGCTGTCAGGGGCACTGGTAATGTGGATGGCCGCGGGGTTCGCGATGCTTGAAGCCGGGCTGGTCCGCTCGAAAAACACCACAGAGATCCTGACCAAGAACATCTGTTTGTATGCCATTGCCTGTACCATGTACCTGATCGTGGGCTACAACATCATGTATGTCGATAACGGCGAGGGCGGATGGCTGCCTTCTATCGGGATGTTGATAGGTACCCAGGCTGAGGGGGCTGACCACTCGCTGGAGTCCGACTTCTTCTTCCAGGTGGTCTTTGTCGCGACGGCAATGTCGGTGGTATCCGGTGCCGTGGCAGAGCGCATGAAGCTGGCTTCATTCCTTATCTTCTCGGTGGTGCTGACCGCGTTTATCTATCCGGTGGAAGGGTATTGGACATGGGGCGGCGGCTTCCTTTCTGAAGCGGGCTTTAGCGACTTTGCCGGCTCGGGGATTGTGCATATGGCCGGTGCGGCGGCGGCGCTTGCAGGTGTTCTGATGCTGGGTGCCCGTAAGGGGAAATACGGCAAGAACGGTGAAATCTACCCAATCCCGGGCTCAAACATGCCATTGGCGACACTGGGTACTTTCATCCTGTGGTTTGGCTGGTTCGGCTTTAACGGCGGCTCGCAGCTGATGGTGTCTGACTTTGAGAACGCGACAGCTGTCGGTCAGATCTTCCTTAACACCAATGCGGCTGCTGCGGCAGGTGCGATTGCGGCGCTGGCTGTGTGCAAGACAACGTGGGGCAAGGCGGATCTGACGATGATCCTCAACGGTGCCTTGGCCGGCCTGGTTGCCATTACCGCCGACCCGCTGTCACCATCGCCATTGGCAGCTGTTGGTATCGGTGTGATTGCCGGTGCTCTGGTGGTCTTCAGTATTGTCGGCTTGGATAAAATTAAGATTGATGATCCGGTCGGTGCGATTTCAGTCCACGGTGTGTGCGGTATCTTCGGCCTGATGGTCGTGCCGTTTAGCAATGCAGATGCCACCTTTGGGGCCCAGTTGCTAGGGGCTGTGGTTATCTTCGGCTGGGTATTTGGTGCAAGTCTGGCGGTATGGGCGGTGCTGAAGTACACCGTAGGTATTCGCGTAACCGAAGAGGAAGAGCTGGCGGGCATGGACCTTCACGATTGCGGTATCGATGCCTACCCTGAGTTTGTTAGTGTGAAATAAGTAACATATATTTAAATCACATCTTTTGAAAAAAGCGTCCGCGAGGATGCTTTTTTTTTGTTTGTATTTGTTACAAGCCATTGCGTTATGAGTGGGCTACATTATAATCATTCGCTATTGAGAAACATTATCATTACATTTATCGTTACGTTAAGGGATCACCTATGAAGAAGCTGTTGGCGACTGCTATTTTGGCCGGATTGGCTGCCCCACAGGCTGCGATGGCTGCGGAAGAAGTGAATGTTTATTCTTACCGCCAGCCTTTCCTTGTTGAGCCGATGTTCAAGGAATTTACCGCGGAAACCGGTATCAAGGTTAATGTGAAGTTTGCCAAAAAAGGATTGGCTGAGAAGCTGGAGCAAGAAGGCAAGTACAGCCCGGCAGATGTGATCCTGACAACCGATATCAGCCGTTTGGTTGAACTGTCTGACAAGCAGTTGGTGCAGCCTGTCGATAGCAAGGTGATTGATAGCAATATTCCAGCTCAGTTCCGCGATAACGAGGACGAGTGGTTCGCCCTGACCCTGCGCAGTCGTAACGTGTATTCTTCCCGCGATCGTGTTGGCAAGTTGCCGGCCGATTTCGATTACAGCGATCTGGCCAAGCCCGAATGGAAAGGCAAGATCTGTACTCGTTCAGGCAAGCACCCATATAACATTTCGCTGGTGTCGTCGATGATTGCCCATTATGGCGAAGCCGAAACCAAAACATGGCTAGAAGGCGTGAAGGCCAATCTTGCGCGCAAGCCTCAGGGTAATGACCGTGCACAAGTCAAAGCCGTAAAGGAAGGCCTGTGTGATCTGGCCATCGGCAACAGCTACTACCTTGGCAAGATGGTCAATGACGACAAGCAGAAGTCTTGGGCGGAAGCGGTATACATCAACTTCCCGGGTCAGGAAAACTTCGGTACGCACGTTAACGTGAGTGGCATGGCGATGGCCAAATATGCTCCGAATAAAGATAACGCACAGAAATTGATGGAGTTCTTGACCGGCGAACAGGCGCAGCAAATGTACGCGGAGGTCAACTATGAGTACCCGGTAAAAGAAGGCGTGAAGCGTTCAGCGCTGGTGGCATCATGGGGTGACTTCAAAGCTGACGATCTGTCTTTGGATAAAGTGGCACAGTACCACAGCACCGCAATTAAGCTGCTGGATGAAGTAAAGTTTGATCTGTAGTTTGTTACAAAAAATGGGGCATAACGCCCCGTTTTTTGCTTAGAGCGACGTATTTTTTCCAATAAGCTGTGGTAGTTTCAGCGCCCCGCTGAAAGGCTGATCCTCCTGCCCGTGCAGGCCGGATATCGCAATGGCACTGCTTGATTGCAAAAGGTACTAAGTTGTAAGCAATGAAAGAAAAATATTATTTTTGGCAGGCCAGTAGTTGGGGATTATCCCTCCTGCTGGTTTTGCCTATTCTGGCTATCTTCCATAAGGCATCCGGCGAAACGGACGATGTCTTTACCCACTTGATGGCGACGGTGATGCCGACGTATGCCGGCAATACCGTATTGCTGGTGGTCGGGACTTTGGTGCTGTCATTGCTGTTTGGCTTGCCGTCAGCCTGGATCATGGCAATGTGCAAGATCCCTGGCGAGAAAGTATTACAGTGGGCCCTGGTGCTGCCGTTGGCGATGCCCGGCTATATCATTGGTTATATCTATACAGACTGGTTTGACTATGCCGGTCCTGTTCAGGTTGCCTTGCGTGATGTATTTGGCTGGCAGAGCATTCATGATTATTGGTTTCCGGATATCCGCTCGCTTGGCGGGGCCTGCATGGTACTGGCGTTAGTGCTTTATCCTTATGTTTACCTGCTGGCCCGGGCCGCGTTCATGGAGCAGAGTACCAGTCTGCTCCAGTCAGCCCGCCTGCTGCGCTGCTCACCGTGGGAGAGTTTCCGTCGTATCTCGCTGCCTCTTGCTAGGCCGTCAATCGCCGTTGCCCTGTCGCTGGTGGCCATGGAAACCCTAGGGGATTACGGTACTGTCAGCTATTTTGCCGTAAATACCATGACGACGGCCGTCTATGATACTTGGCTTGGCTATTCCAGCTTGACGGCGGCTGCCAAGATCTCCGCGCTTATGCTGTTGGCTATTTTCCTGCTGCTCAGTGCCGAGCGTTTCAGCCGCCGCCGCCAGAAGTTGTTCCAACAACAGTTTGAGCATGGCGATGATGTGCGCTACCTGCTGGCCGGCCCGAAGAAATGGTTTGCGGTGGCGTGGTGTTGGGTGCTGGTTTGCTTCGCTTTCCTGTTTCCGCTTTTCCAGCTGGGTTACTACGCGTTTCATTATTTTGCCGAGAGTTGGACCAGTGAGTTTCAGCTCTATAGCCTAAATAGCCTCAGAGTCGCGTTGGTTACGGCGGTGGTTTCTGTCGCATTGGCACTGGCGGTAAATTTTTATCGCCGTCTTGATGACCGACGGGCGACGGTGGTGCCGATTCGTATTTCGTCAATGGGTTACGCCGTGCCGGGTACGGTATTGGCAATCGGGGTGATGATCTCACTTGGCTGGGCCGATCACCTGCTCAATGATATCACGCTGGCTCTAGGGCTGGGCAGCCCTGGTCTGGTGTTCTCCGGGAGCATGTTTGCCCTTATCTTTGCCTTTGTTGTTCGGTTTGCTGCGGTGGCCATCGGCAGCGTAGAGAGCAGCCTTGCTAAAATCCCACCGTCGTTGGATATGGCCTCTAAAACAATGGGGTACGCCTCGTTTCAGATGCTGCGCAGGGTACACCTGCCGCTGATCCGCCGTGGTTGCCTGATTGCCGGGTTGCTGGTGTTCATTGAGTCGATGAAAGAGCTCAATGCCGCTTTACTATTGCGGCCGTTCAACTTCGAGACCCTGGCAACTTATGTTTTTAACTTTGCCTCTGACGAGCAGCTTGAGCTAGCAGCATTGCCTGCGATCCTGCTGGTCTTCGTCGGCCTGATCCCCTTGGTGATGGTTAACCGATCATTGGAGCAGAAACACTGATGAGCCATGCATTATCTATCAAGAACCTGACTTGTAAGTACAATGGTCAGGCGATACTGGAAAACTTGTCGCTGCCGGTCAGGGACAATGAGATCGTTTGTTTGCTCGGGGCGAGCGGCTGTGGCAAAACCACCTTGCTCAAGGCTATTGCCGGGCTGCTGCCGCTTGAAAGCGGCGATATTATGATCAACGAGCGGGTGATTGCCGACGCGCAGACTTGGCTCCCGCCGGAGCTGCGAAATATCGGGATGATCTTCCAAGATTATGCTTTGTTTCCGCATTTGACCGTGGCCGAGAATATTGCCTTCGGCCTGCGCGGCTGGGACAAGGAGCGAGTTGCGGCCAAAGTGGCCGAGATGCTGGTGCTGGTCCACCTTGAAGGGTTGGATGATCGCTACCCGCACCAGTTATCGGGCGGTCAGCAGCAACGGGTTGCGATAGCGCGGGCACTGGCCAGCGAGCCGGATCTGATTTTGCTCGACGAGCCGTTCTCGAACATCGATACCCAAGTTCGCCACGGTTTGATCAAGGAAATTCGCCGGATCTTCAAGGCGCAGGGGGTGACGGCCATTTTTGTCACCCATAGCCGCGAAGAGGCGTTTGCCTTCGCGGATCGAATGGCGGTGATGAACAACGGGGTGATTGAGCAATTTGGTACAGCCACCGAGCTTTATTACCGTCCGAGCAGCCGCTTTGTCGCTGAGTTCCTCGGGACTGGCTCATATCTTCCGGTGACCGTAGAGCGGGACCATATGCTGTCGACGCCGCTGGGGGCATTTGATATCCATGAAACTCCGGCCGCCACGGGAGAAGTGGAATGGCTGCTGCGCCCGCAGAACCTCAGGGTGATCCCCGATGCCGATGGAGAAGGCGAGATCATCGAACAGCTTTTCATGGGAGACAGCTGCCGTTATTCGGTCGCCTTCCAGCAACATACCTTACTGGTGCATTCGCATCAGATCCTGACGGTAGGCGAGAAGGTGAGGATAGAAGTCGAGCCCCATGAGCCGGTTGTTTTTGCCATTGCCAGTTAGGGCTCGCGGGTAGTGCCTGCGTTAAGGCCGAAGGGATAAAAGCAAAAGGCCGGCAATGAGCCGGCCTTTTTATTGGCGGTGATGCTAGGAAAGCAAGGTGCCGATAAGGGTATCGGCCTGAGCCTGCATCTCTTCTTTGTTCGGATTGATGTTGGTCTGCAAGTAGAGCACGTAGCAAAGCCCCTGGAATTGCCAAGCACGCTCTTGGCCAGAGAGGGCTCCCGATAGACCCGCGTTGTCAAACTGCTCGGTAATGTAAGTAAAGTGCTTCTTGTTCTTGTTGATGAAATGCGGCCAGATTTCATCACGTACCGAGGTACTCCACTCGAACCATACTTTGACCCAGTCTTTGTCTTCGATAACCTCGTCGATTAGGCGATAGCAGATTTGGGTCAGCTGCTCTTTGAAGCTGGTCTCGTTGTTGAGGTTTTCGGTAAGCATTAGCCTGAATTGCTCTTCAATTTCGTTAAGCACCTGTTCGACTAGGGCTTCACGCGTTGGAAAATAATTGAAGACGGTCGCGACAGAGACATTGGCCATTTCAGCAATATCAGCATGCCCGGCACGGCCGATACCACGTCGTGCGAAGACATCAATGGCAAAATCAAGCAGTTGTTCTTTGCGTTTTTCAGGCGACAGGCGAGTCCTTGTTTTCTTTAGGATCGTATCCATTGATCATTTCCCTAGCTCAGTAATTTTTTTGGTTATGTTTTGTCCATACCCGCCAACTTTACAGGAGCAGTCTACTGTATTCAATCGAGTTTTAAGCAATGTGTGTCATATAATTGACATGTTCGATTAAATAACTATTACTTGATAGGGATGTTAGAATAAGACTCCATTTACCGTTGGCCGACAGGCGGCTGGTGTAGTCGTTCTGGTGGAGAGAGAGATGAAGCACACAATCGAAGTAATGATTTCTGAGCAGGATGTTCAGGCGCGTATCAAAGAGCTAGGGAAGCAAATTACCGAGCATTACAATGGTTCGGAAAATCTGGTCATGGTTGGCCTGCTCCGTGGCTCGTTTGTTTTCATGGCAGACCTTGCCCGCGCCATAGATCTTCCGCACGAAGTCGATTTCATGACAGCATCCAGCTATGGCAATACGATGGCAAGCAGCCGTGATGTACGCATCCTGAAAGATCTGGATGACGACATCAAGGGCAAGGATGTGCTGTTGGTCGAAGACATTATCGACACAGGTAACACCCTTAACAAGGTGCGTGAAATCCTGTCTCTTCGTGAGCCGAATTCGATTCGAATCTGTACTTTGCTCGATAAGCCAGAGCGTCGTGAAGTTGAAGTGGATGTAGAGTGGGTTGGTTTTGAAATCCCAGACGAGTTCGTAGTGGGTGTCGGTATTGATTATGCTCAGAAATACCGTCACCTGCCATATATCGGCAAAGTAGTGCCTATTGAAGGCTAATAGCTCCGAGAAAAAAGCGACTGTATTACAGTCGCTTTTTGTTATCTGGGGTGGCAGCCGAGTGTCTTACTCTGCTTCTTTCGGAAGGATCTGCGCCATCGCGGCCTGATAGGCTACCTCAAGGCTCTCGCGGCTGGTTGCCGTAACGCCGAGATCGCTCAGTACCCCATCATTGATCCCGTAGATCCAGCCGTGAATTTTGATTTTTTGGCCTCGTTCCCAAGCATTTTGCATGATGGTGGAGTTGCCGAGGTTGTAGACCTGGCTCGCGACATTGATCTCGCAGAGCTTGTCATCCCATTGTTCGCGGGGAAGCTGGCCGAGATCAGAGCGGTGCTTCATGAACAGATCACGAATGTGTAGTAGCCAGTTGTTGATCAAGCCTAGCTGCGGGTTTTCAATAGCGGCCGTGACACCGCCGCAGCCGTAATGGCCGCAGATGATGATGTGGCGGACTTTGAGTACGTCAACGGCATACTGAACGACCGAGAGGCAATTTAAGTCTGTGTGGATCACCTGATTGGCGACGTTGCGGTGGACGAACAGTTCGCCGGAGTCGAGCCCGGTAAGACGTTCTGCCGGAACCCGGCTGTCGGCACAGCCGATCCAGAGGTATTCTGGGTGTTGGGCTTTGGCCAGGTGGGCGAAGAATTCCGGTTTTTCCTCTTTGATGTTTTCGGCCCAGGATTGGTTGTTTGCGAATAGCTGCTTGATATCTGCCATGATAATGCCTTTGTTTGATACAGTCTTATTCCTAGCTGGGAGAGTATCCGCTGCCAGGGCTGAACAATTTACATATTTATCCGTACTGGATCGCAGGGCGGATAGATATGCAAACCGGATTACTATACACAAGCTTGTCAGCTAGCAAATCGGATCTCTACCTGCCGACAAATCAATAACATTAAGATCGCATTTTATGAACGCATTGGAAATAAAAAACTTAAACAAAACCTACAAAGGCGGCGTGAATGCACTGAAAAGTGTGAGCCTTTGTGTTAAAGAAGGGGATTTTTTTGCGCTACTGGGGCCCAATGGTGCCGGGAAATCCACCACTATCGGGATTATCAGCTCGCTGGTGAATAAAACCTCGGGGGAGGTAAAGGTCTTTGGCTACGATCTTGATAGCCAGAAGGTGCTGGCCAAGCAGCAGCTCGGCTTGGTGCCGCAAGAGTTCAATTTCAACCAGTTTGAGACGGTTGAGCAGATCGTCGTGAACCAGGCGGGGTTCTATGGGGTCGAGAGGCCGCTGGCCAAGGAGCGCGCCAAGAAATACTTGTCTCAGCTGGATCTTTGGGAGAAGCGCAACGAGCGGGCCCGTAACTTGTCGGGGGGGATGAAGCGCCGTCTGATGATCGCCCGGGCCTTGATGCACGAACCCAAGTTGCTGATCCTCGATGAGCCTACTGCCGGGGTGGATATTGAGCTGCGTCGATCAATGTGGGAGTTCCTGCGTGAGATCAACCGCCAGGGGGTGACGATTATCCTGACGACTCACTATCTTGAAGAAGCCGAGATGCTGTGCCGCAACATCGGCATTATCAGTAAGGGCCAGCTGATCGAAAACACCTCGATGAAGAGCCTGCTGGGCAAGCTTGAAGTCGAGAGCTTTATCCTCGATATCAACCTCAACGGCAATACGCCGCGCCTTGAGGGGGTCAACTGGAAATTGCCCGACAACCACACGCTGGAGATCGACATCAACAAGGGCGAGAGCCTGAACCGGGTGTTTGTCCAGCTCAGCGAGCAGGGCATTGATGTGGTGTCGATGCGCAACAAGGCCAACCGGCTTGAGGAACTGTTTGTGACCTTAGTGGGCAACAGCAAGAAAACAGGAGGCGAGGCATGAACCGCTTGTATTGGATCGCGTTTAAGAGCCTGATCACCAAGGAAGTGAATCGTTTCGCCCGGATCTGGGTTCAGACAATGGTACCGCCAGCGATTACCATGACGCTCTATTTCATCATATTCGGTAGCCTGATCGGCAGCCGGATCGGTGAGATGGGTGGGTTTAGCTATATGGAATATATCGTACCCGGCCTTATTATGATGTCGGTGATCACCAACTCGTACTCCAATGTCGCATCATCATTTTTCAGTGCCAAGTTCCAGCACAATATCGAGGAGCTGCTGGTTGCCCCTGTGCCTAACCATATTATCATTGCCGGCTATGTCGGCGGCGGGGTGTTGCGTGGCCTTGGGGTTGGCTTGATTGTTTCGGTGGTGTCGCTGCTGTTCGTTGACTTGCAGATTGCCCATTTGGGGATAGTGGTCGCCACGGTGTTGATGACGTCGGTGGTCTTTTCGCTTGGCGGCCTGATCAATGCTATTTTTGCCCGGACATTCGATGATATCAGCATTATCCCGACTTTTGTCCTGACGCCGCTGACTTACTTGGGCGGGGTGTTTTACTCGCTCAGCCTGTTGCCGGAAGTGTGGCAGGCAGTTTCCAAGCTCAACCCGATTGTGTACATGGTCAATGCATTTCGCTATGGATTTCTCGGGGTATCCGATGTGGGGATCGGCACGTCGTTTGCGGTGCTAGGTCTGTTTACCGCGATCTTGTATGGGATCTGCTATACCCTGATCTCGCGTGGTATTGGCCTGCGTTCCTAGCGATAGCCTTGCCATACCGGTGGGCAGCTTGGTCATCAACAAAAAAATCCCGGCATTGGCCGGGATTTTTATGGGAGCTGGGAGTTGCGATTACTCTTCGCTGTTATTTGACGCTGGCGCCAGTTCGACAATCTGGTTATCGATCAGGCGAGCCTTGCCGAGAAATACCGACATAAGGATCACCGCTTGCTGGGTGCCCTCGTCGATAGGCTGCAGGTTGGCTGCATCACGGATGTAGATTTCGTCTGGCTGCAGGCCGGCGGCACGTAGCTGGTCGCTGGCATCGACGACAAGTTCAGCATAGTCGTTGCGGCCTCCGCGCATTTGGCTGCTGATCCAACGCATGGTTCGGGCCAGCACCGGTGCGCGCTGGCGCTCGTCAACGGTTAGATAGCCATTGCGCGAGCTCATCGCTAGACCGTCCATCTCTCGGACTGTCGGTACGCCGATAATCTCGATGTCCATCGCCATATCAGCCACCATCTGGCGGATCAATGCCAGCTGTTGGAAGTCTTTTTCGCCGAAACAGGCCACATCCGGCTGAACGATATTGAACAGCTTGGTTACCACGGTAGAGACGCCACGGAAGTGACTTGGGCGCAGGGCACCCTCTAGCATGGTGGATAGACCCGGGACGTCAACCGCTGTCTGGCGATCCAGCCCTGCCGGGTACATGACTTCCGGTGTCGGGGTGAAAACCAGATCAACACCTTCGGTGTTCAGTTTGGCGAGATCCTCATCCATGGTTCGTGGGTAGTTGTTGAGGTCATCGGCCTTGTCGAACTGCATCGGGTTGACAAAAATGCTGACTACAACCACATCAGCCTGCTCGCGAGCCTTGCGAACTAGGGTCAGGTGGCCTTCGTGCAGGTTGCCCATGGTCGGGACAAAGGCAATCCGGCGGCCTTCACGGCGCCAGGTGCGTACTTGTTCACGAATAGGGGCAATCTCGGCGAATGTTTGCATCTTTATTCCTTATTCAAAGGTATGTTCCGGGCCCGGGAATATCCCGGCCTCGACATCTTCTAAGTATTTGGTCACGGCAGCGCGCATCTCGCCGGTTTCCGCCAAGTAATTCTTGGAAAAACGCGGGATGTAGTTGGCTGAAATGCCGAACATGTCATGCATCACCAGAATTTGCCCGTCGGTCGCATTCCCTGCGCCGATACCGATAACCGGTACCTCGACGGCCTTGGTGATTCGTTCGGCCAAACTGGCCGGAACGCATTCCAGCAAAATGATTTGTGCGCCGGCATTTTTAAGCAGAATAGCATCTTTTACCATTTGCTCAGCGTGGTCGGAATCACGTCCTTGCACTTTATAGCCGCCAAAAATATTTACTGACTGAGGTGTCAGGCCCAAGTGGGCGCAGACGGGTACCGCGCGCTCGGTCAGTTTGGTGACGGTTTCCGCCAACCAGGCACCGCCTTCGAGCTTGACCATGTTGGCCCCGGCGCGCATCAGCACGGCGGCGTTCTCACAGGCTTGCTCTGGGGTGCTATAGCTCATAAATGGCATGTCGGCCATCAAGAGCGAATTTGGGCTACCGGCCCGTACACAACGGGTATGGTAGGCAATGTCATCAATGCTGACCGGCAGGGTATCGGGTTTCCCTTGCAGTACCATGCCGAGTGAGTCGCCAACGAGCATGACAGGCATGTCTTGCTGTTCGAAAAGTTGGGCAAAACTGGCATCGTAGGCAGTCACTGACGCGAACTTACGACCTTCTTTCTTCCATTTCATCAGGTCGTTGATGGTGATCTTTTTCATCTTTTCTCCCTTTAAGCGTTGAGCCTGTATTCAGACGTTCCAGACAGCCAAGCCGTTTCTGTCCACGCTGGCAAGCAGCGTTTTCAGCGGGGTGTTGTCCGGCAGCACCAGATCGGGTGCAATTTCTGCGAGTGGGTAGAGTACGAACTCGCGAATATTCATTCCATAATGCGGCACGGTCAGGCGGTCGCAGTGGTGTACCAGCGAGCCGTAGAGCACGATATCGAGGTCCAGGGTACGAGGCCCCCAGCGCTCGGCCTTGCGCACGCGGCCGTGCAGTTGCTCAATTGACTGGGTGCAGTCAAGCAACGCCAGCGGCGATAAGTCGGTATCGACCGCCACCACGGCATTGATATAGTCCGGCTGGTCCTGTGGGCCCATCGGGGTGCTGCTGTAGAGCGATGATACCGCCACGACCTCAAGATCCGGCTGGTCGCGAAGGGCCTTTATAGCACTGTTGGCCTGGGCGACGGGATCGCCCAGGTTACTGCCGATAGCGATATAGGCTCGGGTCATGATGATTTGGCCTGCGGCTTCTTGCGGCGGGCTGGACGGCGGCGGCGGCGTGATGTGGCCGACGAACCGTTGTTGTTAAAGTCAATCACCATTTTGTTGCGGTGGTTGCGGTCACCGTGCTGGAAGCT
The DNA here is from genome assembly GCF_001029445.1 of Photobacterium aquae. Taxonomy (GTDB): domain Bacteria; phylum Pseudomonadota; class Gammaproteobacteria; order Enterobacterales; family Vibrionaceae; genus Photobacterium; species Photobacterium aquae. Next base: position 142,646 of record NZ_LDOT01000011.1, read on the forward strand.
CTCCCACCATTGGGCCAGCTCGGCAACATCTTTGCCTTCGAATTTGCCTCGGATTTCGAGGAAGTCGAAGGCCGCTCGGAACTTCGGATGCTCCATCATCTTGAATGCGCGCTTGCCACTGCGGCGGCTAAAGCGCATTTGCTGCTGCCAAATGTCACGGACCGTATTGGTATGGCGGCGTGGGATGGCGATGCTCTTAACCTGTTCATCCAGTAGGTCATTGGCAGCTACCATGAACGCATCATAGTAAGACAGGCCGCTGGCAAACGAGATTTCCTCGGCTCGGATAGTCGCCGGATACCACAGCATAGCCGCAAACATGAACGCAGGGTTGATCCGCTTTCCTTCTGCAACGCGCTTGTCTGTTGCATCAAGGATGTGCTCAAGCATTTTTTCTGTCTGGCTGCTCTGATCTTCGGTGAAGTGGTCAGACAGCAGCGGGAACAGTTGCTGGAACAGGTTGTATTCGCGCAGTAGCTTGTAGGTGGCAAGGCCGTTGCCCGATTGCAGCAGCTTCAGGCTTTCTTCGAACAGACGGGCGGCCGGGATATCAAGCAGCAAGGTCGATAGACGCTTGATTGGCTCGGCGGTGCTGGCCTCGATCTCCATATCCAGCTTGGCGGCGAAGCGCACAGCGCGCAGCATTCGAACCGGGTCTTCGCGGTAGCGGGTTTCCGGATCGCCGATCAGGCGGATAATACGGTTCTCGAGGTCGTCTACGCCATTGACGTAGTCGGCAATCGAAAAGTCCTGAATGTTGTAATACAGGGCATTGATGGTGAAGTCGCGGCGTTCTGCGTCTTCTTCGATACTGCCGTAGACGTTGTCACGCAGCAGCATCCCTTCTTGGCTCTGGGCCGAGATATTGTTTTTCTTGTCCTGTGGACTAGGCTTGGCATCGGAGTGGTGGCCTCGGAAGGTCGCCACTTCGATGACATCACGGCCGAACAAGATATGGGCCAGGCGAAAACGGCGTCCGATCAGGCGACAGTTGCGAAACAGCTGCTTGATTTCTTCCGGTGTCGCATTGGTGGCGATATCGAAGTCTTTTGGTTGTTTGTCCAACAGGAGATCACGAACCCCTCCGCCGACCAAATAGGCGTCAAAACCTGCTTTGTTCAGGCGATAAAGGACCTTCAGCGCGTTTTCGCTGATATCTTTACGTGAAATGCCGTGCTCTTGGCGTTGATAGATTTGCAAGGCCTGTTCCCCGCTATCGAGATTACTACTATTTCGATTCAATATGTTACGGCAAAAGCTGGCGACTCGATTAAAGATAATACACCTCATGAATGTGATTCGGATTCAACAAACAGCCGCATATCATATATCACGGCGAGGATTTTGAGAATGCCGTACTGGGTTACAGCTCGGTTTCGAGGGTGATTGCGGTTGTTTTTGGCAACTTTTCCAGCTGCCAGTTTTCGCCGCCCCAGCGAAGAATCTCTGCTAGAGACGATGCCATCAGGTCATCATCCGGTCTCATCCCCAAAAATCGCATCGCAGCCAGCAGGGCCGGTTTGGGGTGCTGCTTGTCGATGGCCGGGGCATGGTTCTGCTTAGATAGCTTGTTGCCGTTTGTTGTTACCGCAAGGGGCAGGTGGACATAGCTGACCTCCTGCTGGCCTAGCTGGCGGTAAAGGCTGATCTGGCGGCCGGTTGGCTCGATCAGATCGGCACCGCGTACGACTTCTGTGACACCCTGTTCGATATCATCGAGCACGACCGCGAGGTTGTAGGCGAAGAGCCCGTCCCGGCGGCGGATGATGAAATCTTCTTCCGCTAAGGCTCGCGGGATGGCGATTTGGCCATGGAGCTGGTCTGTAAAAGCGGTGACCGGCTGGGTCATACGTAGTCGGATGGCACTGTCGGCAGCAGGCAACTGCTGGTCTCGGCAGGTGCCTGGATAGAAACCGCCAGCCTCTTTAATTTGCTTACGGCTACATCGGCAATAGTAGGCCTGGCCTTGGCTCAGCCATGTGTCGATTTGGCCTTGGTAGACCGGGTGGCGCTGGCTTTGGTAGATCACCGTGCCGTCCCAGTGCAGCCCGTAGGCCTCAAGTGTACGCAGGATGTCATCGGCGGCACCCGGCATTTCCCGAGGCGGGTCGAGGTCTTCCATGCGGACCAGCCACTGGCCCTGCTGGGAGCGGGCTTGCAGGTAGCTGCCGAGGGCGGCGACCAGCGAGCCGAAATGCAGCGGGCCCGACGGTGAGGGCGCAAAGCGTCCGATATAATCTGTCTTTGTAGTCATAAGCAAATCACTGAAATGAAAGAGGGAGCCAACGCTCCCTCTTCATAGAATGGTAGGTATACCCTAGGGTATTAACCTGCCATTTGTTTTTCTTTGATCTCTGCCAGTGTCTTGCAGTCAATACATAGTTCTGCAGTAGGGCGAGCTTCTAGGCGGCGGATACCGATTTCGATACCGCAAGAGTCACAGAAGCCGAAATCGTCATCTTCGATACGTTGAAGAGTCTTCTCGATTTTCTTGATTAGCTTGCGCTCGCGGTCGCGGTTGCGCAGTTCTAGGCTGAACTCTTCTTCCTGGGCTGCTCGGTCAACCGGATCAGGGAAGTTCGAAGCTTCATCCTGCATATGGTTGACAGTTCGGCCAACTTCTTCGCGTAATTGGTTACGCCAAGCGCCAAGAATTTTGCGAAAATGGTTAAGCTGCGCTTCACCCATATACTCTTCGCCGGCTTGTTCTTGGTATGGCTCAACCTCAGCAATAGCCAGGATGCCCAGCGATTTTTTTACTTTGCTCTCTGGCATATAGCATCTCCTAATATACCTGTATAACCGTCACTGGTTAATTTGGGGCGGTATCTATAGCAGAAAGGGTCTGGTGTGGCAATCGCTGCATATATTCAATTTTATACCAATGTGAAGAAACCATCACTTTGGTCGTGCTACTGGTTGAAATTTATGCGTCGCTCAAGATAGATATCATACTGTGTCAATACCGCTTTGTAACACAGGATTTCTACGCCGGCCTTTTCTGCTTCTTGGATTAATGAAAAATAGTCCGGGTCTATATGGTGGGCCACAGAAACATTTTCAATCCCTGAATGCAAAATTGCGAAAAAAAGTATGGCACGGTTTCCGCTTTGTGCCATGTCTATTAATTCCCTCAGGTGCTTTTGCCCCCGAGTGGTCACCGCGTCGGGGAAATAGCCCCGATCCTCTTCCAGCAACGTGACGCTTTTCACTTCAATATAGCAGTCAGGTTTCCCTTCTGCCTGCAGCAAGATATCTATCCTGCTGTTTTCTTTACCATACTTCACTTCTGTACGGAGGGAAGAATAGCCACTTAATTCTGTGACAGTATCGCGATTTATTGCTTCCGCGACTAACCGGTTTGCCTGCACGGTATTGACGCAAATAGTGTGTCCCTGTGCAGTTTCCGCCAGTTCCCAGCTGCAGGGGTATTTGCGCTTGGGGTTGTCGGACGTCGAGTACCAGACGGTGTTGCCCGGCTCGGCGCAGCCCGTCATAGCGCCGGTATTGGCGCAATGGATGGTGGTGACGGAGCCATCGGGCAATGTGACGTCGGCCAGAAAGCGTTTGTAGCGTTTGATCAGGGTTGCCTGTTGCAGCGGCGGGGAAAATTTCATCTTTCTTCCTTTAATTGGGGGCCAGCGGCCAGTCGGCGATGCAGGTATAACGAACACTGCCACCGTGAGGGGCTGGCTCGGAAATATACAGCCCGAACCGGCGAAAGTGAAACCGGAGCGGGAGCGTTGACACAGGGGGAGTTGGTTTGCCGGGAACGGATTTCGCGAGGGTGATATGTGGAAGGTAGGGGCGGTGTTCGGTGGGCAGGCCGCAGGCCGCGGTGGTATCTCGGAGCTGGCTGGCCAGATCCTGCAGGGCCGGGGGAGGCGATGAGGTGCCGAGCCAGAGGATACGGCTGCGTGCCCAGTAGCCTAGTTGATCGAGGCAAATATGGAATTGGGGGACTGGGGCTATCCGGGCGGCGGATCGCTCCAGGGACTGCCGCACTGCCGGTGCCACACTGCCGACAAAGGCCAAGGTGAGATGAAGGTTGTCGACGGGGACGGGACGGCAGTTTCGGGGGAGTCCCGATAGGGTTTGGCGGAGCTTCGGGTAATCCGCGCTGTTTTTGTCCGGCTCAAGAGCAAAGAACAGCCGCTGTTTTTTCTCTTTCATGGCAGTAAGGTACAATTGGGTTTGAATTGAATATGACACAAGGTGCTCCCATTGTCACAGCTGCCAATCGATGACGTTCTGCCGGATTTGCTGGCCCGCCTGCAAACGCATTCCCAACTGATCCTTAAGGCCCCGCCGGGGGCGGGTAAGTCAACCCGCCTGCCGCTGGTTTTGTTGCAGCAGGCTGCGCTTGAGGGGCGAATAGTTCTGCTTGAGCCCCGTCGGTTGGCGGCGCGCAATATTGCCCGTTATCTGGCGTCCCAGCTTGGGGAGAAGGTCGGGGAGACGATAGGCTTGCGGGTGAGGGGAGAGACAAGGGTCAGCACCCGCACCCGGCTCGAAATTGTGACGGAAGGCGTCATGACCCGGATGCTGCAGCAGGATCCCGAGCTTGAAGGGGTTTCGCTGCTGATCTTCGATGAATTCCACGAGCGCAGTATCCATGCCGATACGTCGTTGGCTCTGGCGCTGGAAGTGCAGGAGGCACTGCGTGACGATCTCCGGATCCTCGTCATGTCGGCCACTCTTGATGAGGAGGCACTGAGCGAGCTTCTGCCTGAGGCGGCTTACGTGGAGTCGCTGGGGCGTTGCTATCCGGTATCATTTCGTTATAAGACGTTGTCAGAACAGACCCATTGGCTGGAGCCTGCTAGCCGGGAGGTGATATCGCTATTGGGGCAGGAGCCGGGGGCGATGCTGGTATTTTTGCCCGGCGCAGGGGAAATACGGCGCATGGCGGAGCTGCTTGCCGATAAGGTCGGCGAGGAGGTGATAGTCGCTCCTTTATATGGCCAGCTTAGCGGCGGCGTCCAGCAGCAGGCGATCACCCCGGCCCCTAGCGGCCAGCGCAAGGTGGTGCTGGCGACCAATATTGCCGAGACCAGCCTGACGATTGAGGGGATCCGGTTGGTGGTTGACTGCGGGTATGAGCGTATTGCCAAGTGGGACCCGAAAACCGGGATCAGCCGGCTGGACGTGGTGAGGATTGCCCGTTCGTCTGCCGAGCAGCGTGCCGGCCGAGCCGGGCGACTGGAGCCGGGAGTCTGTCTGCGTCTATACAGCGAGGAGCAGTTGTCACGTCAGCCTGCCGTGCCGCAGCCCGAGATCCTGCGTGCGGATCTGACGTCGCTGGCGATGGAGCTTGCCCAGTGGGGCTGCCTCGATGCCCGCGATCTACGCTGGCTGGACACACCACCGTCTGTCACGTTGCAGCTGTCTCGACAGTTGCTGTTGATGCTCGGTGCGCTGGACGAACGTGGCCAGTTGACCGATAAAGGGCGGCAGATCCAACAGTTCGGTGCAGAACCGCGCCATGCGGCAATTCTGGCAGCGGGCCAGGCATTCGGTGGTGGTGCAATCGCCACTGCCGCGATGATGGTCGCCCTGCTCGAGGAGCCGCCGCGCGGGCAGGCCAGTCCCGATCTCCATTTCCAGTTGTCGCTGCTTGAGGATGGCCGCTTGGCCAAGGGCAAGCAGTATCTACAGCGTGCCGGCCAGCATCTGGCCAAAATGAATGCGAGCGAACAGCCCCTGCGACTCGACAGCCGCTGGTTGGCGCCTTTGTTGGCGGCGGGTTACCCTGACAGGATAGCGCTGTCGCGAGGTCTTGACGGGCGCTACCAGCTGGCCAATGGCCAAGGGGCGATGCTGATGCCCGATGAGCCGATGGCGGGTGAGTCGATGCTGGTGGTCGCGGATATTGTCAAAACTCGGCAGGGTGACAGCCGGATCTTCTCGGCGCTAGCGGCGGATCTGGATACGCTCCGAGAGGCATTGCCGGATATGTTCTGCGAGCGTGAATGGTTGGATTGGGATGACGGCAAGGGAAGGCTGGTGGCCGAGAAGCAGCTGTGCTGCGGCAAGCTGATCTTGGCTCGGGCTGCAATGGCCGAGCCGGATCCGGGCAAGGCCAGCGAGGCGCTGCTCAATGCGATAGCCCGCAAGGGGCTGGGCGTTCTGCCGTGGAATGAGGCGACAGAAAATCTTCTTGTCAGGGTGCGTTGTGCAGCCGAGTGGCTGCCAGAGCTGGGTTTGCCTGAGATGGATGAAGACAGCTTGCTGATGAACCTCAATGAGTGGCTGCTGCCTTATATGCAGGGGGTTAAAACCCTTAAAGCTATCGACAAAATTGACTTGCTTGCCGCACTCGAGGCTCGCCTCGGCTGGCATAATAAGCAGGCATTGGATGCGGCACTGCCAACCCATTACCAAGTGCCGACCGGCTCGCGCTATGCCATTCGCTACCAGCTGGGCCAGCACCCCGTACTGGCGGTAAAGCTGCAGGAAATGTTTGGAGAGCAGGCATCACCGATGATTGCTAACGGCAAGGTGGCGGTGGTGCTGGAGTTGCTGTCACCGGCCCAGCGGCCATTGCAAATAACCCGCGATCTGGCTGCGTTCTGGGCCGGATCATACCGAGAAGTGCAGAAAGAAATGAAGGGGCGCTATCCCAAGCACCCGTGGCCGGATGATCCGGCAACCCATGCACCGACCCGCAAAACCAAAAAGTATATGTAGAGTGCGATCATGATGATTGACGAACAGATAGCGGCGCACAAACGACTTGCGCCGCCCAAGGCGGCTCCCAAGGACGGGGCTAAGAAGACCCCGGCTCCGCGCAAAAGCCCGGCAGCCAAGAAACCTGCCGCGAAGAAAACGGCCAAGAAAAAAACACCCCGCAAGGCGGGATCTCGCAAGTCAGGCAAGGGAAAGTTTCCGCAGCTGCCCGGCTGGTTTAAAAGCCTGTGTGGGCTGGGTATCAAGCTGTCGATAGTGCTGCTGGCTGTACTGCTGGTGGTCGGGATTTACCTGGATAACATCGTACGAAGTAAGTTTGACGGTCAGCTGTGGAATTTACCGGCGGTTGTTTACGGGCGGGTACTCGATTTGGAGCCCGGGAAGGCCATTACCTTGTCTGAGGTGCGCCGTGAATTGGATTTGCTGCATTATCACAAGGTCCGGACACCGCAGCGCAACGGCGAGTACTCCTCCTCGAAAACCCGGATAGAGCTGATCCGCCGGCCGTTCGAATTTGACGATGGCCCCGAGGGGGCAAGGCATGTCATGTTGGTGTTCGATGGCCATGGCCTGCGCCGGATAGAAGAGGTGGGCAGCAAGCGTGAACTGGGCTATTTGCGCCTTGAGCCGAAAATGCTCGGGATGCTGGGGACCAAAGAGGGCGAGCAGCGGATCTTCATGCCTCGCGAGCAGTTCCCCGAGGTGTTGGTGGATGCCTTGCTGGTGACCGAAGACCGGGATTTCTACCATCATGGCGGGGTATCGCCTTGGGCAATTATCCGGGCGATGATGGTCAACCTGCAGGCGGGACGCACTGTGCAGGGCGGCAGTACCTTGACCCAGCAGTTGGCTAAGAACATCTTCCTGACCCGGGAGCGGACCTTGTGGCGGAAGATCAGCGAAGCCTATATCGCGATGATCATCGATTATCGCTACAGCAAGGATCGGATTCTCGAGGCCTACCTCAATGAGATCTACCTCGGCCAGAACGGCGGCAAGGAAGTGCACGGTTTTGCCCTTGGTGCCCGGCTTTATTTCGGCCGTCCGTTGCAGGAGCTGAGGATTGACCAGCAAGCCCTGCTGGTGGCGATGGCCAAGGGGCCGTCGTACTACAACCCGTGGCGAAATCCCGAGCGGGCCCGCGAGCGGCGCGACTTGATCCTGAGGCTGATGATGGACAACGGCACCCTAGATGGGGCGCAGTATGAGCAGGCGGCGTCGCGGCCATTGGATGTTCAGTCCCGGCCGATGATTGCCAGCAGCCAGCCGGCCTATTTCCAGCAGCTCCAGCGGGAGCTGAAGGCCAAGGTCGGGGATAACTTCACCCCCGGGGTAGGGTTGCGGGTATTTAGTACCCTCGATCCGCTCTCTCAAAATGATGCGGAGCAGGCGGTGCAAAAAATGCTGCCGCAATTGGCCAAGAAGGCCGGGGTGGATCTCGAAACGGCACTGGTTGCCGTCGACCGCCGGAGTGGCGAGATCCGGGCGATGATAGGCGGGAGCCGGCCGGGGTATGCCGGGTTCAACCGGGCTCTGGATGCCAGCAGGCAGATAGGTTCATTGGCCAAGCCTGCGGTATATTTGGCAGCACTGCGCCAGCCGGGGAGCTTCAGCTTGGCCACGACTATTGATGACAAGCCGATCAAAATAGGAGGGGGGCGAAACCAAATCTGGCAGCCTCGCAACTATGATCGTAAGTTCCGGGGCGAAGTGCCTCTTTATTACGCCCTTGCCAAATCCCTGAATGTGCCGACGGTAAATCTCGGGATGGCGGTAGGCTTGGGCAAGGTTATCGATACCTTGGTTGAGCTTGGGGTCGAGCGTAGCGAGATCCCTGAGCTGCCATCAATATTGCTAGGTTCGTTTACCCTGACGCCGCTGGAGGTATCGCAGATGTACCAATCGGTGGCGAGCGGTGGCCGCAGGGCTCCTCTGACCGCGCTGAGGGCGGTGGTTGAGCAGCAGGGCAAGGTGCTTTACCGATCGATGCCCAAGGCGTCGCAGGTTGTTCCTGAACAGGCAGCATGGCTGACGACCTACGGGATGAAAAATGTGGTATCGCAGGGAACGGCCCGCTATCTCCAGCCTCAGTTTGGTTGGGCGGCCCTGGCTGGCAAGACGGGTACCACGGACAATAACCGTGATAGCTGGTATGTCGGCATCGATGGCCGCGAGGTCGTTACGGTATGGATGGGGCGCGATGACAACCAGTCGGTTAACCTGACCGGATCGGCCGGTGCCTTGCGGTTGTACGGGGATTACCTGTCACGCCGACAACCAGAACCCCTGCGTTTGGCATGGCCGAGCAAATTGATAACGGCCAAGTACAACCGCTTGCCGAACGGCACCCTGACCCGAGACTGTGCCGGGGCATATTCGCTGCCGGTGTGGGACAAGAATGGAAAAGTTAAGGCTTACTGCGAAACCAGCCAGCCGGCAAGGTGGATTCAGGATATGTTCGGGCTATAGCGCCTGAATGTGGTTGTTTCATTCTTGCTGTTATCTCATACCCCGCCATTGGCGGGGTATTTTTTTGCGCTCGCCGGCACTCTTAGTCGTCAGGGTCAAAATAGAAGGAAATCCTGACGCGGGGGTTGAGGTATGTCGCGACGTGTTCCGGCAGTTTGTGCGGCGCGATGGCCTGCTCGATACGGATATCGCTCTCTTCCAGATCAATGATCGGTGCTTCGTTAGAGGGAACGCTCGGATCGTAGAGCAGGACATTGGGGTGGAGTAGGTTATCCGAATTGACGGACATCACTAACCCTAGCTGTTGGTTGGACAACTGGACAACGCTGCCCGGCGGGTAGACGCCCAGCAAGCGGATCAGCTGGCCGAGGTAGTCATTGTTGTATTGTTCCTTCTGGTACTTGAACAGATACGACAGTGCGCTGTATGGGATTTTGGCCTTTTTCGGATCCTGCGGGTGGCAAAGCCTGTCGTAGGCATCCACAACGGCGACAAGCTGCGCATAGGGGGAAATCTCCTCGGCCGTGAGCTGGTTCGGATAGCCGCTGCCGTCGATGAGCTCGTGGTGCTGGGCCAAAATCGGCTTGGCTTCTTCGGGGAAGGTGCTGCTGAGATTGGCAAAGTCGAGGCTGTATTTGGTATGGAGCTTGAAGTAGTTCTCTTCCGGCTCAGTCAGCGGCGTTGTCTTGCGGAGAATCGCACTGGGTATTTTTAGTTTGCCCATATCATGGAAAAGCGATCCGATGGCGATTGTTTTGATTTCTGCGGCGTCCAGTCCGCATGCCCGCGCGACCATCATCGACATAATGGTGACATTCAGCGAGTGGCAGTAAATATCTTCGTGCTTTTTGTTGTCGCTCATCAGGTGCAGCGCCACGCTGTCGGCGTCGAGCAGGGCGTCGACCATTTCTTCGACCAGCATCTCAGCTTCCTTGATGGCATTGAGCGGCCGGTTTTTCAGTTTGGTCATGATGGAGCGAAGCTGCGCCATTGAGCGGGTGAAGTTCTGCTCGCAGCGTTGATACTTGAGCTTGTAGTTTTTCAGCCGGGAGATCCTGGCTTGCTTTTCTTGCCACAGCATCTCGGCTTGTTTGGCGAGAAACTGGCTTTCTTGATCGCTGATCGCATCATCCTGGGTGTCTGGCGCTAAAGGCGTCGTTTCGCTTTTCTCTGGAATGAGGTAGACGAATTTTATCCCGAGATTCTTGATTAACCGGATCTGCTGCGGGTCTTTGATAAGAAAGTGATTACACAGGAAAGGGTGATCCGTCCATTGAAGGGGCAATTTGATGTACAGCCCCTGAGTTAACTGTTCAATAGAGAGTTTTACTGTGGCCATATGTCCAACTAGATTTATATTGCACATAAAAGAGTTACACCCGGTTATAAATCCGGGGTATTGGAGATTATACGAGATGTGTCTCTAGCGCTAAATTATTTTCACTTAGTGCTAGGCGGGAACACTTTTTTCATATGGATTGGGACTAAATTGACCCGTTTGTCTTGAGGGGAAAATTGATGCAAAAAAAAACCTCATCCGAGGATGAGGTTTCAAAGATGGTGCCGACTACCGGAATCGAACTGGTGACCTACTGATTACAAGTCAGTTGCTCTACCTACTGAGCTAAGTCGGCGTTTTATTCTTATTATTCAAGCCTTGCGGCTTAAACTAGAAAGTGGCTCCCCCTGCAAGACTTGAACTTGCGACATACGGATTAACAGTCCGCCGTTCTACCGACTGAACTAAGGGGGAATTGTCTTTTTATACTTGCTGTTTACACACCAAGTTGAAATATGGTGCCTCGAGGCGGAATCGAACCACCGACACGGGGATTTTCAATCCCCTGCTCTACCGACTGAGCTATCGAGGCAGAAGCAGTGATGGTTAAGTCTCTGCTTTGCTAAATAATGGTGCCGACTACCGGAATCGAACTGGTGACCTACTGATTACAAGTCAGTTGCTCTACCTACTGAGCTAAGTCGGCGCCTAATTTTGTTTACCGTTCCCGCCATAGGGCAGGGCAGTAGAATGTGGCTCCCCCTGCAAGACTTGAACTTGCGACATACGGATTAACAGTCCGCCGTTCTACCGACTGAACTAAGGGGGAATCAACTTTTTATACTCGCTGCTTACGCACCAAGTTGAAATATGGTGCCTCGAGGCGGAATCGAACCACCGACACGGGGATTTTCAATCCCCTGCTCTACCGACTGAGCTATCGAGGCAAAAGTCACACCGTAGTGTTAACTTCTGCAATACTGCTAACAGCAATATTTGCTAAATAATGGTGCCGACTACCGGAATCGAACTGGTGACCTACTGATTACAAGTCAGTTGCTCTACCTACTGAGCTAAGTCGGCGCCTAATTTTGTTTACCGTTCCCGCCATAAGGGCAGGGCAGTAGAAAGTGGCTCCCCCTGCAAGACTTGAACTTGCGACATACGGATTAACAGTCCGCCGTTCTACCGACTGAACTAAGGGGGAATTGTACTTCGTTGCTTGTCGTCTTCGACACCAAGCTAAAATATGGTGCCTCGAGGCGGAATCGAACCACCGACACGGGGATTTTCAATCCCCTGCTCTACCGACTGAGCTATCGAGGCAACGGGGCGCATTAAACTGGTTTTCGGACTTTTCGTCAATGGTTTTTTTGAACAAATATTTTGAGTTCTGATTTTTTGTTCTTTTTGGTGTGTTTTTGTGGTTTTTTTGGGCTAACGGTGTGTTCAGGTATTACCTAATGCTCTGGTTTCACGATCGAGTGCTCGGCTAAGAGCTGGACGTTTACTGATGAATTGACGGTACTTTTCTAATTTTTCAGGAAGTTTTTGATCAAATTTAGCTGCCCAGTTGAGCGTGTGGGCCAAGATGATATCGGCAACGGTCGGGAACTTGCCGAATAAATAGCCAGTTTCGCCCAGTCGGGATTCCGCGGTTTGCAGCGCGCGTTTAAATTCCCAGCTGGCCACCGAGAGCATTTCGGGGAGTCGAATGGCTTCCGGTAAGGCAAAGCGGTGTTTTCCCATCGACCAAAGCGGTTGTTCCAGCTCTGTGGTGGTAAAGCATACCCATTCATGGTGCTTGGCTGAGTCGGCCGTTCCTGGTTCTGGTAGCCAGTGTGGCCCGTAGCGCTCTGCCAGATAGAAGCAGATTGCCGCCGACTCGGTGATAACGATGCCGTCGTCATTGAGGCAGGGGACTTTGCCCTGTCGGTTAAGGGCGAGGTAGGGTGCTGAGCGGTGGGCGTTGTGGGAGAAGTCGACTAATTGGTATTGCCAATCAAGCCCAAGCTCTTCGAGTAGCCATGAGACACGCAGTGAGCGGGTGCGGGGGTAACCGTAAAGAGTGATCATTTGCCATCCTTGAAGGAGTACAGAGTCATGACTTTAAAGTTAGTCCAAAAAAAACACCCGTCAGGGTGGTTTTGGCAAGGTCTGCAACGGTGGCGTTATCGTTTTTTCCTCGGTCCACCAGCGGTAGGCTGGGGTATCGCCCTTGCTCCGGCACCAAGTGAAAAAAAACCGCAGCGGGGCTGCGGTTTAGCTTTTAGTGTGCCGGGTTCAACGTTGGCGAATCGTGAATTTGCTGATCCACGTATTGAGCTCATCAGCGAGTTGCGACAGGTTCGAGCTACTCTGCTGGCTCTGGGTGACGACCTCACTGAGCTGGCGGCCGCTATCGTCAATCATGTTGATACGTTCGGAGATATCATTGCTGACCTGAGTCTGCTCGGCCGCCGCCGAGGCAATGTGGTGGCTCATCTCGGTGATCGACTCCAGTGCCGAAACGATGTTTCCTAGCGCCGAGGAGGCCTGCTGAGACTGCTGGACGGTAGTTTGGCTCGTCTCTGCACAGATCCCCATGGTTTGGATTGCGTTCTGTGATGCCTGCTGGAGATTGGTGATCATCTGCTGGATCTCTTTGGTGCTGTTCTGGGTTCTCCCAGCGAGGTTTCTCACCTCGTCAGCAACCACGGCAAATCCACGCCCTTGCTCACCGGCACGGGCGGCTTCAATGGCGGCATTGAGGGCGAGCAGGTTGGTCTGTTCGGCAATGTCGCCAATCACGACCAGCACCTTGGCGATGTTGTTGACGTCGCTGTCCAGTGCCGATACCGCCTGGCTGGCGGCATTGAGCTCGTTGGCCAATCCCGCGACATTGCCAACAGTGGCATTGATCAGTGCCTGGGTATGCTGGCTTTGGTTGTCCGCATCCTTGGTGCTGATGGCGCTGTCATTGGCTGCGTCGGAGACATTGGCGTTGGAAGACGCCATCTCGGTCATTGCCGTGGCTATCATCTCGGTCGCCTGTTGCTGGGTTTCGCTGAACTCGGCAATTTGCCCCGAGCGGATGCGGGCGTCATCCAGTTCTTGGTGCAAGGAACGAATTGAGAGCTCGAGGTGCTGGATGAGGTTTGCCAGCGAGAAGCTCATCTGCTGAACGGCATAGTAGATACTGCCACGGGGGGCCGACTCGGCGAAGTGGGTATAAATCTGCCCGTCAGCCACGGCCTGCACCGCAATGCGGACATCTGTCGGTTCACCGCCAAGCAGGGCGAGCATACGTTTAATGGCCGTCAAAAGCAGGGTGATAATGCTGCCAGCGACAAACAGGCAGAGCAGCAATTGCCACTGTGCTGTAGACCAGAACCGTGCGTTGACTTCTTGTAAGCCGATACCGGTCCCCACGACCCAGCCCCAGTGCGGGGTTTTCTTGGCAATCGACAGCTTTTGCTCGACAGTGCCATCAGGCAATTTCTGGTGCCAGGTATATTCGATCAACTGGTCGCGGCTGCTGCCCAGTTTGCGCTGGATCAGGGCGCCGATACTGCCGCCATCGGCATCTTTGAAGTCGTTGAAGCTGGTGCCGTGCAACTGGGGATCAAGTGGGGCGGCAATGAAGGTCATGTCGGCGTCGACAACGTAGACATATTCATTGTCCTTGTAGAGGTTGTTGCGCAGCAGGCGTGTAGCCAAGGCCTTGGCCTCATCTTCCGTCAATGTCCCATCCTGGGCCATTTTCTCCACTTCGGTGAGAATACTGTAGGCACTGTTGAATAGCTCGGTTACCCGCGCTTTGTTGTCCAGATTGCTGGCCATACGCATTGTCCAGAGCCCTGTTGCGCTCATGGCAATCAGCGCCAGCAAGACAAGAGCAGCCAGTGCAAAGGCTTGGTGCTTGAGTTTCATGGTCGTAGCTATGCTGTAGAGTTGATTTAAGAGGCGCTACTTATAATGACTCGCTATTGTTTTGTAAACATATTCTGCATATCCACCGGTTGCTTATGGCGTAATAGACCTTTTTTCGCAGGGCCAATGCCACAGGGGTATTAACCAGGGTGTGGTGTAACTATCAATTCGGATGATTTTGACCTGCACAAATTATCTTTGCTTCATTATTGGAAAAGATTATCAAAATCAAATGCAAGTGATAATTGATATCATTATCGCATGTGTGTATGATGCGCCCGTTATTAGTAGATTTTTGCTTTGCCAGTTGTCAATTCGAAGTGTTGTAGTGGGTTGTGGTTAATGAACATTCGTCTCGTTGGGTTTGCTTTTTGTTGTAGTTTCTTGTCATTGATTGCCAATGGTGAGGATCTCACTGACGATGCGGGGCATGACCATTACCATTGGCTGCGCGATGACACACGGCAGTCCCTTCCTGTCTTGGCTTTTTTGCGCCGAGAGAATGCACATACCCATTCAGTGCTTTTACCCCAGCAGCCATTGGAGGCTGAACTGTTGCGCGAGTGGCAGGGGCGTATACCCACCCAGAGTTATAAGCCGTGGTCTTTGCGAGGCATATATAACTACCGTGTAGAGAACAGCGGGCACAGTTATCAGCTGCTACGGCAGGATGCAAAGACGTACGGGGTCAAGCCGATCATCGATCTCGGTCAGCGTGCTGCTGATTCTGCGTATTATCGGCTGGGCGGTTGGAGTAACAGTCCTGATCACAGATATATCGCTCTGGCCGAGGATCGCCGTGGGGATCGCAACTACCGGCTGACGGTTCTCGATACCCAGACCGGGAAAGTAAAACTATCAGGGGTCACCAACGCGGCCTCGGATATGGTATGGGGGACGGATAGCCGTAGCCTGTACTGGGTCGAGAATGAGCCGACGACGCTTCGTCCCTTCAGGGTGATGCGCTGGTCGCTTGATGATGGCCAGCAGCGGGAGGTATACCGTGAACCGTCAGCGTCTTGGCTGGTGTCTGTCTATCCCGCCACATCGGGAGAGAGCGCCTTTGTCCAGAGCAACAACCATGACTCGAGCGAGCAGCGTGTGTTGGATTTGGCCAGTGGTGAGATCGGCAACGAGCTGCGCCCCCGTCAGCAAGGTATCGAATATTATGGCGATATCCGTGACGGGTCGCTATACCTCAAGAGTAACGTGTCAGGTGAGATGGCGCTTTACCGGACGGCCCTGACTAACCCTCAGGCAATGTGGCAGCGAGTATGGCAACCGGAGCGCGGGCAGTACCTTAAAAGCTGGTATCTGTACCCGGGGAGTATCGTGCTGGAAGTGGCCGAGCAGCAGCTCAGCCAGCTGGTGGTTCTCGACGATCAGTTCAGGGTTCGTTATCAGCGCCAGATCACGCCAACGGGCGGGATCGCCTGGCTGTCCGGCAATAATAGCCAGTTTGGCCAGAGCGTTCGGATCCGAAGCATGTCCATGGCACAGCCTCCGCAATGGCTGGAGCTGGACCTGCAGGATTTATCGTTGACGATCATCGGCGGCGATAGCTATGACAATCTTGATCCTGCTAATTACCGCAGCGAGCAGTTGGTCGTCAAGCACCAAGGTGTCGCCGTGCCGGTATCGTTAGTTTATCGGCCAGATCGCCTGACCCCGCAATCCCCGGTTGTCCTGTATGGCTATGGGGCCTACGGTACACCGATGCGGCCTTATTTTATGCCTCAGATCATGAGCTTGCTTGATCGCGGGATGATCTATGCCATTGCCCATGTCCGGGGTGGGGGCTACCTCGGGCCTGATTGGCACCAGCAGGGGCGGGGTGTCAACAAGCCAAATACTTTTGCCGATTATATTGCCGTGGCCCAAGCGCTGAAGCATTACCGCAACGGCCGGCAACGTCCGCTGCTGGCGATGGGTGGCAGTGCCGGCGGAACGCTGGTCGCTGCGGCAATCAACCAGCAACCCTCGCTGTTCAAGGCGGCAGTCCTGCAGGTGCCGTTTGTCGATGTGATGGCGACGATGTCCGATCCCACTCTTCCTTTGACGTTGCAGGAATATGGCGAGTGGGGCGATCCCCGCCTGCCCGCCGAGCGTGCGGTTATCGCCGGGTACAGTCCTGTCGATAATATCCGTTCCCTGCCTTACCCGCCCATGTTGGTGACCGCCGGGCTGTATGATAGCCAGGTCCCTTATTGGGAGCCGGCCAAATGGGTCGCTAACGTTCGCGATGCCAGCACATCTGCGGGGCCATTTTTGCTGAGTACCAACATGGAGGGCGGCCATAGACCGGACCGCCGTCATGCCGAGCAGCAGCAGGCCCGTGAGTATGCCTTTTTGATCTGGCAAGCCACGTTGGCCGGTATTCATAACAGTACCTGATCCCCTTTACTGACTCTTTCTTGCCTGACTCTGGCCGTCTTTATGGTGCCGGAGGGGCGTCGTTTTGCCTATTTCCACCCATTCATCAATATAGATGCGGAGAACTATCATGCAGCTCAAGCCGATCCCATTGGCTTTCATGTCGATATTTGCGCTTTCCCCGAGCAGCCAGGCCGCCACCGACGTGACGGAATTTGCCCCGGTTATCGTGACAGCCAACAAGGTTGAACAGCCCTTGTCCAAGACCAATGGCTCGGTGGCTGTTGTGACCAGCGAGGAGCTTGAGCGAGAGGGGGCGACAGAGCTCTACGATGCGCTGAGTAACGAGCCGGGGGTGAGCGTCTCGGGTGGTGCGGGGCGTCCGCAGAATATTACGATCCGCGGGATGTCGGGTAACAGGATTGCGGTCGTCAAAGATGGCGTTCGGGTTGCCGATGGCTACGGGGCCAACGATATCAACGATGTCGCCGGGTTCAACAGCTTTGATCTTGGTGACATCAAGCAGATTGAAGTGGTCAAGGGGGCCGGATCGTCGCTCTACGGCTCCGGAGCGATTGGCGGGGTGGTCGTGCTGACCTCGAAGTCGCCGGAGGATTATCTGGGCAACGATGACAGCTATATGGGAGTAGAGGCTGGCTACTCGGGGATCAGCGACAAATACACCACGGCCCTGACAGCCGCCAGACGGCTGGGCAATACCGATCATCTGTTGCGCCTGAGCTACTGGCAAGGCAGCGAAACCAAGAACCATGCCGAGAACCTCTACCAGCGAGAGATTGACGGATTCAATGCCGCCCTGACAAGCGAGTGGTTCGTCAATGATGCCTGGCTGCTTAAAGGCAAGGGCGAGTACTACCGCCAGAATGCGACCCGAAAGGACGGTATCGCCCCGGTGCAGGGGGACGGTGGCGGCTGGCAGAGCAAAACCTTCCTCGAGGACAACGAGACCAGTACCTTGCTGGCCAAAGTCTCGGCCGAGTGGGCAGGACGGGGGATCTTGGCGGATCAGGCTGCATTGAGTGCCTACTACCGCCATACCGAGAATAATGGCGACAAGGATATCGCGATGCACCGGAAACAGGAGGGGCTCGAGTATCAGCGCCGCCAAATGGAGAGCCGCCAGTTCACCGATACCTTGTACGGGGCGTCGGCCGAGATGCTCAAGCAGGGGGAGACAGGGGGGCTGAGCCACCACGTTGCCTGGGGGATAGAGCTGGAGTGGCTCGAGCATCAGCGCCCGATCCAGAAAACCCTGATCGACTGGAACGGCAACCGCCCGAAAACTTACGCGCCGTTCGCGGCGGCGACGACCCAGCGGGCCGGTCTGTACCTCCATGACGTGATTGATTTCGGGGCGTGGAATATTACCCCGAGCCTGCGGTTTGACTACCAGCACTTGTCGCCGAGCCACAGTGCCAGGATTGGCAGCTACGACGTCAAAGAGTCGACCAGCAGCGAGCTGTCGCCGAGCCTGTCGGTTGGCTACCAGTGGACGGATACGTTCAATACCTACCTGAGCTACAACCACGGCTTCCGGGCCCCGTCCTACGACAAGGCATACGGGTACGTGCCGCACCTGTCGAGCGGGATTGCCAATTTCATCATCAAGCCGAACGCCGATCTCGAGGCCGAAACCAGCGACAACATCGAACTGGGCAGCAAGTACGACGATGGACGACTGTCTGTCTATGCGGCCGTGTTCTATTCCGTGTTCGACAACTTCATCAGCTACAAGACCACCGGCTGGAACGATGAGCTCAAGGCGTCGGAAGTTCAGTACCTGAACCTGGACGGGGTGAAGACCTATGGTGCCGAGCTCACGGCCGGTTATTGGCTGGCCAGCAGTGTGGAAGTGGTGACCAAGCTGGGGATTGTCGACGGCGAGGACGACCAAGGTGAGCCTATCCGCAATCTGACCCCGCTTGAGGGCAATACCCAGATCAACTACCACGGCGGGGTCGATGCCTTTGTCCGGGTCAATTATGCCGCGTCGATGGATCGGGTGCCGTCGTGTACCAACAGTATCGGGATGAAAGCCGAGTGCGCAACCACACCGGGCTGGATGAGTGTCGATATGGGGGCGGGCTATGACATTACCCCTGATTTCCGGGTCAATGTGGCAATCAACAACCTGTTCGACAGCGAATATACCCGTTACCAGGATGTGGCCGGGGTCAGCAAGGGCAACGTGCTGTATTCCACCGAGCCGGGCCGTTATTTCAATATCAATGCCAAGTACAGCTTCTAAGGGGGCGTGATGAAAACAAGTTTTGTCGCGGCTGCTATCGCCGCTTGCTTACCTGCCGTTAGCTTGGCGTCACCGGTCCACTTGGAGTATCCGTTGGAGACTCAGGTGATCAAGGCGGCTGATGATGCCCTGCGTCTGGTTCAGTCGCGCTATGGCGATACCGACAGCATGGTACTTACCGGTACGGTGTCCAGCCTGCTCGGGACTCATTACCACTTTGCCCAGGCCAACAGCAAGAGGGAGCCCTGCAAGGGGGCTCTGGTGGTCTCGACCGGCAGGGACGGCCAGCTCTATCGGGTGTTCAACACCCTTGTTGCCAACCCCGGGGCGTGTGACGCCAATCTCCCGCTGGCACCGCGCCCGCATACCTTGGTTGAGCCGCCCGAGGGGGAGGCTGTGACCGCATCGCTGACGGTGTTCGACCCCGATCCCCGCACCGCGACGGGGCGGGCGTTGGAAGACGGCCAGAGCAATGTCGACAATATCGTCGTGCCGGCAGAGGCCTACCGTACCGTCGATGATATCGAGGTGACTCGGGCTGGGGGGAAACTGTATCTGGCCAATAGCCGTGTTACGGCTGTGGATATTACCCATATGTTTGGGGAGGCCGTGTCTCCACGGCAGGGGATCGTGTCGGTTGACGAGGGGATGCCGTTCGCTTTTCGCCGTGAGCAGGCGGCGTTTCGCGATGTGAATGCGTTCTACCACCTTGACCAGTCGCTGCGGTACTTGGAGACCCTAGGTTTTGTCGGGGGCAAGGCCCTGTTTACTGCGCCGCTCAAGATTGATGCCCAGGGGGAGGCCGGCAACAACTCTACCTACCTGAGCGATATCGATGTGCTCTCGATGGGGACTGGCGGGGTGCCGGATAGCGAGGATGCCGATGTGGTGCTGCACGAGTTTGCCCATGCGATCACCGAGCGCCTGACGCCGGATTGGCAGGGCGGCGACACCGAGGCGATGGGCGAAGGATTCAGTGATTACTGGGCTGGGGCATACAGCTACTGGGTGCAGCGCGACCGGGCGGTGAAGTTCGAGCCGGACCTGTTCGGTAACTGGGATGGGATCACCGGGGCATTGAAATCGCGGCGCTCGCTCAATGATGCCGATGCCCGTTATTACCCCGAGTTTGATTATCGTGCCCATGTGTCGGTGATGGGCACGCTGAGCGACGAGCTGTGGTCTACGCCGCTGTTTCAGACTCTGAAGCAAGCCGTCGAGGTTTACGGCGAGGGTGCGTTTGATGAATTCAACCGGATTGTCCTGGAGGGGCAGGCCGGGATTGGTTATGGGGCCAAGATGCACGACGTGGCCCGTTCGACCGTTGATGCTGCGGCTCGGCTCTATCCGGATAAAGACTACGCCGGTTTGCTCGAAGCGCGTTTTAAAAACCACCAAATTCTGCGTGATGATGTGATGCTGGCTCAAAGCAGCAACCTGCTCCGCAGCCCTGACGGCAAGCGCGTGGTGTTGCCAGCGGCGCTGGTCAATACCAGCGGCCGTCAGCTTGTCGGTTACCGCTCTGATCTGTCACTTCCTGCTTTGGGCTGGAGCCGCACAGTGCGCCACGAGGGAGTGGCCGATGGCCATAGCCATTCATTGGGCGAGGCTCTGACGCTGCCGGTAACCTTGCAGTGCGGTGACGAGCTGGTCCTGGCAGCAGAAACAGCCGCCAGTCATTCGTCGGCCCTGCAACCGTTCGCTAGCCGCCAGCAGGTGAACTTTATCTATGGCGAGCCGCAACTGGCGATAGCGCCACAGGTGCTAGACCAAGCGCTGGCCGATGCACGCCCGGCCCCGCTTGGCGACAAGATTGTGCTGGGAGACAACCTCTATGCATTGAAAGTGGATGATGGAGCCGGGGTAGTGGGTAATGATTTTGCCATTTACCTTTCGTTGAGCCATGAGCGCCTGTCTGATCTCAAGGTAACCGTCCGTGCGCCGTCCGGGCGCAGTATCACCCTGATGGGCAACCAAGCACTACCGCTGGCAAGCCATGAGTACCTTTATACCATTGCAAACACCCCTGCTTTGGAACAATGGGCCGGCGAGCCGCTGGCCGGCAACTGGACCCTGGATATTACCGATCGTGTCGCTGGCAATGTTGGTGAAATCCACCGCTGGGGGATCGGGCCGGTCACCGGATACCAATGCGCAGCAGCCAGCGGAGACGGTGATAAGGGTACTGTCGCTCCCGCAGCGGGGGCGTCGGGGGGCAGCCTTGGTCTGACCGGTCTGCTGGCGAGCTTATTCCTTGCTGGTGTACGCCGAAGAATTAAACGATAACGACAGAGAGAGTCTTATGAAAATAACGCAATTAGCCTTATTGCCTGTTGCCATTACGTTGGCCCTGACCGGCTGTGGTGGATCTGGTGATGATAGCGGTAGTAACAGTGGCAGTCCGGTCGCACCGACGTACGAGGTGAGTGGAAACCTGTCAGCAACCAATGCCGCGATGCCATTTACGGTATGTGCAGATATTGACCGCAATTGGTCCTGTGATAGCAATGAGCCTAGCGTCCAGTCGGAGCACCCTGCATTTGTCTTGAAAAGTGCGGATATCAAGATCAAGACCTCACCGTTGCTGGTGGTCGCATCTTTGGCACACGGGGAGAAGAGCGCAACGGCAGGACGAGTGAGACTGGCCACACCGGCTGTGGGGGAAAGCCAAGCCAGCCAGATCAACGGCATAACGACGTTGGTGATGGGCGAGATGCTGCTGGGCAGCAACCAAGAGCAGGCAGTTGCCAGCGTTGCCGCAAACCTGTCGGCATTGGAGATACCCGTACCGGCCGACTTGCTGGCACAAAGTGACGATGCCGCCTTGGCTGACATCGATCGGGAGTTGGTAACCGTATTGGCAAACATGGCCAAACGCAGTGAGTCCTATGACACCTTGGTGGCGGGGACGACAAAAGGGCTGGCGATCTATGGGCAGTCGATCCTCGACGGGACGCTGAGTGAGCGGCACTACGATGAGCTGGCGTCTTTGGGGGCGATAGCCCAGAGAGGGCACAACGATACCGGTTTGACCAAATCGCTGAATTTGGCGACGGGGCAGATGACCGAGGATGCCGATCCGGGGGCACCGGGGCAAGATGCCAGCTATGGGCTGGATGTGACCGATGGTGGCTTCAAGTTCGTCAAGTTAGATGGCAATGGTCAGCCCTTGGCTGACGACAGTACGCAATGGCAATGCGTGAAAGACGAACGCACCGGGTTGGTCTGGGAGCATAAGGCGGACGACAGAGGCTCGTATCGCGACAAGCACCGTCAGTTTGCCTTTGAGACGGCCAGCCACAAGCCGCATCCTGCCGAGCTGGCGATGGCATCGTGCCAGAGTGACGGTCTCGGCGTGTGCTCGACTCAAGAGTACGTTGACAGGTTGAATGAGGCGCGTCTTTGCGGCAAGAGCAACTGGCGTCTGCCGACATTCAATGAGCAGTTCGATTTGCTCGATTTCGGGGAAACGGCAACAGATGCCAGCGGCAATACCTATGGCTTGGATGTGGCATATTTTGATGATCTGGTCACCGGGGCGGGGGAGCTGCCTTATGGGATGTACTGGTCATCCACCCAAATGCGCTCAGATCCCGCTTACACTACAGGCAAGCAGATCCCGCTGTTGTCACAAATGACCGTGATTGAGGATAGCACCATGTTGGGCGATATCTCTGCGGGGTATTCCGTTTGTGAAGCAAGCCAGAGCGAAGAATGTTACTCACCTACCGTTATCCAGGCCCGCATGGTTGCCCAATAAGGAATTGTACAATGATGAAGAAAACCTTGATTGCGCTGGTATGCGCCATGTCTGTCGCTGGAGAGGCCAGTGCCGTAATGCAGTCTTGTTATACGGATGTGCCGGGGAGCGCGGCTGATATCCGATTCAAGGACAACCAAAACGGTACGGTGACCGACTTGCAGACGAATCTGGTCTGGCGCCGTTGTTTGGTCGGGATGGCTTGGGATTCGCAAACCCAGCGCTGTACCGGTGAGCCGACGGGCTTCAAGTGGAAGTCGGCACTGTTCCATATAGAGCACAGCGAAAAAAGCGCGGGTTATGGCGGTATGCCTGGTTGGCGGATGCCCAATATCAAAGAGCTGGTCGGCCTGAGGGAGGTTGCCTGTATATCACCGGCGGTCAATATCAAGGCATTCCCGGGACTGATTAACAAAGAAGAAGATCAATGGGATGCCAAGCGGACAGTGTGGTCATCGACGGCCAACCCCGCCACCCAGCAGATTGCGACGTTTGGCTTGAATGACGGGCTGGTGACCCATTACGGGTTCCAAGATTACGAACTGGGAGTCTTGCTGGTCAGCGACGGGAAGTAGTGCTGAACATATTGAAAGGCCGCAGTGTTAACTGCGGTTTTTTTTGCCTTGTATACATAGCGGCCGGAGGGGAGGGAGTACCGCCTGACAGGTATAAAAAAAGCCTTGTCTTTCGACAAGGCTTTTCAAAGTGGCTCCCCCTGCAAGACTTGAACTTGCGACATACGGATTAACAGTCCGCCGTTCTACCGACTGAACTAAGGGGGAATTGTATGGTGCCTCGAGGCGGAATCGAACCACCGACACGGGGATTTTCAATCCCCTGCTCTACCGACTGAGCTATCGAGGCAAAAGTCACACCGAGGTGTTAACTTCTGCAATATTGCTAACAGCAATATTTGCTAAATAATGGTGCCGACTACCGGAATCGAACTGGTGACCTACTGATTACAAGTCAGTTGCTCTACCTACTGAGCTAAGTCGGCGCCTAATTTTGTCTACCGTTCCCGCCATAGGGCAGGGCAGTAGAATGTGGCTCCCCCTGCAAGACTTGAACTTGCGACATACGGATTAACAGTCCGCCGTTCTACCGACTGAACTAAGGGGGAATTGTATGGTGCCTCGAGGCGGAATCGAACCACCGACACGGGGATTTTCAATCCCCTGCTCTACCGACTGAGCTATCGAGGCAAAAGTTACACCGTGGTGTTAACTTCTGCAATACTGCTAACAGCAATATTTGCTAAATAATGGTGCCGACTACCGGAATCGAACTGGTGACCTACTGATTACAAGTCAGTTGCTCTACCTACTGAGCTAAGTCGGCGCCTAATTTTGTTTACCGTTCCCGCCATAAGGGCAGGGCAGTAGAAAGTGGCTCCCCCTGCAAGACTTGAACTTGCGACATACGGATTAACAGTCCGCCGTTCTACCGACTGAACTAAGGGGGAATTGTACTTTGTTGCTTGTCGTCTTCGACACCAAGCTAAAATATGGTGCCTCGAGGCGGAATCGAACCACCGACACGGGGATTTTCAATCCCCTGCTCTACCGACTGAGCTATCGAGGCAACGGAGCGCTATTAAACTGGTTTTCGCTCTTTTCGTCAACCACTTTTTTGAGATTTTTTGTTTATTTTGTCCGTTAGGTTGAATTTTGCGCTGCGTGCGTCAAAAAAGCCTATTTTGTTGTCAGTGCTAAAGTTTTCCCTGTTGAAATTCTTTTTGGAAAGCGGTGACTTTTTGCAGGTAGCGGCGAGCTTCTGCCTTCGGATGCTTGTTGGTCAGTGCCCAGTAAACCTGGTTGGGCTGGAGTCGGTTGAGATCATTCATGGCTCGCTTGCGATCTGCATTGAATGTCTTGAGTACGCCGCCAGTACCGCCGTTATAGGCCGAGATCATACTGTAGTGGAGCGATGTCGGATTGCTGACGTCCTTCAGGTAGCGATTGCGCAAGAGGTAGAAGTAGGCTGTGCCGATATCAATATTTCTAGCAGGATCAAAAAGATACTCAGGGCTGGGCTTGCCCGGCTTGTTCTTGACTAGCTTGAAGACATCGGCCCCGGCGGTATTCGGCACGACCTGCATTAGGCCGTAGGCATTGGCATGGCTAACGGCGTAGGGGTTGAAGCTGCTTTCGGTTTTGATGATGGCATAGATAAGATCTTCGGCAATCCCGTAGCGGCGCGCTGCGTCACGGACGATCGAGGCGTATTTGTAGCCACGTTTGTCCGCATGGTCGGCCACCATCGGAATTTCCACGTACCAGACCTTGTGGTAGCGCTCGTTGCGTGTGTGTACCTTGGCATTGACCAGATATTCGGCAAAGCGGTTTGCGCGCCAAGACCATTCGATCGGTTTGCCTTCTTGGTCGAGGATCTGGCCGTAGAGGAAGGGTTTGCCGTCAAGCTTGATGTCAGAATCTGAATACAGGTCGACGCCCGCTGGGTCCTCGGGGGTGAGCAGGGTGGTGGCGATGGCCTGGCGCAGGTGGGCTGTCGGCTCGGTTTTTGCTACGGTTTCGACGATAACGACCCCTCGTTCGAAATCGACATGGGCCCGGCTCTGGTAGCCATCGGTATATTTTACGTATTGGCGTTTGCTGGCGACCAGGGCATCGTCATCGCCCCAGTAACGCTTGACCTGACCGCTGAATGAGTTCATCAACTGGTCAAAGGCAACGGTATCTTTGGTGAACTGGCCGGGAAGCGGGGCCAAATTGTTGGCGAAACGGTTGGTGGTGGTGTAGTCGACCTGATAGACGTGTTCTTCGACAAACTCCCGGCTACAGCCGCTCAGAATAAGGGCGGCCAACAATATCGCTTTACGTTTCATAGTCCCCAGACAAAATAATGGCATCAGTTGCGCGTGCAAATGATGCCATTATCAATAGTTTTGGCGGGCGAGGCGAGAGAAACTACCGCCAGGCGCCGAAAATGTGATCGTGTTTATTGGCTTGGCGGGGTGTAGCCGTCAATCACCACGTCCTGCCCTTCGAACAGGAAATTAACCATTTCGGTCTCCAGAAGCTTGCGGTGCTCCGGATCCATCATGTTCAGTTTTTTCTCGTTGATCAGCATGGTTTGCTTGCCCTGCCACTCAGCCCACGCCTCTTTGGAGATGTTGTCAAAGATACGCTTGCCCAGCTCACCCGGGTAGAATTGGAAATCCAGGCCTTCGGCTTCTTTTTTCAGACGGGCACAAAATACGGTACGGCTCATGCGGCGTTCCTTCATTTGGTTGGCCCCGGGCTCGATTGGCGGCGCGGGGGATCAATGGATGTTCGTTCTCTTTATACCAAAGAGAGGTTTTGGCGTATAGCATCGGGTGCCGGGAGCTGCCTTACTCCTTTTCGCCCCGCAGGGTGTCGAGGAGCTGCTGGACCGGTGCGGCGAGGCCGATTTCCGCTGGCTGGTCGAGATCGTACCATTGGCCGGATTGGCTATCGTTGATTATCGTCGGCAGGGCCGCGAGGCGGATTTTGACCGGGACGATGTCCAAGTGGTAATGGCTGAAGGTATGGCGGAAGGCAATCATCTGCTCCGTGTCGGCCACCAGTGAGTCGCGTCCGCCCAGCCGTTGGTCGATCAGCTCGTCTAGCTCAGGATGATCCTGCTGCGGGAAGCACCACAGGCCGCCCCATATCCCGGCTGGCGGTCTTTTTTCCAGCCAGATTTTGCGCCCGTGCTGGAAGATGGCAAACCAGGCTTGTTTTTCCGGCAGGGTTTTCTTGGGTTTCTTGCCGGGGAAGTCAGCTTGGCGCCCCGTAGCACGAGCTTGGCAGCGTTCGCCGACCGGGCACAGGTCGCATTTGGGCTTGCTGCGGGTGCAGATCATCGCCCCCATGTCCATCATTGCCTGATTGTAGCGTTCGACGCCTTCTGATGGAGTATTCGCTTCTGCCAACGACCAGAGTTGGTTTTCGACCGGTTTTTTGCCCGGCCAGCCCTCGACGGCGAAGCAGCGGGCAAGGGTCCGCTTGACGTTGCCGTCCAGAATGGGATGGGGTTGCTTGAGCGATAGCGACAGGACGGCACCCGCCGTCGAGCGGCCGACTCCCGGCAGTGCCATGACTTCTTCCAAGGTCGTCGGGAACTGGCCGTTGTGGTGTTCGACGATGTACTGGGCTGCCTTGTGGAGGTTGCGAGCCCGGGCGTAGTAGCCCAGCCCGGTCCAGAGATGGAGGACTTCGTCTTGTTCGGCGGCCGCCAGATCGGCGACGCTTGGGAAGCGGGCGATGAAACGTTCGAAGTAAGGGATGACGGTGGCTACTTGGGTCTGCTGGAGCATGATCTCCGACAGCCAGACCTTGTAAGGGGTCTTTTGTTGTTGCCAAGGCAGGGTTTTACGGCCAAATTTGTCATACCAAGCTAAAATGGCATCAGAGAAGGTTTGGGTCACAGTATTGAGCTCACTTTACTGACAGCTATCGCGCTGCCTTGTTTTTGACTGTGATTGCACCATAAAGTCGGGGTTGCCGCAAACGATAGACTTGCACTTGTGCTGTTTCTTTGGATAATGCCGACGCTTAGTGTCTTTTCAAGGTTAGGTAATACGATGAGCAAAGTTACAAATACCTCGGGTGATGTCACCCTGTCTGAATTCACCGAAGACGGCAAACTGGTACGTAAGGTACGCAGCTTTGTTCGCCGTGAAGGCCGTCTGACCAAGGGCCAGGAAATGGCGCTTGAGAAAAACTGGTCAACAATGGGTATAGACTTTGCTCAGGAGATGCTTGACTGGGAAGCTGTTTATGGCCGTGAAGGTCCGGTAGTGCTTGAAATCGGCTTCGGTATGGGCGCATCATTTGTCGAAATGGCAAAAAATGCCCCTGAGAAAAACTTTATCGGTATCGAAGTACACAGTCCGGGTGTGGGTGCGTGTTTGATGGCGGCGGAAGAAGCTGGCCTGACCAACCTGCGCGTAATGTGCCACGATGCGGTGGAAGTGTTCGATTACATGATCCCTGACGGCAGTCTGGATACCGTTCAGCTGTTCTTCCCTGATCCGTGGCATAAGGCCCGTCACCACAAGCGCCGCATTGTCCAGCCTGCGTTTGCTGAGATGGTTCGCAAGAAGCTGAAGATTGGCGGTGTTTTCCACATGGCAACAGACTGGGAAAACTACGCAGAGCACATGGTTGAAGTGATGAACGCCGCACCGGGTTACCGCAATACGGCAACTGACGGTGACTACATCCCGCGTCCTGACGACCGCCCGCTGACCAAGTTTGAAGCTCGTGGCCACCGTTTGGGTCATGGCGTATGGGATATGAAGTTCGCGCGCACAGAATAAGCCGAACTTGTCCCCCGGGGGCACCCGTGCCGTTGTTATGACGGCAAGCAGTATTGAAAAGAAAGCCAACCTCAGGTTGGCTTTTTTAGCCTTGGAGAAAATGTAATGAAGCCTACAGAACAGTTGCTTAATGAAATTTTGGATGAAGTAAGGCCGCTTATCGGCAAAGGCAAGGTTGCCAACTACATCCCGGCTCTGGCTGAAGTCCCGGCAGACAAGCTGGGGATAGCGGTTTGTTACAATGACGGTGAGATCATCCAGGCTGGCGACAGCGAGGAAGGCTTCTCGATCCAGTCGATCTCCAAGGTGCTGGCCCTTACGCTGGCGATGACCCTGTACCAACCGGAAGAAATCTGGCGCCGGGTCGGCAAGGAGCCGTCAGGTCATGCCTTCAACTCGATGATCCAGCTTGAGCTGGAAAACGGGATTCCGCGAAACCCCTTCATCAATGCCGGTGCATTGGTGGTTTCCGACCTGCTGCACAGCCGTCTGTCAGCCCCGCAGTACCGGATGCTTGAATTGGTTCGCGGGCTGGCCCAGAACCCGCATATCGCCTATGACAAGGTGGTTGCGTCCTCCGAGATGCAGCACAGTGATCGCAACGCCTCGATCGCCTATCTGATGCGTTCGTTCGGCAATTTTGACAACGAAGTCATGCCTGTTTTGAGCAATTATTTCAGCTATTGTGCGCTGAAAATGAGTTGTGTTGATTTGGCTCGTACATTCAGTTACTTAGCGAATAAAGGGCTTCCTTTGGGCGCAAAAAAAACCATTGTCACCCAAACTCAATGTAAGCAAATGAATGCACTGCTTGCCACATGTGGCTTGTATGACGGTGCTGGCGAATTTGCCTACCGGGTCGGTATGCCGGGCAAGTCCGGTGTGGGCGGCGGGATTGTCGCTATCGTACCGGGCGAGATGGCCATTGCCGTATGGTCGCCGGAGCTTGACCCCTCGGGGAACTCTTTGGCTGGCACTGCGGCGTTGGAATTGCTCGCCGAGCGTATCGGCCGCTCAATATTCTAAAAGGGGGCGCAGACAGGCGTCCCCGGTGTTTAGGGGAAATGCCTATGTTGTCACCTGTTCGTCGATGTGTGCTCTCTTCTTTGGGTCTGTTGTCTGTTAGTCTGCTCTTTTCCGGCTCGCTGGCGGCGGCCGAACCTCGCCAGTGCGATCCGCAGTGGCACAATACCATGAGCCTTGATGACGGTAAGCTCGAGCTGGGCCTGGGCGGTGAGACCTTCAGTGTCCGCTCCGACGGCCGGCTCTATTTCGGGGTTCACCCGGTTAAGCTCAACGAGCAGCAGATGGAGGTACTGGCGAACTACCACCAGATGATGCTCGATGACCTGCCGTACACCCTGTCCCATAACCAGCATATCGATGATGAGTTCTGCCAGCGGGTGGCCGCCCGCCAGATCAAAGAAAATGAAATCCAGTCGTTGATCCCAGCGCTTAAGCGCTGGCAGAGCGTGACGTTGGACTGACCGGATACCCCAACCAAATTGGGGGCCGTGTTTGGCTCTATTTGTTGATGGGTACAAGCATAAAAAAAGCGAACGGGTTATGCCGTTCGCTTTTTTGTTGCATGCGCGTTATTCGTCGTCTTCGACAAAGGCGGCAAGCAAGTCGTTGAGGAACAACTTGCCTCGTTCGGTGATCTGCCAGCTGTCACCGAGATCGTGCAGGTAGTCTTGTTCTATCGCCCAACTGATAGGCTGTTCGATACTTGCCAGCGGTAGGCCGGTTCGCTCGGTGTAGTCTTGCTTGGGGCAGGCTTCAAGCAGGCGAAAGCGGTTCATAAAGAACTCGAACGGGCGTTCGGCGGCGTCGACCTGAGTCTGCTGGTCAAGGTACGGCTTGGCCGGGTTGAGGTAGCCGCGCGGGTGCTTGACCTTGACTGTGCGGGTGATCGTCCCGTCGGGGTGGCTGATCTTGCCATGAGCACCGCAGCCTATGCCTAGGTAGTCGCCGAAACGCCAGTAGTTGAGGTTGTGGCGGCACTGCTTGCCCGGCTTGCTATAGCCGGAGATCTCATACTGGACGTAGCCAGCGTCGCTTAGCAGCTGGTGGCCGAGATCGAAAATGTCCCACAGCTCGTCGTCGTCCGGTAGGGTCGGCGGTTTGGAGTAGAATAGGGTGTTTGGCTCAATGGTAAGCTGGTACCACGATAGGTGCGGCGGGTTGAGGGCGATGGCCTGCTTGAGATCGGCCAGCGCTTCTTCTACCGACTGGTCGGGTAGCCCGTGCATCAAATCGATGTTGAAGCTCTCCAGTCCGGCTTCTGCTGCCAGCCCGGCGGCTCGGATCGCTTCCTCGCTGCCGTGGATACGGCCTAGGCGCTGGAGCTTTTCGTCCTGGAAACTCTGGATCCCGATCGAAATCCGGTTTACCCCCACGGCCCGGTAGGCGGTGAAGCGGCCGGCTTCGACGGTGCCAGGATTGGCCTCCATCGTGATTTCGATATCATCACTAAACGGGATTCTGGCTTGGACGGCATCAAGTAGGCGGCCGATTTCAGGCGCTGAAATCAGGCTCGGAGTACCGCCGCCAATGAAGATCGAATGCAGCGTGCGGTGGCCGTCTTGCAAGCCGTACTCGGCCAGATCGGTATCGAGATCCTCGATCAGGGCGTCAATATAGTTCTGCTCGGGAATATCCGTTTTCAGGGCGTGGGAGTTGAAGTCGCAGTATGGGCACTTCTGGACACACCAGGGAATATGGATATACAGGCTCAGCGGCGGTGGGAGCAACATGGATCAGGCGTCCTTCAGGGCTGCAAATAGTTTGGCCAGTGCCTTGCCGCGGTGCGACAGCATCTTCTTGCGAGCCGGTTCCAGCTCGGCTGATGCGCACTGGTCTTCCGGTACCCAGAATACAGGATCGTAGCCGAAGCCGTTTTCACCGTGGGCCTCGGTCAGGATGCTGCCTTCCCAGCTGCCGTGGCAGACTAGCGGCGTAGGATCGTTCTCATGGCGCATTAGTACCAGTACGCAGTGGAAGCGGGCAGTACGCTGCTCGGCGGGCACGCCTTCCATCTCCTTGAGGAGCTTGGTGAGGTTCTCTTCGTCACTGGCTTCTTCGCCAGCAAAGCGGGCTGAGTAAATGCCCGGTGCGCCCTTGAGGTAGTCCACTTCCAAGCCGGAGTCGTCGGCAATGGCTGGCAGTCCGGTTTCCTTGGCGGCATGGCGGGCCTTGATAATGGCATTTTCAATGAACGTTGTACCGGTTTCGGCAACCGATGAAACGTTGTAGTCGCTCTGGGCAACCACATCAAATCCGAACTCGGCCAGTAGGCTGGCCATCTCTTTCACTTTGCCCTGATTTCCAGTGGCCAGTACCAGTTTGCTCATCACACATTTCCTCGCAAGGGTCTAAGAGGGCGCTATCTTAGCGTACTACCCAGAAAATGAAAGGGGAGCCCCTGGAGCCCCCCTAATGTCTGTTCATGGCTGGCCGGACCTGCCGGATCTCAGTCGACGTAGAAAGTTTGACGGAAGTCGAGCTTGCCCTGTGTGGCCGTGTGCTTGACGTCGATAGAGAACTGAAAACTCTCTTCATTGGCGTGCTTTATTTCGGCCAGATAGTAGATGGCTTTGCCTTCGCGGATCTCACGGAACTCCAGCTGTTTGCGGGTGCCCAGCAGGTTGCGGGCCTCGCCGCTCAACGTCACCGGAACGGCGGGTTTGCCCGGCTGGCTGGTATCGAGCACGGTGATGTTGACGACGGCCGAATAGCCGCTGCGCTTGATTTTGTAGTTGCTGGCAATATCCGGGGTCAGGAATGTTGAGGGGAAGCTCGAGTAGTGGACTTCGAGGTTGCCAATATTCTTGTATTGCCCGGCGGTTGCAGGTGCACTGAGGCCGAAAAAGAGAATGACGGAGCCTAGCAGGGAGATCAGCGTGTTCATGTAGTTATCCTTTTCTCTTCCCTGTTCCGGTCAGGCGCAGCCTGCCAGTCGAGGGTGTTGATCCTTCAAGTATAGTCCGGGGGGAGTGCGCGGCAGGCTGCCGCGCACAGTATTGCAAGATATTGCTAGAGCAGGGTTTTGACAGCGTCAGGGATTTCACGGGGTGCTTCGATGCGCACTTGCTTGTGGCGTCCCTGTTCGCCTTTTTCGATAATCACATGACCTTTTGCGACCCTGAACTGCTTGGATAGGTATTTGGTCAGGTGGGCATTGGCCTTGCCATCCACTGGCGGGGCGGTGATAGCGATTTTGAGTTCTTCGCCATGCAGGCCAACCAGCTGGTCGCGGCTGGCCTTGGGCTGAATATAGAGGCGAAGAACCAGATCATCCCCTTGCCGGGAGACGGCATTGTCACTCATAGCTGGAACCAAATCTGGCCGACAATATCGCCGATCAGGAAGTTGGCAAACTGGAGGCCAAGGAACAGTACCAGTACGCTGAGATCCAAGCCGCCCATCGCAGGGATCACGCGGCGGATAGGTGCCGTCATTGGCTCGGTCAGCTGGTACATCACGTATTCAACTGGACTGCGGCCCTGGCTGACCCAGCTCAGGATTGCACGGATAAGCAGTACCCAGAACACTAGGCCACCTGCAGCCTTGAGCAGGGCGAGTGCACCGTACCAGAGATATGTAGGGTTGAACACTATTCCGCCGCCAAGAACCAGTAGCAATGTCAGGATTTTGCCTACGCATAGGAGGTAGGCAAATAGCAAGGTGGCCAGGTCTAGTGAGCCGACAGACGGAATGATACGGCGTAGCGGGCCGACAACCGGCTGGGTGGCTTTGACCACGAATTGGGAGAACGGGTTGTAGAAGTCCGCTTTTGCCCACTGGAGCCAGATCCGTAGCAGGACGACCATGATGTATAGGTCGAACAGGGTGTTAACTAGAAAACCAAGTGAATTCATATACTAACCTTAAAATAGTTTTTCCATCTCTCGGGCGCGGGAAACCGCAGCTTGCATGGCTGATGCTACGGTATCACTAAGTTGGTGTTCGTTGAAAGTGCGGATTGCCTCTGCGGTAGTGCCGCCCTTGGAGGTGACCTGCTCGCGCAGGGTCGCCAGATCCAGCTCCGGGTTGGCAACCACCATTTCGGCAGCACCTAGAGCTGATTGCTGGACCAGTTGGCGGGCCTGCTCGGCACTGAACCCCTGGGCAATGGCCTCGGCCTGCATGGCCTCCATGAACAGGAAGAAATAGGCCGGAGCACTGCCTGCTGCGGCTATAATTCCGTTGATCTGCGATTCTTCCCCGACCCAGCAAATTTTGCCGACAGCCTGCATCAGATCCGCGGCGAACTGGCGATCGTTGGGATTGACCCCTTCAGTGGCGTAAAGGCCGCTCATCCCCTTGCCGATCAATGATGGGGTATTTGGCATGACCCGAACCAGATTGAGTTGGGTAGCTAGCATTTGGTTAAGGCGCTCGGCACTGATGCCCGCAGCGATGGAGATCACCAGCTTGCCTGAAAAATCGAGGATCTGGAGCGGGCGGCAGACCTCCTCCATCAGTTGCGGTTTGACGGCGAGGACAACCACATCGGCATCGGAGGCCGCTTGCAGGTTGTCGTCGGTGGTGTGGACGCCATAGTCGCGGGCCAGCGGCTCGCGGCGGGTCTCGCTCGGTGCGGTGGCCGTGATTTTATCTGGCGCGTAGCCGCTGGCTACCAGCCCGGCGATGATCGAGCGGGCCATGTTGCCCGCCCCGATGAAGGCAATTGTACGTTGTTCCATGTTGTGTCCTCGTAAGGCGGCGGGAAGGGATGCTTTCCTTGCCGATAGCTGTGTGGATTAGGTATTGCTGTAGTCTCGGGCCCCGAAGATGGCGGTGCCGATACGAACCATTGTGCTGCCAGCTGCGACGGCGGCATCCATATCACCGCTCATGCCCATTGACAGGGTATCTAGTTGCGGGTGCTTGGCTTTGAGTTTGTCCATTGCCTCGGCAAGGCTCGAGAAGGCGGCCAGCTGGCTGTCGTAGTCATCGGCCTTTTCAGGGATCGACATCAGACCGCGAAGGACGAGGTTGGGCAGTGCCGCGACTTCATCGGCCAGTGCTGCGACTTCGTCAAAGGCCAGTCCCGACTTGCTCTCCTCGCCGCTGGTGTTGATCTGTAACAGTACGTTGAGCGGTGGCATATCGGCAGGACGCTGTTCGCTGAGGCGGCGGGCGATTTTGACCCTGTCGACCGAATGTACCCAGTCGAAATGTTCAGCGACCGGCCGGGTTTTGTTGGACTGGAGCGGACCGATAAAATGCCAGCTGAGTGGCTGGTCGAAGGAAAGGTCGGCGAAATAGCGGACTTTATCGACACCTTCCTGGACGTAATTTTCGCCAAATGCGTACTGGCCTGCCTTGATGGCTGCCTCGATAGCCGCGATAGGTTTGGTCTTGCTTACCGCGAGAAGTTGCACGGAATCGGCATCTCTGCCGCATTTTTCTGCCGCAAGGCTGATCTGGGAGATGACCTGCTCAATATTTTGCTTGATACTGTTCATAATTGATTCTGTGGGGAAATTGTATGGATATCACCGAACTACTGGACTTTAGTGTAAAGCATAATGCCTCTGATCTGCATCTTTCTGCGGGCGTACCGCCGATGATCAGGGTTGATGGCGATGTCCGTAAGCTCAGCCTGCCTGCGATGGAGCATGGTGAGGTACACCGTCTGGTCTTCGATATTATGAACGATGCCCAGCGCCGTGACTTTGAGGAAAACCTCGAAGTCGACTTTTCTTTCGAATTGCCAGATGTTGGCCGCTTCCGTGTCAATGCCTTCCATCAGTCACGCGGTTGTTCTGCCGTATTCCGAACAATCCCGGTGAAGATCCCAACGCTTGAGTCGTTGGGCGTGCCAGAGATTTTCTATCAAATCGCCCAGTGCCAGCGCGGCTTGGTGTTGGTGACAGGTGCAACGGGCTCCGGTAAATCAACCACCATCGCAGCTATGGTTGATTACATTAACGAAAATTACAACCGCCATATTCTGACTATTGAAGATCCGGTGGAATTTGTCCACGAGGGTAAGCGTTGCCTGATCAACCAGCGTGAGGTCCATCGCGATACTCATAGCTTCAATAACGCGTTGCGCTCGGCCTTGCGTGAAGACCCGGATGTTATCTTGGTGGGTGAGCTGCGTGATCAGGAAACCATCAGTTTGGCCCTGACGGCCGCCGAAACCGGCCACCTTGTTCTGGCGACACTGCACACCAGCTCGGCGGCAAAGACCATCGACCGTGTGATCGACGTTTTTCCGGGCAACGACAAGGCTATGGTACGTTCGATGCTGTCTGAATCCTTGCGCGCCGTGATTTCACAGAGCCTACTAAAATGCACCAGCGGCGGCCGTATCGCCTCGCATGAGGTGATGATGGCGACCCCGGCGATCCGTAACTTGATCCGCGAGGACAAGGTTGCCCAGATGTACTCGATGATTCAGACCGGTTCGGCGATGGGGATGCAGACAATGGAGCAGAGCGTGAAGATGCTGGTGGCACAGGGCTTGGTGGAAGCCGAGGAAGGCCGCCGCGTGGTTGATAATAGTTTGTCGAAATTCTAAGAGGGGAGATGGCGGCAATGATCTTACAGGATGTCCTGAAGGAAATGGTACGCAACAAGGCGTCGGATGTTTACATTACCGTGGACTCACCGAGCCTGTTGCGGATTGACGGTAACCTCCACCCTTATGGGGATTGTCTCGATCGGGCGGCGGTGGATGCCATGCTCGATGATGCAATGGATGACAAGCTGCGCCATGAGTTCGAGGAAACCCGGGAGGCCAATTTTGCTTTGGTTCGCGGCGAGCACCGCTTCCGGGTTAGCGCCTTCTGGCAGCGCGAGCTGCCGGGGATGGTTCTGCGTAGGATTGAAACCAATATCCCAGATATTTTCTCGCTTAACCTGCCGATGGATATGCAAAAAATGGCCTTGGCCAAGCGTGGTCTGGTGTTGGTTGTGGGGGCGACGGGATCCGGTAAGTCCACCTCGCTGGCGGCGATGACCGGCTATCGCAACAGCAACCGCAGCGGGCACATCCTGACGGTTGAGGATCCGATTGAATTTGTCCATAAGCATGATAAGTGCATCGTCACCCAGCGCGAGGTCGGGCTCGATACCGAAAGCTACGAGGTGGCATTGAAGAACTCGTTGCGCCAGGCGCCGGATATGATCTTGATCGGCGAGATCCGTACCCGGGAAACCATGGAATACGCGATGAACTTTGCCGAAACTGGCCACCTGTGTATGGCGACACTGCACGCCAACAATGCCAACCAGGCGTTGGAGCGCATCATGCACTTGGTACCCAAGGAGCGCCGTGAGCAGTTCCTGTTTGATTTGTCATTGAATCTCAAGTGTATCCTTGCCCAGCAATTGATCCCCGATGCCCGGGGCATGGGGCGGCACGGTGCATTTGAATTGCTGATTAACACCCCGCGGGTAGGGGATTTGATCCGCCGCGGCGAGTTGCACGAAATCAAAGAGACGATGGCCCGATCGACTCAGTCGGGGATGATGACGTTCGATCAGTCGCTGTTTGA
Organism: Photobacterium aquae; assembly: GCF_001029445.1. Taxonomy (GTDB): domain Bacteria; phylum Pseudomonadota; class Gammaproteobacteria; order Enterobacterales; family Vibrionaceae; genus Photobacterium; species Photobacterium aquae. The sequence continues at coordinate 179,219 of NZ_LDOT01000011.1, forward strand.
GCTTTACCGGCAGGAAAAAATTACCGAGCAGGATGCCCTGCACCATGCCGATTCGGCTAACGATTTACGCCTGATGATTAAGATGGGCAACAAGAACAATTACGCCACCAGCACCCTCGATGGGGTGACTATCGATATGGGCTGATCCGAAAGGGTTGGAATAGGCAGAAAGCTTTGGGCTTGTTATGAGCCCAAGGCTTTTTTTATGTCTGGCACAGGTAAGTCTCTCGTTTTTCTCGGTAAACCGGAAAATAGGATCTCGGTGTGCAGGAATTTGAGCTTTTGGGTTTATATAGTCCAAAAGCTGTACAGGCTGATCACCCCTTGTTCGGCAAGGATCCTTGACGAGTCTATGTGGCGAGCTTGGGATACGGTCGGCTTTAGGCTGTTTTTTGAACGATGAGCTGTACAAATGTCATCATGATAGGGGATATGCACCCCAGAGAGGGGTGCAGGGAAAGGTTAGCTGTATTGGTTCTCGAACCAGCTTTCCAAAATGACAACCGCAGACTGGGAGTCGATATTGCCTTTGCTGAGGTTGCGGTATCCGCCACGCTCGAACAGTTCGGTCCGCGCTTCGGCTGTGCTGAGGCGTTCGTCATGAAGCTCTACCGTGCAGCCGAAACGGCCGTGAAGGCGGTTGGCAAACTTGCGAGCCCTTGGCGTAATGGCTTCCAGTTCGCCGCCTTGTAGGTCGAGCGGCAGGCCGACAACCACAAGGTCGGGCTGCCACTCTTTGAGGATTTTCTCAATGTCATCCCAGTTCGGGATCCCGTCGCGGGCTTTCAGGGCCGGAAGCGGGCGGGCAGTGCCTGTGAGTTCCTGGCCTATCGCCACCCCGATGCTCTTGGTGCCGTAGTCAAAACCTAAAACGCTGCGTGAATGGCTCATGCGTGTCCTTTTTCATTGGAAAGATGGGTTGAGTTGATGCCGAGTTGGGCGATGGCCTTGTGCCAGCGCTCGCTGATCGGTGTGTTGAAGACCACGTCCGGGTTGGCCTCGGTGGTTAGCCAGGTATTCTCGGCCAGCTCCTGTTCGAGCTGTCCCGCATCCCAGCCAGCGTAGCCGAGGGCGACAAGGAAATTGTCCGGCGCGGCGTGGGTGCCAAGCAGGGACAGGATATCCTTGGAGGTGGTGATCGAGACATCGTCGGTGATATTGATGCTCGAAAGCAGGTTGCCGATCCGGTTGTGAAGGACAAACCCACGGTCTGCCGAGACTGGCCCGCCGTTGAAAACCGGCTGTTCGAGGCTGGTTGGATCCTGAATAGGCAGCTCCCGCTCGATCTCGATTTGTTCCAGCATACTGCCGACGGAGATTTCGATCGGCAGGTTGATCACTATCCCCATTGCGCCTTCGTCATTGTGTTCGCAGATGTAGACCACGCCTCCCTTGAAGTTCGGGTCTTGCATCTGGGGCATGGCAATCAAGAAATGATTGGTTAAGTTCATGAGCTGTACCTACTACCAGAACATGTTTATCTACAGTATGCCGAGTAATTGCCCCAATTACTATGTGGGGGGATTAATCGGCTGCGCATTGGCTTTGGTGCAAATAAAAACGCAGCCCGGAGGCTGCGTTTCCAGCGGGATCAGCCGTTAGGCTGTTTTGCCCAGACGGCGCTCGATGGCATCCATCAGCTTGCCGGTGATCGAGATATCGAAGGCGGCTTCAATTTCTCGGATACAGGTCGGGCTGGTCACGTTGATTTCGGTCAGCTTGTCGCCGATAACGTCAAGGCCAACGAAGATCAGGCCCTTCTCTTTCAGGGTCGGTGCAACCGCCGCGGCAATCTGCATATCGGTCTCGCTCAGCGGACGTGCTTCGCCAGTACCGCCTGCGGCCAGGTTGCCACGGGTTTCGCCCTTGGCCGGGATGCGCGCCAGGCAGTACGGCATTGGCTCGCCATCCACAACGAGGATGCGTTTGTCACCGTTGCTGATATCCGGGACGAATGTCTGGGCCATGCAGTAGTTCTGGCCGTGATTGGTCAGGGTCTCGATGATCACCGATACGTTAGGATCGTTTTCCTTGACGCGGAAGATAGAAGCGCCACCCATGCCGTCAAGCGGTTTGAGGATCACGTCACCGTGGGTTTCGCGGAATGCTTTGATCTTCTCGGCCTTGCGGGTCACGATGGTGGTCGGGGTCAGCTCCGGGAACCATGCGGTGAACAGCTTTTCGTTACAGTCACGCAGGCTCTGCGGCTTGTTGACGATCAGTGTGCCTTGTTCTTCGGCGCGCTCTAGGATGTAGGTAGCGTAGATGTATTCGGTATCGAACGGCGGATCCTTGCGCATCAGCACCGCATCCAGTTCGGAGAGGGCGATGGTCTGCTCTGATTTAAACTCGTACCAGCCTGCCGGATCCTGCTTGAGCTCGACAACCTTGGTGTCGGCGATGGCCACGCCCTGATCCAAATGGAGGTCGTTCATCTCCATGTAGTGGATTTCGTAGCCGCGGCGCTGGGCTTCCAGCATCATGGCAAAGCTTGAGTCTTTCTTGATGTTGATGGATGAAATGGGATCCATCACGATACCCAGTTTAATCATTGCTTCTCTCCAGTTAGCCAAGATCGCCGAAACGAACTTGTAGGGCGGTAATGGCGGTCAGTGCGGCGGTTTCCGTCCGCAGGACGCGCGGTCCCAGCAGTGTTTCCTCAAAATGGTAATCGCGGGTCTTCGCGATTTCTTCGGCGGACAGGCCGCCTTCAGGGCCGATCAGCAGGCGGACATTTTCCACCGGCGTCGGCAGGGTGTTGATTGAGTATTTGGCACGCGGGTGAAGGTTCAGCTTGAGGCCGTCGTATTCTTCGGCGCACCACTCTTCGAGCTGCATAATCGGGCGGATTTCAGGCACGGTATTGCGGCCGCACTGCTCACAGGCGCTGATGGCAATTTTCTGCCACTGGGCGAGTTTCTTCTCGAAACGCTTCTGATCCAGCTTGACGCCACAGCGTTCTGAAATCAGCGGGGTAATGGTATTCACGCCCAGTTCGACAGATTTCTGGATAGTGAACTCCATTTTATCGCCACGCGAAATGACCTGGCCGAGATGAAGATTGAGCGGTGATTCGCTGCTGCGATCGATGCGCTTTTGGATCTCGACCTGGACATTCTTCTTGCTGACTTCGCTGATCACGGCTGGGAATTCGGCACCGCTGCCGTCAAACAGTTCAACTTCCTGGCCTGGCTGCATCCGCAGTACGCGACCAATGTGACCGGCTGCATCTTCGCTGAGCATGACGAAACCCGAAGACGGTAGTGTCTCTGGGTGGTAAATACGTGGGATTCTCATGGCTATCTTGTAACCTGTTGGGTTTATTCTGGCAGTATTATATACCCAAGTGTGTCCAAGATGCTTGTTTCTGGGGCAGCCCGCATGTGGGCTGCCCCATGAGATTATTTCGAGGTGTTTTTGCAGCGTTCAAGTAGGGCCTGATACTGCTTGGTTTCACGAGGGGTTAGCGTCAGGTTGTAGGCTTTTACGATCCCCATGAAGCGGGGAATATACTGGCACTGATTTTTGGGCGGCAGCCATTCGTCTAGCCCTTTGGCTCCTTTCTGGCGGTTGAGGGAGGCCTCAACGCTCACGAGGTTTTTGGGATCGTTAGCAAAGGTTTTACGTTTATCTAAGGTCCAATGATTGGCACCGTGCTCCCAGGCCCATTTCAGAGGGACTACATGGTCGATATCAATGTCGGATGCTCGGTAAATCACTTTACCGGAATAAGCGCTGTTCCACCGGCCGGAGACTACTTGGCATTGTTTGGCATCTTTGAAGTGCACCTGGCCGACCGACTGGGCAATCAGGGTTTCCATGCGGGCGTTCTGGCAATCTTTGTCGAAATCCTGCCAGCCGTGGCCAAAGTGGTGGCGTTGGTATGAGCCGGAATCTGCCGCCGAACTGGTTGCCGGTGCTTTGGCTCCCTTGGGCAAACGGCCGCCACTCTCTAAGCATGCGCTAAGGCTATTGTAGGGCGTAAAATTCTTGGTGCGCTGGTACGATGCGCTATTGCTGTCATGGCAGATCCCGCTCGTGGATTTTTTTACGGTCGTATCTGCGGCATGGGAAGAAGAGGCAAACGGCAGTAGCAGAGAGATAGCCAGTCCATAGCAGGCGTGGCGAGATAGGGGGGAGGTGATGTATCGCATGGCAGTCCTAAGTCAGGGAGTAATACTGACAAGACTATCACCGAAAAGGCTTTTTAGATTGATATCACATTGTGTTTTTGATTATTTACATCCTTAAAAGGCATTTTTTTGACCCGAAAGCGGATGGCAAGGGCATGCGATTATACGTTGGCCCAGATCAGGGGGTGGCCGCATTGGCGGCAGCGATAACTGGTTTGGCCGCGTTGAATTTTGTTGTGGCGGCGGATAGTGAGGGGGTAGTCGCTGCACTGGCAGCGATAGAGGAAGGTCTCCCCCTGCACTGAGCTGACATCGAAGCTGTGGGTGGCCCTGGGCTCGAGGCCGTAGATTGCGCTCATGATCTGTTGCCATTCCCGGCCGTGGGGACGAACCTTGCCATAGAGGCGGAAGGTGACGAGGTGGGCGACCTCGTGCGGCACGACTTCCTCAAGGAAGGCCTGCGGGTTTTCGGCGAGCAGTACCGGGTTGAAGCGCAGTTCCCAGCGTTGCAGGCGGGCGCTGCCGGCGCTTTTCCCGCGCTGGTTGAACAGCACGGACGGTAGCGGCATGCGCTTGTTGAGATGCTGGTTGGCCTGCCGGATGCAGGCGGCAACGCGTTCTGTCACTTGTGATTGTAGAGGGGTCATGGCCGGTACCTGATAGTTGGATACGGTCGCCGAGTATAGGGAATTGGTGGCGCGGGTGGAAGCCGTGTTTGGCTGCTGGCTTGGGCTAAGCCAGAAACCAAAAAAGGAAGCCGAGGCTTCCTTTTTGTTTGGTCGAACTGCGATTACTTCAGGTTAGCGAAGTCGCGCAGTAGATCGGCTTTGTCGGTCGCTTCCCAAGGGAACTCTTCGCGGCCGAAGTGGCCGTATGCCGCAGTCTTCTTGTACATTGGCTTCAGCAGGTCAAGCATTTCGATCAGGCCGTATGGGCGTAGGTCGAAGTGCTGGCGTACCGCTTCCACGATGATTTCGTGAGACACTTTCTCGGTGCCGAAGGTTTCGATCATGATAGATGTTGGATCTGCCACGCCGATCGCATAGGACAGCTGGATTTCACAACGGTCAGCCATGCCTGCAGCGACGATGTTCTTCGCTACGTAACGCGCTGCGTAAGCGGCAGAACGGTCAACTTTCGATGGATCTTTACCAGAGAATGCACCACCACCGTGACGTGCTGCGCCGCCGTAGGTATCAACGATGATCTTACGACCAGTCAGGCCGCAGTCGCCCATTGGGCCACCGATAACGAAACGGCCGGTTGGGTTGATGAAGTACTTGGTGTCTTTGTTCAGCCACTCAGAAGGCAGTACCGGCTTGATGATTTCTTCCATTACCGCTTCTTGCAGCACAGGCAGCTCGATGCTTTCGCAGTGCTGGGTAGACAGAACAACCGCATCGATACCTACGATTTTACCCTGATCGTACTGGAATGTTACCTGAGATTTTGCATCTGGACGCAACCAAGGCAGCGCGCCGTTCTTGCGTACTTTAGCCTGACGCTCAACCAAACGGTGTGCGTAAGTGATCGGTGCTGGCATTAGTACGTCGGTTTCGTTGGTTGCGTAGCCAAACATGATGCCCTGGTCACCGGCACCCAGCTCGCGTGGGTCTTCACGGTCAACACCTTGGTTGATATCTGGAGACTGCTTACCGATTGCGCTTAGTACGGCACAAGAGTTGGCATCAAAGCCCATCTGTGAGTTCACGTAGCCGATTTCACGTACGGTTTCACGGGTGATCTCTTCGATGTCTACCCATGCTGATGTTGTGATTTCGCCACCAACCATCACCATACCGGTTTTTACGTAAGTCTCACACGCCACACGTGCCTTAGGATCTTGTTCTAAGATCGCATCCAATACTGCATCTGAAATTTGGTCTGCAATTTTATCTGGATGGCCTTCTGATACTGACTCAGAAGTAAACAGGTGCTTCGACATGAGCGCTCCCATAAAGTTGAATAAAGTGATAGTACGGTGCTCTATATCAGCCAATCGGCAAGGATGCATAAACGGATATACGTTTGTATGTATAGAGCTACCTCCGTCTAGACGTCTATAATACCTGTTGATATGAGAAAATCAACAATAGGAAGTGTAGGTGTATTGGGTATGAAATAGCGCAAACGATTCCCTGTAACGCTTTTATTACAGCTATTTGGTTGTGTTTAAGCCAGAATGGCATTGATCTGGCAGTTATTTTTCGCTGGAAATCGTTTGCAGAGTAGGGGGCTCTTTGCGACAATACCTGCCCGCCGAACATCGGCTGTACTGGGCATGTGAAGCCCAGACCGCCTCAATAACACTCTACGAATTTCTGGAGCAGACATGTCTTCTCGTAAAGAACTTGCGAATGCAATCCGTGCCCTGAGCATGGACGGTGTACAACAAGCAAACTCTGGCCACCCAGGCGCCCCTATGGGTATGGCTGATATTGCCGAAGTCCTATGGCGCGGCCACATGAACCACAACCCGCAGAACCCTGCGTGGGCAGACCGCGACCGCTTCGTGCTGTCGAACGGCCACGGTTCAATGCTGATTTACTCTCTGCTTCACCTGACTGGCTACGATCTGTCTATCGATGATCTGAAGAACTTCCGCCAGCTGCATTCCAAAACGCCTGGCCACCCAGAATACGGTTACGCACCGGGTGTTGAGAC
>NZ_LDOT01000012.1 GCF_001029445.1 Photobacterium aquae
TCGCACCTCGCACCTCGCACATTAATTTACCACTTAAATAAAAATACAGCTTTATATAAGCAATTTTTAAGCTAATATACCTATTAATAATGGAATAATTCCACTAGCAAACCAGCCTATAAATTCTAAATACCGTCAGTAAATTGACGAAGCTTTCATGAGGTACGATTTATGTTTAGGGCATATGCGCATTTTTCTGTTAAGCACCCTATTCTTCATACAGCTAACTTATTGTTAACTATAACTATATTTATTATTAGCAGCTATCAATTACTTGCTAATAATGCACTAGAATACAGTATTGGTCTTCTCGTGCTTTCACTACCTCTCATTGTTTTTGCCAAAGCCTCTGACTATAAACGTAAATACATTAGTTCAAACAACTAAAACTAGAAACGATTTTTTATCACATTCACTAAATTTAAAACATTTTTTCTCAAGATTATTAACAGCTGAAAATTTAGTGTAAAAGAGTGAAAATTAAGCAAACATAAAAAAGGCATCCATCGGATGCCTTTTCTTTAACTATGACACTAAATGCACCAAATGGTGCCAAAGGTTCTTCACAATTTGTTGGTCTGCCGGATTCAGCTCCGACTGCGCTTCAGACAAGCTGCTTTCCACTCGTTCATTCATCGCCGTTACCGTATTTTCGCCATCACGCTCGCAGTTGGCGGCCGACAACGAGATATGCCCGCGCAGGTAGCCACCCGCAAACAGTTCGTCATCAGATGCGGTTTCAACCATCTGGTCAATCAAGGTAAGTAGTGTTTCTTCGTATTGATGGATCATGGTTTTCTCAGCTTATTCAGTTCAATTTGCTATCAAATAGGATGCTATAGGTGCCCGGCATCTAGATGGCATCAATGGGTGCCATAGCGGGAAAATCAGCAGGTTGCAGCGGTGCAATACCATAATGCTCGCGCAACACATCAGACAGGATCTTCGCCCTTTGCGGCATTCCCTCGGCTAAATAACGTAATACCTGCTCTCGTACCTTGTTGGTAAAACCGACGCGGTCAGGTTGGCAGCTGCCGCTCAGATTATCACAGCTCACCTGAAAGCGAAAACCACAGCTTGCCGCCAGTATCCACTCTACGGCCTGTGGTTTTACCTCGACCTTTTCGAACTCGGCCTGTACCTGTTCGCTACGACCATCGGGCTCGTACCAATAGCCATAGTCCTCAAGCAAACGGCGCTCGGCTCCGGCAATACACCAGTGGGCTATTTCATGCAGCGCCGAGGCAAAATAGCCACGGGCAAAAACAACACGGTGATGGGGATGTTCGGCATCAGCAGGGAGATAAATCGGCTCGTCGCCGCCAAGTACCAGCTCAGTATTGAAGCTGGCAAGGAAACAGCCATTAAATATGGCCATCAAATCATGGTTACTGTGTTCAATTAAGCTAGGTTGCATTGAGCTACTTTCTTTAGGCTGGTTTTTGCTACGCCGACTCACGCATGGGGAGCAGGCTTTATTTATTATTGTGGTGTTTGATTCGGTCACCGGCACCACGACCAATGGCGGTTTGCAAGATATAGCCGAAATAGGCCTTGAGGTTGAAGGTCGTGATCATTTCTTTGTCTAGCTCTGCCAGCTGGCGCGGCTGAGACATGTCGACACCGTTGATCTGTGCCAGCCCGGTGATCCCCGGCAGCACTTGGTTGACACCGCGCTGCTCGCGTTCGTCGATCAGCTCCTGCTGGTTAAACAAACACGGGCGTGGCCCAACAAGGCTCATTTCGCCCTTTAGCACGTTAACCAGCTGCGGCAACTCGTCAATCTTGGTTTTACGTAAAAACTGACCGAGCGGGGTCACAGCGTTGGCATCGACCATGTGGGTTGCCACCGAGGCGGTGGACGGATGCATGGTGCGGAACTTATAGAGGTTGAACGGACGCTGCAATCTACCGACACGCTCTTGAACAAAAACCGGAGCGCCGGTTTCCTTGTATCCCAATATCCAAACAATGACCATTACCGGCGACAGGACAATCAAACCACACAACGCCATTGTCCAATCCAACATACGCACTAGGCCACTATTCATTACGACTTCTCACTAATTTCAGACATCATTTGCTCTAGCCCCTGCTGCATTGTAAATGGCGGGGTCCAATTGAGTGCTTCTTTTACCTGTCTGATATCCAATTGTAAAGAGCCGCATAGGCGTTCGCCGATTTGGGGCCGACCCAACAGGCGAGTTGCCCCAAGCAACCACGACGGCGGCACGGGTATAAGGCGAGAGGGTTTGCCCATTGCAACAGCGAGTTGCTTGAGCAGGTCGGTGGTTGATACATCATCGTCATCAGAAACAAGGAAGGTACGGTTGGCGGCCGCATGGTGGGTAAGGCTCAGGCAGATGACATCTATCAAGTTATCGATAAAGATAAAACTGCGGCTATTATCTACCGCCCCCAACGGCAGCGGGAGCCCCTTTCCGACCCAGTTCATCAAGGCGGCGAAATTGGCTTTGACACCCGGCCCATAGACCAGTGGCGGCCGGATCACCACAACCTCCATGCCCGTTTGCTCGGCCAGCTTGCGCAGACCTATTTCAGCCGCCTTCTTGCTGATAGCGTAGGGATCATCAGGGGTTTCATTGGCAATATCTTCGCGCAACGGACAACCTATTTGAGAGCTCTCACCACACACTTTAGCAGTACTAACAAAAACAAACCGCTTTACGCCCGCATTGGCCGCCGCCTGCGCCAACGAAAGCGTGGCATCGGTATTGACCTTGGCAAAAGCAGCCACAGGATCGCTGGCCGTATCTTGCATCTGGTGAACGCGCGCGGCACAGTGGACGATCCAATCTTGCCCCTCAACGATCTGGCTATAGTCATTTTCGCCGGAAAAATCACATAATAGTTGATTATTGGAGGGACGAGATCGGACTGTCCCCGTAACATGGTGGCCTTGTGCCTGCAGGGCCACTGCCAGACGGCGGCCGACAAACCCATTACTACCAGTAACTAAAATTTTTTTCGCCAAACTTATATACCGAAATTAATAACTTAACGAGCATTATTATACTCTACAACCATTACTGTACAGCTAATTATAAACCTATACCCATGAAAACTTTCAAGAAAACAGTTAATAACCACATGTAATATATAAGATTCACATAAACGCATATAATTACAGCCAATAAATACCTTAATCACAAGTAAAAACAAAATCATGAAAATCGGCAAATATTTATAACCACTGACAAGTAAGCAACTGATAAATAATATTTATATTAGATTTCGTTCAAAAAAAAGCAATTAAGAAAATGCTACTATAAACTTATAATGTAAGTTAAATTGGACATCAAAGAACAAAAAACAATGCATGAAATACAATCAACATTGGCATTTTTATTCGCAATTTGAACTATATTCCCTTAGAATATCCATATTAACCTATGAGAATTATTCGCAATAACGATAAACATCATATTTAAATCGCACAACAGCATTTTATTGCTAAGAATTATATTGCAGCTCGATTTTATTTATTGGAGCTTACTATTTTGTCACATTAATTCTGGCAGTAAATTTATGAAAAAATTGGTGTTAATAGCTACTCCACTCGTAAAGTTCGGCCATTTATTTATGTTCACACCATTAAAACTGCTTCTTCAAGCAGAGCGCAAACAGAAAAGAATGATCACCATTACCTACGATGTAGCGGCTCTAACGCTGTCTTTATATCTTGCGGTAGTGATCCGCCTCGACACTTGGACATTCGATCTTAATCTTCCTGAAGTTTTCAGTGCGATCGTCACCATTGCCATTTCGATCTTCGCCTTCATGCGGTTCGGACTATACCGAGCAGTACTGCGTTATATGATGATCCCTGCTCTGGGCCACATCTTCGCGGCGATCATGATTTCGGCTTTTGTACTTTCGCTGTGCGGTTTCTTCTTCCAGTCGTTCGTACCGCGAAGCGTACCGTTTATCTATGCCGGAATTGCCTTTTTGATCCTCGGCGGGCCTCGGATTCTAATTCGTACCGTCTACTATCATTATCATCGCCGCAAGAAACCCAATGTGTTCATCTATGGGGCGGGATCAACAGGCCGCCAACTGGCCTACTCGCTGATCAACGGCAATGAATACCACCCGGTGGTAATTCTCGACGACGACCCGAACAAAGTCGACCAGATCATTTCCGGATTACGGGTACATCACAGTTCTGATTATGCCAAACTACAGTCGCTCTACGAGCCGGTAAAACTACTGCTGGCGATTAACAATATTTCCAAAGAAAAGCGCCACCAGCTGATCGAGAAATGTGCCGCCTACCCGATTGCAATCCAATCGGTGCCTTCTATCGAGGATATTGCCGCCGGTCAGGCGCGTCTCGATGAAATCAAGGATCTGAGTATTGGGGATTTGCTTGGCCGTACCCCGGTAGAGCCGATCGAAGAGTTGCTTACCCGCCATATTACTAACAAGTCTGTGATGGTGACCGGTGCTGGCGGTTCAATTGGTTCGGAACTGTGCCGCCAGATAATCAAACAACAGCCTTCAACCTTAGTGCTGTTCGAGCTCAACGAATATAACCTGTATACGATCGAGCGCGAGATCCAAGCGATCAAGACCTCGATGAAGCTCAACACCAAGATTGTCGCCGCACTGGGCAGCGTACAGCGCCAGAACCGAGTGCAATACCTCATGACCCACCATGAGGTCGAAACGGTATACCACGCGGCAGCCTACAAACATGTTCCGCTGGTTGAAGACAATATTGTCGAGGGTATCCGTAACAATGTGTTCGGCACCTTCTCGGCCGCAGAAGCGGCGATTGCCGCCAAGGTGAAAAACTTCACCCTGATCTCAACCGACAAAGCGGTTCGCCCTACTAATGTCATGGGGGCCAGCAAGCGCATGGCCGAGCTGATCCTTCAGGCATTGGCCGAGCGCCAAGACGAGACGACATTTACGATGGTTCGCTTTGGTAACGTGCTGGGCTCTTCCGGTTCGGTTGTGCCCTTGTTCAAAGAGCAAATTCGCCAAGGCGGCCCAATTACCGTGACCCACCCAGATATCATCCGCTACTTCATGCTGATCCCCGAGGCGGCGCAGCTAGTGATTCAGGCCGGGGCAATGGCCCATAACGGGCAGGTTTTCGTGCTGGACATGGGCCAGCCGGTCAAAATTCTCGATCTGGCCAAGCGGATGATCCGCCTGATGGGCAAGGAGCCGTTCGATCCGGAAGGTACGCCGCTCGACAATAGCATAGAAATTGAATTTTCGGGATTGCGCCCCGGCGAGAAGCTCTATGAGGAGTTGCTGATCGGCGAAGACGTGACCGGAACCGCCCACCCTTCGATCATGACCGCCAAAGACGACAGACTCAGCTGGGCCGAGATGGAAATACTGCTGGGAGAGCTGGACACCTTGTGCCACAATTTCGACCTTGAGGCGATTAAGTTGGTACTGCTGACGGCCCATACCGGGTATACACCCACCCAGCCCCCTGCAATTACCACGGTTCAGCCCTGCCAGACGCTGCATTAAAAACGGTAAATTCGGCAGTATAAACATACAACAACATCTTACCGATAACCGTGCCTTCGTATATGATTCTGGTTACCCGCCAGAGTCATTGCGCGGGCTGACAAACTAGCACATTGCAAATACTTGCACGGTCAACTCGGCACTTTATCCACTAAGCGACAGAACAATCAGCCCTATGATTTACATCAGCATAATCAACCATAACCATGATGAACTCCTTGTTCGCAATAAAGAGCTGGTGACTATTGCCCTAACATATACGGTTATTATCAAATCGAACACCAAAGCGAGCGCGGCGCTAACCGAGTTTGCCAAACGCTGCAATATTCTCCTGCTTGACGAGCATCATCAGCTTGGATTTGGCGAGAACAACAACTACGTATTCGAGTACGTTAAGCGCACCGCTACGATTAACGAGGAGGATTACTTTCTGGTGATGAACCCTGATATCACCATCACATTGGCCGCCCTGTCGCAACTTGAGAGCCATGCCCGCCGTCTAGGTTCGGATATCTATACCATCAACCTGTTCCATGACGATGCGTTCAGCATTCCTGAGCTATCAATCAAGTCATTTCCCCTACTTAGCGGCCCATTCAAAGGTTTGATAAGCCGAAAGAAACGCTCAGATGCCTACAACAAAGCGGCGATCGATGCCCCTTGCGATGTTGATTGGGCGGCCGGTTCATTCCTGCTCTTTGATATCACCGTTTTTGAGAGTCTGGGTGGTTTCGATAAGAAATACTTTATGTATTTTGAGGATGTCGATATTTGCAAACGGGCCCATAACCACAACTACCGGCTGACCTATCTGCCCGATATCAAAGCAGTTCACAAAGGGGCCTATGCCAACCGGAAGATCTTCTCCAAACATTTCTGGTGGTACGTCAAAAGCTACCTGACCTACCATTTATCGACGCTGACAACACGTTAAAAAACAACCCCTGCAAGCACGACTTGCAGGGGCTGTTTCTATTCATGACCTGTATTCAAATCAGGATCTGGCGTTTGACGCTCACGCTACTGGGCTTCGCGCGTGCTCTGGGTGAGGTTGTATTTTTCGATCATCTCATTTAGAAGGAACAGCGTCCCCATAATAAGCATCACTTCAAACACAAAATCGACCCGCCACGTTGAGGCGTAAACCGTTGGCGAGAAACCAATCATAACGATACTCATTGCCGCGAACAGCGTTACGATAATCGCACCGACAATGTTACGGCTACCGTTGAGCAAACCCACCAGCAAGGTCAGCACCGAGCTCATCGTGACAAGAACAAATGCATAGCAGATATACATATGGCTTCTTACGATGACATCCGGGTTAATCTCACCTCGATAGAACGAAATAATGCTCGAGTTTGGCTGGTATGGGAATGTCTGTAGGTGAAGCAGCGAAAACACGATAAACGCCACAATCACTGACATTGACACCTTCTCTGCCACGGCAATATTTTTCTTGGTTGCCGTCAGGCAGACGGCCAACGCAAGGAAGACAAGCAGCGGCCAGTTATGCGGCATGGTAAAGGCTTGGTAGAGCTTGTCGTAGCCAAGCATGACTTTTTCTACAAAGCCGTAATCCATATATTGCGGATACCAACGCCATACTTCGGTTGAAAGCCGATTGTAATTGCCTGGTGCCATGAACAACACCGCAGCATTCGCCAGCGACAGCAACAAACCCAACAGTTTGAAATGATTATATGACTGAATCAACAGCAATACTGCCGTGATGATAAAGATAATCACAACCTGCTCTTGGTAAGAGAAAATGAAAATCGCAAGCAAAGCGAACAATTTGCTCGCCCCGCAGCTTTTCTCATCAAGCATCACAGAAACGGTAAAGATAGCCAAAGACAAGGGTAGCAGGTAATTATAAAAACCGGTTACCCAAATAATCGCCTCGGAGCTAATCAGCGGTGGTATGATCGCAATCAGCATCATTGCCAACATGACCCAATACACATTGACGGTTTTGAAGGCAATTTTGGCCATGGAGTATGATGCCAGCAAAATAGAGGCCGGAAGCAACAATGTCCACACTATAGGGCTATTGATGGTGGATACCATTAGCGCATCAATAATGATCCGTCCTGACCAGCTTACATATCGATCCAGCCCCCAATCAATAAGGTTTGTCCCGTGGAGAACGCCGGTAAAGAAAGCATCATCCCCCCAGTTCAACAGCTTGACATTGAGCCCGATACCTAACAAGTACAGTACGATCACAAAAAGGGCGGCTAATTTCCCTTTGTTATTCGCAAATATATGATGCACTGTAAACATCTCCGTTGGTAATTTTAGACACAATTTTAATCTTCAATGCCGTATTTGATGGCATGCTATTCACTCGCTGCGCCGCCTTGAACCCGGATAAATCATACAGATTGCCAGAATCAAAATAGCTACTCACATCGGGGCGCGAGGTATGCCGGGTAAACATCTTGGTATATTTACCGTCTTCCTGCTCAAGGTAAACATCGGTTTTGATATGCTTCTCACCACCTACCAATGCCCAGCCGGAAACCGTTACCCTGTTTTTGACAAACTGGCATTGGTCCACATGAAAATGGGTTAATGCTTTGTCTGGCTGAAGGTCATATTCCTTGCTCGGATTCCATGTTTTAAATGCAAGCAGCGCAAACAATACCGATATGACAACCATTCCCATGAAAAAATAATTAACAGACTTACTGCTCATATAAAGCCTTTATTTCTTAAGGATATATTTCGGGCGGCGCTTAGTTTCCATATAAATTCGGCCGACATATTCACCAAGCACACCAATACCGATAAGCTGTACGCCACCAAGAAATAGAATTGAAACCAGAAGGGAAGGATAACCCGCCACCTCGTTGCCCCAGATAAGCTTGTCGATAATCATCCAAAAGCCATAGCTGAATGACAACGCCGCAATGGCAAATCCAATGTACGTCCACACTCGGAGCGGCAGGGTCGAGAAACTGGTGATCCCTTCAAGAGCAAGGTTCCACAATTTCCAGCCGTTGAACTTGGTGTCACCGGCAACACGCTCGGCACGGGTATACTCCACAATGGCCACATTGTTGCTGGCCCATGACAGTACCCCTTTCATGAACAGGTTGGTTTCTGTCAGCTGCTTGATATTTTCTACCACGTCGCGTGACATCAGGCGGAAATCACCAACGTTTTCTTCAATCTTGGTCTTGCTGATCTTATTGTGGAAACGGTAGAACCATTCGGCCGTTTTACGCTTTAGGTAGCTGTCGGACGAGCGGTCAACGCGCTTGGCAAGGACCACGTCGGCCCCTTCCTGCCATTTGGCAATCAACTCAGGAATAACCTCGATCGGATCTTGGAGATCAACGTCGATTGGGATAATGGCGTCCCCTTCGGCATGCTCTAGACCGGCGAATAACGCAGGCTCTTTGCCAAAGTTACGGGTGAATGACAATGGCTTGACCAAATCATCTTGCGCGGCAAGCTCGTAGATCAACTTAGCCGTGTTGTCTGAGCTACCATCATCAACGAAAATGATTTCAACCAACTCGTCTTTTAACGTCTCTCGCACTGTACGATAAAAAATAGGAATGGCTTCCTCTTCATTAAATACAGGCACAACGAGTGAAATTTTCATTATGATTCCTTAAAGACAACAAATTTAGAGAAGATAAAGCCCATTACTAGACTAATAGCAGAAAACGTAATGAGCGTAACAATGGCAGGAAGTTGAACCCTCTCCCCAACATAACCAATAGTCAGCGCCATCAGGCCCATAAAACTTGTATAAATTAAATACTTTACAAATGAAGGATCCCGACTGAACGTATATTTTGCATTAACCACAAATGAGAAAGTCACAGCAACGGCAAAAGCGGTTAAATTCGAGATTCCTTGGTCAAAACCAATACTTAGTGCGATATAAAATACCAACCAATGGATAAGTGTATTGACGACTCCAACAGAAATATACCGCCTGAAAAGTGTTTCTATCGATTTACTGGAGGATGATATGTGCATTTTTTAGTTCGCTTGATTGAAGGGAGCTGATTCTACCCCAAAACCCCATCATCCCCTAAGGGTATGAGCCAATCTATCCTGGCATGTTATTAGAGAGGGCAGAAGCGACTCATTCTCAAAGATGATTAGTTAAATATCGTTTTTTTACAATGATATAGCATAAAGCAGATTAGTTATAAAACCCAATGCTTATCGTGATAGATATCGCGTAATATACCCCCTCTCATCCAAGATTGCCCTTAAATTATTTCCCAATTTTGTTATAATTATAGTAATTTTTTTAGTGAAATCCCCCATCTCGAGATGGCGTTTTTTTAATCATTTAGGGCTTATATTTTGAAGATTTTGATAACTGGTGGTGCGGGCTTCATTGGCTCGGCTGTTGTGCGTCATATCATTGAAAATACTACAGATTCAGTTGTTAACGTCGACAAGCTGACCTATGCAGGTAACTTGGAGTCACTGACTAGTGTTGAAAACCACGAACGCTATGCCTTTGAACAAGTTGATATTTGTGACCGCATTGCACTTGACCGCGTGTTCGCCGAGCACAAGCCGGATGTGGTGATGCACCTGGCCGCCGAAAGCCACGTAGACCGCTCTATTGACGGGCCTGCTGCGTTTATTGAAACCAATATCGTGGGGACTTACACCCTGCTGGAAGCCACTCGCTCATACTGGGACCAACTGGACGCGCCAGCCAAAGAGGCCTTCCGCTTCCACCATATTTCTACCGATGAGGTCTACGGCGATCTGGAAGGTACCGACGATCTGTTCACCGAAACCACATCGTATGCTCCGAGCAGCCCGTACTCGGCATCAAAAGCATCGAGCGACCACCTGGTGCGCGCATGGCTGCGTACCTACGGCTTGCCGACCGTGGTGACCAACTGCTCGAACAACTACGGCCCGTTCCATTTCCCTGAAAAACTGATCCCGCTGATGATCCTCAATGCGCTGGACGGCAAGGCGCTGCCGGTATATGGCGACGGCATGCAGATCCGCGACTGGCTGTTTGTTGAAGACCACGCCCGCGCCCTGTACACCGTAGTGACCAAAGGCGAGATCGGCGAGACCTACAACATCGGCGGCCACAACGAGAAAGCCAATATCGAGGTGGTGAAGACCATCTGCACCCTACTTGAAGAGCTGGTGCCGAACAAACCCCAAGGCGTTGCACGCTACGAAGATTTGATCACCTATGTGACCGACCGCCCAGGGCATGATGTCCGCTACGCGATTGATGCCACCAAGATTGGCAAAGAGCTGGGCTGGCTGCCGCAAGAGACATTCGAAACGGGGATCCGCAAAACCGTGCAATGGTACCTAAACAACAAAACATGGTGGAGCCGCGTTCTTGACGGTTCGTACAGCATGGAACGTTTGGGCAGCAACCAACAGGGCAACCAAGGCTAAGGACACAACATGAAAGGTATTATTCTTGCTGGCGGGTCAGGTACCCGCCTGTACCCGATCACGCGCGGCGTATCAAAGCAGCTATTGCCCGTTTACGACAAGCCGATGATTTACTACCCGCTGGCTACCCTTATGCTGGCGGGGATCCGCGATGTACTGGTTATCACCACGCCGGAAGACAACGAGTCCTTCACCCGCCTGCTGGGCGACGGCTCTGATTTCGGGATCAACCTGCAGTATGCGATCCAGCCGAGTCCGGACGGCCTCGCTCAGGCCTTCATTATCGGCGAGGAGTTCATCGGCGATGACAGCTGCTGCCTGATCCTCGGCGACAATATCTTCTACGGCCAGTCGTTCTCCCGCACCCTGCGCAATGCCGCAGAGCGCGAACACGGCGCGACCGTGTTCGGCTACCAGGTGAAAGATCCCGAGCGTTTCGGCGTCGTCGAGTTCGACAGCGAAATGAAAGCCGTATCGATTGAAGAAAAGCCAACCGTACCCAAGTCAAACTATGCGGTCACCGGCCTGTATTTCTACGATAACCGGGTGGTCGATTTTGCCAAGCGCGTTAAGCCTTCTGAGCGCGGCGAGCTTGAAATCACCAGCATCAACCAGATGTACCTTGAAGACGGCTCACTGAACGTCGAGCTGCTCGGCCGCGGCTTCGCATGGCTGGATACCGGCACCCATGAAAGCCTGCACGAGGCGTCGTCGTTTGTTCAGACCATCGAGAACGTTCAGGGCCTCAAAGTCGCCTGCCTTGAAGAAGTGGCATGGCGCAATGGCTGGATGACCAACGAGCAACTGATTGAGAAAGCCCAGCCAATGCTAAAGAACGAATACGGCCGCTACCTGCTGGCATTGTCCGCCGAGAAACGCCCGGTGTAAATAACGCGACAACACGCATCGCGGCCAACTAACCCCGCGGTGCGTGACCAAACAACAAAGGGTTTCCGAATGCTGAAAGTACTCATTACCGGTTGCAACGGGCAGGTGGGCAGCCTGCTGGTAAAACAGCTGACCGGCAAAGCCGAGCTGATGGCTGTTGACCGCGACCAGATTGATATTACCGACGAGCAGGCCGTATTGGATGCAGTAACTGCATTCAAGCCTGATGCCATCATCAACGCCGCGGCCCATACCGCGGTGGACCGTGCCGAAGAAGAGGTTGAGCTGTCTTACCAAATCAACCGCGACGGCCCGCTGTACTTGGCTCGTGCTGCCGAGCAGGTAGGGGCGGCAATCCTGCATATTTCAACCGACTACGTATTCTCTGGCGACAAGGACGGGGTTTACAGCGAAACCGATCTGACCGCGCCGCAAGGCGTCTACGGCGAGAGCAAGCTGGCTGGCGAGCAGGCCGTTGTCGCGACCTGTCCACGCCATATTATCCTGCGTACCGCTTGGGTGTTCGGCGAAACCGGCAACAACTTTGTCAAAACAATGATCCGCCTTGGCCGCGACCGCAACCAACTGGGAATTGTCGGTGACCAGTTTGGCGGCCCGACCTATGCCGGCGATATCGCCGCGACCCTGATCGCCATTGCCGAGCGCTACAAGGCGGGCACCGATGTGGCCTGGGGGATCTACCATTACGCTGGCCTGCCTAGCGTGAGCTGGTTTGAATTTGCCAGCTACATTTTCGATGCCGCCAAAGCGCAAGGCGTACTTGAGCATATTCCGGCACTGAACAGCATCACCACCGCAGACTACCCGACCCCCGCCAAGCGCCCAGCCAATTCGCGCCTATCGATGGACAAGATCGGGGCGGAATTTGGCATCGACGCCTGCGATTGGCAAAAAGCCCTGACGGATATTCGCCCTTACGGCATCTGATAGATTGACTGCGCTCGGCTCTGCCCGGGCGCCTTTGCAAAGAGAATAGACGATGAAAGTTATCGATACCGCCATTGCGGACGTTAAGATTATCGAACCCGCTGTTTTTGGTGACGAGCGTGGTTTCTTCATGGAAACTTGGCAGCAGGAAAAATTCTGCCAACTGGTAGCAGAGCGTACCTTTGTACAGGACAACCATTCGAAATCGAAGAAAGGGATCCTACGCGGCCTGCATTACCAGACCGAGAACACTCAGGGCAAACTGGTTCGCGTCGTATCAGGCGAAGTGTATGACGTTGCGGTTGATGTACGCAAAGGCTCGCCAACATTTGGCCAGTGGGTTGGCGTACTGCTTTCTGCCGAGAACAAGCGCCAGCTATGGGTTCCTGAAGGCTTTGCTCACGGTTTCTATGTGACAAGCGAAGAAGCAGAGTTCGTCTACAAGTGTACTGATTACTACAATCCATCTGCCGAGCACTCAATTGCTTGGAACGACCCACAACTGGCGATTGAGTGGCCGCTCGACGGCGAACCTTCTTTGTCTGCTAAAGACGAAGCAGCACTGACATTGAACGATAGCCCTTGCCTGTAACTTGCCCTGACAACGTTAGGCCCCTATCTTCCGCGGTATGAGAGAAATAGTTTGAGTAAAACATGGTTGTTGGTGCTAGGAATGCACCGTAGCGGTACCAGTGCCCTCTCTGGTGAGCTTGATGCTCAGGGAGTTTGCTTTGGTGACGATTTCATTCAAGACATTGAAGCTGTCAATCAAAAAGGATTTTTTGAAAACCGAGAGTTGGTGGCGATCAATGAGGAAATTCTCACAGAACTGGGCCAAAGCTGGTTCTCGTGTTTCGATTTACATCACAGGTTAGGTAACTACCAACTCAATGAGTCTCTCAAGCAGCGGATGGTGGGCTTGCTAAAGTCAGAGCAGTTTGCCGAGCACCATTATTGCGGCCTCAAAGATCCGCGATTGTCATTGCTATTGCCGATTTGGCTCGATGTTATCAATGAAATCGGCGACACAGCCTGCGCCGTCGTTATGAATCGGGATTGTTCGCAGGTTTCTCGTTCATTGAAAACCAGAGACCAAATGACCCCCCTACACTCTCAGTATTTATGGGAGTACTATACGATCGCGGCCGTGGAGCATAGCCAAAATCTGGCTCGTATCTGGGTTGAGCATCGTCATTTAATGCAAGACACAGTGGCGGTAATCAACCAGATCTTTGCTGAACTAACGATATCTCTATCCTGCTCGGCGGCACAATTTGTCGAGCCGAAAATATCCCGGCATACATCGGTACAGCCACCGCTTTCTGTCGATAGCCTAAATCAGCGCATTGCTGCAGCAGAAGCGCCGCTTGATGACATCCAGTGGCAGACAGAATGGCAAGGATTACTTGATAATATCGCGGCCAACCCGCTATTTATCGCCAATATGACGGAGTCGTTCAGCCGCCTTAACCTCGCGATTGCCAAATCGATAGAGGTCGGCGAGATGCACGACTATGCCATCAGTGTTATTCGCGAGCGGGACGCCAAGATCCAAGAGCTGAACCATACCATCGAAGAAAATGGCCAGTACACCAGCCACTGCCACGATGTTATCGCAGAAAAGGATGCCGGATTAGCCTATTACGAGCAAGAGACCCGAGACTTGAAAGCTCAAATTGAGTCTCTGTCGGAAACCACTGCCGCTCAGCAAGAACAACTAGACACTCAGCAGATACTGCTAGACAAGTGGCCAATTAAGAACATAGCTAAAATTTTTTATAAGTGAGTAGAATTTAATGAATAACGTTGATGTTATTATTCCTGTGTATCGGGGGCTTGATGAGACAAGAGATTGTATCGTCACCGCTGCGCGATCCTTGCCAACGTGGGCCAACCTTGTCGTTATCAATGACTGCTCTCCAGAGCCGGAACTGACACAGTGGCTGCGTGACAACTCAACAGCATATAACTACGCACTTCATGAAAATAAGGATAATTTGGGGTTCGTCGCTACCGTGAATTTCGGTATGTCACTGAACCAAGACAATGACGTTTTATTGCTAAACAGCGATGTCGAAGTAGCAAACTCCAACTGGCTCGAGCGCATCCGCGAGGGAGCCTACGCCGATGACACCATCGGTAGCGTGACGCCGTTTTCCAACAATGCCACTATCTGTAGCTTCCCTAACTTCTGTGAAGACAACGAACTATTGCTAGGGCTTAGCGTTGATCAGCTAGATCAACATTTCAGCCAGCTTCAGCTGGAACAAAACTACGTCTCTGTTCCGACGGGTGTCGGTTTCTGCATGTACATCAAGCGCAAATGCCTTGACGATGTTGGCCTGTTTGATGTTGAAACCTTCGGCAAAGGCTACGGCGAAGAAAATGATTGGTGCCAGCGCGCCATCAAAAAGGGCTGGCTCAATACCCACCAGCTCAATGTATTTGCTTACCACAAAGGCGGGGTAAGCTTCGCGGCCGAGCAAGATCCTCGCAAAGAAAGAGCACTGGTGATCCTCAATGATCTTCACCCTAACTACCAACCGGATGTCATGGCGTTTATTGCCGATGATCCTGCCAAGCTAGCACGGATCAAGGCATTGATGTCTATCATTGCTGACGACAAGCGCAAAAAAGTCGTCATGGTTGCCCACGGTATGGGCGGTGGGGTTATTCATCATATCGATGAGCTCGAGTCATATTATGCTGACGAGTTGATAACCTTATTGCTGCAACCTATCAGTGACAGCAT
Organism: Photobacterium aquae; assembly: GCF_001029445.1. GTDB lineage: Bacteria > Pseudomonadota > Gammaproteobacteria > Enterobacterales > Vibrionaceae > Photobacterium > Photobacterium aquae. The sequence goes on from NZ_LDOT01000012.1 coordinate 15,518, forward strand.
TGTGAAGCTGACATTCAAGACAGGCACCAAGTGCAACGACTTGATGTACTTCTCTAACGAGGCGCAATTTGCTGAGCTCGTTTGCGTGCTGAAAGCAATGAATGTGAGCCTAGTGCACTACCATCACATTATGGGTGTATCGGAAAAGGTGCTTAACCTGCACCATGATCTGGATTGCGCTTACGATGTCACGGTTCATGATTTCTATTTCATCAACGGCAACCCGACCCTGACCAATGTCGATGGCCGTTTCTGCTTGGAAGATACCGATTTCGAGCAGCAATGCGCAGAACGCTACCCTCTTCATGTATCTGTTGACGTATGGCAAAAGAGCCAGGCCCGTTTCTTGGAAAATGCCCAGCGTGTTATTTTCCCATCGCGTTCGACATTGGATATCTACAATCGCTTCTACTCGTTGCCAAACGGGATCGCCGCATGGCACCTTGATACCGAAAGAGACGCTCTACTCACAGATAAGTACGCGCCGAAAACAGCCGATAGCAGCCAGCCACTTAAAGTCGTCGTTCTGGGCGCGTTGAGCATGGAAAAAGGGGCCGTCGTTCTTGAGGATGTCGCCAAACAGATCCCTCAAAAGGACATCGAGTTCCATTTAATGGGCTATGCCTTCCGTGAACTGGACGCTGTTATCACGCACGGCGCTTATGACAATAACGATCTTGTCTCGCTGATTAACGAGATCAATCCGGATGTAATCTGGTTCCCGGCCCAATGGCCCGAAACCTACTGTTATACTCTAAGCTCTGCCCTACAGTGCGATGCTGTTATTGTCGCGCCGGATATCGGTGCCTTCCCAGAGCGACTAGTAAACTGCAAGCGTGCCATTATTGCGCCGTGGCAGCAGTCGACGGAAGCATGGTGTGAGTTCTGGTCACAACTAAAGCAGGGCCGCGCTGAGTTCAATGCCTGCAAAGATGGGGCATACCAAGCTGAGCCTGCGTTCTATCTCAACAGCTACCTACAAGATATCAAAGCTGTCGACAAACCAGCCTCGCCAATCTCAATGCCTGATTCACTGCTAAAGCAGTTCCTAACATCAGACATCGAACATCAGCTAGAGCGAAATGAACAGATCCTGCGTTACTTGATCAAACTGCGTGGCCACCCGGTTGTTGCCAAACTCGCCCGTATGGTGCCTGTATCACTGCAAAGAAAAGTGAAGCGCATGCTATCAAAGCGACCAATCCATGAACTAATGAAATAGTCCATACCCTAACAAAAACGAGGAGGCCTGATGGCCTCCTCGTTTTTTATTGTCGGTAATAAAGTGATGAGTGGTTCATACCACCGTAGCCAGCAACAGGCCTTTCTAGCTTGTTAGGACTCTCGACAACGGCAGCAAATTCTTTTCTATCATCACATAACATCAGGAAAGATGGTTTTCACTTTCTTGAAGAATGCATAACTGACCAATGTGAAAAGAATACTCACTACCGTATAAATACCAACTTCAAACCAGTTGTCGACATGACCCCAAATGACTGCGCCACGGAATGCCTCTACGGGAATGGTCAACGGGTTAAGCTTGATAAATGGCTGGATAATGGCAGGAACATTATCAAGGGAGAAAAATACCGTACTGGTAAAGAGCAAGATTGTGACGAAAGAACCAATAAACTGTTCGAGATCCTTCACAAACACCCCTAGCGCCGAAAACAGATAAGACGAACCGAGCAACAACAGGGCCAGCGGTGCCACGGTGATAGGAGCCAGCAACATACTCATCGTGAAGCTTGCGCCTTCAACAACCATGAACCCAACCAGCACCAAGGATGCAATTGCAAACTGGAAGCTTGCGGAAAGCAGAACGACCCACGGGAAAACTTCTAACGGAAAGACGATCTTTTTAACAAAATTGGCATTGGATGACATCAGGGATACAGAACGGCTAAAGACTTCCGTCAACCACATATGCAAAATAAGGCCAGAAAACAAAATGATGGCAAAACCCGTTTTCATCTCCCCTTCCATACCCCATTTCGAACGAAATACATACTGAAATACGAATGTATAAATTGCCAACATCAGCAATGGGTTGAAAAACGTCCACAGCATTCCCATCACAGAGCCTTTGTAACGCATGGCAAGATCACGCTTTGCCATCGTCCAAATCAAGCCTTTGTGCTGTAACAGCGGGGATAGAAAGTTATAGTTCGTTAACATCTGCAACGTTCCCAATATTTATTAACCAGGCTAGCGCATGCAGCGTCACCTATCAGTAAGCGGCGAATTTTAACAAGATCACGCTACCCCCACAAGGTGATACCCCAGTTACCTCAAGGTGCCAGATTCAGTGCGACAGCATATCCCATTCTAGGTAACAGTCTGAGGGTATAGATTTTCCCTTTAAACGGCATCTGACTCTGAAATAATTGTACTGAATCGCTCCCAACGGATCCGGTATGCCGAGAAATGTCTTGGCCTCGACTATCTTGATGTAGTGCAACACAAACGCAAATGCACAGATAAGTAGGCAAAGCTCAATGTTGACCAGATACATGCATATAAAAAATTCTATTTTAAAATCACACCGTTGTTAACGAAATGTAAGTACTTTATTGTTATCAATTTTAATAACTAAGCCTGCTATCTCAATATTAAAACACCGCATTTACGGCATCATCCTAAGATCAAATGACACAAATGAGGATTAAATTATGCCGTTTAAGTTGTCATTTTTTGTCGTGTCATTATTTCTGCTCTGCGCTTGCCAAGAACAAGAAAATCCCAGCTCCCGAGCAACAGCCAAAACACAAATTGAAAATATCATTATCATCTATGCTGATGATTTGGGCTTTGGTCAGGTCGGTGCCTATGGACAACAACTGATACAGACCCCAAGAATGGATGACCTCGCCACCAGAGGTATTCGCTTTACCCAGTTCTACTCATCTGCAGCTTACTGCCCGCCAGCTCGAAACAGCCTGCTCACAGGTTTACATACCGGCGAAAGCAACTGGAAAAACCCTGTCGATATGTTTGGCGAAGAAGAAACCATTGCTGATGTTCTCAAAGCCCGGGGCTATGACACCTCTATCTTCGGCAAATGGGGCATGTCCCATGCCGATGACAGCGCCGCACAATTTATCCGGGATACTTACCCGCTGTGCTCCAACATGACTCAAGACGATATGATCCGCAAGCTGCCAGAGGAGTTTATCAACGGACCCGCAGATGCCGGGTTTACCACTTTCGTAGGCTTTATGCAGCACCGCGATGCGCATGTCCATTATCATGACAGCCCACAAACACCTGAAGAATCCACCCCCTATCACCCCTACTATGAGGGTGTACGCCAAGATCTATTCCAACTGATCGGCGACGAAGTAAAACGCTACAAAACCACCCCAGATCAATACCTGCCCGATGTGATCATGGACGAGGCGATTGCCCATTTGCGTACTGTCAAAGACAACAAGTTCTTCATGCTAATATCCTCAACGCTCCCCCATGCCGAATTGGTTTCTCACCCAGACACAAAAAAACTCTACCAGCAGAACGGTAAAAGTATCTTTCCGGAAACGCCTTGGACCGGCAACCATATATTCTTCCGCCATGTCGATGAGCCCCGCGCTGAACTAGCTGGCATGATCACGCGATTAGACCAGCATGTCGGTATGGTCATTGATGAACTCGAAGCACTCGGTATTGCGGATAAAACCTTGGTGATTATTAGCAGCGACAATGGTGCTCATTTGGCTGGAGGAATGAATGACTTCGAATTTTTCCGCTCTTCCGGCGAACTCCGAGACGGAAAATGGACCATTTACGAAGGGGGGATCAGGGTTCCTACCATTATGTACTATAACGGTATCCGCGCCGGGGTTGAGGAAACCCCTTTTGCCCAGTACCAGCTCAAAGACACGATTCTGGAGCTAGCAACTGGCGAACCGCTGAACCGCTCTATTGTTCCGGTGCTTGACCGGGAGCGCGTGGAGCCTCTTCCCCATCTATATTGGCAACACCATTATGACAAGTCTGAAGAACCGCTCTACGAGAAAGCACATACCCTACAGGCAGTCAGGCAAGGGGATTGGAAGTTAGTCCGACTAGAGCCAACCCCCGATACCACAACCTGGGCTGTCTATGGCAATAACAGTGTTAAGCTGGAACTGTATAATTTGCGCGAAGATGCAGGAGAAACCCAAGACCGCCACCAAGAGCACTGCGATATTACTCTGGCATTGGTCGACATCCTGAACATCTACGCGACAGCGGATAACAAAATAGCACCGATTGAAAATTTCCAGTGCAACCAACAGTAACCTTCGCCCTACCGGCAATGGCCTTCAGAGCATCCGCAATAATAAACAACAAGGGCTTGGCTAGTCGCCTAGCCAGGCCCTCGGTCAGTCAATGATTTCAAACTGCTTGACGAATTCACGCTCCTGATGCAACCGCCAATGAGCAATCAACTTCGCCAACTTTACTGTTGGGCCTGTCTCACTATATTTACCTGAAAATACGGTCTTTTCAGGTATTTTACAATTTGGCAGCTCAAGAAAGTCGAACACTTTCTCAAGGGTCTTGTCATGATATTTACGCAATGACTGATTATGAATCAGCAGTATTTGCTCTGGTGCGAAATGCTTCAGCAAATTGTCATACTGATGAGAGAAAAAACCACGGTCAATATACGAATGCAACCGCCACGATGAGTGCTGGCTCCTGTCACCCTGAGCTCTCTTTAACCGATAGGATTCACTGATAAAAGCCTCAATGATGCCCTTGTCCTCGGTACCGCGACCATATTCCATCTGATACTGCGAAACAGCCCGTTCGACCGGATCCCGCAGCATAAAGATAATTTTGGCATCAGGCGAGTACTCAACCAAATCCCCGTGGATATCCTGCCAGTAGCTATATATCGGCGTGGCATCACAAAGGTATCTCTCCCCTTGGTAATGGCTCGTCAATTGACCATATGCCTGATCCAACGTCTGCTCGCACCGCTGTTCAACAGGCATAAAATCAAAGATATGCGCCTCTTTACCATCAACAAGACAAATATCCGGATGCTGCTGTAGAAAACTGGCTAAAGCCGTCGTACCGCATTTCTGCCCCCCGACTATAAATAGGTTAACGCGTTTCATGAGGCCAACTCGGTATGCAGTTCAATACCCAAATCGACAACACCTGTCGCATCTGGATTTTCCTGAACGACGCTAAACATTGCAGAATCAACCCCACGATGTAAAAACTTACGCTCGCCGTTTACCAATGCAGAACAGCCGCAATTCATAAAGTAAGTACCGTTGCGCAATTGGCACTTAAACCGGAATCTCACCTCAACAGTCTGCCCAGCAGACACATAAGGAATGCGCTTTTGATGGTTTTTGGTCGTGGTCGCACCGGACAGCTCCACCCCTGACACGGTTTTGATCAGCATGCCAAAACCGACTTCAAACGCCTCGCGATCAAAGTGCACTTTGAAGCAATAGTCATAGCTATGGCCGGCTTCCAGCAAGTTGACCCGCTGGTTATTCAAATTACGAACATGGGGCTCTTCAATAAAAGCACCATTAGACTGATACCATACCGTAGACGTCGGCGTTAGCGCCGAATCAAACGCGCCGCTATCATCCGACGGCTGCTGGCTTTCGGCCACGGCTTCAATCTGGGGTGTTTGGCCACAGAGCAGTTGCGCCCTGAAAACCTGTCGGTCGTCACCTTCCATATGCAAGAGCTTATGGTAGTTGTGAACCACTTCCTTCGGTTTGCCTTCCATCAGCACTTCGCCGCGATCAAGCAGAATAGCCCGATCACAAAGCTCAATAACCTGCCCCGCCGAATGCGATACAAACAAAAGCGTAACGCCATTCGCCTGTAGTTGGCGCAGCCTCGCATGACACTTACGCTGGAAAGCGTCATCCCCTACCGCCAACGCCTCATCGATAATCAATACATCAGGGTCTGTATTAATCACAACTGAAAATGCCAAGCGCAACATCATGCCGCTTGAATAGGTTTTGACTGGACGCTCGAGGAACTCACCAATATTGGCAAAGGCAATAATATCATCGAAACGCGCATCAATTTCTTCGGTCGATAATCCTAGTAATGCCGCATTGAAATAAATATTTTCACGCCCGGTAAATTCTGGATTAAAACCCGAACCCAATTCTAATAATGCAGCAACACGGCCTGATACATTCACTTCTCCGGCGGTAGCCTGCATAACGCCACAAATTATCTGTAGCAGGGTCGATTTTCCTGAACCATTGTGGCCGACGATGCCAATCGTCTCACCTTTTTTTGCTACAAAATTAACATTAGTCAATGCCTGAAAATATTGGCACTCCTCACGAGAAGAAAACAAATGAGCCTTGAGCAATTGCAACGGATTTTGATACATCAGGAACGACTTTGATACCTGACTAACTTGAATAACTTGTTCCATAAATCTCTACCACTGATTTTGAACCAATGGATAATCCCCTAACCTTTAGAAATAATGAAAAGTAGAGTGTGAAATAACCTGCACTGCAAACAAGTTGCACACTCTTCTATTGCTGTTTTTCTATCATTACATTTATTCAAATTCACCATCAACAACAAAATCAAAAATCAAAAATCAATAGGATTTATTCCAAACTAGATTTTATAAATGTCAAAGGGAGGTTATGCACAAAAATAAATACCGAAAAGGAATCAATTGGCATTAAATAGAATACGTTATTTTAATTTTATGAATCAAATTACTTATTGGTAATCTAGACACACAACCGCATTATTTTCTAATTAGAATTGACTTATTTGAGCCCAATAGAATCACACCTACAACAACCGTTACCACCGTTGAAGATATAGAGCTACGCCCCATCCGATTAACTATTTAACTGCTTGATAATTCGATAAATATGTGAGGGTTCGAACTCAATATCAAACTGCTCTTTGATATAAAGGTTAAGATCACACCCCTTCAGTTTTCCTGAGTCACAACGGCTATTCCACTTTTCAATATAATCATTAAGCTGAGACAGCTGATCAGATGAAAGCATAGCAGGTCTGCCAGAACGTGGTTTATCTTCTAAACCAGCTAAACCATCTTTCAAAAAACGAGAAATCCAATTATTGACACTAGAACGACTCACTTTCAATGAGCGTGCAATTTCAGTTCTGTTTTTACCATCCTTAAAATGCGCCAATGCCAAAAGACGAATACGCTTTTGGCCATTCTTCTCTTTACGCGCTAATTGATGGAAATTTGTTGAATCAAAAGTATCCATTGTTTTTATTAATTATCCATACGTCACCATGTAATATTTAATCATATTCACGTCTTATTTCATACCATTAGACGTGAGCAAGATCACACTACAGGTCGTTTTATTAACACTTAAGATGACTAACCGTAATATATACGATTAAAAAATAAATATTACATTTTCATTTGGAATATTATAGTTAATTTATTCTCAAAAGAGCTTCTATAACACTTATATTATGTCAATTTGTAGGGAAACAAGCTTTTTATTATTAAACCACAGTAAATCAAGACGACTCATTAAGCACTATTAGTGATTAATTACCCGCGTAATACTGGAATAGCTAAATAATTATAGCCTTATATACAATAACAAATACTGTCATCACGATAATAATAAACAAAAAGGGAGCCATTAGGCTCCCTTTATATTACGTGTTAACTTTAACTCAATTATAGAGTTGCAGCAGTGTCGAAATGGTTACGACCAGTTTGGATATCGATACCAACACCAGAAACTTGTTTCTTAACTGCAGCTTCACCTTTCTCTGTTTCAACTTCGAATAGGAAACGAGCCTGAGATGCTGGTGTAACTTCGATATTCAGATCTTTAGCAATCTGAGCAGGAGTTAGAGTAACAGCACCCTTGTTAGCAAGTTTAACAGACAGAGCTTTGCCTTTAACTAGCTCAGTAGAGTTACCTTTCGCATCGTATTCCCATACGGTTACGTTGATGGAACCACCTGCTTTTGGAAGGTTACCAGAGATATCACGAATGAAGATCTGGTTGTCAGCAGTAGTACCAGTAGTTACTGTATCAAACGTGAAACCGTCGTGAGTAATTTCGTAAGTACCTTCAGCACCACGAGAAAACTCGTTGAAAGTAGCGTTAGAATCCATGTATGCAGTGAAATCATAGTCCATCACTGGAATTGGGTTCTTGCCAGAGAATTTCAGACTTGGAAGAGCAATAACAGTTGTTGCACCCGCTTCTAGGTTAGAAGTAACACGTGCATATGCTTCAGTCTTAGCTGCGTTGATAGACCAAGCAGTTGTCTGAGAAGAAGCATTTAGAGCAGTAACATCAGAGAAATCACCAGTTAGCTTAAGCTTAAGTACTTCTTTGTTTACTGGCTGATCGCTAGTCTGGTTCTTGATAGTTGCGAAAGCTGGTGCAGTAGTAAATACTTTACCTTCACGGTCAAATGACTTGAACTGGTTAGCAACTTTAGCTTCGTTATCAGAGATGTGATTTTCATCAACAGCTACTGTGAACACATCTAGCATTTGGAACGCAACTTTAGTTAGTTCTGGCTCGCCAGTGAAAGAACCGTCTGTTGTCTGTAGACCGATCTTAGCTCGTACTGAACCTGTTGCTTGACGTAGATCAAACACACCTGTCTTAGCGAAATCAACATTGAAACGGTTCACTGCACCAGCTTTTTCGTCACCCCAAGTCTGACCAGCAGCAGCTTTTGGATCAAGACTCTTAACTGGAATCATCAGAACGTTATCAGCGACTAGACGAGGCGCACCAACAAATACAAAATCAGTAATGTCAGTTGCTACCGCAGCACCTTTAGCTGTTGTAGTTGCAGTGATGAATTGCTTGATGTGCTTATCTTCAGTAACCTTATCTAGGTTCCACTTAGCACCGCCAGTTAGCTCAAGGCGAACCATTACAGAATCAATTACAGGGTAGTTAGTGCCTGCAGTATTTGCAAAACCTAGCTCTTCACGAACTTTCTCTACAGAGAACGTAGCATCGCCCTGACCGATTTGGAACTGTAGAACAGCCTGAGTAGACTGGTTAGCAACTTTCTGTTCTTTGATATGGTCTGCTGCTGCTGGTAGATCAAAAGCATTTGCTGAACCAGCAAGGCCTAGGCCAAGGGTAAGTGCTGCCGCGACAACTGATTTCTTAAACATTGAATATATCCTTCGAATAATTCCCACTAATATTGGTTAAAACAATAAGGAGTCCTTGCTCGTTATTATTCTTCCACTTATAAAGTGGGTTCGTTTCCACTTATAAGTGCTGAGAATTTTGTTCTATTTTTATTTTGGTGTCAACGTTCAAAACTCGATCAAAATAACACAACAAGAATTCATCAATTTCATGGATAAATAAATACACACTCAGCAAAAAAGAAAAATTACCTTAAAAACAATAAGTTAGACAGCAAAGAGGAACAAAAAAACAGATCAGATATTAATACCGAAAAACATGAACCAAAATATATGGAGCATATCTCGTCGGCATAAGAAAATAATCAACAATAATCTAAATAATATATATCGGCATAAGATTTTGATCTAATCGGTAATACATATTACACACTAATTATCGACGCATCCTAAATAGGCATTAAATTCCCATCACGCATTAGCCATACTTTACTAAGTAAGTTGGCGTGATTTAGATCAAAATTTTAATGTGAGGATGTGTATACGATTTGAAAATTAGTGGGTGGGATTTTTAATTATAGATGCCTAATAATTGCAGGTTATAATGGTTGGCGGCTAAACACTTCGGCGCAAACGATCAATTATTTATACCTAATATTTCCACCATCAAAGTAGCAGCTATCATGATGGACAATAACTTATACCGAGCAGTTTGTACGATAAGCTCATAACTGTATGATTATTGAGCAGACGCTTGATAATTTTTTTTGTCAATGGTCACATTTGCCTACTTCTTACTCTTCTACAAGAATATCTTTTTATTTCATCTGTTTATATATCAACCACCTCAGCGTTTGAAGCGAGATTTAAGTATCAAAAAACCTAAACTGCCCCTTCCCGGTCAACCAGAGTATCGTGTCGAATGGTTATGGCTATAGGTAATAATGTGCGTCATTTCACAGTTCCCCTGCGGGGTTTAACGTGATTGGGCTGTGTTACCACCACAATTTATACTGCTTTGTCGTTCTTATAGGCCACCACATACTGGCGGACTTTCACTTACGCCCTATCAGATGCTGAATGCATGACAAAACTCTTCCTATTTGCTTCCTGTCAAACTGTACTACCTATTCTATAACCGAGCTATTGCTATGGCTTATACGTGGTTTCATGCCTAATCAACATGACGCTAAACCGTATGTCCTTACTGCGAAAATAAAAAAGGCCAGCTACTTTCGTAGCTGGCCTTTGCACTTATTAACTATTTACGTGTTACAGTTCGATACCGACTTGTGGCGGTACCAAATCCCAACCAAACAAACTGCGAAATTCCTGAGTATAGAAGTCAGCATCTGAGCGGTTGTAGATAATGTGTGGAGTGATCGTGATAATCAACTCGGTCTTACGATCTTTTACATTAGTTGCCTTAAATAGGTGTCCCAACACGGGGATATCACCCAACAATGGCACCTTGGTCACCGTTGAACTCTGGTTCTGGCTAATCAAACCACCTAAGACGATAGTTTGGCCGGTTTCTGCCACCAATACCGTTTCAACATGGCGCTTCAAAATTGGCGGAGTATTTCCTTCGCTCTCTCCCGCTTCACTCACTTCTTGAGAAACAGCAAGCTCAACCAAGCCATTTTCGTTAATGGTTGGCATCAGTTCAAGAATCACGCCGGTATCTACATAAGTAAAGCTATCCGTTACTGAACCGTTACTCTCACCACTAGTTACTGATCCCGTTTTCACGGCAATTTGAGTACCGACAGAAATTTTGGCCTCTTCACCATCTTTGGCCAGCAAACGCGGGCTGGACAGAATATGTACCTTGCCATCTTTCGCCGCCGCACTCAAATTGGCAGTAAAATCACCAAACGTGCCATTGAGCAGCAAACCGCCAGCCGCCAATTTGATACCACCCTCACCACTGGTGCCGCCATTGATTTTGCCACCATCGACATTGCCGTTTTTGACGTTCCAGTTCACGCCAAGATCCAAGCTGTCATCAAGGGTCACTTCCATTACGGAGGCTTCAATTAATACCTGACGCGGACGACGATCCAGAACTTTAAGCAACTCAACCACTCGCGCATATTCATCATAGGTTCCCATGAAGATCAGTGCATTACGAGTTTCATCAACCACAATCTTGAACTTATCGTTACCGACAGTCACCGCCGATAACGAAGAAGACTTACTTTTATCCAATGATGATCCAGAGCCTGCAAGAGTAGCTGGCCGCACCGCCGACTCTGTCTTCTTGGTCTCAGCTTTATTGGTAGAAACGCCGGCACCACTACTATTACCAAAAACTTGATTAATCACGTCGGTAATATCTTGCGCTTGGGCATTTTGCATAAAGTAGGTAAAAATGTTCATTTCACCAGCAACGGTCTGCTTTGGCCTGTCAAGCTGGCGGATCCACTGCTTGGTAAAATCCAACCAACTGCGACTGCTGGCGGTCAGCAAAATTCGGTTGCTATCACCAATCGGGGTAATCGACACGCCAGTAACTCCCGATTGGCTCACAAGACCTTTTTCACTGACTTGAGTATTAACAACCGGGACACCTTGCAATGGCAATGTTTGATTAACATTCACAACCAACTCATCTGCCGAAATAAACGCTGGTGTAACTATAGTAGTAAAATTCGATACTGGTGACGGTACATCGATAAGCGTAAACAGCTCCCGAAACCGCGCAATATCCTGCTGTTCGCCAACAAGAATCAACGAATTCAAATGAGCCTGTGACAATACTCGGCCTTTGCCCTGGGTTACAAATGTCATCGCCAACTGCGAGGCTTGCCCCAACGGCAAGTGATTGACGGGCACAAACTCAATAACCTGACCATAGCGTAGCAGGCGTTTCATGTTGCGCTCGACAATTTCCGGCGATAAGTTAGTCGCCTTTGACAGCGGTACGACCTTGATCAGCCCTTTGTCTTGCAATAAAGCGACATCTGACAGGCGCAGCACCTCTTCAACCAAACCCAGCATACGACCCGGATTGACCGGCTCTGAAATATGCAAAGTCACTGGCTGGGTATTATCCGCCAATGACTGGTCGACGATATAGTTCACCCCGAGAATTTCACCCAACGTGAGGTTGATAAACTTATTCAGGGCCAGGCTCTGCGCATTCACCGTAACAGGATTCGTGGACAACTTCAGCGTTTCTGCCGCCAAGTTCGAGTCCCGGTTCGCACGCAACATCGGAACGGCCGGTCCATTGTTGAATTGTGTCTGACCGGCTTCCATTTTCTTGGCCTGCCCTTCAGACACTTTCAGCTGGCTGTTGCGCTCGGTATGATTGGTCGGGGCCGGTGGTAGCGACTCAACCCCATACGGCCGGGCGGCACATCCGCCTAACATTAGCACAATCCCTGTTACTGCCAGTCCTCTGGCTGTTCGCTGTTTCATTATGTTTTCCACTTACTCAAATCTAAATAGTTCAACCTGCGTCAACGCAGCGGCATTTTTATCTGCCAACCAAATCTGACGAGTACCAATTTTGTTGATGGTTCTACCGTCTGGCAGCTCATCCCCTTCACCCAAGGTCATAAAACTGGCATCCGCCATTTCAATCAGGGCTTGTGCTTTGTCTTCCTTGATAATGGCAACCAATTTCCATTGTTTTCCGGCCACCTGTTGCTTGGTAATCTCTTGATCACTTTGTGTAGATGCTGACTTTTCGCTACTTTCCTCAAGTTGTGCAGGTATTCCCTCTCCAAGCGGGCTGCGATCCCTACTGAACAAATCACTGCTGGCATAGTTATCCAACCAATGAGGTGCTATCACTTCCGTTTGCTTAACCCCAGCTAGAGCCAGCGGATCATAATTTTCCTCATGATCAGCAAGAGAGAGCCATGTCGCCCCCCATCCTCCGGCTACCGTCAAAACCAAAGCCAATACACCTACCTTCATTGATGTCATGTTAATTCCTCTTTGCCTGCGACAGTTGTTTCAGTTCGCTGTCTGGCAACTTACGGTAAGCCGATACAGTGACCTGCAATTCAGTGGCATCCTGCAACGTTCTTATTTGTACGGGCTTGGCTACAATCAACGTGTCTGACTGAGTCACTCCGTCTAGAAAAGTCATGATCTGCTTAGTGGTTCCCCTCAGAGTCAGGCGTATTAACACTTCAGCCCCCAGATTCGGCACTACTGGACCAACATCGAAACGGCGACCGTTAATTTTAAGATCATTGTTACGAATTAACGGATTCAATAGCGCCATCAGCCCTCCCTGTGCCGAAGAGTCAGAGGTTTCCTTGAGCAAAGCATTGGCATTACCGGCATTGATGGCCTTGACGTCTTGCTCAAGTTCACGCAGCTTGACAAGGCTATCAACAGCGCGCTGCTGCTTAGCAATCTGCACCGTTTGGCGCTCTATTTGCTCTATCGCACCACTACGCCAACTGAAATATGGGTTAATAACAACCGACCAAAACAGACAAATGGCAATCAATAACAACGACCACCGAATCAATGGACTATCAAGTTCGTGATCCAGCTTGTCCATAACAGGCTGTAACTGCTTAATCATGGCTAGCCTCCTTCAATTCAAGCTGCAAACGGAAGCTCTCTCGGTTATTGCTAACTTGGCGGATATCACTGATAAATGCCGCACTTTTCACTTGTTCCCACTGTTCTAACACCGCTGGCAACTCAGCAACATTAACCCCTTGCCCAACCAAAGTGACTGTCGGCATTTCTACCTCTATCGCAGTGAGATAAGTATCATGAGGGAGCTGTTTGCTAAGAGCCTGAAGGATCTGGCCAATGGCTACTTGCTCTTGCTTGTAATGCGTAATCGCACGGAGTTTTTTCTTTTCGAACTCCAGATGTTGACGAATAGTCACAGCTTCGCGACTCGGCATCGCCAATGACGCAGATTGCGCTTCGAGCTCAGACTGAGTGCTGCTGACAATCAAATAATCACCGGCAATCCATACCACTGCCGCCAAGGCGATTGCGCCAAGCGGCTTGAGGTATGTCTGTATATCGGTGAAGTCTGTAACGCCCTTGCGCTTACCGGCAGCGATAACACTGCGCTTAGGTTTGAACTCCAGTGGCAACGCATCTTTGTTCCACTCTCCTCGGTAACCCATTTGGAAAAGGGCATCATTGCTGGCAATCCAACGTTGATAACGGCGCTCACACTGCTGTTGCTGTAATGGTGTCGTAACAGGGTGTACCCCCTGAACCAAACCATGTTGGTCAACTGCCAATGACCAATGCTGTCCTAGCACACTGTGCAGCAGTACCTGCTGCGGCCCTACCGCGCTGGCCAGATAAGCGCTCAAAGGCACAATATGGGTTGGCGCTATATCGCCAAGCAAACCTTGCTCGACACTTTCATCCCAGATCCATACCGCGACCCGCCAAGACTCACCCACTTTCTGGGTTTGAAAATACGAGGCAGTCTGCGGCCAAATGGTCCATTGCTCGATATCTGAACTCAGGCATTCGGCTATTTCTCCGGCCGTCACATATTCCGCATCGTATTCAAGCTGCTTGAACAAGCAGCGCTGAGGCGGAACGAGCCAGATTACCTTGTCCAATATTTGGGCATTAACCGGGCCAGCCAACGGCTCGCCACCCAACGTCATTCGATGGCCTTGCTCATCGGCGACGATTTCGTAATGCGCAATCCATGTTTTGCTATTTTTGTCTTTCATTTAATACCTTGCAGCATCTGGGTATTGCCATAACGTCCGTTTGTAAAGCGGCAAGCCTCCGGCCGCTACTTCAACCATTGTTCTTGCTGAAAAAGCCTTGCCATGCAACCGGATCAAAAAACGGTTACTGGCTACGCTACCCATTTCGTCAAACAGCCCGGCAGCGCGCTGCAACTGCGCAAACTGCTGCCATTCTCCTTTCTCTCGAGCTTCAACCAATTTCTCTAACTGTGACTCGCTGACACCAAACACACCAGCCAGCAATTCTGCTGGCATTGAGGCATAGTTTTGCCAACCAACACCACCGACTACCAAGTAATCCCTCAATCCGTGAGGGACTTTTTCGTTGCCTGTGTTGAATACTCCGCTTTGCGCTATGACCGATATTTCCAATAACTCGTCGACACCACGCATAAAGGAGTTACGTGGCAGCACTTCATCATCGTCGCCCATAGTAGGCATCCGGCCAAAACCGCCAGGCTTGCGCCACTCGTTAACAATACTCGCCCAATCACTGGCCTCTGAGGGCTCGACATAAAGACGAAATAGACGAAACAAGTTTTCCTGAGAAGCCAATGCCAAGCTGATCAGCCCAGCGTTATCCTGCACGCTCGCCTCAACACCATCAATATTGAAAAGCGAGCCATCAACGGGAACTGACTTGCCCTCGAGCATAAAGCGTCCCGGCTCAGGTGTTCCGGTTGACAATACAAAGACAATTTCTTGCACCGCATCGCTGACTGACAAGAAATCACTAAATTCCTGCTTTTTATCGGCAACCTCTTCGATGGCACTACGGGCTTTTGCCATTACACCCATCGCCAATACTGACAAAATGGCCATAACAATCAGGGTTAACGGTAGAATCGCCCCTTTTTCTTTTTTCATCAGCCCCTCCCGAACATCGGTGACAATGCATCACTGTGATAGATAACGGGAAACTCCCACTGCCATGTTTGGCTATTTGCCGTTTCAAATTGAATACCAACTCGGTTGGGCAAACTCTCTTCCAGCTTGGCGGTAAAATGGGTAATCCACTCGGGAGCATCTCGGTAATACTGCTGATAGCGGAGTTCAACACTGCGGACATCGCCATTAAAAGGTAAATGCTGACCGGCATAATAGCTAAAGCGAATTGTCTTCATACCTTCGAGCAGTACAAACCACTGTTCATCGCCCCAGTTAATACCACGCTGAATATCTGCATTGAATTTCTGACGATACTCCAGATTAAAACCACTACCATTGGCCTTAACCCTAAGCTGAATAGCTGCTGTTCGACCTGGGCCCGTCAGTACTGGCGAAGCCGAAATAAACTGCATCTCACTTGGGGAACCTTCGAAATATGCGCCAAGCGAACCGCCCGGATACACATACTGGGCCGAAATCGCCTGCTCGAAAAGCGGGTAGAACCATGCTTCTCTTTTCAATACGTATTGCTGCTGGCTCATTCCTCGCAGCGAACGCTTCCAGGTATTTACCCCTTGGTCAAACGCCGTCAGCGTAATCGCCAATACTGACGAGAAAATCGTCAATGCAACCAGCAGCTCTATGATGGTGAAACCTTGTTGCCGCTTCACTTCTTCCATCCCAGATGTTTAAACCGAAACTGATCCAACGCCTGTTGGCTCTCATTGGGGTAGATACTGACGTTAATCTGGTACAACGCGACCTGATAGCGAACCAGTGCTTCTCGGGAATGCTGCTGGCGAAAATCAGAAATCCGCCGGGCTTGCCAGCGATACTCCCAATGACCGTCATGACCCTTGCCGCTGCTTTGCTCCGCCGGGTTTACCTCGGCAATACGATGGTATATCCGCTTTTTTGCCGACAGCATAACGGCGACCTTCTCGGCCTTTGCCAACTGATTCTGCCCGGCATCAAACAATGGAAGGACCGCCGCCAGCAAGCTCACCAAGACAACCGAGGCAACCAAAACCTCAATAAGACCAAAGCCTTTGCTATTGCGCATAAACCTGCGATACCTCTACATCACCATCCAACGGGCGGTACCAAATGCGCCAACTCAAACCAGATGGGGCCTGCAAAAACACCTCGCCGCCATTGGTTACACCGTTGACCAAAAAACGCAATTGCTCGGCCTCGGCAACCGCCCAGCCCTCAGGCAAAGTAACCAAAGCGAGCCGGGAGGCTGATTGCCGATCCTGAGACAAGTAATCACCCTGATTGATAATGAGCGGCTTGCCTGCCCGGCGATATTCACGCTTTAGTGCTGCGATACGAGCAACAACGGTATCGACCTCGCCTTGCTCTACCCGTTTGGCATAGAAGTTCCATACCTTGGGGGCGGCAAAACCGACCATTGACGATATCAACACCAGCACGACCATCAGTTCAATGAGCGTGAAACCCTGATGCGACTTAGAAGACACCGATATCCTCATTTTCACCGGTACCGCCTTCTTTGCCGTCTTTACCTAGGGTGTAAAGGGCAAAGTCGCCATTATCTTTGAGTTTGTACATATATGCCTTGCCCCAAGGGTCAGCAGGCACATCTTTGGCCAGGTAAGGACCATCCCAACCCACGGCAGAGCCCGGGGCACTCATCAATGCAGGCAAGCCCTGCTCTGTTGTCGGATAATCACCGACATCAAGGCGGTAGGTATTCAATGCCGAGGAGAACAGTTCGATTTGTGCCGAGGCGACCTTGGTCTTTGACGAGCCAACCTTATTGAATAATTTGGGCCCGACCAGACCGGCCAGCAAGGAGATAAGCACCAAAACAACGAGCATTTCGATCAGGGTAAAGCCACGCTGTTGACCGCGTTTTTCAACTTTCATAAGAACAACCTATATTGCGATATCGTTAACTGAAATAATGCCCGAGATAAGGACGATCATGATGGAGCCGATCAATCCCCCCATCACGACAATGACTGAGGGCTCAAGCAGGGTAATGGCCCGCTTCAACGCGTTTTTCATGCGGCGCTCGTACAATACGGCGATTTCACCGAAACTCTCTGGTAATGTCGCCCCGTTCTCACCAACCGCGATCATCTGGATCACCAAGTTAGGGAATACTTCTTTCTTGCGCAGCGAATCAGAGAATGACTCCCCTTGCTTAATGCCGTTCACCGCGTCGGCGAGCCGCCGTCTCAACCGCTCTTGGGAGAGGCCTTCGGCCGAAAGCAATGCCCCTTCAAGCAGGTCTACACCGGCCCCCAACATCCGGGACATACTGGAAGAGAACTCGATGATGTCCCAATAGGCAATCACGTCGCGGGTAAACGGCAGCCGGCCTGCAATGCGGTAAAACGTCGCCTGCACCCGCCCTTCCTGAATGCCCCACACCGTCAGGCCAACAGTAAAAATCAACACCGTCATGACGATCGTCATGTTGCTGTTAAAGAAATCAGCCACCGCAAGCAAGGTCGCCAACGCAGAGCTCTGCCCACTCTCCGAATCCACCATAGATTCAAAGTTAGGAAGTACGAAACTAAATAGAAACAGCAAGATAGAAATACTGAACACCACCAGAAACGCAGGATAAGTCAGGGCACTTTTGATCTCGCCGACCAACTCAGCTTCTTTCTCTACCCGCTGGGCAATGCTGTACAACGCTGTTGGCAGATCACCATTGGCTTCGCCCAACCGCACCATAGAGGGCACATAACGAGGAAATACAAAGGGCTGGCATTCCAGTGCTTCTGACAAGCTAAAGCCGTTGTGCAGAAACTCGTGGACTTTCTTCCATGCCTGCTTGAGGTGCTTGTCCTCGCTAAGTTCGGCAATGGCATTCACCGCCTTGTCCAATCCCATCCCGCTTTTGCGCAAGCTGGCCAGTTCCCGCAAGCTGGTTAGCAGGGCTTCGCGGTCTACTTTCAGTGGAATGCGCTCAACACCCTTGCGTACAACCAAAGGCTGAATCCGCTTGGCTTCCAGTTTTTCCTTGGCCATGGGCATAGAATCGGCTGCTATCCAGCCCTCTACCGTTTCGCCGTGGGGATTACGGCCGATGTACTGGAAAAAACTCATCCCAGCACCCTTAATACTTCATCAAGCGATGTCAGTCCCTGTGCAGCACGCAACAGGCCGTCTTGCTTCAAGGTTCGCATCTGTTTGCTCGCCACCAATGCCTCGAGCTCTTTGGTCGTCATCTCGCCCAATTTATCGGCATCAGTGGTGATATTGAGCAGTTCAAAAACAGCAAAACGCCCGACATAACCGGTTTCATTACACTGCGGACAACCTTGAGGCTGGAAAAAAGCCGGCTGTTCAACAAGACCGGGATACGCCTCCATAATGGCGGGTAGCCCCAGCTGCTGCGCCTTCTCATGACCTTGATGATGCGGAGACTTACAATGCGGGCACAACTTGCGCAACAGTCGCTGGGCCATCACACCAACAATGGAGGATTTGATCAGGTAATCGGGAATACCCATATCTTTAAGGCGAACAAAACTGCTCGGCGCATCGTTGGTATGGAGCGTTGAGAGCACCAAGTGACCCGTCAGCGCGGCCTGAATAGCTATTTGGGCAGTTTCGGTATCTCGCATCTCACCCACCAGCATTACGTCGGGATCCTGACGCAAGCATGAGCGCAATACCTTGGCAAACGTCAGGCCGATTTCCGAATGAACCTGAATCTGAGTCAGTCCCGCCATCTGGTATTCAACCGGATCTTCAACGGTAATAATCTTGGTATCTTCGTTGTTGAGCTGATTGAGAATGGTATACAGCGATGTCGTTTTACCACTACCTGTCGGGCCGGTGATCAGGAAGATACCGTTTTTCTGCCGGATCACTTCCTGCAAATCGACCATATGATCAGGGAACATGGTCAACTGGGTAGACGCCTGGCTATTTTCGTTGGTCAGCAAACGTAAAACGACGTTTTCACCATGTACCGTCGGCGTCGTTGCCATACGAATATCAACCACTTTCCCCGCCAGGCGAACGCGAATACGCCCGTCTTGAGGCAGACGTTTTTCCGATATATCAAGTGAAGCCATTAGCTTCAGGCGAGAAATAACAGCAGCATGCATCGCCAATCCGGGCTGATCCACAACCTGCATCACGCCATCAATACGGAAACGTACCCGGAACACACCTTTGAAAATCTCAAAGTGCAAATCCGACGCCTTGGCAGTAATCGCCCGTTGAATGATATCGTTGACAAACTTAACGACCGGTGCAGACGAGTCATCCAGCACATCGGCCGACACACTGCCGGTAGGCTGTTTTTCAACATTGGAAAATAACTTGCGCAGTTCGAACGTACTGCAAAAGACAGGAATGACTTGCTTACCGGTGGCTTTTTCCAATGCCTCGATAACAAATGAATCGAAAACATCATTAAGACCAATCCAAATAACATCGGTCGCTGCTTCAAGCGGAAACGCCTGATGCTGCTCCCACCACGAAGGGTTGAGACCAAAGTCCTCGAATACTAAATCTTCAATCGTCGGGATATTTTGCAGTTCAAGAAACCCACTGAGTCGAGGGACGCTCAACTGCAAAGACAAACCGTCAAGCAACTGCTCCTCTGAGCAATAACCCAAAGCAATGAGTATTTCACCCACAAGGCGGCTGTCTTTTTGCTGAGCGGCTAACGCTTCATCTAATTGCTCAGTGGTGATAACTCGGTTATCAACCAGTATTTGCCCTATTTTCTTAGTCATACCCCGACCTAATTCGACTCTTTTCTGCCTGCAGCAAAAAGTGTGCTATTTGCGATACATCCAGCACAGTGCGAGCTTTCTTCGGCATACCCGTACTCACACTGCAAATCGCCTTCGTTTTATCTTTATAACCGACAGAATAGTACGTGAAACAAGACAGGTTATTTCCAAGGGGAATACATATTGCTTTAATATACAAACTTCAATCTAAAAAGGCATATTTACAATAAGCCCCATCATTTATGAAAATAACAAGCGCTGTGTCACATTTTTATCTGCATTGATGATATAAGTCACATCCAAAAAACAGCCTTATATCAAAGGAGCCTCATGATAAATCAATTCAAGTGAAAATGAAAAACAAACTGTTTATTTACACCGCTAAGTTCAGATTAACACCAACAACGAAAGCAAAATAAAAAATATCATAAATAACAATAAGATATAAGTGCGACGACTATATTTGGACATCACAAAGACAGAGGCAACAAAACCTAAATACGACCAAAAATATATACCAAGAGATATTGTTCAATATCACAATTTAATGAATGGACATATATTCGGGATAATTAATTAAACACAAAAAAATAATCAAAAAACTAACAGCGTGTACGACCTTGTCATTATTACCCCTTTGTATCCATTTATCTCTAGTAAATCTTATCCGTAAATGATGAATCAAGTACAACCTTAAAGCACAAACATTTTTACCGATCTCTTTTGTGCTTATTCACTCTCGCCTTCGATTCAAACACTCACTTGCATTAAATGTCGGGTTATATTTTGTTGCACTCAAAATCAAAAAATAATATTCAAGTGCTCAATAAACGAACAAAAGCCAGCAATCATGCTGGCTTTTATTAAACGATAAAAAATACGGTAACCTATTCGGCGTCGATTTCGTCTAGGTAATCATCAAGATACGTATCTTCCTCTACCGTATCTTCACTCACTACACCGCCTGTTGCACTGAAATTCTTATTCTGGATATAAGCATCACGAGTAAAAATGTAAGGATCTGGCGAGTCTTTCAACAAGGCCTCTTGCGGTACCAGTGCTGCCCGTGATTCCATCCCTTCAAATGCCCATTTACCCAAGCTTTGCCAGAACGTCAACAAATCTAACGGAAAGTACAAATCATCGACCATATCCCCTGCGCCTTCACGCAAGGTAATCGGACCATACATCGGCACCATGAAATAAGGACCATTCGGTACACCGTAGCGCCCCATAGTGTCTCCAAATTCACGATCGTTGGGTTTACGTATATCCGCAGCCGACGCAATATCAATCAAGCCTGCGACCCCAAAGGTACTGTTGATCCAGAAGCGGTTGAAATGCGCCACCGCCTGCTCACCTTCCAGCATCACGGCGCTATTGATCATACTGGCAGGTTCATCAAGGTTGGCGAGAAAGTTTTTGATGCCAGTACGAACAAAAGAAGGAACATAATCCATATACGCTATCGATACCGGCCGGGCAATATACGGGTCAAGGTAATCGTAGTTAATGCTCCACATCACGCGATTAAAATTTTCAAAAGGATCATAGACGCCGGGAACCGGGTAATCACCCTGCTCATCCACTTCCGCTTCTATTTCGGCCAGCAGTTCGGCATCAGTTTCATCACCGCTATCCCCCGACTGTGCTGTTACTGCCAGCGCCACTGTTTCTGCCTGCTCACTGGTGCCGCTCTGGACACCACCAGCAACACTTTCGTCGCTCGTTTCCAATACTGAAGTTGAAGATGGAGTCTGGGCACATCCGGACATAGCCAATGCAACAGCGAACGCCAATACACGCTTGTATTTCAAAGGGTGAACCATGAAGTCAATTACCTAACCATTATTAAAAAGCATATAAATATTATACCCAAGTTACCTTAATATGCTCATTGCGATGAGCAGCAGTGTTGAGTGCCGGAAATTGCAGGCCAAACAACAACACCCATAAAGATAACTAGCGACCGTTCGCCACTTTTTAACAAGTATCTTATACCGATTCGAGTGGCAACGAGATGTTTCATCAAAGAATCTTTGTTTTTGTCGAGCTGATATGCAATAAAGCCATGACCAAGATGGTCATGGCTACGAATATGCCCGACAACTAAACCATCAGTTAATCGTGAAGTTATACTGCGGCGAAAAATCAACAATACCGGTACTGCGCTGACTCTCTTCAATCACGGTGAACATCAATGCATCCACGCCCCGGTGCAAGAACTCCAGCGCCCCGTCAATCATCCCGGTACAGCCACAGTTGATAAAATAGGTGCCATTTCTTGCCATGCAGTTAAATTGAATCTGTACCGATACGCGTGATCCGGCATCCACCACATCAAGCACTACCTGAGAATCTTTATGCGAGGTTGCCCCGCCCACTTCAAACCCAGACAAGGTCTTAATCATCATACCGAAGCCGACACCAAATACGGTTTCTGAAAAATCGACGTCATAACAGAATGTATACGGCTTGCCCGAAGTTAGGATATTAACAATGTTACCTTGCTCGTTGGTCATTCGCGGGTTGGAAATCGTCGCCCCGCGACCTGCATACCACACGGTAGTGGATGGCTTGAGTTCGGGATTAAATAGCGACTGGTCGACTTTTACCTCAACCTCTTTTTTACGTTCTTCGGCTTTCTCGTCATCCAATGTACCATCGATAATGCGCTGTCTGAAGGCATCACGCTTCGACGGTTCCATATGCAGCAACTTATGGTAGTTATTAATAACATCTTTGGGATTGCCATCCATAAGCAGATCACCATGATCGATCAAGACAGCGCGATCACATAGTTCGACAATGCTTCCCGCACTGTGTGAAACCAATAAAATACTAACGCCTTGATCCTGAAGCTGTTTGATCCGTGAGAAGCACTTGCGCTGGAACGCGTCATCACCCACAGCCAATGCCTCATCAACAATCAAGATCTCTGGGTCGATATTGATGGCAACCGCAAATGCTAGACGCAGCATCATTCCTGACGAGTAGGTCTTGGCCGGGCGATCGATGAAATCCCCAATCGCCGCAAAATCAACAATATCCTGAAAACGGGCATCGATCTCTTCTTTGCTCAAGCCCAAAATCGACGCATTGAAAATGACGTTTTCACGGCCGGTAAACTCAGGATTGAACCCAGAACCCAGTTCCAGCAATGCCGCAATTCGCCCTGATACCTCCACCTCTCCCGAGGTAGGCTTCAGCACACCGGTTATGATTTGCAACAAGGTGGACTTGCCACTGCCATTGTGTCCGACAATGCCGACTGTCTCACCTTTTTTCACATCGAAAGTAATCCCTTTCAATGCAGCAAATTCGCGTTTGGCCTTGTTTTTCAGCAGAGATGTTTTCAGTAAATCCAATGGCGTATCATAAACCACGTATGTTTTTTCAATATCTCTAACGCTTATTGCTGTCATAATCTTACTGCCTTACATCACTTCAGGAAACTGCATTCACCCTCTTGGAAAGGCGAAAAGAAAGCTATCGTATTACCGCCACAGCAAATGTTACCTTTAATAAATATACTTAAAAGGTAACTAACTTGTGAATACAGCACTTTATTTTCAAGCCGTTGATAGTATCAACATCATGCTATAGCCACAAGTTTCCCCCATTTCCCTGTTACGGATCCTTGGGCTGCACCTTCAACTGAAAAAAAAGCCAGATGCTTTCCCGCATCTGGCTTTTGGTTTTCAATTCGAGATGAAAGATACCGTCAATACTGTTCGGCAATAACGATTTGAGCATCGCCGCCCAATGGAACGACCTTACTTTCACCGTACCAGTCACCCTTCTTGGTCATAACGTTACCGTCGGTATCGATACGAGCCTTGATGGTCATCTCTTTAAGCGATGTCATTGGGCGCTCAGGGATCATGCTATCACCATCTGTCAGGGTCAGCTCGAGCGGGAACGCCGATAACGGCAGTCGCTTGGCGGCCACCGGCATAGGTGCGCCGTCTGCTGAATGTACAGAGATAATCACAATACCCTGCTCTGGTACAGCAACGCTAGGCGCCAACGATACCTTCACCGAAACCGAATCTGCCGTGTTGCCTGCCGTTTTCATCTGGGCCTTGGCGCGCTCGATACTGCGATCCAGCATTTCGTTACGGCTGTCATCTTCACCGATCAGGCGCTTCATCATGCTCCAGTAAGCCACCGCATGCTCGAACTCGCCCTTTTCGAAGGCATCGAATGCCAACAGCGACATCGCCTGCAGGTTAGTATGATCAATACGGATCACCTGACGCAGCAACTGGCGGGCATTATCACTTTGAGCGGGGTCACCAATCATCAGCAATGCCTGACCGTAGCTCAACAGTACATCCGGATTATTAGGATCCAAGCGGTAGGCTTTCTCCAACGCACTTTGCGCGGTATCAGCATCACGGTTCGCCATGCCAATGCGACCCAAGAACAGCCAGCCAGTCGCATCATCTGGTCGACTCTGCATCTGGGTACGCAACGCCAGCGACAGATCGCTCATTTCCTGATCGGTCAGCGGCTCGTCATCGCTCTTCATCAAACGCTGGGTCAGCTCAGGCAAACGATCAATAGTATCCTGCCATTTCTGCACCTTATCCAAGCTACCAACTTTCATGTACATGCCGTAACACACTGCCACCAGTACAATCAGGCCAGGGATCAGCATCATAGGGCTGACATGGCTCGCCTGCTGCTTGGCATTGGCCGGCACATCATCAAGCAACGACTGCTGAAGCTCGACTTTGAGCTCATCCGTATTGCTTACCAAGCCTTCGCTGCTTTCCGATTCCAGCTCGGTCATACGATCTTTGAAGAACGCCTTGTTCAGTTCGTCACGACTCGCATCGTCATCCTGCTCTTTGCCAAGGTACATCGGCAGAACAAAAATCAAGATAGCAGCCAGCACCAACAGAACGGTAATTAGCCAAAACATCGTCATTTGCTCACCTTCCCGTTCTGGTTGTCAGCGTTGTTGCCATCGTTCTCCGATGCGTCAAGTTCAGTCATTAAGGCCTTGAGGCGGGCCTGCTCCTCGGCATCGAACTTACTGTCCGTCACCGGTTCACCACGCTTGCGCGAACGGAGTACCAGTACGGTAAAGCCTACCAGAATAAACACCACCGGACCGGCCCAAAGAATGATGGTCGACATCATCACTGGCGGGTTGTAGGTTACAAAATTCCCGTAACGGGCAATCATGTAATCAACAACATCGGTTTTGCTCTTGCCTTCGTTAAGCATCTCGAATGCCTTTTGACGCATATCTTGCGCCAGCGGGGCATTGGAATCGGCAATACTGTTATTCTGACATTTAGGACAGCGCAGGGTCTGGGTCAGCTCATGGAACTCCTTCTCCTGCTCAACGTCTTTGAACTCGTAAACATCAATCGCAGCCACGGCTGCCGGGGCTGTTGCAACTGCCGTCAAGGCCGCCACCGAGGTATAAGCCGTTACTGTCAGCGCCGCAGCAAAAAACGCCGAGCAAGCGCCTTTGAACAGGTTTACAGATTTCATCCTTTCGCCTCCTGACTGGCGACATTCGCTTGACCCGCCTGAGCCTCTTTGATCATCGCTTCGTACATTGGCTTGAGCTTGTCATTCCAATTACGGTCGTTCACATCGCCAACATGGCGGTAGCGGATAATGCCGTTGGCATCAATCAAGAAGGTTTCCGGTGCGCCGTAAACCCCCAGATCCATCCCCAGCATCCCGTTGCCATCAAACAGGCTGTGGATATACGGGTTGCCTAGCTCGTTGAGCCACTTCACGGCTTTTAGGCGCTCATCCTTATAGTTCAAACCGATAATCTTAACCCCCTCGCTGGCCAGTTGGTTAAGGTAGGTGTGCTCGGCATAGCAGGTCGGACACCATGTCGCCCATACGTTAAGCAGCAGAGGCTCACCCTTGAAGATATCTTGCTGGTAAAGCTTACCGCTCTCGACCAAGTCCTCAAGCTTGAACTTAGGAACAGGCTTGCCAACCAATACCGATTCAAGTTTGGTTGGATCATCGCCGCCTGCATTGCGGGTCAGCTGAACCATGAACATCACCACCAACCCTAGGAACAGTACCAGGGGAATAAATAACAGCTTCTTGTTCATCCGTTTGCCTTCGCCTCTTTATTCAGCTTGTTGTTCGCCGCCACTTTCTTAGTCGCTTTCCGGCGAAAACGGTAACGCTTGTCACTAATTGCGAATGCGCCACCCAGTGCCATCAGGGCTGCACCGGCCCAAATCCAGTTCACGAACGGTTTGTAGTAGATACGTACCGCCCATGCACCATCACCCAGCTTCTCGCCCATCGCGACGTACAAGTCACGGGTAACACCGCTGTCAATCGCCGCTTCGGTCATCATCGAGCCCGCCACGCTGTAGAAACGCTTCTCGGCATGCAAGGTGGTGACATGGATACCATTGCGGCTGATATTGAAATCGGCAATGTAGCCATCATAGTTCGGGCCGTCTGCATCTCGCAGGCCTGCAAACTGGTAGTTGTAACCCTGTACCTCTACGCTCTGCCCCGGGGCCAAGCGCACGTCGCGCTCGATGTCATAGTTTGACACCAGAGTGATACCAATAACGCTAACCGCCAAGCCGATATGGCCCAGCACCATTGCCCAATGGCTACGGCCCAACTTGCCAAGCCCCGTCCACAAATCGTGGCGGTGGGTCGCTCGCCCGTAGAGCTCGAAACCGTGCATCACCACGATCCATGCGGCCATTGCCATACCCAATACCGCCATTGGCTCGATCACATCGGCAAACAGCCACACGAAGCCAACCGCAAACGGGATAGTCACCAAGGCCGAGATGATCATCTGCTTGCTGATGCTAGACAGGTTGTCACGCTTCCAACGAACCAGCGGACCCACGCCCAAAATGAAGGCGAACGGGATCATCAACCAAGTAAACAGGGTGTTGAAGAACGGCACGCCGATAGACACCGAGCCTAGGCCAATCTGCTTGTGCACCAACGGCAACAGAGTACCAATCAGCACCACCAGCAAACCGGCAACCAACAGCAGGTTGTTGGCAAGCAGCAGGTTCTCACGGGAGAACAGGCTATAGTTACCACGCGAGCGAACCTGGCCACCACGCAGGGCATACAGCAGCAGCGAGCCGCCGATCACCACGACGAGGAAACCAAGGATAAACATACCGCGTGCCGGATCAGAGGCAAACGCGTGAACAGAAACCAATACGCCAGAGCGCACCAGGAAGGTACCCAGCAAGCTCAACGAGAAAGCAGAAATCGCCAGCAGCACGGTCCATGCTTTGAACGTACCGCGCTTCTCGGTCACCGCCAACGAGTGCATCAGCGCCGTACCTGTCAGCCAAGGCATGAACGAGGCATTTTCAACCGGATCCCAGAACCACCAGCCACCCCAGCCAAGTTCGTAGTATGCCCACCAAGAACCCAGAGCAATACCCAGCGTCAGGAACGACCATGCAGCAATCGTCCAAGGACGCGACCAACGCGCCCACGCAGTATCAAGACGGCCGGTCATCAGCGAGGCAATCGCAAAGGCAAACGCCACCGAGAAACCAACATAACCCATGTAAAGCAATGGCGGGTGAATGATCAGACCTGGGTCTTGCAACAATGGGTTAAGGTCACGGCCATCAACCGGGAAGAAAGGCAGGGTACGCAAGAACGGGTTAGAGGTCGCGACAATAAACAGCAAGAAGCCGATGGCGATCATACCCATCACCGATAACACGCGCGCCAGTGATTCCAACGGCATACCGCGGCTGAAAATAGCCACCGCCACCGCCCAGGCCGCCTGGATTAGCACCCATAGCAGCAGAGAACCTTCATGGCCACCCCACACCGCCGACAAGCGGTAGTACCACGGCAGCATTGAGTTGGAGTTGCTGGCGACATAGGCAACCGTAAAATCGTTGCTATAGAACGCCCAGCTCAAGATGATGAACGACAGCAAGATCATGCCGAACACCCCGTAGGTCAACGGACGTGCCATCCGCATCAAAGATTGATTACCCACCGATGCGCCATACAGCGGGTAGATGCTGAGCAAGATCGACAGACCAAGCGCAACAATCAGGCTGAAGTTGCCTAACTCAATAATCATTAGTTCGAACTACCTTGCAGTTGTGTTTCGGAATATTGCAGCGGCTCGTGAGTCTTTTTCATTGCTTCGGCCACTTCTGGCGGCATGTATTCTTCGTCGTGCTTGGCCAGTACTTCGTGAGCCTCAATAGTACGAGAATCAACCAGTACACCCTGGGCCACAATACCCTGCCCCTCACGGAACAGATCCGGCAGGATACCATCGTATTTCACGGTAACTGCAGGGCCAACGTCAGCCACATCGAAGCTGACCTGCAGCGATTGCGGATCACGCACTACCGACCCCGCCACGACCATACCGCCAATACGCAGGCGCTGGCCGACTTCAGGCTTAGTGCCGTCAGGCTTGCCGTTAACCAGTTCAGTCGGGGTATAGAACAGGTCCATGTTCTGGTTCAACGCGTAAAGCAGCAAACCAATGGTTGCGCCGAGGCCTACCACTAGCGCCAACACCAGGGTCAGGCGCTTTTTACGTCTCGGGTTCATAGTGTGTTCTCCAGTTTTTCCGCTTCTTTAATGCGCTGCTCGCGCGCAATCTTATTCTTGATTTCAGCCGCAATGCGGCGCTTGGTATTCAGGCTCGACACCATGATCCACAGCATCGCAGCAAAGGAGATACCGTAGGCGCTCCAGACGTACGGGGCATAGCCACCCATCGCCAAAAAGTCACTGAATGATTCAAAATGCATAGCAGCCTCACTTCAACATTTCACGCACCCAAGGGCGGTGGCTTTCACGGGCAATGATCTCATTACGCAGACGCACCAGCGTCAGCGCACCAAAGAAACAAGCAAAACCGATAATGTTCAACAACAGTGGCCATAGCATGCTGGCATCCATTGAAGGTTTGTCGAACTTAGTAATCGTTGCGCCTTGGTGCAGGGTATTCCACCACTCCACCGAGAAATGAATAATAGGCAGGTTGATCACGCCGACAATCGCCAAGATCCCGGCGGCCTTGGCAGCGGTCTTCTGATCGTCAAACGCATTGTATAGGGCAATCACCCCAAGGTAGAGAAAGAGCAGAATCAGCTCGGAAGTCAGGCGAGCATCCCACACCCACCATGCGCCCCACATCGGCTTACCCCAGATAGCACCTGTCAGCAGGGCAATCACGGTAAACACGGCACCAATCGGAGCCATCGCCAATGCGGCGTAATCAGACAGACGGATCTGCCAAACCAGGCCAATAAAGGCAGCTATCGCCATTGACATGTAGGCCCCCATCGACCAAATGGCCGCAGGTACATGTAGGTAAACGATTCGGAAACTGTCGCCCTGCTGGTAATCAGTCGGGGCAAACATAAGCCCCCATACCGTACCAATTACAATCGACAGCAAGGCAATCACCGAAAACCAGGGTAGCAAGCTGCCGCAAAGGCGGTAGCAATTCTCAGCTTTCGCGTAGGGATGTAACCACTTCCACATAATTCTGCTCTACTCGTGTAATAGTAATATGTACGTTCCCGCCTACCAGATAGCTCACTCACATGCGCTGCCTGAGTAGAGAAAACGTTATTCATCATTCTCTTAGACCAATCTCTGTGGAATACTCCCAAATGGGTATTCCGTCATCAATCGGTCGCTTCCTTGTGTTTGCTCAAACTCTCACCGAATCCCTACCGGCAAGATCAAAAAATTTTCAACCCATTTAAGTCTAAAGCAAATAACTGCCACCTATTGTAAGCATTATCAGTTAATTGCTAAAAGATCTGATTAGGTTACTTAATTGTAATCATTTATTGCACACTTATGCGTAACGAAGCTGCAACAGCAAACGGAGACAAGGTGGCAGAACCGACCAACATCGCCCCCATCAATGCCAATTGACCGTTGTATGGCATCCCTAGGCCCGCCGCATCTATCGCGGAGGTCGCGAATATAAGCACAGGAATATAGAGCGGCAAAATGAGCAGACTCAATAAAACCCCACCTTTTCGCAACCCGACGGTCAGGGCGACCCCGATAGATCCCAGAAAACTCAACGTTGGCGTACCGATAAGCAGGGTTAGCACCACCGCTTTCCAAGTCGCCCAATCCAACGACAACAATATCGCCAGCAACGGGCTGATCAAGATCAGCGGCAGCCCTGTCAGCAGCCAGTGGGCCAGCATCTTGGCAAACGCCAATACCGGCAACGGGGTCGGCATCAGCAACATTTGCTCCAACGAGCCATCGACAAAATCGTCACGGAACAAACGCTCCATCGACAGCAACGCCGCCAGCAACGCGGCAACCCATACGATCCCCGGAGCAATGCGCGCCAACAGATTTGGCTCAGGCCCGATACCGAGCGGAAACAAGGTGATCACTATGATGAAAAACCACAACGGGTTGAAAATCTCAGCCTGACGTCGAAAGGCGATCAGCAGCTCACGGCGGATCACCTGGGTTAGTTCGCGGATCATATATCGTTAGCGCCCCAGTTTAATTTTTCGAAGATGGTTACTGTCTGCAAACATATCCTGATGGGTGGTCAGAATAACTATCCCGCCGCGCTGGGCGTGGGACAGGAACAGCTGCTCCAGCACCTTGACCCCTTGCTTGTCGATAGCCGTCAGCGGCTCATCGAGGATCCACAACTTGTGGTTGCTCAGCCACAGTCGCGCCAAGGCGACCCTGCGCTGCTGGCCTGCAGATAGCTGCCCGGCAGGCACATCTTCCCTACCAGCCAGACCAACATGGGCCAACGCCTGCCACAAGCTGTTATCACCCGTAACCTTAGGTTCGCCAGCCAGAGCAACCTCTGGATTGCTGATATGCATCGACTGGAAAAAGGCCAAGTTTTCATAGGCTGTCAACTCACGCTTAACCCCGGTCTGGTGGCCAAGGAACAACAGATCCTGATGATAATATTCACGCGCCGACTCGATATTCTCGTCGTGCCAGTACACGCTACCGTTGTCTGCCCGGCCCAATCCCGCCAAGATTCGAAGCAGTGTGGTTTTACCAGCACCATTGTGGCCTTCTATCTGAACCAACTCCCCTGAGGTAACAGAGAAAGCCAAATCCTCAAACAAAACCCGTTCATCGCGGGTGATACTTAACGCTTCAACAGACAACATAAAAATGGTGTATCCTAGGTGACACAATGGATCCCAAATAGTATCACAGCGTGGGTTCTTGTGTTATACCCAAGCTTCCCTTGGACATTATTCCCATACCGGATATGTAATTGTGATATCGACAATTCCCGCCATGCCACAGCCTGCGATTCTGCCGGCAACACCGCCTAGTAACCAACAACCCGGCCAAGCCGCCACTTTGCCGGCACCACAGCCCTCCCCGCTACCGGGTGGACAGCAAGCGATCCCCCAGCCCGGCGGTCAGCAAAATGCCTTGCCAAACAACGGACAAGCCAGCGGACAGCCAACCGCACAACCGGGGGCGACACCGGGCCAAGCAACCGTACCTCAGCCAGCGACACCGGGGCCGGCTGCAAACCAAACGCTCAATCAGGCTGCCAGCCAGTTGCCGGGGCAAAATACCGCAGCAACCAATACCACAACAACCAATACCGCCAATCTTGCAACAGGCCAGAGCGGTGGACAATCTAGCACGCAAAAAGTGCCAACCGAAGGCAAAATTATTGCCCAAACACCAATCAATCGCTCAAACAACCAACAAACAGACACGCAGCCAGTAAACAAACAGGCACCGGCCTCGCTGCCGACCAGCCAGCTTGGAAAGATGTTAACGAACTTCAATGCCTTGCAACGTTTGTTTACAAGCCTAAATACTTTTTCTCAACTCACAGCCCAACAGGCTGGCCAACCGGCCCCCGGACAGCTCGGCGCTGCACCTTCGCCATCGGCAACCCTGACAGGCCAGATCCCAAGCCTCGTGCAGCAGTTTGTCAGCCAGTTGACCATCCCGGCCAATCAAGCTGCGCTCGGACAATGGTTGAGCCAATCAAGCAGTAGCCAGCTGCTGTCACAACTGCTGC
Source organism: Photobacterium aquae (assembly GCF_001029445.1). Lineage (GTDB taxonomy): Bacteria > Pseudomonadota > Gammaproteobacteria > Enterobacterales > Vibrionaceae > Photobacterium > Photobacterium aquae. Next base: position 48,014 of record NZ_LDOT01000012.1, read on the forward strand.
GCCAACTCGGCCAGCCGGGCAGCCAGCTCAACCAGTGGCTCAAACAGTTACCCAAGTCGCAGCAGGACGATCTCACCGCCCTACTGCGGATGCTTGGCGAACAACGGGTATCCGGCGAGAACCGCGCCGGACAACCAGCCGCCACCGCCCAACATGCCCCGCAGCCACAAGCCGAACCAGTGCCAACCAATATGCAGTGGAGCCTGATCGGCCCTGACGGGCGCGAGCTCAAACTCCATGTCGAACAGGAGCAGGCACGCAAAGAGAAAAAAGGGAAAGACCGCCCGCGCTGGGTGATCCGGCTTAACCTGCCTGTCGGCCCACAAGACACCCTCGATGTTACCGCGGGTTGGGACACACAATCGCTAAGCCTCGACTTCGCCTCGGAGAACCGCGTACTGCTAAACCGTACCGAGCGGGCGACGCCACTGCTTACCCACCGATTAGCCAGTATGGGAATAGAAACCGACACACCGGCATTTAAGCTAAAGGCCAAGACCGTCGATAATAGGGAAGAGAACCGGGGCGGATTTGAAATCGTCATCTAACCCGAAACTTGGGATCCCCCGATAACCATTGCTGATACCTATGACAGACTACAACAAGAAAGCTATTGCCCTGCACTATACCGGCTATGGTGCGCCTACCGTATCGGCAAAGGGCTACGGCCCGTTGGCCGATCACATTATCGAACAGGTCAAAAAACAAGGTGGGCTGATCCACGAGGACGAGGCACTGGCTAACTACCTCAACCAGCTTGAGCAAGGGGATGAAATTCCAGAACAGCTCTACCGGATCATTGCCGAGCTAATTGCTTTTTCGTGGGTCCTTAACGGAAAACCCCCTCCCGGATGGGAAGGGGTTGAGGGGATTGAGGAAGTAATCTGAACCTACCGCCGCTTCAGCGGCGGGCATGGTGCATTTTCTGAAGGCGAAGCAGTAGTTCTGCCTCGGCCTTGGGCAAGTCACATTCTTCCATCAGTTCATTGACATCCGCCCCCAGCTCGACCATTTTACTGGCTCGGCTATAAAGGCGGCTATCTGGATCCTGCAGCGCCAACTCGCCCTGACGCTCGGCCAGCTCTTCGAGCTGCTCGGCAATCTCGGACAATTTCTGTCCCATCCCCATTGTGCCAGTACGCAGCTCGGTAAACTGTTTACGCAAACTTTCGTTTTGCTGGCGGGCATTCTTCAGTACAAGCTCTGTCGCTGCAAATTTACCTTCCAGAGCCTGACGCGCAGCGCGCTCCTGCTTGAGCATAAACCAAGCAGTAAATACTGCTAGCAGCGACAAAACCAGTGGTAACCATTGCAACAACAATTCAAGCATTATAAGTACGCCATTTCATCCCATTCTTCGTCTGACAATAGTTTATTCAAATCTACCAAGATCAACAACTCGCCATCACGATTACTTACACCCTGGATGAACTTGGCGCTCTCCTCGGTACCCACACTTGGCGTACTATCAATTTCAGAACTGCGCAGGTAAACAACCTCAGCGACGCTGTCGACAAGAATACCGATAACCTGCTTCTCAGCTTCGATAATCACAATACGGGTATTGTCAGAAATATCACCTGGCATCAGGCCAAAACGGGCACGGGTATCAATAACGGTTACCACATTGCCGCGCAGGTTGATAATACCCAGCACGTAATCAGGCGCACCCGGTACCGGGGCAATTTCAGAATAACGCAGTACTTCACGTACCTGCATTACATTGATACCGTAAGTTTCATCTTCCAATTGGAAGGTCACCCACTGCAGGACCTGATCATTACTGTCTTCTTTTTGTATTTCAGCGACACTCACCTGTGACATGCTGTTTCCTCATTTTGCAGCTATATAAGTTATGCTGGTGCTCTGCCCCCTCCGCCTCACCCACGAGACAGGAGGCGATCAGGCCTGCTCCAGCTTTGTATTGACGTCCAATCCCGCATTTAGCATCGAGATCAGCTCGCTAACATGAATTAGCGCGCACATTTTTTCTTTTACCATGCCAGCCAGCCACGGGCGCTTGCCGACATTTTCCCGCCAGCGCACGCAACTTTCGGTCAAGGTTTCGGTACCCTGCAGGGCATTACATGCAAGGCCCCATTTACTGTCGCTGAGCATCACCACGTAATTGTATCCCTCGCGGTGCTCATCATCACTCAGCCTGTCAGCCATGACCCAGCGGGCCGTATCGACCACGTCGAACTGGTGATCACGTCCGGTCATCAACCCGAGATACCACGCAGGGCGTCCCAACAGGTGATTGACTTCACCAAGCTGGTGGATGCCTCCCAAATCGGTCAGCGGTACCGCGAATGTCACTCCGTTAACCTCAAAGAACAACGCCTGAAATTCATTGCTCAACGGCTCTTGGTGCTGCCCGTTGTCTGGCGGAAGATCCGCCGATGCCTCTGTCTCCAGCGCCCATTGGGTATCATCAGAGTGCGCCGTACCTTGCTCGGTGGCACTGTCCGGTACACTCTCCGCGATCACCTCGACCGCTTCAACAGTCTCGAGCGCATCCGCAACCGGGGTGGCCTCAGCCACCGGAAGCGGTTCGGCCGGAGCCGCGTCAGCCACAAACACCACTGGCTCTTCGCTGCGAGGCAGATCAAGCTGGGTATCGGCTATTGCCATTGGCTCGGCGGCGAGCTGATTCTGCCCAGTCTCATGGGCCATAACCAACTGCCAATCTTGCTCAAGTGATGCGTCGGGTTCAGGCAGTACCTCAAGAACGGATTCATCCTCCGTACCCGGCTCGTCAAAGTTGAGCGAGCTGACTTGGCTCAGAAGCCGTTCAACATGGCTCAGTGAGCCCGGTGCCAGCTCTACCTCGAGCCAATCACGCGAAGGACTGTATTGTTCCCGGTGCAGCGATTGAAGCCGGAACGGTTCGGCGACAGGGCTATCTATCCCGGAGGCTGAACTGTCCATCACCGAGAAGTCATACGGCGAGCAATAATCCGCCGCTGATGTTACCGCCTGCTCTGTCGCGACGACTCGTTCAGCATCAGTTTCAGGTAATACCGAAGGCTCATCTCGCCTGGGCGCAAGCGCCGCCTCTTCCGGCATTAACTGCCCGGCTTCGGCTTCGGCTTCGGCTTCGGCTTCGGCTTCGGCTTCGGCTTCGGCTTCGGCTTCGGCAAGGAGCATCGGCTCATCAACGTCTGAGGCAACAGCCTCATCGTCGTCAACCTCGATCAGCAGATCAAAAAAGTAATCGTCGAGTGCCTGTTCGCCCGACAAAGGCTTATCACTGCTCATCTTGTTGCAGACGCTCCAGGTAGTTCAGTAATGTTTTGTAGGCGAACACGCCTCGGCAACTGCGCGAGAACATAGATGGCGGCATATGCTTGATACTGGCATCGCGAAACTTGGTATCAATTGGGACAGCCGATGCCCACACCTGCTCGGGGAAACGCACTTTGAGCTCCTGCAACGTTTGCAACGAAGCCCGAGTACGCTTGTCATACATCGTAGGGACTATCGTCACCCTGAATCCCGAAGCTCGCGATTTCTCCATGATCTGCAAGGTGCGCATCATTCGCTCCAAACCTTTCATGGCCAGAAACTCGGTTTGCACTGGGATCAAAATCCGGTCGCTGGCAGCCAGCGCATTAACCATCATCACGCCGAGGATCGGCGGGCAGTCAATCAACACATAGTCATAATCATCGGCGAGGCAATTCAGCACCTTTTTGAGCACCAACCCCATTCCGCCACGATTGCCCATTACCCGATCCAACGTCGCCAAAGACATATGGGCCGGAATAATATCGATATTGTTGAAAGCCGTCCGCTGAATGAACGGCTGTACCGTTCCGCGGCTAATGGTAGTCAGCTGGAATAAATCAAACAGACTAGCAGGCAGCGCATCGGTATCCAGATTGAGGTAGGTCGATAGCGAGGCATGGGGATCGGTATCGACCAACAGCACCCGCTTATTACGCTCGCTGAGCAACCCGGCCAACGACACAGTCGTGGTGGTTTTACCCACCCCGCCTTTCTGGTTAGCGATACTCCAAACAATCACTACGGTCTCCTTTAGGCCAAGCCAACCTCAACCAGGATCCGCTCGGCAATTCTGTCCAGTGGCAAATCTTCGGTTGAAATCCCCGCCTTGGCAACCGCCTGTGGCATACCATATACCACACAGCTGTCTTCGTCCTGGGCCCAGATCGTCGAGCCGCTGCTCTTAAGCATACGCGCCCCTTCACGACCGTCAGCCCCCATACCGGTCAATACCATCGACAATACTTTGTCCTGATAGACCTTGGCGGCAGAGCCAAACGTAACATCAACACACGGCTTGTAGTTCATACGCTCACCGCCGTCGATAACCCGCAGCCTAGCGGCGCCCGGACGTCCATCAACCATCATCTGCATACCGCCCGGAGCCAAATAGGCCATACCCGGCTTCAGGGTATCACCGTCTTCAGCTTCCTTAACACCAATCTTACACAGGTTGTTAAGGCGTGCGGCAAAGGCAGCGGTGAACGTCGCCGGCATATGCTGGATAAGAACAATCGGATAAGGGAAATTGGCCGGCAGCTTTGTCAGAATCTTTTGCAGCGCAACCGGACCGCCGGTTGAAGTACCGATCGCCACCAGTTGGTATTTCTTGCCCGTGGCCTTGAAGCGCAAAGCCGGGCGGGCCGCTGCTGGTGTAGGTGCAGCAGCAGGGCGAGCCGGCTGGCGCATCGCCGAGGCGGCAGGTGCTGCTGTGCTAGCCTGTGCACGCTGGTTAGCAGCGCGTAAGGCTTCAGATGCAGAGCCAGATGATACTGGAGCCGCCGCAGGACGGATATTGCGACGCATGAAAATGCGTTTGCGGGCCAGTTCACTAACTCGCTTTTGTAGCAATGACACTGCCTCTTCGCGGTTGCGGGCAATGTCTTCAAATTTTTTCGGCAGAAAATCCAGTGCCCCGGCATCCAGTGCATCAAGGGTCGCACGGGCACCGTCATGGGTCAGCGACGAGAACATCAGGATCGGCGTCGGGTTTGACTGCATGATTTCACGTACTGCGGTAATACCATCCATGACCGGCATTTCAACGTCCATAGTAATGACATCAGGCTGCAGCTGTTGCGCCATCGCAACCGCTTCTTTCCCGTTTACCGCATTGCCAATCACTTCAAGGCGAGGGTCCGCACTGAGGATTTCGCTGACGCGACGACGGAAAAAGCTCGAATCATCAACGACTAATACTTTTACTGCCATGTTGAATTGTATCCCGTTTCTAACACCCGCACGCCTTGCTGATATCAAGTACGTCGGGTTGCAACTATAAGCTGAGAATAAACGACAAAGACGCTTTTCTATGAATGCCTAGCCAACCTGCCGGTATTCTGGCAGGTTGACTAGCAGAAGGCTAAGCGCCTGGGCATAACGCGCCAGATCCGATCGGATCCGACACTCAGCAGGCCTTAGCGCCCGGCATAGTGCTTAAGCAAGTTAGGCACATCTAGGATAAGGGCGATATGACCATCGCTGGTGATCGTCGCACCCGCCATGCCCGGGGTGCCCTGCAGCAATTCGTCCAGCGGCTTGATTACCACTTCTTCCTGACCAATCAAGGTATCAACCACAAAACCAATACGCTGGTGGCCAATCTGAACAATCACTACGTGGCCATGGTCTCGCTCGCGTTTTGGCAAGCCAACACCGCATAGCCAGTCCTGGAGATAGAACAGCGGAATGGCCTTGTCGCGCACGATAATGGTCAACTGACCGTCAACCAAATTGGTCTTGCGCAGGTCAAGGTGGAAAATCTCATTCACACTCGCCAACGGCAAAGCGAATGGCTGCTTGGCCACGCCCACCATCAGGGTTGGCAAGATAGCAAGCGTCAACGGTACCTTGATGTCAATCCGAGTACCTTTACCTAGTGCGGAATCGATAGAAATCGAACCGTTAAGCTGGCTGATACCGGTTTTCACCACGTCCATGCCAACGCCGCGACCCGAAATATCGGAGATCTCTTTCTTGGTCGAGAAGCCAGGGGCAAAGATCAAGTTATAGCACTCGGTATCCGTCAGGCGCGATGCCGCATCGGTATCCATCACCCCACGCTCAACCGCAATCGAGCGCAGTTTGTCTGGGTCCATACCGCCGCCATCATCTTCGATAGTCAACAGGATATGGTCACCTTCCTGTGAGGCGGAAAGCAGAACGGTACCTACTCGCGGTTTACCGGCTTTTTCGCGCACCTCAGGCATTTCAATACCGTGGTCAACCGAGTTTCGCACCAAGTGAACCAATGGATCGGCCAGAGCCTCTACCAGGTTCTTGTCGAGATCGGTTTCCTCACCGCGCAATTCCAGCACGATGTCTTTTTTCAGGCTACGGGCAAGATCGCGTACCACGCGAGGGAAGCGGCCGAATACTTTCTTGATTGGCTGCATCCGGGTCTTCATCACCGCGCCCTGCAAGTCAGCAGTCACCACGTCAAGGTTGGAGACAGCCTTCGACATTTCTTCATCGTTGCTGTTCAGACCAAGGCTGACTAGGCGGTTACGCACCAATACCAGCTCACCGACCATGTTCATGATGGTATCGAGCGTAGAGGTATCAACACGGACTGTTGCATCACCGGCCTTCGCCCTCTCCTTACCTGCTGCAGGCTTGGCACGACGTTCCGGTGCTGCTTGCGCTGTAGCCTGCGCCACAGCTGCCATCATTGATGGCGGAATTTCAATCGGCTCAACCGCCGGCTCTTGAGATGCAGCCGCGGCCAAGTCAGCCACTAGGCTATCAAGCTGGGCATCGGCACTGTCGTTGCCGATCATCTCGGCAACCGTCATGGTGGCCATTTCCAGCTCTTCAGCCGCAGGCCCTTTACCAGCACCATGCAATTCGTCAAGCAGGCGTTCAAACTCGTCATCAGTCATCAGGTCATCATCACCTGATGCTGCAGCTGACACTGGGTTTGAAACAACTGGCGATTGAGGCTTAACAGTGTCAGTCACTGTTGCCGAAGCCGCAGGGATCACTGAGTCATCCGCGCCCGGAGCTTTACCTGTACCGTGCAATTCATCGAGCAAGCGCTCAAATTCATCATCGGTAATATCACCGCTTTCAGTTTGGATTTGGCTGATAATATCGCCAGAAGCACTACCCTGCGATGGCATTACCGAAGCAGCTGCACCCAGTGCAGGTTCGATCGCGGCATCAGACTCGGCTGATGGCCCCTTGCCCATGCCATGAAGCTCATCAAGTAGACGTTCGAATTCATCCTGAGTGATGTCATCCACGGAATCACCGGCAATCGCATGCTGAGCCTGCTCATCCATAACGGCAGGGGCATCATTCGATACCACTTCCGGAGCGGCTGGCGGCATCTCCACAGCGACAGGCGCCGGAACGTCTACCACAGGAGCAGCAGCTTCAACAACCGGTGCTGATTGCGCCAATTCTTCCGCTGTCGGTGGCTGGCTGAAACGATGCAAGGCATCAAGCAACGCTGGATCCGCCGCCTCGACTGGCTCGCGATCCTGTACCTGACCAAACATCACGTTGATGGTATCCAATGCTTCGAGGATCACATCCATCAACTCAGGTGTCACACTGCGCTTACCTGTGCGAAGTAGGTCGAAAATGTTTTCTGCGCCGTGACAGGCCTCAACCAATTCGGTCAGCGAAAGGAAACCCGCACCGCCTTTTACCGTATGGAACCCACGAAATATTGCATTTAGCAAATCCGCGTTCTCTGGGCTGCGTTCAAGCTCTACTAACTGCTCAGACAGCAACTCCAGAATTTCCCCGGCTTCGATCAAAAAGTCCTGCAGGATATCTTCGTCTAAATCAAAGCTCATAACATTCCCCTAAAATCCTAAGCTCGACAACAAGTCATCAACGTCATCTTGAGTTGACATCACATCCTCACGAACTTCGCTATTGACGATTGGACCTTCCGGCGACAGTACGCGTTGCTCTCGCAACAGCTCTGTACGGTCTTCCTGCTCCATGCCAAATGCCTTGAGGATTTCGACTAATTGATCTTCCACTTCGTGAACCAGTTCAATAACCCGGCGGATAATCTGCCCGGTCAAGTCCTGGAAATCCTGTGCCATGAGTATTTCTGTCAACTGGCTACGCAACACGGTACTGTCACTCTCGACCTGAGTGAGCAGTCCCTCGATGTCATGGCAAAGCGACTTGAATTCCTCAAGTGCGATTTGCCCACCCATCAGGCGCTGCCAACGTGGATGAACCTGTTCTAATGTCTCGCCCAATTGTTCGGCCAGCGGTTGAATACTATCAACCGCATCCATTGTTTTATTGGCCGCCGCTTCCGTTTTATCAATCACGAAACTTAGACGGTCACGGGCATCGGGGATCTCTGTTTTTGCAATATCACAAATACGTGGATCAAGGCGGAAATCAACCAGCGAATCATGAAGCTGGCGAGTTAACTTGCCGACTTCTGCAAGTACCGGATCACGGTTATCGGACACTAGACGATTCAGCATGGCATTGGCATCATCCTGATTGCCTTCCTCTAGCATGCTGACAAGCTGCTTTGCCTGATCAAGTGTAATCATTGTTGTTATTATCCTTATGCCCGGCAGTCTTACTGCATACGTTCGAAAATCTTATCCAGCTTCTCTTTCAACGTTGCAGCAGTAAATGGCTTAACGATATAACCGTTTACGCCAGCCTGCGCAGCTTCAATGATCTGCTCACGCTTGGCTTCTGCAGTAATCATCAGAACAGGTAGATGACGAAGCTCCGCATCGGCACGGATGTACTTAAGCAGATCGATACCTTGCATGCCTGGCATGTTCCAGTCAGTCACGACGAAATCAAAATCACCTTTTTTCAGCAATGGTAATGCCGTCAATCCGTCATCCGCCTCGTGGGTATTGTTGAAACCCAAGTCACGCAGCAAGTTCTTAACAATACGGCGCATTGTCGAGAAGTCATCGACAATCAGGATTCTCATGTTTTTGTTCAAAGTTGCCTCCACTGAGGTCGCAGTGTTTTGTTTAATGGTTATCACACAGTCCACGCTTTGAGCTTGGACCGCAATCGTTGCATCGCCTGACTATGTATCTGGCAAATCCGGGATTCACTTACCCCAATAACGGCCCCGATCTCTTTAAGATTCAACTCTTCGTCGTAATAAAGAGACAAGACCAAAGCTTCCCGCTCAGGTAAGGTTTTGATGGCCTCCGCCAGCGAATGGCGAAAATTATCATCTACAACCCCCTGAAATGGAAGATTTTCTTCGAGAGATTCCTCATTTGCCACTGCATCTTCGGAAACTCCGATATCATCTATGCCGATCAACCTCCCACAATTGACATCATTGAGGACCTGATAATACTGGTCGAGCGTCATTTCAAGATACTCGGCGATCTCCTGATCATTAGGATCTCGCCCCAGTTGGCCTTCCAATATCGCCAGTGCTTCGGTGATCCGGCGGCTGTTCTTGTATACAGAGCGCGGCACCCAATCGCCGCGCCGGATATCATCAAGCATCGCGCCACGAATCCGGATCCCGGCAAAGGTTTCAAAACTGGCCCCTTTGCTCGGATCATAATTCTGCTGGGCTTCAAGCAGGCCGATCATCCCGGCCTGAATCAAATCTTCTAGCAGCACGTTTGGTGGCAAACGTGCCATTAGGTGGTGGGCTATCCGCTTCACCAACGAGGAATAACGCTCAATAAAGGCTTGCGGGCTCGGTTGATATCCATATGCCAACGCCTTATTCACAGGCCACTACCTCTTTTGCTGTTCGTTTTACCAGTAGACGCTCGACAAAAAATTCCAGATGTCCACTCGGGTTTTGCGGCACAGGCCAAGAACAGGCCTTGTTAGCCAGCGATGTCATCGCCAACGATGCGGGACTGCGTGGGAAAGCATCCACAACTACCCGCTGGCACTTCACCGCCTGACGAACACGATCGTCAAGAGGGATACAGGCTACCAATTCAAGATTGGCATTCAAAAAGCGCTCGGTTACCCGAGTCAACTTGGCAAATAAATCGCGACCTTCACGATAGCTGCGCACCATATTGGCAACAATCTTAAAGCGCTGTACATCATATTCGCGGCTGAGAATCTTGATCATCGCATAGGCATCGGTGATTGACGTCGGCTCGTCGCACACCACCACCAGTACATCTTGAGCTGCACGCGAAAAGCTCAACACCATATCGGAAATACCGGCCGCAGTATCAACCAGCAACACATCGATATCGTCCTCAAGGTTGCTGAAAGCGCGGATCAACCCCATATGCTGAGCCGATGTGAGCTCAGCCATACCTTGGGTGCCCGATGACGCGGGGATGATTTTCACCCCATGCGGCCCTTCGACCACGATGTCTTTGAGATCGCACATACCGGCCAGAACATGCGATAAATTTCGCCCTACACGCAGGCCCAGCATCACATCGACATTAGCAAGACCAAGATCGGCATCAAGCACCATTACACGTTTTCCCTCACGCGCCATGGCAATTGCCATATTTAGAGCAACATTGGTTTTTCCCACGCCTCCCTTGCCGCCAGTAACCGTGATCACCTTGGTAGAGGTTAGCTGTGTCATACGGCGCAGGCCGCTAGCTTGATCATACATGCTGTTCTCAATCATAAAAATCTGCGGCTTGATCATCAGAGCTATCGCTAGCCCAGAAATGGGACTGCTCACTTAACTCTTGTTCTAGTAGTTCATTAGCCCGGGCAACAAGGTAATTCCCTGTCGCAACCTTGATGTCTTCCGGCACCCGCTGCCCATCAGCCAAATAGGCGACCGGTAACGCATGCTGGATTGCAGCACAAATCACCTCGCCAAGACTGAGTGACTCATCCAGTTTGGTCAGCACACAGCCCGATAACGGGATACGGCGAAAATGTTCAATAGTTTCTTGAAGCACCCGACGCTGTGCCGTGGCAGGGAGAACCAAAAAGCTGCGAATTTTCGACCCGCTGTTTTGCATCAAAGTATCAAGCTGTACCGACAATCGAATGTCGCGCTGCCCCATCCCGGCCGTATCAAGCAAAATCAACCGACGATGGCGCAACTGATGTAGAATATCGGCCAGTTCCTCTGCATCTTTAGCAACGCGGACCGGACAGCCCATAATTCGACCATATGTGGCCAATTGTTCGTGGGCACCGATACGGAAAGTGTCCGTGGTGACCAAGGCAATTTGCTCCGGACCAAACTCCATCGCGGCACGGGCGGCCAACTTGGCAATCGTCGTCGTTTTGCCGACACCGGTCGGCCCCAGCAGTGCAACGACACCACCGAGCTTCAAAATACTGTCGTCGCTGATCACTAACTGGTCAGCGAGAAGGTCAAGCAGTGCCGGCCATGCCTCATTGGCAGGAACATCTTCCGGGATATAACAAGCTAGCTGATCCGCAAGTTCCGGCGACAAGCCCATTTTCTCCAAGCGTTTGATCATCATCGCCCGCATCGGCTCACGACGTTCGACCTCTTGCCACATCAAGCCTGATACCTGATGTTCAAGCAGGCGGCGAAGCGATACCAGCTCATGACGCATAGAGGCTATTTCATCAAAGTTCTGACTAGCCGAATTGGCATCATAGCGCGACGGATCAAGGCGGTTACCGCCAAACTGGCTGCCACGGCTAGTTTCTGCCGCAGCGGAAGCTGAGTACTCATCATAGCGGCTATTCATTTCCGGTTGCGCTGATGAATAGCGATAGTCCCCTGAATCCGTGCCGTGAGAGCCCCGTTGACTACGTGGTGAGTTATAGCCTTGACGCGACGGCTGCTGGGGCTTGCCAGCCCAACCCTCATGGTCGTCATAACGGCTATCACGAGGCTCATACCCCCGCGACTGGCGTTCATTACCGCGCTCCTGCCCATGATGGTCGGCAAGACGAGACATCTCCTGATGGCGCGCGGGCTGATCGCGGTGCTGGGACTGCCGCTTGAGCAAGGCCGACAGTGAGTCAGCTTCACTTTCAGCCTCTGTGCCAGCGTCGGCACTGTCATTACGGGCAAAGCGGTTTAGTACATTGGCAAAACGACCGCCACTTTGTTGCAGCTGCACCTTATCGTCAGCCAATTTTCGTTTGGCTTGCCCTAGGCTTTCTGCCAGCCCCTGTCGGTTTGAGGAGGACGCTGGCGACGATAAGCTAGGCGCTTCGGCATCAACGGCAGCAACAATCTCGACGCCGCCATTGACCTTCTTGTTTGACATGATAACCGCGTCAGCCCCGAGCTCTTCCTTCACTTGGCTCAAGGCGGCTCGCATATCCTTTGCAAAAAATCGTTTAATCTTCAAAGTTGTAATCTCGACTTATCACGCAACGGTGCGCACTAGCACGGCTGGCCTGTACCAGCTTGCGATTGTCCCGTTTATCACAGGCACTACGGGTTATTGGTTACCGACGGCGTGAACAATACGAATCTGCTTCTCATCCGGTATCTCCTGATAAGAGAGTACCCGCAGCGAAGGGATTGTGTTCTTGACGAACTTGGCCAGCGTCGAGCGCAACATGCCTGATGTCAACAGGACAGCAGGCTCACCCTTGAGCTCTTGCTGCTGGGTGGCTTCGGTCAATGAGCGCTGTAGACGTTCTGCAAGACCAGGTTCAATACCAGTGGATTCACCACCGGATGACTGCATGGTTTTATGCAAAATTTGTTCCAACTCTGGGACAAGTGTGATAACCGGCAATTCTGGCTCTATACCATTGATTTCTTGGCAGATAAGTCGTTTCAAGCTAATACGTACGGCAGCCGTCAAAATGTCAGGATCTTGACTCTTAGTGGAGTACTCGGACAATGTCTGGACAATAGTGCGGATATCTCGGATTGGGATCTCTTCATGAAGCAGGTTCTGCAGCACCTTCACCACCACACCCAGCGGCATCTGATCAGGCACAAACCCTTCCACCAGCTTAGGCGTACTCTGGCCCAACAATTCAAGCAGGTTCTGAACCTCTTCATGGCCAATCAATTGAGCGGCACAGTTGGTCAGGATTTGGCTCAAGTGGGTTGCCAGTACGGTCGCCGAGTCAACCACGGTATAACCCAGTGCCTGAGCATGCTCTCGCTGAGACTGAGTGATCCACACCGCTTCCAGGCCGAAGGCCGGATCCAAGGTCACTTCACCATCAATGCTGCCAAATACCTGGCCCGGGTTAATGGCCAGTTCCATATTCGGATGGATATGGGCTTCACCGCACGCGACCCCCATCAGGCTGATACGGTAAGTGTTCGGCGGCAGCTCTAAGTTATCGCGGATATGAACTGGTGGGATCAAGAAGCCAAAGTCTTGTGACAGCTTCTTACGGACACCCTTGACGCGTTCAAGCAGTTCACCGCCCTGCTCTTTGTCCACCATAGGGATCAAACGGTAGCCCACTTCAAGACCGATGGTATCCACCGGCTGGACATCCTCCCACGACAGTTCTTTTTGGGCGGGCTGCACGGCCAATTCGGTCGCTGGCGCCTCAGCTTCGGCTTTGGCGAGCTGTTCGGCTTTCTTGATTCGCCAGTACGCCCCCGCGCCGATCAGTGCGGCTAGCAACAGGAACGGGATATGCGGCATACCCGGTACGATACCCATGACAAACAAAATCACCCCGGTGATCACCAACGCCTGCGGGTTGTTGAACATCTGGAATATCATCTGCTGGCCCATGTCTTCGTCGGTATTTTGACGAGTCACCAACATCGCAGCGGCAATTGACAACAACAATGAAGGGATCTGAGCAACCAGACCGTCACCGATGGTCAACAGGCTATAAATCTGCAACGCTTCGCCAAAACCAAGACCATGCTGACCAATACCGATCACCAAACCACCGATGATGTTGATAAACAGGATCAGGATACCGGCAATGGCATCACCTTTTACGAACTTCGAGGCACCGTCCATCGAACCGTAGAAGTCAGCTTCCTTGGTCACTTCGCCACGGCGGGTACGCGCCTGCTCTTGGTCAATCAAACCGGCATTCAAATCGGCATCAATCGCCATCTGCTTACCCGGCAAGGCATCAAGGGTAAAACGGGCGCTCACTTCAGAAATACGGCCGGCACCTTTGGTAACAACCATGAAGTTAATGATCATCAAGATAAGGAAGACAACCAGACCGACGGCATAGTTACCGCCAATTACCACTGAACCGAACGCATCAATCACCTGACCGGCGGCCCCCGGCCCTTCATGGCCGTATAGCAGAACGACTCGCGTCGACGCAACGTTCAGCGCAAGGCGGAGCAAGGTCGAAATCAGCAGCACGGTCGGGAATGCGGCAAAGTCGAGTGGGCGGCGGGTATATACCGTCACCAACAATACCACGAGCGCGAGTGCGATATTGAAAGAGAACGCCATATCAAGCAGCACCGGTGGCATTGGCAATACCACCATTGCCAATGCTGAAAGAACGATGACAGGGGCGCCAATGGCAGGCATCGACTGCAGGCGAGAAAGCGGGAGCTTATCGGCAAAAGGAACTGAAAGTTTCATTTAATACTGCTTGGTGCTTAGCGTTATTCAAGCCGCTATTCTAACGGCATATGTTTAAAAAGAAATAAACCCAATTCGAAAGTGAGTGTTTAGGTCAATTAACCACCTACTTATTGATAAAAATATTCCCAATAAGTCTTTCGAGAAAATATCGTCAATATTTTGACGGCTCGCTATCCAGAAAAGAGATTAATACTGGTAGCCTGTTGGGATCTTGTTCGCGTCCTTAGATAGGACAGGCTTGCGCCCTTGGCCCTTACGGTACTGCTTCAATTGGAAAATATAAGCCAACACCTGCGCAACGGCAGTAAACAGCGCGTCGGGCACTTGCTGTTCAATCTCCGTCGTATGGTAAATAGCACGGGCTAGCGGTGGTGCCTGCACAATATCAATACTGTGCTCATTGGCTATTTCACGTATTTTCAGCGCCATGAAGTCCGTTCCCTTAGCAACAACAACAGGTGCGGAATCAATTTCAGGATCATAACGCAAAGCCACCGAGAAGTGCTCAGGGTTTGTCACAACAACATCGGCGGTAGGCACATCGGCCATCATCCGGCGCTGAGCCATTTCACGCTGAAGCATCCTGATCCGGCCTTTGACCTCGGGTTTACCTTCACTATCTTTATATTCGTCTTTGATTTCCTGCTTGGTCATTTTTAATTGCTGACTGTGCGACCACATTTGATATGGTACATCGATCGCCACAACAACCAATAAAGAACAACAAATGAGCAAAACAAAGCGCAATAATATATCGAGCGCATGGAAAATATTCTGAGGATAAACCTCTACAGTAAGCTGAAACAGATCCGTGAGGCTGGCACGCAACAAAATAAATGCCACACCACAGACCAATGACACTTTAAGAATCGATTTAACCAACTCAACCAAGCTCTGCTTACCAACCATCCGCTTGAGGCCATTGAGCGGACTGAGCTTCGACATCTTCGGCATTGCAGCCTCTGTCGAAAACTGCACGCCGCCAAGCCCAATCGCCCCCAGCGTTGCAGCGATGAACAAAAAGGCCAGCACAATAAATAACGGTCCAATCACATGCCAGACAGCCGCCCCCATCGCCGCGAACAGTCGATTAAGGTCAAACACATCCTCCCGTGACAGGGAAAACAACTTGGTCATCATTTGAGCCATACTGGTAGCCAGCGATTCCCCGAACCACATCAGGCTCACGGCGCCGGCCACCAATACGGCCGCTGAAGCTAATTCTCTTGAGCGCGGTACTTGCCCCTTTTCCCGCGCCTGCTCAAGCCTTCGGGGCGTGGCTTCTTCGGTACGTTCCTGCCCGTCACTGTCCGACATAATCTCTCAGTTCGGCTTTTACCGACTACCCTATTCGTTGGCGCTATTATATCCACAAGATACGGCTATTCAACGCTATTTAGGCGCATTACCGATACCTGTCTTTTAAGTTCGTAGCAAAGAAAATACCGCCAACAAATACAATACAGCCCCTTAACATTTCCAAAGGGATTGATTTGAGCTATTCATGACACATCGTATGATGCGTTCTTCTGAGAGCAATCCTTTGCTGTCACTAATACAATAAAAAAAACACTATGTTACACAATTCCCATTAAGCAATTTGTTTACTGTATCGATATCATCGCCTCTCGCATTATCTAAACGACAGGCAATACATACTATGCACTCGGTAAAACACAAACTTTACGCTGGCTTTCTCAGCGTATTGATGATTATGGTACTCACCGTTATCATCAGTGCATATGAAGTTTATCACTCACACCGAATCGCCAATGAAGTAAGGCTCGATGATACCCCAGGGCTTCAACTTTACACATCGCTCATCGATGACGCAGGAGATATTCACCGTGATGCTCTACTGAGTATCAGCGGCTATAACAATGCTCTTACTAGTTACGAGCAAAATAAAGCGCAGTTTCTTGACGCCTACGACTTGCTACAACCTCTAGAAAAAAGCAATCCTACAGATGCGCGCCGACTAGAGAGAATCAAACAATACTTCATCGAATTCACAACCCAATTTGAACAAAAAATAGTACCAGCGTTAAACATAACCCCTTCAGCACAATTATTTATCCAACTAAAACACATTGAAAAAAAGACACTTATCGAACTAGAAAACGAGCTCGACATAGCCACAAGTGCAGAACGAAAGGAAGCTGAACAGGGCCTAAACTTTCTCGCTGACTCTCTAGAAACCATTGAGCAAACTATGCTCTGGATGACATTATTCGCCTTCAGTACAGGCTGCTTGATCGCTTACTTACTGGCACGCTCAATCACTAGCCGCTTAGAAAGCCTCAACCACATTGCGCAACAAGTCGCCGCGGGTAATCCGTCACTACCGCCACTAACAATAAGCGGAAACGATGAGTTAACCACGCTAGGGAATTCTATTTCCCAAATGCAGAACTCATTGGTCAGCCTTATCAGTGCGATCGCCTCGGTATCAAACGATATTCAATCAACCACGACAACCTTGACCGAGGCCAGCCGCCATATCGTCGAAGGTACAGCACAGCAAGCTGAAAAAGCCAACCTGATCGCGACGGCCTCAGAAGAGCTAACACTGACCATTACTGAGGTCGCAGAGCAAACGCACACCACGGCCGAACATGCCCAGCAGTCCGAACTGGCAGCCGTCGATGGCCGGAGCACCATTGTCACTATGGTCGATAGCATCCAACGCGTGTCTGTCCAGATGCAGGCAATGTCCACCAATATCGAACAGCTTGATGCCAACAGCGAAAAAATTGGCAGCGTGATCCGAGTTATCGAGGATATCGCCGCGCAAACTAACCTGCTGGCCCTCAATGCCGCCATCGAAGCAGCCCGAGCCGGAGAATTCGGCCGTGGCTTTGCCGTCGTTGCCGATGAAGTCAGGGCGCTGGCCGAACGCACAACCAAGGCAACCCAAGAAGTCGCCGGGATCATCCAAACGATTCAAACCGGGATGGCCGAAGCGGTCAGCTATACCTCAGACAGCTGCCAGCAAGTGGAAAATGGCGTCAACGAGAGCCATGGCGCGGTTGCCGCCCTCGAGCAAATTGTCACCAGCACCAGCCAGGTTCAGGGCATGATCAATACCATCGCCACCGCAACCGAAGAGCAATCTGCCGTGACCCGAGAAATTGCCACCGATATCACCTTCATTAACGATATTGCCAGCCGTTCCCTTGATCTCAGCAAAGACAGCGACAGCGCCGTTACCCAGCTAGAGCAAAAGGTCACCGACTTAGATCAGCTAATCAGCCGCTTCAAACTCAATTAATCTCAATTGATAGTAAATATATAAACGAACGGGGAAGCTGATGCTTCCCCGTTTTGATGATGCTTGCGGTATTCCGTTAAATATCATCCGGTTAGCAGTCCACCCCAATCAAACTGCAAATTTGCCCAACGCCCAGCGTCCAGGCATTCTCATACTGAGGCAAGATACCGGCCACCAGAAACCAGCTGATCACAAAACCAAGCAGCAGGGCAAACGAAAAGCCCAGCGAGAATATGTTCAACTGCGGGGCTGCACGGGTCATAACCCCGAAAGAGAGGTTAACCGTCAGTAGAGCAATAATACCCGCCAGTGAAATATTAAGACTGAGCTTAAACATAATCCCGAACCAGCCGGCCAACTCATAGAAATGCTGGGGCTGAAGCATCGCCTTGCCGATCGGCAACGTCTGAAAACTCATCACTACCATCTGAAGCAGGGCCAAATGACCGTCAGATGCCAAAAACAACATCACTGACAGCATCATATAGAACTGGCCCAATACTGGCGTATTCTGACCATTGGCCGGATCGATCATCGAGGCAAAACCGATACTAGACTGCATCCCCAAGATCTGACCAACCAAGACAAACACTTGGCTGACAAACTGGGTAACAAAACCCATCGCCACACCGATGATTACCTGCTGCCCCACGGTCAAGAATCCCTGAAAAGACAGCAGGGCAATCTCTTGCGGCACCTTCGGCAGCACCGGCATTACGGCAAACGTGATCGCCACCGCCAAGTACAAACGCAATTTCGGCGAGACAAATCGGTCACCGAAGAAGGTCATGACCATCATCATCGAGGAGATGCGGGTCAACGGCCAGAAAAAAATGGCGATCCAGTCAAGTAACAAGGCAGAGCTGAAATTCATCCGGGCATGCTCAATACAGGATCTGCGGAATGCGCTCGATAATTCGGAAGAAGTAATCCATCAACATCTGGGTCATCAAGTGGCCGAAAAACATCAGCGCCAACAAGGTTACAATCAAACGAGGCAAAAAGCTGAGGGTCTGTTCGTTGATTGAGGTCGCCGCCTGAAAGACCGCGACCACCAACCCGATCAGCAAGCCCGGCACGATAATGGCGCAAACCATAATCAGCACCATATAAAGGGCTTCTTGGAAAATTTCTACAAACGCTTCTGGGGTCATGTCCCAAAGCTCCCTGCAAGGGTCGACAAGATCAGGTTCCAACCATCAACCAGCACGAACAACATCAGCTTGAACGGCAACGAAACAATCATCGGCGACAGCATCATCATACCCATCGCCATCAGTACCGACGCAACTACCAAATCGATAATCAAAAACGGCAGAAATAACATAAAGCCGATCTGGAATGCCGTTTTCAGCTCGGAAGTCACAAATGCAGGAACGAGCACTGTCATCGGAACCTGTTGCGGATCCGTCGCCGTCGAACCAGACATATTGACAAAGGTTTCAAGATCCTTGACCCGGGTCTGCTTGAGCATAAACTGCCGCAATGGATCCTGAGCCGCTTCAAGTGCCGCACCGGCTGTGATCTGCTCATTGATATACGGCTGAATAGCTTTGGCGTTAATCTGGTCGATCACCGGCGACATAATATAAAAGGTCAGAAACAAGGCGATGCCGATGATGACCTGATTCGATGGTGTCTGCTGTAAACCCATTGCCTGTCGCAGGATCGACATCACCACTACAATCCGGGTAAAAGAGGTCATCAGAATGACCATCGCCGGCAAAAAGCCGAGCGCGGTCATCATCGCCAGAATTTGCAAGGAAACCGAGTAGTCTTCGCTACCATCCTTGTTGACCGTCACCGAGAACGCCGGGATACCGCCGCCCCCCTTGGTGAGACTCATCTGGGTCGAGCCCGCTTCGTTCTGCATCTCTTTGAGTGTTACACTCTGAGAGAGATCACCTGACGCCATTGCGCTATTGGGCGCGACAAACATAAATGCCAGCAACAAAACCGCTACTGCCACCCATTGATTGACACGCACCTGCCAGCCTGCCGGTACACCTACAACCGCCATATTATTGTTTGCCATGTTTGCCCATCAGCTTGCCCAGATGGGCGGCAAAATCATTCCCCCCCTCAGTCTCATCAGGCTGCAACGGGGTATCGAGTTTACTCAGCAACGAAATATTGTGCTGGGTGATCCCCACCACCATCTGCTCCTCGCCGACCTGCAGCAGAACGATCCGCTCACGCTGGCCAACCGCAATCTGGCGCAGGATCTTGAGGCCGCCAGGCCCGCCCTGAACACCCGGTAATCGCATCCGCTTTAGCAGCCATGCCAACACCACAATAATCACCAACACCAGCATCAAAGAGGCCACCGATGTGGCTATGTTCAAATCAGGTGCATTGGTGACGGCTGTGGTTGTGGTTCCGGCAGCTGCCGGCATCGCAAGCGTTGCCAGCAGCGCTAACGCCAAGGTCTTCATCCCCGCTCCTTAGCGCAGTTTCTTAATACGTTCAGTTTGACTGATCACATCAGTCAAACGAATACCGAACTTATCGTTGACCACGACCACTTCACCGTGGGCGATCAAGGTACCGTTGACCAATACATCCAGAGACTCACCGGCCAAACGGTCAAGCTCAACCACCGAACCTTGGTTCAATTGCAGCAGGTTACGAATACTGATCTGGGTACGGCCGACCTCCATCGAGATCGTCACCGGAATATCCAAAATCGTATCAAGCTTGCGTCGCTCATCGTCACCGATTGGCGAAGCATCATCGATCAACTCCTCAAGGGGAGCAGGCTGAGCGCCTTCATCGTTAGTTTGCTCAGTAAGGGCCGTTGCCCAATCATCAGCCGATTTTTGATCGTTTTGCATTATGTTCTACTCTCTTCATAACTATCCCGATTGGCATTGAGCAGCGCTGAGCTGAGCTCATCGCGGTCAAGGAACGACAAGTCGCTCTTAACCAAATCAGGGCGTTTCATTTTTTCAATAATCTTCAAGGCAACATTGTCACCAGCACGGCCCATCTTGGCTCGATACGTTGGCAAATCCTCGACAAAAACCGTTGCCGACTCAGGGAGATCAATCGGGATCACATCGCCGGCTTGAAGCTCCATCAAGTCACGTAAAGTCAAATCCACATCAAGCAACTTGGCCCGCAGGTTAACCGGTACATCCATGATCTCATCGCGTAGCGCCTTGCTCCAACGGACATCGGTATCCATCTTGTCACTCTGAACACCGGCATCAAGCAGTTCGCGGATCGGCTCCACCATCGAATAAGGCATCACCATATGGAAATCACCACCACCACCATCGAGCTCGATATGGAACGAACTGACCACGATGACTTCCGTCGGGCTGACAATATTCGCCATTGTCGGGTTTACTTCTGAGTCCAAGTACTCAAATTCAACCCCCATCACCGGTGACCAAGCCTCGCGGTAATCTTCAAATATCAACTTGAGCAGCATCTGGATGATGCGTCGTTCGGTCGGGGTGAATTCCCGGCCTTCGATCTTGGCATGGAAGCGGCCATCACCGCCGAAAAAGTTCTCCACCAGAATGAATACCAACCGAGCTTCCATCGTGATCAGCCCCGTTCCCTTCAGAGGACGAAAGCGCACCATGTTAAGACTGGTAGGTACGTACAGCGAGTTTTGGTACTCACCGAACTTAATCATCTGGACGCCGTTAATCGAGACTTCGGCCGTTTTCCTGAGCAGATTGAACAGGCTAATTCGCATATGGCGGGCAAAGCGTTCATTGATCAGCTCGAGGGTGGGCATTCGTCCGCGAACAATTCGGTCCTGCGAGGAAAAATCAAACGAAATTACCCCCGACTCTCCACCACTATCATTGTCATCGACATCATCGACTCCATGAAGCAGAGCATCAATTTCATCCTGGGTTAATAAATCACTCACGTTGAACCTATTGCATTACAAAACCAGTAAACAGAACTCGCTCAACAACCTGCTGACCCGAGACTTTGAGCAGCGTGCTTTGCAGCGCGGTCTTAGCCAAACGGCTAAGATCCGTCCGGCCATTGGGGCTGCGAAGTTGCTCGACCGTTGCCGCCCCAAATGTTTGCAGCAAGGTACTTTCAATCAGTGGCAGGTGCTGGATAGCAACACGGTCATTATTTTTCCCTCGCACCAACAGCTGGACGGAAATCTGCACCATCCTGTCTTGGCTGTCGCCCAGCACGTTAAAGATAAAGGGTTGGGGGATGGTAACATAGTAGGCTTCACCTTCTACATCCGCAGCCTTCTCTACGCTACCGCGCCCATTGCTGCCCATGATGATCTCACGCGCGCCATCCTTCTTGTTCTCCAAGACAGCCCAAGTACCTATCGAACCAACAACGATAAGCAGCAAGGTAAATGCCAGCACGATCAACTGTTTTTTTCTTTCTTCTTTCTTGGCATCAATTGCCATTTTTCAACCCTTCTGTACCACGGCTTATTTCCTGAGCCATCTCTATTGTGTCCCCCGTCATTATGACGGGTGCATTAATATCTGTCTTAATCCTACGTTTTCAGCACTCGCGCTATGTGCAGTATGTGAACTAGGCGTAGTAATCGACCCCATCATCCGGTTGGCTAACCCACATTGATGCAGGTTCCGCAGTGCTATGCTGACCATCACCAGAAGGTAAGCCGCTGTTTGTAGCATGACCGCGGCCACCAGATTGACCGGCTCCGCCCTGCTGAGCCTGCTGCTGTTGGGCTTGCTGCTGGAACTGCCCCGCAGACTGGCGGCCATCATCTTGCTGTACGCTGCCTTGAGCTAGCTGCAAACCTTGTTGAGCCAGCATTTCACGCAACCTCGGCATCGCATGCTCGACCAAATCCCGAGCTTGCGCATTGGCTACCGTAAACTGCACATTGGCCTGATCGTTGTTAACGCTCAACTTAATTTGCAACTTTCCAAGTTCTGGTGGGTCAAGGCGAATATCAACGTGTTTCAAGTTCTTGGAGACCATCACCTGCACTCGCTCTGCCAGTTCATCATGCCCTTGAGATTCACTCAGTTGCAGTGGCGGTTGCTGATTGGCCACTTGGCCTGATTCTGCTGACATTCGGTTCGACCCCGTTGCACCAGATGCCGTCAGATGCTGGGTCGCCAACGAGGCTTCAGATTTGGCTAATGTCGCATCGGCCATCATGTGCTCGCCTTTAGCCGCACCGCCCACAAGCAATGAGATATCATCAGCCGTCAGAGAATTTGCCACGCTATCAGACGTTACATGGGCTTCGCCCCCCAATGCAGGCTGCTTATGGCGGGTAAGAGCCCGCTCAAGATCAGCCGAAACCGTTGAGTCGGACTTAGCCGCGGTATCGGGGGCCGCTTGTGCCGCCACCTTACCATCCACCGCCTTAGCATCAGCCGACTGGGACGCCGCTATTTTGGCAACTAACTCTTTATCAATGCTTGCTTCTTTACCGATAATTGCATCTTTGCTGATATCAGCACCTTTGCCAATAACACCTTCTTTACTGATATCAGAACCTTTACCGATAACACCTTCTTTACTGATATCAGAACCTTTGCCGATTGACGTTTCTTTACCAACAGTGATTTCATCAACAGCAGCTTCTTTACCAATAACCGAATCATCACCGGCCTGATCGCCCTTAACCACTTTATCGGAAACAAAATTGCCCGACAGCAGACGAGACAGAGCACTCAACGCATCCCCATCGGCAGAAGCATCAATATCAGCCAGATTCTCAACAGCTGTCTGATTTTCGGCGGGCACGCCTGTCCCCTCTTCAACCATTGCCTGCGCAGCCAATAGCGACAGGCCATCCGGCAAATCCTTGCCTTTAAGCTGCAACTTGGCCAGCATTGAAAATTCAGAAGGAGAATCACCAGCTTGTGTGATTTCGGCCACCACATCGCTTTGCGTCACGCTTTCACCATCGGCCAACTGACGGCTCGATGCTGATAGATGCTGCAAAAACGCAAACACATCTGCAACAGCCTGCTCTGCATCATCAGTACTATCAGAATCGTCTGCTGTTTTATCTGCACTCAAATCTGCCGCTTTGCCCCCCCCCACGGAGGAAGACGGTACATTCAAGCCATCACTCACTTGACTGAGATCAGATGGTGTATTGGCCTCATCGACGTTTTCGGCATCTAATGCCGACGTACCCTCAACGGCCAACGCACTCTCCGCCCCCGGTACAGAGCCACTCTCCACCGCGCTCTCATCCGTTATGCCATCAACAACCTCACCGTCTATCAGCTCGCTATCTTCTGATACTTCACCAGAAACTGCCTCATCGTGCTCCGAGGAAGAGGGTAACAGCCCGGAGGATTTAGCATCCTTCGCCTGCTCGGGAGTGCTTTCGTTCAAAATGCTTTTCAGGCTTTGGAGAAAATCCAAGCCCTCACCGCCAGATGACGACACATCGCCTGCCACCTGTTCTCCGGCCACACTTTTACTTGTGCTCGCTGCCCCTGTCGGCGCAGCTGGCGCGGAAGGCATCTGTGAAAATAAAGAAGAAAGCATAGTTAATCATTCATGTTGGTGATGGTTAGCTTTTTCAAAGCAAAAAGTACGCCATATTATACACTTTGACATTATTGCTCAGAACGCCGATTTGCCATCAAACGAGCAAACTGCAAGGTCGAAAACTCATCCATCAGTTTCTGTTCTTGCTTTTCAAGCCTGAGCTGGCGCTCGTGCTGCTTTTTCTCCAGCAGCCATTCGATGGAACGACGCTGCTTGCGAGCATCCTGCCACTGCCCACTGCATATTTCGACCTGCTGTTCAAAATGCCGGCCAGCCTCTCGCTGCCTAAGCAGTGTCTCATCAAGTTGGTTGAGGAACTTCTGAAGATGGTTGTAGGCACTGGCTGACAATCCCTCCATACCGCGCTCAGACAGCTGACGGCAATAATCAAATCGATATTGCTCAATTTGGGCTAGCTGTTCACGGTAGCTATCGAGATCAATCCGCGCCTGATTCAGGGCTAAAGATGCCTGATGCTCATCCTCTTGCGCGCGCTCGAGGATCAATTGTAACGATCGGTCAGACATATCAATTCAGCTTTGGGGGTTGCAGTAACAGCGACATCGCCGCTCACCTCGATTATCACCCGCCCAATATAGAGCGGAGCATATTGACGCACATCGCATAAGGAACAGATTCCTTCATGGTCTGCTGCAGGTAGCCATCCAATTTCGGTTTGAAATGGAACGCCTGATCAATGGACTGATCGGTTCCGGGCTTGTACGCCCCAATCGAGACCAGATCTTGGTTCTTACGGCAAATCGACAAAATTTGTCGCACCGCTTTCGACATCAGCATATGCTCTTCGCTAACAATGGCAGGCATTACCCGGCTCACAGAGCGTTCTACATCAATCGCAGGATAATGACCCGCATCGGCCATCTCCCGCGACAATACAATGTGACCATCGAGGATCGCACGGGATGCATCGGCAATCGGATCTTGCAGATCATCGCCTTCGGTCAATACGGTAAAAAATGCAGTTATCGAACCTTGGTGCTCGCCGCCATTACCAGCCCGCTCAACAAGAGCCGGTAGCTTGGCAAACACTGACGGCGGATAGCCCTTGGTCGCTGGCGGCTCGCCGACAGACAGGGCGATTTCGCGCTGGGCCTGGGCAAAACGGGTCAATGAATCCATCAGCAACAAAACGTCCAGCCCTTGGTCACGAAAGTATTCGGCAATCGTCAGGGCCGTCTGGCAACCTTTAAGACGCATCAACGGCGAGGCATCAGCTGGCGCGGCCACAACAACAGCACGGGCCCGACCTTCAACACCGAGGATCTCATCAATAAATTCTTTAACTTCTCGGCCACGTTCGCCAATCAAACCGACCACCACAACCTGTGCTGTGGTGCCTCTGGTCATCATCCCGAGCGTCACCGACTTACCGACACCCGAACCGGCAAACAGGCCGATACGCTGGCCCTTGCCAACTGTCAACAGACCGTTTATCGCTTTGAGGCCGACATCAAGCGGCTCTTTGATCGGCTTTCTCGCCAAGGGGTTAATCGGTTCGGCGTTGAACGATGCTCGCTCGGCGGTATAGATCTCACCCATCCCATCGAGGGGATTGCCAACACCGTCAATTACCCGGCCGAGCAATTCCATTCCGACAGGCAAGCCTGCCGCCTGCAATACCGGCGTCACTTTGGCCCCCGGCATTACCCCTGTCAGCTGTTCGCTCGGCATTAAATAAAGCGTCTCGCCAGAGAAACCGACGACTTCGGCTTCCATCTCGCCAGTCAGGGTTTCTACCTTGCACAAGCTACCGAGCGGAGCCCGGCAACCAATGGCCTCAAGCGTCAGGCCGACAACACGCACCAGGCGACCGGACGCGACTGGTTTGTATCCCAGCTGATCAGCCTGATAGTGAGAAAGGCGCTCTGCCAACGATGCCATTATGCCGGCTCCGCAGCAGAAGCTGTCTCTGATAAGGCATCATCTTGCTGATGGGCAGACTCTGCGTCAGCCGCTTGCTCAGAAACAGGCTCTGGTTGGTGTTCGGTCGCTGCCAACTGCTGGCTATTACGACCGATAAATTGAGTCAGCACCTGCCGGATACGCTGCTCCATCGGGAAATCGACCGTCGATGTTCCGCTGGCAAGATGAAGATCACCACGATTCATCGCGGGCTCGCCCTGCAACGACCATTGGCGCTCAGCAAGATTATCGTCACCATACGCCTCGCGCACCAGAGCCAAATCTTCGGGATGCAGCTGGATAATGACCTTCTGGCCTGCCACTGGTAGGGCAGCAATACCCTCTCGGATCGTCTGCAAAATAACCTGCGGGTTAATTTGCAGTTCAACCTGCACTAACTCACGGGCCATCGTGGTCACCAGACGGATCAGCTGACGCTCGACTTCGCCATCAATTTTTGCCAACGGTGTGGCCAACTGGTCGGCCAACTGAACAAGCACGGCAGCTTGCTGGTTGATTTGCGCCTGCCCATCTTCAAGGCCTTGCGCCAGACCTTGTTCAAGACCTTGGGCATGACCTTGCTCGAAGCCATCGGCGATACCCTGCTCATGCCCTTGGCTGTAACCCGCCTCACGACCTTCGGCAATGCCTTCTTCGAAAGCTGACTGGCGGATTTCATCCAGATCCGCAGCCGTCAACGGCGGCGGCTCAGGCTCTTCCAGTTCTTCGACCGCCTCATCATGCCACGACGGAACATAGTTCAACGCGTTCTCGCTGGAAAGCGGAACCTCATCGGAATAATCTGGGTAAGCCCAGCGTTCTAGCTCCTGAGCCTGATGGTCGGCAACCCGGAGAAAACCTCGGCGTTGTTCAGTGGACATAACCCAACCTGTTTAGCTTGCTATCAATCATTAAAGGTACTCTTCGGCACCGCCGCCACTTAGCATCAACTCGCCGGAATCAGCCAAACGACGGGCAACAGATAGGATCTCTTTCTGTGCAGCCTCGACATCGGCAACCCGGATAGGCCCCATCGCATCGAGGTCCTCTTGCAGCATCTCGGCAGCACGCTTGGACATATTACGCAAGAACTTGCCACGCAATATATCGTCGGCTCCCTTGAGGGCTTTTTGCAGTAGTTCCTGAGGCACATCGCGCAGCAGGATCTGGATCCCGCGGTCATCAACCTCGGCAAGATTGTCAAAGACAAACATCAGATCTTCAATCTGGGTCGCCAGATCCTCATCGTTGTCTCGAATCTGATCCATGAGCAACCCTTCAACATTGTTGTCTAGGTAGTTCATGATTTCAGCAGCAGCCTTCAAGCCGCCAATCTTGGCCGCCTGAGCACCAGCCTGACCAGCAAACTGTTTCTCCATGATATCGTTAAGTTCATGAAGTGCCGCTGGCTGGACTTCTTCCAGGTTGGCAATTCGCATCATCAGATCAAGGCGTACCCGCTCAGGGAACTGGGCCAGAATTTCAGCCGACTGCTCCGGTTCGAGATAAGACAAGACAATTGTCTGGATCTGCGGGTGCTCGTTGAGAATAATGCTGGCCACCTGACGAGGATCCATCCATTTCAACGAATCCAAGCCACGCGAACCGCTACCCATCAGAATCTGATCAACCAAGTTATTGGCTTTATCTTCACCCAACGCAGCAACCAGAGCATTACGGACAAAGTCCTCGCTACCCATGCCGATACTGGTGTACTTCTGAATACTTTCAAGGAACAGGCGGTGAACCGACGACACCTTCTCCTGATTCAAGTCAGACATCGAGGCCATCACACCACCTACTCGCTGAACCTGCTTCGGTTCCAAGTAGCGAATAATACTGGCGGCATCTTCCTCACTCAGGCTGAGCAACAAAATTGCCGCTTTCTCGCTACCTTTCAGTGAGGAGACATCAAATTTAACTTCTTCAGTGGTCGCAATTTCATTAGCCATCTTCGTTTACCCAACTCTTCACGATCTGTGCGGCCAGATCCGGTTCGTTAGCCACCAAGGCACGAACCGCTTTCAACAACTCTTCATCTTTATGGAGGCTAGGTAGCTCAAGGGTGCTACCCAGCTCAAAGGCTTCAGCACCGTCAAGGCCATTACCAAGAAGATCGACATTATCACTATTGCCTGACTGATGAACTGGCATACCGTTTTCATCCAACGGCGTACCGTCGGCAGCTTGGTTCGGGTACAGCAGCTTGCGCATCGCCGGACGAACCATCACCAAGATCACCACCACAATCACAAACGCAGCCGCCAACCAGCGAATCCACGTATTAAAGTTAGGATGATCCCAAATCGGCAAGTTCGCGACCTGCTCAGGTTCTGGTGCGACAAACGCCACTGATAATACTTCGATTACGTCGCCACGCTGGTCGGAAAAACCAATACCACCTTTTAGCAAACGACTGATCTTAACTAGCTCTGCATCAGTAAGCGGCACCTTGGTGACCTCACCCGATTTTGGATCAACCGATTGCTTGTAATCCACGGCAACAGATACCGTCTGACGCTGAACCGTACCCGTTTGGGCACGCTTGTGGCGAATGGTCGTATCCAATTCATAGTTACGGGTCGACTCGCGGTGGACCGAACCATCACTTGAGCCCTTGCCCGACTGAAGGTTAGCAATATCCTGCGGAATGGAACTATCAGCAGGTGGCTGATTGCTCAACGCGCCAGGAATACCAGCAACCACGTTACCGTTATTGTAATCTTCAAGCGTAAACTCACTGCGGGTTGCTTGATTGGACGGATCATAGCGCTTATGCGTTTCTTCCACTGCGCTGAAATCCATAGAGACATCGACCTGAGCGGTATAGTTACCCAAGCCCAATACCGGAATCAATATGGCATCAATTTTGTCGCGTAGGGCCTGCTCCTGCTTACGCTCAAGCTCGTACTCCTTACGCTGTGCGGTTGCACTCGGATCCTCGCTGCCCGAGCTCAGCAAACGACCATGCTGGTCGGTCACGGTCACCCGAGTCGGCTTAAGCCCCGGTACTGCCGACGCCACCATGTCGACAATTGAATCCACTTCCTGCTGACCCAGCATGGCATTGCCACCTAGGGTTAAAAATACCGTTGCCGATGCTTCTTGGTTATGGCGCACGAATACGCTCTGTTTCGGCATTGCCAACAGTACTTGTGCCTTGCGGACCTGACGAATTTGCTCGATAGCTCGAGCCAGCTGACGCTCGCGACTTAGCTTAAGGCGTTCTTTCTCTAGTCTCTGAGAAACACCAAAACCCATATCCTGAAGCAAAATATCATCGCCTTCGTCGACCTTGGCGTCTAACCCAACGCGGGTCAGCTCCAACTTAAGGCTCGAATAATTTTCAACGGGAACCCGGATCGTGTTGCCATCAAGCTCGTACTGGATTTTCTTCTGGTCAAAATGGTCTAGGATCGGAATCAACTCACTGGTATCGTAAGTACCAAGCGGCCTCATTTCCGGCTCTTTGAGCCAAATAACAACCATGACGATAAGCGCCATGCAAATAGCGACCGACAACACCAATATAATCTGACGCAATAGGTCAAGGTTGCCGAGCATACCATTAACCCGCTTCGAACTTTTTTCTGCTTGGTCCGAACTGCTCAGATCTAGAGCATTATCAGTCAAAGCAGGCGCCGGGGCACTGCCAGCGGCGGCCAGCCCATTATTTGTAGAGATATCCGACACTCAATTATTCCTGCATTAAACCGGCATATTCATTAATTCTTTGTAGGCTTGGACCATCTTGTTGCGAACCTGTACGGTCGCTTCAAAGGCCACGCTTGACTTGTTGCGGGCAATCATCACATCAGAAAGAGACACCGAGCGGTCCCCCTGATCAAAACGGGTAGCCAATTCACTCGACTGTGATTGGATATTATTAACGCTTTTGATTGCATCCCCGAGCAACGCGCCAAAATCCGCACTAACCTGCTGGCCAGTCGCCGGGCGGTTAGTGTTGCTCGCTTCAAGCTTCATGGCCTGCATTTCGGCCTGTAATCCGTTAACTTTCATTCTTTACTCCAACCCGTCAAAAGATGTTAGTAGAGGGCATTATGATATTGTTTTGTTTGTCAGCATGACGAGTCGCAGCCGATTTTGAGGGGTCAAACTGGGATCTTTATTCCAGCATCGCGCATTTTTGCCATTTTATAGCGCAAAGTTCGTGGGCTAATTCCCAATTTTTCAGCAACATCCTTGCGTCGGCCATCACAAGCGCGAATGGTCTCTAGAATAATCGAAAACTCCTGTTCACGCAGCTCATTTCCTAACCCGTCAAACCCTTGCCCTTCCTGCTCTGCCATTTCTGGCTCACCAGCTGGCAGAGAAAAAGACGAAACGCCTGCCGCAACTTTCTCTTGCAGCGCAATAGAATCGAGCCAATCGAGCCCCTCCAGCAGGATGTCACCCGCTTCGACGCATTCATTGCTCGCCAAGATCAAGGCTCGCTGAATCACATTGTCAAGCTCACGAACATTACCCGGCCAAGCATACTGCAACAGCTTCTGTCGCGCCGACTCAGCCAGTACCGGAACCGGCATTCCCTGCTTGCAGCAATGACGCTGCAACAAATGTTCTGCTAATGGCACGATATCCCCTGGACGTTCGGCCAAGGCCGGCCACGTCAATGGAAATACTGTCAAACGGTAATAGAGATCTTCGCGGAACAAGCCATCAACAACATACTGCTTAAGGTCACGGTTACTGGTGCCGATGATCCGCAAATCCAGCTTCACACTTTTGCGTCCGCCTAGACGCTCAACTTCCCGCTCCTGCAATACCCGCAGCAGCTTGGCCTGTAGGTTCAAATCCATCTCACTGATTTCATCAAGCAAGATAGTCCCTCTCTGCGCCTGTTCAAATTTACCCGGGCAAGCCTGTACCGCACCGGTAAACGCCCCTTTCTCATAACCGAACAGAGTCGCTTCCAACATATTGTCAGGGATCGCCGCACAGTTAATGGCAACAAACGGGCCGTCTTTACGCAGAGAATGGTCATGGATATAACGCGACATCACTTCCTTGCCAGTGCCACTCGGCCCCAGCACCATCACATTGGCATCGGTGCGCGCCACCTTCTCGGCCAAAGCCAACAACTTGAGCGATTTCGGATCAGCCGCAACCGCCTGAGTCATTTCGGCCTTGATCGGCGCATAACGGCTAACCATATTCAGCAGTACTTCCGGCGCAAACGGCTTAGCCATGTAGTCAATCGCGCCTTCCTTCATCGCCGATACCGCATCTTCGATATTGGCATAAGCCGTCATCAACAATACCGGCAGCTTAGGCCAACTCAGCTTGATACTACGTAGCAGACCAAGCCCATCCAAACCCGCCATCTGAACATCGGATACAACGATATCAACCTCGTTGGATTTCAACAGCAGCAACGCCTGCTCAGCGCTTTCGGCCTCAAGCCAGTCATAACCCGCCAGCGACAAAGTATCAACCAATGCCTCGCGCAGGCCTTCATCGTCTTCGACGACCAATATCCGGCTCTGTCTCATTGCATTTCTCCTGCAGCGGTTACCTGTTGTTTTTCGTTATTCATACCGCTTTGCGGTTCTATCAACGGAACAGAAATCGTAAAACACGCCCCCTCCCCCGGCTCCGAAGAGACATGGAGCTGGCCATGGTGAGCTTTGACAACCATTTGCACCACCGCAAGCCCCAAACCGGTACCTTGCTTACGGGTGGTAAAAAACGGTTCAAGAATTCGCTTTTTGATATCGGGTGCGATACCCGGGCCGTTATCCGTCACTCGAATATGTGCCCACCCCGCATCGGTGGTGATATCCAGTGAGACCCGGCACGCTTTGCCCGCCATCTGGATCGCGTTGGTGATCACATTGGCAACGGCGCTGGCCAATGCATTGGCATTGCCCATAATTTGTCGAGTCTCATCATCGCAATCAAGGCTGAAATCGACATCATTGGCCATCACCTGGCTTTCGACCATCCGCTCCAGCTCGTCTAGCCATGCCCCGAGGGAAAAAGCTTCTATCACCTTGTTATCCCCGCCCTTGGCAAACAGCAGCATGTCGTTGACCTGCTTCTCTAAATCATGCAAGCGATCAAGAAGCTTGGTCTGAAAGCGATCACGTGTCACCGCATTGATCGTCTGCGTCCGTAGGTTGGCAGCATAAAGCATGGCGCTCGACAGAGGTGTACGAACTTGGTGAGCCAGCGAAGCCACCATTCGCCCCAACGAGGAAAGGCGCTGCATCTCGCTGATCCGCGATTGCAACAAACGGGTTTCCGTCATGTCGGTGATAAAAATCAGCTGTCCGCTTTGGCATGCCGAAATGGCCAACCGTACCCGACGGCCATTATGTAAAGAGACCTCGTGGCCATCATCCTCACGCGGCGAAAAAGCCCGCTGGATGATATCCACCCAACGCTCGCCCGCCAACGGTTCGCCCAGTAAGCGATAGGCTTCTGGATTGGCTTCTTCAACTACCCCTTTGGGATCCAAAAAAATAACCCCAGATGGCATAACATCAAAAGCTTGCTGATAACGGGCTACCTGCTGGGGTAGATTATCTGAAGAAGGCGAATAACCACCCATAAAGCGGACCTAAAATACTTATTAATCGTCGATTTTACGATGATAAAGCATTTTTCATGCCAACTAAAAATATTTAATTTCAGTGACTTGTGTTCACTAGAGTGTTTGTTGCAGCGTCAAGAATATGACGCTGCAGGAAGGGTTTAGCGTACGTCTTCTTTATTCAAGCCGTACTTGCGCATTTTTTCCACCAAGGTGGTACGGCGCATCCCCAACATGTCGGCAGCCCTTGCCACCACGCCTGTCTGGGCTTCAAGTGCTTGACGGATCATGTCTACTTCAAGATCTGCCAGCATCTCTTTCAAGTTAACTCCTTCTGGCGGCAGACCTGTCGCAGCCAAAAACTCGTCATGTTCAACAGGTTGACAAGCAAACATATCAGCCAATGCTGTTCGCTCCTGATCTTCCACTGCGAGGAAATTCTCTTCCGCCCGGAACACCGGAAGGTCGCAATGACGATATTTCATCGGCAGGTGCGTAACATCCACCATTTCGCCCGGATAGAGGATAATCAAGCGCTCGACCAAGTTGGCCAGCTCACGAATATTGCCCGGCCAGTCATGCTCCATTAACGAATTAATGGCACGCGGCGTAAAGAACACCGGCTTTGCCCCTTCGGCTTCAAGGCGAGCCAGCAATTCTTGCAGCAAAAGCGGGGTATCTTCGATACGCTCGCGCAATGCCGGCATTTCGATTGGGAAAACATTCAAACGGTAGTAAAGATCTTCGCGGAAAGTCCCGTCTTTGATCATCACTTCCAAATTACGGTGAGTCGCAGCCACTATCCGCACATCTGCCTTAATGGTTTCACTACCACCTACCCGCTCGAAGCAACGCTCCTGCAATACCCGCAACAACTTGACCTGCATTGCCATCGGCATATCGCCGATTTCATCAAGGAACAAGGTACCGCCCTGAGCCAGCTCAAAACGCCCCTTACGAGCGGAGATTGCCCCCGTGAAGGCGCCTTTCTCGTGACCAAACAGCTCACTTTCCAGCAAGTCCGCAGGAATAGCACCACAGTTAACAGGTACAAACGGCCCTTTGCCACGCGAAGAGTGGTAATGAATGTTGCGTGCCGCCACCTCTTTGCCGGTACCCGATTCACCAAGGATCAGCACGCTAGCATCGGTTGCCGACACTTGCTCGATCAAATGGCGAATTTGGCTAATGGCCTCGCTTCGGCCGACCATAGAACGGAAAAGGGTATTTTTGCGGCCCAACTGAGGAACCTGATAGGTCTGCTTGCCCAAATATTCCTGACAGTGACGCAGCGCCTCTGTCATCGGGCTATAGCTCAGCGGGTAATCAAGATTGCCAATGTAATTCGGCAGCCCTGACAGCTCACGTTCATAATTAGCGAGCGCAACCACTGGAATATGATGCTGAATCCGCAAGAAATCGAGGATCTGCGTCAGGGATTTCCCCTTGCTGATATTCCCCAATAAACAGGCGCTCCATTCTTTTTCCCAGTGCGAATCATTGACCTCTTCTGACGACAAGACTTCGAACTGCTCGCCCAAAAAAAATAGAATGACACTGAGATCATGGCGATGCTGTGCGTCATCATCAATAACGAGGGTTTTTGCTAAACCTTGCATAGAAAAGAATTGCCTGCCTTTGGTGTTTCTAATGATTGGCACCCTGTTTATGGACGGTACGCCATAGTATGCCGAAGCAAGGCCACGGAGGTGGCTATGCCAAGCATAGAGCAAATGGTTGCCGGGTAAATTGGCAACCATTGTAATAGATGTGCGGTAGAAGGCAACTGGCATCCCGAAAAGCTGGGTGCACAGGCCCTATCAAGGTTTGCTATTGATCCAAACTTTGATCTTGCTTCCAAAATATTTCTGGTAATTTCTAATCAACCACGATCGGCGACTGATTATTTTTCCGTCTGGTAATGGAATTCTTCCGGGATTTGATCCCATGCTGATTTGATATCCGTCAGCAGTGTAATGACCTCACTGATCTTTTCCGGATTATTGGTCGCATTAGCCTCGATAACATGACGCATCATGAAGTCATACAGACGATCAAGATTCACTGCAATTTCACCGCCATCTTGCATCGACAAGCTCTCGCGCAAACTGCCGATAATCGCCAACGCCTTGTTCAATCGCTCACCTTTCATCGCGATATTACCCGCTTCCATGGCCGCCTTGCCTTGAACCAAACGTTCTATCGCACCCGCAAACAGCATCTGCACCACACGGTGCGGCGATGCACTTGCCAACTGCGAATCCACCGATACTTTCTTATATGCTTGAAGAATGCCGCGCATACTTTTTTCCTAATTATTTCTGATCATTTGATAAACAGCTACTGACTTCTTAGCCTTTTGGTTACTCAGTAACTTACTTCTAATCCGGGCACTGTTTTGCTCTAACAGCTGCTTCAAATCCTGGGTTCGCGCCTGAATATCATCAAATTTACTGCGGCTTAAACTTTTTTGATCACGCAGCAACTGGGTCACTTGCTGATGGCGTGCCGCAACCAGCTTTTGCAGTTGCTCGGGAAAATCATCATTGTATTCATCTGCCGCCAGCAATGATGAGATTTGCTGTTCTAGCTGAGTTAGTTCATCCATCTTTCACCCTTACATTAGCAGGCTCTGCATCGTGGAAAGCTCGGTATTCATCTTGGCAATCGCGGCATCCATCGCGGTCAATTGCTTATAGGTACGTGCTTCAAAGGCCGCCATCCGCTCATTGAGATCTGTCATCCCGTCTTCAATCCGCTCCTGCTCGCTTTTCAGGCTATTTTCCCTATTGGTCAACGACCCTTCACTGCCAATAAAGCCTTCCAACAACTTATCTGCTTTCTTCAAAAAGCCCTCATCGCCATAGAAAAATGCCGATAACGAACCGTAGTTATCCTTGATCGTCTCCTCAAGGATCTCATCATCAACCTCAAGTACACCTTCACGCGTGGTGGTGATACCAAAATCAGACATCTGATAAGTCTTACCATCCGAGCCGGTGATCGGGTTGTTGAATAAGCTGCGCAACTGGCCAAGCAAGGAATTAGCCAAACTATCACCAACTAGCGGCCCACCTTTCTTTTTTTCTACATCAAATTTCGACTGTTCCTCAATCATCTCAAACAAACCGTTATACGATTCAACAAGTTGATTAATGGCGTCTTTCGGCTTTGAGGTATCATTGCTAATTTCAATGATCACATTTTTGACATCTTCATCATCGGTTGGCTTGCCCGACCCCGTGGTACCTGTCAGTTTACTGACATCAAGGGTCACACCTTCAAGCACATCTTCAAACTTGTTGGTATCGCTATACACATGCGAGAAACCATCAATAACGATGTATGCATCCTGGGCTGGCTGGATCTGCTTCATCTCCGCATTACCATCTGGCGTCGCCGGATCAAAACTTAATTTAGACAGCTCACCTGTTGCCCCGCTGGCATCAATCTTGACCGAGTTTTCCTTACCAGTTTTACTGCTGGAAAAGACAATTTTGGCGCCATCTTTATCGGTCATGATAGTGGCGGTAACCCCTGGGTTGTCTTTGGCCTTGTTAATGGCGGTTACCACGTCTTTAAGGCTGCTCTGATTAGGATCGATGTTAACCGTCATCGATTTATCGCCAACCGTAAACACCAAGTCACCGCTACCAATCTTAGCATTGGGGTCAGCATCAAAACTGTTGGCACTGGCTAAACGGTGGCTTTGCGCCATAGCTTTAACCTCTATCGAATAACGACCGTTTTGCGCATTACTCTCAACACTGGCCTCAACAAAATCACGATTCGACGTTGTCACTTGGTTATTGTCAAACACATCATCTTCATCGAACTTTTCGAACATTTCTTGCAAACCACTGGCAGATGACTTGATTTGGCCATAGGCGCTTAGTGACACCTCGACCTTAGCCATCTGCTCGGTCAATCGCTGCTGTTTAGGCGTACGTTCGGCTGCTACCAACTGCTGCGTCATGCCTGCTACATCTAACCCTGAGCCCAAACCGCTGGCTGATAATCCCATAGATACCTCTGTGTAATCCTCACTGCCATCTCAAGCCCAACGTTAAGCTCAAACTTCTCAGCAGTCATATAAAAAATCAATGCAATTTTTATACCGTTTTTTCTTTGAGTCCTACTCATTGTATTAAGTAGCTCATAATTAATCGTCCCACTCTTTTCTATAAAAATGGAAGCGATTGTATCCCCCACCACAAAGACAGTTAAAGCATGGCAAGAGATTGCCGAATGGATACGAAAAAGGCCCGGCAAAGCCGGGCCTTTCAACTCTTCGTCTAAGCGAAATAGACCTTACAGTAGGCTTAGTGCCGCCTGTGGAGTCTGCTTAGCCTGAGCAAGGATAGAGGTACTTGCCTGCTGCAGGATCTGGTTCTTAGTCAGGTTAGTCGTTTCTGATGCGAAATCCACATCCTTGATACGGCTGTTAGACGCAGTCACGTTCTCGTTGATGTTAGACAGGTTGTTCAGTGTGTGGTTGAAACGGTTCTGTACCGCACCAAGGTCTGCACGCTGTGAGTCGATACCCGCGATAGCCGCATCGATTACTGCAATCGCATCCTGTGAGCCTTTAGCCGTAGTCAAGTCGATATTAGCAACACTGTTCTTTGACGATGCTGTTCCACCAACAATTTCAGCAGCAACATCTTTCGCTGCATCTTTATTTGCAACCGAGAAACTGTCGTGAGAAGTCATGGACAACTGAGCATTTACTACCAACTCAAGATCTGCTGCAGCTGTACCCTGAACGCCACCAAGCTTCACGCCATTTTTCGAGGCATTTTCAACTTTGATACCATCGATATCTTTCGCGGTAATTTCCAGCGCACCGTGCTTGTCCATTGATGCTGAGAAGCCATCTTTGTTCAGGTCTTCTGCCAAGCGACCCATATCACCAGCATACTGGCTCAGTTCGTATTCCTTAGCATCCGCACCAGCACCCATCACCAACTTACCGGTTTCAGTCGCTGTCATATTCTCCAGTTTCGTACTAACTACCGCTTCAACCTCAACACCACTGTTGTTGTCGTTAAGTTTCTTAGCAGCAGCAGTCACACTATCACCAGCGGCCAATGCAACTTCAGTCTTACCTTCTGGACCGAAGATATTAACAGAACCAGCTGTTGCAATACCCGTAAATGTTGCACCCTCAGCTGCAGCAACAGCTGAACCCAACTTCGAACCACCACCAGTCAGAACGTTGTTACCCACTGCATCCGCAGAGATATCACCTAGGCTAACGCCGATAGTTTCGTTTGCGTTAGAACCAATCTGGAATTCTTTAGTGCCGTAGCTACCGTCAAGCAGCTTGCTGCCACCGAAAGTGGTTGTTTCAGCGATACGGTTCATGTCAGCCTGCAGTGCAGAAACTTCTTTCTGGATTGCCGCACGGTCGTCATCAGAGTTTGAGCCGTTAGCAGACTGCAGGGCCAAGTCACGCATACGCTGTAGCATGTTGGTAGATTCCTGCATTGCACCTTCCGCTGTCTGCGCAACAGAGATACCGTCGTTGGCGTTACGCATTGCAACGTTCAGACCGTTGCTCTGGCTAGTTAGACGGTTAGAGATTTGCAGACCAGCGGCATCGTCTTTTGCGCTGTTGATACGCAGACCAGTAGACAGACGCTCCATGCTTGAGCTTACGTTGTTAGTTGCATTGCCTAGGTTGCGCTGGGCAGTCATTGCAGAAATGTTAGTATTAACTGTAACAGCCATAATTTGCTTCCTGTTGATAGCAACCCAGCTAGATTAGCGGGGGGCTTGGGATTAAAGAGTTTTGCTTCAGTACTTTTGTTAACGGCACCCGAAATGATTCCTTTAGGATTTTTTTTAATTTTTTCTTCTAGTGCTTTGAAATCGCGGAATATATAGGGTTCAGAGCAAACAAAACGCGTTCAATAATGAAAAATAGCGGGAAAGATAGAGGAATAATTGAACATAAAAAAGCGGCAGTCTCCTGCCGCTTTTTGTTGCTACCCAAATAGAATGCCAATTACAGGTAGTTAAACAATGACAGCTCTTTGGTCTTGTTAAACGCCGCCTGAGAAGCCTGCATCGCCACCATATTCTGGTTCATATCGATGACCGCTTTGCTGTAATCGATGTCTTCAAGGCTACCCTTGGCATTGTTAACGGCCAATTCAAAGTCTTTGTGTTGCTCTTCAAAAGTATCGAGCTGCTTAAGACCGACTCCCACTTCCGAGCGACGTTGGTTCATATGAACATACGCGGCCGTCAAATCATCGATAGTCTGCTGCAAACCAGCCTGTGCCTCAGCCGATGAGGTTGAGTACTGAGAGTAATCAATCGCGCTCTTAATGGTATCAAACAAGCTGAACGTCTTGCCCGGATTCAGGCTCACTTCGTCATCAGGCTTGATGTCGCCATCGAACTGGAAATCCAAATCGATGGCACTGCCTGCCGTCGCGTCCTTGTACTGGATCCCCTTGGTGGCATCGTAGGCACCCGTCGCCAACTGGACACCGTTGGTGTCATCGTACAGTTCATAATTCAGCCCGCCATTGCCGTTATCGACAAAGGCAACCCGGTATTCATTGGTGTCATTCGGATCCTTATTGGTCGCCGACTGCACGTTCAAAGTCGAGCCACTCTGCAAACCGGCAAAATTAGGACGGTAATCACCATACGGGTTTTCGATCCCCATAAAGACCTGCTCACCCGGCTGGCTGGTCTGAACAAACACCGAGGTGTCGATTCTCGCCTCGCGGTGACCGTCATCGCCCATGTACTTGATCGTACCAGAAGCATCGGCAACAAACGGCTTGTTGTTGAACTGATTACCGGCAAACATAAAGTTACCGCCTTCATCTTGGCTGTTAGCCAGATCCAACATACTGTCGTACATGGTTTCCAGTTCAAAGGTGAACGCACCACGGTCGTCGCCGGTCATCGCACCATTGATCATCCCGATCACCCGCTGCTTGGTCAGGTCAATCTGGCCTTCGGCATCAGTCAACGCCGTTTCAAGGCTATTGAGACGGTTGCCAGCCAAAGTGATTGACTTCTGGAACTGCTCGAACTGCACCAACTGCTGCTTGTAGTTCTGGGTAGAGACCGATGCCACCGGGTCATCGCCCGCGGTTTGCATCCGCTTGCCCGTCGCCAACTGCTCGTTGGTCACGTTGATCTGGCCCTGCTTGCGCATCAGGTTCGAAGTGAGGTTTTGATACTGGGTAAATGTCGCTACTCGGTTAATCATACTGCTTCCCTATTACACCGCACGCATCAGGGTATCGAAAGTTTCTTGTGCTACCGTCATGATCCGCGACGAGGCCATATAAGCCTGCTGGAACTTCATCAGGTTAGCTGCTTCTTCATCAAGGTTAACCCCAGACAAGCCGGTGACCCGCTCGGTAGCGGCATCGAAATCAAGCTGGCTGATCTGGCTAAATTTTTCCGCATTCATCTTCTGAATACCAATATCACTGGTCAGCCCTTCAAACAGGTCGATCACCGACGAGCGGCCATCGTTCATGGTTTTGTCTGTCTGGACTTTCTGGATATTGATCAGGTTGGAGTTGTCACCTTCTGCCGGGCGCATACCTAGCTGTACGGTGTAGCTGTCTTTTGCCTCGGCACTGCGGTTAATTTTCAGTGCCGCTGTTCCGTTGGCGCTACCGTCATCAAAGCGGATCAGGTTATCGCCTAGCGGGTAGTCCAACGCCGCGACAGTTTTGCCATCGGCATCTTTCAAATCGACAGCCGCACCAGCTGCGTCCGTCACCGACAACTTGCTGCCGTCATCAGAAATTTTAACTTGGTATGTCCCTTTGATCCCGCTACCCGCTACCGCTTCAACCGTGGCATTGCCGGTATTGTTCTCACCTTCGGTGACATAGCGCTGCGCCGCCAATGCGTTAGGCTTGTCGGTTGCCAGTGCAATATCGCTGGCAGCACTGCGAACAGGACGGATCAGCACGGTTTCATCCGGCTGGGCGGCCTTGGTGATATCAATCACCATGCCGTCAACTTCAATCTTCTGCGCCTCGGACGTTGAGGCTCCTGGCTGAGCCACCAACTCGTCGTCACTGTTATACAGCGAGTAGCTATAGGTTGTGTTGCCGCCGGTCGTCGCCACTTCGGTTTTCAGGCGGTACTCAGTCGCTTTTAGCTCGCTGACATTATCAATCGCAACGCTGATGTCAGCCGTACTGCCAACTGGTGCAAACACGCGCTGTTTCTGAATTTTAGGATCATTGACATCGGTAAACAGGTTTTTGCCCTGATTACCTTCAAGATCCAAACCCTGTCGCTGCATATCGTTAATTTGGCTGGAAAAGCCAAGGGCCATCCGGCCGATTTCGTCACGCGCCTGATCAACCACGTTATCGCGGAATGTCATCAATGTGCCCAACTTGCCACCCAACGATTCGCTGTCGATCGGTTTGGTCGTATTGCCGTTCTCGATGCCGACCTGAGTCTGACGAGGATCCGGATTGCCGCTCGTCACGGTCAACTTGGCTGACTCAATACCTGAAACCAAGGCATGACCACCACCGATCATGACGGTAAAGGCCGGGTTGCCTTTATTTTCCAGCACGGTCACGTTGCCGTACTGAGCAAGCTCGTTAATCAGCGTCTGCTGCTTGTCGTACAGATCGTTGTTTTCGACATTAGGGTTTTCAAGAATACGGGCGTTCAAGGTGGCAATTTCTTGCCCTATCGTATTGACGCGCGTCACTGATGCCCCAAGCTGATCACTTACCGACTTGTGCATATCGTCAAGGTTTTCGCTGGCGCTGTTTAGCGTGCTTGCCACTAGGCCAGCCGTAGATAGTACCGCCTTGCGCGAGCCCATATCATTAGGGTGATCGGCCAAACTCTTCACCGCATCATAATAGTCATTCATGCTATTCACGGTTTTGCTGGCGTTACTGGAGATAAACTCATCCATCACGCTGAGCTGAGAGGCATTTTCGGAGCTCTCATTCAATTGCGTGGTGGTCAGCGTCAGCTCCCGGGCAGCAAAGCGGTCATAAGCTCGGCTGACGTTATCAATGTAGCCACCAGTACCGTAATGATTACCACCATGCCAAAAAGCATCATTGGTTTTCTGCTCGGCTGCCTGACGGCTGTAACCCGGTGTATTAACATTGGTTATATTGTGGCCAGTCACATTCAACTGCTTCTGAGTCGTCTGCAGACCACTCATACCCAGTTGCATCAAATCTAACGCCATTGCCTCTCTCCCAGTTGCGCCAACGCGCCAATCACCTATCTATAGCGACGTAATAAATGCAAAAATCAGGCCATATTTTAGTACCTGTACAAACCCAGATCCTATATATCGACCAAGAAGGATAAACCGAGAGGAAAAATTGATTGCTAGACCCAGCATCATAAGGCGGGCAAATGCGGTCAAAAAAACCAAATAAAACAGATACCCCTAGTTTTTTGCTTTTAGCGGCTTATAATGTCGTCAGTAAAAACAGATAAAAAAACACAAAATAGTATAGAGAGTCATTATGAACATAGGTGTTGCCACCCTGTTAGGCTATGCGATCAAAGAGATCGTTGCCCCGATCATTCTCGACGGCATGGATGTCGAAAAAGAACCACCTGTTGAATCAAGTGAGGTTGATAAGGCTATCTCTGCCAGTGAAGATACGCTCAGAGCTGTTACCTCAATCGTCGATATTTTTGTTTAAAATCCTCAAACTGCCTCAATTTTCTCGCATCCGCGAGACTGACGTGTTTTTTTATCAAGACGT
This sequence comes from Photobacterium aquae, assembly GCF_001029445.1. Taxonomy (GTDB): domain Bacteria; phylum Pseudomonadota; class Gammaproteobacteria; order Enterobacterales; family Vibrionaceae; genus Photobacterium; species Photobacterium aquae. Next base: position 90,461 of record NZ_LDOT01000012.1, read on the forward strand.
AGTGCCGGACAATCACCGCTCTACGTCAAAATAACAAGGCATGTAGCCCCCTGCAAAATCACTTCGCTCTAATACAAATTCAGCACACCCAGCTCCCTATCCCATAAACGTTGTAGGACTATCGCTATCCTAGCGCCGCTTATTTATTGAAACTGAATGTGCCGAATCTGCCATGATTGCTGTGGCTTATTTATCCATGATGCCGCTGACCTTATCCCAAACCTGCAATACTTTTTCGCTGTAATTCGGATCGGTGGCATAGCCAGCCTGATGCAATTCCCGAACAAACGCCTCCGGCTGCTGAGTTTGCTCTAGCGCTTTCTGGTAACGAGGGTTCTGCTTGAGGAATTGGACATAATCATCGAAACTCTCACCATAATTATCATAAGAACGGAATGCAGCCGTCTCCTTGACCGGAATACCCTGGTGAAACTCCAGTGTTTGGGTGGCAATCTTTTTCCCATCCCACCGCTTATCGGCTTTGATATTAAACAGGTTATGGCTGTGATCTGCCGCATTGGTGATCACTTTCTGGCCCCAGCCCGTTTCCAACGCCGCCTGCGCAATCAATACGCCAGGATCGACCCCAAGCGCCTTACTCGCTTTCATCGCGTACGGTTTCATCGCATCGACAAAGCTCTGCGGCGAGTCAAAACGCGGGGCTTTCACTACGGGCTTGGCTGCCGCAACCGCTGACTCTGAGCCCTGAGACGCCATAGGATCCGGTTTGCGTGCCGCATCAATGGCTGCGGCAAACTGCTGGCGTACCTGCAACTCGCGCTCGCTATCATTTCGCGCCAAACGGGTAGACGGATCAGCCGCCTGAGGCCGAAGAAATGTTTGCTCAGCCTCTGCTTCCGGCTTTTTCTCTGTTTCTGAGATACCAGCCACCGCCCCGAGCTGCTCCACAATCAAATCAGCCAGCCCAAGCGTACCGTTTGAACTAAGCTCACTGGCCATCTGCTCATCGTGCATTTGCTCGAAGAACTTGGTGTTACTGCTGCTCATCAGATCCGACTCGAATGCCTCGTTGGCCTGACGCATCGACTTGAACAGCATCTGGGTAAAGATAGATTCAAACTGCTCGGCAGCCGCACGCAGCGACTGCTCCTCGTCATTGCCGATACCCGCACGCAGGCGATCGAGGCTGGAAAAATCATTGATAAAGCCCGGTGATGTCGTTTTCATCGTGATACTCCGTTAAATGATAATCAACTGGCCTTCAATAGCGCCGGCCTGCTTGAGTGCCTGCAAAATAGCCATCAGATCCGACGGTGCCGCCCCAACCTGATTAACCGCCCGCACCAACTCATCAAGGGTGACACCCGGCTCGAACTTGAACATCCGGGCATTGTCTTCAGTCACATTCACATCACTGTTGGGAACGACCACCGTCTGGCCTCCCGACATCGCGTTAGGCTGGCTAACCGAATAGTTCTCTTTGATCGATACCGTCATTCCGCCGTGGGTGATCGCAGCTGGCTTGAGTTTCACATGCTGGCCAACCACAATGGTGCCGGTGCGTGAATTGACAATGATTTTTGCTGCCCCATCGGCAGGATCGAACTCTAGGTTTTCCAGCGTGGACAAAAATGCCACCCGCTGACTGATATCGCGCGGAGCACGTACCCGCACCGAGGTCGCATCGATAGCGGAAGCCATCTGCGGACCGAGAAAACCATTGACTGCATCGGCCATTCGCTGCGCAGTCGTGAAATCAGACTCAAACAAGTTAAACGTCAGGTAATCGCCGCGACCGAAAGGATTTGGCACCTCCTGTTCAACCATTGCCCCGTTAGAAATCCGACCGACCGTCGGGGTATTGCCGACCACTTTCGAGCCATCAGCACCTGTGGCACTAAAGCCCCCAACCACCAAGCTGCCTTGGGCAACGGCATAGACCTTGCCGTCCAGACCTTTCAAGAAGGTTTGCAGCAAGGTACCGCCCCGCAGGCTTTTGGCCGAGCCAATTGACGATACCGTAATATCAATCGTCTGGCCTTGCTTGGTAAACGGCGGCAAGGTTGCATTTACCGCCACAGCGGCAACGTTTTTGGTTTTCGGCTTGGTACCCGGCGGCAACTGAATACCAAAATTCTGCAGCATGGCGTTAAAACTCTGGTCGGTAAACGGCGTCGTCTCGCCGGTCCCCGGCAAACCAACAACCAGACCATAACCAACCAATTGGTTACTCCGCACCCCGGCCACCTCGGCAACGTCTTTGATCCTCGCAGCCTGTACCGGCAAGGCTGCCAGTACCAGTAACGCTACCCATAGCTGTTTCAACATGCCTTGCCTGCTCCGTTATGTTTCATTAGCAAAAGTATTTCCAAAATAGAAGGCCCACCGAAGGTGGGCCGTACATTAGATGGTGACATTGAAAAATTTTGACAACCAGCCCTGATCCTGAACATCCTGCCGGTCGCCCGTGCCGGAGTACTGGATACGCGCATTGGCAACGCGGGTAGAAAGCACCGTGTTTTCCTGCGAGATATCATCCGGGCGGATAGTACCACTCAAGCGAATGTATTCTTCGCCAGTATTGAGCAGCAACCACTTCTCGCCACGCACCACCAAGTTGCCGTTTGGCAAAACATCGACAACCTCGACCGTCACCGAGCCTTTGATGCTGTTGCTCTGGTCAGCAGAACTGCTTCCCTCGACCTTGTTGGCGTTCGATACCCCGTAGGAGATATCATGGCTGCCAATATTCAGCTTCTGGCCACCCAGCATCAGCGGATCCATCGACAAATCCGTGGATTTATCGAGATCGGAACTAGCGCTCTTTTTCGCTTGGGTCTGCTCTTCCAGCATAATGGTGACAATATCACCCAGCCCACGCGGCTTGGTGTCGTCATACAGATCTTGCGCATGACTCATGCTAAACAGCGACCCGGTTGAGGTGGCATAGTGAGCCGGCTTTTCCTGCGGGCGAATACTACTCCAAGCAGGATCGCCAGCTTCTGGATCTTCGCGTTTGCGCAGAAGATCCACCAGCCCCTTGCTCTTTTTCTCGTTGGTCCCCTCGACCGCATCAACCGTGGTAGTCGCCTGAGCCACATCCGATTCTTGCGTCTCAGGTGACTGAGCACAGCCACCAAGTCCCAAAACCACCATCAAAAAAAGGTATTTTTTCATCATGTGCAGCCGCCTCGTTATAGCTGCTGGTTCACGTAGCTCAACATCTGGTCTACCGTCGAGATAACCTTCGAGTTCATTTCGTATACGCGCTGGGCTTCAATCATATTAACCAGCTCTTCGGTCACGTTGACGTTGGAAGATTCCAGCATCGACTGACGAATTGAACCCAGGCCTTCCAAGCCCGGTACACCTTCTTGAGGATCACCGCTGGCACCGGTCGGTAGGTACAAGTTCTGGCCAATTGGCTCCAAGCCGCCTGGATTGATAAATGATACCGTGGCGATCTGGCCAAGTACCTGATTTTCCTGCTGACCACGGATACGGGCAGACACCTCACCATCAGTACCGACAGTCACGCCCACCGCATCTTCTGGGATCACGATTTCAGGCTGAAGCTGATAACCCGAGCCTGTTGTAACCATCTGGCCTTCAGAGTTGACCGTGAACTGGCCATTTCGGGTATAGCCCATGTTGCCGTCCGGCAGCAGGATCTGAAAGAAGCCATCGCCTTCAATCATCATATCCATAGCATTGCTGGTCGTCTGGCTGTTGCCTTGGGTAAAGACTTTCTGGGTCGCTACCACTTTCGAGCCGGCACCCAACATCAAGCCACTTGGCATCTCGCTGTCTTGGGTAGACTGGCCGCCTGGCTGGTTGATATTCTGATAAAACAGATCTTCGAACACCGCACGGCTCTTTTTGAAACCGACGGTCGAGGCGTTAGCCAAGTTGTTCGAAATCGTCGAAATATTGCTTTGCTGGGCGTCAAGGCCAGTCTTACTCACCCATAATGCTGGATGCATTGTTGTTTCCTTCTATCCGTTATTAGCCCAGTCGCAGCAGTGATGACGATGCCTCGTCCATCTCTTCGGCGGTTTTCATTAGCTTGACTTGCATTTCGAAATGACGCTGCAGATCGATCATACTGGTCATCTCACCTACTGCGTTCACGTTACTGCCCTCTAAGGCGCCGGTCAGCAAAGAGACCCCAGCATCGGCATCAAAGACCTCTCCGGGATTTTTCGATTTGAACAAGCCATTAACGTCCTTGAACAAATCACCATTGTTCGGACGTACCAACTTGATACGATCAATCGTTTCCATAGCATCAGGCGGCGCGCCCTGTGGCAATACCGAAACAGTACCATCTGTGCCAATTTCAATTTTGCTGATTGGGAGAGGGATAAAAATAGGCCCGCCACTCTCACCAACCATTAAGTTGTCAGTGCTGTTGAGCAGCATGCCCGTCTGGTCAATCTTCAATCCGCCAGCACGGGTATAGGCTTCCTCGCCAGAGGGATCCATCACCGCCATCCAGCCGTCACCTTGGACAGTCACGTCCAAATCTCGCCCGGTGGTCATTACCGAGCCTTGAGCAAAGTTCTGCCCAGGCCTTTCGGTCATCGCAAACACACGGCTCGGAAGCCCTTCACCGTAGGCCTGCATCGAACGCGCCTGCTCCAAATCAGCACGGAAGCCGGTTGTTCTAACGTTGGCAAGGTTGTTGGCATGCAGTTGCATCCCGTACATATCCTGCTTGGCACCGCTCATGGCCAAATACAGAGCACGATCCATTCTTGACTCTCCAATCAAAAGATATCGCTTTAATGCAAAAATTATGCCACTAAATTCGCCAGCATTTCGTCACCAGCGCACGATAAACTCATGGGTTAGCAGGCTACTACATACCGCGCAGAGGACGAAAAGATCGCAAGACGGCAAGCGAGCAAAGCGGAAGGTGGAGCATTGGGGGAAAGTAATGAGGGGAAAACAATTGCCGCCTTGAAACAAGACGGCAATATAATATGCGCACTAACTGAATTAGCGGATTTGCAGAATGTTCTGCTGAAGCTGGTTGTTCACGTCCAGAGCACGCGAGTTGGCCTGGAAGTTACGCTGGGCAGAGATCAGATCCACCAGCTCCTGAGTCATATCGATGTTGGACTGCTCCAGTGTGCCGTTCTTGATTGCACCGAACGAACCCTGTGATGCATCACCCCAAATCGGTGCACCCGATTCCTGGCTCACCTTCCACATAGTACCGCCCTGCTGGCTCAAGCCCTGATCGTTAGGTACGCGAACCAATGCCACACGACCAACGACCACATCCTTACCGTTAGAGTAAGAGGCCAAAATGTTGCCATCAGGATCGATATCCACATTCGACAGGTAACCGGTCGTCGCACCGTCAGCATCCTGGAAGCGGCGAACTTCGAACGGCGAAGAGTACTGGGTAGTATTGCTGTAGTTCATCGACAGCTTCTGGGTGTCATCGGCACCGCCAACGTTAACGCCTGCAGTCTTGAAATCCACCGTCGGGAATTTGTCAGGCGATGTCATCTGGCCAGCTGAGTCAAACGTCATCTTATGGCCAACCAAGCTACCGTTGGTCACGTAGTGCTTGTCAGATGCAGGCAAATCAATATCCAGACCAGTCTCTACGCCGTTTTTATCCGTCACGGTGTAGTAGACCTGCCATGAGTTTGGCGTAGTCGGGCTTTCTGACACATAGTAGGTCGATAGCTTGTATGGCTGACCTAGCGAATCGTACATGGTCGATGAGGTCGACTTGTTGTACGAATCAGGGTTAGCGAAATCAAACGGTGAATTGATCGGCTTGCTCTCGCTGTTTGGCAGGTTAAGGCCAATCTCAATATTGCCAGATTGCTTCGGTGAGCCGAAGGTATCTTCAATCTTCAGTGTTTTCGGCTCATAAGAGGATACCGAACCGGTTTCTCTGTTTACGTCATAACCAAGAATGAACTGGTTCTCAGAGTTGACGATTTCGTTGTTGCTATTAAGGTGGAAGGCACCGTTACGCGTCAGAGCATTATTCGATGGCTCGTTCTTGTTCGGCGCAACAGCAAAGTAACCCGCACCCGTCACTCGAAGATCAAGCGGGTTGTTGGTGTAGATGCTCGAGCCTTCGTGAAACTGCTGGGCAACGATTGACGTCTGAACGCCACCACCGGTTGTAGTCTTACTGTTGGAGAAAATTGAGTTCGAATACACGTCGGAAAATTCGGCTCGAGACTCCTTGAAGCCATAAGTATTGGCGTTGGCGATGTTATTACTGGTTGTGTTCAAATCTTTTTGAGCCGCACCCAAGCCACTCAACGCAATATTCATACTCATTGTCGTTATACCTCGTTATTATTTTGCCTTGCCAATCTGCACAACTTCAGCCAAGTTAAATGGCTTATCGAAGCCAGCAAGGTTAAGCATGACGCCGCCCTCACCCTTGCCAAGCAACACACTGTTCACGCTTGCATTGGTAAAGACGTCAAATTCTTTGTTCTGACCGCTGACCATACCGGATACCTTGATGGTGTACTGACCAGCAGGCAAAGGTTTGCCGTTTTCGTCCAGCCCGTCCCATGCGATGTCATGCTCGCCAGCACCCTTCGCACCAAGATCGATGGTACGGATCAGTTCACCGCGCGGTGTTTCGATCCGCATGACCGCCTGATCAAGCGAATTAGTCAAGCGAACCTGACCGCTGATCCCGCCTTCCTCAGTCTTATAACTGGTTGATTTCGGGATCAACACATCCTGTCCCACCAGCGACGATGCCTGTAGTGCTTGGTTGGATGTCATGGCAGTATTAAGCAGACCAAACTGTTCATTCATTTGGGTGATCCCGTCCACCGTGGCGAACGAGGCCATCTGGGCAATCATCTCGTCGTTGCCCACTGGCTTGAACGGGTCCTGCTGAGCCAACTGCTTGGTTAGCAGCGACAGGAAATCTTCCTGCTTTAGCTCGTTCTGACCCGTAACCTTTTGCTCGTCCAGGACTTTCTTTTCCTGCATTTCCTTAAGCTGGTCCATATAGGTCAGGCTGCCGCCTTGGCCGATGCTACCGTTAATTGCACTCATCAGGTTCTCTCCTTATGCCTTATTTGCCCATCTGCAAGGTTTGCATCAGCATCTGCTTGCCGGCATCTGCCACTTGCACGTTAGTTTGGTAAGAGCGCGAGGCCGAGATCATATTGGCCATCTCTTCCATAACATTGACATTAGACTTGTAGATAAAGCCCTCTTCATTGGCAAGAGGGTGATCCGGGTTATATTCAGCGTTGAGCGGCTTCTGGCTCTCGACAATCCCCTTCACTTGTACCGGCACACTGTCTTCGCGCTGGTAACTAGCACTTTGCAGGGCCGCCGCAAAGATTGGGTGGCGGGCCTTGTAGGTTTCTTCAGCCGAGCTACTCACGCTGTTGGCGTTGGCCAGGTTACTCGATGTGGTGTTGAGTCGTACGGACTCCGCACTCATAGCCGAGCCGGAGACATTGAAAATATTGAACAAACTCATTGATTACTCTCCTTTCAATGCCTTTGAGAGGTTCTTGAATTTTGAACCGAGGAAATCCAGTGATGCCTGATATTCGATTGCGTTCTGCATGAACAAGTTCTGCTCAAGCTGCGCGTCCACGGTGTTGCCGTCGCCTGTATCTGGCTGGGTTGGCACCCGGTACTTCTGCTCACCCATTACGTGCGACGAAGAGGCAGCAATATGCCGACCATTGGTTCGGCTAAGGCCAACTGTTGCCCCCGAGGTTGCCGCATTGAGCGCTCGCTTGAAGTCAATATCTTTGGCTTTATAGCCTGGGGTATTGGCATTGGCAAGGTTGCTGGCCAAGGTTTCGGCGCGCTTGCCCCTAACGCCAACCGTGTACTGGTGTACACCCAGTGCTTTATCAAAAGAAATCGACATACTGCCTCCATCATTCACTGGCCAATAATAAGCAAATGATGTGCCAACTTATTGTTAGCGCTCCAACTTTGCCCTTATCCAGACGATCCCGGCACGCTGGGAACGAAAATGGACGTAAAAAAAGCCCCTGAGCCTATTTCAGCTCAGGGGCTTTTCTACTTCAGAATTTTCAGCTGCCGCCAATCACTTCAGTTTGTAGATAATTCCAGGGTTACAGCGAATCATCTCAAACTTATCACTCAGCCCGGTCAGTGACTCCGATGCACCAAGCAGTAGGTAACCGCCAGGATTAAGGCTTGCCGCCATCTGGTTCAATACCTTGGCTTTCATTTCTGGCGAAAAGTAGATCAGTACGTTTCGGCAGAAGATGATATCGAACTTACCCAACAGCGCATAGCTGTCTTTGAGGTTCTGCGGGCGGAAGTTCACCATCCGCTTCACCTTGTCATTGACCTTCATCCGGCCATCGCCGTTGTCTTCAAAGAACATCCGGCGGCGCTCAGGCGACAAACCACGGCTCAGAGCCAGGTTATCGTATGCCCCGACACGGCAGGTATCCAGCATAGTCTGGGAGATATCGGTCGCGGTGATCTGCACCCCGCCCGTCAGCATTCCCGGACGACGGCCTTGAGTTTCCAGCACGGTCATCGCAATCGAATAAGGTTCCTGACCCGATGAACTTGCAGCCGACCACACCTTGAGCGGGCGTTTGTTGGCGGCCAGTTCCGGCAGAATTTTATCGGCCAGTACCGTAAACGGGTAGGTATCGCGAAACCACAGGGTTTCGTTGGTTGTCATCGCATCCACCGCGGCCACACGCAAATCACGATTGCGACCGGAAATCACCAGCTGAAGCAGTTCAGACAGTGACGGTAGCGAAAAACGGCTAAGCAAAGGGCTCAAACGGCTACGTACCAGATACTGCTTACTGTCGCCGAGTACAATGCCGCACTGGCCTTCAAGAAACCGGCAGAACTCACGGTATTCCTGATCATTTATCGTTACAGCTGTCATTTACTACTCAATTTCTTTGTTTTTAATTTGGCATTGCCGCTTTTACAGCAGCGCCCAGTTCATCTGGGTTGAATTTCGGAATAAACGCATTGGCGCCTACCCGCTCAACCATCGCCTGGTTAAACACACCGCTCAATGAGGTGTGCAAGATAACATGCAGGTCTTTCAGGTTTGGATCGTTACGAATTTCCGCTGTCAGGGTGTATCCATCCATTTCAGGCATTTCGATATCCGAAATCACCAGCGCAAGCTGCTTGTGGATATCATCTTCCTTCGCCATGCTACGCAGGGTATTGATGGCTTCTTTGCCGTCTTTCACCAATACGCACTCACAGCCGATCGCCTCAATGGCACGCTGAACCTGCTTGCGAGCAACACTGGAGTCATCGGCAACCAATACTCGGCTTACCGGCGGCAAGTCATCCACCAAGGTTTCCAGTACCGTGTTGGTAATATCAGTGTTCACCGGCGAAATTTCATCGAGGATTTTTTCAACATCGAGGATTTCAACCAACTCGTTGTCAATCTCGGTGACGGCTGTCAGGTAGTTGGCCTTACCCGCGCCTTTCGGCGGCGGCAGGATTGACTCCCAGTTCATGTTAATGATGCGCTCAACCGAAGAAACCAAGAATCCCTGAATCGAACGGTTGAACTCAGAGATAATCACGAAGCAGTTATCCAAATCATCAATCGGACGACCACCGGTCGCCAGACTCATATCAATAACAGAAATCGTCTGGCCACGAATATGGGCGATCCCTTTTACCAACGGGTGAAGGTTGGGCATGGTTGTCAGCTTTGGACACTGCAACACTTCTTTAACTTTAAATACGTTAATCCCGTAACGCTGACGGCGCTGCAAACGGAATGTTAGCAATTCCAAGCGGTTTTGGCCGACAAGTTGCGTTCGCTGGTTGACTGAATCCAGGATCCCCGACATAAGGATGACTCCGTGTTATTCGTTTTTATTTTTGATACGCATTCACTGATTGGCTTATGATAACAGCGCTGATCATAATCAGCCTCTACCACCATCCCATACTTCCCACACCGCAAGACTGCAATACATGGGCATAGAAAAGAGCATTAACCGTGAACCCGAGAACATTTTTTCGTTTGATAATTGTATTTATCGGCCTAATGGCCACATTCTTTAGTACATTTCTTCTCGCAGAAACGCAAGATAACATCAATGACGTACGCAAGGCTGCTGAATTATTTGTCTCTCAACAGATTGAAAAACCAGCGCGCGGAGAACTCCATATTGAAGCTGCCGCCCTCGACAGCCGCATCCGCCTAACCACTTGCCCAACACCGCTGGAAACCAACATCCCGGGCAAACAATCCCTATCAGGCAATGTGACCGTGTTGGTGAGCTGTCCTGCCGACGGATGGCAAGTTTACGTCCCAGTCAGTACTAAACTGCTCCTACCACGAGTTGTCGCCAGCCGCCCCCTCGCCCGAGGCATGACACTAGCGAACAGTGACCTGACTGTACAAATGGTTGAGGTACGCCTGCAGCGCGGGGTCACCTTCGATAATCCGACGCAAATTATTGGTTCAAAAGTCAAACGAGCTGTCCAGCTCGGTGACGCTGTTATGGGCAGCGACATCTGCCTTGTCTGCCGCAACGATGCCGTCAATATCAAAGCCGGCAATGGTGGCCTGAGTATCATCACCAAGGGCTCTGCACTCTCCGATGGCTCGCTGGGCGAGCAAATCCGGGTGCAAAACAGCAAATCACGGCGAATCGTCGATGCTATCGTCACTGATGTGGGCGAAGTCACCGTCAATTACTGACACACTCTGCCAGCAAAAGTGCAATAATTGCGATAATACAGCTAAAGTAATCTCACAGACTGCCGAATAATGTGTATTCTCTGATTATTGTCTCATTGTCCAAGGACTAAGATTATGGCAAGTATCGACCTACTTCGTTCGGGTCAGCCGCTGGCAACCCAGCGCAACAGCACGACAACCAGTGCCGGAGCTTCGTCGTCAGCTCAAACTAAAGCGGCACACGGCAGCGATGCCAATACCAGTGACTCGATCTCACTTAGCTCACAAGCAAGGTCTGTCGGTCAAATTCACCAGCACCTTGCTGCCGAACCGAGTTTCGACGACGTCAAGGTTAACCAGATCAAAGAAGCCATTGCCAATGGCTCTTACACTATTGATGCCGATAAACTAGCAGCCAACATGCTCAAGTTCGAAAACGAACTCAAAGATATTTAATGCTGCCGAGAACAACCGACTATGACTTCCAGCCTTCAATCGCTGCTTGAACAACAGCAAGACAACCTCGCCTCGCTACTGACTCTGCTAAATGACGAGCAGCGGGCGATTGTCAATCGCCAGTCAGAAGACATCACGAGCTTGGCACGGCAAAAAATTGCCCTGCTCGATAAAATCAAGCTGGTTGACCACCAAGTGGCTAACCATGTCGATACGGCGGAAATCACAAGCAATGAAGCACTGCGCGCGCAAGTCAAATCCATCAGGGAAAACCTTGCCGAATGCCATATCATCAATAATCTCAACGGCGATGCGCTGCTAAGGGCACAACGCAGCTTCCATATGCTCAATAATCTTATTCAGCAAAGCCGTGGCAAAAATCAGATGACCTACAACAGTGAAGGTATCGCTCAGAATGTGCGATCTTTCGGCACAAACCTGAAAGCCTAATCCCTAAAGCTCAAACAACTGAAGCCATAGAAACCCAACAAGCAGGCCACTTCCTCCTCACCTTGTCTTTCATGCCGCTACGATGTTGCACATCATACAGAAAGAGAAAGACATGGGGCAGAAAGTAGCACCGCTAGCAAAATGGAGATCACTGTTAGAACAGTAGATCCTGCGATGCCGGGACATGGTATACCTCACCATACCCTTTCATCATTTCCATCTTGTTGAGATCCAACTTCATTTCGGTCACATAGTTGTCACCGACCGGATAGCTGCGCACCACTTCGGCACCACGAATAATACCATCCGCCGAACCATCGGTTGTTTCAATGCCCAATGCCTGATCTTCCATCCCTGCACGGGCACTGACACGCATCCCATAGACCTGCTCGGTCAACTCGCGGTAGGCATCCAGTTTCGATGCCCGCATCGCCCGGGTACGTTTTTCCTCGTCCGTACGGCCACGCTGCTCGCTAATTGAAGCGTAACCTACTGCATTAAGTACTTTACCTTCACCGTTATGTCGCATGTCTACCAATGGCTGACACCCGGCCAGCAACAGCATCATGGTGGCAACCAGCCAACTACGCATTACTTGTTCCTCATTATGTTCAAACGTACTGACGCCCATCGGACGCCAGCACTTTTTATTTCAGGGCTGCTATTGTATTTGATACAACAAGCAAGCCAAGCCCTAACTAGGGCTTTATCACTACAGTATTGCGGTCGTAAGACAGAGTATCGTCGCGAATAATCACGCCATTGTCGAACCGTACCTTGTTCATCGTGTCAATGTCACGACCGATTTGATCTGCCGGCAGAAAACCTTGCGCAGTGGCAATCACTACCTTCGAACGCATCCCGATGATCCGGGCATTGACCAGTACCCCGGCCCCCTGACGCAACATCGTACCTGTCAGTACATAATCGATAGATTGTTCGCCAGCTAACTCGCGCCAGTTTCGGGTAATGGAAAAATCGCCTTCTGAGGTCACCTTGATGGCCCCCGTTGCTTTGTAGTCCACCACGGTATAACCACGTTGCTGCATCTGGTACATAAAACCTTCGGTTACCGTATTGCCCAGCCAGTTTGTCTCGTCCATATTCTGCAGATCAACAAAAGATGTCACGGCAAGCGGGGTTTTGGCTGTTAGATACTGGTTAGAGGCCACCAGTTGCTCTGTCATTCCCTCAATAAAGTAATCGATCGTATGCCGAGGGGTCTCCTCTAATAGGAACTTACTGCCATGATAAGGTGCCTTACCATTATAAATGGGAGAGTAAGCACAAGATACCGATGCCATTGCCAGTACCAAGACGATCCATTTTTTCATTCAAACCCGCTCCAGATGAAATAAATTATGTTACTTCTTACCTCTTATCGTCCATTGCACTTATTTTCTTAAACGGAGATATAGAAAAACCTGCAGTGTCTGCCTATTTGGGAACATTATTTGCATACACTTTGCTGAGTAACAAAACCATCATGACCGATAAAATAACTGGACCACATCATCAATGATCCCCAGTTACCAAACCGCCACTAGGCATTAATACAAGCAAAATTCGTACCCAAGTTAAAAATGACCGAGAATATGCGAAATTTCCGCCCCACAACGGCATGGCGTTCCCTGCTTGCCACTCTATTAATCTCGCTTGGCTCAAGTCAGGCCCACGCCGCTTGGTATGAAGTCACCGGCAGTGCGGTAATTATGGAAAGCAACACCGAGGCACGCCGTAATGCCCTCGAAGATGCGGTACTACAAGCGATGGACTCAGCCGGAGCCGATATTGGTAATTTCAACAATATCAAACCCTACCTGACCAATGACCGCGACCAATACCAGTTCAGCGGCAGCGAGATCCGCCATATCTCGGTTGTCAAATCACAAAAGAAAAGCGGCAAATATTACCTAACCGCGCGCATTGATATTTACCCATCGGCAAAATCTTGCCACCAGGTACAATACAAAAAAGGCCTGCTGCTAAGCGAATTTCGTCTAGAGTCCCCCCAACACGCCTCTCTGGGTGGGGTCTACCAAATCGGCCAGTCTTTCACCAATATCCTACAAAAGCAGATCGCCAAACGATCACAGAGCTTTGTCGTTTCGGATATCAATCGCTACCCAGTCGATCTCAGCCAGCCCAATGCCGTCACCATGCTAGCTTCAGATCAGGATGCCCAGTACATCATTACAGGATCGATTTCTGATCTCACCTCAACGCTCGATCAGAAACTGCTGCGGGATGACCAGATCAACCGCCAATTTGCGGCCAACATGCAGATCATTGACGGTAAGACTGGTGAGATATTGCTGCAAAATAACTACCGAGAGATCGCCGAATGGCCATTTAGCCGAGTCAGCCAGGTTGATACCAACAGCGCTCGCTTTTGGCAGTCAAAATATGGTCAGGCTGTCCTTAGGGTAAGCCGAAATATGATGCTCGATATGGAATCGGCATTGTCTTGCCGTGCCAGCCTGCCCGAGGTCATCGGTACCTTTGGCAACACGGTCCAAATCAATGTCGGCCGAATCCACGGGGTAGAACCCGGTGACGAACTGACTCTTTGGCACTCAGCGGGATTCATCGACCAGAACGGTATCGCCAGAAACCGGATGGTACAGACCCACATAACCCTGACTGTTGACAGGGTTTATGAAAAATCCTCCGAGCTACTTGTCAACCAGCCAGAATTGGCTGCCAGCATCCAGCCAGGTGATTTAGTAACCAAACAGCAAGGAAAGTGAAGCTAATAGCTTAATTTCTTGGAATGTTTTTGTATAATAGAGGAACACAGCCCAACAGGCCTATACCATTGGTATGATAACAGCCTGTCAGGTGCTATGCTCCCTTAGCTCAGCAGGATAGAGCGTCCCCCTCCTAAGGGGAAGGCCACAGGTTCGACTCCTGTAGGGAGCGCCATATTCTAAAGCCCAGCATCTGCTGGGCTTTTTTGCATCAGTAACACCACACATCCGCCATTTCACCTACGACTCCGTGGTTTTTATCGCCTTGCAATGACAAGTACTGCCCTCAGGCCACATACAGGCTAAATGGAATGGTTCCGACTGGTCAAAACCCAGACGCAAAAAAGCCGTCCCATTTCTGGAACGGCTTTCCCGTAAAATTTGGTGGAGCTAAGCGGGATCGAACCGCCGACCTCTTGCATGCCATGCAAGCGCTCTCCCAGCTGAGCTATAGCCCCAAACCTTGATGCCGATAATAAAAACTTAGTTAAATCATGTCAATACATGCTATCAATGATTACTCTAGCCGATGAGCAATTTGTGAAAAACGTCACAGAGAAGGCTTATGCCCCATTCTATTGGCTAGTTGGCTACCACGTCTATTTCCGCTACCCCCCTACAAAAAAAGGGAGCCACCGGCTCCCTCTTGCTGTTATCTCATTATCTGCTTAGACAGATAATTAGCTGTTTGCTTCACGCTCAGCGATGTAAGCCAGCGCCATCTTGACACGAGCAACAACACGCTCCTTACCAACAAGAGCCATCACCGCATCAACAGATGGAGATTGACCTTGGCCTGTTACCGCAACACGCAGTGGCATACCCACCTTGCCCATACCAAGCTCAAGTTCTTCACACACCTGTGCAATCACAGCGTGTAGATTTTCTGTAGTCCACTCAGTCAGAGCATCTACTTTGGCAAGAGCAAGCTCTAGTGCTTCTTTCGCTACTGGACGCAGGTGTTTCTTCGCGGCACCAGCTTCGAACTCGCTGAAATCCTGGAAGAAGTAACGAGACTGCTCAGCAAGCTCGATCAACGTATTACAACGCTCACCAACTAGCTTGATCACGTCAGTAACCGCTGGACCGTTGTCAGTAGAAATTTCTTTCTGGTCAAGGTGCCACTGAAGGTATTTCGCCACATACTCAGGATCTGCAGTCTTGATGTAGTGGTTGTTCAACCATAGTAGCTTGTCTGTATTGAAAGCAGACGCCGACTTACTCACAGACTCCAAGCTGAACAGATCAATCATCTCTTGCAGTGAGAAGATTTCCTGATCGCCATGTGACCAGCCCAAGCGCACTAGGTAGTTAAGCAGTGCCTGCGGCAAGTAGCCTTCGTCACGGTATTGCATTACGCTTACCGCACCGTGGCGCTTAGACAACTTCGCACCGTCGTCACCCAGGATCATTGCACAGTGCGCAAACTCTGGCACTGGCGCACCAAGCGCTTCGTAGATGTTGATCTGACGCGGGGTGTTGTTGATATGGTCTTCACCACGTACCACTTGGGTGATACCCATATCCCAATCGTCGATCACTACACAGAAGTTGTATGTTGGGCTACCGTCTGTACGACGGATGATCAGATCGTCAAGCTCACTGTTTGCGATTTCAATGCGACCACGGATCTTGTCATCGAAAACAACAGTGCCTTCTTTCGGGTTGCGGAAACGAATACAGAATGGAGATTCTTCTGTCGCCGCCGCGTTAGCCGCAATCACTTTAGGGTGATTAGCGTCATAACGAGGCTTCAGACCAGCGGCCATTTGCTCTTCACGGATCTCGTCAAGCAATTCCTTAGGGCAGTAGCACTTGTAAGCTTTATCTTCAGCAAGTAGCTGATCAACCACTTCATTGTAACGATCAAAACGCTTGGTCTGGTAGTAAGGACCTTCATCCCAATTCAGTTCCAGCCATTCCATGCCTTCCATAATGGCATCGATCGCTTCCTGTGTAGAGCGCTCAAGGTCTGTATCTTCGATACGAAGTACAAATTCGCCACCCATGTGTTTAGCAAACAACCAAGAATATAGCGCTGTACGCGCACCACCTACGTGCAGAAAGCCGGTTGGGCTAGGTGCAAAACGAGTTTTAACCGTCATTGAACATTACCTAATTTACGATTTAGCATGCAGTCGAACGCTGCCGCGAAAATGATGGTCGCTATTTTAACACTGTCTGATAATTCTACAATCACTGCTCATAGTTATCCGCAGGGAGAGAGCAACCAGAAGAAGGTGTAAGAGAGGCAGGAGGAGCGAAAAGCCGGAGAATCCATTCTCCAGATTAAATTATTACCTTAAATTGAACGTCCGCCTTTGAGTAAGCATACATGCCAAGGCACAAAAATATATTCGCCAGATGGCAGCTTACATGCATTTTGACCAAATTCTGTATTACGACCGCCTCCTGATGCCAAAACAGAGGAAGAAAACAGCGCAGCAAACAACACTCCAAAAACAATCTTACAAACAAACTTCATAACTATTTACCTATATATGAGATTATTATCACAATTTAAATATAGATAAGATGTAAGCCTCTGCCACTAAACCACTATAATTTTATATAAAAAAAAAAGCGATGGCTCTAACCATCGCTTTTTCAAATTTCTAATTGCTAATTATAGGAAAGAGAACGGTGCGATTACGACAAAACGCAGATCTTGCTCGTTTCGCTCTTCTTTACCTTCAAACGCATCACGCTGAAGATGTGTTGCATGCAACTTAAATGTTGTTCCCTTTAGAGCACCATTTTGAATGCTGTAGATAATATCACCGTTAACAGCCCACTCACTCTCATAAGAGAAGCCAGCATTCTTCGACTCTTCCGCACCACCACCGTAGCCTGCACCTAAGTTAAACGTCCAGCCGGTACCAGTATTGTGAGAAATTCGGTTGTACCATGCAATTTCACCCGGCATATTCCAATCAGACAATGCATCCCACCATAGAGACCAGTTACCATTATTCGAACCATAACGAGCCATTGTACGAGGCGCAAACTCACCCATCGCAGAATCTTCATCTAACTGAGTGTATTGAATCTGAGAGGTAAATGCCCAATTATCATTGATTGCATAATCCAAGACTAAACCATGATGAGCAGCAAAACCATCATACATATCATCATCATCTACACCATACATATCGTAGGCGATAGATAGAGCATCATTGATTGCATAACGACCATAAATTTTGAACGACAAGTTATCTTGTTCGCCCTGACCATAGTCAACATCTAACGCTTGGCCGATACCAAAGTTATATGAAAATGCACCTGCATTACCGGTCAAACCAATTGAATGTAAATAATTAAAGTCTTGCTTATACCAAGGCTCTACAGCATCATCCCAATCTAACAACCATGGAGCAGTATGTTGATCTGCTCCCATATACGCCAATGTCATACCATTGCCGAATTCTGTTGAGATCTTGAAACCACGATAAGTACCCGGAGCAAAACTCCAAACGTTACCAATCGTACCTACACCACCTTGAATAAAACCAGCAGACGCCGATGTACTTTCACCAAACTTGAATTTAGCAGCAATTGTCGTTGGTTTAAAACCAAAACTACCATCTGTCCAATCACCTGTTTGACAAAGTGAAATTTCGTTACACAGGCGATTCCCTTTACCATCAGCAATACTGTCGTTATAAATATCACCAGAGAAATAACCACCCAGATCAAGGCCAATGAAATCGTTATGGTAGCCAGAATTGAAATTCAATAATACATTATAAGTGGAATAGTTCAGGCGAGTTCGAATATCATCATCTGCTGCCGCACCATTACCACGACCACGATAACGAGTATCAACAACAACCGCACCTGTAAATGTTGCATCATTCACAAAACTATCTACTGCTTCAACATAGCCTTCACCACCGGCACTCGCTTCATTTGCAAGCACAGGCATTGCAGCCAGTGAACCTAGCATTGCTGCGGTTAGCGCAGAAACTTTAAAAAGCTTTGAACTTTTTTCCATGGAAAAACTCCTAATAATACTAGCTGTTTGTGCTTGAGCCTGAATGGTTGGCCGCCGAAGGCTTCAAGTCACTCTCCCGATATGTCAGCTGATTAGAAATCAACTAATCCATATTCTTTGGACTTCGATTGAACTATTTATTCTAATCTCGGTCTCCTTTCCTCACTAAGACTACTTTCGCCCCAAAAAACATCAATCAGAACTTAATTTATTGTTTAAAAAATATGACTCAGTGCAAAGTTTTATAGCCATCAGTGATCACGATCATGCTTTGTTATCAACAAACCTAAAAGCAACGATAAAAACAATAATAAACAATAAGTTAAGAAACAAACATCCGTCAAATATGCGACACATCTTCCATTACTAAAAGGATCTCAAAATTTGATTTCAAGATTCTTTGATATCAAAAAAAGCCAAATTCCGCCCCTTGTTTTACACCTGTAAAATAACATTTGATAATGTTTGATAAAAAAAACCTCTCATCACGATAAAAATAATGAGAGGTTACTGTCGATACTTAATATGCTATTTCTGTAACATTTAGCGAGACAATATATCTACCAATGCCTGTTCATCCCAAATTTCTATCCCAAGCTCTTGCGCTTTGGCTAATTTTGAACCGGCGGCTTCACCGGCAACTAGCAAGTCTGTTTTCTTCGAAACGCTACCCGTAACCTTGGCACCGAGTTTTTGCAGGGCTTCTTTGGCATCAGATCGGGATAACTGCGACAGGGTTCCTGTCAATACCACCGTCTTACCTTCGAGCAAACGCTCACCTTCAGCCTCTGACTTTTCGATTGCAGGCCAATGGATTCCGACTTCGATCAAATCATCAATCACCGCAATGTTATGCTCTTCACGGAAGAAATGGTAAACGTGGGCGGCAACAATATCACCGACATCAGGCACCTTGATAAGCTGCTCTTTGTCTGCAGCCAAGATCGCGTCTAATGTTTCGAAATGATTGGCAAGGTTCGCCGCCGTAGCCTCTCCCACCTCACGGATCCCCAGTGAGTATAGGAAACGCGGCAACGTGGTCAGCTTGGATGCAGCAAAGGCATCAACCAGCTTCTGGGCTGACTTCGGCCCCATTCGCTCAAGTACTGTTACCACCCCAGCAGAGAGTTTGAACAAATCGGCAGGGGTGGTAACCATTTCGCGGTCAACCAACTGCTCGATCACTTTCTCACCGCAGCCATCAACATCCAGCGCCTTGCGCGACACAAAGTGCTTGAGGGCTTCCTTACGCTGTGCCTGACAGAACAAACCACCAGAGCAGCGGGCAACCGCTTCGCCTTCGATCCGCTCTACCTTGGAGTCGCACACTGGGCACGTAGCAGGAAAAACGATCGGCTTGGCATCATCAGGGCGGCGTGACAGCACCACTGACGCCACCTGAGGGATCACGTCACCGGCGCGGCGGATCACCACGGTATCACCAACCATCACCCCAAGACGTTCAATTTCATCGGCATTGTGCAAGGTTGCATTGCTCACCGTCACACCGCCCACGAACACAGGCTCCAACTTGGCGACCGGCGTAATGGCACCAGTACGACCAACCTGGAACTCGACATTGTTAAGCAGCGTCATCTCTTCCTGAGCCGGAAACTTGTAGGCAATCGCCCAGCGCGGCGCACGGGAAACGAAACCGAGCTGGAGCTGAGTGGCGATATCGTCGGTTTTGATCACCACCCCGTCGATTTCATAAGGCAACGTAGCACGCTTGTCACCAATAGACTGGTAGTAAGCGATAACCTCTTTCATGCTGTCAAGCTGGCGCACCTCCGGACACATCGGCAAGCCCCATTCTTTCAGCTGTACCAAGCGCTCATACTGGCTTCCAGCAAGCTCTTTGCCTTCCACTACGCCAACAGCGTAAGCATAAAAACTCAGTGGGCGGGTTGCAGTAATACGCGGATCAAGCTGGCGCAGGCTACCTGCGGCCGCATTGCGCGGGTTGGCAAAGGTCTTCTCACCTTTCTTGCGGGCTTTTTCATTAAGGGCATCAAAACCCTGCTTGGGCATAAAAACCTCACCGCGAACTTCAAGCCTTGCCGGCCAGTCATCGCCTCGCAATTTAAGCGGGATTGAACGGATGGTACGCACATTCTCGGTAATATTTTCACCCGTCATACCATCACCGCGCGTCGCGGCCTGAACCAATACGCCGTTTTCGTACATTAGGCTAACGGCCAAACCATCCAGCTTAGGCTCACAGCAGTATGCCAGCGAGGCCAAAGCCGGCAGGCGGTCACGCATCCGCTTCTCGAATGCCTCAAGCTCTTCGTCGTTAAATGCATTGTCGAGCGACAGCATCGGTATTTCGTGGGTGATCTGGGTAAAGCCATCCAACGGCTTGCCACCAACCCGCTGGCTTGGTGAGTCCAACGTCACCAGCGTTGGGTGATCAGCTTCCAAAGACAGAAGCTGTTGCATCAAGCGATCATATTCAGCATCCGGGATCTCCGGATTATCCTCAACATAATAGCGATGTCCGTGATAGGTAAGTAGGTCGCGCAGCTCAGTTAGCTGCTGCTGAATATCATGACTCATGTTGTGTTCCTAAGCTATGCCATGCGCGTGAGCATCATCTCCCGATGGCAACAAAAACAAAGCCCCTTATACAAGGGTATAAAGGGCTGGGATATCTTATTAGATCAGGCTGGTTTAGTGCTTGGTGTAGCGCTGCGCCTTCTCTCGGTACTCGGTAATACGATGCGGGGTGATCAGGTTGCGCTCATGATCAAGCACGTCAGCCCCCAATGTATCAGCAATGCGCTGCACGGTTTGCAGCATCAAGTTGAAGTTCTGGTCCGCTCGGCCAGCTTCACATGGCAGCATCAAGTAGAAAGCAACACCCGGAGTTTCGAAATGTTCACCACCGCCTTCAGGGAAGTGGCCTGGATGTACCATATTGGTAACCGAGAATATTACCGGGCCATTGCCAAGGGCATCGGCATGGCGATGGTAAACCGAGTTTTCGCCGAAGATCAGGTGGTTCTGCTCCAGCGCCATAAACAGCTTATTGCCTCTTAGCAACTCGCCATGACGGGCGTGAATATTCAGAACGAGGAAGCTAGGTGGCAGCTCTGGCTCTGGCTCTGGCTCTGGCTCTGGCTCTGGCTCTGCAGAAGGCAAAATCAATTCCGGCTGAGGTTCAGCAAAGCTATCAACACGGATAGCCTCTTGCAATGGTTCTTCTTTCGCCTCGACCTTTTCTGTCACGTCATCAGAAAAGCTGATATTTTCAATCGTCAACGTCGGTTCGATATGCACCGATTTCATCGCCGATACCGGCTGCTCTTTTGCAGCTACAGGCTCAACAATCTTTTTATCCGCAACAGGCTCTGCAGGCATAGCCTTCGTCGGTACGGGCTGTTCTACCGCAGGCTGCACAACGGGTTCTGCTACAGGCTGCTGGGAAGCCACGACAGGCTGAGGCTCGGCCTTTTGCACAACTGCCGGCTCAGGGGCAGCCGGAGGAACACTCACCGTTGGCTCAACAACAGTCCTTTCGGTTACCACTGCCTCGGCGGCAGCCATGGTCTGAACGGCGGCTGGCGCAGGCTGCTTAGGCGGAGTATCGAGCAACGGATCGGCATCTAATAGAGGATCGGAATCCAATTTCGCACCGAAGTGGAAAGCCGGCTCCTTGCGCTCTGTACGCGAGTGCTCTGTCGGATTGTCTTCGCTATTTACCACGCGAACAGAACCAACACCATCTTGATCGAACCCTTGGGTATCGCGCGTGCCCTCGTCGAGTTTGCCTAACGGCTTCTCACCGAATTTAGCGGGTTTCTCTTTTCGGCTGCTCCACAGGCCATGCAGCAACAGTGAAGCTATTGCTAGCACACCAACAATAATTAAAACCAGACGCAATTCCTGCATATGACTACTCTGAATATCCTTGTGCCCACCGAGGGACAACCAACACCACAAGTTCTCCACCCGAAGGGCAAAGACGTACATATACTTCTTCGCTTAACCAAACCAAAGCAAGCAAAAAAGTCCATTTATCATATTTTACGACCACTCAAGGACGTGGTCGCAACCAAGTTACTTGGTAAACACTACTCTAATGTATCAAAACTCAAATCGGAATGAGAAGGTGAATATGCCTAAAGGTGGAGGATAGTGCACTTGAGCACAAATTAGGTCATTGTTTGGTCAGGATATCACCACAAAAAAGCAGCAATTTGCGTCACGTCTCATATCAAGGCTAATATCGTGCTCAATATATCCCCAATTTCTTCTATGGCTGAGACCATAGCTCTTGATGACAAGGAGCCTCTATGCAACCCTCTCGTCACCAGCATTCCCCCATCAGCGGTGCTGGCTACTTCTTCCGCGGACTATCGCTTGCCATGCAACCGGGCACCCGCCGTTTCGTCTTATTCCCTCTTTTGATTAATATGGTCTTGTTCGGCACGGCCTTCGGCTTGGTATTGACCCAGCTAGGTGACTGGATTGATGGCTGGATGGCCCAGCTACCTACTTGGCTCGATTGGCTTTCGTACCTGCTATGGCCACTATTGGCGATTGCGGTGCTGGTAACCTTTTCGTACCTCTTCAGTACCATTGCCAACTGGATTGCGGCCCCGTTCAACGGCCTTCTGGCCGAGCACCTCGAAGCCAAGCTAACCGGCCAACCCGCACCTGATGCGGGTCTAAAGGCTATCATGAAGGATCTACCCCGGATCCTCCATCGCGAGTGGGTCAAACTGAAATACTACCTACCCAAAGCCATTGGCCTGTTTATCTTGCTGTGGATTCCGGCCATCGGCCAAACAGTCGGCCCGGTACTATGGTTCCTGTTCAGCGCATGGATGATGAGCATTCAATACGCCGACTACCCGTTTGACAACCACAAGGTCCCGTTCGTCACCATGCGCGATGCCCTCAAGGCCCACCGGGGCAAATCCTTGAGCTTCGGCAGCTTGGTGATGTTCTGCACCATGACTCCAATCATCAACCTGTTCGTGATGCCTGTGGCAGTATGCGGGGCCACGGCCATGTGGGTCGATCACTACCGTGACCATTACCGCCACTATTAATAGCAAATCGCGGCAATATGTAACGAAGTACACCAAGGGCGTTGCCGTATCGGTAACGCCTTTCTCTTCCTCTCCTATATAACAATAAGATATAACCACAAATTCCTTTTCAATTGGCTTTCTGGCGTTATGCTTAGTGTTGTCTAATATGTTGGTGTTACGAAGGAACGACTACAATGAGTAAGATTTACGAAGATAATTCCCTAACAATCGGTAACACACCGCTGGTTCGCCTAAATCGCGTCAGCAAGGGTAATGTGCTTGCCAAAATCGAAGCCCGCAACCCAAGCTTCAGTGTAAAGTGTCGTATCGGCGCCAACATGATTTGGGATGCCGAGAAGAAAGGCATTTTGAAAGAAGGTGTTGAATTGGTTGAGCCAACCAGTGGTAACACCGGCATTGCCCTAGCCTTCGTTGCCGCCGCCCGTGGCTACAAGCTAACACTCACCATGCCTGAAAGCATGAGTCTGGAGCGCCGCAAACTTCTCAAGGCGCTAGGGGCAAACCTCGTTCTGACTGAAGCGCCAAAAGGCATGAAAGGGGCAATCGAAAAAGCAGAAGAGATTGTTGCTTCGGATCCAAGCAAGTACCTGCTACTTCAGCAGTTCAACAACCCTGCCAACCCAGAAATCCACGAAAAGACAACAGGCCCTGAAATCTGGGATGCAACCGACGGCGAGATCGACGTCTTTGTATCGGGCGTGGGTACAGGTGGTACACTAACAGGTGTTAGCCGCTATATTAAGCGTCAGAAAGGCAAAGCCATTACCACCGTGGCCGTTGAGCCCAGCGAATCCCCGGTTATCACCCAAGCGCTGAACGGCGATGAAATCAAGCCGGCACCGCATAAAATTCAGGGTATTGGCGCAGGGTTTATTCCTGGAAACCTTGAGTTAGAACTGATTGACGAAGTACAGCAAGTGAGTTCTGACGATGCTATCGATATGGCTCGCCGCCTAATGGAAGAAGAAGGTATTCTGGCGGGTATTTCATCAGGTGCGGCGGTAATTGCGGCAAATCGCATCGCTGAACGGCCTGAATATGCAGGGAAAAATATTGTAGTGATCTTGCCAAGCTCCGGTGAACGATACCTGTCAACGGCACTATTTGCCGGTATCTTTACCGACAAAGAAACCCAACAGTGATCACACTTTTCAATGATAACTTCAAGTTTGTTACTTAAAAGCCCCCCCACTGGGGGCTTTTTTGTTGCATTTAATCCTTAGCTCTAATATAAAACCGAGGTGCTTTATTTCCAGCCTCAAAATAAAAGGTCACAAAACGGCCACTCTGAGGGAGATAAAGAGAGAAAAATCACAAAAAATTGACTTGGATTAATCTCAAGCACCGGACTGTTGGGGTAGTTTATACTCCAGATTAGCAAGCCAAGCCTAAAAGGGTTAAGCTTTCTTTCAGTTACGTTACAATTAAATAAATATTAAATATCGGGGTGAAAAATGTATCAGAAGCAAGTTGAGATCACTGCAGAAAACGGCCTACACACTCGTCCAGCGGCTCAGTTCGTTAAAGAAGCAAAAGCTTTCGAAGCGGACATCACAGTGACTTCAAACGGCAAAAGCGCAAGCGCTAAGAGCCTATTCAAGCTTCAGACTCTAGGTCTAGTAAAAGGCACTGTAGTAACTATCTCTGCAGAAGGTCCTCAGGCTCAAGAAGCTGTTGACCACCTAGTTGCCCTAATGGACGAACTGCACTAATTCGCAGTCCGTTTATTACTTCCCCTAGTTTTAAGTCAATTTAAGGTAAGGCTATGATTTCAGGTATCCTGGCGTCTCCTGGTATTGCTTTTGGTAAAGCACTACTACTGCAAGAAGAAGAGATTGTTCTAAACAAAGCTTCTATCGCTGCAGACCAAATCGAGAACGAAATTCAGCGTTTCTTCGACGCTCGTAAAAAATCTTCAGAGCAACTTGAAGTAATCAAAGAAAAAGCGCGTGTCACCTTCGGTGAAGAGAAAGAAGCCATCTTTGAAGGCCACATCATGCTGCTAGAAGATGAAGAGCTAGAAGAAGAAATCATAGCCTTCATTAAAGACAACAAGGCATCTGCAGATGTCGCAATTCATGCGATCATCGAAGAGCAGGCATCTACCCTTGAGTCTCTTGACGACGAATACCTAAAAGAACGCGCAACCGACATCCGCGATATCGGTAACCGTTTCGTGAAAAACGCACTGGGTATCAACATCGTTAACCTAAGTGCTATCAACGAAGAAGTTATCTTGGTTGCCAACGACCTGACTCCTTCTGAAACAGCACAAATCAACCTTAACTACGTTCTGGGCTTCATCACAGATATCGGTGGCCGCACATCGCACACCTCTATCATGGCCCGTTCGCTAGAACTACCAGCTATCGTGGGTACTAACGACATCACATCTCGCGTGAAAAACGGCGACATGCTGATCCTTGATGCGATCAACAACCAGATCGTTATCAACCCAACTGACGAAGAGCTGACCAAATTCAAAGCGATCCGTGACGCGCACATTGCCGAGAAAGAAGAACTGGCCAAGCTTAAAGATTTGCCAGCAATCACTCTTGACGGCCAGCAAGTGGAAGTTTGCGGTAACATCGGTACAGTAAAAGACTGTGACGGTATTCAGCGCAACGGTGGTGAGGGTGTCGGCCTTTACCGTACCGAGTTCCTATTCATGGACCGTGACGCACTTCCTACCGAGGAAGAGCAGTATGCAGCTTACAAAGAAGTTGCTGAAGCCATGCATGGCGAGCCAGTGATTATCCGTACAATGGATATCGGTGGTGACAAAGATCTACCATACATGGATCTGCCAAAAGAAATGAACCCATTCCTAGGCTGGCGTGCAGTACGTATTAGCCTAGACCGTCGCGAAATTCTACGTGACCAGCTACGCGGTATTCTGCGTGCATCGGCTCACGGTAAGATCCGCATCATGTTCCCGATGATCATCTCTGTTGAAGAGATCCGCGAACTAAAAGCTGCGATCGAAGAATACAAAGCAGAACTACGTGCTGAAGGCCACGCTTTTGATGAAAACATCGAAATCGGTGTAATGGTCGAAACACCTGCTGCAGCGGCAATTGCTCACCACCTTGCGAAAGAAGTTGCCTTCTTTAGTATTGGTACTAACGACTTAACCCAGTATACTCTTGCGGTTGACCGTGGTAATGAGCTGATTTCTCACCTATACAACCCACTATCACCTGCGGTACTGACTGTGATCAAGCAAGTTATCGATGCTTCTCACAAGGAAGGCAAGTGGACAGGTATGTGTGGCGAACTAGCGGGTGACGAGCGTGCAACCCTACTCCTATTGGGTATGGGCCTGGACGAATTCAGCATGAGCGGAATTTCAATTCCACGCATTAAGAAGATTATCCGCAACGCTAACTTTGCTGATGTTAAAGCTATGGCCGAGCAAGCGCTTGCTATGCCTACTGCTGCTGAAATTGAAGCACATGTAGAAAAATTCATCGCAGAAAAGACCATCTGCTAATATAGCTGCAGATAAAAGAAAACGCTTAGGAGCAACGATATGGGTCTGTTTGACAAACTTAAGAAGCTGGTTTCTGACGACAACACTGAAGCGGGCGCAATTGAAATCATCGCACCACTATCTGGTGAGATCGTGAACATCGAAGACGTGCCAGATGTTGTTTTCGCAGAGAAAATCGTTGGTGACGGTATCGCTATCAAACCTGCTGGCAACAAAATGGTTGCACCAGTAAACGGTACTATCGGTAAGATCTTCGAAACTAACCACGCTTTCTCTATCGAATCTGACGACGGCATCGAGCTATTCGTACACTTCGGTATCGACACAGTTGAACTAAAAGGCGAAGGCTTCACTCGCATCGCTCAAGAAGGTCAGACTGTTAAAGTTGGCGACACTATCATCGAATTCGATCTAGCTCTGCTAGAAGAAAAAGCAAAATCAACTCTGACTCCAGTTGTTATCTCTAACATGGACGAAATCAAAGAGCTGAACAAGCTATCTGGTGCAACAACTGTTGGTGAAACTCCAGTTCTACGCATCAAGAAGTAATCGACTTCTGAATTGAAAACGCTGCCTGATGGCAGCGTTTTTTTTGCCTGAAAATCAGCCCCACCAGCGAAACTCACTGCACACTTCATAAAAAAATCCCCGACACTGGCCGGGGATTTTTCATAGGAGCTTAATGATTACAGCGCGTTAAGCAGTTCAAGCGAAGGAGCAAAGAAGTAAGCCCCCGTCACCGCCGTAGTAAAGCGCAGTAGCTGGTCGGTTTTACCGTCTGTCTCGCCGTACATGCTCTCTAGCATCACCTCGAAGTTATGCTGGGTATGGCAGTAGGCGATAAACAGCAGGCCGTGATCGCCGCTTACCGTGCCGTATGGCAGGCTATGACGGACAATCTTCAGGCCCTTACCTTCTTCTTTAATATCAACACGGCCAACATGAGACGCAGCAGGAACATTCTCTAGCTCTACCGAGTCAGGCTTGGTACGGCCAATGACTTTCTCCTGAGCTTGAATATTCAGGCGATTCCAAGCCGGTAGGTTGTGTACAAAACGCTGGAGCATGACAAAACTACCGCCGGCGAACTCACCGTCTTTGATCACGGCAACGTCCTGGCGCGCTTCCAGAGTGCTTGGGTTCTCGGTACCATCGATGAAATGCGTCATGTCGCGCGCATCAAGGTATTTGAAACCGTATGTTTCGTCCATCACCTCAAGCTGATCGGCAATCGGCTCCATAAACTGACGCAGTAATAGGAAGTTCAGATCATGACGGCTTGAGTTCAGGTGAAGCAGAATATCGCCACCGGTAGCAGGCGCGGTCACATCCCCTTTACCCAACTCAACGAACTCGGTTAGTCCTTCCGGACAACCCTGCTCAAACCCCAGCCAGAATGACTTGCCAAATGCGATACTGGCGCGCAGATCGGCATCTTGCTGTTCATTCAATGTCTTCACCAGTTGATGAACCTGCTGGCACTGCTTGACAACGGCTGCACGATCACCGGTTACCTTAAACACGGTGTAAAGTGCAAACGGGCCAGCGCCTGGCAGAATCAATGGTTGTGAAGTCGCCATAATTAACTCCTAAGTATTTGTTATATGTGCCCTGCCTAACCCGTAGGAAAAATCCCTCGCTCACAGGGCTGGCAGGCCATTTTTAGGCTAAATCTGCGAACGATTATAACGCGGTAACTTATTTTATTGTTGATTATTGTCAGTATTACCGAGTACGGCATTACACGATGCGTCCAAGGCAGCAAGCCGCTATCTGTTCACTGCTGCTTGATTATTCACTCGCTTGTTTGCGGCCTGGCTAACGACAATAAAAAACGCTCCCTAAGGAGCGCCTTCATCATTGTACCCATATGATACTGAGTGGGATTAAACCGTTGTGACGGCCACTTCAAGCTTAACTTGATTGTCGCCATTGTCATCTAGGCCTTCGAATGTCACCGGGGCATCTAAGCCCGTTGACAGGGTTGGTGCGATGATTGTTCGCCAGCCACCGTCATCAAGCCGTTCTTCAACCCGAAAGGCAATCTTTACCGATTCTGCCGATACTTCCAACAGCTCAGCACGGCCAACCAACTCACGCTCATTATCGTTCGCAGAGCCGAAGAATACTGTTTCCTCACCAGGCAGCAGCGACAGCGATGTGTTCACCGATTGGGAACGATCCGAACCTGTCAGCTCGAAATTCACATCCAACAGCCAATCGGCCATCGCTAGCGGGCTTAGTAGTGCACTGAACAGCACCAGCCCTTTACCCCACTCGTTCATACGCTTTACCTCTCTATGGGCTTGTCTGCAAATGTATGCCTAACCCGAGAGCTGCGGAGCAAGTAACTCCCCAACCAAAGAGTGAGAAGCATACTAACAGCCCGAGTCCAACTGAACTCACCATGGGTGAGAAGCAGTTGATGCATTTGCAAAGCACAATCTGTTATATAGGCAGCCAGTAGGATCCATTTCCCCTGCTGCCAAATTATATTTATAAATTTGTTGTTCTTGTGTCTCAGGCCTGCCAACCACATCAGCAGCAAACTTGGCAGACCAATGGCCATTGCTAGGTACAAGTTTTCAGGTATCGGGTAGAGAAGCTCAAGGATTTTAGCTCCTTGTTGGCGACTCGCCCCTGCCATTACAAATACAACCCAACCCTTGGCACTAAATAACATCACCAACCAAAGCAATGGTGAGGGTTTTAACAAGCCATTTTTGTCATAGGCTTCTATTGGATAAAGCACATCTCTTTTCCTATCCATTACTACACGTCTTAGCAATGGTGGTGGCAACATCGTTTTTCAATGATTGGCCAAAGTAATTCGTGCCTTATCTCCACAAAATACTGTCGGAGCGCGACCTGTACGTTGTGCTATTTCTCTGTCTACCTAATCACGATAATCTTTTCATCAATGACTGCCAGCCAAAGAAGAAAATTCTGTGGTTCAACGCACTCTTTTAGCGATTAAGTTGTAGTTAGGATCACGTTTTATCGACGGGATACACACTTTTTTCTAGTTTTATTACAGAAATCGCGACAAAAATGATTATTCAAACAATTGCGACATTAACTCACTTAATCTTTGTTTTTTAATAGAAAATTGCATAAATCGCTCAATTAATATCACATTAATATGTAATTAATAAGCCATTCATAATATGAAATATAATTACTTTTTGTGGGGTTGTGAGCATCTTGAGGTAACTTGGGTATATAATCTCCCCCTAGAATTGCGTCATCGATAACCAAGGTATCCCATCGCCATGACAATAAAAAAATCATCGTCAGCCCCATCCGTAGAAACGCAGCAAGAGGCCCTGCGCATTGCCAAGGCAACTCAGAAAACCGGGCAGACAAAAGAACAAACTAAATTGATCGCACAAGGGATCCAGCACGGCATCGAACAATATAAAAAGCAACAAAAAGCCAAAGCCCGCGAACGAGACAAACTGAAGAAAAAACAAACCAGGGATAAAAACACCTCCGTAGAACCCAATACAACCGATGCCCCCTCGCAGTATTCGGCAAGCACACCACGCCAATCTCTACTGCCGTGGCTATTACTGGCTTTGTCTTGGGTTGGCTTTATTGCCTATACATATCTCTACGGCTAACGCATATACCCAAGTTACCTCAATGTGCAAACTCTACGCATGTGCCATCTAAGGAAGCTTGGGGATACACTATAGGAACATCAAGGATGAACGATCGCTTAACGCCACTCCCCTTTGCCAAGACTCTCACGTTATCTGCAGCCCTATTGCTTGTAGGTTGTGGAAGCCCGCCTCCTGATGCAGGCACAACTTACAAAATCAACCTCCCCTGTGGAGACAAGCCCAACTGCGTCAGTTCCCTCGATACACGGGATGACTACCTTCTCCCGCCATTTCAACTAAGTCCCAAGGGCCTTGCCCACTGGCCTGAGATCCAGCATTTGGCGCTGCAACTGCCCGGCAGCAAACTCGCAGCTGCCAGCAAGGATTATTTTCGGCTGGAATGCACCAGCACCGTATTCCGTTTTGTCGACGATTTTGAAGTTCGCAAGAAAGGCGCGGAGCTGATTGTCCGCTCAGAATCACGCGTCGGTTATTCTGATTTCGGAGTAAACCGTGATCGTGCCGAGCTTTTCCGCCAACTACTCAATCATCACGGTTTCATCGCTCAAGAACCCCAAAACTAACACTTGATAATAATTCTCACTTGTATTTATAATCGTCGTATTGGCGATGAACGAGCGGAGAATCATTATGTCCAGATCCAGTTTCCTCATGTTCAGTATTATCGGTTGTCTATCCATGCTGGTATTGCAGCTAGGGGAACTGTCGCTCTCCAACCAGGGCATGAACCCATCCTCTGCGGTTGAATGGCTACTTGTCGACACCATCTGGCTGGCAATGCTTGCAATCGGACTCTTCCCGGCCCTGACTGCCACAGCGAATAAACACTCTCAAGGATAAGCAAGCCAGCCTCTTCTTCCCCCCTAAAATAAAAGAAACGGCCGTACTACTCAGCACGACCGTCCACTTTATCTCAATAGCCCAGCGGCTAATTGTTATCCTGACCTTGCGATCTGTCTCTGCCCAACGCCAACATGCCTATACAAACCACGGCAACAGCAGCAAAACCCGACAGGATAATCACCGGCATTGCGGCATAACCCAGAACATGCCAAAAAATTGATTCAAACGTACTCATCCTCTCTCCTTTAGCGCTTAGCTACTGCCAGCCTTCAATATTTTTCATATCCGGCAGCTTGTGAGCGATCCCTTTATGGCAATCCACGCAAGTATTGTCACCCGATGCCAATGCCGTAGAGTGCTGCTTGACACTGCGTGTACCCTGCTCGGAAAAATCCATGTACTCGAACTCATGGCAGTTACGGCACTCTTGCGAGTCATTCTTCTTCATCCGCTGCCATTCCCGGTTCGCCAAATGGGCGCGGCGGGCCTGGAATTTCTCTTCGGTATCAATCGTCCCCATCGCATGGGCCACCAGCTCTTTGGATGCCTGCACCTTGCGGATCATCTTATCCGTCCAATTATGCGGTACATGGCAATCAGAACAGATAGCCCGAACCCCCGAACGGTTGGAATAGTGAATGGTTTCGCGGATCTCTTTCACGATCGGTGCGTGGCAACCAGCGCAGAACTCCTCCGTATTGGTCGCTTCCATCCCTGTATTGAATGCTCCCCAAAACACCAGGCCGCCGATAAAGCCCATGAACAAAACCAACCCCACCGCCACCTTGCTCGGCGACATGAAACGTCGCCAGAAGGATTTCAATAATTTCATAGCATGCCTCTCTCGTCGGGTTAGTTCAGCGAATCAACACGCTTGAAATTGTTCTCGACCAACGGCTTGGCATCGGCCTGCGGTACATGGCACTGCAAGCAGAAATAACGCGACGGTGATACATCCGACAACACCTGCCCCTCTCGCGGTGATTGGTAGTGGGTCACGCTGATCTTAGTCGCCCCCATCTCATTGGCGTTTTTCCAACTATGACAAGCCAAGCATTTATTCGCATTGAGCGAGACTTCATAGTTACGGACCGTATGCGGGATCAACGGCGGCTGGTAGACATAGTCACTATCAATCACCCCCTGATCTCGGGGAAAACGCTTCATTGGATCAGCCGGACGGGTCTCCTCAAGCTGGGTTGCCCCGCGCAGTGACTCAATCCCCCCCGTTCCACCTGGGTTGTCGAGTTTTTCGCTGCCATGGGCAGCACCTGTCAATACCATGCCCAGCGCCATCACCGCCAAAACAAGTTGTTTCATTGTATTCTCCGCCATTTGGCTACATTCAGGTAAAGGTCGGGCGGCCTGCGCCACAGGCAGGCTGCCACCTTGTTATTTATCGCTAACTTAGATCTTGCTGATCTTGATTGGACACTTCTTGAAGTCGGTCTGCTTGGAAAGCGGATCCGTCGCATCCAGAATCAGCTTGTTGACCAAGATCCGCGCATCGAAGAAAGGCACGAAAACCAAGCCAACTGGCGGGCGGTTACGGCCACGGGTTTCAACCCGACAGCGAACCTCACCACGGCGGGATTGCAGCAGCACCTCGTCACCACGGCGCAGGCCGCGGGCACGGGCATCCTCCGGGTGGATATAGCACAAGGCATCAGGCACCGCCTTGTAGAGCTCGGGAACTCGGCGCGTCATGGTACCTGTATGCCAGTGCTCCAGTACCCGCCCAGTACACAACCATAAGTCGTAATCCTTGTCAGGCACCTCTGGCGCAGGCTCGAACGGAGCAAAGATAATATTGGCCTTGCCGTCTTTATAACCGTAGAAACGGAACTTTTCCCCCGCTGGAACATAAGGATCAGAACCTTCAGCAAAACGCCACTGGGTTTCCTTACCATCAACCACAGGCCAGCGCAGGCCGCGTACTTTGTGGTACATGTCATAAGGTGCCAGATCATGGCCGTGACCCCGACCAAAGCTAGCGTACTCTTCAAACAAGCCTTTCTGGATATAGAACCCCTGAGCCTTGGCATCATCATTGAGCGGCTGAGCTTCAGAGAGCGGGAACTGATCTACCTGACCATTACGGAAAAGAACGTCATACATGGTCTTGCCGCGATACTGCGGAGCCTTGGCCAGCAGCTCTTCGCCCCACACCTCTTCAATCTTGAAGCGCTTGGAGAATTCCATCAGCTGCCACAGATCCGATTTCGCCTCGCCCTGTGACGGAACCTGCTGATACCATGCCTGAGTACGGCGCTCGGCATTCCCGTATGCCCCTTCTTTTTCAACCCACATCGCGGTAGGCAGAATCAAATCAGCAGCCTGGGCGGTTGCCGTCGGGTACGGGTCGGAACAGACAATAAAGTTCTCAGGGTTGCGGTAGCCAGGCAGGCGCTCGGTATTGATGTTCGGCCCCGCCTGCATATTGTTGTTACACATCACCCAGTAGGCATTGAGCTTGCCGTCCTTGAGCATACGGTCTTGCAGAACCGCGTGGTAACCCGGCTTCGGCGGGATCGTCCCTTCCGGCAATTTCCAGATCTTCTCGGCGATAGCGCGATGCTTGGGGTTCGCCACGACCATATCGGCAGGCAGTCGGTGAGCAAAAGTACCAACCTCACGCGCCGTTCCGCAAGCTGATGGCTGGCCAGTCAACGAGAATGGGCTGTTGCCCGGCTGGGAGATCTTGCCCGTCAGTAGGTGAATGTTATAGACCAGGCTATTCATCCACACGCCGCGGGTATGCTGGTTCATCCCCATCGTCCATAGCGACATCACCTTTCGGTCAGGATCAGCATACTGCTTGGCAAGTTCGATCAGCTTGTCCTGCGCGACACCTGACATCTCGGAGGCCTTTTCTACCGTGTACTCGGCAACCGAGGCCTTGTACTCTTCGAATGTCATCGTGTACATTTTGCCCGAGTTAGGGTGCGCCGCTTTCAACTGCAGTGGATCATCATCACGCAGGCCATAGCCGATATCGGTCTCGGCACGCTTGAAATGCGTGTATTTGTTGACGAAATCCCAGTTCACCGCATCGTTTTGAATAATGTAGTTAGCGATAAAGTTAGCGATGGCCAAATCGGTCTGCGGCTCGAACACCATACCGTTGTCAGCCAGTTCGAACGAACGGTGGGTGTAGGTCGACAGCACATTCACCTTGACGTGCGGGTGACTCAAACGGCGATCAGTGATACGCGTCCACAGTACCGGGTGCATCTCTGCCATATTGGAGCCCCACAGGACAAACGAGTCTGCATGTTCGAAGTCGTCATAGCAGCCCATCGGCTCGTCGATACCGAAGGTGCGCATAAAGCCTACAACCGCCGATGCCATACAGTGGCGGGCGTTCGGATCAATGTTGTTTGAACGGAAGCCCGCCTTCATCATTTTCGATGCCGCATAACCTTCCATTACAGTCCACTGACCGGAGCCGAACATGCCGACCCCTGACGGCCCCTGCTTTTGGAGCGCGTCCTTCCACTTCTCGGCCATGATATCGAAGGCTTGATCCCAAGAAACAGGCTGGAAATCACCATTCTTATCGTACTTACCGTCTGTCATACGTAGCATCGGTGTCTGCAGACGATCCTTGCCATACATGATCTTGGACAGGAAATATCCCTTGATACAGTTAAGGCCACGGTTTACCGGGGCTTCAGGATCCCCCTGAGTGGCAACAACGCGGCCATTCTGAGTCCCGACCAACACCGAGCAGCCCGTTCCACAAAAACGACAAGGCGCTTTGTCCCACTTAATTTTGGTTTCATCAGAACTAACGATTAAGTTAGTGGCCGATGCAGGTAGTGTGATCCCTGCGACGGCAGCAGCCGATGCGGCGGCATTTGCTTTCACAAATGCACGTCTTGTCATTTTCATGAATCTTCCTCAGATTGCGAGTCAAAATGTTCGATTTGGTGGTAGACCAAAAAAGTATTTAACACGTGTTCTAAATTATTGATTTTATCGATCGTCTCAGTCACAAAGCCCTGGTTCTCGGTTTCCAGCACCACGATGACCTTCCCCTCTTCGCTGTCGCCGTATATCTCTGCGTTGGGCAAAGCCGCAATCTGTGCCTTCACCCCGCTCAGGTATTGCGGCTTAATATGGACAACCAAGCTTGAGATATGTACTTCTTGCAATGCCATTGCTATTCCTCTTCCTGCTCTTCGAACACCATGGTGATAGCCGATACCGGGCAAACCGACACGCAGGCACCACAACCGGTACAACTTGAACTATCAAGCTCAGGTAGGGCGACACCACCAGGCTGGAGCCTGAAACGGATCGCCATCACTTCGCACATATCGCCGCAACTCCGGCATTCGATCTTCTGATGGGCCAGACACCCCTCACCGATTTTGGCCACGATTGGCCAAGCCGCCTCGGTCTGCGGGCGGAACAAGTGCTCCGGACAAGACTCGGCACAGCGATAACAGAATGTACATTCGCCACGACCGAAATCGACGGCCGGAAACCCACCGTCACCCTTTGCGATAATCTGGGTCTCACACGCCTCCACGCAGCGGTTGCACCGACTACATCGCTCGCTAAACTCCGCTTCGCTGATCACCCATGGCATCCGCGGCAAGTCTGGGGTACGCCGGCGCATAAATAAGCGACGGCGGGAACGATCAAACATTGACATCATCCTTAGTGAAAGATTATGAATGTATTAAGCACTACGGATTGGCAGCCTACTGCAAGGAAAGAGCATGTCACCCGGAAACACAGCCTCGGCCAGCAATAACCATTAACAAGCTGTCATTTTTTTACACAGCAAGTGTAAATCCCGTAATAAATGCTTAAATACCCAGTTAGGGGTAATTGGAGGGGTGGTTTGTTTTGGATCAATAAATCAAAATGATGCAGCTCACACTATAAACAAGCCAGCAAGACCCGCTGGCCTCAATCACAACAAAATAGTCATATAACCAATATCCCCTTACATCACTATAGTTGACGCGTGGCACCATCCACTGCGCCTCGCCATACCAAAAGGAAAACGCGTGAAAGACCGGCCGCTCAAGCCTGTGACCAGCACTATTGCCCGTGCCATGCTGGTGATACTGCTGCTCTCTGTCGCCACCACCAGCTTTGCCCTGCTAACGCTGGCCTCAAGCCTCAATGACGCCGAGGCCGTCAATGTCTCCGGCTCGCTCAGAATGCAAAGTTACCGACTCGCCTATGACATCGAGACCGGTTCGGTGAACCTGCCCACACATCTGGACAAATTCGAGCGCTCGTTGTTTGCACCGTCAATGGCCGCTCTCGACCACTGGACCGTACCCGGGGACATCAAGCTACACTATGGCGATCTCATTGCGCGATGGGACAACCTCCGCCCACTGCTCGATAACGGCAACGAGCGGCAATTCCTTGCCGAAGTCGCTAAATTCGTTGACCGTATCGACGTGTTTGTTTTCGAATTACAAGAGTTTTCAGAGATAAAACTGCAAGTCCTATCGATTATCGGCGGGCTCGGGCTAACCCTCATTCTGCTCTCGGCACTCTTTACCATTCACTTTACGCAGAAAAAAATCGTCCAGCCGCTAAACCAACTGGTCATGGCCAGCAAGCAGATCCAAAATGGCCAGTTCGATCTCCAAATCACTATAAAAAGTGACAACGAGCTCGGTTTGCTCGCCGAAACCTTCAATAATATGGCCGCAGAATTAGGCAAGCTCTACCGCAACCTCGAAAACAAAGTCGATGAGAAAACCCGTCGGCTACGTCAGGCCAACGACTCGCTACAGGTACTCTATGATTGCTCTCAGGAACTCAAAGCCAGTCGGCTGAGCTCAAGGAATTTCGCTGCGATGCTCGACACCCTGCTGAGCATTGAAGGACTCACCGCGACAAAATTGATCATCGAAGAGAGCTGCGGGGCTAATACCGAGATCCTCTCCGGCGAACCGACGGCGCACAACTGGCACTATCAGGATCTCGAAATTGACGGCCAAATTCTCGGCCAACTATGGTGGCAATATACCCTGCCGTGTCCCGACAAAAGCCTGATCGAGAATATCAGCCGCACCCTTGCGCGCGGGATTTATTACAACCGAGCCCAGAAACAAGCAGAGCAATTACTGCTGATGGAAGAGCGCGCCACCATTGCGAGGGAGCTCCATGACTCGCTGGCTCAGTCCCTGTCGTACCTGAAAATTCAAGTCACCCTGCTCAAGCGCCAACTTGGCCAAGATGACCAAGACAAGCTAATGGGCATTATCGGCGACATAGACAGTGGGCTATCGGGGGCATATACCCAGCTCCGCGAGTTGCTCAGCACCTTCCGCCTGACCATCAAAGAGCCGCATTTTGGCGAGGCACTGGCCGAAATGCTAAAACCACTGGACGAGCAAAGTGATGCCCTGCTGATTATCGACAACCAAATTTCATCGCTTAACTTGGATGCCCATCATCAGGTCCATTTGCTCCAACTGATCCGCGAAGCGGTACTCAATGCAATCAAGCATGCCAAGAGCGATGAGATTGTCGTAACCTGTACTCAGCACGGCGATGAGATAAGTATCAGTATCAAAGACGACGGGCTCGGATTTGATCCACACAACGAAAAGCTCAACCACTATGGCCTAGCCATCATGGCAGAACGAGCATCACGCCTTAACGGCGAACTAAAGATTGAAACCAGCCAGGGCAACGGCAGCGAGATCACCCTGCGCTTTACACTGGCATCCCAAGGATAATAACTATGACGTGTTGGAAAATAATGATTGTTGATGACCACCCGCTGATGCGCCGTGGGATCAGCCAATTGCTCAGCTTTGAAAGTGACTTCACCGTCGTCGGCGAGGCCAGTAACGGGGCAGAGGCCGTCCAGCTGGCGGTGGAAAAAGAACCGGATCTGATCTTGCTCGATTTGAATATGAAAGGTATGTCGGGGCTTGATACCCTCAATGCCATGCGGGCCGAGGGGATTGAAGCGAGCATCGTCGTCCTGACCGTTTCCGACAGCCGTTCGGACATCCGGACTCTGATTGCCGCTGGGGCTGATGGCTACCTGCTCAAGGATACTGAGCCCGACCAGCTTATCGCCCTACTACGAATGGCGCTATGCGGCGGCAAAGCCTACAGCGAACAGGTGCGCGAATTCCTCGATAACGGTACGGATCAGGCCAATTTGCTCGACACCCTTACCGACAGGGAGACCCAGATCTTGCAAGAGGTTGCCAAGGGTCACCGCAACAAGCAAATCGCCGATACCCTGTTTATCTCAGAAGCCACGGTGAAGGTACACATGAAGAGCCTGCTCAAAAAACTGCAGGTCAAGTCGCGCACCGCCGCAACGGTACTGTTTCTGGAATCGCAGGGACAATAATGGCAATTGTCCGCAACAATCAAACAAACACCGAGCCAAAAACTAAAAAACCGCGCTGATGCGCGGTTTCGTGGCCCGTACGCAGGTTTTATCCTGCATCGGTACCATCGACAACAAATGCTTAGTGGGACAGTGAAGAAATAATATCTTGCTCGCGAGATTCCACCCACTGGAGATCAAAAGGCCCCCAGTCACTGAGTTGATAATAACCATCGTTGTGGCGTCGACCATCCTGAATAAAAGACAATTCAATACCAAACCCCGGAAGGGCTTTTAATACATCCTGAATAGTACGACGTGGCCAACCAGTAATTTCAATCAATTTAGGGACATTCGGGCGCTCTAAATGCTCAACCAGTAGAGCAAGATAAAGACGACGGGCAAAAACCGGATTCAGTTCCATTGAGACCTCCATAATCTAAGGATTTTTATTATTCCGACTTCTCCCGCTAGGGTGTTGAGTTTGATCAAGTTGAGGTGGGATTTCGCAATGACATCTGAAGACGAAAGTGATCAAGATCTCACTTTTATGGCGATTTAATAAGCAGAACACAAGAAAACAACAAATAATCAATAAGTTGATTTATCGGACAATATTATCAACAACCAACTTCGGGGCCCAATCTAACCATGTCCCCCGAAGAAAAACATGACACAAACAGAGTTAGAAGCAATGCCCAGCAGGAAAAACCTCAAAGGCGATCTAGGTGAAACGAGACAACGGGCACCCGTTGCGCCTGTTGAGGATTCCCGCTATAAAGGGAGACCAAGTTCACAAAACAAGTCAGCCTACAAAAATGAATACAATTGCCTACGGAATCAAGAACTGCGACACCATCAAGAAAATGAAGAAATGGCTGGAAGCTGAAGGGATCGAGTACCGCTTCCACGACTACCGCACGGACGGCCTAGACCGCGACATGCTGGAAAAATTTGAAGCAGCTGTAGGCTGGGAGGCAATGGTGAACAAGCGCGGTACCACCTACCGCCAACTGAGCGACGAGCAGAAATCCGGTCTTGACCAACAAAGTGCCATTGCACTGATGCTGGAGCACCTAGCGATGATCAAGCGCCCGCTGCTGGTACACAACAACCAGTACCATCTTGGTTTCAAACCTGATCAATACCACGCTATTTTCAAAGACAAGTAATAAAGGATACAAGGATGTCAGACAGCCCCGTTATTTCGTTGGCAAAAGACCTTATCAGTCGTCAATCGGTAACCCCGGAAGACGCAGGTTGCCAGGATGTGATGATTGCGCGCCTTGAGCAGCTCGGCTTCACCATCGAAACCATGGTTTTCGAAGATACCACCAACCTATGGGCTCGCCGCGGCAGCGAAGCACCGCTATTTGTATTTGCCGGCCATACTGATGTAGTACCCGCGGGCAATCCGGACAAATGGCACACGCCGCCGTTCGAGCCAACCATTATCGACGGCTACCTACACGGGCGCGGGGCGGCAGACATGAAAGGCTCTCTGGCCTGCATGATCGTTGCTATCGAACGCTTCTTGGCTGAACACCCGGATCACAAGGGCTCCATCGCCTTGCTGATCACTTCCGACGAGGAAGGGCCATTCATCAACGGTACCACCCGGGTCATCGATACCCTTGAGGCCCGCAACGAAAAAATCGATATGTGTATTGTCGGTGAGCCGTCAAGCACCCGCGAGGTGGGCGATGTGGTGAAAAACGGACGCCGT
Source organism: Photobacterium aquae (assembly GCF_001029445.1). Lineage (GTDB taxonomy): Bacteria > Pseudomonadota > Gammaproteobacteria > Enterobacterales > Vibrionaceae > Photobacterium > Photobacterium aquae. The sequence goes on from NZ_LDOT01000012.1 coordinate 130,843, forward strand.
GGCTCCATCACCGGTGATGTCGTGGTCAAAGGGATCCAGGGCCACGTGGCCTACCCTCACCTGGCCGACAACCCGGTTCACCGAGCCATGCCGGCATTGGCAGAGTTGGCAGCCACCACGTGGGACAACGGCAATGCCTACTTCCCGCCAACCAGCTTCCAGATTGCCAACCTGTCTGCGGGCACCGGGGCCTCGAACGTGATTCCGGGCGAATTCCACGTCCAGTTCAATTTCCGCTTCAGTACCGAGTTGACCGTCGATGACATCAAGCGCAAGGTGCATTCGGTACTGGATGCCCACGGCCTCGACTATGAACTCAAGTGGACCTTCAGCGGCCACCCGTTCTTAACCGACAAGGGAACGCTGCTAGAAGCCGTCGTCAGCGCGATTGAAGAAGTTAATCACCAGCAGCCTGAGCTTCTGACAACCGGTGGCACTTCCGATGGCCGTTTCATTGCCCGCACCGGTGCGCAAGTTGTCGAGCTAGGGCCGGTCAATGCCACCATCCACAAGGTAAATGAATGCGTGAAAGTTGCTGACCTTGAAAAGCTGACAGACATGTACAAAAAAGTGTTGGAAAAAGCCCTTTGAAACTCATTCACCCTACCCATGCTCGGCCCCATACGGCCGAGCAACTCACCGGCCAAGATACCAGCCACTTGGTTATCATCAACCCCGATAGCGGGCAATTGGTGCACCAAGAAATGGCTCCGGCGATCCAGGCCTTGCAGGATGCCGCCAAACAGGCAGGATTTGACATGCGGCTGGCCAGCGCCTTCCGACCGTTTGACCGCCAACTGTGGATCTGGAACAACAAGTTCACAGGCCAGCGCCCTATTCTCGATAGCAACAGCCAGCCGCTGGAGCCAGACTCCCTGACTGATCTGGAAAAAATCCATGCGATTTTACGCTGGTCGGCCCTGCCGGGGGGCAGCCGCCACCACTGGGGGACGGATGTCGACGTCTATGCCGCCAACTGCCTGCCCGACGGTACTTCACTGCAATTGGAACCGTGGGAGTACGAGGCTGGTGGCCACCAGCACACCTTTGCCCAATGGCTGCATCAGACCATGCCTGAATATGGTTTCTACCTGCCCTATGCCAAAGAACGGCAAGGGGTCGCATGCGAGCCTTGGCATATCAGCTACTTTCCCGTGAGCCGGTACCTACTACGCCAACTCAGCCCCGACCTGCTCAAACGCACACTTAGCCACAGCGATATCGCCGGAAAGTCGCAGATCCTCGAAAACCTTGATAGTCTGTATCTAAAGTACATTGAGAATATCTGCGAGGTGTAAATGGAATGGCTACTCAACCCGTGGGTGATCAGTATCATCGTGGTTGCGGTGGTGGTCAGCAATATTGCAGCGCTGAAGTACACCGCCCATATGAAGTTCGGCCAACACGGAAAAGTGAAAGGCACCCATGAGAAAAACAAACGCGAGCAGGAGCTAGACGATCTCATCAGCAAACAGGCCGAGAACGACCAAAACCTCCGCCACAAAAACCAGTCATAAAAAAATCCCCAGCCGAAAGGCTGGGGATTTCAATTCTAAGCAGCAACGCATCAACGAACGCAAATGCATACTTGTAATACCGCTATCGCGCTAATTCCGCCGAAATCCTTATCTCTGATAACGAAGGATTTCTAAGTCAGCCTTGTGAGAACAAAGCGCAAGCGCGGAGTTTACGAAGCACGTTTACGTCCCCTACACGCTTGATGGCTAGCACGCAGTCAGAATCAGTGAGAACAAAAAGAAAGCACGGAGTTTATGACCATAAATGAGTACTTTCGATGCCGTTATCGCTGATTCTGACACAGTGATAGATATTAAGCGCGGGATAGGTAGTCTGCTACTCCCACCCACTTATAACTTGTCAGCTCTTCAAGCCCCATCGGGCCACGAGCATGCAACTTCTGGGTCGATACAGCCACTTCTGCACCTAGGCCAAATTGGGCACCATCTGTGAAACGTGTTGACGCATTCACGTAAACTGCAGCTGATCCTGCGGCATTGACGAAACGCTCGGCGGCGTTCAGGTCATTGGTCATGATGGCATCTGAATGGCTGGCATTGTGCTTGCGCATGTGGGCGATGGCTTCGTTGACATCGGCGACCACTTTGACGCCAAGGGTATAGCTTAGCCATTCGGTATCGAAGTCACCTTCTGCGACCGGGCGTAGGTTCGCGGCCTTGCCATCCAGCCAATCGAAGGCTGACTCATCTGCAACGAGGGTCACCTGACTGGCATTCATGCGCTCGGCCAAACGCGGCAGGAAGGTTTCTGCCACTTTCTCGCTAACAAGCAGGGTGTCGAGTGCGTTGCAAGCTGATGGGCGCTGCACTTTGGCATTTTCGACGACATCTAGCGAGCGAGTCAGATCGGCACTGTCATCCACATAAATGTGGCTAATACCAAAACCACCGATAATCACTGGGATCGTGCTATTTTCCTTGCACATTTTGTGCAAACCAGCACCACCGCGCGGGATGATCATATCAACGTACTGGTCAAGCTTGAGCAGTTGGGTAACCAGTTCGCGGTCCGGCTTTTCAATGTACTGGACTGATGCTTGTGGCAGATCGGCTTTCTGCAGCGCGCACTGGATCACCTTGACCAGCTCCATATTGGAATGGAATGTCTCGCGGCCGCCGCGCAGAATGCTGGCGTTACCGGTTTTCAGGCACAGGGCTGCGATATCGATGGTCACGTTCGGGCGGGCTTCGTAGATGACCCCTACCACGCCGAGCGGCACACGGCGGCGGCTCAGGCGCATCCCGTTCTCAAGTACCTTGCTGTCCAGCTCGGCACCAACCGGATCATTGAGGCCGATGACATTGCGCACATCAGCAGCAATGCCCGCCAAGCGAGCTTCGTTAAGCAATAGGCGGTCAATCAGGGCATCGGTCATGCCCGCTTCTTTGGCGGCGGCAATATCTTTGGCGTTGGCGGCAAGAATCACCTCGGCATTGGCTTCTAGTTCATCGGCAATAATCGCCAACGCCTGATTCTTCTGCTTGGTCGAAGCGGTGGCCAGTTCGAACGCCGCTTGCTGGGCTGCCTGCCCCATCAATTCTAAATTCATCATCTGTTCCTTTTTCGTACTCGGTTGCTTGGCGTCAGATTACGACAAGGTCATCACGGTGTACGGCCACCGGGCCATATTCGTAGCCCAGTACGCTATGGATATCTTGGCTGTGCTTACCGGCGATCTTACCCAGATCCCGACTTGAGTAACGGCTCAGGCCACGGGCCAACAGCTCGCCTTTGGTATTGTAGATCCGGGCAACTTCGCCGCGTTCGAACTCACCGCGTACATCGGTGATCCCTTTCGACAACAGGCTACTACCGCGCAACTGGACGGCAGCTGCGGCTCCGTCGTCAATCACGATGTCCCCGGCTGGTGGAGGACCAGCAAGGATCCAGCGCTTACGGCTTTCAAGCGGGCACTCAAGTGGCAGGAAGCGTGTCCCAACTGACTCGTCATTCGCCAGATCAATAATCACATCCGGGCGGCTGCCTGCAGCAATGATCACCTCGATACCGGCACGGCGGGCCACGTCGGCAGCCTGCAGCTTGGTCGCCATGCCACCCGTGCCCAAACCACCGACACTGCCGCCGGCGATGCGACGCAGTGTTTCGTCGATCGTATGCACTTCGCGGATCAGCTCGGCATCCGGGTTGTTGCGCGGATCGGCGGTGAAAAGACCTGGCTGGTCGGTAAGCAGCAAAAGCTTGTTGGCACCGGCAAGAATACCCACCAGCGCAGAAAGGTTGTCGTTGTCGCCCACTTTTATTTCAGTGGTCGCCACGGCGTCATTTTCGTTGACGACAGGAATAATCCCGTTGTCGAGCAGGGCCACAATCATATCGCGGGCATTAAGAAAACGCTCGCGATCATCAAGATCGGCGCGGGTCAGCAGCATCTGGCCAATATGCAGGCCGTAGATTTCAAACAGACTTTCCCATTCCTGGATCAAGCGGCTCTGCCCCACCGCGGCCAGCAACTGCTTGCTCGCCATGGTTTTGGGCAGTTCGGGGTACCCCAAATGTTCACGGCCGGCGGCAATAGCGCCAGAGGTCACGATAATCACTTTGTGGCCATTACGGCGCAGCAAAGCACACTGCCTGACTAGCTCAACCATATGAGCGCGATCAAGCTTGAGAGTACCACCAGTCAAAACGCTGGTACCCAGTTTTACAACGATCGTGTGTGATGCGGATTTGACGGCGTGACTGTCATGCACTGCGGCTTTGTCAGCCAGGTCCGTCTTGCGTACATTGAGGGTATTTGTCTCTGCCATGGGGATCTAACAAAAATGATAAATAGACCGTTGTTGTATCACACCCTTTAAAAAGCACAAGAAAAATGCGCCAGTTTGGCGCATTATTCTTCAATCTTTGATCTGTTCCCAACTTAAGCGGCACTACCTAATTCAGGCCCTTCGAGCTCCTTTGCTGCCGATAAAGACAGCTCCAGCTCATCGTGTAACAATCCTTTCAATTTTGGATAGAAATCGTCAAGAGTTTGCAACACTGCCTGTTCATGCTTAGCTGGCACTGGCTCTTTCTGCCATTCACCGGAATCATTGTAGCGACCGAAGAAATACTGGTACTCGAATCCCTGCTCGGTGGCTTGCAAAATCAACCACCACCCCCAGAACTCACGTTCCTCCGGGGCTTTCTTGGCACTAATACAACTCGACAGGCAGTCAAAAAAATAATACCCATCAGACGAATGCTGCTGGCGAAGGTAAGGACCCAATGCCGTAAGCTTGGTGATCAATCGTCCGTGAGGCGGAAAATTTGCCGTCTTTGCAGTAGTCGTCATCCGTCATCTCCATCCCTAGTCATCATCAACGGTTACTCTGCAGCAGGCCCGCTCATCATTGAGTGACGGGGATAAGCCATAGAGTGTATATTCCATTTAAGCTATATTTATCACGATTTGCAACAACTTATTCACAATCGTACCAGTTATAGCCCCACTCTCACGCTATCAGCCTATTCCCCCGGCCGTCACTCCAGCTTTTCCTTGAGCCAGTCCACAGCCATCACCATCGCGCGGTGGTAACCGTCATGCAGTGGCTTGGCCGGTAAAGTCACGGCCTTGCCTCCCCGCGAAGACATCGCCACCAACTGGTTGTCCATCTCGGAACACACCGGATCGCCCTTGAGGCCAAGCCCCAACATCGGCACCTCACTCCGACGACGCCCCAACAGCCCCTGAGTTTTCAGTGACCAGGCCGACAAGTGAGAGATCAGGCTGGTTTTGGAGACGCCGTGCTTACCCAGCCGGGATGCCAGCATATCAAGGTACATCCTCGGCATCGACTCCAGCCGCTTGGCCTCCGCCAAACCACTGTGCAGTACGCCCCCGACGCTCACGCAGGCCTTAAGCCGGGTCGGCTCGAGAAAACCGAGTCGAATCGCCGCGTTACCCCCAAACCGAAAACCAAGCATGGCCACCCGGGTATGGTCAACCCAAGGCACCTCTTTGATCTGCTGGAGCAGAGCCTGATGCAACCGGCTGGTATCCTCGGTCAAAGACCAGTGGCTGCTGTGCCCGACAGACGGCATATCCAAGGTCACCATAGCAAAGCCGGCAGGACCAAGATACTTATGGTACAAACGCCACAAATCCGATTGGAGGGTATCAAGACCGCCACTCACCACGACGGTGGGCAACAGCTTGTCTGTACGGGGAAGGTGGATGAACGCCTGAAAGGTCTTGTTTTCATATTTGATGTCAATGGTCCGCATCTGGTGCGGCATGTACTCCATCGCATCACGGTAGGTCTGGTTGGCCTGCACCTCAGCCTGTGCTGCCAGCGCATCGCCTTTGAGATGCGGGTAGGCCGCGATGCTATAGTGCATACTGGCATTGAGAAGCTCATTGGCAGCTTCCTCGCCCCGTCCCTGCTCAATAAGATACCGGGCCACTTTTTGGTGCTCGCCGCCAAGCTGGCTCCATTCGTAGACCCAGTTACCCGGCTTATAACCAATAACCGTATCCAAGAGATCATCGCGGGTTCGCGGGGCGTCCGAATTCGCCATGCGAGAGAAAACCGCTTCCATCTCAATCGGATCGATCCCCTGCCAGATCCACTGCGGACGGCGCAGTATTCGATACCAGCCATGTTCGCTGTCACCGTCGAGGGCATTATGAACAGGCATATCGGCAAACCCTGCCAGCTTCACCAAACTGGAGGTTTCCTTACTGGTCTGTCGTGGGGCAAATAACTTCTCGGAAAGATTAACTTTGGACTGTTCGGACACGATAGACTCCATCAATTGTGGTTCCGCCAACAGCCTGACAAGACAGGTAAACAGTGCACCGGCCGAACAGTGGCCGGTCAGAACGGCGGAATTTCCAAATAATACTCAGAGTATATCACCCATACCCCGCCGTTAACGCTACCGGTATCAAACGGCAGGCAAGAAAAAGGAGCCTTGCGGCTCCTTTTTTCGTATCTCGGCGTAAATCTCAACAACGGTTATTTTTTGCCTAGCGGCTCAACAAACGTTACCGCCATGTCCCATGGCTGCTCAATCCATGTATCTTGAGGGATATCAACCACGTAATCATCAACAAGATGCTTACCGGCCGGCTTGGCGCATACCGTTACAAATTTAGCTTTCGGGTACATTTGGCGGATCATCTCTGCCGTACCGCCAGTATCCACAAGGTCATCAACCACGATAAAGCCTTCGCCGTCACCGTCAGCCTGCTTAAGTACTTTCATGTCACGCTGGTGATCATGGTCGTAGCTTGAGATACAAACGGTATCAACGTAACGAATGCCAAGTTCACGGGCCAGGATTGCCGACGGGACCAAACCACCACGGCTTACCGCAATGATACCTTTCCACTGGTCTGCAGGAAGTAGCTTCTCAGCTAGCTGGCGGGTATACATCTGCATGTTATCCCAGGTAATGATGAACTTATTACTCATATCCGATGAACCTCTGAGTCAGCGGCCAGGCCGCTAGGTGTATTTATAAAACTGTTATAAGAAAATAATTTTAGCAATAAACAGCGCGGCAATAACCCAAACGCTGATATTGACATCACGCCCTTTGCCGCTCATGACTTTCACAGCAGCATAGGTAATAAAACCAAGGCCAATACCTTCGGCGATAGAATATGTTAACGGCATCAGCAGGCAAACTACAACTACAGGTGCTGCTTCTGTTAAGTCACGCCAGTCTATGCTCACTAATCCGGACATCATCAGGATGGCAACGTAGAACAATGCTCCTGCTGTTGCATACGCTGGCACCATACTCGCCAACGGTGCAAAGAACAAGGCCAGCAGGAATAATACCCCGACTGTCACCGCCGTCAGACCCGTTCGTCCACCAACAGCAACGCCCGATACACTCTCGACAAATGACGTTGTGTTTGACGTACCCAGTACCGCCCCCACCGAGGTCGCAGTACTATCAGCCAGCAGCGCGCGATTCAAACGAGGCAGCTTGCCGTCTTTGTCAATCAGCTCGGCCTTAGTCGCAACACCAACCAAAGTGCCTGCCGTGTCAAACAGATCGACGAACAAGAAAGCAAATACCACAGAAACCAGACCCACTTCCATTGCACCGGAAAAATCCATCTGCATGAAGGTTGGCGCAATGCTCGGCGGCATTGAGACGATACCACCGTACTGGACGTTGCCCGTCACGACACCGATCGCGGTCACCGCCAAGATTGCAATCAAAACCGCCGCCTTATAGCCGCGGTGAACAAGGGCGATGGTCAGGAAAAAGCCCAGCGCAGCCATGGCCGCCGGGAAACTAGTAAAATCACCCACCTGCACCAAGGTCGCCGGATTATCGACAACAATACCCGAGCTTTGCAGAGCAATAAACGCAAGAAACAAACCGATACCGGCAGAGATCCCCGTCCTCAGGGCATGAGGGATCGCATTGATGATCCACTCCCTAACCTTCAGCACGCTCAATGCAATAAAACACAAGCCAGACAGGAAAACAGCGGCTAATGCCACCTGCCAGGTGTATCCCATCCCCAATACAACGCCATAAGTGAAAAAGGCATTCAAACCCATGCCCGGAGCCTGTGCTACCGGATAGTTGGCAACAAAGCCCATGATGAAACAGCCCACCATTGCCGCTACACAGGTTGCAACAAATACTGCGCCCTGATCCATCCCTGTCTGCGAAAGCATCGTCGGGTTAACAAAGATAATGTAGGCCATAGTCAGGAAGGTCGTTAAACCCGCTAACAGCTCAGTTCGTACATCAGTACCGTTTTCTTTGAGTTTGAATAGTTTCTCAAGCATTGCTCTCGATTCCTTGGAGATGGTTACGCCGCTAAGTGTGCACAGCCTTGCTCTTCACTCATCCCAGCAAGGCTGCCGCCGAAAATAGAAAACGTTTGCGTCATCTATTTTTGGGGGGCGATTATATGCGCCTTGCTCACTGATTTCCAGAAAATAAGGAAATTATCACTAGAGATGTGCAACAACCGCATAAAAAACATCCATTACTTAACGCTTTTGAATTTAATTATTAAAAATCAATGGATTAACATCTTATTATCATGTGCAACAATTGAACAATCAAAATTTATCTCTGTTACGCAAACGATAATATTCCATTTATAAGCATGCTATTTGGCCGCCTACCCATAATGTAATCGAATACATTGCGATGCGTGCAATTGAAGCCCGTAAATACCAGAAAGAAGGGATTGTAGAAATGGGAGCTGGGCGAAAACAAAAAAAACGCCACTTCAATCAGAAGTGGCGTTAAGAATGTGACGGTTACCGAAAGGCGGTTACCAGAAATTCTCAAAAATATAGGGGGGTGAACAATACAGTTCCATCGTTCTGCTCGGCACCACTCAGGTTGAGTACCCAGCAAAACAAAATCAAAAATTAGTAGCCGAACGAAGTTGGGTACGTGAAGTTACCAGTGTAAACAGCACGGTTATTCCAGAAATTTGCAACAGATTCAAAAATTTTCATTATTATCACCTTGATTAATTAAGCGTTTAAAACACATAAACAATAGTGCTAGGCCGTCTTGGCTTCGACTTAATCTCAGTTCCATGGAGGCGATGTATCGGGCTCGTCCTGAGCATTTTGCTATGTCGTTCGTCTTCGTATCAGAAGATGATCAAACTATAATCTTATCGTAATAAAGTTTCAAGCATTTTCTTTAACTTCATCACACTTTTGCGTTTCATTCTTCATTTCACCCCTATCATTGTAATTTTATTACAGCGTGAGAAATTCAATAACCACAACATTGCAACATCAGATATACCTACCGAGCACATTCAACAAACCAAATGAACACGTAAAACCCGTGCTACCGGGATAAAAAACATCGGCGCGGTCATAAAAACCTGTAACACACCGCTGGGCACAATATTTATCTGTTACGAATTCGTACACGGTGATATGCTTAAGGTTAACTGCGATAGGTAATTGTTCTGCAATATTTAAATTTTTCATCACAATGTACTACCACAATCGCTAATCTACGAAGGTTTATAAGGAGACTGCTGTGTCTGAAATCAGTCAACTAGCGCCACAGCCTGTGTGGCAGTTTTTCGATCAAATCTGCTCTATCCCTCACCCGTCGAAGCATGAAGAAGCACTTGCCCAGCACATCATTGCATTCGCGAAAAGCGAAGGTCTGGATGTTCGCCGCGATACAACTGGCAACGTAATCATCAAAAAACCAGCAACGGCAGGTATGGAAAACCGCAAGGGCGTCGTCCTGCAGGCCCACATCGATATGGTTCCGCAGAAGAACGAAGACACAGCTCATGACTTCACGACGGATCCCATCCAGCCATACGTTGACGGCGAGTGGGTGAAAGCCAAGGGCACAACCCTAGGTGCCGATAACGGTATCGGCATGGCAACTTGCCTTGCGGTATTGGCCGCCAAAGATATCGAGCATGGCCCACTGGAGGTTCTGCTGACTATCGATGAAGAAGCCGGTATGACGGGCGCGTTCGGCCTTGAAGCCGGCTGGCTGGAAGGTGATATCCTGCTAAATACCGACTCTGAGCAGGAAGGCGAAGTCTACATGGGCTGTGCTGGCGGAGTTGACGGTGCGATCACCCTAACGACAGCGCGCGAAGCTGTGCCGGCCGATCACCAAGCCGTCAAGCTTGTTATCAAGGGGCTTAAAGGCGGCCACTCTGGCTGTGATATCCATACTGGCCGTGCCAATGCCAATAAGTTGCTTGGCCGTTTCCTATTCGGCCATGCCGACGAATTGGGCCTACGTCTGGCCAACATCACCGGCGGTAGCCTGCGCAATGCCATCCCACGCGAAGCCAGTGCCATTGTTACCCTGCCGGCGGCCAACGTTGATCAGCTAAACAGCCTATTTGACCACTACCGTGAACTACTGAGCGCTGAGCTGGGTCGCGTTGAGACTGATATCAACCTGTTCACCGAAGCTGCGGATACGCCTGCCGACATTATCACCGCCGAGACCCAAAACCGTTTTGTCAATCTGCTTAATGCCTGCCCTAATGGTGTGATCCGCATGAGCGATGATATTGCCGGTGTGGTAGAGACCTCGCTGAACGTCGGTGTGATCACAACCGATGCAGACAAAATCACCGTGCTTTGCCTGATCCGCTCACTAATTGATTCTGGCCGCAGCAATGTCGAAGGCATGCTGAAAGCCGTTGCTTCACTGGCCGGTGCGAACTGCGAGTTCTCTGGCGCCTACCCGGGCTGGAAGCCGGATGCCGATTCGGAAGTGATGCACCTGTTCCGTGAAACCTATGAGGGAATTTACGGACGCGTGCCTAACATCATGGTGATCCACGCTGGTCTTGAGTGCGGCCTGTTCAAAGAGCCTTACCCTGAAATGGATATGATCTCCTTCGGCCCGACAATCAAATTCCCACACTCGCCAGATGAGATGGTCAACATCGAAACCGTTGGTCTGTTCTGGGAGCAGATGGTTGCCATCCTGAAGAATATTCCGGTTAAAGGCTAAGTGCTGCTGCAACAAGGCATACTATATTAAGAGCCCTTCGGGGCTCTTTTTTATGCCATAGCCCACCTCTAGCCCCCCCTCCTTTTTTCAAGTAACTCCCCCCTTTTCAAGTGGAGGGCGAAGGTGGGATCAAAAACCGTCAAACGATAAAAACAAGTAAACGAAAAACTACCAATCAAACGATAGCTGTTGGGCACGGGTGCCGACCTCTAGACCAACACTAATGCCTATCAGGCGAATTTCACGGTCCTGCTGGCGGGTCAATGCTTCCTTGAGCAAACCGACAAACTGCTGCTTGTCGAGGGTTGGCTGAGTATGCTCGACCGTAGTCTGCTGAAAATCGGCAAATTTTATCTTCACCCCTTGCTTGGCAATGCCAAGATCCGGCCTAACCCGCCTCAGGCGATTTTCCAGCTCGGGATAAAGCCGCTCGACAACGTCCCAACATTGCTCATAGCTACTGATATTGCGTGAAAATGTGCGTTCGACCCCTACCGACTTGCGCTCGCGGGACACCACCACCTCGCGTTCATCGATCCCGTGACTACGCGACCACAACGACTGGCCGAATTTGCCAAATTGCTGCAACAACTGATGACGATCATAATTTTGAACATCACGCCCGACATACAACCCTTTTTCATGCAACTTCTGGATAGTGACCTTCCCTACCCCCGGAATTTTTTCCAATTTAAGATCGGCAACAAACGCAGGGATTTCAGCAGGTGTCACGACGAACTGCCCATCGGGCTTATTCATGTCAGAGGCAATTTTGGCAATGAATTTAACCGGTGCAATACCGGCAGAGGCGGTCAGATCCAGCTCTTCGCGGATCACCCGGCGGATGTCCTCAGCGATCAGGGTTGCAGAGCCGTGGTGCATTTCGCAGTCTGTGACATCAAGGTATGCCTCATCCAGCGAGAGCGGCTCGATTTTATCGGTATAGCGTTGGAAAATTTCGCGGATTTGCCCGGAGACTTCTTTGTACACCGCCATGCGACCGGAAACCAACGTCAAGTGCGGGCAGAGCTGCATTGCCTTGGCGGTCGACATGGCCGAACGCACACCGTATTTTCGCGCTAAATAGTTACAGGTACTGATCACTCCACGCTGCTCAGAGCGGCCACCGATGGCAATGGGGATATCACGCAACGCCGGGTTATCGCGCATTTCAACCGCCGCAAAGAAGCAATCCATGTCTACATGGATGATCTTTCTCTGTTTTTCTAATTGAGCGCTAGGACGCGAAGACAGCATGCCGACATCACCTAATAACTGGTCGTTTATACAGTGGTATTATAGGCAAAGTAACGGACAAATAAAGGGGGAATAAGGCGTGACAATACAGGATGGCAAGCAGGGCAATAGAAGGTACAAATAACACAAAGCCCGGACTCACCGGGCTTTGTGGTTGATGACACGCCACACCTAATCGTGACGTGTCTGGCGGTCAGAAAAACTGATCAGATAATCTGGTTCTTCTTCCACTCCTCCTGACGGGCCGCTCGCGCCTCACGCTTTTTACGCGCATCGCACGGCTCAGGGCAGTCACACTCTTTAGCGATACCGATACCGTCAAGACCACCGCAACTACCACTAACCGTTTTACGCTGGAAAATGTACCCAACGGCCATCGCCGCGATCACCAGCAAAAATACAGCAAAGGTTGTTAGATAAATAGCCATTCAAATGTCTCTATTTCTGTTTCATGTAAGGGACAAAGGCATCGGACGGATACTCTTTGAACCCCTGCTTGGTTTTCACAATCAACAGCACGGCAATCTGCTCTTTGTTGGCCAGAGCCAATGCTTGTTCTTCACCCATCACAGAGAACGCCGTAGCCAGCGCGTCCGCCGTCATGCATGAAGGGCTCAACACAGTGACCGATACCACATGGTTGTCAATTGGCATCCCGGTCTTCGGGTTGATCAGGTGCGAGTAACGCACACCGTCTTGCTCGAAGTAATTGCGATAGTCACCTGATGTTGCCACACCCATGTTGCCAGGTTCAATCACTTCTTGAATTGCGCGGTGACCATCCTCGGTCGGCTTTTCGATCGCGATACGCCAAGGCACGCCCTCTAGGTTGTTGCCTTTTAGACGCAACTCACCACCCACTTCGACGAGGTAATTGGCAACGCCTAGCTGATCAAAATAATCTGCGACAACATCAACCCCAAAGCCCTTGGCAATCGACGACAGATCAACGTACAGATCAGGAATATCCTTGATCAGAGTATTACCCTTAACGCTCAAATGCTCGATACCCACTTCCTTGCGGCGCTCTGCCAACTCGTCCGCCGTCGGGGTTTTCTCCGGACGCGCTTCCGGGCCAAAGCTCCACAGGTTAACGATTGGGCCAACAGTTACATCAAGTGCTCCGTCAGTCAGCTTAGACAGACGCAATGCCTCGGTAACCACCTTGGCTGTATCGGCAGATACTTCAAACGGCTCGCTTGAGCGATGCTGGTTAAATTGGCTGAGCTCGGAATGCTTGCGGTAGGTCGACATCTGGTCGTTAACCAGCTCCAATCGGCGATCAATCTCAGCCTGAAGCTCCGACGCAGACGGCAAGCCTTCCTGCTTAACCAACTTAATCGAATAATAGGTGCCCATCGTCGCACCGTTAAGATGGATGAGCTCACGCTGCTCACTACAGGCCGACAGGGCGAATGCCAATACGAGCATCATCAATGCTCGGTTCAGGAACGTCTTCATCCAACAACTCCCCAAATGAAAGACTAGTTTGTTTGCTGCCACCCTCTGACAACATAACTTGTATCTATTATTATGAAAAAAGGCTGGCTCCATACAGAGCCAGCCAGTATTTAGCGGGTCAAGGCTTATCAGCCCCCGAAGTCATCCAGTAGGATGTTTTCGTCTTCAACACCAAGATCTTTCAGCATACCGATTACGGCTGCGTTCATCATCGGTGGACCACACATGTAGTATTCACAGTCTTCTGGTGCTTCGTGATCTTTCAAGTAGTTCTCGTAAATCACGTTGTGGATGAAGCCTGTGTAACCATCCCAGTTATCTTCTGGTAGTGGATCAGACAGGGCAACGTGCCACTCGAAGTTCTCGTTGTCCGCCGCTAGCGTATCGAAATCTTCTACGTAGAACATTTCACGCTTAGAACGGGCACCGTACCAGTAAGTCATCTTACGCTTAGATTTCAGGCGTAGAAGCTGGTCGAAGATATGAGAACGCATTGGTGCCATACCAGCACCACCGCCGATAAATACCATTTCGTTATCAGTGTCTTTCGCGAAGAACTCACCGAATGGACCAGAAATAGTACACTTGTCACCAGCCTTCAGAGACCAGATGTACGAAGACATTACGCCTGGTGGTACGTCTGGGTTGTTTGGCGGCGGAGTCGCGATACGTACGTTCAGCTTGATCAGGCCTTTCTCTTCTGGGTATGACGCCATAGAGTAAGCACGGATCGAGTGCTCTTTCACGATAGACTCGTAACGGAACAGGTTGAACTTGTCCCAGTCACCACGGTATTCCTCTGGAATATCGAAGTCAGCGTATTTAATGTGATGTGGTTCAGCTTCAATCTGAATGTAACCACCGGCACGGAACGGTACTTCTTCACCTTCAGGGATCTGAAGCACAAGCTCTTTGATGAAGGTAGCTTCGTTGTTGTTAGAAAGAACAGTACATTCCCACTTCTTAACACCGAAGATTTCTTCAGGTAGCTCGATGTCCATATCGGACTTCACGTTTACCTGACACGCCAGACGCTCGCCTTCACGTGCTTCACCTTTTGTGATGTGGTCAAGCTCTGTTGGCAGAATGTCACCGCCGCCAGATTTAACTTTCACGCGGCACTGACCACATGAACCACCACCACCACACGCTGATGATACGAAAATACCACTACCTGCTAGGGCACCTAGCAGCTTGCCACCCGCAGCGGTTGTAATCGCTTTTTCTGGGTCGCCATTTACTGAGATAGTGATGTCACCTGATGGTACCAGCTTAGATTTAGCGAATAGAATCACTAGAACTAGAGCCAGGATAATCAGGGTGAACATAACTACACCAAGAATAATATCCATTGATTATTCCTTTTATCCTGATTACAGCTGAACGCCGGAGAAGGACATGAAGCCCAACGCCATAAGGCCAACGGTGATGAATGTGATACCTAGGCCACGTAGACCTGGAGGTACGTCTGAGTACTTCATCTTCTCACGGATACCCGCAAGCGCAACGATGGCCAACGTCCAACCAATACCTGAACCAATACCGTAAACGACAGATTCAGCAAAGTTATAATCACGCTGTACCATGAAAGATACACCACCGAAGATCGCACAGTTAACGGTGATCAGCGGCAGGAAGATACCTAGCGCGTTATATAGTGGTGGGAAGAAGCGGTCCAGAACCATTTCTAGGATCTGTACCAGTGCTGCAATCACACCGATGAACGTAATAAAGTTCAGGAAGCTAAGGTCAACACCCGCCACAATCGCGCCGTCTTTCAACAGCAGGTTGTAGATCAGGTTGTTGGCTGGTACGGCGATAGCCAGTACCACTGTTACTGCCACACCCAGACCGAAAGAAGTTTTCACTTTTTTCGATACCGCTAGGAATGTACACATACCTAGGAAGAACGACAGTGCCAAGTTCTCGATGAAGATCGAACGAACTAGAAGGCTTAGATAATGTTCCATGGTCCCCTTACTCCTTCGCTTCTACTTGTTCTGGACGGATGGTACGGATAACCCAGATCATGAAGCCGATCAGGAAGAACGCTGATGGTGCTAGGATCATCATGCCGTTTGGCTGGTACCAACCACCGTTAGACACTAGAGGAAGCACTTCGATACCGAATAGCTTGCCAGAACCTAGTAGTTCACGGAAGAAAGCAACAGTGATCAATACGAAACCGTAGCCTAGACCGTTACCGATACCATCAAGGAACGATGGCAATGGCGCAGATTTCATTGCGTACGCTTCTGCACGGCCCATTACGATACAGTTGGTGATGATCAGACCTACGAATACAGATAGCTGCTTAGAGATATCGTACAGGTAAGCTTTTAGCACCTGGTCAACCACGATTACCAATGATGCGATGATCGCCATCTGAACGATGATACGTACGCTGTTTGGAATGTGGTTACGGATCAGAGAAACAAACAAGTTCGCAAATGCGGTTACAAACATTACCGCGAGTGTCATTACGAAAGCTGTTTCCAATTTAGTGGTTACTGCCAGAGCAGAACACACACCAAGGATCTGAAGCGCGATCGGGTTGTTGTCGATAAACGGCCCGAACAGAATCTTCTTCATTTCTTTAGTATCAGCCATTGTTTAGTTCTCCTGCACGCACTTTAGCTAGGAATGGACCAAAGCCCATGTCACCCAACCAGAAGTCGAAACTGTGCTGAACACCATTCGCAGTCAATGTTGCGCCAGATAGGCCGTCAACACCGTGGATGTCACCCTCTGGAGCGCCACCTTTAACAATACGAATTGCTGGTTTGTTGTTGTCATCAAACATCTTCTTACCAACGAACTGAGCACGCCATGTTGGGTTCTCAATCTCACCACCCAATCCAGGAGTTTCACCCTGCTGGTAGTAAGTAATACCCGCAAGGGTGTTACCGTCAGTTTCTACTGCGATGAATGCGTACATCATTGACCACAGACCGCCACCGTGGATAGGCAGGATCAGTTTCTCAACTTTGTCGTTCGCATTTTTCACTAGGTAAACAGTTGCGATGTCAGCACGACGAATGATCTTCGCTTTGTCTTGCTCGCCAGTAAGGCGGATAGACTGCGCAGGATCTTTCGCTGCATCACGCTGCTTGTACTGAGCAGGTGTAGCACCTGTTTCAGACTGAGCAACGAACTCACCGGTTTTAAGATCTACCAGTTTAGGCTCAATGAACTTCTGGTAAGTTTCAGTAACGTCAGTACCGTCTTGCAGAAGGCCAGCCACTGAAAGGATGTTACGCTGAACGTCAAGTACCGCATTTTTCTGCTGTAGAGGACGCAGTGCAACAGCTGCAGCTGATACCACGATAGAGCACACTAGGCTCAGTGCGATAACAACAATCAGCGTCTTTTTAATGCTATCGTTATTACTTGCCATGACGAGCTAGTCTCCGCTTGATATTGCCCTGAACCACAAGGTTGTCAAATAGAGGTGCGAATAGGTTAGCAAATAGAATTGCTAGCATCATACCTTCTGGGTACGCAGGGTTTACCACACGAACCATAACAGCCATTGCACCGATTAGTGCGCCGTACCACCACTTACCTTTGTTAGTAAATGAAGCAGACACTGGATCGGTTGCCATGAACATCATACCGAACGCAAAACCACCCAGAACTAGGTGCCAGTGCCAAGGCATGCTGAACATTGGGTTAGTGTCAGAACCGATGATGTTGAACAGCGTAGACGTCGCAATCATACCGACCATAGTACCGGCAATGATGCGCCATGAAGCGATTCGCATGAATACGATCATCGCACCACCAAGAATGATGGCTAGCGTTGATACTTCACCGATTGAACCTGGAATACGGCCAATGAAGGCATCCATCCAGCTTACTGCATCGCCAGTTACCGTGTTAACCACTGCTGACTGACCACCGTGAGCCCACTGGCTCAGTGCAGTTGCACCAGAGAAACCATCCGCTGCAGTCCATACTAGATCACCAGAGATCTGAGCTGGGTATGCAAAGAATAGGAACGCACGGCCTGCAAGCGCAGGGTTCAGGAAGTTACGGCCTGTACCACCGAAAATTTCTTTTGCGACAACAACACCAAAGGTAATACCTAGGGCTGCCTGCCAAAGTGGTAGTGTTGGCGGTACAATCAAAGCAAACAGAATTGATGTTACGAAGAAACCTTCGTTAACTTCATGCTTGCGAACCATACAGAATAGGACTTCCCAGAAACCACCCACAGCAAAAACAACTGCGTAAATAGGTAGGAAGTAGGTCGCACCCAGTAGCATTTTGCTACCCCAGCCAGCGTCAACTGACATGGTGCCGCCCAGCATCTGAGTCAGCCAGTAGTGCCAGTCACCTGCAATAACTGCAGCCAACTGCTCACCAGCGTATAGGTGGTTTAGCGCAACAATAGCCTGGTGACCAGTGTTGTACATACCCCAGAACATCGCTGGGAATACCGCAAACCATACCATGATCATGATACGCTTCAGGTCAATGCTGTCACGCACATGAGAACCAGCACGTGTTACCTGACCTGGGGTATACATAAGAGTCGCAAACGCTTCATACAGCGCAAACCACTTCTCGTGCTTACCACCTGGCTCAAAGTGGTGCTCAACTTGCTCGAGTAAATTCTTGAGACCCATGAATTACCCTTCCTTCTCAATT
Source organism: Photobacterium aquae (assembly GCF_001029445.1). Lineage (GTDB taxonomy): Bacteria > Pseudomonadota > Gammaproteobacteria > Enterobacterales > Vibrionaceae > Photobacterium > Photobacterium aquae. The sequence continues at coordinate 149,209 of NZ_LDOT01000012.1, forward strand.
GTGTCCAGGCACTGACGTAGCATTGGACCAAATTCATACTTACCTGGACATACGAACGTACATAGTGCTAGATCTTCTTCATCAAGCTCAAGTGCACCAAGCTGGGCTGCACTATCAATATCACCTGCACACAGGTCACGAAGAAGTAGCGTTGGTTCGATATCCAGCGGCATGACACGCTCGTAGTTGCCGATTGGCACCATCGCACGCTCAGAACCGTTGGTTGTCGTTGTCATGTTGAACAACTGACCAGGGAAGAACTGGCTGATGAAAGAACGGGTTACAGAGAACTTGTTCTTACCAGGAACAATCCAGCCCAGGAATTCTTTCTCGCGACCTTCGCGAAGAGCAGAAACCTGAAGATGGTAGCGGCCAAGGTAAGCATGCGGGCCCACTGCGTGAATGCCGTTCAGAACAGAGCCTGAAAGCACACGTAGCTCGCCTGGCATCAGCTCAGAGTCAGTAAGCTGCTCTAGAGATGCACCGATCTGAGTACGTACCAAACGTGGCTTGTTCACAACTGGACCAGCCAGAGAAACAACGCGATCTGTGAATAGCTCACCAGTCAGGAACAGCTTACCGAAAGCAATCACGTCCTGATAGTTGATGTGCCATGCCACATTCTGCACGCTTGCGCCAAATAGAGTATGAATGTGCGTACCAACCAGACCTGCAGGGTGCGGGCCGTTGAATACGTGCTCTTCGATATTGGCTTCGTTTGAACGAGGAAGGCTAGCACCAGATTTACAAACCATGACTTTGCCGCTTGTTAGGCGAGACAAAATAGTCAGGCCAGCAACAAACGCGTCGCTTTGCTCGTTGATAACAACTTCTGGGTTAGCTGCTAGTGGGTTAGTATCGATGGCTGTTACGAAGATAGCCTGGGTTTCAGCATCGATGGCAGGCACCTTGCTGAAAGGACGCGTACGAAGCGCAGTCCACATACCAGATTCAACCAACTGATCCACAATTGCCGAACGCTCTAGTTGCGCTAGCTGGTTTGCTTCATAGCTGTTGAACGTAACTTGCTCGTCGCCTTCTACATCAATCACTACAGACTGAAGAACACGCTTCGCACCACGGTTAATTTCTGCAACCTTGCCGCTGGCTGGAGCAGTGAACTTAACGCCAGGGTTCTTCTTGTCTTCAAAAAGAATCTGACCTTTTTTCACTACATCCCCTACGCGGATATGCATTGTAGGACGCATACCAACATATTCTTCGCCAAGCAAGGCGACACGGGTGATGGCCTTGCCATCATTTATCGCCTGGGCAGGAGTCCCCGAAATTGGGATATCCAAACCCTTCTTTATTGTAATCATACGCACTTGCACTACATTAACGGGAAAAAATTTTTCTATTGCGCAATTTAGACACGACTTTCCTTCGTCCGAAGCTGACGTAACCACCAGCACCGCAACATCCAATTTACCTACTCGTCACAACTTACGCCGCGAGTAAATTTGAGGCCGGGATTTTACCATTAATCCACGGGATTTTACCATGCCAAACCACACTAAACAGGCTGAAAATCGGCTAACTCTTTAAACGCAATACTGTCATATGCTGATTATTTTGAACTAACGCACAAAAGCAAAAATCCATGCTTTTTATAATGTTTTTTTCACTTTTGCTTCAGGGTTAATAAAAGGCCAACAAATCGTCTACATCAGCAACATACAAGCAAAGAACCCGATAAGCCTATTGTTTCAAAGATGTCTCAATGTTAATGGCTGTTAACATTGTTCGCTGCATTCACGCATTCTGCGTTACCTACTGACACGCCGAGTCTACCACCCGGATAATAATAGCAGCTTGCCCCACCACCATTGCTCTGATACCCCTAAGGCATACCATTTGCTTTCTTTTACGGGAGTCACGTAGAGACCCGGCCGTGGTGTGCGAATACCGAATTGTATACAAAATAATCAAAGATTGTTGTCGTCACATTCAAATTTTCGGCGAAAAAAAAACCGCTTCAACGCGGTTTTTCATATCTTCGGCGAACATCAAAAACGCCCGCCTCTTAATAACAGAGGCCTACTGGTCAAATTTGGAACCGCCGCGGCATGCCGGTGAATCAGGCGCGCCGTCAAATAGGTTTTGCCACTCGCTTTCGGTATAGGTATGCATCGCAAGGGCATGGATATCATTGGCCAGCTCATTTGCCAACACCGCATTCACCGCCCGATGACGAGCGATCAGGCGCATTCCTTCAAACTGGGCACTAACGACCACCACTTTGAAATGGCTTTCTGAACCAGCAGGAACATTGTGCATATAGCTCTCATTGACCACTTCCAACTGGAGGGGGGAGAACGCCTGTTCCAATTTTTCTTTAATTCGTTGCTGGACTATCATCGTACTTATCCTCGGGCTTCATCCGCCAACGGTGCAGCCATGTTTTCTCTTCAAGGTCATAAATAAGTTTGCAGGACAGGCTGGTTTTGCGAAAATATCAGCCAATTGAGTAAACATACCGTAAAGTAACCGTTAATGAAACCTGAGCTATCCCTACACGGGCGTACGCTGCAGCTGCAGCGCTATCCAGTAAGGCAAAACGAAACCCTGCAGGCATGGGATGCAGCAGATGAATACCTGATCAACTACGTCAGTGAGAATTACGACGCGTTGGATCCAGACCGCCCTATTCTGCTGATGAACGACAGCTTCGGAGCACTGGGATGCTGGTATTCCCAGTACGGCAAGGTCGTCTCGGTCACGGATTCATTTATCGCCAAGCAAGCGACACTCGCCAACCTCAATGCTAACCAGCTAGATGAGGTCACTCTCAGCGATTGTCTTGCGGCCCTCCCTGATGCCCCGCAACTGGTATTGCTGAAACTACCGAAAAACAACCGCTTGCTAAGCTGGCAGCTACGACAACTCTGCCAGTCTCTACCTGCTGGTACTATGGTCATTGCCGCAGCAAAAGCGAAAGAGATCCATACATCGACCCTCAAGCTATTCGAAAAATACCTTGGGGACACCAAGACCTCGCTGGCGGTCAAGAAGGCACGTTTGATTTTCTGCCAAGTCAATCCTGAGCTGTCACAACCGCTACCCGCCCCTCTCGAATGGCAAGTTCAAGAGCATGGGCTGACCCTTACCAACCATGCCAACGTTTTCTCTGGCGAAAGTTTGGATATCGGCGCCCGCTTTTTCCTTGAGCACCTTCCTGCTGACAACCGTTATGAGAAAATTGTCGATCTAGGCTGTGGTAACGGGGTGATCGGCATCAAAGCAGCCCAACTCAATCCCGACGCCAAGATCGTATGTGTTGACGAAAGCTTCATGGCCGCAGCCTCCTGCCGCCACAATGCAAACATCAACCTCTCCGACCCAAGCCAGCTAACGGCAGTCGTCAACAACTGCCTTGAGGGGATGCCTGCTGACGATACGGATCTGGTTCTGTGCAACCCACCGTTCCACCAGCAAAACACCATCACCGACCATATTGCCTGGCAGATGTTCTGCGATGCCCGCCATGTATTGCGTCAAGGCGGCAAACTATGGGTGATCGGTAACCGCCATCTAGGCTACAACGACAAGCTAAAACGCTTGTTTGGCAATGTCACTGTCGTGGCACAAAACAACAAGTTTGTTATCTATCAATCGACTAAGTCATAATATCGCCTCTTTGCGAGTAGCTGCCAAGCAGCTGCTCTTTTTGTTAAGGACAGTATCACTATGAAAAAGCTTCTTGTGGCCGCTTCGGTTTTCGCGCTGACAGCCTGCTCGACACCGTCGGAGCCCCAGCTTACCCTGACCCCGCAACCCGTCATTGCCGCCCAGCCAAGCGTAAACGGCAAGACCCTGTCTCTCAACAGCCGTGATTTGCGTACCGCACAGTTCATCGCCGTTGTCGACAGTGGCCGGGAAAATGTCCAGCCTCTGCATAGCTCACAGAACCTGCGTACCACCCTTGAAGACGCCTTGAACCGTCAGTTGAGCGCCCAAGGCTACACCATCAGTGCCGACAGCAAAGACACATTGCGCTTGGATATTCTTGAGGCGATGGTCAACGTCAAGCACAGCGTGATGAGCCACGATCTTATCAGCAAGCTACAACTGCAGCTTGTCGTCGAGACCCCGAAAGGCCAATTCATCAAGCGCTATTCGGGCAAGTCAGAACGTACCGGTGCGATGAGCGCATCCATCGAAGATATGCAAACGGCAATGGATAACCTGATCACCGCGGTGCTCAAAGACATCTATGCTGATCCAGAGCTAAACCATTACCTTCAGGAGAACCTATAATGGCCCGCGCCCTTGCCTCATTGCTACTCTGTCTGGCGCTGCCCGTCAGCGCAGCCACTCAGGTCAAAGTCGATACCAACCTAGGGGATTTTGTCATCCAGCTTGACGAGAAAAGTGCCCCGGTATCAAGCCAGAACTTCCTGCGCTATGTTGAAGACGGCAGCTATGTCGGCACCATATTCCACCGAGTGATCCCGGGCTTCATGGCTCAAGGCGGTGGGTTTGATAAAGATCTCAAACGCCAGCCTAGCTACGCACCTATCAAGAACGAAGCCAAGAACGGCCTAAGTAACCTGCGGGCTACTGTTGCGATGGCTCGTACCCAAGATCCAAACTCAGCAACCCGCCAGTTCTACATTAACTACAAGGACAACAACTTCCTTGATGCGAGTCCGATGAATCCGGGCTACGCCGTTTTCGGAAAAGTTGTGAAAGGCTTCTCAGTTATTGAAAAAATGACTGAAATCCCGACCACGACTATCCGATCTATGGGTATGAAAGATGTCCCTCAGCAGCCTATAGTTATTGAAGCTATTGAAGTTCTCAAAAAGTAGACATAGGTAAGGTCACTTGGCCTGCCCTATGGCCAGGTGACCGTTATGCTTAAAATCATCGCTTCCGCCCCGGAGCTTCCTCCCGAGCAAATTGCCCTGCATATCGAAGAATATGCCCCCGCCATCGCCATCAGTGCCTTAGGGACTATTTATGGTGATGTCGACTATGAGTCGATGAAGATCACCGTCACTGAGCACCTTCACGATTGGTGGAAACTCTCCATCCCCTCCGGCTCACCACAAAATAATTACGAATCAACCTACTGGTATCTGATGCATTTGCTGGAATCTCTCGAAGAACACGAGCTGCTGGGCAATAACTTCATCCAATACAAAGTCAGTTGTGCCGCCCAGTACCTATTGGGCATTGGCGATCGTCCCGCCAACATCCAAGGGATCAGGCCTTAGTCAGTCGGCGGTGGTAGCGCCGCCAAGCCTCGTCTCTCGATTTCTCCTCCTCTGTCGCTTTTACGTGATTTTTACTGAATTTGCCTCACGGCTTGCTACTATACCGATTTCAACCCCAGCGCTGATATAATGCGCCTTCGCAGTACTGTCCCACTTATCAGAGGAAGCCATGGAGCAATCGTTCGACAACAACCAACAAGGCTGGCGGGTCTATCTCGAGAAAAAAGTCCTGATCATGCTTGCCCTCGGCTTCTCGTCCGGCCTACCGCTACTGCTGGTCTTCGGCACCTTATCATTCTGGCTGAGGGAAGCAGGAGTCAGCCGTACCGATATCGGCTTTTTCAGCTGGGTCGCACTGGCCTACGGCTTCAAGTGGATCTGGTCACCGCTTATTGATCGCTTCCCTGTCCCCTTCTTCTCCCACAAACTTGGCCGGCGACGGGGCTGGATGGTGTTCTCGCAACTGCTGATCATCGCCTCACTGGCGGGCATGGCAATTAGCAACCCGCAGGGTGATCTAATCCAGCTGGCAGTATTTGCCGTGATCGTCGCATTCTCGTCAGCTTCGCAGGACATTGTCATCGACGCCTACCGGATCGAAATGGCGACAGAGCGACTGCAAGCCGCCCTCGCAGCCGCCTATATGACAGGTTACCGTCTTGCAATGATCATGGCCGGAGCCGGGGCTCTTGCCTTTGCTGCCTGGTTTGGATCCAATACAAGCTATGATCCGAGCGGCTGGATGATCGCCTACCTGATCATGGCCAGCCTAATGCTGGTCGGCCTCATCACAGCCCTTTGCATCCACGAGCCTAAGATCGACAGCAGCCAAATTGACAATGTCGAAAAACAGTATCGCAACCAATTGCTTGAGCGTGGGTTTTCACCACGTACTGCCCGCCTGACCGCCTGGTTCTATACCGCTGCAGTCATGCCGTTCAAAGACTTCTTCGACCGCTATGGCAAACATGCGATGCTATTGCTGGCACTGATTAGCTGCTACCGAATCTCCGATGTCGTGATGGGGGTAATGGCCAATGCCTTTTACTATGACATGGGCTTTAGCAAAACCGATGTCGCTTCGGTCTCGAAGATCTACGGGGTTGTTATGACCCTAGTCGGTGCGGCGCTAGGCGGCATGCTGGTGAGCAAATACGATACCATGCGGGTTCTTGCCCTCGGTGCGGTACTATCAGCCGCCACCAACTTGGTTTTCATGATCTTCTCACTGATTGGCAATTCACTGCCGATGTTGGCTCTCGTGATCTCGATGGATAATCTCAGCGCAGGCATCGCGACAGCGGCGTTTATCACCTTCATGTCGAGCTTGACCAATGTCGCCTTCTCGGCCACCCAATACGCACTGTTCAGCTCAATCATGCTGCTTTTCCCCAAGTTCATTGCTGGCTTCTCCGGGGTCTATGTCGACAACTTTGGCTACAATACCTTCTTCTTAACAACCGCGCTGATCGGGTTACCGGTACTGATTTTGATTTCAATGATCACCAAACGGCAAGCGTTGTTCCACCGCAGCGAGCCAAACCCCAACAAATAAATTCCAAATTGGCATTTAGGGGCGGTTTTTTGTTGATAAACATCAAGCCGCCCCAAAAAATAAATTTTTCCCCACCCAAATCGGCATACTACGCTGCCCCCCCTCTTGATCTCATTCACATCAAGCTCAAAAAAAATACCTTTTCTTGCGTAAAAAATACGCGCCAGTTCACTTTACATAGGAAATGTAATCGATTACAGGAGATCATGGTCACAACTCGCAAAGGTTTGCGCAACCGTTACATTCCCAAAGGTGATGTAAAGCAATAGAATCCTCCCAACACAATAAGGGCAGCCCAAAAGCCCAGTTATGACATACACAATTAGCGAGAGTTTAACCCATGCGTAAATCACTAGTAGCACTGAGCGTATTGGCTGCAGCGGCAGCGGTTCCTGCCCAAGCTGAATACCTATACGGTTTTGGTAACGTAAGCGTAAACTACCTTGACTGGTCAAACGGCACAGAAAACCGTTCTGGCAAAGAAGACTTCAGCTACCTTGAGCTTGAAGGCGGTGCAGGTTTTAGCTGGGGTGAACTATACGGTTTCGCGGATCTAGAAAACCTAGAAAACGGTACTGACGATGTACGTACGTCAATCAAAGGTTCTATCGCGGTTAAAACTGGCCTGAAAGAACTACGCGGTTACGGTCAGCTGTACAACACCAACAGCAACAGCTTCACAGCACAAAACACCGTATTGGGTATGTCTTACAGCTTCAGCGGTGACAACTGGGCATTCAATCCATGGGTTGGTTTCCACCACACCATCACTACCAAGACATTCGGCCCAGAAGCGACAGGTTCGTTCTCAGGCATGAACGGCGGTATGCTTGGTTGGTCTGCAATGTACAACTTCAAGGCATTCGGCGAGAGCTTCATGGTGTCTAACTGGCACGAAACAGAATTTGCCCGTGACGACGCATACCTAGCAACGTCTGGCGAAAGCGACGACCTAACAGCAAACGGCGCGCTGGCACTATGGTGGAACGTTACAGAGTCTGTAACTACCGGTGTTCAGTACCGCTACGCCTACAACAAGCTAGGCCAGCAGGGTCACGACAACGCAATGATCTACTCTGTTAAGTACAACTTCTAATAAGTTCTCTTACATAAAAAAAGCACCTTCGGGTGCTTTTTTTATACCCTCTCAATACTAAGATAGTAATCACTAACGAGACATTGCAGTTTAGTGCTTATTATTACAGCTCTTTTCAAGACGAATCCCTCCCAATTTGCACGATAGCAGCGACGTCGTGAAGACCCTGCCCCACACTTGAGAGTTTCCACTAGCCTTTATCACTAAGAGGAGTCCCTCCTCGACAATCACAATACTCTGGTCTTTTTCCTGCGGTCCCATCACGGCACCGAAAAGGAAATTCAGAGAACAAGCAATGGCAAATGGTTAGAGATCTCATCATGAATAATATTCTAAAATTATCCTGTTTAGGTGCTTCCCTCGCCTTCTCCCCCTTGGGGTTGGCCGTCGACTATTCCGATGACATCCATAAGAATGATTACAAATGGCTGCAGTTCAACTTGATGTATGCCCTCGAAGAACTCCCTCGCGCTCCCGATGATCCTTCCGGACACGATTATCTAGAAATGGAATTTGGCGGCCGCTCTGGAATCTTTGACCTCTATGGTTACGTCGACGTCTTCGACCTCACCGACCATGACGGTAGTGACAAGAATAACCGCCCGAAGATATTTATGAAATTTGCCCCCCGGGCATCTCTTGACGCCATGACCAAAACCGACCTCTCGTTCGGGCCTGTTCAGGAACTCTACATCGCTACCCTATTCAACTGGGACGGCGGCTACTCGAAAGAGAGCGACTTCCCACCAGTCAACAATTCGTTCTGGGGAATAGGCTCCGACATCCAAGTCCCGTGGTTTGGCAAGGTGGGGCTTAACCTCTACGGCCTTTACGATATCAACAACAAAGACTGGAATGGTCTCCAACTCTCCACCAACTGGTTCAAGCCCTTCTACACCTTCAGCAACGACAGCTTTATTGCCTATCAGGGCTATATCGACTACCAATTTGCCGCTGACGACACCTTCAAGGGCAACTCGCAGGCCAATCACGGTGGGGTGATGTTCAATGGCTTCTACTGGCACTCCAACCGTTACTCGGTCGGCTATGGATTCAAGCTCTATAACGATGTCTACTTGATAGAAGACAGCGACAGCTTCGAGTCCACCGGGATCAGCCACTACTTTTCAGTCACCTATAAATTCTGATTCCGCGGAATTTACCCAGCAGTGGTATCCTAACCTCCTGCCAACGAGTAAAGGATACGACTGTTGAAAATCACCATCGTCGGGGCGGGAGCCGTCGGCTCACTATGGGCCTGTCGGCTCGCCGCCCGCCATCAGGTACATCTCTGGACCCGGCATAACACCGACCAATGCGAAATCCGCTTCCAGCCATTGGGAGAGGAAAAAATCCAGACATGGCCATTTAAGGCCAACGACCCCACCCAGCTTGCACAGGCGGATATCGTGATCTTTACGGTCAAGGCATTCCAGCTACATGCGGCACTGGCAACAGTGGAAGACCTGCTCCCACCCAGTACCCCTATCGTGGTGATGCACAATGGTATGGGCACTCACGATACCGTACTCAACCAACTGCCCGACCATCCGATACTCTACGCGACCACGGCTCAGGGCGCGCTTCGCACCGAACAGGGGGTTACCCATACCGGATTGGGGCCGACCCGGCTCGGGGCGATGAACCTGGCTGGAAAGCAATACCAACACTTGGCCGCCGTGTTCGATCAGGCCCTTGCCCCATGCCAATGGCTTCTGGATATTCGTCTGGCCCTGTGGCAAAAGCTGGCCATCAACTGTGCGATCAACCCGCTGACTGCGATTCTGCAATGCCGTAACGGCCATCTGGCACTGAATGAATTTACCCCGCAGCTTACACAGATCTGCGAAGAAGTGGCCGCTGTCATGTCCGCTGAGGGCTACCCGACAACAGTCACCGACCTGCTCGAGCAAACCTCCGCCGTCATCTCGGCGACGGCTGCCAACAAATCATCCATGAATCAGGATGTTTATCACCAAAGGACGACCGAAATCGACTATATTACCGGGTATCTGATAGCCCGGGCCGATAGCCACGGCATCGCCGTACCGGCCAACCGCGCCCTGTGGCAGCAAATCAAACAACTGGAGCAACACTACCATGACCATTGATCAGTCAACCGCAACCCCCATCCGCGTGGCCGTCTGCATTGCACCGGGTACGGAAGAAATGGAGGCGATCAATACGATTGATATCCTGCTAAGGGCAGGTTTCGACGTTACCACCGCCAGCGCCGATTCCAACGGCGAGCTGATCGTCACCGGTTCACGCGGGATCAAGCTGGTCGCCGATGTCGCACTGGCCAAAATTGCCGACGAGCAGTTCGACTGCGTGGTACTGCCGGGCGGACTTGGTGGATCGGAATGTTTCCGTGACAGCCCGTTGGTTATCGAGTTCGTCAAACAGCACCATTTCGACGGCAAACTGGTCGCTGCTATCTGTGCGGCGCCGGCGCTGGTCTTTGTCCACCACCAACTCTTCCCCAAGGCAATCATGACCGCCCACCCAGCCTTCCACAGCCATATTCCGGAGCAACAGCTCCGCGTTAAGCGGGTTGTCTATGACAAAAATGACAACTTGCTGACCAGCCAAGGTCCCGGCACCTCGCAGGAATTTGCACTGGCGATCATCGCCCAGCTAGCCGGCAAACCCCTTGCCGCAGATGTCGCCGAGCCGATGGTGATGTGGCCGCACATGCACTTTGACATCATGCCAAAAGGCGAAACACGCTAATAAGCATCGTTCTCGGTTTGACAAACCAGCTGTTGCGACGAAAAAAAAACGAGAGCCTAGGCTCTCGTTTTTATTTGTCATTTCCAGCTACTGCCCGATTACGGACGGTATACCTTCACGTTGTCAAAACCGTTTTCCTTCAGGTACAGCGCCTGAAGGCGGCTCATCACGCCGCGATCACAGTAAAGCAGGTACGTCTTGTCCTGCGGCAGATCGCCAAACTGGGTTGCCAGTTTGTAGAACGGCAGGTGCTTGACTTCAACGTTGTCGATTTCCAGCGGGTTCTCGTCTTCTTCGTCCGGGCTACGGATATCAAGCACAATTGCGCCTTGGTCGATCTGGTCTACCAGTTCGATTTCTGGGGCTTTTTCCTGGCTCTCTTTCTCGATCGCACGGATATCCATAATACGGGCCTCGGCAACCACTCGCTCTAGGATCGTGAAGTCAAATTTCGCTTCTTCGGCTTCCAGCTTCTCTTTGACCGCCTTCACGGTTGGGCTCTTCGAGATCACGCCACAGAACTCAGGCATGGTCTTGGCAAAATCTTCCGTGCCGATTTCACGCGCCACGTTGATAATGTCTTCTTTGTCCCAGTTGATCAGCGGACGCAGGATCAGAGATTCCGTCACGCCATCGATATGACGTAGGTTGGTCAGAGTCTGGCTTGATACCTGACCTAGCGCCTCACCCGTTACCAGAGCCTGGATCCCCAGACGCTCGGCAACCATACCAGCAGCGCGCATGAACATGCGCTTAAGCACAACGCCCATCTGGCCGTCGTCGATATTCTCAAGGATCTGGCCAACAACCGGATCGAAGTCAATGGAGATAAACTTCACCTTAGCCGACGAACCGTACTTCTTCCACAAGAAGTGGGCAACCTGCTTAACACCGATCTCGTGAGCCGGACCGCCTAGGTTGAAGAAACAGTAATGCACTTTGCTGCCGCGCTTGATATGCAGGTAGCTAGATACGCCGGAGTCAAAGCCACCGGAAATCAGGCTCAGTACATCTTCCTGCGTGCCCAGCGGGAAACCACCAAGGCCTTTGTGACGGGCAAGGATCTGGTTGAGCTTTTCGTCTTCAACTTCGACACGGACGGTGATATCTGGGTTCTTCAGCTTCACAGAGGCGGTTGCAACCGCTTGGTTCAAGCCACCACCTACATAGCGCTCAAGCTCAATAGAGGTAAAATCATGCTTGCCGACGCGCTTGGCACGAACACAGAATGTCTTGCCTTCCAGCTGGTCGCGAACATGTGCCAGCGTCTGTTCGTAGATATCGTGCAGATCGGTAAATTCACTTTGTTTCACTTCAAGCACATGGTGAATACCCGGAGTCTGCGTCAGTACTGTCAGCACGTCATCGCGCAGCGACTCGTCTTTCGAAGACACTTCGATATAACTACGGCGGTTGTAAACCGCGATGGAATCAGACACGCGCTGAAGGATCACGCGGATGTTGCACTCCAAGATTCGCGTAAAGCGCTTACGAACAGACTCACTCTTGACGAAAATCTCAGGATGGGGTTTAACGATAAATTTCATAACACGCTTCGCTACACTGGGCCAAACATTGCCAAAAAGGATCAAAGGCGCGGATTATACAGCAAGCGGGCTATTGCCGAAACAAGGATGTCGTCCTGCATGATGTAAGCTCACTTGCCCGCCCAGAAAAATGGGTTTACCGCCGCCCCATGCCACACGGGCAGGAACGCCGTATTTCTCTATAGTGTAGGCAGTTTTTTTATCCCTGCCCGCACTGTACTAATTGCCTGCCACAAAAAATTCAGCCTCGACTCGCGAGGCTGAATGGTTTACTTGGTTTTACTGGCTTCACTTGGAATTTCATCGGTGTAATACGGTTCACCCTGCATCACCGAGATTTCCACCCGTCGGTTGGCCTTACGCTCAGCCGGGGTCTTGTTCTTATTGAGTGGGTGGGTATCAGCCAGACCCAGCACACGCAGGCGCATATGGTCAAAGCCCTTCACCTTCTCCATCTCCTGAGCGACAGATACCGCTCGCTGTGCAGACAGATCCCAATTGGAACGGTAAAGCTCAGAATCCAGCTTCCGATTATCAGAATGGCCCGATACCCGGACGATACCAGGGACATCCTTCACCAATTCCGCCACCTGCCGGACCAGCGGCCGGAACTTCGGCTGCAAGAAGGCGGAACCTTCAGGGAACGCCCCTTTCTCTTTAATGCGGATCACCAGTTGCTGGCCGAGGTTCTCCAGCTCTATCGAGCCTTCCTCGATTTCACGGTTCAACGCAATCTCAAGGGAGTTCTTCAGCTTGTTCTGGGCCTCGCTAGGCTCTTCAGCACTTTCTGTATCAAGATCAAGCACCGAGGTATCGGCATGCTTACCACCGTTTTTATCACCGGCATCTCGCATCGTACCGCCAGCGCGGGCCGAATCCCCATCGTGAAAATCCAAGCTGCGATTGGTCATGTCAATCGTCTGCTGCATGATCACCTCAATCGGCGTCGGCTCGGGACGTCCCGGCCTAAACTCCTGGGCAATCACACTGGTTCCTTTCGGGATGTCTTTCACTTCCAGCATATTCTGGACACCGAAAGCGAACTTCATAGAACCGGCTATCTGCTTGAATTTCAATACATCCATCTCGGAAAACGATAGCAGCAACACGAAGAAGCACATCAGCAACGTCATCAAATCCGAAAAAGTTGCCATCCACGGCGGCAAACCGGGAGGAGGGCACTTATGTCCGTCTTCCATTACGCCCCCTATTCTTCGTCAGTTGCGATTATACGTTTCTTTTCATGGAGGTAGTTTTTCAGATAACCATCAATCACCCGCGGGTTCTGACCATCTTGAATTGCCAATACTCCATCAAGGATCAGGCGGCGGTTAAGCTTCTCCTCGTCCTTGCGTAACCCTAGCTTAGCGGCAATAGGCAACAGCATCATGTTGGCCATAATCGCGCCGTACAACGTTGTCAGCAACGCAACAGCCATCGCCGGACCGATCGATTTCGGATCATCCATATTCGACAGCATCGCCACCAGACCAACCAGCGTACCGATCATCCCCATTGCCGGGGCAACCTCAGCCAGCGCCTTGAAAATACTGATACCCTGCTCATGGCGCTCATTGGTCAGCGAAATATCCTTTTGCAAGGTAGCGCGTACCACTTCCGCATCGTAGCCATCAACCAGCAGATCAATGCCCTTGCGTAAGAAGCTGTTCTCCACTTCCATTTCTTCCAATGCCAAAAAACCGCCCTTACGTGCCGTATCAGCCATTTCGACGATCTTGGCGATCAAATCTTCAGGATTGTCAGATTTGAAAATGAAGGCTTTCAACGCAATATTCGCGGCACCGAAAAACTGGCCAATACTGTATTGCATCATTGCAACAAACATAGAGCCACATACTACAATCAATATCGACTGGGTATCGACATACATGCCGAAGCTTCCGCCCATCACCATTGCCATAATGACAAAAGCAAAGGACCCAACCAATCCGATAAGGGTCGCTAAATCCACCTAGTAGTCTCCTGCTGTTACATTATTATGTGATTCAAACCGCGGCATTTTATCCTACCGCAAGGGTCTTTCAATAGACGATTGGCAAAACCACGACAATTAAGTTCCTCGTTTTATCGGCAGAACACTAAATTGATTTAGCCTCAAAGCGTAAAAGATGATTTTTTTTGCCTGCGGCACACATTCCTGTGCGATAATTTGACCCTTATTACGCTCTACGCTATTTTGCGGACACGACAAAAGAAACGACAAGATTATGGCAGCCAAGAAACCGGAAAATATGGCTTTTGAAGCCGCACTGGACGAACTCGATTCCCTCGTCAATGAGCTGGAATCTGGGGATATCGCACTAGAAGACGCACTGAGAAAATTCGAGCGCGGTATCGCACTGGCCCGAGCCAGCCAGCAAAAGCTGACCGAAGCCGAACAGCGTGTTGAGATCCTGCTCCAAGCCGATGACAATGCGCCTCTGACTGATTTTGAAACCGATAATGAATAACATGTCGTCACTATCGCAGTCCCTGCTGCACTTCCAGGAACGCAACAACCAACAACTGGGTGACTGGATTGATCGCCAGCCTTTTGCTGATCAGACCCTGATCAAAGCAATGCGGCACGGTACCTTGCTTGGCGGGAAACGAGCTCGCCCGTTTTTGACCTATGTCACCGGTATGATGCTGGGAGCGCAGCAGGAAGACTTGGACACTCCGGCAGCCGCCGTCGAGTGCATCCACGCCTACTCGCTTATCCACGACGATCTGCCGGCTATGGACGACGACGCCCTGCGCCGCGGCCAGCCAACATGCCACATTGCCTTCGACGAAGCCAATGCAATCCTTGCCGGTGATGCGCTACAAGCCCTGGCCTTCGAAATTCTTGCCAGCGGTCCGCTCAGTAACGATGGCAATAGTCAACGTATCGCGATGGTTCAGGAATTGGCCCGCGCCTCGGGTGCGGCTGGTATGTGCATGGGGCAAGCGCTCGACTTAGACGCCGAAGGTAAACACGTCGGCCTTGAGCAGCTTGAAACCATCCACCGCCACAAAACTGGTGCCCTGATCCGCTGCGCCATCCGTCTTGGTGCGCTGGCTGCCGGCGAAAAAGGGATCGCGGTTTTACCGCAGCTCGATCACTATGCCGATGCAATTGGGTTGGCGTTTCAAGTCCAAGACGATATTCTTGACGTAATTAGTGATACCGAGACCCTCGGCAAACCGCAGGGTTCGGATATCGAGCTGGACAAAAGTACCTATCCCGCTCTTCTCGGGTTGGATGGCGCAAAGGCAAAAGCACAACAACTGTATCAACAGGCGCTACACGCATTAGATGCGATACCCTACAATACAGTGCAATTAGAAGTTTTTGCCCGATACGTCATCGAGCGCAATAACTAGGGTTAGCTGACCTGATAACCACAAGCGCCGTGAATGATATGACACTGGATATTTCAAAATACCCTCATCTGGCTCTGGCCGATACGCCAGATGAGCTCCGCCTGCTGCCAGTCGAAAGCCTGCCTGCAGTGTGTGACGAATTACGTACTTACCTACTCAAGTCGGTAAGCCAAAGCAGTGGCCACTTTGCCTCTGGTTTAGGTGCCGTCGAGCTGACGGTCGCCCTGCACTATGTATACAACACTCCGTTCGACCACTTGATCTGGGATGTCGGTCATCAAGCATACCCACATAAAATCCTGACCGGACGCCGCGAGCAGATGCAGACGATCCGCCAGAAGAATGGTATCCACCCGTTCCCGTGGCGTGAAGAGAGCGAGTATGACGTCCTGTCTGTCGGCCACTCCTCGACCTCGATCAGCGCCGGGCTAGGCATGGCTATCGCCGCCGAGAAAGAAGGCCTAGGCCGCAAAGTGGTCAGTGTGATCGGTGACGGGGCTATCACCGCGGGGATGGCATTCGAAGCGATGAACCATGCCGGTGATGTCCATCCTGACATGCTGGTGATCCTCAACGACAACGAAATGTCTATTTCGGAAAACGTCGGAGCGCTGAACAACCACCTTGCCCGCCTGCTTTCCGGCAGCCTATACACCACGATCCGAGAAGGCAGCAAGAAAGTCCTTTCCGGTGCACCGCCGATCAAAGAGCTGGTCAAGCGTGCAGAGGAACACCTGAAGGGCATGGTTGTCCCTGGCACCATGTTCGAAGAACTGGGCTTCAACTACATCGGTCCTGTCGACGGACACGATGTCGAAGAGCTGGTCAAGACCATCAAGAATATGCGCAACCTCAAAGGGCCGCAGTTCCTGCATATCATGACTAAGAAAGGCAAAGGGTATGCTCCGGCCGAAGCCGACCCGATCAACTACCATGCCGTACCCAAGTTCGATCTGACCCAAAATCCGATCCCCAAAGCCAAGAGCAAACCGACGTTCTCAAACATCTTCGGCGACTGGCTGTGCGACATGGCAGCCGAAGACAGCAAACTGATGGCGATCACCCCCGCGATGCGCGAGGGCTCAGGCATGGTACGCTTCTCCAAAGAATATCCTGACCAGTACTTCGATGTGGCGATTGCCGAGCAGCATGCCGTGACGCTGGCTACGGGCTTGGCCATTGGCGGTTACAATCCGGTCGTGGCGATTTACTCGACCTTCCTCCAGCGCGGTTACGACCAGCTGATCCATGATGTCGCCATCATGGATCTCCCGGTCATGTTTGCCATTGACCGCGGCGGACTAGTCGGTGCCGACGGCCAAACCCACCAAGGCTCGTTCGATCTGAGCTTCATGCGCTGCATCCCCAACATGGTGATCATGACGCCGAGCGATGAAAACGAATGTCGCCAAATGCTCTATACCGGCCATCGCCACAATGGTCCAAGCGCGGTTCGCTACCCACGCGGCAGCGGTACCGGTGCGGTACCAGAAAAAACCATGACGGCCTTGCCAATCGGCAAAGGCATCGTTCGCCGTGAAGGCGAAAGCGTTGCTATCCTCAACTTTGGCACGACGCTGGCCTATGCTCTTGAAGCAGCAGCAAACCTCAACGCTACCGTTGCCGATATGCGTTTTGTCAAACCGCTCGACGAGGCCCTGATCCTCGAACTCGCGGCATCGCATGATGTGCTGGTAACAGTAGAGGAAAATGCGATTGCCGGCGGTGCCGGTAGTGGTGTCAACGAGCTGCTGATGAAGAAAAAAGTCCTGCGCCCCGTGCTAAACATCGGCCTGCCGGACCGCTTTATCGAGCAGGGAACCCAAGCAGAGCTTCATGCCATGCTTGAGATCGATGGCCCGGGTATTGAAAAGCAGATCCGCGCCTACCTTGCTGATTAACCACAGCAATCGGTATCACGATTAAATAAGCACCTCATGTTCGAGTCCTCGTCATGAGGTGTTTTTATTTCGCCTGAGCGCAAATTACCTGCTGGGGTAGCGCTTTAACACCACCCCTTCATACCCTTTTAACTCAATGTGACGCACAGGCTGGCTGAGTGACCCATCGACATTCACGCGCTGATATTCGCCGGGCAATGAGACGCGACGCGGTGTGGCATGGAAAAAATGGGGATCATCATGAATGCGTGTGGCTCGGTATACCACCAGCCCCTCGCTATATTGACGGGCAATCACCCCTTCTTCCGGAAACTCCCCCCACCAACCACTGCGGTACAGCCAAAACCAGTTTGCAGGATTGAGTGGCACGCGCTCTGTTTGATTGATTTTAATCACATCATGCGATGAGGGCGCTTTGTCTACCTTGCTCTGCCAATATACTGGGGGATAGCCAGCCGGAGCATTAACGGGGCTACCGATGGCGACTCGCAGCATGGCGCTAGGTTGATAGGCCCAGTTCTTCGGCACGCCACCACGATACCACGTCGAATTTGTGGGATTATCTTGACTGACGTCAGTATTACCGCTGCCGTAGTAGAATGTCTGATTCCAGCTGTGGTAATACGTCTGGCCTGGAATGTTAAATAAATAGTACAAGGCCAGCCCGGTGGCTATATCTTGGTTCCATGCCTCAGGGCTAAGAGGGTTCTGGCTGCTTCGCCCGCCTTTGGTCGTCACCATAATCAGACTTTTATCATCACGTTTCGCCAGCGCAAAGCTGTCCCATTTTCGTTGCAAACGCTCCAAACCCACAGCCGGGCTCAAATAATGCTCCCGCAGCCATACATCCACGACATTCCGAAAAGCAGTAGGCCACGCTGCATATTCCCAGAGGTTTAACTCCGATATATTGGCAGCAAGCCACTGTGTTTTCGTCGTTGTCTTCACCAACTGTAAGAAATTGGCCATCTGTTGGGCATAAATCATTGAGGTGTGTTGATGGCCGACGGGGTGGGTGATTTCAATGAGAGTTCCCCCCGACAACAGAGAAAACTGATTTTCACCAAGCAGTTTTGCCATATCATCGTTATAGGCCCCGCTCAGACCTTGTTGCTGCCAATCATGGCGATACCATTGCGCATGCAGGGTATTGATGGCTGGAGCGGTAAAATTAGTGCGATACCAACAGGTATTGGGCCACATGTGCCCAGCCGGAATGACCCGGGCCTGATGACGAAAGCGGGCACTGGCCGCAGTATTAGCACGTGCCCCCCACTCTTGATTATTCACCCAGCCATCGCCATCCTGATCATTTCGATCATCCCACCCCGGGAAATGCATGGCATCGCCCTTTGTGGTGATCCACGGCTGAAACGTCACTGCGTGAACCGTACCGTCAACAGGCCACGACAATGCCATGACCCATACTGGCAGCCCGTCATCCAAGGCTTTCAGGCCTGAATTCAACATTCGCCCTTGATAACGAGCCAATGCAGGCTGCCATGTGATCTGATCTAACCGTTCCCCTTGCCATGCCGAGCCCGCTGAGGGGGAATTGCTCGCGTTAACAGGCTGCCATGCCATCTTTACTGAGCGCCATTGCCCGATATCCCCCGCGGTATTTGGCTGGCTCAACGCCACTGTTGGCGTAGCATGGGCGTCAATAATGACATCTTGACTAGGGTATGCTGAAATCGCAAAAAGCGTGTCGGCGGAGGTGATACGCATTGGCAAACGAGCCGTCGAAAAGTTACCGTCACGCACTAACAGCAGATGATATGGCTTCCCGTTCAGCAGAGCGGCCATTCCGCTATTAATCACAGGTACCTTCAATACAGTATCCTCACCATAGTGCAGATACATATTCTCAGGATCGAACCCTTGCCGCATGGCCTGTCGGTGCATCCACGCTTCTTGACGCCCGGGGCGACAATCCCATTTCTGGCTGTACATATAGCCCAGAGCAATGGTCTGGGTATTTTTGGCAACATCCTGCAAACTGCCAAAAATAATATCGGCATGGGCGGCTTCCCATTGTTTGACATCATCGGGGGTCTTAAACATGGCAGGTGCTAATGGTTTTTGCCATGCTCCCGGAAGCACCCACCCTGTCGCCGTAGAGGGGTACACTTGTGCTATCGCACTAGGGGGGCTGCCACCTCCCCCCCATAAAAACACCAATAACAATATCAATACATTACGTAATCCATCCATATCACACCACTCTTGTCATCGCTATTTTCAAGCCTAGACGAGCGGTTGCATATCGTGGAGGAAACCTTGATCAGAGCGATAAAAAAAAGCCCCTCGTTATCCATTCATAACAAGGGGCCTTCGCCGATAACGGCACGATTACCAGCCAAGCCAGTTACCCACGCCCCACAGTGCAATCATCGCCATGAAACCAGCCAGAATATCATCCACCATGATCCCAAATCCGCCGTGGACATGCTTGTCGAGCCAGCTGATCGGCCACGGCTTGACCATGTCAAAGAAGCGGAACAGGACAAAACCTGCCAGCACCCACTGCCAAGTTGCCGCAGGGGCTATCGCCATGGTGATCCAAAAGCCGACAAACTCGTCCCAGACGATACTGCCGTGATCATGCACGCCCATATCGTCGGAAGTCTTCTGGCAAATTGCCACCCCGATAACAGCAGAGACGGCAATAACTGCCAGATAAGCGACAAACGGCAATTGGGCCAGCAAAAAATAAAACGGCACGGCGGCCAATGTGCCCATCGTTCCCGGTACAACCGGTGACAGGCCGCTACCAAATCCCGTCGCCAACAAATGCCAAGGATTGCTCAGAATGATTTTCTCTTTCGGATTTACCACAACTTACTCCGCAAAATGATCATAACCGGTCAACTGCCAGTCCAACGGCTGAGAGGCTTTAACTAACGATAGCCCGCTGCCAACTCGGATCCGGCCGATACAGGTTGCTTTAACCCCGGTATGGGCCAAGGCCGTTTCCAGCGCGCCACGATTTTGCTCCGGCACAGTAAAGCACAACTCGTACTCCTCGCCGCTGCTAAGGGCTAGCTGCTGGGCTTTGGCCAAATCAGGTTCAAACTGCCGCAGCTCATCTGACAACGGCAGCTTATCGACATCGATCTCGGCGGCCACCCCGGAGCGCTTGAGGATATGCCCCAAATCGGCAACAAGGCCATCAGAGATATCCAATGCCGCAGAAGCAATTTGGCGCAGGGCCTGCCCAGCCAGCAACCGCGGCTGCGAACGGTAATGGCGGTCAATCAAGGTGCTTGCCAGCGCCTCATCACGGCACGCCCGCTCACCGAGGATCAACGACAGACCTGCCGCACTGTCACCAAGGTTGCCGGTCACATACAACCAGTCTCCGGCTTTTGCCCCGCTTCGGGTCAGTGCCTGCCCTTGTGGCACAAAGCCATGTACCGTCAGGGTGATGCTCAGCGGCCCCTTGGTGGTATCGCCACCGACCAATTGAACATTGTAATACTCTGCCAGGGCAAAGAAACCCTTACAGAACTCTGCCAACCATGCCTCGTCCGGCGCTGGCATAGTCAATGCCAACGATACCCAGGCAGGTGCCGCACCCATCGCCGCCAAATCACTCAGGTTTGAAGCCAATGCTTTATGGGCAACCCACTGCGGATCGGCCTCGGCCAAAAAATGGGTACCGGCCACCAGCGAGTCGGTACTCACGGCAAGGTGGCTTCCTGCTGGAATATCCAACAAGGCACAGTCATCCCCGATAGCCAAAGCAACATCCTTGCGGGTCACTGCCTGCTGCTCGAAATAACGGGCAATTAGGTCAAATTCATTTGAAGCCATAGTGAATCTGCGTGTCTATCTCAAATATCATTACATAGAAAAAAGGCCAGCAAAGCTGGCCTTTTTAATTCGTATTACTTACTTCTTACGAAGTGTTGGTGCTGCTTTGTCCAGCACACCATTCACAAACTTGTGACTGTCTTCTGCACCGAAGGCTTTCGCCAGTTCGATAGCTTCGTTGATCACAACTTTGTAAGGTACGTCATCACGCTTTAGCATCTCGTACATAGCAAGACGCAGCAGCGCAAGTTCCATCTGATCCAAATCCTGTAGAGGACGAGACAGGTATGGACGCATCTTGCTGTCCAGTTCCTGGTGGTTCAGAACAACACCTGTTAGCAGATCGCGGAAGTATGCAACGTCTGTGTGTGGCACAGCCATAACTGGGGCTTCTGCCTGATGTGCTTCTTCTTCGAAGTGATCACCCGAAAGGAAGTGCTGCTCGATATCGGCAACATTGCCTTTGGTGATTTGCCAAGAATAAATTGCTTGTACAGCAAAGTGACGTGCATTACGACGTGCGGCTGGTTTCACACTAACCCCCATTAGGATTCAATTTGGGACAGGACATTAACCATTTCAAGCGCGCTTAGTGCAGCCTCTGCCCCTTTATTACCAGCCTTGGTACCGGCACGCTCGATGGCTTGTTCGATAGTATCTACAGTCAAGACACCGAAAGCGACCGGAGTGTTGTACTCCAGAGCTACCTGTGCCAGACCTTTGTTACACTCACCGGCAACATAATCAAAATGCGGTGTACCGCCACGGATCACAGAGCCAAGCGCAACGATCGCGTCATAACGGTCGCTCTTTGCTACTTGCTGAGCAACCAAAGGTAGCTCATACGCACCTGGGCAGCGAACAACAGTAATGTTGTCATCACTCACCTGACCCTGACGTTTCAGAGCATCCAGTGCGCCTTCAAGCAGGCTTTCATTGATGAAGCTATTGAAGCGTGAAATTACGATAGCAACTTTTGCGTTTGGTGCCGCGATGGCGCCTTCGATTACCTTCATGGGCCTTCCTGTGACTATGTCTTTTTTCCGGTATGAGAAACCGCGGGAGTCTATCACACTTTATGCGTTATACCAATTGGCATATTCATCGCTGATTTCCCCCGCCATCCCCACCGGATAACACGATGTAACTGGCACGATTAAACGGCCAGACCTATCACTCGCAGATATATTCCACCACTTCGAGGCCGAAACCTGCCAGTGAATGGTAACGCTGGGTGCTCGATGACAACAGTCGCATCTTTGATACCCCGAGATCAGCCAAGATCTGCGAGCCGACTCCGACCTGACGAAGCTGGTCTTTCGGATTGACCTTCATTGCCGGGCGACCCTCGTCTGCCGCAGCCATATTCAAGATCTTGCCAATCAATGCCTCTTGCGATTCCGGTTTGCTGAGCACCACCAGTACTCCGCCTTCGTCAGCAATGCGCTTCATTGCCGTCGGCAACGTCCACTGCGATGCCCCCGAATGGAGGATGTCCTTGAAAGTATCTTGCAAATGGACACGTACCAAGGCTGGCATATCGGCGGTGATTTCGCCTTTTTTCAGCGCGTAGTGAATCTGGTTATCGATGGTGTCACGGTAAGTCACCATCTCGAACTCACCAAACTCAGTCGGCAGCTTGCAGGCAGCAACCCGCTCTATCGTCGTTTCGTTATTGTTGCGGTACTCGATCAGATCGGCGATGGTCCCCAGTTTGAGGCCATGCTGGGCGGCAAAGACCTCCAAATCCGGGCGGCGGGCCATCGTACCGTCCTCGTTGAGGATCTCTACGATAACACTCGACGGCTCAAGCCCAGCCAGGCGCGCAACATCACAACCAGCCTCGGTATGGCCGGCACGGGCAAGCACCCCGCCTTCCTGCGCCATCAACGGGAAGATATGCCCCGGCATCACGATATCAGCAGGCGAGGCCGAGCCGGCAACCGCAGCCAACACGGTAGTGGCCCGGTCGGCGGCAGAAATACCGGTTGTCACCCCGTGGGCGGCCTCAATCGAAACGGTAAAGTTGGTACTGAACTGCTCGGTGTTGTCCTGCACCATCAATGGCAGGTTAAGCTGCTTGCAACGGGTCTTGGTCAGAGTAAGACAGATCAGGCCGCGACCATGCCGCGCCATGAAATTGATCGCTTCCGGGGTGATTTTTTCCGCGGCGATGATCAGGTCACCTTCGTTCTCGCGGTCTTCGTCATCCATCAGGATCACCATCTTGCCCTGACGGATATCTTCAATTATTTCCTTTGCACTGCTCAATGCCATAGAGGGTACCTATCCTGTTGTCATAAATGGGACTAACGCAGAAAACCGCTGCGAGCCAGCAAATCTAGGGTTACCGACGATTTTTCGGCAGCCTTATCACCCAGCATCAGGCGCTCCAGATAACGGGCGATAACGTCAACCTCGAGGTTGATCTTGCGACCGACCTTGAACGATTCCATCGTCGTCTCTGCCGCAGTGTGCGGCACGATGGTCAGCTTGAACTCATTGCCACGAATGGCATTGACCGTCAGGCTGATCCCGTCAACCGATACCGAGCCTTTCTCGGAAATATATTTAGCCAAATGCGCCGGTGCCTTGACCCAAAACTCAATCGCCCGACCGGTATGGTTGCGCTCAATAATCTCAGCGACGTCATCTACGTGGCCAGATACCATATGACCACCGAATCGGGTTGTCGGCAGCATCGCCTTTTCCAAGTTCACCTTCTCGCCTGCCCGGTATGAGGCAAATGCCGTCCGCTGCAAGGTTTCCAGTGACAGGTCGGCCACATAGCCTGAGCCTGTCAAGGCAACGACGGTCAGGCAGACACCGTTGGTGGCAATACTGTCACCCAATTTTACATCGGAAAGATCCAGCTTGCCGGATTCAACCGTCACAGAAACGTCTTTTCCCTTCGGGGTGATGGCCGCAATCGTACCCACTGCCTCGATAATGCCAGTAAACATGAATACCCTTCTTAATCAATGTTGTTTGATAGCAGCGGTAATACGGATATCACCACCTACCATACGCAAATCGGAAATCGCCAGTTCCGGCACCTGCTCCATCGCCGTCAGACCGCGCAAACCAATCAGGCCGCGGCTGTCGCTGCCCATCAATTTCGGCGCCTGATAGACGATCAGCTCATCGACCAGACCGGCGGACAACAAGGCACCAGCGAGCCCGGCACCGGCCTCGACCCAAATATGGTTGATATCCTGCTGAGCCAATGCCGCCATCATTGCCTTCAGATCAATACCCGCCTGATCAGCGCTCGCTTGTGGCAATAGCAACGAGCGAACATGATCCGGCCATTGTTCGCCATCATCACTATGGCGTACCAAAACGATCTCGCTAGGCAAACTGCACAGGCGATGTTCAGGCGTGACCCTATTCTTACTATCGATGATCACCCGCACCGGCTGGCGCAAGTTCTGCTGCGGATACATCTCCTGCACCTGAGCCCCCAGTTCATCCCAGCGAACATTGAGTGACGGATCATCAGCGAGCACCGTGGCGCTGGTCGAAAGAATCGCTCCGGCACAGGCACGCAACCGCTGAACATCCGCCCGTGCCGCCGGGCCGGTAATCCATTTGCTTTCACCATTGGCCAATGCGGTGCGGCCATCAAGGCTGGATGCCAGCTTGAGCTGGACAAACGGCATACCGGTTTTCATCCTCTTGATAAAACCGGGATTAAGCGCCTCTGCATCGGCTTCAAGCAAACCGCTTTGAACCTCGATGCCAGCAGCCTGCAAAATTGCTATCCCGCGGCCGGCCACTTTCGGGTTGGGATCAACCATCGCACACACTACCCGGGCAACACCGGCTTTTACCAATGCCTCGGCACAAGGTGGGGTTCGACCATAATGGGAACATGGTTCGAGGGTGACATAGGCGGTTGCGCCGCGCGCCTGTTCGCCCGCGGCTCGCAAGGCAAAAACCTCGGCATGGGGCTGACCGGCCTGATAATGGAAACCTTCGCCGACAATCGTTTCGCCGTGTGCGATCACACAGCCGACATTCGGGTTAGGTGCTGTCGTGTAGCGACCACGTTTTGCCAGACTGATGGCTCGCTGCATCATGGCGTGGTCATTCGGTGAGAAAATCTGATTTTGATTCATGAGAGACTACCCGGGAGCAACGCTCCCGGTCTTAGCTTATTTTTCCAGCTTGGCAATTTCCTCACCAAACTCGCGAATATCTTCAAAGCTGCGGTAAACCGATGCGAATCGGATATAGGCAACCTTGTCGAGTTCCTTGAGCGCTTCCATCACCAAGTTACCCACCATTTCCGATGGAACCTCCCGCTCACCGGTTGCCCGAAGCTGAGATTTAATATTGTTGATAGCCCGCTCGATATCGTCGGTGCTGACCGGCCGCTTTTCCAGCGCGCGCTGAATTCCGCCGCTCAGTTTGTCTTCGTTAAACGGTTCGCGGTTACCATTGGTTTTGATTACCCTTGGCATCACCAACTCCGCCGTCTCGAACGTGGTATAACGCTCGTTACACGCCAAACACTGGCGACGGCGACGCACCTGATGACCATCAGCCACCAGACGCGAATCGATAACTTTGGTGTCGTTTGCACCACAAAAAGGACAGTGCATCTTGCCTCCTCTCTTTCGATACCCCAGTGTAACCCATTTCAATCCCTTATGGCGTTTTTTCAAATGAAAAACTACCGCCTGCCAGCGCGTAAATAGGCGTCGACCGCTTTCAAAACAAAAAAGGCCGGCCCAACGGCCAGCCCTCTATTTTGATGCGCCATGACTGGCGCAAAGCACAATTAAGCGTACACAGGAAGGCGCTTACAGATATCCAGCACCTTGGCCTTGGTCGCCTCAATCACTTCTGGCTTGTCGATGTTGTCCATCACATCACACATCCAACCAGCTAGCTGCTTGGCATCTTCCGCCGTAAAGCCGCGGCGTGTAATCGACGGTGTACCAACACGAATACCCGACGTCACGAACGGACTGCGCGGATCATTCGGTACACTGTTCTTGTTCACGGTGATGTTGGCAGCACCCAACGCGGCATCAGCTTCTTTGCCGGTGATCCCCTTGTCGATCAAATCCACAAGGAACAGGTGGTTCTCGGTACCGCCAGAGACGATCTTGTAACCGCGCTCGATGAACTCACCCGCCATGACCTTGGCATTCTCAACAACACGCGCCTGATACTCTGCAAACTCAGGCTCCATCGCCTCTTTGAATGCCACAGCCTTAGCGGCGATCACATGCATCAGTGGGCCACCCTGACCACCAGGGAAAACAGCCGAGTTCAGCTTCTTATATAGGTCTTCACCGCCATTAGACAGGATCAAGCCACCACGAGGGCCAGCCAGAGTCTTGTGGGTAGTGGTGGTCACGACATGGGCATGCGGCACAGGCGTCGGGTAAACTCCCGCAGCAACCAGACCCGCAACGTGAGCCATATCGACAAAGAAATACGCGCCGATCTTGTCAGCGATTTCACGCATACGTTTCCAATCAACGATCTGCGAATAAGCAGAGAAACCGCCAATAATCATCTTAGGCTTGTGCTCAAGCGCCAACGCTTCGACTTCTGCGTAGTCAATCTGGCCATCGGCATCAATGCCGTAAGGAATAACGTTATACAGCTTGCCCGAAAAATTCACCGGTGAACCGTGGGTCAGGTGGCCACCGTGTGCCAGACTCATACCCAAGACAGTGTCGCCTGCATTCAAAAGCGCCATGTACACCGCGTTATTGGCCTGTGAGCCAGAGTGCGGCTGAACGTTGGCATACTCAGCACCAAAAAGCTGGCAAGCACGGTCAATGGCCAGCTGCTCAGCCTTATCCACGAACTCACAGCCGCCGTAGTAGCGCTTACCCGGGTAGCCCTCGGCATACTTGTTGGTGAGCTGGGAACCCTGTGCTTCCATTACTCGAGGACTGGTATAGTTCTCAGAGGCAATCAGCTCAATATGCTCTTCCTGACGCGCAGTTTCTTCCTGAATAGCTGCATATAGTTCAGCGTCATAATCGGCAATGTTCATGTCGCGTTTTAGCATCTGTATCTCCTGACTCAGATTGTTCTCAAACCCATTTGTTAACAGGAGCGAGCTTACCCTGCCACTGTTACCAAAAGACGGTAAACACACATTTCTGGCACAAATATGAAAAAACGGAAAGCTAGGCGCCACGTGGACGCAAACGTTTTCGTTGCACCGGTAGATAACGTCGTATTTTACAGAATTTGATCTAAATCAGATAGTCCCTAATGTGATTTTTTATTGGCATTTATTTCAATATGGGGATGAATTGTTTTCAATTTGTTCTAGATTCCGCCAGCCGATAACACATACCGAGACAAGTCACACCGACAATTATTTTTTTACAACTGCGGAAATAAAATTGTACAGTGCCAACAAGGGCAATTCGACGCCCCCTCTGCGCACATATTACGTTCACCAGTATCATAGCCCGCTCAATCATAAGGAGCGTTGTCTTGAGCGGTATCCCCCATTCTCACAAAGAAAATCTCATTGCTATTTTGACCGGTACTTTCGTGGTTTCTCAGGGGGTATTCTTCCTCCAGCAAGCCAATTTGCTAACCGGCGGCACCACGGGCCTTGCCCTGCTACTGAGCCAGTTTGTTGACTTGAGTTTCGGTCAACTTTACTTCATGGCCAATACCCCGTTCTACCTGATGGCATGGTTTAGAATGGGACGCAGCTTCGCGCTGACCAGCATCCTTTCCGGCGGACTGGTTTCTATCATCACAGACAACCTCCACCACGTATTGGAAATCAGCCGACTTGAGCCGCTCTACTGCGCGGTGATCGGCGGTATACTCATGGGACTGGGTATGCTGATCCTGTTCCGCCACAAAACCAGCCTCGGCGGCTTCAACGTCCTGGTACTGTACCTACAAGAGAAATTCGGGTGGTCGGCCGGCAAACTGCAGATGGGCATTGACCTAACCATCCTGACTGCCTCGTTCTTCTTGGTCAGCCCAATGATTCTGCTCTATTCGGTGATCGGGGCGTTCATGCTCAACCTGGTACTGGCCATGAACCACAAGCCCGGCCGCTACGTCGGCAACGTCAAGCAACAAGCCGAAGCGTAAGCAATTAACCGTAATAAAAAAGCGTGCTCCATGAGCACGCTTTTTTGTATCCAGCCCGGTGTTTATACGCATAAATGAGTACTTCCGATGCAGACTGAGAGCGAAACGGCAACGTCATAACGAACTTTAAATGGCGTCCTCGTCTTCCTCGCCAGTCCGAATACGCACCACACGCTCCACATCGAACATGAAGATCTTGCCGTCACCGATTTTACCGGTTTGCGCGGTTTCGATGATGGTATCGACGCATTGGTCTGCGACTTCGTCTGAAACGACAATTTCCAATTTCACTTTGGGTAGGAAATCGACCATATACTCAGCGCCACGGTATAACTCGGTGTGCCCTTTCTGGCGGCCAAACCCTTTGACTTCGGTCACTGTCATCCCGGTGATACCGACATCGGCAAGGGCTTCGCGAACATCATCAAGCTTGAATGGCTTAATAATGGCTTCTATTTTCTTCATTCTCGTCATCCTTAGCTGAGCTATGGCCTGGAGACCGGAGCATTGCTTGCCCTGCGGTACCATGACCTTTAAAGGGGCAAGTATAACAAATGGTTGATAGCCGGTTTAGTACTTTTCCTTGGGCAATACGACATCGGTGTCCATCATTTTCAGCAGCAGCATGACTGAGAACAGCATCACTGCACTGTTGCTTAACAGAATGACAAGTTGGCGGACTTCGGGGACAAATAACAGGGGCAGGAAGGGGATCAAGCTGTAACCAAAAAACAGGGTAACGGCTGGGATAAAAAAATAGAGCGGGATAAATCCCCAGCGATGGGCTCGACACAGGCCAACGATAGCAAACACGCCTGACAACAGGATCAATGCTGTTACCATGCTCGGCACAACCCCGAGTTGCATGAAACTGAAAATAATCGCAAAACTGTCGGCATAGCGGAGCAAGCAGACAACGACCAAGGCGGCCAGCAACTGCGCGGCACGGTTTAATCCTTTGCGTGAATGATCCATATTATTCTCTCTTCCGTGAAAGTATTACGAATATGGTTAATAAAATAGGCGCACATTTTATGTGGCTATTACAATCTACACAATAACTATTTGAACATTTTTCGCTCAATGTCGAGCATAAACACGCATTACGTGTACTGATATGCCGACAATCGTACTAGCCGTTCATTTTAACCAGCTCGACAAAGCCGCCTAGGGTTCTGACAACCCGAGTATTCACCTGAACGGATGGGCTGGGAGTGTCTTGGTAATGTCTATTTAACCACACGGCTTTAAACCCAAGCTGACTGGCGGCGGTGGCGTCATTATCGGGATGATTGCCGATATACCAGCATTGCTCGGCACTGAGTCCTGACTGGCGTAGGGCCTGCCGGAAAATATTGGGATGGGGCTTGGCATGGCCGACCTGCTCGGAGATCACCATGAACTGAAAATAATCACGAATAGCCATCTGCTTGAGTTTGGCTTCTTGATGGTAAGCGAAACCATTGGTGATAATCGCCATCGACGCAACAGCCTTCAGGGCCTCCAAGGCTGGAAGCACATCAGGAAACAGACGCCAATGCTGGCGATAGAGGGCATAGTACTCGGCCATCAGGCTGTCGGCCTCGCGAACCGTCAGCGGCCGCTGGAACAACGCACTGATCCGTGCTCGGCGCAACTGTTCAAAATCAAGCTCCCCAGCCCGCCAACGGGCACGCTGGCTGTCCGATATATCACGCCATGCTTTGCCGATAGCCTCGGTCCCGGCCACCAGCTCACCCGGATGACTCGCGGCAAACGCTTCTATCGCATTCTGCTCCGCACCATCATGATCCAGCAAGGTATTATCGAGATCGAAAAAAATCATACCGCCTCCTGTGCTATCCCTTACCCAGCGATATCAGATTAATCACAGTCTTGACATAATGGCGAGGAAAACACGCACAAAACAAAAAAAACCGCTACCAAGAGCGGTTTTTTTGTTCAATCATCAATCTGGCCGGCTTAGCCGATATTAACCCTTGCGTTACGGAACATCCGCATCCATGGGCTGTTTTCGCTCCAATCATCCGGATGCCAAGAGTTGGCCACGGTACGGAACACGCGCTCAGGGTGCGGCATCATAATCGTCACGCGACCATCCTGGGTCGTCAAGCCGGTAATACCGTTCGGCGAACCATTCGGGTTGGCAGGATAATTCTCGGTAACTTTGCCGTAATTATCTAAGTAACGCAGGGCAACCGTTCCCGACTGCTCGATAGCAGCCAAATGCTCGCCATTGCGCACCTCGACACGGCCCTCGCCATGAGAAACGGCTATCGGCATCCGCGAGCCTACCATTCCGTTGAAGAACAACGAATCACTCTGCTGTACTTCCACCAGGCTGAAACGGGCTTCGAATCGCTCAGACTCATTGCGAACAAAACGAGGCCATAGCTCAGCACCCGGGATCAGCTCGCGCAAATTCGACATCATCTGACAGCCATTACAAACCCCAAGGGCAAACGTATCATTGCGGTGGAAGAAGCGCTCGAACTGCTCACGAGCCATATTGTTGAACAGAATAGACTTCGCCCAACCTTCACCGGCCCCCAGCACATCACCATAAGAGAAACCGCCACAGGCTACCAGGCCGTTGAAGCCATCCAGCTGTACCCTGCCCGACAGAATATCGCTCATGTGGACATCTTTGGCATCAAAACCTGCACGGTCAAAAGCTGCTGCCATCTCGACATGGGAGTTGACCCCCTGCTCGCGCAGGATTGCCATTTGTGGCTTGGCACCTGTCGCAATATATGGCGCAGCAACATCTTGGTGAATATCAAAACTCAGCGCCACATTCAGGCCCGGATCGGCAGGATCCTGTTTAGCCTCGAACTCCTGCATCGCCCCCGCCGGGTTATCCCGCATAGCCTGCATCTGGTAAGTCGTTTCTGCCCAGATGGTACGCAGCTCGGTACGGCTCTGCTCCAGCACACGGTCATTGCCGTTCCAAATACGCAGCACGTCTTCATCGACAACCGTACCAATCACATGGCTGCACGCCTCAAGGCCATACTGGGCCAATACCGTCAGCACCTTATCCAAATCATCGGTACGAACCTGAACCACCGCACCCAGCTCTTCACTGAACAGTGCCGCCAATACGTCTTCGCATGCATCGCCGCCAGTCGTATTCAGATCAACTTCAACCCCGGTATGACCGGCAAAGGCCATCTCGGCCAATGTTGTGTAGAGGCCGCCATCACCGCGGTCGTGGTAGGCCAGCAACTTGCCATCACGCAGCAAGGACTGAACGGCCTCGAAGAAGCCCTTGAGCAACTCAGGACTGTCTACATCTGCCGGCTTATCACCGAGCTGCTTGTAAACCTGAGCTAAGGCCGTTGCACCAAGACGGTTCTTGCCGCAGCCAAGATCGATCAGCAGCAGGGTCGAATCCCCCTTATCAGTTCGCAATTGCGGCGTCACCGTCTTGCGCACATCCTCTACCCGGCCAAACGCGGTAATCACCAAGGACAGCGGCGACGTCACTTCCTTCTGCTCGCCATTCTCTTCCCACTTGGTTTTCATCGACATCGAGTCTTTGCCAACCGGGATAGTCAGACCCAGCGCCGGACAGAGCTCCTCGCCAACCGCCTTCACGGCCTCGTACAAACCCGCATCCTCGCCGGGATGACCCGCCGGAGACATCCAGTTGGCCGACAGTTTGATACGCTTGAGATCACCGATATCAGAACAGGCGATATTGGTCAGTGACTCGCCCACCGCCATACGGGCAGAAGCGGCAAAGTCAAGCAGGGCAATCGGCGTTCGCTCGCCCATCGACATTGCCTCACCGTGATAGGTATCGTAGCTCGCTGCGGTCACGGCACAGTTGGCTACCGGCACCTGCCAAGGGCCAACCATCTGATCGCGGGCAACCAGACCGGTCACGGTGCGGTCGCCGATAGTGATCAAGAAAGTCTTCTCGGCCACGGCTGGCAGGCGCAACACCCGGTGGGTCGCCTCTTCAATATTGATTCCGCGTCGGTCAAGGGCGATCCCCTCGGCTTTCTGGCTTGTCACATCGCGGTGCATCTTCGGCGGCTTGCCGAGCAAGATATCCATCGGCATGTCGATCGGGGTATTGTCGAAATGACTGTCTTCCAGTGTCAGGTGGCGCTCTTCGGTCGCTTCGCCAACAACAGCATACGGGGCACGCTCACGCTGACAAATAGCGTCAAAGATCGCCATGTCCTCGGCGGCTACCGCCAATACATAGCGCTCCTGCGATTCGTTGCACCAAATCTCAAGCGGACTCATTCCCGGCTCATCATTGGGCACATCACGCAGCTGGAAACGGCCGCCACGCTCACCATCGTCAACCAGCTCAGGCAGGGCGTTGGAAATACCGCCTGCACCGACGTCATGGATAAAGGCGATCGGGTTAGCGTCCCCCATCTGCCAGCAGCGGTCGATCACTTCCTGACAACGGCGCTCCATCTCAGGGTTCTCGCGCTGGACCGATGCAAAGTCTAGATCTTCAGCAGACTGGCCGGAGGCCATCGACGAGGCCGCACCGCCACCAAGGCCGATATTCATCGCTGGGCCGCCAAGGACAATCAGCTTGGCCCCCACCGGGATCTCCTTCTTCTGGACATGTTCGGCACGGATGTTGCCCATACCGCCCGCAATCATGATCGGCTTATGGTAGCCACGGATCTCCTCGCCATTATGGGACGTCACTTTTTCTTCGTAAGTACGGAAATACCCCAGCAAGTTGGGACGACCAAACTCGTTGTTGAATGCCGCTCCGCCCAACGGGCCTTCCAGCATGATATCCAAGGCATTAACAATGCGCCCCGGCTTGCCGAAATCGCTCTCCCACGGCTGTTCGAAATCAGGGATACGCAGGTTAGACACCGTAAAGCCGACCAAGCCCGCCTTCGGCTTGCCGCCGATACCGGTCGCGCCCTCATCGCGGATCTCACCGCCAGAGCCCGTCGACGCTCCCGGCCACGGAGAAATGGCGGTCGGGTGGTTATGGGTTTCCACTTTCATCAAAATGTGGGCATCTTCCTGATGGTAGTTGTACTGGCGCGAGTCCGGATCCGGGAAGAAACGGCCGACCTTGGAGCCTTCCATCACAGCCGCGTTATCCTTGTACGCCGAAAGCACATAATCACTGTTCTGCTCAAAGGTGTTCTTGATCATCTTGAACAGCGACTTGTCCTGCGCGATCCCATCGATAGTCCAATCGGCATTGAAGATTTTGTGGCGGCAATGCTCGGAGTTTGCCTGAGCGAACATCATCAGCTCGATGTCATTCGGGTTGCGCCCCAGCTTGGTGAAGCTCTCCACCAGATACTCAATCTCATCGTCAGCCAAAGCCAAACCAAGAGTAACGTTTGCATCCTCAAGCGCTTTGTAGCCGCCGGCAAGGATATCAACACAGCCTACGGGGGCGGGCTCAGCCTGGGCAAACAATGCAGCGGCATCGTTCATATCAGCAAAGACAACTTCCATCATCCGATCATGGAGCAGTCCTTTGAGTGCCTGCAACTGTATCGCACTTAACTCGGCAGAGGTTTCAATATAATAAGCTGTACCGCGCTCAAGACGCTTAACTTGAGCCAGACCGCAATTGCGGGCGATATCAGTAGATTTGGATGACCAAGGGGAGATCGTGCCCGGACGCGGAGTAACCAGCAGCAATAAACCGACTGGTTCATGTTCTGCAATCGTCGGACCGTAAGTGAGCAAGCTGACCAGTTTGCTTTGCTCGTCGGCACTTAACGGTGCAGACAGGTGGGCAAAGTGCATGAACTCAGCATAAATACCTGTGACTGGGAGCTCCAATTCGCGGCAACGAGCCTGTAGCTTATTGATACGAAACTCAGACAGTGCGGGTGAACCACGCAAAATTTCCATGTGCGTACGTCTCTCGATTAGCAGTTGAATGAAGGTGATATTGACCTAATCCCCCGGTAAGTCACCGGGACAATCACGTCAATCTCACCTCGTTCGTCCCTGTTCAACATCCAACCTACTGCTGACGGGGCGTAGTATAAGGGAAAAAAATTTGTGACGTAACTCTTGACGCAACCGTTTGCGTCTTTTTTTTTCAATCCGCATCAATTTCCCTGTCAAGTACTACGGACAGCAAGCACTTTTACCGTTGGGTGTTCAAAAAACAACCATGTGCGTATGCCAAAATCCTATCTTTGGCACGAAATTGATGCCGCATTGTTTTGAGGTTGAGGCCAGCTTTGGTATAAAGAACGCCCTAGTATTACAAAGAGCATGTTGCGTTGAGCATTATCCAACCAAGACGTTATTTCAAACATATCATGGCCTTGCTAGTTAGCGTGGTAATGTTAAGTGGCTGCCTGTGGCAAGAAGAGCCGCTGACAGACCTCGAACGCATCCGGCAAAGCGGTGTCTTGCGGGTAGGCACCCTCAATAACCAGCTGTCTTTTTATATCGGTAACGAAGGGCCAACAGGCCTTGATTACGAGCTGGCCCGCCGCTTCGCCGACAAACTGGGCGTAAAGCTGGAAATGAAACCAATGCTCAGCCTGGCTGGCATGTTCCCTAGCCTCAAGCGAGGCGATGTCGACATTCTGGCATCAGGACTGACCATGACCGATGAGCGTCTTGCGGAATTTCGCGCTGCACCAGCCTATTATTATGCCAGCCAAAAAGTGGTCTACAAAAAAGGCCAATGGCGCCCGCGCGATATTAAAAACTTGGCAGAAAGCAAAGGCCGCCTGGTCGTCGCCCAAGGGTCGAGCCACGAAAAGACCCTCATTGCCCTGAAAAAGACATACCCAGATCTGACTTGGGAAAGCGCCGAGGAGATCGACACCGATGAACTGCTGCGCCAAGTGGCTATCGGCAACATTGATTACACTATGGCCGACTCGGTTGATATCGCCCTTAACCAGCGTATCTACCCTGATATCACCACGGCACTCGAACTGACCGAGGACGAGCCTATTGCCTGGTTTGTCAACCAGCGCCCCGATGACAGCCTTTATGCCCTGCTGATCGAATTCTTTGGTGAAATCCAGCAAAGCGGCGAACTGGCCAAGCTCGAAGAAAAGTACTTCGGTCATGTCGACAAGTTTGACTATGTCGATACCCGCGCCTTCTTGCGAGCTGTCGAGGGCAAGTTACCTAAATGGGAAGGGCTATTCAAACAATATGCCAATGAGTTTGATTGGCGACTCATTGCCGCCCTTGCGTATCAGGAATCACACTGGAATCCAAAAGCGGTATCACCGACCGGGGTACGGGGCATGATGATGCTGACTCTGCCAACAGCTAAATCCGTTGGCGTTACCAACCGCCTTGATCCTGAGCAAAGCATCCGCGGCGGGACTGAATACCTGCGCAAAATGATCAACCGGATCCCGGACAGTGTCGAGACCCATGAAAAAGTATGGTTTGCCCTTGCTTCGTATAATGTTGGCTTCGGCCACCTAATGGATGCACGCCGCCTAACTAAAGCGCAGGGCGGAAACCCTGATGCGTGGAGCGATGTCAAACAGCGCCTGCCATTGCTACGCCAGCGCAAGTTCTACCGCCAGACCCGCTATGGTTATGCACGCGGCGACGAGGCATTGAACTATGTCGAGAATATTCGCCGCTATTACCAGAGTATTATCGGCTATGAGCAAACACACAGCCAGCAACCGCAGCAAGAAGAAGTCAGCCTAGTGGATGGCCTGCATACCATCACCCCAACGCCAATGCCGCAAGTCAAGGACATCACCCAAGAGGCACAGGCACAGGCACAGGCACAGGCACAGGCAGACATTCCGGCACTCACACCGCTGCCTAAGCCAGAGCGACATTCCCACTTCTATTCCACCAGCCACAACCAATAGCTGATCGGTTATCCCAAACAGCCTGCCCAGCAGGCTGTTTCTTTTTCAGCTCAAATCACAACCACTCGCAACGCCAATGGCAACAGCCATAAAATAAATGTGACAGCCCTCGCCTACACCGGCGCGATTTTCAATGATACTAATGCCATAGCCTTCTGGGGATCTTCCCCAACGCCTTCATTTAACAACAATAAACACGGAGGTATGATGCGTTTTTCCAGAAAAAGAACCCTGCAGGGAATGCGAAAGCATAGCGGGAAATCATCCATTCGCCGCAAGCGCCATGCAGCCAACAATCGTAAGAAAGTCCTAGCCCGCCATCGTCGCTATACCGTTGCCACCATGCCCTGCTCTTCTCGATAAACAGGATGTAAAAAGGGCCGCTATCGTAGCGGCCCTAACATATCTATGGTTTGCGGTGCGTACCGGAAAGCCCGCCCTCATCATCCACTCCTGACTCGGCAACCCGCCTCGCCTGCTTCTCTGCTTTCTTTTCGGCCCTACGGCGTTTGAAAAAAGCCTGAAGCTGGGCACGGCACTCATCTGCCAGCAAACCCGACTCAATCTCGACATGATGGTTGACCTGTGCATAGCTCAACAGGTTCATAATGCTGCCGGCCGCGCCGGTCTTGAGATCATGAGCACCAAACACCACCTTACCAATACGGCTATGCACCATAGCACCGGCACACATTGGGCAAGGTTCGAGAGTGACATACATCACGGCATCAATCAGGCGGTAATTCTGGATTACCTTGCCCGCTTGGCGCAACGCCATGATCTCGGCATGGGCAGTTGCGTCGTGCTGGGTGATTGAACGGTTCCAGCCTTCTCCGACCACCTGCCCCTGATAGACGACAACAGCACCAACCGGTACCTCCCCCTCAGCCTCGGCCTTGGCTGCCAGCACCATTGCCCGGCGCATATAATCTTCGTCTGTGTATAGGGGCTTGTTACTGGTCATCGGTACGAATATCACTGCTGTTAGTTAGGTTAAGCGCGGGATTATAACGCAACTCCGTGCTATGCCCCACATGCCTTGGCCAAATGATCCACCAACAGGCGAACTTTTGGCGATAGGTGACGGTTGTGCGGGTACAGCGCCCAAATCCCCTCTTCCGGCTCTCTAAACGGGGCAAGTATTTCCACAAGGCTGCCGTTGGCCAAATCCTCAGCCACATAATAATCCGGCAATTGAACCACCCCCAGCCCTTTCAGCGCCGCATCACGCAGGGCAAAACCGCTATTACAGCGCAGGTTGCCGCTCACCCGGACGCTACGCTCCCGGCCGGACTCAATAAAATGCCAATGATCGCTATTGCCCACCAAGCAGTTATGCTGGCGCAACTCAGATAACGAATGCGGTACCCCGTATTTTTCAAAGTACATCGGGGCGGCACAGATATACTGGGTTCGGCTCGCCAGTTTTCGCGCCATCATGCTTGAGCTTGACAGTCGCCCAAGGCGAATCGCCAAATCGAAGCCTCCTTCAACCAAATCGACCTGCCGGTTAGTCAGCTCCATCGTCACTTCGACTTCGGGGAACTGGAGCATGAACTCATTGACCAACGGCATCACGAACTGCTCGCCATAGGTCACAGGGGCGGTCATTTTGATACTGCCCTGAGGCGTGTCGCGCCGCTCGCTGATCGCCCGCTCGGCTTCTGCCAGACCATTCATCACCTGCCTGCAATGACGGTAATAAATCGCCCCTTCCTCGGTAACCGATACTTTTCGTGTGGTTCGGTAGAACAGCTTGGTGTTGAGCCGGTTTTCCAACGCGCTCACCTGCCGACTGACCTGCGCCGTCGAAATACCCAGCTGCTTTGCGGCAGCCGTAAAACTCTCGCTCTCCGCCACCGCAACAAATTCAGAGACCCCTTCCCAGACAAACATCACAGCACCATTATTACCAAACAGAAAAAGTAATTTGCATTTTATGGTAATTATCATTTCATGTGAAATAAATATACTGCACACATCACAACGGGAACGAGAACTAAAACATATCTCTGTCTCCCGACATTTTCTCTCCTACTTTTATTAAACAGCCAAAGGTAGGAACAACCGGGCAGTGCCCAATAACAAATAGAGAGAAACAAAATGTCTGAACAATTCATCAAATCACGCGCGGCAATCGCTTGGGGTCCAAACCAGCCTCTTTCTGTTGAAGAAGTCGATGTCATGCTACCAAAGAAAGGCGAGGTACTGGTTCGCATCATCGCCACCGGCGTTTGCCACACCGATGCCTTCACCTTGTCTGGTGATGATCCTGAAGGGATCTTCCCTGCCATTCTTGGCCACGAAGGCGGCGGTATCGTCGAAATGGTCGGCGAAGGCGTAACCAGCGTTGAAGTTGGCGATCATGTGATCCCTCTTTACACCCCTGAGTGTGGCGAGTGTAAGTTCTGCAAATCAGGTAAAACCAACCTATGCCAAAAGATCCGCGAAACACAGGGCAAAGGCCTGATGCCTGACGGTACAACCCGTTTTTACAAAGACGGCCAGCCAATCTTCCACTACATGGGCTGCTCGACATTCTCTGAGTACACGGTACTGCCTGAGATCTCACTGGCAAAAGTGAACAAAGA
This sequence comes from Photobacterium aquae, assembly GCF_001029445.1. Classification (GTDB taxonomy): domain Bacteria; phylum Pseudomonadota; class Gammaproteobacteria; order Enterobacterales; family Vibrionaceae; genus Photobacterium; species Photobacterium aquae. The sequence continues at coordinate 187,960 of NZ_LDOT01000012.1, forward strand.
AGCACCGCTTGAAGAAGTCTGCCTGCTGGGCTGTGGCGTAACTACTGGTATGGGTGCGGTACTAAAAACAGCCAAAGTACAAAAAGGCGATACCGTTGCCGTTTTCGGTCTTGGCGGGATCGGCCTATCGGCAATTATCGGTGCGACCATGGCAGGTGCCAGCCGTATCATCGGTGTTGATATCAACGAGAGCAAATTCGAGCTTGCCAAAGAACTGGGCGCAACTGACTGCATTAACCCGCAGAAATTCGACAAGCCTATCCAAGAGGTGATCGTCGAGATGACCGATGGCGGCGTCGATTTCTCATTCGAGTGTATCGGTAACGTCAACGTTATGCGCTCGGCACTAGAATGCTGCCATAAAGGTTGGGGCGAATCTGTCATCATCGGCGTAGCTGGTGCGGGCCAAGAGATTTCAACCCGTCCGTTCCAACTGGTAACCGGCCGTGTATGGCGTGGCTCAGCCTTCGGTGGCGTAAAAGGCCGTTCTGAACTGCCGGAGATCGTCGACCGCTACATGGCGGGGGAATTCAAGCTGGATGACTTCATCACCCATACTATGGGTCTTGAGGGAATCAACGAAGCCTTTGACCTGATGCATGAAGGCAAGAGCATCCGCACCGTGATTCACTACAACAAGTAATCCTCCATTCTCTATTTTTCAGGGAGCTGGCAACAGCTCCCTGTCTCGTTACAGGCGACCTTATGAGTATTGAAAATATCAGTTGGAACAAGAGCTTCGGTGGATGGCACAAACAATATAGCCATTACTCCGAAGTGCTTGGCTGTACCATGCGCTTTGCGATATTCCTTCCGCCCCACATTACCCGTGGCGACAAGGTTCCCGTTCTCTACTGGTTGTCGGGGCTGACCTGCACCGACGAGAACTTCATGCAAAAAGCCGGGGCGCAACGTTTGGCGGCCGAGCTGGGGATCGCCATCGTCGCCCCGGATACCAGCCCGCGCGGCGAAGACGTCCCCGATGATCCGGAGGGTGCGTATGACTTCGGCCACGGTGCGGGTTTCTACGTCAACGCCACCGAGGCCCCTTGGAACCGCCACTACCGGATGTACGATTATGTACTGGAAGAACTGCCAGCACTGATCGAAAGCCACTTCCCGGTCAACAACAAGCGGTCGATCAGCGGCCACTCCATGGGCGGCCACGGTGCCTTGATGCTTGCCCTGCGCAATCCATCACGCTACCAGTCTGTCTCGGCCTTTAGCCCCATTAGCAATCCGACCCAATGCCCTTGGGGCAAGAAGGCCTTTGCTGGCTACCTCGGCTCAGATAAGACCAGCTGGGAACAATACGATAGCGCCTTGCTGATGAGGAACTCCGCCCAACCGGTTCCGGCTCTGGTCGATCAAGGTGACCAAGATGACTTCTTGGCCGAACAGCTCAAGCCAGAGACCTTAGTGGCCAGCGCCAAAGCGGCTGACTACCCGCTGGAGCTACGGATGCAAGAAGGTTTTGATCATAGCTACTACTTTATTGCCAGCTTCATTGACGACCACCTGCGCTTCCACGCTCAGCACCTGTTGGATTAACTGTCCCTACCACCCATAAAAAAACCCGCTCTTTCGAGCGGGTTTCGACAATGCTACAAAGATCCAGATTACATCGTGTAAGTGTACGGAGCCTGGATACCTAGAGGAATACCAATTGCCCAGTAAACCAGTAGGAAAATAGTCCAACCAACCAACATCGCAATGGAATACGGCATCATCATAGATGCTAGCGTACCGATACCTGCGCTCTTCACATAACGCTGCATGTAAACCACCACCAGCGGGAAGAACACCATCATTGGAGAAATGATGTTAGACACAGAGTCACCTACACGGTAAGCGGCTTGAGTCAGCTCAGGAGAAATACCTACCGCCATCAGCATCGGTACCATGATTGGGCCGATCAGTGCCCACTTCGCAGAGGCAGAACCCACCAATAGGTTGACCGATGCCGTTAGCAGAATCATACCAACGATAGTGATCTGACCTGGCAAGTTCATCGCCTGTAGCAGCTGAGCGCCGGACAGTGCCAGTAGCGTACCGATATTAGATTGAGTAAACGCAACAAGGAATTGGGCGATGAAAAATACCATCACCATAAAGCCAGCCATACCCGCCATCGTGGTAGACATGGCCTTAATCACGTCTTGGCTCTGCTTGAAGGTACCTGCAACTTTACCGTAGATAATACCCGGGATAACAAACAGGATGAAAATCAACGGTACGATAGATTGCATCACAGGAGCATTAAATGCCGCGATTTCACCAGACGGGGAACGTAGCGGCGATGACTCAGGGATAAGAGCGACCACCAACAATGCGATACCCGCAATCATTGACCAACCTGCAAGAGAGAATGCTTTCGATTCAAGTTCAGTAAATGAACCCATATCAGGAGCTTCTTCAGCGTCTTCGTCAATCGCTACTTTGGATAGGCGAGGTTCAACAATCTTATCTGTGATATACCAGCCAATTGCAACGATGACGAATGAAGATAGCCCGGTGAATATGATGTTTGCCAGAGGGTTAACAATATAGTCAGGATCCATAATCCGCGCCGCCTCTTGCGTAAAGCCAGCTAGCAGAGGATCGATACCCGATGGAATGAAGTTGGCAGAGAAGCCACCTGATACACCGGCAAATGCAGCCGCAATACCCGCCAGAGGATGACGGCCAGCAGCGTGGAAGATGATACCACCTAGTGGAATAACCAGTACATAACCCGCATCAGCTGCTGTGTGTGACACAATCGCCACCAAAATCAGCATAGGAGTCAGTAGTTTAACTGGCGTGATATTCAGCATTTTCTTAAGGCCAGTATTGATAAAGCCTGATGCTTCAGCAACACCTACCCCCAGCATCGCAACAAGTACAATTCCCAGAGGTGCAAAACCGGTGAAGTTTTTCACCATATTGGCAAGGAAACTCGCCATAGACTCACCGGTAAGTAGATTCTTAATTTCTACTGCCTGCTGAGTCACAGGATGAACCAGACCAAAATCAAATTGTGATAGTACTGCGGAAAGGACCCAAACTAGGACCAATCCCCAAAAGAATAAAAGGGCTGGATCTGGAATCTTGTTACCGACACGTTCAATGCCATTAAGAAATTTGTCCATCGCACTCGGCGGTGTGTCCGGTGCCTTATTTACTGCTTGATTACTCATGGGAACTCCATGGTTATTGATGATGTTGTTAGTTTGCGGTGCTGTAATAATTATTTATCCGCCGCTATTCCCATGTTACCCACATAGAAAAACCGACAAGGATTGTAATGAAAAGATCAAAAGAAAACGCATGTTCATCTAACTAATAACAAAATACTACTAGACCATTTTGTAAGGGGATATTAATACGAAACATCCTAAAAACATATAACTCACAACAACAACAAAAGTCAGCAACGGAATTTTCAACTAACTTTGCGAGTAAAGATACAAAATGCTCGTTACCGTCAACATCACTTTCAATCAACAACAGTTAAATATCCTAGCAATCTGGTAAAGTGTAGACGATAAAAAAAGGGTCCCTAACGGGACCCTTTTTACAACCAGAATGATAATCCTCACACGGAGAATCTTATTCCCACTCGATCGTTGCTGGCGGCTTGCCGGATACGTCGTATACCACGCGGGAGATACCGTCTACTTCGTTGATGATACGGTTCGATACCTTGCCCAAGAACTCGTAAGGTAGGTGAGCCCAGTGCGCAGTCATAAAGTCGATCGTCTCTACCGCACGCAGCGATACAACCCAATCGTACTTACGACCATCGCCCATCACGCCTACAGAACGAACCGGCAGGAACACGGTGAAAGCCTGAGAGACCTTGTTGTACAAATCCGCTTTGTGCAGCTCTTCGATGAAAATAGCATCGGCGCGGCGCAGCAGGTCACAGTACTCTTTCTTCACTTCACCCAGCACGCGAACACCTAGGCCCGGCCCAGGGAACGGATGGCGGTATAGCATGTTGTAAGGCAGGCCAAGCTCAAGGCCGATCTTGCGAACCTCATCTTTGAACAGCTCTTTAAGCGGCTCGACAAGGCCCATCTTCATATCGTCTGGCAGGCCGCCCACGTTGTGGTGCGACTTGATAACGTGTGCCTTGCCTGTCTTAGAAGCAGCAGACTCGATCACATCAGGGTAAATCGTACCCTGTGCCAGCCACTTGGCGTTTTGCAGCTTCTTCGACTCTTCGTCAAACACTTCCACGAACACGCGACCGATGATCTTACGCTTGGCTTCAGGCTCATCAACACCTTCCAGTGCCGACAAGAAGCGCTCTTCCGCATTAACATGAACAATGTTCAGGCCGAAATGGTCACCGAACATATCCATTACCTGCTCGCCTTCGTTCAAGCGCAGCAGGCCGTTGTCAACGAATACACACGTCAATTTGTCACCGATTGCACGGTGAACCAGCATCGCCACAACGGATGAATCAACACCACCAGACAGGCCAAGGATCACCTCGTCGTCACCAACCTGCTCTTTGATGCGGGCTACGGCATCTTCGATGATGTTCTCTGATGTCCACAGCTTCTCGCAGCGGCAGATATTAAGGACGAAGTTTTCGATAAGACGCATACCCTGACGAGTATGGGTTACTTCCGGGTGGAACTGAACGCCGTAGAAATGCTTAGCTTCATTGGCCATCGCTGCGTAAGGACACGTTTCGGTCTCTGCAACCTTGACGAAATCAGATGGGATTTCAATCACTTTATCGCCGTGGCTCATCCATACGTCAAGCAATGCCGTACCGTCTTCGGCAATAGCGTCTTCGATATTGAGCAGGAAGTCTGTTGGTTCTACCACGCGCACCTGCGCATAGCCGAACTCTCGCTCGTTTGAACCGGCAACCTTACCACCTAGCTGCTCAGCCATTGTCTGCATGCCGTAGCACACACCGAATACTGGCACACCGGCTTCGAATACATACTGAGGAGCGCGAGGAGAACCTTCCTCAGTCACGCTCTCTGGACCACCTGATAAAATAATACCGTTAGGGTTGAACTCGCGGATATCCGCCTCATCAACATCCCAGCTCCACAGTTCGCAGTAAACACCGATTTCGCGAATACGACGGGCAATTAGCTGCGTGTACTGAGAACCAAAGTCCAGGATCAGAATACGCTGGTCATGAATATTTGTGGTAGTGGTCATTTCGAGCTGTCTCAAGAATTTATTAAAAGGTGGGGGCTAAAATCGCCCCCAATCTTATACAAGTTTTGCAGTTAGGCAAACGTTTTCGCCACCCGTTGGTACGGGCGGTGAAAATTAACCCATACGGTAGTTTGGCGCTTCTTTGGTAATGGTCACGTCATGAACATGCGACTCTTTCATACCTGCACCGGAGATACGTACAAACTCCGCCTTGGTGCGCAGCTCTTCGATGGTAGCCGAGCCAGTCAAGCCCATGCTTGAACGCAGGCCGCCCATTTGCTGGTGTACGATCTCTTTCATGTGGCCTTTATAGGCAACACGGCCCTCGATACCTTCCGGTACCAATTTGTCAGCCGCATTGTCAGACTGGAAATAACGGTCAGAAGAACCTTTGGACATCGCACCCAGCGAGCCCATACCACGGTATGACTTGTAGGCGCGGCCTTGGTACAGCTCCACTTCACCCGGAGCTTCTTCGGTGCCGGCAAACATCGAGCCGACCATCACACACGATGCACCGGCAGCAATCGCCTTACACATATCGCCAGAGAAACGGATACCGCCATCGGCAATAACAGGGATACCGTATTCATCAGCCACTGCTGCCGCATCGGCAATCGCTGTTACCTGAGGAACACCAACACCGGTAACAATACGGGTCGTACAGATTGAACCTGGACCAATACCGACTTTCACAGCACTTACGCCAGCTTCAATCAGAGCACGGGCACCTTCAGCTGTTGCCACGTTGCCGCCAATAATAGGCAGGTTAGGGTAAGCATTGCGGGTTTCGCGGATACGATTCAGAACACCTTCTGAATGGCCATGAGAAGAGTCAATCAGCAGCACATCGACACCGGCTTCAACCAGCGCCTTAACGCGGTCTTCATTACCCGCGCCCGCGCCGACTGCCGCACCGACACGCAGACGACCAAATTCGTCTTTACAAGCGTTTGGCTTGCGCTCTGCTTTCTGGAAGTCCTTGGCGGTGATCATGCCGCGCAGCTGGAAATCGTCGTTAACCAGCAACACTTTCTCTACGCGGTGCTGCTGCATGATTTGCTCGACTTCCTCGCGCGATGCGCCTTCTTTGGCTGACGCCAACTTGTCCTTCGGTGTCATCACCTCTTCGACTTTAAGCGACAGATCTGTCACGAAGCGAACATCACGGCCAGTAATAATACCAACCAGCTCGTTGTTATCCGATACAACCGGGTAACCGGCAAAGCCGTTTTCCAGTGTCAGGCGCTTCACATCTTCAATCGTATTGTATGGCTTGACTGTTACCGGCTCAGAGACAACGCCCGCTTCGAACTTCTTCACCATGCGTACTTCGCAGGCCTGCTGTTCGATAGACATGTTCTTGTGGATAAAGCCGATACCCCCTTCCTGCGCCAGGGCAATCGCCAGGCGGCCTTCGGTTACTGTATCCATCGATGCAGAAATCATCGGAATATTCAGCGAAATATCTTTCGTCAGGCGGGTGCGCAGATCGGCAGTGTTAGGTAGAACGGTAGAATGGGCTGGAACTAGTAGAACATCATCAAAAGTCAAAGCTTCTTGTTTGATTCGTAACATTGCAATATCTCACACCAGAGTGGGTTGAAAGGATGTATAAAATATTGCGGTCGAATTATACGCACGGTGCAATCGTTTGGCTAGTAATTTTTTTAATTGACTTTTTCTTCTTGATGTGTAGTATATTTCGGTTAAGTTTCCGGTGCTGCGGTCGGCATTTTTCGACCAAGATCTGTCCATAGATCTGCCCAAACTCCGCCATCCGCGCAATACCGCCCATCTCCCCCACAACAGGTAGCTTGCCGCTTGAGCCTTTTCAACCAACAATCCCAAGCCAATGACCGGATCTATACGGTTTCCAGTTTGAATGCCCAGGTTCGCCTGATCCTGGAAAACGAGATGGGTGTCGTATGGCTGGTCGGTGAAATTTCAAACTTTTCCATGCCCGTGTCGGGGCATTGGTACTTCACCCTCAAAGATTCACGCGCCCAAGTAAAATGCGCCATGTTCAAAGGCAGCAACCGGCGGGTCATGTTCAAACCGGCCAATGGCGCGCAAGTATTGGTCAAAGCACGGCTGTCGCTCTACGAACCCCGCGGTGACTACCAACTGATCATCGAAAGCATGCAGCCCGAAGGTGATGGCCGCCTACAACAGCAGTTCGAGCAATTGAAGATGGCTCTGGCAGCCGAAGGGCTGTTTGCCCAAACATTGAAAAAACCGCTGCCGGCACAACCTAAACGGGTCGGGATCATTACCTCCCAAACCGGTGCTGCGCTACACGATATCCTCCATGTCCTCAAACGACGCGACCCGAGCTTGCCTGTGGTCATCTACCCAACGATGGTTCAAGGCGAGGGAGCGGCAATCTCCATTGCCCAAGCAATAGGCAGAGCCAACGCCCGCCAGGAGTGCGATGTACTGATCGTTGGCCGGGGCGGCGGCTCGCTTGAGGATCTCTGGGCATTCAACGAGGAAATCGTAGCCCGCACCATCGTCGCCAGCCAAATTCCTATCGTCAGTGCCGTCGGCCACGAAGTCGACGTAACAATTGCCGATTTTGTCGCCGATGTCAGGGCCCCGACCCCCTCGGCAGCGGCAGAGCTGATCAGCCGTGACAGTAACCACCAGCAACAACAGCTTGAACAGCGCTGCCAGCGTTTGCAGCATGCGATAAAAAACCGCTTGGCCAGCCACTCTACCCAGATCTTGCGCCTTCAACACCGGCTAGATCGCCAGCATCCGCAAATCCGGCTGAACCAACAGCAACAGCAGCTTGACGAGCTTTCTGCACGTATGCTCAAGGCAATGCAAGAGCAGCTCAACCGCTACCAGCAGCACATTAACAAACAGCAATACAAGCTGGCACTGCATTCACCACAGCGCCAACTACAACGGCAAACAGCCCAGCTCGATACGCTCCAACAGCGCCTTAAAACCGCCTTGGACCGCCAGCTGGTCAAGGCCAATCACAAACTGGCACTGGCCGCAGAGAAACTCGAAACAGTCAGCCCGCTGGCAACACTGGCGCGTGGCTACTCCATCACCAAAGATAGCTCAGGACAGGTCGTGCGCAGTGCCGCACAGGTTCGTCCCGGCGATCACCTACTGACTAGCGTCGCCGACGGCGAGATACATTCTGTCGTCTCTAAATCCTAGCCAATGAAGTAATACCCATAAAAAAACGTCACCCCGGTGACGTTTTTTATTATCTCGCAATCACAATCATTGCGCTTCGGCCTGCGGAGCAAAAACTATCTTCACCCGTGACTTTGACTTCAGCTCGTTGCAGCAATGACAAAAATAGCTGGCCGAGCCGCATGCCTGCAATTTTTCCAGCCGCACACCGCACTCATTACAGTAAGCCTCTTTGCGAAATGGCTGCTGGCAAAAATCACAAAAGTACCCCTCCGGCTGCCAAACCAATTCACTTTGGCAATCCGGACAATAATTCTGACTTTGGCTCATCTCTATTTCCTCCTTGAGCGCCAATGGTAGCTATCGTACACCTGTCCCAATCATTTCATTACGAATACAGCGTAAATTAGCACTATCCCGATGATAGACACTGGCGATGATCTTTACTCGATCTCTTGATCAGCGACAAAATACACCGCGATCAGCGATCACCTATCAAAAGAACATTTATCAATACACTTCCCGAAAGCATAAGTTACATATTCTGCATTTCAATTTAATCCGATATATAAAACTACAACTTCCGAGATCAAACCTAACGATCAAGTATTTTGTAAAATCCACCACACAGATCAACCTATATTCTTGATCACAAGAAGATCTATTGATAAATAACATTAAAAACAAATAGTTAAACTAAATCCATCCTGATTTGTAGATTATCCGGTTCAGATCACGCCACCGATGCTTTTGTCAACATCACCAGCTCCTGCTCACTGGCCGCCACCAGAGAAACCTCCAGCCCAGCATATTCTGCCAAGGAAGTAACATGCGTCCCACCACAGGGGATCTCCACCACGCCCCCTTCGCCTAAATCACATTGCCAGTAACGTGAATCTGTCAACGCCTCCCCCTCTCGGCGGATCACTACCGGCGCACCACTATCGCACCATTGGGCCAGCAGAAAGTTAACCTGCTGCTCTATCTCCGGCAGGGCCTCCAGCATCTCAGCCGTATTAAAACCACGCTTACGCAATGTCTTGCCCAAACGATAGGTATCCGTACTCAGATCCTCGGTTACACGGCTCTCACTTTGGGCATAGCTATGGAAATCATAATGACCGAGTTCGTCTTTGCGCGAGGCATCCTTGCGCCAAAATTGTTCATGCAGCACTTTGTTTAGCGCCAATGATGACAGATGACCACCACTATGGCCCCGGCTCAACGCCTGCTGGTAAGCGGCATCTACCTGCAAATGTACCGACGTTCCCGGCGTTAACCCTATGCCGGTTCCAATATGGTGAACCACCACAAAAACCCAACCTTCGGTACCACGCTTAACGAAAATATCACTGCCGACCAACAACTTGCCGGTAGCAAGCTCTACCGCTCCGACATGGCATCCCAAAACCGGATGATCAATTCCACCGACCACCAAGGTTCCCTGATCTGCAGGATGATCAGGCCAAATATGGCTCACAGGATGGAACGGCGTCTGATCTGTCACGATATAGCAACCGGCCCCATTGGCATCAACAGCCAACTGAACGGTGGCATCACTTTGGTAACAGTGCTCAGGGAACAACACTTTGGTTGCGGTTACAGCGGTCATAACATTCCTTAGTTGTTGGTAGAAAGAGAGAAAATGGCAAAACTTGATCATACACCAGAACAAATCACTGCCAATAGCCGCCCAAATAACAAAATGCAGGTAATAAAAAACCCGGCATCAAGCCGGGCTTTATAGGATATCCGCTCAGGGCAACTTAGTTGTTGCGGTCACGGTTTTTCAGCGCGCTCTCTAGGCGCTTACGCTGACGCTGCTGAGAGATCGTCAGTTTCTGGCTCTTGCCTTCGAACGGGTTATCGCTGTTCTGGAACATGATACGAATTGGTGTACCCATCATTTCCAGCGTATTACGGTAGTAGTTCATCAGGTATCGCTTGTACGAACCCGGCAATTCATTCACCTGGTTACCGTGGATAACGATAATCGGCGGGTTGTAACCACCGGCGTGGGCATATTTCAGCTTCACGCGGCGTCCGCGGATCATCGGCGGCTGGTGATCGTCCTGTGCCATCTGCATGATACGAGTCAGCAACGAGGTGCTGATACGCTTAGTCGCAGACTGGTAGGCTTCCTTCACTGATTCATACAGGTGGCCAACACCAGTACCGTGCAGCGCAGAGATAAAGTGAATACGGGCAAAATCAACAAAGCCAAGACGACGGTCAAGCTCTGACTTCACGCGCTCTTTCACGTCGTTGTCCAAGCCATCCCATTTGTTCACGGCAATCACTAGCGAACGGCCAGAGTTCAGTACAAAGCCCAACAGGCTAAGATCCTGATCCGAGATATTTTCGCGCGCATCAATCACCAGAAGAACCACGTTGGCATCTTCGATCGCCTTTAGGGTCTGGATCACTGAGAACTTTTCAACCGCTTGGTTCATGTTCTTACGGCGACGGATCCCGGCAGTATCAATCAGAACATATTCCTGGCCTTCGCGTTCCATCGGGATATAGATAGAGTCGCGGGTTGTGCCCGGCATATCGTAGACAACCACACGCTCTTCACCGAGGATACGGTTGGTCAGGGTTGATTTACCCACGTTAGGACGGCCAATGATAGCCATCTTGATTGGCTGCTCCTGAAGACGCTTGTACGCTGCTTCAGCATCTGCTTCAGACAGATTAGCCTTCTCGATATCTTCAACCGACGTCAGATCTTCGATCTGCATTTCTTCGTCGCCGCTGGTTTTTTTCAAGTTTTCGGCAAACGGGGCCAGTGCTCGCTCCATCAGCGCGGTCACACCACGGTTCTGGGTTGCGGCAATCTGATACATACCGTCCATGCCTAGCTTCCAGAATTCGGCACAAGCACAGTCGGCATCAATGCCATCAATCTTGTTCACTACCAGGAAGGTTGGCTTGTCACGGCTGCGCAGGTGCTTGGCAATCGCTTCGTCGGCAGACGTCAGGCCGGCACGGCCATCTACCAAAAACAGTACAACATCGGCTTCTTCGATAGCCGCCAGTGACTGCTCGGCCATTTTGGTTTCGACGCCTTCTTCGGTGCCATCGATACCGCCGGTATCAATCACAATGAATTCGTGCTCGTCAAGCTCAGCCTTGCCGTATTTACGATCCCTTGTTAAGCCAGGAAAGTCCGCAACCAGTGCATCCCTCGTACGGGTAAGACGGTTGAATAACGTCGACTTACCCACGTTTGGGCGCCCGACAAGGGCAACAACAGGAATCATAAGTACCTCTTTCTATTCATAGTCTTACTGACATATTTGCCATTCATTCTTGCCTCCAGCCGGTATACACCGCACCTTCAACCGACAATAATATAGCGAATGGACATAACAATAACGGCTCCTGACTGTATCACAGCAGGAGCCGAGAAATTTTAATGGCGCATATTATAGCGACAATTTACGGCATTTGCATTTTGTTAATGCTGCCATCGCGGGTAACCACCAAATAGCCATCGTCAAGCTTCATTGGGGGCACTGCGATACCATCACCGCCGACATCCTGCTGGGCAACCAGATCACCGGTATATGGATCAAACCAGTGTACGTAACCTTCAGTATCGCCAACAACCAGATAACCATCAATTACCGCAGGCGCGCTTAGTAGACGGTGTTCCAGCTGGGAGTTTACCCACAACTCAGTACCACTACGGTTATCCACCGCTACCACATGGTCTTTGTCGTTAACCAAGAACAGCAAATTGCCTGCTACTGCAAAATCGGTGGCCGAGGAGTAGCTGCGCTTCCACGCCGCTTGCCCCGAGCGCAGGTCAATCGACACCAAGTTGCCGTTGTAACCCACTGCGTAAAGGCGCTCACCATCAATTACCGGCGATGCATCAACATCAATCAGGCGATCGATTTCCGTCGCACCTTTCGGTGCGCCCAGTGGTTGTTGCCACAGCAGCTGGCCATTGGCCATCAAGGCACCAGCCAGACGGCCGTTAGCCTGCCCCCAGAACACACCACCAGAGATAGCGACCGGCGAGCTGTCACCACGCAGGGTCAAGTTTGGCAATTCGCTACCAAGCTGCCATTTGCTCTCGCCGGTATCTGCATCCAGTGCCTGCAAGATCCCACGGCTGGTGTTGACGATAACCAGACCTTCATCGACCAGCGGTTTGGCCAGCACTTCGCCTTCAACCGGCTTGCGCCATACCACAGCACCCGTCTCTTCATCGAGAGCGATCACTTCCGCGTTTTCCGAACCAATGAACACCTTGCCGTATGACAAGGTAATCCCGCCGGACAAACGGGCCGTAATATCCTCTTCCAGATCCTGCTCCCAGATCAGCTTACCCGTTGCCGGATCCAGCGCCTTGACCAAGCCAGCACGGTCTGCAACATACAGCTTTCCGTACCCCAAGGCCGGAGACAGCTTGGAAAAGTAATTCCCCACACCGTCACCGATGGAAGAGCTCCATACCTTGACCGGGCTAAACTGGTTTTCAACAGCCGGCAGCGGTGCCATCTGAATCGTATCTTCCTCACTGGCACAGCCGACCAATAGGCCAGCTGCCAAAGCCATGGAGATTGCTTGCTTTAACACCTTCTGCATATCCCTACCTTACTGAGCCAAATCATCCAACTTGATTTGCAGTGCTGGCGAACCGCCTAGCTGCTGGGCTTGGACATAGGCTTCACGGGCAGCAATCGCATCACCTTTCTGAAGCAAGATGTCACCTTTAAGCTCTGCCACCTTACCTTTCCAGCTTTCTGCCGTCACCTTGTCAAGCTCAGCCAGTGCCTTGTCGTAATCCTGCTGGGCCGCAAAAATACGGGCCAGACGGGTCTGGGCAATAGGCAGAATCGCCGCATCCTGAGTATTGGCAATCGCCCAGCTCAGCTGTTCGGCGGCGGCGTCCAACTCACCTTTCTCCACCTGAACTTTAGCCAGTTGAAGCGCAGCCAGCACCGAGTATTGGCTGCTCTGGTGAGAGGAAATATATGCTTTCATGTCAGCTACAGCATTGTCGCTGCCACTTTCAAGTGCACTGACCACTTGTGTATATGCATCTGATGCCTGCTCCTTGGCTGACTGGACTTCGGCTTGGTAATAACGCCAGCCAGTCAGACCACCCAGACCAATCACAGCGCCAAGAACAACGGCTTTACCGTTTTCTTTCCACCAAGCCTTAATCTGTTCAACTTGTTGTTCTTCTGTGATATTGCCGTCCACTTCCTGTCCTCTCTTAAATCAATTCGGCCAGCTTAGCTGCCACGTCGTCCTGCGACATAGTGGTTTGCTCACCGCCGCGAAGATCTTTAACTACCACGGTATTCTCGGCGATTTCATTTTCGCCCAGCACCAATGCAACTGCCGCACCGACATTATCGGCACGCTTGAACTGTTTCTTGAAGTTACCGCCACCGAAGTGACTCATCACACGTAGACCCGGAACCTCTTCGCGTAGCTTTTCAGCCAGCTTCATGCCCGCCATCATGGTGCCTTCACCCGCCGTTACCATGTAGACATCCACCGCACGGCGAACATCGTTCAGCTCAAGGGTTTCCATCATTAGTACCAAGCGCTCTAGGCCCATCGCGAAACCAACTGCAGGCGTTGCCTTGCCGCCAAGCTGCTCAACCAGACCATCGTAGCGGCCACCGCCACAAACAGTACCCTGAGAGCCAAGGCTTTCCGTGATCCACTCGAACACGGTACGGTTGTAGTAATCCAAACCGCGTACCAGACGCTCGTTTACCTGATATTCGATACCAGCGGCATCCAATAGTTCACACAAACCGTCAAAATGTTGTTTTGACTCTTCGTCTAGGTACTCAGACAGCTTAGGCGCGTCAACCAGTACTTCCTGAATAGCCGCATTCTTAGTATCCAGCACGCGCAGCGGGTTGGTGTGCATGCGACGCTTGCAGTCTTCGTCCAGAATATCGATATGCTGCTCAAGGAATGCAACCAATGCCTGACGGTAATCAGCACGCGCTTCTAGCGAACCAATTGAGTTCAGTTCTAGGCGAACATGCTGGTGAATACCCAACTCACGCCACATGCGAGCCGTCATCATGATCAACTCAGCATCAACGTCAGGGCCGTTCAGGCCGAATACCTCAACACCGAACTGGTGGAACTGGCGGTAGCGACCTTTCTGAGGGCGCTCGTGGCGGAACATTGGGCCGGTGTACCACAGACGTTGTTCCTGATTGTACAGAAGGCCGTTCTGAATACCGGCGCGCACACAGCCCGCAGTACCTTCAGGGCGCAGGGTCAGGCTGTCACCATTACGGTCGTCGAAGGTGTACATTTCCTTTTCAACAACATCCGTCACTTCACCGATCGCTCGACTAAACAGATGCGTCGATTCAACGATTGGCATACGTACTTCACTGTAACCGTATGCGCTCACAACGTGTTTGATGGTCGATTCCACTTTCTGCCAAAGTGGGGATTGTGTTGGAAGGCAATCGTTCATGCCTCGAATTGCTTGAATTTGTTTCGCCACGTTTATTCTCGTTAACCGATGGGGAATGGAGTTGAATATATAGGTTATAACGCAAACTGTGAACCGCTGTCGTCAAAGACAACAGCGGTTCAACGGAATTTCGTTATTTTTCTGCTACATCAATACGATTTTTACTATCGAGCATTGATGCCTTTGCGCGGATCTTAGCTTCTAGCTGGTCAATGACATTCTCGTTGTCAAAGCGTTCTTTCTGACGCACGCCGTCTTCGTAGAATGCGCTCTTGCGGTTGCCGCCGGCAATACCGAGATGCGAGGCCTCTGCTTCGCCCGGGCCGTTCACCACACAACCGATCACGGAAACATCCATCGGGATCGTAATATCCTCAAGGCGCTGCTCGAGCTCGTTGACCGTGCCGATCACATCAAATTCCTGACGCGAACAGGTCGGGCAGGCAATAAAGTTAATCCCGCGAGAGCGGATACGCAAAGACTTCAGGATATCAAAGCCCACTTTGATCTCCTCGACCGGATCAGCGGCCAGAGAAATACGCAGCGTATCACCGATACCTTCAGAGAGCAGCATGCCCAGACCAACAGCCGATTTCACCGCACCTGCTCGGGCACCGCCAGCTTCGGTAATACCAAGGTGAAGCGGCTGAACAATCTGGCGGGCTAACTGACGGTATGACTCCACCGCCAAGAATACATCTGATGCTTTTACGCTGACTTTGAACTGGTCGAAGTTCAGGCGGTCAAGAATATCAACATGGCGCATCGCCGACTCAACTAGGGCTTCAGGGGTTGGCTCGCCATATTTCTGCTGGATATCTTTTTCCAGCGAACCGCCGTTGACGCCGATACGGATCGGGATATTTTTGTCACGGGCACAATCTACCACCGCGCGGATACGATCCTCACGGCCGATATTGCCAGGGTTGATCCGCAGACAGTCGACGCCATATTCTGCGACCTTGAGGGCGATGCGGTAATCAAAATGAATGTCTGCCACCAGCGGTACATTGACCTGCTGCTTGATTAGGCGGAAAGCCTCAGCGGCATCCATCGTCGGCACCGAAACACGGACAATATCCGCACCGACTTTTTCCAGTGCCTTAATCTGGGCCACCGTTGCATCCACATCCGTGGTACGGGTATTGGTCATCGACTGCACCGCAATAGGTGCACCATCGCCGACAGGTACGTTACCCACATAAATACGTGTGGACTGGCGACGTTTAATTGGAGACTCGTTATGCATTACATTCACTCTGTATTACTGCGGCAGCTTCAGGCGTGCCACTTTACCGGCAGGATACCGGCTCAAATCAACTGGCTCGCCTTTATAGCTCATGCTCACTACGCCAGGGGCGCCAAGCACAATTTTAAACGGCGCGTCCCCGTCGAGCTTTAGTACCTCACCGGCTTTTTTGATCCCTGAATCAAGGCGACGCCCCTTGGCATCGCGAATATCAATCCAGCAATCACCACTGAAAGTCAGTTCTAGCCCGGTAGCAACAACAACTGGGGCTTCCGGTACAACCTCGGTCACCTGCTCGGCAGCCAAACTATCCGCACTGTCGACTATCGCTGGCTCGGCGGGCTCCGGATCGGTAAAGCTGTCTGCAAACTCAGCTTTCGGCTCGCTATTCAGATCACCCGCCGGCATAACCTTCGCCTCGAGCGGGCTGTCAACCGTGGTCACGACGCTGGCTTCTTCGACGGGATTAGCATCAGGCGATACTGTCACCACCGCAGCTTGATTGGTACCAGAGTTGGCAAGGGACTCGTCAAGCGGCTGCTGAGTCGTCAGTGTCGCTGGCAACTCGGCCTCCGGCGACATATGCAGACTCTGCCACCACCATACCCCGGTCAGACCGATAAACAGTGCTGCCAGCACCCAAGTCAAACGCATAATGCGGTTATCATGGGCCTCGCGCTTGGTGCGACGAGAAAAGCTTTGCATTTCCTGCTCTTGCGGCTGAGCCTGACCAAGCTGATCAAGGCGAGCTAGGATCTCAGCCTCATCAATCCCGACGAATCTGGCATAGGAGCGGACGTAACCGCGTGTAAAGGTGGCAAGCTGAGCCTGCTCGAAATTATTTTGTTCGATATCATTGACGACTGACAGGCGTAGCCTGAGCCGGCTGGCAACATCTTTCTGCGAATAGCCCTGTGCTTCACGAGCCTGACGCAGCATGTCTCCAGGAAGCATAATATCTTCTGTTGTGCGTTCTTCGTTCTGTTCAGTATTCATTAGCTAGATATTTTTGATATTGCAGTGAGTCAGGGTACTCCTGCTCGAGAATGCCTGCATATTTAGATACCAAGCTTTCTCGGTCAGCTTTATGTTCCAGCTGCACCAACAGCCACAAACTGTCGGCCTTGTACCCATATCTCTTATTAAATTTAAACAGCCTCACCCTTGCCTCGTTAAGGTTACCCTCTTCAATGTCAAGCAATGACAGCTCCAACATTGATTTCGCTCGGTAAGGATCGTAAGACAGCGCCTTGGTAAAATATTCTCTCGCCTCAGGATTATTTCCGGCCTTGAGGCTACATAGTCCAGCATTTTCGTAGCTGGCTGATGTCAGGTAATAGTAAGGTTGCTTTATCGCGCCTTCAAAAGCACTAATAGCTTCGTCATAACGCCCCTGAGAACAGAGGAATACCCCAAAGTTATTCTTCACATCGCCATTTTTCGGCGAATCGCGCAACGCTTGGCGGTACATGGCCTCAGCCTGCTCGGGTTCATCAACCCGTTGATAATAATAGGCCATAGCATTCTGAGCGCGGTAATATTTTGGCGCATATTCCAAGGCAAGCTCCAAATTGTCACGAGCGCGCTGCCATTGGCCATTTTTCATATAGGTCAGCCCAAGCGTAATCCTTGCTTCAGCTGCTTGAATTTCATCCACTTCCCTTTGCTCTGTGCCGCTTTCATCCACTGTTACACAGCCGATTAATAAACTACACAATAATGGGTACACCGTCCACCGTACCATGCTATCCCCGCATTCCAATCCATCGTCTAAGTATCCTGCCCACCGTGAGCAAGACATCGCTGGTACCCGATTACATCACAGATACCAGCTACATTTTCTATTAGACTGATTTTACCGGGATTTGTTCACCGTTTTGAAGCTTTGCTTGGGTACGTTTCGTGCGGTCAATCACATCACCAACCAATTGTCCGCAAGCTGCATCGATATCATCGCCGCGGGTCTTGCGCACTGTCACCGTAAAGTCGTACTCCATCAGCGTCTTCATGAAACGGTCGATGCGAGAATTGCTCGGCTTGTTGTACGGAGAACCCGGGTACGGGTTGAACGGGATCAAGTTCACCTTGGCTGGGGTATCTTTAAGCACCTCTGCAAGCTGGCGAGCATGCTCCATGTCATCGTTGACATGGTCAAGCAATACGTATTCCACTGTTACACGGCCGCGGTTGGCGTTCGACGACGCGATATAGCGACGTACTGATGCCAAGAACTCTTCGATGTTCCAACGGTTGTTGATCGGCATAATTTCAGAGCGCAGCTCATCGGTCGGTGCATGCAGCGAGATCGCCAGTGCCACGTCGATATTGCCCGTCATCTGATCAAGACCAGAAACAACCCCTGACGTCGACACGGTCACACGACGCTTGGATAGGCCAAAGCCCAAATCATCAAGCATGATCTCCAACGCCGGGATCAAGTTCTTCATGTTCAGCAGCGGTTCACCCATACCCATCATCACCACGTTAGTGATCGGGCGACGACCAGTCTCTTTCTCGACACCGATCTCTTTGGCTGCACGCCACACCTGGCCAATGATCTCGGATACACGAAGGTTGCGGTTGAAACCCTGCTGCGCGGTAGAGCAGAACTTACACTCCAGCGCACAACCAACCTGAGAGGATACGCACAGCGTCGCACGATCTTCATCTGGGATATAAACCGTTTCAACATCCTGATCACCAACGCGCATTGCCCATTTGATGGTACCGTCTGAAGAGTGCTGGGCCTCTGAGACATACGGGGCGCGGATTTCGGCAACCAGTTTCAGCTTTTCACGCAGCTTCTTGTTGATGTTGGTCATCTGATCGAAGTCATCGCAACCGAAATGATAAATCCACTTCATGACCTGATCGGCTCGGAACGCTTTCTCGCCCAGTTCATCAGCGAAATACTGGCGCAGCCCCTTGCGATCGAAATCCAGTAGATTAGTTTTAACAGTGGTCATCGGTTGTTGCCTCTTTCTATGCGTGACGTTGTCTGTACCTTAGGTATTGGGCCATCTCCGGCACCGAATACGACAGGACCTTTGTATATCTGAGATATCACCAAACCGGCTTTCGCCCTATTTTATGTTCAGTTTGGTTTAAGGCGCGAAATTGTACAGGCTTTGCCTGCGAGTTTCCACCAGTTACCAACACCTCCGCCCCAGAGCCACTCTGCTTCCGCTGGCCGTCACCCAATAAAAAAGGGAGCCATCGCTCCCCCTTAGTAACAAGATTGTATTTATGCGTTAGCCACGAGTGTGGATTTCGTCATCAGCAAAGAAATAGGCGATTTCACGAGCGGCTGATTCTGGGCTGTCGGCACCATGCACTGAGTTGTGGCGCAAACTCAATGCGTAGTCGGCACGCAACGTCCCGCAGGCCGCCTCTTCAGGATTAGTCTTGCCCATCAGCTCACGGTAGCGGGCAACGGCATTTTCACCTTCTAGCACCTGCACCATAACCGGGCCGGAGGTCATGAAGGCTACCAAATCATCGAAAAACGGCTTGCCTTCATGCTCAGCATAGAAACCCTTGGCCTTGTCGGCATCCATATGGATCATCTTGGCGGCAACCACTTTCAGACCAGCCTGTTCGATACGCTGGTAGATAGCACCAATCAGGTTACGCTTGACGGCATCTGGCTTGACGATTGAGAACGTTTTTTGAATTGTCATTATTATAATCCTTTTGAATCAGTTTGTTTTTGCTGCCACCTAGCCGGCGACAACGCCCCTCAGGCAAATAGCGCTAATACACGTTAACAGCTTTAGAACTACTGTAACAGCAATGCAGCAATGTTGGCTACACCCAACCCCGTCGCCCCGGCTGACCAACGGGCGTTGCCGCTGTCATGAAAACAGGCGGCCAGGTCCATATGCAGCCAACGGCAGTTATCCGTATCGACGAAACGAGAGAGGAATGCCGCCGCATTCGATGCCCCGCCGAAACCGCCCCCTTTCTGCACAGCACTGTTTGCCGTATCGGCATAGTGGGACGGGCAATGCCCTTGGTGCCATTTTTCCAACGGCAGCGGCCAGGCGGGCTCATTGACCAAGTCAGACAGCTGCTGAGCCTTAGACAGCAACTCCCTGTCAAGGCTGAACAGGGCATTGTAATCAGCCCCAACCGCAACCATCGCCGCCCCGGTCAGGGTCGCGGCATCAATCACTAATGGCGCTTTCATCTCGCTCGCGGCAATCAGGCCATCCGCCAGCACCAAACGGCCCTCGGCATCGGTGTTGACGATTTCTACCGTCTGGCCGTTCTTGTAAGTCAGGATATCCCCCAACTTGTAAGCATTTCCGGCAATCAAGTTCTCGGCGCAGCACAGAATGAGCTTAACCCGCTGGCGCAGCCCCTGCTCGATCGCATACCCCAAGCCCGCCGTGACTGTCGCCGCGCCTCCCATATCGCACTTCATGGTCACCATCCCAGCACTGGCTTTGATGCTGTAACCACCGGAATCAAACGTGATCCCCTTGCCGACCAAGCAGGCCGCCACCGGGGCGTCAGGATCGCCGGTTGGGTTGTAGTCAACGGTCAGCATCACCGGTGGGCGGACACTGCCCCGACCGACACTGTGCGTTCCGATCCAGCCCTGCTCCAGCAACTCGTCACCCACAATACGCTGGGCGCTAACGGCATCGCCAGCAATTCCCTTGAGAAAGGCCACCGCCTCCTCGGCTAATTTCTCCGGGTACATCTCCTGCGGGCCGGCATTGACCACCCGCCGCACCCAATCAGCACTGCGGCGGCGGGCATTGAGCAGTTCCAGCTCGTCCTCATCGATTGAGGCCCAGCTTAGCTGCACCGTTGTTTTCGTGGTTGCAAAGCCGCAGTAGAATGCCCATTGGCGCTCATAGCTCCATCCCTTGCCCTCAAGATTGGCTGCGGTAACGCCCTGCCCCTGAAGCTGGCGGGCCGCCTGCTGGATCCGGCGCAACGGGTAATCGCCGCCATAATGGATCACGGCGCCGTCACCAGAATATGATACCAAGGCATTGTCGCCCCACACGCCGGAGTGCGGCTGCGACGAAAGTGAAATGTTAAGCATGGTTCCTTCCTTTTGAACACTGCCCCGAAAATCGAGGCAGTGAGTGTTGTTTGTTATTCTTCGTCATCACACAGGATGTTGGCCAAGGTTCGCACCCCCATGCCCGTCGCACCGACACCCCACATATCCGATGCCGACTTGCGGTAAGTACCGCTGGCATCAACGTGCATCCAGCCATGCTGGTAATCTTCGACAAAGTACGACAGGAATGCCGCCGCTGTGCTGGCACCCGGGGTAAAGTCGCCCATCGAAATATTCGACAGGTCGGCAAAACTCGACGGCATCATGCCACGGTGCATTTCAGCCAACGGCAACGGCCACAACCCTTCGTTCTCATCGCTAGCGGCCATCAATGCTTTCTGGGCCAGTGCATGGTCAAAGCTAAACAGCGCATGGTAATCATTGCCCAACGCATTCTTCGCCGCACCGGTCAGGGTGGCGCAGTCAATAATCAACGCCGGGTTCTGGCTGCTGGCATAAATCAGGCCATCGGCCAATACCAAACGCCCTTCGGCATCGGTATTGAGGATCTCGACTGTCTTGCCGTTCTTGTAGGTGATTACATCACCCAACTTGTAGGCTCGGCCAGAAACCATATTCTCGGCACAACACAGAACCAACTTGATTCGCTTGTTGGTACCACGGGCAATGGCCAGTGCCAATGCACCGGTTACCAGCGCCGCGCCGCCCATATCGGTTTTCATTGCCGTCATACCGGCTGATGGCTTAATACTGTAACCACCGGAATCAAACGTGATCCCCTTACCGACAAGGCAAGTATGCACTGGCGCATCCGGGTTACCGGTCGGGTTGTAATCAAGGCGCAGCATCGCCGGAGAGCGCTCAGAGCCTCGGCCAACGGTATGAATACCGTTCCAGCCTTCATCAAGCAGATCGTTACCCTTGATGATTTTGTAAGTCACATGCTCTGGGGCCAATGCCTTGATCAGCTCGCCGGCACGGGCCGCCAACTGGGACGGACGCACAAGCTCTGCCGGCTGGTTGATGATCTCGCATACCCAGCCAGTCGCCATCAAACGCGCCTGCAATTCGGCTTCGTCGGCACTCTCCAACTCACCCCAGCTCACCTCGTTGCCTGGCTTGGCATTGCGGTGGCCTTGGACAAATGCCCAGATCGTCTCCAGATCCCAGCCATCACCAGCCAAATGAACCTGCTTGATCCCCTGGCCATCGAGCTTGCGTCCCGCGCGCTGCACGGCAGCCAATACATTCCCATCGGTCAGGTGCACGATTGCGCCATCGGCAGCAAAGCTGATCTGCGCATTTTTCCCCCATTGCTCGGCGGCCGCTTCCCTAGATAAAAGAACGTTCATTTTGGCAGACATGAATTACTCCTTGATTGGTCTGTTATGGTCCAACATGACCGATAACATAAAGAGGTGGATAACGAGTCAGTGCGATACCTTTTCCTAACGTATTCGAATAACAGTTCGATGACAATCATGTTACCCCGATAACAGTTTCAATGGGGGCACATCAATGCATTACAAGGGGGTATCGTGGTTTTGCGAATAAAATCAGATAACTCGTCCAGATTTCACAGAAAACACAGAGGAAAAATTCACCAAAAATGGCTATTCCCAGTAGTTTTTCAACCTTGCCTTGAGGGCATGAAATAAACAAGCTGTTTACAACAGGAGTCAGATCAAGATCAGGATCTTGCTGCTGGGAGCCAGAGCATTGAGACGCAGGAGGTCAAAGGAGGCTAACAAGCAGCCAGCAAGGCGTGACGAACACGCGATGAATCTGGCTGGCTCACTAATAAATGAATGAATGGGACTAATCGGCTTCTTCGATCCAGCACATCTGCACCGCTTCGAGCACCCGCTCGCTACAGTGCTCGGGATCATCATCAAACCCGTCAATCGCCAAAATCCAGTCGCGCAAATCCGTAAAACGCACCGTAACCGGATCAACCTCCGGATGACGCTCTGCCAGCTCGATGGCAAGCTCACGCGAATCAATCCACTTCAAACTCATAACATATTCCTCCGAGTTGAGATAAAGGCGATGGACTGTTATTCCTCAAGCCTCTCGTGCTAGAGCAGGCCA
Source organism: Photobacterium aquae (assembly GCF_001029445.1). Lineage (GTDB taxonomy): Bacteria > Pseudomonadota > Gammaproteobacteria > Enterobacterales > Vibrionaceae > Photobacterium > Photobacterium aquae. Next base: position 211,144 of record NZ_LDOT01000012.1, read on the forward strand.
TGCAAAGGCTAGAGGAATAAAAAAATGCCACCTGCCGAATCACGGCAAGTGGCATCATCATTTTAGTGGTTTTCCGAGGCCAGATTCAGGGTGTACTTCGGAATTTCCACCACCAAATCTTCGTCGGCCACTTTGGCCTGGCAGCTTAGGCGAGATTCAGGCTCAAGGCCCCACGCCTTGTCCAGCATGTCATCTTCCAGCTCGTCACTCTCGTCAAGCGAGTCAAAACCTTCACGTACAATGCAGTGACAGGTGGTACACGCACACGATTTCTCGCACGCGTGCTCAATGCCAATACCATTGCGCAGTGCCACGTCTAGAATGGTTTCACCTTCTTGCGCTTCCAGCACCGCCCCTTCAGGGCAAAGATCTTCATGGGGTAGTACAACAATTTTAGGCATGCCTAAACCTCATCAATCGAATGGCCGGCCAGTGCACGACGGATTGACTGATCCATCCGGCGTGACGCAAATTCCTGGCTAGCTTTATCTGTCTTTTTAATTCCAGCTTCAATGGCGTGCGGGTCGTTGCCCTGACGCAGCTGAACCAATTCCATCATCACAGCTTCCAGCTCTTCGCGCTCTTCTGTGCTCAGCAAGGTTTCCCCATCCTGAGCCAGCGCTGTAATCAAGCCTTCCAGTACCCGGTCAGCTTCCACCTGCTGCTCGGCCAAGGCACGTGCGTCCTTGTCCTGCTGCGCATGGGTCATCGAATCGCGAAGCATGGTCGCAATTTCATCATCACTCAACCCGTAAGACGGCTTAACCTGAATTGATGACTGTACGCCGCTGCTCTTTTCCATCGCAGTGACCGACAGCAGACCATCGGCATCAACCTGATAGGTTACTCGAATATGTGCAGCACCCGCGGCCATCGCCGGGATACCGCGCAGGGTAAAGCGGGCCAAAGAGCGGCAGTCGTCCACCATCTCACGCTCGCCCTGCACAACATGGACAGACATTGCGGTCTGGCCATCCTTGAACGTTGTGAACTCCTGTGCTCTCGCGACAGGAATTGTCGTATTACGCGGGATGATCTTCTCGATCATACCACCCATGGTTTCAATACCCAGCGACAGCGGGATCACATCCAGCAGCAGCATATCGGCATCCGGCTTGTTGCCAACCAGAATATCCGCCTGGATAGCCGCACCAATTGCCACAACCTGATCAGGGTCGATCGAGGTCAATGCCGGCTTGCCAAAGTATTCGCCCACCATAGAGCGAACTAACGGCACACGGGTCGAGCCACCGACCATCACGGTCTCAAGCACCTCGTCGGTGGTCACGTCAGCATCTTTCAACGCACGGCGACAGGCCATCAGGGTCTTCTTCACCAATGGCTGGATCAAAGCGTCAAACTGATCACGGGTCACGGTTCCCTGCCAGCCAAGTACGTCTACATTAACTTCATCACTCGCCGACAGGGCTTCCTTGGCTGACTGAGCCGCATCTTGCAAAATACGCAATTGCGAAGCGCTCAGCGCCGAATCGGCCATGCCCGCCTGCTCCGCCAACCACTGCGCCAGCAGGTGGTCAAAATCATCACCACCCAGTGCAGAGTCGCCGCCGGTTGCCAGTACCTCAAACACGCCCTTGGACAAGCGAAGAATGGAGATATCAAAAGTACCGCCACCCAAGTCGAACACCGCAATCACGCCCTCTTGGCCCGAATCCAAGCCATAGGCAATCGCGGCCGCAGTCGGTTCGTTAAGCAAACGCAGCACATTCAGATCCGCCAGCTTGGCAGCGTCTTTGGTGCCAGCACGTTGCGCATCGTCAAAGTAAGCCGGTACGGTAATGACCACACCTTGAAGATCACCGCCCAAGCTGTCTTCGGCACGTGCCTTGAGCGATTTCAAAATCTCAGCTGAGACCTGTACCGGATTAACAGCACCTGTTACTGTCTCCAACAGCGGCAGACCGTTGTCTGACGCGCTAAAGCGGTAAGGCAATTGCGGGTAACGCTGCTGAATATCAGCCAGCGAACGCCCCATCATCCGCTTTACCGAGATGATGCTGTTGGCCGGATCCTGCTGAGCAGCTTCACGCGCCTGATGGCCGACAACCACGCCGCTAGCTTGGTAGTGAACTGCTGATGGCAAAATCGCACGATCCTGCGCATCTTTGAGGGTTTCCGGAACGCCGCTGCGAACTGCAGCTACGAGAGAGTTTGTAGTCCCAAGGTCAATACCCACCGCAAGCTTGTGCTCATGCGGGGCTGCGCTCTGACCAGGTTCAGCAATCTGTAACAGTGCCATGTTGGTTCCTGTGGTGTTTAGTACCGGGTACGGACAAATTCAGTCAAGCAGGCGCTCTTCCAAACGCTCTACTTCTTCACGCAGCTTAACAATAAATTTTAGCTTGCGCACGGCATCTGCCGCCGAGTCCCAGCTTTCATCATCGAGTAATTGTTCGAGTTGTGCCAGTTGCGTCTTATACAACGCCGATGCTTCCTGCTCAAAATCAAACAGGGCCGACTCAGGGTCGCTGGCTTGGGGGATCTCTTCCAACGCTTCGCGTAGCTCCATCTGCTGCATCAAAAAGGCCGGATCTTGGAGCGTTTTTTGCTCACCGCGAATTTCGTGACCATTGACTGACAGCATGTACTCTGCACGAGATACCGGATTTTTCAGAGTTTGGAAGGCATCGTTAATCTGTGCCGCTTTCTGGACGGCCAACAGGCGGTCTCGCTCAGAAGCAACGGCAAAATTATCGGGATGGAAACGACGCTGCAATTCCCGGAATTGCGTTGAAAGAAGGCTACCGTCCAGTTGAAACTGAAAAGGTAGCCCGAAGAGTTCGAAATGATTCATATCGCATCAGTATCTAGAAAAAGACAGAACCTGATAACTGCCCAATAAGAGGCCGCGATCAGGTTCGGTCAGATTAGCGATTACACGTTGAAGCTTTCACCACAACCGCATTCGCTAGACACGTTCGGGTTGTTGAACTTGAAGCCTTCATTCAGGCCTTCTTTGGCGAAATCCAATTCAGTACCTTCGAGGTAAACCAAGCTCTTGGCATCAACAATGATTTTGACGCCCTTCTCTTCGAATACCTGATCACCCTCATCGAGGTGATCGACAAATTCCAGCACATAGGCCATACCAGAACAGCCGGAGGTACGGACACCAAGCCGGAGGCCAATGCCTTTTCCGCGGTTTTCTAGGAAAGTAGCGACACGACTTGCCGCCGCTTCAGTAATTGTGATGGCCATACAACAACCCTTCAAACATTAATTTTGTTCGTGTTTCTTTTTGTAATCGCTCACTGCCGCTTTAATGGCATCCTCAGCAAGGATTGAACAGTGAACTTTTACAGGCGGTAGCTCAAGTTCTTCGGCAATCGCCGAGTTTTTGATCGAAGCGGCTTCGTCAAGGGTCTTGCCCTTTACCCACTCAGTGATCAGAGAGCTTGAAGCAATCGCAGAACCACAACCGTAAGTCTTAAACTTGGCATCTTCAATGATGCCTTCCTCAGATACTTTGATCTGAAGCTTCATTACGTCACCACAAGCCGGTGCACCCACCATGCCGCTGCCGACGTTTTTGTCATTGTTGTCAAATGAGCCCACGTTACGCGGGTTCTCATAATGATCGATAACTTTTTCACTATATGCCATGACAGTTTCCTCGAATACGTGATGACCGCAAGATTTAGTGGTGTGCCCACTCGACCGTGTTGAGGTCAATACCTTCTTTGTACATATCCCACAGCGGAGACATGTCACGTAGTTTCTCTACCGCACCGCGGATTTGTGAAACTGCGTAGTCTACTTCTTCTTCCGTCGTGAAGCGACCGAAAGAGAAACGAATTGAGCTATGCGCCAGTTCATCATTCAAACCAAGCGCGCGCAGTACGTAAGACGGCTCAAGGCTCGCAGAAGTACAAGCCGAACCTGAAGAGACAGCAAGATCTTTCAGTGCCATCAGCAGCGACTCACCTTCAACGAAGGCAAAGCTGATGTTCAGGTTATTTGGCAGGCGCTGTTCCATATCACCATTGATGGTCATCGCTTCAATACCTTCCAGGCCGGAAAGCAGGCGGTTACGCAGGGCCAGCGCGTGCTGGTAGTCTTTGTCCATCTCTTCTTTGGCAATGCGGAATGCTTCGCCCATACCGACGATCTGATGAGTCGCCAGGGTACCAGAGCGGAAACCACGCTCATGGCCGCCACCGTGCATCTGCGCTTCAAGACGGATACGCGGCTTACGGCGAACATACAGGGCACCGATACCCTTAGGGCCGTAAATTTTGTGCGCTGACAGTGAAATCAGATCGACTTTCATCGTCTGAACATCGATTGGCAGCTTACCTGCAGACTGAGCAGCATCGACGTGGAAGATCACTTTCTTGTCGCGGCACATTTCGCCAATAGCAGCAAGATCCTGAATCACGCCAATTTCGTTGTTTACATGCATGATAGATACCAGCACGGTATCCTCACGGATTGCATCGCTTAACTTGGCAAGGTCAATCAGACCGTTGGATTCTGGCTCAAGGTAAGTCACCTCGAAACCTTCACGCTCCAACTGGCGGCAAGGGTCCAGCACAGCTTTGTGCTCGGTCTTGCAGGTAATCACGTGCTTGCCCTTCTTACCGTAGAAGTGGGCTGCGCCTTTGATCGCCAAGTTGTCTGACTCTGTTGCGCCAGACGTAAATACGATTTCGCGCGGGTCTGCGTTTAGCAGTTCGGCAATTTGCTCACGCGCAGTGTCGACTGCTTCTTCTGCCTGCCAACCGTAACGGTGTGAACGAGAAGCCGGGTTACCGAAATTTCCATCCATCGTCATGCATTGCATCATTTTCTCTGCAACGCGAGGGTCCACCGGGCAAGTAGCTGAATAATCAAAATAAATTGGCAGTTTCATCTTCATCTCCGAAAACACGGACGTCTAGTCTCTAGGAGCGAACATCGACACCGATCGTGGTGCTGTCGTGTGTGTTTTTATGTCCAAATGACGATTTACTAAGGATCTGATCTTGGCGATCAGAAATCGTTTGTACGTCATTGTCTTGCATCAACTCACCGAGAGTGATGTTGTTCAAAAAGCCGCTGATACGGGAGCTCAGATCACGCCACAGGGTATGGGTTAGGCAACGTACGCCACCCTGACAATCCCCTTTCCCGTGGCACTTGGTGGCATCAACCGATTCATCAACAGCCGCAATTACCATGCCTACAGCAATATTATTGGCATCTTCGCCAAGGCGGTAACCACCACCTGGCCCACGCACACTGGCCACTAGGCCGGCCTTGCGTAGGCGAGAAAATAATTGTTCCAGGTAGGACAGTGAAATCCCCTGGCGCTCGGAAATGTCAGCCAAAGGGACTGGACCATCCTGAGAATGCAATGCCACATCCAGCATGGCTGTGACTGCGTATCTTCCTTTTGATGTCAATCTCATAACACACCGCTACCCACGTCAATTTATGGAAGCAGTGTCGCATACCCGACTAATACGGTCAAGTATTTACCTGACCAATTTAGTCAGGCTTTTAACCTTTCAGACAGTGTGACTATTTATCCTGCCCTTTGAGTGTTTTTTCTACGGCAGTGAGGATGCCGCGCAAGATATTCAGCTCCTGAGCTTCAGGGCGTGCGCGGGAAAAAAGCCGGCGCAACTTGGTCATCACCATGCTTGGCTTATCTTTATTGATAAAGTTGGTTTGAGTCGCGACATTTTCAAGATGCTGGTAAAACATTTCCAGCTCTTTCATCCGGGGATAGTCAGCATCATCCTGCTCGGCATCACCTTCTAAGGCTTGATTCTCGAGGTGTGCCATGCGAATTTCGTAACCGATGGTCTGAACTGCCATCGCTAGGTTAAGCGAGCTGTACTCGGGATTGGCCGGGATATAGACGTGACAGTGGCAGCGCTGCAATTCCTCGTTCGTCAAACCGGTACGTTCTCGGCCGAATAGGATAGCAACAGGGTGACTAGGTGCTTCAGCCATCGAGCGGCGGCCACACTCTCGCGGATTTAGTTGCGGCCACTCCAATGTTCGGGAACGGGCGCTAGAACCAATCACCAAACCGCAATCGGCAATCGCATCGTCCAGCGTCGCCACAATTCTGGCGTTCTCGACAACGTCCGCAGCCCCCGCAGCCAGTGCATAGGTCGTCTCATCGATATCACACTGAGGATCAACCAGAACCAGATTGGTCAGCCCCATGACTTTCATCGCACGAGCTGCAGACCCAATATTGCCGGGATGGGATGTCCCCACCAAAACCACACTGACTTTATCTAACATAGGAGGTGTAACTTCGACTCTTCAATAGAACCGAGGATTTTAGCACAGAGATTTTAAAATAGGTGAAAACATGTAAAAACATTATACCAATAACGCAAACCCCTGCCCGACTGACGAAAAACGCATCGGATCATGTAAGATCATCGCCAGGGCAAAAAATAACCACTTCCCTTTTCGTCTAGCTCTGATATACTCGCCGCCGCTTTTTAGTTCTTTAACATCCGTTGGGAAGATCCTATGCATCCGATGCTAAACATCGCCATTCGTGCTGCACGAAAGGCAGGTGACCATGTCATTAAATCACTAGAAAAAACACAAGCTATCGAAGTAGCTAACAAAGGTAATGATGTTGTTACCAACATCGATCATGAAGCGGAAGCTATCATCATCGAAACAATCCGGAAATCTTACCCGGAGCATTGCATTATCGCAGCTGAAAGCGGCACAATCGAAGGCCGTGACAAAGAATGTCAGTGGATCATCGACCCAGTGGATGGCACCAAGAACTTCGTTCGTGGTTATCCTCACTACGCAATTTCTGTTGCACTGCGCATGCGCGGCCGTACTGAAGTTGCAGCTGTTTACGACCCTTCCCGTAACGAGCTTTTCACTGCTACTCGCGGTTCAGGCGCTCAGTTGAACAGCCAGCGTATCCGTGCTTCTCAGCCACGTGACCTAACTGGTACAACACTTGCTACTGCATTGCCGTTTGCTGCAAAACAGCACGCTGAAAGCTACATGAAAATCCAGAACGCCCTGTTCGTTGATTGTGACGACATGCGTCAGTCTGGCTGTTCTGCTCTGGACCTTTGCTACCTAGCCGCTGGCCGCGTTGACGGCGTATTCAAGCTAGGCCTTAAGCCTTGGGAAATCGCAGCTGGTGAACTAATCGCGCGTGAAGCTGGTGCTATCTGTACTGACTTTACCGGCAACACTAACTACCTGACTTCTGGCAACATCGTTGCTGGTAACGCTCGCGTAGTTAAGCCACTACTGAGCAAAATCCGTGAACACGGTAGCGATGCTCTAACTAAGTAATCATTACGATTGCCTAATTACTAAAACGCCCCGGTACACTGTACTGGGGCGTTTTTTTATCCTCGCCATTTCACCCGTCACCCAAATACTCATCCCGCATATTCAGAAAACCCAAACAATACCTTTTAAAACAATACGAAACGAATAGATTGAGTCTCCTATTGTTATGTAGAATGCCAGCTTGTTTATCTAACTTAGGTGACGGCCATGCCTACCATTTCCCCTCGAATCCTCCCATTATCAGCAATCACTCTTCTCTGCGCCACGCTCCTCAGTGGCTGCGACAAGCATTACGAGACCGTTGCTGCCATCCCATTTGCCGACAACAACTTTCGCAACTGCGTCCTAGAAGCCGACGAGCAGTATTCCGAAGACATCACGGAGCTGGAGTGCGATAACAGCAATATCAAGTCTGTTGCCGAGTTGAAGTACTTTGAAAACTTACGCGAGCTTTCCCTCAAAGATAACCACCTCACGACCATCGATCTGACCCACAACCCTGAGCTCCGCAGCATTAATCTGGCGGACAATGAAATTGATGAGCTGGATCTAAGCGAGAATGAACAACTACGCAGCCTGATCGTCACCGACAACGAGCTGGAAACCTTGGATCTTCGAGCCAACCACAAGCTTGAAGATGTACTGGCAGGCAACAACGAGCTGGAAAGCATTCAGCTTGGCAAGGCAAAACGTCTTTCCCACCTTGCCGTTCCCACCAACGAGCTCACCGCGCTCGATCTAAGTACAGCCAGCGAACTCAAAAAGCTGAACGTGATGGACAACGAGCTGACCGCGCTTGATCTGAACAACAACAAAAAACTGACGGGCTTGATTGAAAAAGGCAACAAAATGAACGGAGGCAAGCAACGCCCAGCTAGCGAATGGCGGCACTGATCGCGCTGAGCCTCACGGCAACAAACATAAAAAACGGAGCCGAAGCTCCGTTTTTGATCTCGTCGTTCTAGCCATACCTTATGGCATCGCGTCGAACTCCTCACCTTCTTTGTCTACCTGTGGTGGCATCAGGTGCTCACGGGTGATACCCAGTTTAAGCGCCAACGCCGATGCAACATAGATAGATGAATACGTACCCACAGTGATACCGATCAGCAATGCAGCAGCAAAGCCGTGGATCATGCTACCGCCTTTCACGAACAGGGCAATAACCACGAACAAGGTCGTTGCCGAAGTGATCAAGGTACGGCTCAAGGTCTGGGTAATCGAGCTGTTCATCACCTCGATAGCCGTTTCCTTGCGCATCTTACGGAAGTTTTCACGGATACGGTCAAAGACAACGATGGTATCGTTGAGCGAGTAACCGACAACCGTCAGCAATGCCGCAACAATCGTCAGGTCAATTTCGATCTGGGTGAACGAGAAGATACCAATAGTAATGATGATATCGTGAGCCAGTGCCAATACCGCACCGGCTGCCAGACGCCATTCAAAACGCATTGAGATATACAGCAAGATACAAAGCAGGGCCGCCAAAATGGCCAAACCACCCGCTTCTGCCAGCTCGTCACCCACATTAGGGCCAACGAACTCGATACGGCGCATCTCTACGTTCTGGCCAGTCCCGCTCTTCAGTGCCTCGATGATCTGGTTACCCAGTTTTTCACCTTTGGCATCTTCGCGTGGCTGCAGACGAACCATCACATCACGGGCGGTACCGAAGTTCTGCACGATGGCATCACCAAAACCCGCAGTTTCCAGTGATTGACGGATCTTAGGCAATTCTACCGGTTGCTCGAAGCTCACCTCAATCAAGGTACCGCCGGTAAAATCAAGTCCCCAATTCAGCTTCTGGGTGGCCACAGTGCCTAGCGAGGCAACAATCATAATCGCCGAGAACACGAAAGCGAACTTCGACCAGCGCATAAAGTCGATCACTTTATCCGCCTTCATCAATTCAAACATGTCAGCGTCTCCTTAGATCGACAGTTTATCGACGCGCTTGCCGCCGTAAACCAAGTTAACCAGTGCACGGGTACCGATAATAGCCGTAAACATGGAAGTCAAAATACCGATAGACAGAGTCACGGCAAAACCTTTAATCGCACCCGTACCCACAGCAAACAAAATGATCGCGGTGATCAACGTTGTGATGTTGGCATCGGCAATGGTGCTGAATGCGTTGGCATAGCCCTGCTGAATCGCATGCTGCGGACTGCGTCCATCGCGTAGCTCTTCACGGATACGTTCGAAAATCAAAACGTTGGCGTCAACCGCCATACCGACTGTCAGAACGATACCGGCAATACCCGGCAAGGTCATGGTAGCCCCTGGAATCATCGACATGATGCCGATAATCAGCACAAGGTTCATCATCAGCGCCACATTGGCAAACAAACCAAAGCGACGGTAGTAGAAGACGGTGAACAACATAACGGCAATCATGCCCCAGATACACGCCTGGATGCCCATGTCGATGTTCTGCTGACCCATTGATGGACCAATGGTACGCTCTTCGACAATGGAAATGGGTGCAATCAAGGCACCGGCACGCAATAGCAGGGCCAGGTTATGGGCTTCTGCCTGCGAGTCGATTCCCGTGATGCGGAAATTGCGGCCCAGTGCAGTCTGGATGGTTGCTTGGTTGATAACTTCTTCGTGCTTCTCAAGCATGACTTTGCCGTCAGGATCGCGCTTGCCACTGTCTTTGTATTCGGTAAAGACAGTTGCCATCAGCTTGCCGACATTGTTGCGCGAGAAAGCAGTCATCTTGCTGCCACCTTCGCTATCTAGCGAGATGTTAACCTGAGGACGGCCATATTCATCGGCACTTGAGCTTGCATCTGTGATGTGTGAACCCGATAGGATCACGCGTTTCTTCAGCACCACCGGACGATCGTCACGGGTGTACTTCACTTCACTACCAGCAGGTACGCGGCCTGATGCAGCTGCAGCTAGATCAGCCGAGCTGTCAACTTCGCGGAACTCAAGCGTTGCGGTTGCACCAAGGATTTCCTTGGCACGCGCTGTGTCCTGGACACCCGGTAGCTCAACCACGATACGGTTGGCACCTTGGCGCTGAACCAATGGCTCGGCAACACCCAGTTCGTTCACTCGGTTACGCAAGATAGTAATGTTTTGCTCAACAGCGTAGTTACGGATTTCCTGTAGGCGGGCTTCCGTAAACGTCGCACTCAAGACAAAACGACCATTCTTGTCGCTGTCGGTAAAGACCATATCGGGATGCAGTTTCGCCAATGCCTGTGAGGCTTGTTCCAGCTGTTCCGCATTACGCAGGCGAACTTCCACCGCGTCCTTGGTCTTGCTGATCGCGCGGTAACGGATTTTGGCTTCACGCAACTCGGTACGGAAAGTCTCCTCCTGCTGACCAAGCAATTTCTCCATCGCAGCATCCATGTCAACTTCCATCAGGAAGTGCACGCCGCCGCGCAGGTCTAGGCCCAGTTTCATTGGCGTAGCACCAATAGACTCTAGCCAAGTTGGCGTTGATGGTGCGAGGTTCAAGGCAACGACGTAATCATCGCCCAGTTTGTCATTGAGGATATCGCGAGCACTGATTTGAGTGTCAGTGTCGTTGAATCGGACCAAGACAGTACCGTTTTCGAATGCGACAGACTTATATGGGAGATTGTTTTGTTTCAAATCTTCGGTGACGGCATCCAGGGCAGCCATGTCTACCGAGGCGCCACGCGCCCCGGAGACTTGAATTGCCGGATCCTCACCGTATACATTGGGAAGTGCGTAAAGCAAACCGACGATCAGTGCGAACACTACCATCAAGTTCTTCCACAAGGGATAACGGTTTAACACTGCTGTGATCCTTCAAAGCAAATTTGTTACAGAGACTTCATCGTGCCTTTCGGTAGTACGGCAGTCACGAAATCTTTCTTGATGGTTACTTCATTGTTGTCGTTAAGCGCGATTACAATGTAGTCGTTCTCTTCTGACACCTTGGTGATTTTGCCAACTAGGCCACCGTTAGTAAGCACTTCATCGCCCTTGCCCATAGAAGACATAAGGTTCTTGTGCTCTTTAACGCGTTTCGCCTGTGGACGGTAAATCATGAAGTAGAAAATAACGGCAAATAGGCCCAGCATGATGAACAGCTGCATGCTGCCGCCCTGTGGTGCACCTTCTGCTGCTGCGTGTGCTTGAGAAATCAGACTCATTTACTAACGTCCTCGTTTAGTTGTTGTCGTTTAGTGGTGGAACTTCACGGTTACGACGCGCATAGAACTCTTCTACAAATGCATCGAAACGATCTTCTTCAATCGCCTTGCGGATACTTGCCATCAAACGCTGGTAGTAACGCAAGTTGTGGATTGTATTTAGGCGCGCACCCAGAATTTCGTTACACTTATCTAGGTGGTACAGATACGCCTTCGAGTAGTTGCGACAAGTGTAACAGTCACAGTGCGGATCGAGAGGGGTTGTATCTGTTTTATGTTTCGCATTACGGATCTTGATCACACCGCCGGTCACAAACAGGTGGCCATTTCGGGCATTTCGAGTAGGCATTACGCAGTCGAACATATCGATACCGCGACGCACACCCTCAACCAAGTCTTCTGGCTTGCCCACACCCATCAGGTAGCGAGGCTTGTCTTGTGGCAACTGAGGACAGGTATGCTCCAAAATACGGTGCATGTCTTCTTTCGGCTCGCCAACGGCCAAGCCGCCAACCGCGTAGCCGTCGAAACCGATCTTAGTCAGGCCTTCCACAGACACGTCGCGCAAGTCTTCGTATACACCACCTTGAACAATACCAAACAGTGCATTTGGATTTTCTTGGCGGTCAAACTCGTTACGGCTACGTTGTGCCCAGCGCAGTGACATTTCCATCGATGTTTTCGCTTCATCATGCGTCGCAGGATAAGGCGTACATTCATCAAAAATCATCACAATATCAGAGCCAAGATCGTATTGGATTTGCATTGATTTCTCTGCATCCATGAAGATCTTGTCGCCGTTTACCGGGTTGCGGAAATGCACACCTTCTTCAGTGATTTTACGCATAGCACCTAGGCTGAATACCTGGAAACCGCCTGAATCCGTCAGGATTGGGCCCTGCCAATTCATGAAATCATGCAGGTCACCGTGTAGCTTCATCACTTCTTGACCTGGGCGTAGCCACAGGTGGAAGGTGTTACCCAACAAGATTTGCGCACCGGTGTCTTTCACTTCCTCCGGTGTCATACCTTTTACCGTACCGTAAGTACCTACTGGCATGAATGCCGGGGTTTCTACCGTACCACGTTCAAACACCAAGCGGCCTCGACGGGCATTGCCTTGGGTTTTATCTAATTCAAATTTCACACAGCCTCCAACAGCCAGAGAAACAATCTGACATACCCCTCCCGAACACAATGTTCAAGAGGACCGACAAGGCAGCCATTCGCCACCCAGTCTTACATTAAAGCAGCAATGGCAAGGGCCCGCTGCCTATTCTCCACCTTGCCGTATCGACAAGCGGAGGAATTCGCTATCAGCCGAAAAACACTTTCTCAGCCAATAAAAAAGACAAAGGCTGCATTTTACCAAATGCAGCCTGAAGTCACACTGACTTAGATGTAATTAATTGCTGATTATTTAACCTGCCGAGTAACAAACATCGAATCGCCGTAACTAAAGAATCGATATTTATTTTCAACAGCTTGCTGATAAGCATTCATCGTATGCTCATAGCCGGCAAACGCACTGACCAACATGATCAACGTTGACTCAGGCAGGTGGAAGTTAGTGATCAGCACATCAATCAGCTGGAACTCATACCCCGGGTAGATAAAGATCTCGGTATCACCGAAAAACGGCTTCAGCTCAGTGCCATTTTTCACAGCATCCTGAGCGGCACTCTCGAGCGAGCGTACAGAAGTCGTACCTACCGCAATCACCCGGCCGCCATTGGCCTTGGTCTCATTAACAGCAGCAACAACATCAGCCGGTACTTCAACGTACTCGGCATGCATGTGGTGATCAAGAATATTGTCCACCCGCACCGGCTGGAAAGTACCTGCACCAACGTGCAAGGTAACGAATGCAAAGCTTGCACCTTTGGCCTTGATCGCCGCTAGCAGCTCATCGTCAAAGTGCAGACCGGCTGTCGGTGCCGCAACCGCACCCGGCTTGGCGTTATACACGGTCTGGTAACGCTCTTTGTCTGCATCTTCATCCGGACGGTCAATGTACGGAGGCAGTGGCATATGGCCTACTTCTTCGAGAATTTCCAACACTGTCTTTTCGCTATCAAAGCGGATTTCAAACAGTGCGTCGTGGCGGGCGACCATCTCTGCCTTGTAATCGTCATTTTCGCCCAGTAACAACTCATTGCCCGGCTTCGGTGCTTTTGACGCACGTACGTGTGCCAGAATCGACTTGTCGTCAAGCATACGCTCAACCAGTACCTCAATCTTGCCACCAGACGCCTTGCGACCAAACAAACGGGCAGGGATCACGCGGGTATTGTTAAATACCAACAAATCGCCAGGCATAACTAAATCAAGTACATCCTTGAAGCCTTTATGCGTCAGCTCGCCGGTATTGCCGTCCAACTGCAGTAGGCGGCTCGCCGTACGCTCAGGTTGTGGGTAACGAGCAATCAGCTCATCGGGAAGATCAAAGTGAAAATCGGAAACTTGCATCATCATGGCCCTAAATTACAGCAAGCCGCCATTATATCCATATGCGGTATTGAGAGTCGACTCTACTATTGCTGCAACGAGGATGCAGGCACGACACGCCTCCGACGATACAGGGCTAGCCAACCCACAGCACATAGCCACCACCACGATAAGCTACCACCACCACTGTCGCCACCGGTGTTGTCGATGGTGATAGTGGTTACTCCCTCCTCGTTCTCTGCCGGATAATCAGCCTCAAAGGGATTCACTTTGAAACTCGGCGTTGGCTGCCCGAAAATCGACTCTCCCACCTCTGCGGCGATCCAGTCACGGTATGTCGCCGTTTCCGTGTACACGCCAGGGAGGCGACCGGCACATCCTTCGCCAAAGCTGACCAACCCAACCAGACGCAAGCCAAAATCACTATCCCCAGCCCGCTGTGGGTTCTGCCAGACAAGCGGCCCGCCGGAATCACCAAAACAGCTATCGCGGGCTAAATCCGGCGATGTCGAGCCGGCACAGAGATAAATAGGGTAATCAAGGCCGGTGATATTGGCTCCCCACAAACTGTCGCAGCGAAAATCCGGGACACCGGAAAGTAAGGTCTGACGCAGTCGAGTCGATCCCGAGTTGGGATCGCTAGGATCGGTACTCCCCCAGCCAGAAACTAGCAGATTGGCGATACGCTCGCCGTTATCCACCCAACCGCTATTGAAAGCCAAGTCAGCATCAAATTGCTCATCGGTCGTTGCCACTTGAATCGGTACCACCGTATCAGGCAGCGCGGATGATAACTTCAAAATCGCGATATCATTGGCAAATCGAAAGGCATTGTAGCTAGGGTGGATAACCAATTCCCTTACTGACACAGCGTTAGAGGCGCTGGCACTGAAAATACTGGTGATCCCCGCCCACACCTCAATATCATTAACCGATACCGTCTCTCCGTCATTTCGTAGGCAATGGGCAGCCGTCACAACGACATCCGGACTAATAACCACCCCACCACAGATAAATGTCCTCACCGTGCCGTTCGTACGATAGGTCATATTGAGATATGCCTGCCAAGGCAACTCACTATTGCCTGAAACAATCCCCCCTATGACCCTAGGTTCTGGTGCAGGATCGCTACCCCAACTCTCCCCTGTACCAAACAGGCAAATAAAGCACAGCAAAAGCAACGACCTACCCATCTACACATTCCTATATAACATACTATGTAATGAGTATATGACAGCTATTGAAAATTAACTTATGAGAAACAAATGAGACACAAGCAAACAACCTTCCGATTCTTTGACTCTCGTCATAGGAGAGAATGGCAGGATTCGCTACAGTCAAATAAGTAGCAAGGCAATACGATCTTATAGGCCTGCTCATGCAGGCAGTAAAAACAAGCTTGGAGGCCTGTATGTTTACCGTCGCAGATATGATGACCCCGCACCCCCATACCCTGACAGCATCGCACACTCTTGCCGATGCCAAGCACCTCATGGACAAGCACCACGTTCACCACATTCCGGTGACCGACAAAGACAACCACCTAATCGGCCTCGTTAGCCAGCGGGACATACTGGCAGCCCAGGAGTCCTGCCTCGAACACATTACGAAAAGCAACTTCATCTCTGCGCTGGATATCCCGCTCGAGCAAGCGATGCACCGCCAGCTCCACAGCGTTGCTCCCAATGCAGGCCTAAAAGAAGCAGCAATGTATATGCAAAAACGCCAAATTGGCTGCTTGCCGATTGTTAACCACAATAAATTAATCGGCATCATCACTGACACCGATTTCGTTTCGATTGCGATTAATTTACTGGAGATACAAGAAGAGATAGAGCCTATCGATGAAGACGGGGATAACCTCGAAACAGACTTTTAGCCATTAGCAAATAGCGCCAGAAAGTCATGAGATAGGCTTTCTGGCCATACTCTTTTGCGGTTCAATTGCCTTGCAAACAGCTCATGCATGGCTTAGATATGGCCGTTACTAACAAACGTTACTGTCGGTGCATTTCCCTGCGGATCGCTCTCCAACTGGATCCGGCTAAAATAGACGTGGCAATCTGACGTAACCACAGCAGCCCCCCCCTGTGATTGTGCCGTGAAAGATACCTGCTCGCGGCTAAGATACTTCTCCTTGATAAACTGCATCGCCAACAGGGTCTCATGACGGTAATTCAGCTTGATCATCATATGCCGCATCGCGTCAAGAAAAGAGTCGCTGTCATTGCCCATACTTACCGTAACCTGTTCACAAGACGCCAACTGCGATACCGTCGTATCCAGCTCCCCTTCCGCAAGATCAAGCACAATTTCAACCGTCCAGGGCTCGCTTTCTGACAGCGTATTTACCCGACCATGCCAATAACTATCCTGCGCCCAAGCAGACAAACTTGCCCCAACCCCTATTGCTATCAATAGGCCACTTTTAAGATACATACCCAAGTCAATAATCCCAGCTGACCAGCCATCAAACAAAACCATAGACTATCAATAACTTAAGATTCAGTGGGGAGAGCGGCCCACATTAGCGAGTGACATCACCAATCCCGTGCAATGACTGTGTCGCTTTTATCCACAAACAAACAGAGCGCCTCAGCGGCGCTCTTCGTTTGGTGAACTATTGCTTGCTAACAGCAGGTTTACTGCTGATGCTGCTATTTGAACTGCTCTTCCTCGGTTGAGCCCGTCAAGGCGGTTACTGATGAGTTCCCCCCCTGAATGGTGTTGGTCATCTTGTCGAAATAACCGGTACCCACTTCCTGCTGGTGAGCCACGAAGGTGTAACCCTTCTCGGCCGCCTCAAACTCTGGACGCTGTACTTTCTCAACATAGTGGCGCATGCCCTCACCCTGTGCGTAAGCATGGGCAAGCTCAAACATGTTGAACCACATGTTATGGATCCCCGCCAGCGTAATAAACTGGTACTTATAGCCCATGTCCGACAGCTCTTGCTGGAACTTAGCAATGGTCTCTGCGTCGAGGTTCTTCTCCCAGTTGAACGATGGCGAGCAGTTATATGCCAGCAACTGATCCGGGTACTGGGCATGGATAGCCTCGGCGAACTTACGTGCCTCCTCAAGGCAAGGCGTAGCCGTTTCACACCAAATCAAGTCAGCATACGGGGCATAAGCCAAACCGCGGGCTATCGCCTGATCAATACCGGCACGCACACGGTAGAAACCTTCTGCAGTACGCTCGCCAACAATGAAGTCCTTGTCATACGGGTCGCAGTCAGATGTCAGCAAGTCTGCCGCGTTGGCATCGGTACGGGCGATAACCAGTGTTGTCGTACCTGCCACATCGGCCGCCAGACGTGCAGCAACCAGCTTCTGCACCGCTTCTTGAGTCGGTACCAATACCTTGCCGCCCATATGGCCACACTTCTTGACCGATGCCAACTGATCTTCAAAATGCACACCCGCCGCCCCAGCATCAATCATATTACGCATCAGCTCATAGGCATTAAGTACGCCGCCAAATCCGGCCTCGGCATCGGCAACAATCGGCAAGAAGTAATCAATCCCCTCCTCTGGTGAACTTCCGTTCGACCATTGAATTTGATCCGCACGGCGGAATGAATTGTTGATTCGCTTAACAACGGCAGGTACAGAATCTACGGGATAAAGCGACTGATCGGGGTACATCGAACTGGCCGTATTGTTATCAGCAGCAACCTGCCAGCCAGAGAGGTAAATAGCCTCAATACCGGCCTTCGCCTGCTGCACCGCCTGACCGCCAGTCAATGCCCCTAGGCAATTGACATACCCTTTCTTGGCTCCACCGTTCACGAGATCCCATAGCTTGTCGGCACCACGCTGAGCAATGGTATTGGCTGGCGCAAACGAGCCACGCAAGTTAATCACTTCCTCTGCGGTGTAGGTACGCTTTACATGCTTCCAACGTGGGTTCTCAGCCCAGTCCTTTTCCAATGCTTCAATTTGTTGCTGGCGAGTTAATGTCATAATGATGTCCCTCGTTTCATTTGGCGATAATTCGCATCACATTTCGTTATTGAACTGACTCAGGCCATTCCCGACCAATGCCGACCGGCCTTCCTTTCTTGTTATGACTAAGGCAAGTACTCGTATCCCGGCAAGGTCAGGAAATTCACCAATTCATCACTGGTGGTCAACTGGGCCATCAACACAGCCGCTTCGTCATAACGCCCTTTGGCAAAATGCGCCTCGCCCAGCTCCTGCTCCAATACCTGCATTTCTTCGCTGAGCATCTGCTCGAACAAGGCTTTGGTCACGACCTTGCCATTACTCAATGACTGGCCGTGTCTGATCCACTGCCAGATAGAGGCTCGGGAGATCTCCGCCGTAGCGGCATCTTCCATCAAACCGTAAATTGGGACACAGCCATTACCGGAGATCCATGCTTCGATATATTGCACGGCCACCCGAATGTTATGCCGCATCCCCTCCTCGGTACGCTCGCCCTCGCACGGTGCCAATAACTCAGCGGCACTGATCGGCGCATCCTCGTGCCGCATGACATCCAACTGATTGCTGCGCTCACCAAGTACGGCATCAAATACCGCCATTGCCGTACCGGCTAGACCAGGATGCGCGACCCATGTACCGTCATGCCCATTGTTGGCCTCCAGAGATTTGTCGGTCTGAATTTTGTTCAGCACCCAAGCGTTCTGCTCCGGCTCTTTAGACGGAATAAAGGCCGCCATCCCCCCCATCGCAAATGCACCACGGCGATGGCAGGTTTTCACCAACAGGCGGGAATAGGCATTGAGGAAGGGCTTCTCCATCGTCACGACTTGGCGATCAGGCAGGATACGGTCGGGATGATTGCGCAATGTCTTGATATAGCTAAAAATATAGTCCCAACGTCCACAATTGAGACCGACAATATGCTCCTTGAGGCTATAGAGGATCTCGTCCATTTCAAACACTGCAGGCAAGGTTTCGATCAAGACCGTAGCCTTGATTGTCCCGCGAGCCAGACCGAATTCATCTTCAGCAAAACTGAAGACATCGCTCCACCATGCCGCCTCCTGATACGCTTGCAACTTGGGGATGTAAAAGTACGGACCGCTTCCCTTTTCAAGCAACTGCCGGTGGTTATGGAAGAAATACAGGGCAAAATCCATCAAGCAGCCAGGGATCGGCTCGCCTTGCCAAAACAGATGTTTTTCCGGCAGATGAAGCCCCCTAACCCGGCAGATCAGCACTGCGGGATCCTCCGCCAGCTCATAGTGCTTTCCCGTTTCTGGCTGGGTATAGGAAATCGTACCATTCACCGCATCTCGCAAATTGCGATGACCCTCAATCACTTCATCCCATGCGGGTGAGAAAGAGTCCTCGAAGTCAGCCATAAAAACCTTTACATCGGCATTCAAGGCATTGATGACCATCTTGCGCTCGACCGGCCCAGTAATTTCAACTCGGCGATCCTGCAGATCCTTAGGAATACTCTGGATCTTCCAGCCCTCTTGGCGAATCGATGCCGTCTCTGGCAAGAAGTCCGGCAACTGACCTTCGTCAATCGCCGCCTGACGCTGTTCGCGGGTAGCAAGAAGTTCAGGGACACGGGAAGCAAAACGTTGAACGAGTTTTTCCAGAAATTGCAAAGCGTCCTTACTGAGAATAGATGCCTGCTCGGGGGTCAATGCTGCCTGAAGGGATAATTTAACCTCGTGGCCGCCAGTATGTGTTCTATCCATTTAATTCGCTCCCTTACACCTGTAACTTAATCACCACTTTTATCAGTAACAACTATACCAACACCATTTCACACCATAGGCTTAACGGCCTATTTACGTTGCCGCAACAAACGAAGAATTGCAAATTTGTCGTTTTACCACTAGCCAAAACATTCTGAGCAAAACACCTATTATTCAATTGGTTAATCAATATAGAGTTAAAACTCAAAACACTAAATTGAAACAGAATTCAGCTATTTACTCGGTTTTACGAATCAGGCTGATGACTTTAGCAATGTGTTTGTAATTACGTAAATAAATTACATAACAAACCTCTTTGCTCGGGTAATCAAATATGCGTTTCAAACATATTTACCAAAACCAAGGATAGACAATACATTTAATAAACAAAAAATTAATCGCATGAAAATGTGAAGTTTTGGACACCAACATGGAAAGACTGTGTGTCATCGGTTTCATTTGTTTGTGATGCGAAACAAAATAAACCTACAAAATTGATTGATTAAGGGCGAAGCCTGCAATGAGGATCATAATGAGAATAGGAGGGAAAATAGGATAATATGCTGAAAGAAGGCCTTTTCTTCCAGCACTGAGTTAGCATGGCAGAGAATCAGGTTATAAAAGCCCCTTCACGATATCAGCCAATTGGTCAAAAGTCCGGGTACGGCTCGACGTCGGTCGCCAAACCAGCCCAATTTCTCGATACGCCTCGTCCTGGCCCGGCGGTTCAATCACCACCAAATTCATGTTATCCACCAAACCGTGGTCAATGGCCATTTGGGGAATAAACGTCGTTCCGAGGCCGTTGGCCACCATCTGTACCAGAGTGTGCAAGCTGGTTGCCGTGAACGGATTAATCTTCTCCTTACTGGTCAAACGGCAGGCGGAAACAGCGTGGTCGGTCAGACAGTGTTCTTTTTCCAGCAAGAATACCGATTCGTCCGGCAAGTCAGCATAACGAAGCGGCACGCTGACCTTATTAGCCTGATTATGGCTGATCACCATCTTGAACGGGTCTCGGCCGACAACTTGGCTATGCATTCCGAAAATCTCTACTGGCAAAGCAAGGATCAGCACATCCATCTCGCCGTTGCGCAAGGCAGCCAGCAGATTAGTGGTCGTATCTTCACGCAGCAGCAAGTTCAGTTTCGGGTAAAGACGGTTGACCTCCTGCACGAGATCACACAGCAGAAACGGCGCAATGGTCGGAATACATCCAACCCGTAGCGGCCCTTCCATGCCATCACCCTTGCAGCTAGCTAACTCCATCAAATCTTGGCTGCGAGCCAACAGTTCACGACTGCGGCTCACCACATCCTCGCCGGTTGAGGTAAACACCAAGGATTTATTGTCGCGCTCTATAAGCTGACAACCGAGTAGGTCTTCGAGGTTCTGTATGCCCGAGCTCAATGTCGACTGGCTCACGAAGCAGCGCTTGGCGGCTTCGCCGAAGTGCCGGGTTTCAAACAGGGTCACAAGATAGTGGAGCTGTTTGAGGGAAGGAAATTTGCTCATCGTATTTTTCGATTGTATTAATCTATTTATTCCGCTTTTTTCAATCTACCAGTTTCGATATAGTTTGTCTCGTCCAAACACGGAGCCACCAAAAAAGGTTGGCGACAACCCAAAATTATTAGGAGCACCAAGATGGTACTAGTAGGTCGTAAAGCACCAGATTTTACTGCTGCAGCTGTTCTAGGTAACGGCGAAATCGTTGAGAACTTCAACTTTGCAGAATTCACACAAGGTAAAAAAGCGGTAGTTTTCTTCTACCCACTAGACTTCACTTTCGTATGCCCTTCTGAACTGATCGCTTTCGACAAGCGTTTCGAAGAGTTCCAGGCTAAAGGCGTAGAAGTAATTGGTGTTTCTATCGACTCTCAGTTCTCTCACAACGCATGGCGTAACACTGCAGTAGAGAACGGCGGTATCGGTCAGGTTAAATACCCACTAGTTGCTGACGTTAAGCACGAAATCTGCAAAGCTTACGATGTTGAGCACCCAGAAGCCGGCGTTGCTTTCCGTGGTTCTTTCCTAATCGACGAGGAAGGCATGGTACGTCACCAGGTAGTAAACGACCTACCACTAGGCCGTAACATCGACGAAATGCTACGCATGGTTGATGCACTTAACTTCCACCAGAAGCACGGTGAAGTTTGCCCAGCACAGTGGGAAGAAGGCAAAGCAGGTATGGATGCATCTCCAAAAGGTGTTGCCGCTTACCTTTCTGAGCACACTTCAGACCTAGGCAAGTAATTGCCCCATAGCACCATGCTCACGGTGCTAGGCGAAATAAACGCTAAAGCGTAAAGCCAATTGTCAGCCAAAGGCAAAAATAATGAGGCCCGGACACACCGGGCCCTTTTCATATCTGTCACCCGTAAAAATCCCCAGCTCCATCTCTCAGATCTTTGATCCAACCTATCGCCGCCACCACGGACATCCTCTAGACTGTCAGTTTCTACTTTTCAGTTATCGTGAACCATGGCCATCAAGCACATTGAAGTTTGTATCGACAATATCGAATCACTCCACCATGCCCAGCAAGGTGGTGCTACCCGTATCGAGCTCTGCTCCTCGCTCGCCCTCGGTGGGCTGACCCCCAATGCCGGCCTGATGCAGCTTGCTGCCCGCTATGCCTCTATTCCTGTCTATGCCATGATCCGCCCACGCCAAGGCGACTTCTTGTTTACCGACCAAGACAAGGAAATCATGCTGGCCGATGTTCATGCCGCCAAGCAAGCGGGACTACAGGGTGTCGTCGTCGGCGTTCTCAATACAGACAGCAGCATTGACCAAACCCTCCTACATGATTTGTGCCAAGCAGCCAGCGGGATGGGCGTGACCTTCCACCGTGCCATCGACCAGTGCATTGAACCAATTGCCGCCCTCGATATCATCATGACGCAGGGCTGCGAGCGGGTGCTCACCTCGGGGCTAAAAGCCAATGCCGAACAGGGGATCCCGATGCTCAAACAAATGGTCGACTATTGCGGCAAGCGCCTCTCAATCATGGCTGGAGCCGGTGTCACGGCCGACAATGTCGCCCGTATCGTCAGCCAAACTGGCGTGCAGGAAGTCCACCTTTCCGGCAAGAGTCAGCGTGCCAGCCTGATGACCCGATTCTCGCGCGATGCCTATATGGGCAGCGCCGATATTGATGACTTCGCGATTCCTGTCACCGACAGCGCTAAAATCGCAGCCGTTGTCCGAGCCCTGAACACATCGTCCTGACAGGCTCTTCCCGGTGGTGTCTCCGTCCACCGCTGGGACTTTTCCATCAAGCCCCATTTTTATCTTGACGATATATTCGTCAACACCATGATTGGATGTTACTCTTTTGTTATCGGCAAATAACGGTATAGAGATCGCTATGTCTTTCAATCCCTCCAAGAAAAAACTCGCCAAAAAAGACTACGACAACGAACTTGAAAAACTACAGATCGAACTGGTCAAACTGCAGGAGTGGATCAAGCAAGAAGGCCTGAAAGTCGTGGTGATTTTCGAGGGACGTGACGCCGCCGGCAAGGGCGGAGTGATCAAACGCATCACCGAAAAGCTCAACCCTAGGGTATGCCGAATCGTCGCCCTTCCCCAGCCGACCGAAAAAGAGAAGACCCAATGGTACTTCCAGCGCTACGTCGCCCACCTGCCTGCTGCGGGTGAAATGGTGCTATTCGACCGTAGCTGGTACAACCGGGCCGGGGTAGAAAAAGTAATGGGGTTCTGTACCGACAAAGAGTACGAGGAGTTTCTCCGCTCCTGCCCCGAATTTGAGCGCATGTTGAAACGCTCGGGGATCATCTTGCTCAAATATTGGTTCTCCGTATCCGACGAAGAGCAGGAAAAACGCTTCTTAGAGCGGATCAACACCCCCATCAAACGCTGGAAGTTCAGCCCGATGGATCTCGAGTCACGCGACCGCTGGGCCGACTATTCCGCCGCCAAAGACAGAATGTTCGCCTATACCGATACCAAGCAATGCCCGTGGTGGGTTGTCGTGGCCGACAACAAAAAACGCGCCCGCATCAACTGTATCTCCCACCTGCTGACACAAATTCCCTACGAGGAAATCCACTACCCAATCATTGAACTGCCGGAGGTCAACAAAGAAGGCTACATCCGCGCTCCGCTGGAAAACCAAACCTTTGTCCCCGATCGTTTCAACAATGATGACGAATAAACAGGAAAGAAAGACAAAGTGGATGAACCAGACGTACTCCGTATCCTTCATCGTGATCGTTAGGTAAGATAAGCTGACAATGCCAATGGAAGGAGCCCTATTATGGCAAAAGATCTCTCAGCCAATCTGGACCTTAACCTCCTGCGTACCTTGCTGATCATCTATCAAGAGCGGAATCTACGTAAAGCCGCCGAGCGATTATTCGTTACCCAACCCGCACTCAGCCATGCTTTGCAAAAGCTCCGTCACCATTTCAATGACGACCTATTCAGCAAAACCCAAGGCGGACTAGCCCCAACCCCATATGCCATTGAACTCTGCAGCCACCTAGAACCTGCACTTGGCTCCCTCTTTGATGCCATCAATAGCCAGCAGGCATTCGAACCCAGTGAGCTAACCGGCAAACTACAAATCGCATTGGCACCGCAATACCTAGCCGCTTATGGCTGTAAAATCTACCGGGCTATCGCCCAACAGGCTCCAACTCTTAGCCTATCGCTCGTTAAATGGACCAGCACCACATTTGAAGATATTGCCAATGGCAAGACCCAAATGGGGATCAACTACGATATTCCCCATACAAAGAAAACACTCTATCGCCGTAACCTTTCACCCGGCTACGCAACCATTTATGCCCGCCGTGATCACCCTTATCACGGGGCAACCATTGATGCCCATCAATCAGTCCCCTACCCATGGGCCAGCCTGATCATCCCCGACCGCAATGAACATGTTACCGATCTCGAAACCTACCTAGCCCAATATGGTATAACCCCGACTATCAACTTCCGCTCGACCTCTCCAGAAGTCATCCTCGATGCCCTTCGCCACAGTGATATGCTGTTTCCCTCGATTGATGGTCTAGTCCGTGATGACGACCCAACAATTCGTAAAATCATCCCTGTCACCAATGGCGAATACCATCAATTCCACACTGTATGCTTTTATTCTCAAACCCAACACAATGCCCCGCTGATGCAATGGCTTTGCAACATCGTCGATACCACGTGCCACCCCTCATAACGTAGGCTTATAACCGATATCAACCTTGCTGATTGGCCTTTGCCATAACCCAGCCTATATCCTACCTCTGCTGATAAGGAGATCCGTGCCGATCCTGATCTGACTTTCAAGAGGTACCATGAAAAGACTATTACTCCTAGCCTGCTTCTCTCCGGCACTATTTGCCAGCCCCTCAGCCGACAACCTGTATATAGGTGCCGTGACGGGCTTTAGTTACTATGAACACTTTACCTTCCCGCTAACCTTTGGCCTCACAGTGGGATACCAGCACCCCCTCACCCCAAACTATAGCTTGGCTATTGAAGTCGAAGGCACGGAGGTCGGAAACGGTGGGTACTTCAAGAACTGGAAATATATTGACTACCAAACCTACTCTTGGGGGCTAAACGTCAAACCAAAGTACCATTTCCATATCGGCCACAAGCCATCCTACGTGGCTGGCATCGCCGGTATACACAAAATGAAAGAAACACGCTCGATGCGGGGGGATAGCGGGGAATATCAGAAGTTCAAGGACTACAGTATGGCCGGTCTGGCTGGATTTGAAATAGGAAGTCGCATGACAGACAAACTCGATCTCATCGCCTCGATAAAATACCGCCGTACGACACTCTTTGATGAAAACAATAACTATCTAAGCTACAACTTCGGCATTCAGTATAATTTCTGACGCGACACGAACATCGCCCCGGACTGAGCCGGGGCGATAAATGACTAACGAAGAATTTTCTCGATTTCTTCCTGACTGGTATGTCGGATATCCTTGCCCTTGACGAAATAAATGATGTACTCACAAATATTCTGGCAACGATCCCCCACCCGCTCTATTGAACGTGCCGACCACATTACCTGCAGCACATTGGGAATAGATCGCGGATCTTCCATCATATAAGTCATCAGTTGACGAATTATCGCTTCATATTCGCGGTCAATCCTATCATCTTCCTGATAAACCTCTATCGCCGCCTTCACGTCCATTCGGGCAAACGCATCGAGTACCTCATGGAGCATACGCACGGCCTGCTGGCCCAGCGCTTCCAACGACACCAGCAAGTTATACTGCTTGTTGGTGAAATTCTCGAGTGCCACCTTGGCAATGCTCTCGGCGACATCACCGATACGCTCAAGATCGGTAATAGTCTTGATAATCGCAATCACCAACCGCAAATCACTGGCTGTTGGCTGGCGCTTGGCAATGATCCGGGTACAGGCTTCGTCGATAGCCACTTCCATCGCATTCACCTTGTGATCATCTTTGATCACCCGGCGCGCCAATTCGACATCTTGGCGATGCATCGCCCGCAGGGCATCAGCAAGTTGCTGCTCCACCAAACCACCCATCGCCAGCACATGGGTACGAATGCTTTCTAGCTCGGCATTGAACTGACCGGAAATATGACGGCCAAGGCTGATATTGTCTAACACGTATTGCTCCTTAACCGTAACGACCGGTAATGTAATCTTCGGTCCGTTTTTCTCGCGGCGTGGTAAATATGTCATTGGTCGAGGTGTACTCAACCAACTCTCCCATATACATAAAAGCGGTATTGTCCGACACCCTTGCAGCCTGCTGCATGTTATGGGTAACGATAATCACGGTATATTTATCTTTTAAATCGTTAATCAGCTCTTCGATGGTCAGGGTCGATATCGGATCCAAGGCCGAGGTTGGCTCATCGAGCAGCAATACCTCAGGCTCTATCGCAATCGCCCGAGCTATAACCAGTCGCTGCTGCTGACCGCCAGAGAGACCAAATGCATTTTCATGCAAGCGATCCTTGACTTCATCCCACAGCGCCGCGCCGCGCAACGAGCTTTCGACGGCATCATCAAGCATACGGCGGTCTTTGACCCCCTGCAGGCGAAGGCCGTAAATCACATTCTCATAAATAGATTTAGGAAATGGATTCGGCCGCTGGAACACCATTCCAACCCGACGGCGCAATGAGGCAACATCCACCTGACTATCGTAAATATTCTGGCCATGAAGCATGATTTTGCCATCGACACGGCACCCCTCCACCAGCTCGTTCATCCTATTGATGCAGCGCAGCAAGGTTGATTTACCACAGCCAGACGGCCCGATAAACGCAGTTACCTGCCCCTTGGCAATCCGCATGTTGATATCAAACAGCGCCTGGGTATTACCGTAGTGCAAATCCAACCCCTCGATGGACAGGGCGGTTTGCGCTTCCGGCAAAGCAGACAAATCAACAGGCTCAAACAGGCCAATGGGTGAATTAAGTGAAAACATACGCTATCTAGTATCTCGCTTCGCTATTGCTCTAATGAACGGAACTTCTCTCGCAAATGGTTGCGAATGCCAATGGCTGTCAGGTTCAAACCTATGATCACGGTAACCAGCAAAAATGAGGTGGCATAGACCAACGGCTTCGCCGCTTCGACATTCGGGCTCTGGAACCCCACATCATATATATGATAACCAAGATGCATGAATTTACGATCCAAATGCAAGTAGGGAAACTGGCCATCAATCGGCAGTGACGGTGCCATCTTAACCACCCCTACCAACATCAGCGGCGCTACCTCGCCAGCTGCACGCGCCACCGCGAGGATCAACCCGGTCATGATCGCCGGGCTAGCCATCGGCAACACAATCCGCCACAGCGTTTCTGCCTGCGTAGCACCCAACGCCAGCGAACCGTGGCGTACCGAGTTGGGGATCCGTGACAAGCCTTCTTCTGTCGAGACGATCACCACCGGCAACGTCAATATCGCCAGGGTCAGTGCCGACCACAAGATCCCCGGGGTGCCGAATGTGGGAGCCGGCAGCTCGGCCGAGAAAAAGACATTATCAATACCGGCACCGACGATATAAACAAAAAAGCCCAGACCGAATACGCCATAGACAATCGACGGGACCCCGGCAAGGTTGATCACGGCCACCCGAATCAGCTTGGTGAAGGCATTGCGGCCGGCATATTCATGCAGGTAGACCGCCGCCAACACGCCCAGCGGGGTCACGATCACGCTCATCAACAGCACCATGAAAACCGTACCGAAAATAGCAGGGAACACGCCGCCTTCGGTATTGGCCTCTCGGGGATCATCGCTGACAAAACTGCCCAACTTCAAAAACCAATGGCTGACTTTACCCAGCAGGCTCATCTGGTTGGGTTGCCATACCGACAAGACTTGGTCGAGAGGCAGCCTGATTTCCTGCCCGGTCATCACCCGGATCACCAAGGCATCGCGAGCCAACAGGCGGCGTAACGAGTGCATGGTCTGCTCAAGAGTTCGGTACTGCTGCTCCAAGCCCGCTCGCGACGTATCACTGCCGCCATTTTTCCGCAACTGCTCGAACTGATGCGAAAGCTCCGCCAGCTCTGTTTTCTCCAGCCGGATAAGCTCACGACGAATCGTCTCTGCTTCCTCCAGCCGCTCGGCAAGCTGAGTCAGGCTGACCTTCTCTCCATCATTGTAAAGTGCCACCGGCACACCGTAAGCCAGGCCATTCTTCAGCCTCTCAACCACGGCAACGTCATCCAATAGGTGCTGTTTTTTGACATAGGGAGCCAATACAGTGACAAAATCGCTACCCAGCACCTCGCGGTTTCCGGTCTTGATAACATAGCGTTCAATCTTGTCACCAGCAAACCCTGCCGTATCGACACCTGCATCTTTCAGTTGCTGTAATGGCACCCATTTGCGCTCATACAGCTCACCAATCACCACACTGCGATGGCCCGCCTGCTCGATATCAAACTGGTAAACCGGCGCAGGCCAAAAGTAGCCGAGCCCCTTCCAGCCAATCAGCAACAGCAACCCGAGCACAGCCAACAGGCTCAAACTTACCGCTCCGGCCGTCAGCCAGATCCACGGTGCTCCCGACCGGACCCAGTTAACCATAGTGTGCCATCGACTTTGTCACTATTACTGTCTCCTCCGCCATCAGAGCGAACTATATTTATCCCGTAGCCTCTGTCTTACCAGTTCAGCGACGGTATTGAAAATAAAGGTAAATACAAACAACACAAATGCGGCAAGGAACATCACCCGGAAATGCGAACTACCCACTTCGCTCTCGGGCATTTCAATGGCGATCGTTGCCGCCAGTGTCCGCATCCCCTCCAGGACATTCCAATCCATCACCGGCGTATTGCCCGTTGCCATCAGCACAATCATGGTCTCGCCCACCGCTCGTCCCAGCCCCATCATCACCGCCGAGAAGATACCCGGGCTGGCCGTGAGCAGCACCACGCGAGTCAACGTCTGCCAATGGGTCGCCCCCAATGCCAATGAGCCACTGGTCAAATGCCCCGGCACCGAAAAAATCGCATCCTCGGCAATCGAAAATATGGTCGGTATCACGGCAAAGCCCATCGCAATCCCGACCACCAGGGAATTGCGCTGATCATACCCAAGCCCCCATTCGTTGGTCAGATAAACGCGCACATCGCCGCCGAAAAATGCATTTTCCAGCGGCTGGCTCAGGCTAAAGCAGCCATAGCCCACCAGCACAATCATCGGGATCAACAGCAAGATATGGAAGCCACTCGGCACCTTGTGTCGCCAGCTGCCTGGCAACTGTGACCATCCCAGCCCCACCAGTACCATGCTCATAGGAAACAACACCAACAGCAACACAATCCCGCTGAGGTTCTCCTCGATGATCGGAGCAAGCCAGATCGCGGCCAAAAAACCAAGGATCACGGTCGGCAAGGCTTCCATCAGCTCAATAGTTGGCTTGACGACCCGACGCATCCGCGATGACATAAAATAAGCCGTATATATTGCACCGCCCAAAGCCAGCGGAATCGCAAAAAACAACCCATACAGGGCGGCCTTTGCCGACCCAAAGACAATCGGCAACAAGCTCAGCTTGGGCTCGAACTCATCGCTGGCCGAGGTGGACTGCCAGACATAATCAGGCTCGGGATAGCCTTCATACCAAATTTTCTGCCATAGCGAGGCAATGCCGATCTCAGGATGGCGGTTATCAACCGCATAGATCTGCCAACGATGCCCCGTGACCGCAACCAGGCGATCGGCACGAGGTGATATCACCAAATGATCGGGCAATGGCTGGCTGAAAATCATCTCTTCGTAAATAGCACTGTCAGACGTGGTGTAGAAAGCCTCGAGCATGCCGTTGTCGAGCAGGGTGAAAAAACCCTTGCGGGTGTACTCAGGAACAATCTTGAGAATTTTGCCTTTGGCAGAAGCAAAATCACGCGCCTTGATTAATTTGCGCTGACCGTCTCTGACAATTTCAAACCACTGGGAAACAACATCACCTGATTCATCAGAGACCAGCAACGAGTTGGCCCCCGACAACAAGGCCAGCTGGCTGCCTTCTCCCATGATGTCTGTCATCTTAACGGCATCACGCAGCGTTGCCCCTTGCTCGCCCAGAGTAAAGACATTGAGTTTCTGCTCAGTCAGTACGTAGGCCGTTGCGGCATCCGGCGTTACTGCCACGCCGCGCACCGGCGAACTAATACCGTTAATTTCATACGAATGTGCCTCCCATTGCGGCACTCCTGCTGGCGACGTATTGAACCCTGAGAAAAAACGCCGGACCAACAAACGGTTGTCAGCGGTAACACCCAGCATCACGGCACGCTGCTCACGAACGGAAATGGCTAGATGGGTAATAGGCTGGCGAAGGGGATCAAGCTGCTGCACAGGCTTGCCGAACGGATAGTCCAATGAAAATGCACTGCCATCGCTGGACGGGTTCGGCACAAATACCATTTTTGCCACTGCCACCTGCCCTTGACTGCCTCCCAAAGCAATCAGATCTTCGTCAGGCAGAGCCGTTGCAACACTGGTCGTGTCATCCAACAGGCTAGCCTGTCCCAATGATTTCCCTGCATTGGCCCCGACCAGAGACACCACATCAATCTGGCCGTGGTCGGAAACCCGGTAAGCCTTGTCGTTATACTCACTCAGGCGGATCAGGGCGGGAGAATCGGCAAAGTCCACATCCAACGTCTGGCGTGGTGTGACCTTCACCGCGGAAAAGATAGGCAAGATGACATAAAGCAGGAAGAAGAATATCAATACGAGGGTGAAAAGGACGGAAATCCCACCGGCGGTTACCCCTACGCGGGCTAGTTTGTCTTTAACCTTACGGCCGGGACTGTCTCCCAACAATATTGCACCGGCCTTCGCCATGTATTCCTCAATCGTTAACGTAAATCTCTTGTCGGGTGTGATGACCCTGGCTAAGCCATTGATAGCCAAGCTGACCCTACATAGTATTGCACCAAGATGACAATTATATGACAAGCCAGGCTCTCCGGCTAATGGCGAGAGGCCTCTTGCGCAGCAATCGACTGAAATAAAATCACTCTTGTGTGCTGCGCGCCAATGTAGACCTTTTTCAACCGGTTGGCTGTGACTTGAAGCCTAGACAGCCCAGACACATGGCCACATAATGTCTATATACCCAAGTGGTATTCAATCGCACCATCGGCACCACTGCCACCCAGCCTCAGAGACAAAAGGATATGACGATGAAGCACCTAATTATTACTGTTATTGGCACCGACCAGCCCGGATTGGTCGAAACACTGTCTGATACGGTTTACCACAACCACGGTAACTGGCTTTCCAGCAGCCTGAGTAAATTGGCCGGCCAGTTCGCCGGGATCCTACAAGTAGAAGTTGCCGACGAGCATACAACGGCCCTCCACCGCGCCCTCACCGATATCCCATCACTCCAAGTGCATATTGTTGAAGAGCAGCGCCAAACCGACACGCCGACCCAGCTTCACAACATGCTGGTCACAGGCAATGACCGGGCCGGTATAGTCAAAGACGTCACCACCAAGCTCACCGAGCTCGGGGTTAATATCAACAAGCTCAAAACAACTACTGACAGCGCACCCAACTGGGGCTACCCCATTTTCACCGCCGATTTCCGACTAGAGCTTCCTCATGGGCTCTCTCTCGAGCATGTCCAAGAGCAGATCGAAAATATCGCCGATGATCTCAATATCGATATTGATAACAACTGATCCCCAAACGGTTAGCGCGAGGCCAGCCGTGATTCGCCGAATGCGGCTGGTGACGCCATAACCCCAAACCGCTTATCAGTGGAATGACCATGAGCACGGAATCACTCTATATCGAAAAAGAACTTAGCTGGCTATCTTTCAACGAGCGCGTCCTGCAAGAAGCGGCAGACAAATCAGTCCCGCTTATCGAACGGGTTCGCTTCCTCGGCATATTCTCAAGCAATACCGACGAGTTCTACAAAGTCCGCTTTGCCGATGTAAAACGGCGGATCCTGATCAACGAAGAGCAAGGGGGCGACGAAAACGCCAAAGAGCTGCTCAGCAAAATCCAAAGCCGGGTTCTCAAACTCAATCAGGACTTCGATACCCTGTATAATGAAATCCTGCTCGAAATGGCCCGCCGCCATATTTTCCTTGTCAACGAACAGCAGCTCGACGACAACCAAAAAGTCTGGCTCCGCAAATACTTCCGCAGCCAAATCCTGCCCCATATCACCCCCATTCTGCTCAATAGCAAAATCAACCTGCTGGCGTTCCTCAAAGACGAATACTCCTATCTCGCCGTCGACATGCAGCAGGGCAACACCAAGCGCTACGCCTTGATCGAAATTCCGACCGACCAACTGCCTCGATTTATCCAGCTCCCCGAAGCCAAAGGAAAAAGGCGGAAGACACTCATATTGCTAGATAACATTATCCGGTTCTGCCTTGATGATATCTTCAGCGGCTTTTTCGACTATGACAGCCTTGCGGCCTATTCGATGAAAATGACCCGCGATGCCGAATACGACCTCAGCCAAGAAGTGGAACACAGCCTGCTCGAGCAGATGTCCGAAGGGCTCAACCAGCGGCTGACTGCGATGCCGGTCAGGTTCGTCTACCAACGCGACATGCCAGCCGACATGGTCGATGTTCTATGTGACACATTGAAGATTTCCAGTTACGACAGCATCATTCCCGGCAGCCGCTACCATAACTTCAAGGATTTCATTGGCTTCCCCAATGTCGGGCGCAGCTATCTCGAAAACAAGCCGCTGCCACCTATCGAAAGCTACCAGTTCATCAGCGCCCGCAATGCATTCGAGGCGATAAAGAAGCAGGATATTCTGCTGTACTACCCTTACCATACCTTCAATCACATGACTGAACTGGTCCGTCAGGCATCGTACGATCCGAAAGTACGCAGCATTAAAATCAATATCTACCGGGTCGCCAAAAACTCGCGGATCATCGAGTCAATGATTGATGCCGCCAACAACGGCAAGCGGGTTACCGTAGTGGTCGAGCTCCAAGCCCGCTTCGACGAGGAGGCCAACATCGTCTGGGCCCGCCGCCTGACCGAGGCCGGGGTTCATGTTCTCTTCGGTGTACCGGGCCTGAAAATTCATTCGAAACTATGCCTGATCACTCGGCAGGAAGAGGACGAGCTGGTCCGCTACGCCCATATCGGCACCGGCAACTTCCATGAGAAGACCGCCAGGATCTATACCGACTTCTCACTGATGACCAGCAACAAGACCATTACCGACGAAGTCAGGATGGTCTTCAGCTATATCGAAAATCCATACCGGCCGGTGAAATTCAGCCACCTCATCGTATCGCCACGTAACTCACGATCACGACTTTACGATCTTATTGACCGTGAAATTGCCCACGCCAAGCAAAAACTACCGGCAGGTATTACACTAAAGGTGAACAATTTGGTCGATAAGGGTTTGATTAACCTGCTCTACCAAGCCAGCAATGCCGGAGTGAGAATCCAGCTTATCATTCGGGGGATGTGCGCCCTGATCCCCGGTATAAAGGGGATCAGCGATAACATCACGGCGATCAGCATCATTGACCGCTTCCTCGAACACCCTCGGGTCACCGTATTCGAAAACAACGGCGACCCCGAGGTCTTCATCTCCTCAGCTGACTGGATGACCCGCAATATCGACAACCGAATTGAGGTGGGCTGCCCAATTTACGAACCGGCATTGAAAAAGAAGATCATCGATATTCTCACAATTCAACTGTCAGATACCGTAAAAGCCCGAGTGCTCGACAAAGACATGACTAACCACTATGTCCCACGGGGTAACAAACGCAAAATCCGTTCGCAGACTGAAATTTACGACTACCTCAAACACTCGGAAAAGCAGCTGAAAAGAACTGCGGAAAAGAGCAATAGCCAATGACAGAGCATACACGGCCACGGGAAATCGCGGCCATCGATATGGGTTCAAATAGCTTTCATATGGTCGTAGCGCGCGTAGTCGGCCAAAGCCTGCAAATAGTCAGCCGGCACAAACAGCGGGTCCATCTGGCCTCTGGGCTGGATGAGCACCACAACCTCGACCAACCGTCCATCCAGCGCGGCCTCAACTGCCTAGCCATGTTCGCCGAACGTTTGCAGGGGTTCGAGCCGGACAACGTCAGAATTGCCGCCACCTATACCCTGCGCCAAGCCAACAATGCCCATGTCTTCCTAAAGCGGGCCGAAACCTTGCTGCCCTACCCCATCGAGATCATCCCCGGCACAGAGGAAGCCCGCCTGATCTACCTCGGGGTCGCCCACACCCAACCCGATACCGGGCGCAAGCTTATTGTCGATATCGGCGGGGGAAGCACCGAACTGGTCATTGGCGAGGGGTTCGAGACAGAACTGACCTACAGCAAACATATGGGCTGTGTCAGCTACAACCAGCATTATTTCCCCAAGGGCAAAATCAGCAGCAAGCGGATGGCCGCCGCCCAACTGGCCGCCGAGCAGAAACTGGAGAGTATCGCCAGCCTCTATACCCGAGCGGGATGGCAGGCTGCTATCGGCTCGTCAGGCACCATCAAGGCGATACGCGAAGTGCTGATCGGACTCGGTTACAATGACGGCATCATCACCCCCGAGCGGCTGGACAAACTTTATGAGGCCATCCTCAAGGCCAAGCACTATGACGATCTCGCCTTCGAGGGACTGAGCGATGATCGCAAACCGGTCTTCGCTGCGGGCGTCGCGATCCTATGTGCGGTATTCAAATCACTCGCTATCTCCGAAATGGTCTTTTCCGATGGGGCATTACGGGAAGGCTTGCTATATGAAATGGAAGATCGTTTCCGCCACAGTGATATCCGAACCCGAACCGCCAGCGCAATGGCAAAACAATATAACGTGGACATAGCCCAAGCCAACCGGGTCAAAGACTGCGCCGAGATGCTCTACAACCAAATCGACTCTCACCCGGGGCTGGCCAGAAGCGAACTGGCGACCCTGCTCAACTGGGGAGCGCTGCTGCATGAGGTAGGCTTGAGTATCAGCTACCCGGGTTTCCACCGTCATTCGGCCTACCTGCTGCGCCACTCGACCATGCCGGGATTCAACCTCGAGCAGCAAACCGTTCTGGCGACCTTGGTTCGCTTCCAGCGAAAAAGCCTCAAGTTCGAAGAAATGCCAGAACTCAGCATCTACAAACGCAAGCATCTCTATCCGCTGATCCGAACCTTGCGCCTTGCGGTCGTGCTCAACGGCCAGCGCAGTGACGAACCGCTACCGAGCATCACCGTCACTGCCGACAAAGAAACCTGGCTTTTGACCCTCCCTCCCAACTGGGAGCAAGACAACCGCCTACTGGCCGCCGACCTGCGCCAAGAACAAGAGTATTGGCAAAAAGTCGGCTGGTCACTGCAATTGGGGGAGCACACCGACGAGAAGCCAGCCGAGAAGCCAGCCGAGAAGCCGGAGAACTAATTCAAATACGACAATAGCAACAGGCTGGCCGTCACTCTTCTACGGCCAGCCCGAGTTGATCCAGCGTTTGGCTGACCACGTTGGCCGGCAGCGAGACATACCCGTCCTTGGCCACCAGCTCCTGCCCCTGTGCCGACATGACAAAGCGGATAAACTCGGCGACCAGCGGCGAGAGCGGCTTGCCTGGCGGCCGGTTAATGTAGATATACAGGTAACGAGAGAGCGGGTAATTGCCATTGACCGCGTTTTTCACCGTCGGCGCAACGTACTCCGTTCCCTTGCGGGCAATCGGCAATGCCCGGATCCCCGTCATCTGGTAGCCCACCCCGGAGTAGCCAATCGAATTGAGCGAACTGGCGACCGACTGCACGACCGAGGCCGAGCCCGGCTGCTCATTGACATTGTTGCGAAAGTCCCCGTGGCACAGGGCCTTTTGCTTGAAATACCCATATGTGCCCGACACCGAGTTGCGCCCATAGAGCTGGATATCGCGCTTGGCCCAGTTACCCGTCAGTCCCAGTTGCCCCCAGCGGGTGATCGGCTGGGTACTGCCGCAACGCAGGGTCCGTGAATAGATCGCATCCAACTGCGAAAAATTCAGTCCCTTGATTGGGTTGTCTTCATGAACGAACACCGCTAGGGCATCGATAGCCACCCGGATCTCGGTCGGTTTATAGCCAAACTCCTGCTCGAAAGCCGCCAGCTCACGGGATTTCATCCGCCGACTCATCGGCCCAAGCTGGGCCGTCGCCTCAACCAAGGCCGTTGGTGCCGTCGATGAACCGGAAGCCTGGATCTGGATATTGACACTCGGGTAGTAACGCTTGAATTCTTCAGACCAGTAGGTCATCAAATTGGCGAAAGTATCCGAGCCGACCGATGACAAATTCCCGGAGATACCCGTGACCTCCCGGTACTGGGGAAGATCGTGGTTTTGCACCAACTCCCCTTCGGCAAATACCGTTGCCGGGAGATATCCCGCGGCAGCCAACATCACACCGGTGATACCTGCCGACAGGCGTCGAATCATAGTCATGGCTATTCCTTGCAAACAACAAAAGCGGCCCCTCGGGACCGCTTCGAAAAACAACAATGGATCATGCCGCCTTGGCCACCAGCCGCTGCGGCAGGGTAAAGGAAAACGTGCTGCCTTCACCAACGGTACTCTGGATCTCCAGATGCGAATCGTGATGGCTCAACGCATGTTTCACAATCGCCAGCCCCAAACCACTGCCGCCTGTCTCGCGCGAACGGGCCTTGTCGACCCGGTAGAATCGCTCGGTCAGGCGATGGATATGCTGGGGTTCGATCCCCTGCCCGAGATCCGTCACCTCCAACCTCGGCCCCGAAGAAGAAAGGAACCAGCGTACCGTGATCTCGGCGTTGGCTGGCGTATGCTTCACCGCATTGTAAACCAGGTTGGAAATGGCGCTGCGTAGCTGATCTTCATCGCCAAGCACCTTGAGCGACTTGTCGACCTCAAAGGTGAACAAGTGATCCTGCCCGCCACTGAGCGAAACGGCCTCCTTCTCCAAAACGTCCAGCATGGCGGGCACATCAATGGTTTCTTCCAGTTCGATGTTAGGGGCCGCCTCGATCTTAGAGAGGGTCAAGAGCTGCTCAACCAAGGCATTCATCCGCGACAGCTGCTCTGTCATAACGCCATGAGCCTTGTCCCACATCGGGCCAATCAACATATCCGGGTCTTTCGACATCTCCAGATACCCCTGCAGCACCGTCATCGGGGTACGCAGCTCATGGGAAACATTGGCAAAGAAATTGCGGCGCATTCCTTCGAGCTGTTTGACCTGCGAAACATCGCGCACCACCATCAGGTATTCCCCTTCGGTGTACGGCATGATCCGCAGCTCCAGCGTGCGGTCGTAATTAAACGGCGAGGTGATCTCCAGCGGCGTATCAAAAGAACGTTTAGCCAGATAGCGAACAAAATCCGGGCTCCGGAGCAAATTGCTGATCGGCTGGCCGGCATCATCCGGCCAGCGGAAACCGAGCAGGTGCTGGGCTAGCTTGTTGCACCATACGATGTTCCCCTCACTGCGGAAAACAACCACTGCATCAGGCAGGGATTCGGCACCATTGCGGAAACGGCGGATCAGGGTAGCCAGCTCTTTACGGCGGCGGCGGTTGCGCTGCTGCAGGCGATAAATACCATTGAACAACGGCTCCCAGCTCCCCGAGCCGGATGGCGGTGTCAGGCTGCGCTCTTTCCATAGCCAATTGGACATTTTCAACTGGTTGTGGAAATGCCAAATCAACTGGATCCACGTCGCGACCAACAGGAACCACGGCATATAGCCAAAAATCCAACCCAGCGCGATCCAAGGCAAGTAGAAAAAAATCAGTTCCCAGACCCATTTTTTCCACGACAGCCGCTCTACCATCAAAGACTCCAATGCCGCCAGACAGAGACTGCCGGCGGCTTAACTTAAACAAAAATATTCAATATGGGTAATACGCTACACCCGAGTCGAGAAACGGTAACCCGCCCCGCGTACGGTCTGTACCAGCTTGTCATGCCCATTGGCTTCCAACGCCTTGCGCAGACGTCGGATATGTACGTCAACCGTACGGTCCTCGACATAGACATTGGTCCCCCAAACGTTGTTCAACAACTGCTCACGGCTATACACCCGCTCTTGGTGGGTCATAAAGAAATGCAGCATTTTGAATTCGGTCGGCCCCATATCCAGCGGTTCATCATTGGATGTGACTCGATGCGAAACCGGGTCAAGTTTTAGCCCCTGCACATCAATAATGTCTTCAAGTGAAGTCGGCGATACGCGGCGCATGACCGCTTTGAGGCGTGCCATCAGCTCTTTCGGCGAAAACGGCTTGGTGATGTAATCATCAGCACCAACTTCCAGCCCGCGGACCTTGTCTTCTTCTTCACCACGGGCCGTCAGCATCACGACAGGAATGCTGCGTGTCAGCTCATCACGCTTCATGTGCTTGATCAGGTTGATCCCGGAGCCGCCCGGCAACATCCAGTCCAAAAGAACCAGTTCAGGATACGGTTCGCACAATTTCTCAAGTGCGGAGTCGTAGTCTTCCGCTTCGATAGGCTGATATCCTTTCTGTTCGAGTACGAAACAAAGCATTTCGCGGATTGGTGCTTCATCCTCTACGACAAGAATCCGTCTAACCATCGTGTTCTATACCTACTTAGTTGCTGTCTTTTGAGTGTCAATTATGTGTGTTAAGTATGACACTTTTGTGACTGAGGTCGATTAAACGTAACGCTACGTCCATCAAATTGTCATTTGACAGCGAGTAAACATACCAAGGCCTGCCACAACGCAGGCCCCTCTGAAGCCATTGATAGGATTAATAATATATAACTACTATCCCATCACTGTCACTCGGCTTCGCCCACCGCCCATTGCATCGACGGCCACCTGAACGCCGATCCGCTCCACCAGCGTACCGACATGGGAGATCACCCCGATCTGGCGGCCATCGGCCTGAAGGGCATCAAGGCAAGACAGCGCCAATTCCAAGCTGTCCGGGTCCAAAGTACCGAAGCCCTCATCGATAAACAGCGAGCCGAGCTGGCGGGTATCTGCTGCCAGGGATGCCAAAGCCAATGCCAAGGCCAGCGAAACCAAGAAGCTCTCGCCGCCAGACAACGATTCGACACTGCGCACCTCATCGCCCATGTCGTGGTCAATCACCTGCAAAGCAAGCGGGCTGCCCGGCACCGGCTGCAAAGCATAGCGCGGCGCAAGTTCATACAGATGCTCATTGGCATTAATCACCAACTGTTGCAGGGTTAATCCCTGGGCCAAGGTTCGGAATTTATTACCGGAGGCAGAGCCAATTAAATCGCTCATTTCCATCCAAAGCTCAGTTTGCGTCTGTTGGGCCGCTAAAGCGGTACGAAGAGCACCGGCTTGTTTTTCTGCTTGTTCGCCCAGTTCTAAGCGCTGACGGAATTGAAATACCTGATCATCAAATTGTGACTTTTCCGTCTGCCATTGGGTAAATAGTTGCTGTTGGTCTGACGTATCATCACTGATGTTATGTTCACTAAACCACTGCTTGGCAAGTTCAGTCGTTGGCTGATAATCCTGCTGGGCTTGCTGTCTTTCCTTAACAATGGTTTCGCCTTGAGACACTGCTTGCTCTAACTGTTTGAGTTCATTACGCTCTTGCTGTAACCAAGCGTCGTCTTTACTTAACAGCGCCGTTAATTCAGCCTCAGTTAACGCTAATTTTTCTAACCATGCTTGCCACACTTGGTGCAGCTTTTGTTGCGCAGCGTCAGATTCGGCTAACTGTTGGGTTGCGTTCTGCTGTCTGGTCAGCTCTGCGGCAATCACTTCTGCTAATTGACTTAATTGCGTTTGTAACTGCTGGCAGTGTTGCTGCTGCGCGTCAATATCGGCTTTGGCTGAGCGCTCAATAGTATCTAGTGGCTGCTCACCAATCAGGTCAATACGTTGTTGCCAACAAGCCTGTTGCTCTTTCGCAAGACGAGTCGCTTTCGCTGTGATCTCATCGATTTGCTGCTCACCGTGTTGAACGCTATTGGTCAACGTCGCGAGCACGGGCGCAAGCTCTGTCAGTTGTTTATCCAGTCGCTGCTGCTGTTCGAGATTGCTTTGATATTGCTGAATTTGCCCTTCTAAATCAGCAATAAAGCCTGCTTTTCCTTGCTGCGCTAATGCATTTAACCAGGTGTCATTGCCATAGATAGCCATTAACGCTTGTTGTCTTTCCGCAACCACGTTTTGCAAGTTGTTTGCTTGTGCCGTAAATGCATTCAACTGCTCTTGTGCTTGGGTTTGTTGCTGAGTTAACAGGTAACATTGCTCTTTCAGCTCCGCTTCTTGCTTTGTTAACTGCTGTAACTGAAGCTGTTGTGTCTTCACCTCTTCAATAAGTACTTTGCGCTGTTCACCCTGCACTTTAATCTGCAGCATTTGTGCTTGCGCACCCTCTAAAGCGTGCGACCAATTTGCCTGATAATCAGAAAGTTGGACTAAATCGCTGGCAACAGATAGTACAATTTCCGCTAACGTTATGGCATCCAAATCCACTGCCATTAACTCTGTCCAGAGGCATTGCTGCTGATCGACTAACGTTTGAATAGTGTTATTTAGCCCAACGATATCTTGCTCAAGCTCGATTTGGCGTTGCTTATCTTGGGCAACAGAGAGGGTTAACTGGTGCTGCTCGGCATGCGCGTCTTGCCGTTGTTGGGCTAATTGCTGTAATCGCTGCTGTTGCTGGCTAATAATACTTTCAACTTGTGGATTATGCTGCTGATAAGGAT
This sequence comes from Photobacterium aquae, assembly GCF_001029445.1. Classification (GTDB taxonomy): domain Bacteria; phylum Pseudomonadota; class Gammaproteobacteria; order Enterobacterales; family Vibrionaceae; genus Photobacterium; species Photobacterium aquae. The sequence goes on from NZ_LDOT01000012.1 coordinate 251,931, forward strand.
GCTCTGCTGAACCACATAATGGGCAAGGTTCCCCTTCAACAAGCTGCTCACGATAGTCGGTTAAGCTCATTACCGCGCGGCTTTGGTTTAGCTGGAATTCAACTTCTTTATGCTGTGCATCGAGCTGTAACAACTCAGGGGCTAATCCCCCTAGACGTTGCTCACTGGTTGCAACGCTATTGGCTAAACCTTGTTGCTGAAGCTGTAATTTATCACGCTGTTGCAACAAGCCATGCCATTTATCGAGGCCAAATAAGCTCTCTTTTAACTTGCTGCTTAATTGCTGATACGCCGCATAGTGTTGGCGTTCTTGATCTTGCAATTGCTCTAGTGCAGTCAGATCGTGCGCTGCAGTCTGTTCGGTTAATTGCTGTTTTTGCTGATCCAATGCCGAAAGCTGTTTATCCAGCTGGATTTGCTGCTGAGTCACTGTAGCCAGTGTTGTTTCACGCAGTTTGATATCAGCTTGCAACTGGGTAATTTGGTTTTGCGCTTGTTGGAACTGACTGATGTTATCTTTGATCGCATTCTGCTGCTCTGCCAAGGCTTTTACGCCTTGCGTTTGCGCCAGAGCTGCCATTACTTGCTGCTGTTGCGATTGGGCTGCATATTGCTGTTGTTGTTGACTTGCGAGCTGCTCTCTCTGCGCAGTCAGTGCTTTATTTAAGCTCGCTAATTGCTGTTCTAGCTCCGCGCTTTGTTGCAGCAAACCATCACGTTTTTGTTCAATACTTGCCGCTTGTTTTAGCTTTGGTTCAAGTTCAACAAATACCTGTTGTTTTTGTGCTAATTGCTGCTGGCTTTGCGCTACCTGATTTTGCAATTGCCCTTGTTGTTGCTGCTTTTCCGTTAATTCAGTCGTTGCCGATTGCAGTGTCTGTTGCCATTTAATCACTTGTTGTTGAGCTTGCGATAATAGCGTGAAGTCACCGCGTGCAGGCAATGCCTGTTCATACTGGTTAAGTTGACGATAACGCGGCTCGGCCAATTGATGCGCTTGCTTTGCTTGTTCTAACTGCTGCTCACTTTCACCAATACGGTGAGTCAGTTTTTCTGCATTCACCAACACATCTTGGTGCTGTTTGAGTTGCTCAAGTTTTTGTTGCTGGCTTCTTACTTGCTCACGGGCAATCGCTAATTGCGCATTTAATGCGTCGCGCTCTTCATCGGTCAGCAGTGCAATATCACCTAACTTACCTTGAAGCTGAGTCAGTTTTAGTTTTTCATCTTTAGCGCGTTCATGGGCGGCAATGGATAAACGACCGTAAATCTCACCGCCGGTCATGCGCTCTAGCAGTGCAGCACGCTCATCAGCCCCGGCTTTTAGAAATGCGGCAAACTCCCCTTGAGGCAACATCACGGCACGGCGGAACTGATCGAAACTCAATCCAATCAGCTTTTCGATTTCCGCTTGTAACTCTTGCTTTTTACCCGCAAAGCGTTGCCCTGTTTCAATGTTTTCTAACCATTGCTCAGCGGCTTGAATTTTGCCTTCAGCCCGACCACGTGCACGACGAACATGCCAATGAGCACGCCAATGAGAACCGTCGTTGGCAACAAAATCGACTTCGGCAAAACCTTCGCCTTTACCCCGAGACAAAATACTGCGCACATCATTGGCTTTGATACGGTTATCGTCATCATCACGACCGATCTCTGCATCATTCTTTTTGTTGGATTGCAAACGAGGAATACGGTCAAACAACGCCAAACAAATCGCATCGAGCAGCGTAGATTTGCCCGCCCCCGTCTTACCCGTTATCGCAAACAAGCCAGCATCACCTAAGCGACCACCCGCAAAATCAATCTCAAACTGGCTTTGTAAACTCGCTAAATTTTCACCACGAAGCGCAAGGATTTTCATTGTTATTATCTCTCTTAGTCTTGTTCTTCAACTTGCGTTAATAGAGTTTCAAAAGCGTCCACCATGGCTTGAGTCGGCTCACCATCGAATTTTTTATTCCAGCTCAAGGCAAACACCTGTTGCGGTGACACATCCGATAAACGGCGGTGTTGCAAGCTGTCTTGTTGCTCGCGCTGATGGTAATGCGGGGTAATTTTGGCTAGACGTACTGATTTACCCTCTAAGGCCTGCAGCACTTTTTCACGTAATAATGCCTGGGGCTTATCAAGCAGCACATGCACTTCTAAAAATGGCTGCTGCTCTCGTGGCAGTCCATCATCAGGCAAGGCTTTTAATTCCGCTAACACGTCATCCAGTGGCGCAGGTTTCGCTGGCACTTTGAGCATATCGACACTGCGAGGAATGCTGATTTCTTCAATGGCAGTGATCTCACGGCCCTCTAATTCTACGACCAGAACTTTATGAGAATAATTACGTTCAGACATTGATAGCGGAATGGGTGAGCCGCTATAACGTACATGCTCTTTCTTTGCCACTTTTTGCGCTAAATGCAGATGCCCAAGGGCGACATAACTGATGTCATCGGCAAAAATCGAAGCAGGGAGCGCATGCTGGTTACCCCCTAAGACGCGACGTTCCGACATTTCAGATAACTGCCCCGATGCCATGTAGGCGTGTCCCATACCGATCATCGCCTGTTCTGGCGTAAGTAATTTTCGAGCAGCCTGAGTCATTTCGCCGTACAACACATCGACGCCTTTGATCAGGCGATCATCGTCGTCATTCAAGCCTTCCGTACGCAAATCGGCACTGCGTAAAAACGGTACAGCTAATACATAAGCGGCTGTTTGTTGATCTTTATTGGTGATTGGCACCAACATGCGCTCAGTATCCAGCGCACCGTCTTCAAGGCGATGAATACCACCGACCATGTGCAGGTCAAACGCTTTCAATAGTTCGTGCGGGGCATCCAATTTACTCGGCGAATCGTGGTTGCCACCGATCATCACCACATCCAATGTCGGCAGGCTTTTTGCCAATCTGGCGAGGAAACGGTAAAGCATCCGCCAGGCACTTGCTGGCGGGTTGGCCGTATCGAAAATATCACCCGCCACCAGCAGGGCATCGGCCTCTTCGGCCTCGAGCGTATCAGCCAACCAATCAAGAAATGCCTGATGCTCAAAATCGCGGTTGTAGCCATGCAGCTGGTGTCCCAGGTGCCAATCGGAGGTATGGAGGATCTTCATTGCAAATCACTATGCCGACTTAGAAAACTACTGCGATTGTACCGCACTTTGCCAAAGCCCCAACACGCGCTACAAGAAAACTTAGGACAAACGCCAGCCGATGAAATAAGATTGTCAGCCAAATGCACAACCTAGGATCTGTACCAGCCATGATGTGGTTTAAAAATATTCTTACCTATCGCTTCAGCCGCGAAATCGACCTCAATCCAGACCAACTGGAAAAGCAGCTAGAAGAGTTCCGCTTCACACCTTGCGGCAGTCAGGACGTGCAGAAGTTCGGCTGGGTTCACGCGCTTGGCAAACATGGTGATATGTATACCCACGTGGTCGGCGACAATATCCTGATCTGTGCCCGTAAAGAAGAGAAAATGGTGCCATCGTCGGTGATCAAAGAGTCAATGAACACCAAAGTCGAAGCAATGGAAACCGAGCAGGGTCGTAAGCTGAAGAAAAGCGAAAAAGACACCATCAAAGATGAAATCATGATGGATCTACTGCCGCGCGCCTTCAGCCGCCATCACCAGACCTATGCCCTGATCATGCCAAAACAAGGCTTCATTGTGGTAGATGCCGGTAGCTTCAAAAAAGCCGAGGATATGCTGGCCCTGCTGCGCAAATCCATGGGCAGCCTACCCGTGGTTCCGGTTACACCGGAAAAACCGGCTGAGCTAACAATGACCGAATGGGTCCGCTCGAACACCTCGCCAAACGGTTTCACCATCGGCGAAGAAGCAGAGCTAAAAGCCATCTTGGAAGATGGCGGCGTGATCCGTTGCAAGCAGCAAGATCTCTCTAGTGATGAAATCATGGCCCACATCGAAGCTGACAAACTGGTGACCAAACTTGCCATCAACTGGCAGGATCGTATCGATTTCATGCTGGGCGATGACCTATCCGTCAAGCGCCTAAAGTTCTCTGACGACCTTAAAGATCAGAACGACGATATCGACCGCGAAGACATGGCCCAGCGTCTTGATGCCGATCTATCACTGATGGCCGGCGAGTTCTCTGCCTTCCTGCCAAATCTGTTCGAGGTACTTGGCGGACTGGAAGCTAAAGCATAACGTAAGATTGCCTGCCGGCACCAACCCGCAGGCATTACACTGGCTCCCAAGCTATCACCAAACCGGCCTGTACCGTTGTACATGCCGGTTTTATTTTCCTCCGACCCAAAACCTATCATCTACCCTGTTATCATTGCCTTTGTGTGGCAGATCACAGTAAAATCGCGCCTCAACTCCGTATCCCCGTTGCGATACGGCCTGATTTGCAATCAGACACTGGAATATAAGAGCTATGTTTAAACCTGAATTGTTATCGCCTGCGGGCAGCCTTAAGAACATGCGCTACGCATTTGCCTACGGTGCAGATGCCGTTTACGCCGGCCAACCACGTTACAGCCTTCGCGTCCGTAACAACGAATTCAACCTCGACAACCTGAAAATCGGTATCGACGAAGCCCACGCGCTAGGCAAAAAGCTTTACGTGGTTTGTAACATTCAGCCGCATAACTCAAAACTGAAAACCTTCATTCGCGATCTTAAGCCTATCGTTGAAATGGGGCCTGACGCCCTGATCATGTCTGACCCAGGCCTGATCATGATGGTACGCGAAAACTTCCCAGAGATGCCGATCCACCTGTCTGTACAGGCGAACGCCGTAAACTGGGCAACCGTGAAATTCTGGGCTGCCAATGGCGTAGAGCGTGTAATCGTATCTCGCGAGCTGTCTCTGGAAGAAATCGAAGAGATCCGTGAGCACTGCCCTGACACAGAAATCGAAGTGTTCGTTCACGGCGCACTGTGCATGGCTTACTCTGGCCGCTGCCTACTGTCTGGTTACATCAACAAGCGTGACCCGAACCAAGGTACCTGCACCAATGCCTGCCGCTGGGAATACAAGGTCGAGAAAGGCACCGAGAATGACGCTGGCCAGATCGTTGAGGAGTTCAACCCGAACGAAGCTCAGGCTATCGAGGTACAGGACGAGCGCCCTGACAACACTATCGGCCTAGGCAAGCCAACCGATGAAGTGGTACTGCTAAGCGAAGCACACCGCCCTGAAGAAAAAATGGCCGCCTTCGAGGACGAGCACGGCACCTACATCATGAACTCAAAAGATCTGCGCGCTATCCAGCACGTTGAGCGTTTGACCAAGATGGGCGTACACTCGCTGAAAATCGAGGGTCGTACCAAATCATTCTACTACTGCGCCCGTACCGCACAGGTATACCGCAAGGCGATCGACGATGCCGTTGCCGGCAAGCCGTTTGACCCTAGCCTAATGGGTACACTGGAAAGCCTGGCGCACCGTGGCTACACCGAAGGCTTCCTTCGCCGCCATACCCATGATGCGTACCAGAACTACGACTACGGCTACTCTATTTCCGATGCCCAGCAGTTTGTCGGCGAGTTCACCGGCAAGCGCCGTGGCGATCTGGCTGAAGTGGAAGTGAAAAACAAATTCGTAGTTGGCGACAGCCTAGAAGTGATGACTCCTAAAGGCAATGTGATCTTCACACTGGAAACGATGGAAAACCGCAAGTCTGAAGTCATTGACGATGCGAAAGGCAACGGCCACTTCGTGTTCATCCCTGTCCCACAGGATATGGATTTGGACTTCGGTCTGCTGATGCGTAACCTAAACTCAGGTGAGAACACGCGCAACCCGCACGCGCCGAAAGACGGTCAATAATATGGCATTGCTTATTACCAGCAAGTGCATTAACTGTGATATGTGTGATCCCGAATGTCCGAACGAGGCGATCACCATGGGGGACGAGATCTACGAGATCAACCCTGACAAGTGCACCGAGTGCAAAGGGCATTACGACAAACCGACCTGCCAGTCGGTCTGCCCGATCACCAACTGCATTATCACTGACCCTGACAACATTGAAAGCGATGAAGAATTGCTCGAGAAGTTCGTCACTCTCCAAGGTCTGGTATAAACAGCAGGCCAATTGGGTTGATGCATAAGAAAAAAGCGCCTGATGGCGCTTTTTTTCGAACTGCATTTTGAAAACGGTACATGACTTTCGCCCATTGGCGCTCTGTTAGCCGTCTTTTTTTCCGCTCCCTTCCAGCAATACCAAACATTGTGCGGGCGGTGGCGGCGGCACTTTCTTCTTCGCCTTCACGACTTTCTTTTTCGGCTTTTGCTCAGATTTAGGCTTGGGCTTCCAAGAAGCCAATTCAGCCCCACAGCCGTCTCCTTCAGGTGGTTCCGCCTGCTCTTTACAGCTGCTGTCCCCTTCAGGACAATTCAGACGAACATGGAAATGGTAATAATGCCCCCACCATGGGCGCACTTTCCGCAGCCAGTCGCGCTCTGTCCATTCGCGGGCACACAACTGTTCTTTTATCACAGGATGCACAAATATACGGGCTACGCGCTCATCGGCAGCAGCCAGTTGGATCATCAGCACCTGTGATTCCCCCCAGTTCTTCTTATTGATTTTGTACTGCTTCAGATGCACCATCGGCAACGGCTGCACATCAATCAACTCATCATCACTGAGCGGCTTATCTACCACCTTCAGCCAAATATCTGCATCCAAGCCGGTCTGATGACTGGCGTGCCCTGAAGAGAAACGGCCACCCCGTGGCATGGCAATGTCTCCCACCAATAACTGACCCAGTGCCAGTTTATTAGCCTTCTGCGACAGATCGGTCAGAAACTGGATCATATCCGGGTGACCATAATAACGCCCACGGTATGAACGCATCACCTGATAGCCATCACCGGCCAAAGGCAAACTCTGCGCTCCGGCCAAACAGCCGTTACTGTAACTGCCTATCGATTCTGAACTCCCCCGACTCGGGGCTTCGACAGATTCCCACGGGCTTGCCGTTACCGCCCCCGAACATAGCATTAGGGCTATGATTGCCATTCCCTCGATAACTCTCTTCATTTTATCCCCTTCCCTGTACCTTCCTTGATAATAGCAAGCAAAAAAAAGACTGCCCGCAGGCAGTCTGATCAACTTGGATCGCCACAATGAAATAGTGATCTGTTATTTCATTTGCTGATCCAAATTCAGGATCGTCAACGCATTACTGACACTGGTTGCCAATACATCCACAACTCCTGATCGCAGTGCACCGAGCAATGCCAAGGCCTTGCTATTTTCAGCAGCTGTTACCACAACCGTTGGTATATGGCGCAGTTCCTCCATGCTCAAACCAATGACGCGATCACTCATCATGGTATCTGCACGATTCCCTTGGCTATCAAAAAAGTCATAACCGGCTATATCACCAACCACTCCTTTGCGAATACGCGCTTCAACAATTTCCTGCGGCGTAAACCAGCCAAGCTTCACCATATGGCTATTTTCATTCATATCCCCGACGCCTACCAAAGCAATATCCGCCCGTCGAGCCCGATCAAGGGTTTCCTTGACCGTACCATTTTTCATGAATGATTCTTTAACATTGATATCTTCAACATAGGCTGGCGCATAAAGGGTTTCACTGATCCCATCATATTTTTTGGCAAGCTGGCGGCAAATATGATCGGCATTGATCGCATTACCTGAACGGTGGGTACCCCCGATCCCGCATACAAAGCGGCATCGTCGATGCGGGACGACCCCAACATGATTGGCAATCGATGCAATATTGCGCCCCTGCCCTACGGTCACCACCATGTCATCGGTCAGAATTGAAGACAAGTAACTGGAAAGCAAACTGGCTACCTGCTGACGCTGGCTTTCATCATCCGGCTGATCTAGAGCGATTAACGCACGTTTCAAGTTGAAGCGCTCAATAAGTTGCTGCTCAAGTTTTTCACTAAATACCGGATGGTACTTCACCGTAATTTCAACAACGCCCTCATCACGGGCCCGGCGCAGCAATCGACCAACTTTGGCACGTGACATCCCGAACGTTTTTGATATCTCTTCCTGAGTCGCCCCATCCTGATAATAGGCAATGGCGATCTCTGTCAGCTGATCACTATCAACATGGGTGTTGTCATTATTAGCGGTCGTCATAACCATTCCTTGTATCAAGCGTAATTTCAATCTGTTAGAGACTCTAGTTTACCTGCAATCTCTTTTTCCGGCGAGTACCCAGCACCAGTGACTTGTACAGCATTACATCAAAATTACACCATAAAGATGAACACCTTAGAAAACTCACTTGCAGACTTGGGATGTAAAAATCAACACATTGATATTTATAATAATTTATCTGCGTACAGCTTTTTGACTACTATAATCAAAAAGCTTATAGAGCTGTACACCTTACTATAATCATATCAATCCGATAGTTGGTATAACCAAAATACAGACGCAAAAAAGCCCCAGTCTCTCGACTAGGGCTTAGTATAAGTGGCGGAGCGGCGGGGACGCCTAGTCTGGGCTTGCACACAAGCGGGACTCATTCGACCGCAGGGCGAACCAATAAAATACAAATGTAAAAAAAGCCCCAGTCTTTCGACTAGGGCTCAGTATAAGTGGCGGAACGGCCGGGGTCGCGCACGACTGGGACTCAAGCCGAAGGCTCGTGAGAGTCCATCCAAAATACTACAAACGATAAAAAGCCCCGCTATTTCTAGCGAGGCTTCTTAATAAGTGGCGGAGC
>NZ_LDOT01000013.1 GCF_001029445.1 Photobacterium aquae
TCAATGAGTATCAAGGCAATTAAGTTGACCCGTTACACTCGGCATTTTTGGTTTGAAGTTCGGTGCATTTTGTTAGTTTAGTGTGGGGCAACTTATTGCGTACGTGATGTTCCTTTAATGATATGTAAGCACTCTCGAACATTAAATAGGTTACAGAAGCATAGTTGAATCGGTTATGGAAGAATAGATGATGGAATTGAAAGTTTTAGTTGATAACAACACAATAATTGACCGATATTATTTAGGTGAGCCGGGTGTCTCGTATTTGATAACTGAAGGTGACACGAAGGTATTGTTTGATGTTGGTTATTCTGACGTGTTTATTCAGAATGCTAGAAAAATGAATGAATCCTTAATGGATGTTAACTATGTTGTTATCTCTCATGGCCATAATGACCATACAGGTGGTTTAGTTCCGCTTGTTAAGCTTTACTCTGAAGCAAGAGCTGAAGGTATAAATTGTCAAAGTCCAACAGTTGTAGCTCACCCAGAAGCATTCTCGTATAAAGAGTACTCTGGTGATGAAATAGGCTCAGTTCTCGATGGCAAAAAGATTGGTAAGTACTTTGATACTAGTTTAACAAATAAGCCCTTATGGATAACAGATAAGCTTGTATTTCTAGGTGAAATTGAAAGAACTAATGATTTTGAAAACCTAGATCCAATTGGTCGATGTGAACACGTTGATACAATATTTGATGATTATGTTAAGGATGACTCAGCACTCGTATACAAATCGCCCCAAGGTTTAGTCATTATTACAGGGTGTTCTCACGCTGGTATATGCAATATCATCGAGTATGCCAAAAAAGTCTGTGGTGATGACAGAGTTTTAGATGTAATTGGTGGATTTCATCTCCTTGAACCAAGTAAGGTTCAGTCAGAAGGCACACTCAATTATTTCAAAGAACAAGACATAAACAACATCCACCCATGCCATTGTACAAGCCTAGAGTACAAAATTAAGCTATCTAATTCAGCGAATGTTATGGACGTAGGTGTTGGTTTGTCACTTAATTATCAATAAGGTTAAGTCTATCAAATGAGTCCTGGAACATAACAAACGACTATGGCGTCAATAGCTAATTTCTGGCTATGTTTTCGTTCCACATGACGCCACCTCTAATCATCGAATTTAAGATCACAACCATCTTTCTTACACTCGCAATAATGGCGACTTTTTTCGGTTTTCCTGCATCTAAAAAGTCGCTGGTAAGTAGCTTTAAAAACAGGGTTACACTGCATCGCAGACATCATAGCCATGTAGAGCTCGGTGCGTACTTGTGCTCGTCCCCCCCCCTGAATGACTAGCTTACCTTTATAGCGTCCACTGCTTCAATGCCAGTTAGTTACAGGCTCTACTCAGGTAAGCAACTTTGTTGTTCGCATGGGTGCGCAACAATAGCAGGCGGTAAGTAGGCAAAGAATGAGAGTACTTTTGCTCGAGATATTGTTTTGTGGATCAGGGTGTTGCCATTGGCATCCTCACCGGGGATACTTAAGGAATATTTTGCAAAATCAATGCTATAGATATAAAGTGACATGACGGCCTCCGAACGTTTTCTTACTCAGACTCACCAAGTGTGGCAGAGTCTGGATGAGGGGAAGTCCATGTCATTCGTTATGTTTTATTGCTCACTTAATCTTATCAATAGGTTGAACATGTCTTTTTAATGTGTTTGAAAAATCAATTTTATCACTGAATAGATTTTGAAATAGATGAGGGTATATTAATTGAAATGTGAACTAGACCGCACAATTATAGTATTGAACTACCAGTAAAACTTCAAAAATGAAATGATTCATGCAAACTTATAAATATCAGTGCATGACATTATGAAAAAAATAATTGTTGTACTATCAGTCTTTCTTTTAATCATTGGTGGTTATACATGGTGGAGTTTTTGGGAGCCAAGTGAGTTTGAGGAAGGCTCAATAATATTTGAGCTAAAAATCCCTGGTGTTATAAAAGATTTTAATGCAATTGGTGCGAAATCCTCCCCGAAGTATAAATATCGTATTGCTGATGGTGTAAAGCCATCAATAATCACAATGTCATACTGCTCTAGCTCTTCCATTAGGAAGATATCTGCATATTTTGAGAATGTTGGGTTGAAATGTGAGAACAGTGTTGACTTTCATGGCACTAAATGTACGGGCATATATGAAGGTTATTATATGTTAGCGTTATTAAGTTCAGAAGATAACTGTGTTGATGTTTATGCAAGTTTTGAGGGGGAAGGAAAATGAGCAAACGGGAAGATATTTTAGATGGGCGGCTTCGGAAGAATTGGTCTAAAAATTATGGGCTTCTCTATACATGCCGTGCAGGTTGGGTAGATTTGGGGCACCTAAATCCATATAACTCTAGACCGGAAATAGGCGCTGGTAACTTATGGAAAAATATTAATAATGAAGGCGAGGCATATAATAAAGTTCAGTTCGAAATAAGTCGAATGGATCCTCGAGGTCGCTACATCGCAGAAAAGTTTGATGAGAAAGTAACGTATCACTTCCCTGATGGTAAAACAGGTTTTTTAGTTCGTTATCGTCAGGATCATGCTGGTTATTGGGGAAAGCCCGGCGTAGAAAGAAAATATATCGTAAAGCATGGTTTGACAAAAATTCAGAAGAGACAAGTAGCTTTATCAATATTTATGGAAGTATCTGTTTCATTTGAGTCTTTTCAGCGTTTTCTTTCCATTGTAACTGATAGTGGCTTCAGTCAAGAGGACTTAGTATCTAATTTAATTGGGTTTTATATTGGTGTCGGTGATATTACACAAGAAAAAGCAATAGAACTTTGTCATCCTGTATCAAAACAAGTTGCGTTGTCTGTCTGGGATAAAGAAGGTGCAGTTGGCAAAAATAAGAATAATAACTGGCGCCCCAAATACGCCAACTCAACGGTTCATATAAATAGCAATCAATGTGCAGATGAATGCTTAGTCTCTGGTACAACTTTTCCTGATGTTTTCACAAAGATAAAACCGGTTCGAAAAGGTTTTTTGTATGTTAATGCCTAGCTGTAAATAATGGGTCTCATTTACAGCTTATTCTTTACGGTATCTAAATAATTCGTCAAACTTAGTTTCAACTTTGAAGTACGACAAACATAACAAGGCCGTCAAAACGACCATCAACGCTCGGCATTCTAGGTCTGAATTAATTTTAGTGTTTACGGTGGTCATTTTAAAGTTGCCGCAATACGTTGCTGGCGTTTTACGGCAGGCGCTGGAGGATCCCCACAAAATTCACGCATGATAACTGTTTCTTGCCATCATAATTAGCTCTTGTTGTGCCCAACGTAATGTTGAGTTTGTGATGTGATATTCAAGTCGTCGAAAGACCTCTTTTCCGAGTCTGACAAAGGATAAAACTCGCCTCTTTTTTATCGTATTAGCTTGGAAGTGGCGGTGCCAACCGGCATGTTCAGCAGCAATACCAAACCACCAATAGACCATGAAGGCGAGAAGGCCGATCAGCAGCAGGATATCGAGACGCTTTGGGTCGTTGGTTCGACTTTGTCGCAGACCAAAGCCATATTGAGCCCGGAAAGTCTCTTCAATTTGCATACGTTTTTCATAGAGGCGGACGATACAGCGGGAAGAGAAGATATCGGTAGGGATGTTTGTTGCGAGTAACCAAGGTTCTTTCGCTGATTTTCTATGGACAGCTTGTGCTGTAAAGTGCTCTCTACCTCTGGGTCTGTCTTGGCGTTTTCTGGATGTTTGTTTTTTGAAGAGATGTAGGTGGCAGAGTAATGGTTTTCGTTTTGCCAGTTGGGTCAACCCTATGTACTTGGGTTTATTATTTGCCTTTTTAAACAGTTGCTTAATGTGATGCCATTGTTTGTTATAAAAGGCATTTACATCACCGCGAACGCGTCCAGCACCACCCCATAGCCTCTATCTGTCGAAACCAGGTGTTTCTGAAACCAGCATCTGTGATAATGATGGGGATGACATGCGAGGGTAAAACGGCTTTAAAGTTATCAAGAAATATCTGGTGACTGCGAGGAGAGTTGTATTGTTTAAAGGTAAAGGATTGCTCAAAAAGGGTAACGGAACGACCATCTACAGCAACGGATGCCCTGAGTACCATGAGGCGTTTATATTCCCGGATATCTGCCCAATCAACAAGGACAATCGGCTGTGGATTTACCGAGCATATTTGGTGGCAGTGCCAGCGGTAAATATCTAGCCTGTCTCGGTGTAGATGAGAGTTTCCCAATAAACGGTCAACCCTCTTTATACAGTGCTTGGCTTTTGCTTTAGAAGGTAGTGATCTACCCAGTAATGTAAGGGTCAGCGCATCGTTATTTAGTAGTGCTTTCACCGAATCCATCAGTGAGTTGAGTCGCTTTTTGTGAATGCTAGGGCATTGTTCTCTAAGGGAGTCGTGTAGTATTTGAATATCACGCATCTTGTTTTCTTCTTTTATTTTTGTGGTGAATTCATTAGATCAGAAGGCAGGATGCGTGTTTACTTATTGAACAACAAGGGAATTTTGTGGGGATTCCTAAGCGGCAGGCGTTAGCTTTACTCGCCAAAATGCCGTTCTCGGTGGCAATTTGGGCATAGGGCAATAGAATTTTCGACAGTATCTTCACCTCCATTTGATAGAAAAACCTTATGGTGGACTTCAAGGTATGGAGTGTTGTCTGATTTGCGTCTAAAAGGTGCTTTATTTAGACACTTTTGACAACGCCCATTTGCTTGCGCTAGAACTTCAGCAACAACGTCTGGGTTACGATTGTAAGTCCATGTGGTTGTTTTTACCCGTTTGGGCTTTTTGTTGGCAGTAAGGAGTCTCGCTTGTCTTGTGGTTGTTGAATCTGATAGTGCTTTTTCGACTTCTTGGTAGAAAGACTCTGTACTTTCTTGTTGTTCAATTATTAGAAAGTCATCGATGGCTGCAAGGAGAGCATCAATACCAAGATCTACCCATAAATTTTCGTGATTTGGCTTGGGAAATATTTCCGATTGAGTGTGCAGAGGTGAAGAATCAATTGCACTAAAAGCAATAGAGCTATTGGCTGTTTCATCTATTGGTCGCAAATAGAATACCTTGGTGCGAGTGTATAAACCTTTGGCTGAAAATCGAGCTAGTAGTCTTGGATGTTGAAAAGTTAGTTCATACTTAATTTTGCTTGCTCTTGGCTTCTGAGCCTGAATAAACTCAAACCCATAACTTTCAAGTTTGCTCACAAGAGCAATAAAGCGTGGTTCTGGTATGTTGCGTGCTTTCATTGAGCTGCTCCAAATTTCTGTACGCCATATTATAACCGTTAGTCATCGTATGTGATAGGATATAAAGCTAACAAACGACTATGACGTCAATAGCTAAAATAGCTAATTTCTGGCTATGTTTTCGTTCCACATGACGCCATCTCGAAGCATCGAATTTAAGATCACAACCATCTTCCTTACACACGCAATAATGGCGACTTTTTTCGGTTTCATTGCATCGCAGACATCATAGCCATGTAGAATACAGTGCGTACTTGTGATCGTCCCCCCCCGCTCAACAAGCCCTTTGCACCAGAGGCTGAGGCGATCGGTCTTGCCAATATTGGTAATAGCCGCCCGTGAACTACAGCAAAGGGATGAGATCGAAATGCTGGTGTACTTCCACTAAGCACTAATGACTGAGCAACGAAAAGCCGGGCATGACACTGTCCGGCTTTTTATTTCGAACAAAATCAATCCCCAGCCCTACTCCACCTCTTGAAAAGCCTAGCGATAACTCGCTAAATATGACCAGCATTGACCTGCTAGTAACGAGACCCCAAATACTCGCCCCGCAACACACACAGATAAAGCATTGATATTATTGCGAATTAACACTTACAATTGGTATTAACGAGGTCTCATTAATACCGAATACTCGCTTTGCTCAAGCAAATAACAGCTATTAAGCAACAATGATTTTATGCAACCTATTGACTTAACAGGATGCTGATAAGAAAATTGTGTGCAATTAAGTGTGTATTAGGCTGGGGAAAGCGAGCATGCTGTTTAATACACTGTTATCTTTTGCTCGAAGAATTTAGTCGGAAGTTGGTTAAATGGACAAGAAAGTTTAGATTTATAATTTTGTTTCAGTTTCATGTGTGATGATATTGGAGTGATAATGGACGGTGAATCAATTGTCACTAAATTAAGATTGTTATTTTAGGTTATAAATATGAAATCATGCTTTTTTTGATGTTGGTACTTTTTAGTAGTTTCTCTTTATCTGCTGAATTAATTACAAAGAATGTGCTTAATGGAAGAGTGTCTTTACTGATTCCACAACAATTTACTCAAATGCCGGATGATATTTTAGAAATTAAATACCCTAGTTCCCGGAGGCCGACAGAAGTATTAAGTGATGATAGTGGTAGTATTTCTCTAGCATTTAATCATACAAACACAGTTATGGAATCTTCCGATATTCCTGAATTTCATCATGCGATTTCTAAAATGTTCCATAACTTATATCCATCAGCTAAATGGTTTCGAGATGAAATTATTGAACGCAATGGCAGAATATTTATTGTATTGGAGCTTATTACCCCTGCAATGGATACAGAAATTCATAATATCATGTACGGAACATCCGTTGATGGTCGATTATTATTCATTGCCTTTAATACTACCATTGAGCAGTCAAAAAAGTGGCTTCCTATTGGTAGAAAAGTTATGGAATCACTAACAATAAAATAATAACCTTAAATTTGAATGGAGTTCTGTGCATTTGGTGTGTTTAGTGGGACACATAACTTATGTTAGGCGCTAAAAGATCCCATAAAACTCACGCATAATAACTACTCCTTGCCATCGTAATTAGCTCTTGTTGTGCCCAACGTAATGTCGAGTTTGTGATGTGATATTCAAGTCGTCGAAAAACGTCTTTTCCGAGTCTGACGAAGAATAGAACCAGCCTCGCGGACTCCGAACGTTTTCGTACTCAGACTCACCAAGTGTGGCAGAGTCTGGATGAGGGGGTGTCCATGTCATTCGTTAACTTGCGAATAAAATTTATCTAAAAAGGAAACAATTATGGAAAATATACAAGATAACTCGTATCGATTGGCTTCTCGATGGTCACGAATAGGAGCTTCGGTTGTAGATGGGTTAGTACTTGGTATTGTTCTGCTACCTTTGGCTTATTTTACTGGTGGCTTTGACGGACTATCTCAAACCCCTCCAGTAGAGCCATCTTTTGGGTATAAGATTGTAATGGCAGTCTTAGGCTTTGGCTTATATTGTGCGGTTAACTGGAAAATGCTGAAGCAATCTGGTCAAACAGTAGGAAAGAAGGTCTTAAACATTAGAGTCGTTAACATCGACGGAAGTCCAGCTAAGGTTCAAGACCTCATATTTAAGCGTTATGCATTTATGTTATTTCTTGTGTATATCCCTTTTATTGGGGGACTTTTGAACTTGGTTAATCTAGCAATGATTTTTGGTAAGCAAAGAAGAGCACTGCATGACCGAGTTGCCAAAATGCGAGTAATCTCAAATTAACAATTAACACATATAAGCCATCGGGGTATCAAGGGGGGAGATCTACCCCCTATCCCCTTGGCTGCGTAGCTGCCAATATAATCGAACAACAAAGTTCTCTACTTCGCTCTGATGATAAACCCTCCCTAAGGGCTGACGAGATATTTGCAAACGTTGCAAGAACCTTCGAGCTTGATATTGTTTTTAAGATCAATGCATTGCATACAGGATATTCACCGTGGATACTAAAACTATTCTTGGCAAAATCAATGCTATAGATAGAAAGTAACATGATAGCCGCTGAACGTATTTTTACTCAAACTCGCCAAGAGTGGCTGAGTCTAGATAAGGGAATTTCATGTCATTCATTAAGTTCATGGAGGATAAATGGGACTAATACTCGGGCCAGTAATTATTTTTTGGATGGTATCTTTCTTTTACTCTTGGCGTATGGGATATATTATTTTTATAGATAAACCATTCTTTCCCTATATAGTATCAGTGATCCTCATCGCAATCATCGTGGCTTTAATATATGTTTTTATCGGTTTGTTTACGTTTAAAGATCACCGAGAGCTTGCAATGTTTGAAATACCCTGGGTTTTTCTTTTAAATAAACATTCATTCCTTATATTTGTTTCATCTATGTTAATTTACTTTTTTGGAGGAAATATCTTTAATGGCGATATACCAAAAACCATAATTTTTATTCTTGCATTTTCGATCTCTTTGGGAAGCTTAGTTGGATGTTTTAGTGCTAGTGCATTTATGCAAAAATACAATATATCTGAGACGCATTAATAAACTTAACACACATTGAGGGTCTCCTACAGTGGTCTCA
Source organism: Photobacterium aquae (assembly GCF_001029445.1). Lineage (GTDB taxonomy): Bacteria > Pseudomonadota > Gammaproteobacteria > Enterobacterales > Vibrionaceae > Photobacterium > Photobacterium aquae. The sequence goes on from NZ_LDOT01000013.1 coordinate 8,335, forward strand.
CTGCTGCCTGCGACTAGGCCTAACTTGGCGTCCCCTTGGCCATACATCGTAGCAAGCACGATTCAAATAGAATGGCTATATCAGCGTTAATTAGTTTCAGGCTCAGGTGTAAGCACTTTATTGTTCGCGTTGGTGCGCAACAATGGGGATGCCATGATCTTAACTATATGGCCGAGCTTGGTTAATTCTCGCGCCCAGTAATGGGAACTGCCGCAGGCTTCCATTCCGATAATGGCAGACGCAAGTTGACAAAGAATGTAAGTACTTTTGCTCGAGATATTGTTTTGTGGATCAGGGTGTTGCCATTGGCATCCTCACCGTGGATAGTGAAGAAATGTTTGGCTAAATCAATGCCATAGATAGAAGGTGACATGGTGGCCACCGAACGTTTTCTTACTCAGACTCACCAAGTGTGGCAGAGTCTTGATGAGGGGGAGCCCATGTCATTCGTTATGTGTCACCCACTAAATCATAGGATTAGATAATTCCATGGAAGAGATTGAAGAGGATATCAAAATTAGAACCTCCAAAGAGGTTGCAGAGCGGGTCCTTGGATTAATTGCCTCAGTAGGAAAGGTACACTTTCCAGAAGAAAATATTAAATGGATCAAAAATAATAATATTGAACAATATTTATCTACCTTAGAATCTGAATTCATTAACACACCAAGACCAGACCACCAAGATCTAGTCAACTTCTCTTGGAGAGTGGAGGCACTTGTTTCTTTACTCTGGTGCTTGAAAGGCTTGGATGAAATGCCCGCTTTTGATGAACAGTTTGATATTTGGGAAAATGAGCTAGTTATTAAAGCTGTTAGCAATACAAACGAATTTCTCAACTGTGCAGAATTAAGAGACAGCGAAGCCATAGACAATATGGAGTCTTTTTTGTACCACCAACATTGGCGTGTTAGAGATCGAGATCTTGGTTTTAACAACGACCGACCAGGTGAAGACGATCCCGATATAAACGAGCTTGATTCTGGTATTGTTTACGAGCGTCGTTACGGCATGAGTTGGGTGTCAGGCTTCGGCGAATCATGGGATGACGTACCAACAGACACATAACAAACGACTATGGCGTCAATAGCTAAATTTTAGCCATGTTTACCTACTCGCGATTAGCGTGGCTGATCATGAGGGCTTCGGTAATGGTGAACTGATAGATATCACAAGCACAAACTGATACGGCTGTTATATCTAAGGTAGCAATGACAAACCAAAATTCGATATTAGGCGGTTTTATCATAGTAAAGGTAAACCCAGATAGTTCTGGATTGAAACATTATGTCAGTGTTTCTGCTGATATATGCCCACAGTTTCCAGGCGTAGCCGGATTCTGGTGGAATGACTATACAAATCGTAAACAAGAAGATTATTTAATCAATACTGGTATACCCATAGCACGTTACACAGAGATTAAAGAGTGGGCTCAATGCGCTTTTGAGATCAAATTCGGCTGGGTCAGCATATTCTATGCGCTTAGCGACGCAAAAGAAGCAAAACGTCGATTTTTTAGAAATGACCCGTCTATTCGAATCATTGCCATCGGTTTTTCAGCCCAAGATTCTATTGACCTTCTCGATGGTTGGACTCCAGATAGTAACAAACCCATTATTGGAGAGCGAGCATTACTAAAGATGCTATTTTTGGGCAACAATATTCCGGAAAAATGGCCAACGTTAGGGTATGAGGTAGTCGAATGCTCATCAGGGATGCTTGGGGAGTCCTGGATGATACAAGATGGCCTTATCGAAAAATGCGCCATTGCAACCGGCCAAGTAATACCTGAAACAGGATTGTGTGAAACGTTTGAATCTGCGGAACTATGTAGAAAATACATAGAAAAAAGTGGTATAGCCGATGAGGAAGGGCCATGGTTTTCAATACAATTGGTAGATTGCACATAGGACCATGAATAGATTATATAGCAGAAAAAACAGCTTCAAACGACAACAGCGAATCGACATTTAAGGATTAAATGTGCAACAAAGTACCCATTATGTCATTTCCAATAATTTTTAGGAATATACATGTTTCGAACATTAATACTTTACAGCATAATTTTCATTAGCTGTCCTAGCTTCAGTTCATTTGAGATAAATGGCACATATAAGCAATATATAGAAGATGGTATTTATTCAACATTAACTGTTGAAAAAAATGACCAAAATAGTGTATTCATATCACTTGATTGCCAATATGGCCCACCAAATTTCAACTCTGGAATCGTAGTAAAAACGCTTTTAGCGTTAAATGACAATGCTGTTCGTTATAATAAAGTATATATTGATAATGAACCTTGCATAATTGATATAAAATTTTCTGAAAACAAAGCGGTTGTTTCTCAAACTGCTGGACATGGCGCAGTCTGTGGTTTTGGTATGAAAGTAATATGTGACGGGGTCTTTACAAAAAATCCACCATTAAAAACGAACATCTCACTCCATAGTAACAATAATCGATGATTCATTGGATTTATTGTTGACTTGATAAAACGTTAATAAGAAAATTAAATAAAAGTAATAATATACTATACGTAGAATATGAATAAATTAATTAATCACTTAAGAACGTTGTCTACTAGTGAGCTCGATGAAATATTAGATAAGAGAGACTCTGATATTTTTGATTGCGCTTGGTGCTCGGCAGATGCCGCAATACCTGAACCTGCAACGAGATTCAATACGAATAATATATTTATAACGTTATCAGAAGCTACTAATAGCCATGAGATTTGTTCTTACATTTCGGATGATCTTGAGTTAATTCATAAAGCCAAGGTTGCTTCTTATAAATCAGAATTTATTGATTATTTAGAAAAGAGTTACGAAGAAGGAGCTATTCCATGCGAATGGAAAACTAACCTTTAGCCAAAAACCAAACTCATAAAGTGAGGTAAAGCCTGGATTATATACCTAGCAAAATGCTTTCTTCGAAGAAATCTATCTCATTAATTTCAAGAGCCAGATTCTTTTGCAAATTTCACAGAAATACCAAATAAGTATGAAAAAGTAATATCTAGTAGTATAAAACAGACTATTACCTATAGTTTTAATATCTAAAAATGACTGTCACTTAGAGCTTACACTAACAAGAGTATTATCTCTGCTTGAGAGGCTATATATTCATAATCAAGAGTATGAACACAAAACTAATACCAATAGAAAATATATTCCCTGAAATTATGGTTGGTACACCAACTCCAATGATTTTTACTGATGAACATGTCGTTAAGTTGGCTTAGATCGATACTGAAGATGATGTGGCATTAGTTACCTTTGATCATTACTTCGAATTTCGTATGGGTATCCGGCAGAAAATGCTATATCTAAAAGCCCTCTTGGGGAGAACCAAATTATATTCACAATCTATCCACTTCCCATGAACGTAGATTTGACTGTATTAAAAGTGGTTACGGGATAAAAACATGCGTTAATTACCCTAAAACAAGCATTAATAGATGAAGTATGCAACAATAGCTAAAACAGTGTTGGACGATAAGGAGTAAAAATGACCAATGTGCCTATTATAAAGGATGATGAAAATCAACATCCAATTCCCAGTGCTTGGCGACCTATATTCTCAAAAGTTATAAATTCTTTTGTTAATGGTACCTATATGCCTTCTTTAGGATTTGAAAATGTTAAGCCGATTACCAAAGAGACCGCAGAATATATAAAAGAAAATATAGATGCCTATGGAGAAACATTAATTCCTCTACCCGATGAAGCATGGGAATCTTCAGTTTGTATGTGGATGGGAAATCATTGGGATGTACTTATCGATCTTTGGACGGCTGACGCAGGCGCGAGTGATCTAGTTCTTGGGGCAAAAGTTTTAGAGACAGATGGCGGTCATATCATTGAAATTATTATGGTTTATGTACCTTAAAAAATACATTCACCATGCCAATACGAGTGTGATATTAACTTGGCCAGTATAGATGCTCCTATTTATACAGTACTAGGCGAAAAAATTGCAAACTCTGCACGAATCTTAGATCTTGATATTATTTTTTGGTTCACCATCTTGCCTATATAATATTGGCCGTGGATACTTATGTTCAGCACAATCAATATCATTGATTATAAGATAAAGAGGAATTATGACTAAAATCTATTTCATCTGTGGATTTATTGGTTCAGGTAAAACGACCTATTCCAAAGCTCTTGCAGAAAAACATGGAGCCTTTAGATTTTCCATTGATGAATGGATGATCCCTCTCTATGGCGAACATATGGAACGCGAGGTCTTTGATAACCGACTGGCTACTCTTCAAGGCTTATTCAAAGAGTCTGCAATACAACTGTTTTCTTTAGGTGTTCCAGTTATTTTTGACTTTGGTTTCTGGAGTAAAGCTGACCGGGATGCTTTTACTGATTGGGCATCAAATGAAGGTGTTAGCTGTGAAGTTCATTATCTAGATGTCCCTTTTGACACTTGTAAGCAGAGAGCATTTTCTCGTAACTCAAAACGGAATGGTAAGTCTTACGAAATGACACCGGAAATGCTCGAATTATTCTGGTCTTGGTTTGAGATTCCAACCGCAAGTGAAAATATCGAGTGGGTTAAGTCAATACCTATCTGAAGTATTGAGCAAGCCTCCTCTCCTCTTACTATGTTAAGACTGTGAATTGTTAATAAAATAACTGCTATTATCATCATGATGATATCGATCTACTTAAGCTGAAAACCCTACTACCTCAGATTTTTCTACAATCCGGAAATTAGCAAAAAAAATAAACACCTTTAATCATGATATTATTGGTGCATCAAACTGTTGCCTTTGGTATCCTCGCCATTGATAATGAAGTGTTATATCAAAGAAAATCGATATCGCAGATAAAGAGTGACTTTGATAACTTATCAAGATTTTCCAAATGTAGCAAAATCTAGATATGAGCAAATCCTTGTCATTCATCATGCATTCAATAATATTGAGGATTTATGAAAAAAATAATTATAGCCGCATGTCTTTCATCGCTTTGGGGATGTGCAGATTCACATAATTTAAATATTGCTGAATCAAATGTATCAACAAAAATTAATTCAACAAATTCTATCTATATTGCACTATCAAAAGATGGATCATATGGTAATCATTATTATACTGGTTCAGGTAATATGTTAAGCAAAACCATTCAATCAAGTCTGCTTAAAAGACTAAATAACGTTGAAATTGCAAAACAACCAGAGTTATTTAATGATGCTTTAATTTCTGCGAAACAAGGTGGCTATGATTATTTATTCTATCCAACAATAATGCATTGGGAAGATCGTGCAACAGAATGGTCAGCAAAACCGGACAAGGTGACAGTAAAAATTTCAGTTATTGATGTTGATACTCAGGCAGAGATTAAATCAGCTATTGTTGATGGAAAAAGTGGTCTAGCTACCTTTGGTGGTGATCATCCACAGGATCTTCTTCCTATTCCAGTTGAAAAATTCACAACAGCACTATTTAATTAATTCATTGAATAAAAAATAATACATAACAGATAAGGATAGGTGCTCAACACCTATCCCCACAACTAACTCTGAATGTTCCCGCTTGCTTTTATTCTTCCCAGTATAGGGCGGAATACCCAAATCTAAACAGAAGGAAAAAACAAGGTAACTTTTACACCGTTATCTTGGTTAGCTATCTCAAGTTGCCCTCTATGCAACTTGACAACCTGCTCAACGAAATTTAGTCCTAACCCCGTGCTCTTCATTCCATTTTCACGGGCCAATGAATAAAAACGCTCCGTTAACCGCGACATAGCATAATCGGGGATCTGCGGGCCGGTATTACTCACAGACAGTGTCACCCCCTGTTTGGAACGTGTTGCCTGCCATTCAATGACACCACCTTGGTAGACAAAATCCAACGCGTTATCCATCAAATTAAACAGGGCCTGCTTTAACAGAAAACTGTCACCGAGCACCATAGCGCCTTCATCAACCGCCACGTTGCAGATAATTGCCTTAGCACTTAGCCGTGCATCGGATGCCTGCACCACCTCATCCACCGCATCATTAAGGGAGATCGGTACCAAGGTTTCAAGCTGCGGCCGTTTTTCTAGTCGGGCCAATTCCAATAGCTTGTCGATCAAAGACTGCATACGATCGCTCTCGCGCTCGATATTATTGGCGAAACGGGCAATTTTCTCTTGTGGCAGTGGCATCTGCAATATTTCGCTCGCCCCCTTGATTGCCGAAAGCGGGCTTTTTAGCTCATGGGTCAAGGTTTGCACGTATTCCTCGACATACTGCTTGCCATCGAGCTGGTTGCGCATGTTTTCCAACGCGTCACTCAGGGTGTCGTACTCATAAAAAATACGGAATGTCGGCTTGGCCACTTTTTCACCCTGCCCCATTTTCAGCGCGTAATTTTCAAGCTTATTCAAGGCACTGTGCGTACGCCACGCAAACAATGCACCGGCAACCAGAATGATGACACTCATCCAAACTAGCCAAAACAGAACATTACGCTTTGAAAGATCGATAAAAGGCTGGATAGAACGGTTAGATTTTGCCACCGTCACACTGCCGATAATTTCACCATTATGATAAATCGGCGCGGCAACATGCATAACAGACGACAACGGATCATTTGGATCTTCAGCCGTGCTGCGAGCACCATACTGACCTCGCAGCGTCAGGTAGACATCATTCCACTGCGAATAGTCCTTGCCCACGTCTTTCTGCCATGAATCGGCAATCACTATGCCGTTTTTATCGGTAATATAAATCCGGTGGTTGATTGTATTTTTACCCACATCCCAAATTTTGGCCTGCGGCTCACGATTGCCATAAGCGGTTAACAAGACGGCAAAACGGCTTTCAGCAATGCGCCCGCTGGCTACATCTTCCTCAGCCAGTACTGCCAGCAGGTTCGCCATATCCACCAGCGTTTCTTCCGTTGTTTGGCGGACTGTCGGTTTCAGTTCATGGATCACCGTTTTTCTTACCATGTAGGCTGTTATTACCACCAAGATGAAACAGAGGAAAAACAGTCGTAACCCTAGCGGGATCCTCGGCCAGCGCGTCATCACTCACCCTTTACACTGTAAAAGTAACCAAAACCACGCTTGGTACAAATGCGGTCAGAAAGCCCAAAAGGCTTGAGCTTGTTGCGGATAGCCTTGATGTGAGAATCAATATTACGCTCATAAACCGCTTCAGGGGCCATGTCGGCGGCAATCATCAACTGTTCACGGCTGAGTATATTGGCCGAAACGGACACCAGCCGATCCAGTATTTTATATTCGACGGCGGTAAGACCTAACATCTGCTCATTTACGCAATAATCAAACTGCTGCGCCACCAGCACATCTGCCTGAACGCTATCAGGCCGTGGCTGAGGTTTCTCAGCAGATACAACCGCGCGTGATTTAATCCGTAGCTTGATCCGCGCCAGCATTTCTCTCGGACTGAAGGGTTTTGTCACATAATCATCGGCCCCGATTTCCAAACCGACAACCCGGTCGATTTCATCATTTCTCGCAGTGAGAAAGATAATCGGCACATCGGAGAACTCACGAATAGTCTTACACAGCTCAAAGCCATTGCCATCCGGCAAGCCGACATCCAGCACCAACAAAGCAATATCGTTCGCCCTCAGATATGCCAATCCCTCACCTGCCGTGGCAAACCATGCCGGGTGATAGCCGTCCATTTCCAATACGTGGATCAGGTTCTCGGCAATAGCCTGTTCATCTTCAATGATGACAACCGTTGATTTTTCACTCACTAATGCGCCCCGCAAAACGAATTCTATTATTAGTAAAACAAGCAGTTATCTGCACTGTTATTCTGTGAGGCCAAGACTAGCGGATTACCCGACGCTTAGCAAAGGCGTCTGCAGCGCTTTCAACCCAGTTATCGACATACCCTTCAAATAAAAAAGACCAGACACCAGCCCCCTATCATAGACCACACTGTAATAGGTGAATGTATAGAAACGGTATGCCATGCAAATCGACCTCGCCTCCTTGATATTCCAACTCTGCGCTATCATTATCAGCGCGGCGCTTCTTGGCACCTTGTTCCTGTATGCGCGGCAACCGATCATCCTTGCCTACTTTGCCGCTGGTATCCTGATTGGCCCCCAAGGGCTCAACCTCATTACCGATGCCGACAATATTACCCAAATCGGCCACCTCGGCGTGATCCTGCTGCTCTTCCTGATCGGACTCAATCTCCAGCCCAAGAAGTTAATCCTGCTCTTTCAGGAAAGCGCCCTGATCACCCTCGGGACTTGTGGATTTTTCTTTGCTATCACCCTCGCCGTATGCTTGATTATCCAGCTGTCATTGACAGACTCGCTCGTCGTTGCTGCGGCCATGATGTTCTCAAGCACGGTAATTGGCCTTAAGCTTATTCCGACAACTACCTTGCACCACAAACATATGGGGGAGGTAATGACCAGTATTTTACTGGTGCAGGATATCCTGGCTATCTGTGTCATCATTTTTCTGAACATGGGCGATGGTAATGCCATGTGGCTGAGTTTTGTTTGGATGCTCGGCAAATTTGCCCTGATCACCACCTTAGCTTTCGTCGGGGTCCGGTACATTATCCTGCCGTTGTTCCAACGTTTTGATGTGATTCAGGAGTACAGTTTTGTCACCACCTTGGCGTGGTGCCTGCTATGGGCAGAGCTTGGACATCAAGTGGGGTTGTCTTATGAGAGCGGGGCATTTATTGCGGGAATTTCTATTGCTGTCAGCAAGGTCTCTCAAGCCATCGCGGTTCATCTCAAACCGTTGCGGGAGTTTTTCCTTATCCTGTTCTTTTTCGCCATCGGTGCCAAGATGGATATCTACCACAGTAACTTCTATACCTTATTGGGCATTGGGTATGGCATTGGATTAGTCGCAATCAAATTCTGGGGATTTACAACGGCATTCAAGCAGGCCCATGAAAAAGGGCCGTTGACCAATGAACTCAGCGCCCGCCTCAGCCAAGCCAGCGAGTTTTCTTTTTTAGTGGCCTATGCGGCGATACAAGCCGAAATCTTATCGTCAAACGCAGCGACCTTTATTCAGATCACCACCATGACAACCTTTATCATTTCAACCTATTGGGTGGTCAAACGCTTTCCCACCCCAATTTCAGCAGACAAAAAACTACGGCAGGATTAGAACCTCTCATCCTACGTCTCTATTACTGGTACGTTACCGCTAAGACACCATCGGACACCACCAGCTCAGCCACTTGTGAACCAGAATATTGTGTTTTGTGCATACCGTTCAGCAAATCTTGCACATTCGTAATGCCGGCTTGCTGGGCACGTCGGTAGCTATTGTTATCAACCATCATATAACGGCGTGATACACGGTAATCGTAACGGTTAGCCAATGCAAAAAGCTGGCTATCGAGGGTCTGGGCATCAAGCGACTGCAAGCCCGCCAGAACATCCAATCTCTCATCAGCAACCTCCAGCGAGACAAACACAAACCCTTGGCGGCGAAGAGAGGCTAGTACCGAGGTGTAAGTCGATACGGAAAGTGGATACTCCACCACCAGCCGAGATGCCTTGTTCCCGTCAAAATACACCCGACTCTGGCCATCCCGGATCCCGAGAGGCAGATCCTGATCGAAACAGTACACTTGGGTGCGCTCGCCTATCGATGGCGATGGCTGCCCGTCCCCCGCCAGCAATAGCGAACACTCATAGCCATCTGCCACCGTGGCAACCTGTTCGGGACTGTCCCCCGCCCAGATTCCGGCCGCCAATTCCCCTGCCATTGATACTGGCGCAAAAAAATAGCCAGCCCCTATCCAAAAGGCTGTTTTCAATACTGTCATGTTCCGCTGCATTGGGCGTAATCCGTTCCCTAACTTTGCCGACTGGCCGCTACTCTATCCCTATCCCCCTACAAGCTCAAGAGACTATCTCCGCTATGACTAGACAGATAAAAAAAACTGCAACCCCCATAAAGAAGATTGCAGTACTACGGTCAGCATTAACGTAGAAAAGAAAGCAGTGTTCATACCCAGCGACGCCTAGATGTTCTGCTCGACACCTTTAGGTCACTGGGGAGTATCTATTACATCGACCACACGTAGAATATTTGTGATTTCATACGGATGATAATGCCGCGTATAACGTCGAGGAACTGCAAGAACGCGATAGGTTTTTCGGCACTGATCCAAGCCAAACCGACCGAGCCTACCGGGATGTCGTACTCTCCGGATTCAAGCAGCTTCAGTCTCACGAAATGATGCTTGTTCATCGCATTCTGGCCCGTTGTCTGGCGCACATTATCGTCTCGGCCAATCAAGTTCCCCTGACTTTCACCGGTCGCTTCGATAATGCCCTCCACCTCAGCGCTGAAAATCTTGCCCGGGTAAACCGCCGAGGTAAATTCAGCGCGCTGGCCGACTTTGACATTGCGTATCGCCTGGTGGTTAACCCGCATCAATACGTACTTCTCATCGGTGTACATCTGGATGCGAGGCACAACCCCGACATACTGGCCTTCTCGCATGATATAGTTGGTCAAATAGCCATCAGCTGGCGCATGAACTTGGGTATTGTCCAAATTCCATTGCGCCTGAGCGACATTCTCTTGCTCCTTGGCAACATCAACCTCACCGCTGCTAACCTGCAACTGGGCTTTTTCGTAATCCAACTTCGCTCGATTCGCGACTACTCGTGCTTTGTCGATTTGCGACTGCAACGTCACCACGTTGGCCTTTGCGACTTCTACCGCCGTTCGCTGCTCATCGATCTGAGTTTCGGTAATGGTATGCTTAACCGCTTTGTTCTGTTGCAGGTAACGCTGCAAGGTTGTCTGCTTCCATTGCAAATCTTCTTGCTCGGCGACCAGCTTGTTTTTACTGATCTCGATATCTTTCTGCGCCGCCTGATAGTTCTCGTGCCCGATCCGCACATCTTCCTTGGCTATCGACAACGCCACCTCGGCGGCCTGATGCGCCGCCTTGGCTTTATTGAGCGCAATACGATAAGGTTCGTCGTCCAAGGTATATATCAGCTCCCCTTTGGTGACACGCTGATTAGGGCGAACAAAAATCTCATCCACCTGACCTTTGATCTGGGTCGACCCCGGACGCAACTGAATATGCGGTGCCTGTACCACCGACCCACCGGACATATCCATCGGGGCAAAGGTAATCAAACCAATCCACACGAACACCAACCAACCGGCTCCGCCCAGATAGGCAAACGACTTGGTAAATTTATTCCACGGCATGCCAACCATGCGCAGCAAATAGATAAACAATGACCATACAGCCAAACCCTCAAGCATTCTCCGCCTCCTCTTCACGCTTCACCGCATAATCAGCGGCCGTATGGCGATGCTTCATGGTCGCGGCATCAGGTTGCTCTTCTTCTGATTCGTCGCCATGCCAGATATCACGGATGCGACGAAGCGCCTGTTCACCATCGACGAAGGCGATAATCACAGCAAGCACCCATACCCAATGCCAGATAAATCCAATCCAAGTCAGGGCTGTTATCAACCCCAACTGGTGATGCTCTTTCTTGTGGGCTTTCTGGATAGGTAACTCATGGATACGCCAGAAACCATAAATTGCGGCCCCCACCGAACCGACTAGAATAATGGCAGCGACAACATGGAGCGCTGTATCTACCCCGCTATCAACAAAAGGCATGCTGACGAGACTCATAATGTTCTCCGAATATTAAGCAATGTTATGAATATAATACGTTGTTTTTATGAGGCTTATTGTCTGTGGAAATGTGATGGACGTACTTATCGTGGATTGTTTTGCTCAAAAAACTACAAATATTGATGTAATCTATCCATCGAATCATTTCTATCTGTAAGCACTTGTTATGCCGGCTCCCCAACCCATATTTGACGCAGCATTTACCCGCACCTTGTTTTTGAAGCCCTTCCTTCAGGCAGTCAACAAACAACTCGGGGTCGATTACACCCAATTAGGGATCCCGGCATCCCTCGCGGCCGAGCCGATGGCCCTTGTGCCCTACCACGATGTCAACCGCTGGCTTGAGCAGATCGAAACCGAGCTGGGCGATCCCAGCTATGTGGCCAAAATCGCACCGTGGCTCAAGCTCGACAACATGGACAGGCTCGGTAACTGGTTCCTCTCTACCCCTGAGCTGGCGCTGTCGTTCCGCCGTATTAACTACGGCACTTCATGCCTACAATCGGGAGCGACATTTCACGGGGAACTATCCGGCAGACTGATAAAGTGGTGTTACGACAACCATTTTTCGAGCGGAAGAGGCCGACTTCATGACAGCTTGCGGATCGCCATCATGCTGACCAACACAGTGCGTTACTTTATGGGCGAAAACTATTCACCGCTGAAAGTGGAAATTAGTGGACCCCGCTGTGACGCGGTGGCTTTTGAGGAGTATTTCGGTTGCCCTATTCGCTGGAATGCACCAAAAACCAAAGTCTGGATCGATATTTCTATTCTGGAACACGGAAATACCCAACCATTCCAGTTCAACCGTCCCATTATGCTCTCCAACCTCGATATGGACGAGTTTCTCAACATGCCACAGCCCCACGATGCCGCCAAGGTCATGTACGAGATGATCAACTATTCACGCTACTACGGTTATCCCTCTCTGGATTTCGTCGCGGGGAAATTTCAGCTCTCCAAGCAGCAGCTACAACGGCGGTTACACCAGTTTGGCTGGAGCTTCACCTCAATTACCAGCTATGTGCTCTGTAACCAGGCCATTAAATATATGCAAACAGGCATGCCCGTCAAAGAGATCGCCCAATCCCTTGGCTACCGCAATGTACAGAGTTTTAGCAAGGCGTTCCAACGCCAGCGAGGACAGACACCGCACCAGTATCAGGAAACCCTGCTGGAGCGGTGTCGTTTTTAATGATGGGATTCAATGACTAGGCGCGGCGAACACAGTTGAGGCGAAAGCGCTGGTCGGGGGTTATATGGTGCCGCATCTCAAACACAGCGTGGTTTGCATCAACAAATTTAGGGGAGAAAAAGATCCGGTACCCCATCAAGTCTCGACGCGCATCGGCATTGAAAGGATCTATCTTGTACAAGTCAGCCCGCAGCTCACGACTGAGCTTGGTGGGCTTAAGTACGTACTCATCACCATTATGGAAATACTGGTAATCGACGTTAAGCAGAAACTCAAGCGCCACGCTATTGTTCTCGCTCTGCCTAAACCACTCCTGGGACGCAATCGTTCCACCAGCATCAAAACGATAGGTTGTCCATTCCACCAAATCGCTCTCTTGGGCCTGTTCGCGGCTACACTGCCAAGTCCCCCCTTCGAGGGTATTGGCTTGTGCATTTACGGCCCCTAGCAATCCTGCGCATATTACGCCGACTGCCCGAATGAAATTCAGCCCCATCCGTGATTCCTAATGTTCTGTATTTACAGACAGTTATAGCACTTAATCATACACAACAAAAGATAAATGACACCTAGGAATAGCTTAGGCTACCCAGAAAAAACAGGATTCGGGCTGTTCAAGCACCCTTAATGGAATCAGCGTCTAACAAAAAAGGGAGGTTACCCTCCCTTCACTGACAACCCCGTGTAAATCAGAATCGGTAATCGACGGACAACACAACCTGCTGAGAATAATCCAACCGGGTATTGTTCTCCTCGTAATCTTGGTCAAGATAACGATAAGTGACATCCGTTGACCACTTGTCGTTAAATTTATACATCGCACCTACCTGACCGCCCCAGACAAAATCTGTCGAGCTTTCATTACGGACTTTGTTATCTGCCACACCCGCTGAAACACCGGCGAACAAATTCACTTTCTGGTGCACCGGCACAAGATAATCATAAGAGGCCAAGAACATATTTTGCGATGACTTATCCATATAACTATAGGTACCCATCACGCGGTGATGATCATTCAAAATCGCACCGCCACGTAACTGATAAGTCGCATCTTCGCCATTAGGGGCATCAGTACCTTTCAGTTTGTCGTTTTGGTAACCCACACCGCCACCAACAAACCATTGCGTATCTGCAGCAAATGCTGGGGAAGATGCCATAACTGCCAAGGCTAAAGTCGAAATTGCTGTGATCTTTTTCATGTCTAACTCCTTTCCCCCTGCTCAACGGCCTACCATTAAGCCAATTCCTAACAGGGAGCACTCTGTGTTTTGTACCGTGTTGGAATTACGATACACCCAGAACCTTAATCAGAACTTAAAATAAAAAACATTGTTTTAAATCTTAACTCAACCTGAATATACCAATATAAAGAATTGTAAATTCAAGATTTAATTCATCTAAACCGCGCGGTACGATGAATAACAAGATATGCAAGAACATCCGATGGTCGCACTGGCACAGCATTCATGCCTACGGCAACCTTCATGATCCTTGGTAAAGCGGGGGGAGAAACAAAGGGCCTGATGGCCCTTTGTTTTGAAGATAATTATCGCCACGCGATATGGATATCAGAACTTATAATCGACTGACCACACCACCTGCTGGGTATAATCAACCTTTGTCATTCCTTCATTGTAGTTCTGATCCAAGTAACGGTATGTCAAATCTGTCGACCAATTGTTACCAATGTTGTATTGAGCACCCACTTGACCACCCCAGACAAAGTCTGTCGAGCTGTTGGCCGCAAAATCCGTTTCAAATTTGTTATAGGCCATTCCCGCACTCACACCGGCAAACAAATTGATATTTTGGTGTACTGGCAGAAGATAGTCATAAGAAGCCAAGAACATTTGCTGCTTCTGCTTGGTATCCAAACCGAGAAGGGCATGCTCAAACTTGTCCTCAAAATAGCTATAACTACCGGTAATACGGTGATGATCGTCAATAATCACACCACCGCGCAACTGATAGGAGACATCTTCATTGGTCTTCTTGTGCTCATTAAGGATCGTCTGCTCTACCCTGTCATTCTGGTATCCAATACCACCACCGACAAACCACTGGCTGGAATTGGCAAAAGCTGGGGCTGCGGAAAGAGATGCAATGATAAGAGTTGAGGCTACCGCGTACTTTTTCATAAATTCATCCTTAGTCAATGATTATCAATCATCAGGCAAATCGTCATTGCCCTGTGTTTTATGAACACTGTACACGTATAATCTGAACCAAAACTTAACCAATAAAACAGTGTTTTATATGTAAGTAAATATGAACAACCTACCTGTTTTGCTTCAAATTTCTAGGAAAATCCGATATGGGCTGCTTGGCTTGGCGGCACCCCAAAATAGCGCTTGAACTCCCTACTAAACTGTGTCGGGCTTTCATACCCAACTTTCAATGCCGCCACACTGGCTGCCATGCCGTCTTGCACCATCAGGGTTTTGGCCCGGTTCAAACGTATTTTCTTGATATATTGCAAGGGCGGATCGGTCACAACTTGCTTGAACGACCGGTGGAATGCCGACACGCTCATCCCGGCCATCTCAGCCAGTTCATTAATCACCAGCTTTTGGTCATAGTGACTTTGGACATGGTTGATCACCTTGGAGACCCTTGCCAGGGCGCTATCTTGCTTGCAGTAATGGGCAAGCAGACTTCCCTGCTCGCTACTTAGCAGCAAATAATACAATTCGCGAACAACCTGCCTGCCGAGTACCTTGGCATCCACCGGACTTGCCAAGCACCCTAGCAGACGTCGCAAACAATCACGAATGGCAGGGGTTATTGGGGTTACGGCCACCCCTCTGTTCTGCTCTTGAGCCCAAGCTTGTCCCTGCTGTGAAAAATGCTCCACGGTATCAACCAACTCTTGAATAATCGTCAGGTCAAAATCAATATCCAACCCGATCAGCGGCGCCTCCTCAGAAGCAAAGGTCTCACAGGCAATCGGGTATGGTGTTGCCACAATCAGGCAATTTTCGGTATCGTACTCAAACTGATAATCATTCAAATGCCCGACCTTGTTCCCTTGCAAAATCACCACAATACCTTGCTGGTACATTTGCGGGGTCATACGGTGATAACGATTTATCCGAAATAAACGTACTCCAGAAACAGCGGTTTCGACAATTCCAGGGCCTTTATCTAGCTGATAATACCGACACAATGACTCGCCAAGCTCTGCACAATGCTCAATCACAACGGCTATATCCCCTCTTTATGCGTATGCTCTCACTATGCTTAATCAAGTAGAAATAGGCAAGGATAAAACAGGATCGTGCATGCCATTATGTCTCTTGCTGGCATAGACTATTGGCAACAAGCTCAGAGAGGCTTTTGCGAAAATCGCACTGTCATCCCTCAATCCAGTCACTCGATACAACGGAGATATCGCATGGACAAGTTTACCTACCACAACCCAACCCGCATTCACTTCGGCGAAGGACAAATTGCAGCCATTGCCAATGACATCCCTAAAGACAAAAAAGTGCTGGTTGTATACGGTGGCGGCTCAATCAAACACAATGGGGTTTACGATCAGGTTGCCAACGCATTGAGTGGGCATCAATGGGATGAATTCAGCGGTATCGAGCCTAACCCGCAGTACGATACGTTGATGCAGGCTGTAGCCAAGGTCAAAGAGGGTGGGTTTGATTTCCTACTTGCTGTCGGCGGCGGTTCTGTCGTTGATGGCACCAAATTCATATCTGCGGCAGCCCGCTTCGCAGGCAACGACCCATGGGATATTCTGGCCAAACAGCAACCGGTTGTTGATGCTGTGCCCCTAGGATGCATCTTGACCTTGCCGGCAACGGGCTCAGAAAGCAATGCTGGCTCTGTAGTATCACGCGGCAAAGACAAGCTATTTTTCATGTCGCCACTGGTCCAGCCTATTTTTGCGGTACTTGACCCGAGCACAACCCTCAGCCTATCTCCTCGACAGGTCGCCAACGGGGTGATTGATGCCTATATCCATGTGATGGAGCAGTACTTAACTTTCCCAGCCAATGCCAAGGTTCAAGATCGCTTTGCTGAAGGCCTGCTGATGAACCTGATTGAGGAAGGCCCTAAAGCACTCGCAACGCCAAATGATCTGGCTGTTCGCGCCAATATTATGTGGTCTGCAACTCAGGCACTTAACGGCTTGATTGGTGTCGGTGTACCGCAGGACTGGACAACACATATGATTGGCCATGAACTAACCGGTAACTATGGCATCGACCACGCACGAACTCTCAGCATCATTCTGCCCGCGGTCATGAAACAGCGCCGAGCTGACAAGGCAGAGAAACTATTGCAATACGGCGAACGTATTTTCGGCATTACCGAAGGTAGCAACGACGAGCGTATTGATGCTGCTATTGCAAAAACCATCGACTTCTTCAAAACAATGGAAGTTCCAACTTGCTTGGCGGATGTCGAACTAGATAGCACCGCTATTGATCCCGTTATGGAAAGCCTGGAAAAACACGGGATGACCGTGCTTGGCGAGCGTGGCAATGTCACATTGACCGAGAGCCGAGCCATTTTGGAAACAGCGCTGTAATCACGAATAACGACACACTATCTATGACGCCCCGTACTCCTTCCCGGGGCGTCTAACGCCTGATAGCAATAAATGATTCTGTTTTCTCTGTCTCCATCGGCTCCACACGATTAGAAACCGGCGTATTCCTTTCTTGAGTCAATATATGTCGCCGACTCGCCAAGACAATACTTCCCCCTTTAATCAAGTCAATAATCTCTCGGGTCTGCTCAGGAGGAAGGGCCGGACATCCCCAGCTCCAACCGATGAAGTTATTCTTTTCAAGAAAATCAGGAGAGGCGTAATCTGCCCCGTGAATAACAATCAGCCGATCGCGGGCATTATCATTCATACCTTCAGAAAGACCATCCAAACGCAATGAATAGCCATACTTTCCGTAGTATGTTTCTGCTGTTTTATAGATGCCTAATGATGTTTGGCGCGAGTTAGCCGTATTAGAAAAGCGAGTCGCGTATTTTCCCCCACTTTCAATACCGTGGGTCGTATATGTTTGATATCTTAACTTTTTACCTAATAAATCAACAACATAAAACCTACGCTCATCAGACGGGCGATTAAAATCAATAATCACCAAGTTAGGGTTGGCTCCGGATCCCTGCGTCAGGTATGCCTCAACCCCTTCCCGAAACAGAGGGTAATCGATCACAGGTTGCAAACCGGCACCTCGGTAGACATCCTTGGCTAACAGGTCAACCTGTTCACTGATCGTGTTTGCCAACAAAGGCTGCGACACGAGAGCAAGCAACAATAATTTTTTTAGCATTTTTACAATCAATTGTGTGATTATTTTGTTCCATCCTAGATAAAATAATCTTAACAGACACACACAATGATCACCCTAAAATTATCACCTTTATGGCCAACCTGCCTCGCCGCATCATAAATGAACAAAAAAACGTGGCATATGCTCATATTATCTCTCACCTGCCACTGAGCTTATTTTTACGATATGGGAAAAACACCATTTTTTTAAATAAAACGTATAAACCATGATATGGCGAGGTATCACAGTTTCACTAAATAATGACACCTCGGGCATTTCCAAATAGTCGAACAATATAACTTTTGAATAATTGATCGCTTCCGTCTAAGCATTTGAACATGACAATGCGGGCACATTTTAAATTCCTCCTTGGTATCCAATGACATAAGTCTGCCTATGGCAGAGCTACAATATGCTCATATTTAAATCTACCCCGACAAAGGGGTATAATTCAGTATCATGTAAGTATCAAATGCAACCTGTTGCTATTAAACAGATTTAAACCAAAGGTTGGCGTTATTGCATTTTCAAATAAACAACTTTATTCAGTAAAAAGGGGTAATTACCCTACTTTTTTTTATCCATCCTCTTGGTAGAATGTTTCAGTGAAAATAGATAGCAAAACATATATATCTGTCATGATTGACGTGATGGAACAATACTCTCACCCGGCCGGACTAAAATCTAAAGACGGTGTTTTTGCGTACGCGAATTCCGCATACCGTGCATTAGTTAATGCGCCAAACGATATCGCAGGGCTTACTGATAGTGAGATTCCATGTGATACCGCCCAATTTGCAGCAACCTTTTTAGAACAAGACAAAATTGCTATACGTGAGAACAAAACCATTTCAACCATTGATATTCATCAATATGCTCATGGTTTTGACGCATACACTTTTGACAAACGCCCTATCATCATTCAGGGTGAACCTTGGGGCATACAGTTTCAGGCTCGAAATCTACGAGAGGTTGTCAACCTAGCCACCTTCGCAGAAGTTTTCGCTCTGGACAACAACACAAAGTCGTTCAGTACGTTGGCGCCCGAAATGATAGCCTTAACCAACTCACAAGAAATTGTCTTGTTCTGGTTGTTAAGGGGACGCCAAACCAAGCAAATTGCCCAATTGATCCACCGTACACCTAAGGCTGTAGAGAAACAAATTGCCAATTTAATCGTCAAGTTTTCCAGTGTCGGTGTTACAAATCGAGCTTCTTTGGTGGAATATGGCAGACGAGGCGGGTGGCTTTCCGTAATACCACAACAGCTATTCAAGACACCTTGCTCTATTGTCATTAACTAGCCAAGTCTAAGGGCTTGGCTAAGTTCCTCACCCTCTCGTATCATTTACAAAAAAATCAATAGTATCAGTAAACTAATACCAAAATGATACTGATTCATCGCTAAAATCAGATTAAAGTCTATGTAGAAAAACAACACCTTATCGGGTTAAAAAGCATATGATGGTTAGTTTTAGCGGCATCAACAAGTATTGCGATGCTATTGAGAACATTAATATCAACAGAAAGTCTCCTCACCGGCTCTTTATCGAATACCATACCTGCGAGCAAACAACACGCACCGGCTCTCCTATCAACAACTATGCTTTCTTACTTTTCCAAGGTGCAATTTCCCCTTTCAATCATGATCCCCTTTGTATTTTTCACGCTATCAGTGCCTCCGTCACTGGATACAGAACCTACATCGAATCTGATATCGATTTTTCCCGGGGCACATTCACATTAGCACTAACGCAATACTCAGAGTTTGAGCAAGATATATCCTGCTATATCGTTTTTTGCGAAGGTGAAATTATTGAAAAACAATTCTGTGATCTTGAAATATTAAAAATCACAACCAACGAAAATAATTACCATTTTAGAATAAGATACAACGCTCTACCTCATACTCCAAATAATGAAGTAAATCATGCCATCATCATTTATGACGTAACAGGCCGTTCCCGCCAACTTGGAATGAAAGTAATTCCGCCTCATAGAGAAGAACAATACCAAACGCTTACTGTTGAAAATATCCAATATGGCTCGCAACTTACTATCGGCTATTATCGAGATCCCCTTTTCAATACCTGTACTGCCAAACATCGCATCATCATGGAATAAAACACGAAATAAAAAAGGAGGGCTTCCCCTCCTTATCAAAATCAAGATATCCCATTAACCTTGGGGTAACTTATTTGGCTCTGCCTCAATTTATTTAAAACTAATAATTCCAAATACTTAATAGCACAATGATTGGGATCTATGACGGGAATATAACAACTTAGCTCTTCAGACAAAACTCTACTTAACGGCTCTGCGTAACCAACAAACCCTGTGCACCCGAAGATGATGGACTCAGCCCCATTACTTTTTATGGCTCTCAAGGCATGGCTAACCAATAGGTCAAAAACTCTTTCTTTATTGTCGAGATCATAAACACCAAGATCCAGAGCAGATATCGTTGCCAAATTGCCCTGAATACCAAACGCCCTGACATGCTCATTTTGCAAATCGTGCGTGCCGCGAATGGTTAGAATGGCATATTTCTGGCTTAGCATCATCGCAGTATATGCACTAGCCCTAAAGCCGCCAATAACGGGAATATCAACCAATTCACGCGACTGCTCCACCCCACACATATCCATATCGGTAACAAAGACACCATCATAATTCTTGGCTTCCTTGCCGATTAACTCAATTACATGCGGAGCATTAACCGCCAAATCCACCCGTGACTGGATACAAGAGGTACCTTGATTGATATTCTTCACATCGATTCGAGTATCCGGAGCCACAACCTCTTTCACACTTGCAGCTATTTCAGCATTAAAATGATCGGTATTAACCGGTGTAACGACGAGTAGACGCATCATTGACCTCCATTTTGACAATGATTTACAAATGGCGAAACATAAGTAGTGATCGCAGGCTTAATACCCAACTGCTTACGCACGGTATTAATTTCATTAATGAACAGCTTCTGTAAGGCAGGCGTATTCATACCTTGCGCAGCCGGAACCGCAAATACATGGACATGCATTCCCTCTTTGATCTCGGTATTGCTTAATGTTTGTCCGTCCGTCGTTACGTAACATATTGAGTCAGGTCCCATCACCGCTGGCTGGTAATCACAGCCGCTTTCTTTGGTCTCTAACAAAAGCGTTTCATTTTCAGCAATCGCACGATAAATTCGCCCTCGTCCGCCATCCTCGTGCATAATGACGTCAATCAGGTCAAACCCTTGTTCCGTATAGTTCTTTGCATGCACAACGGTTGCGGTTGTTACTTTGATGCCACCGCTAACAGCTTCAATTTGTTTCGCTAAACTTTCTTTTCCCGCCAGTCTAATCGCCGCCCCCAATAAACGAGCCCTCTCTAGCGAACCCGATACATAATAACCTTGTTGACTCGCTTGGATATCTTGGCCTGAAATCGCAAAGCAACTCATGGCTGATCGTTGGTCAAATCCCTGATCATCACTAATAATACCGTGCATCATGTCATTGAGATTACCCAAATCATCAGTATTAATAACCAATTGTGCACCACCATCAGCAATTGTTGTCTCAGAAACAAGTGCAACGGGAGAAAGTCTCGGTGCGCCTGGTACATTCTGAGCCGGGCCAACCATCGGCAAAACAGGCACTGCACGGCCGCAACCATCCATATTCATGATTGGTATGTTTTTTTGCGCCGCCAACAACATGGCCATCCCGTACGTCAATGTTCCTGTTTCAATAGCAATGACAGACTGAAACTCTAGAGCTGGGTTAACTTGGACACAATCAAAGGTCGTACTGCGAAGCTGCAAAACATGCTGCATCACTTGCTGGTGAAGATCAAAAACCCATTGCGGGGAGTGTATAAAGCCATCATCACAATATTTCTGAGGCGAACCAACCGCACCAACAAATGGTGCGTAAAATCCTGCTCTTCCAACTTCAGGATCATCAACATCAAGGTATGGAAGAGCCATCAACCCCTTCTCGTCCATCACTCTCTTGGTGTCTTTCAGCAAGAGTTCACCGTTGATGTAAGCACCACCTCCCCCACTGGCATAAAAATGTGACCCGCGAATAATATCTTTCAAATCGTCGTACGAATAACCCTTCATCAATAGTCCTTATTGTTATTTCAGTTATCCCCTTGAGCGTAACCGCCTCTGAATATTTATTGGTATCAAATCAGTATCAAAAAACAATAAGGTGACCTCACGCAGCAGCATTGACTTTAATGCTCATACATTTCAATCTGCCGCTTTAGCAAAGGGGTACAAGCTTCATGAGCAAGAGCCTGAGAAATATATTCATCGTTATTTTTAATTTTCCCCATTAAAAATAACATATCCGGCACATAACATTGCGCGCCTGTTTCCGACGCGTCTCGAACAGACTGCTCTATCACCTTAACAGCTAAATCATACTGACTATCATCAACCAGTACCTGGGACAGAAGCAAAGAATACATTGACTGAGTCAGACAAAAACCAGAGCTAGACAACCAGCGCTGATACCCCGTTACCAAGGTCTCAATATGACGTGGAGAGGGGTCCAGTTGATACGCTGCCCAGCCTTCAATTATCGATCCCATTCCGATATAAAATGGAAATCCATATTCTCGTGAGATATCAACCAGCTCCCGCGCATACTGGAGGGATTTTTCAGGGTTTTGCTCATGCCAGTAATACCATGCGGCTCCCTGAAGTGCGATGGCTATACTAAATACGTGCCCGCCCTTTCGACTTTCGTCCACCATATCCAGCATCATCGATTCGCAGTTTTCCAAACCCAATTGCGAAGCCGACAATAACTTAAAACACCATGCCAGCATCCGTGGGTCATGCCCAGCCAGCTCAAGACTGCTTTCACGCAACTCATCATCGCAACACTCAAGTGCCCGCGAGCTATACTCGTAAGTACGCTGAGCGTCGCCAGCCCAAAAGCTAGTATTGGCAAGGGCAGCTAAAGACAGAACCCGCCCGGCATCATCATCAAGCAACTCGGCCAGCTCCAACGCCTTGTCGGCGTAATATATAGCCTTATCAATATCAAGACGGGTCAGGGCAACTGTCCAGACGCCAAACAGCGCATTAATTTTTCGGTGTTCGCTCTGGGAAATATCGCATTTTTCGATGATCCGATTATAAAGTTCGATCAAACTCGGAGAAAACCAGCCGTAACGAACCTTATAAATATTCGCGAGGTAGAACATCAAATCAAGCTCAAGATCGACACACTGTGCTTGACTCACAGTCCCCGTATCAAAACCCTTAAGCCGCAGATTACCCAGCAGCTTTTCTGCCGCTTTAATTGCCTCTTCAGCGTCACTGTACTGCCCTTCTGCCAATTGCAGATTACCGCAGCGCCCCAAATAATAAGCCGCTTTAAAATCTAAACCCGCAGCCAAGAACTGATCAGCCAACCATTGGAGTTCCGTCAAATTATTGGGAATGTTTGTTTTTTCGAAATATTCCGCTAACTGACGATGAAGGTATAACTTCTCACTGCTTGCCAAACTTTGTGATAGCGCATCAGCGATCAAATCGTGGGCTACAGTAAGCTGGTCAACACCATAAGGTATAACAAGGTGGGTTTGATAGAGTGTTGATATATCAATTTTTTCAGATAATAAGGCCCGAATATCTTCTAGCCTTAGCGGTTTATTCGCGATCGCCAATATCTTCAATACATTTCGATCTTCCTGCGATAGCACAGCTAATTGCTCTTCGAACAATAACTGCAATGTATCCGGAACCGTCGCCAAATCATGACTTGACAGCAACAAGGATAAATACAGCGGGTTACCTTGGCATTTTGACACTATTTTTTCTGCCATCTCCTCAGGTAGATGCGAACCAGAATACTGAGAGACCAAAAGCCTACACTCACTCGCAGTTAGTGCGGGGAGTATCAAACTTGCATCAACCTGAATATGCCGTTGAACACGGGCCTTGTCAGCCACCGTCGCCGTCACTATAACAGTCAACACCCGGTCGGCGATCTCAACAACAGCCTCATGCAAAATCTGCATTCCTTGCTCACTCAGCAAATGGACGTTATCTATAAAGACAATATCAGCACTACCTTGTTTTAGCTCTCTGATAACATTGGATTCATTCTTCTCGATATCAATCCAACCAGTTATCAAACCATCTTGCTGTATCGTCTCGCTAAGCTGATGCAAAAAACACGTTTTACCAATCCCCTGCTCCCCCCAGATCCCAATCACTTTGCTCTTATTGGTAAGAGTACTTTCAGCAATTTGTCGTTTAACTTGCTCAAGCTCAACATCGCGCCCAATAAAATAAGGGCCAGATGGCAGGCTATTCATTACATCCAGTTGCCACCAATCAGGTTTTACTGAGTCATTCAACGCCGTAAAATGAAACTGCTGTAAATGCAAAGCTCTCAGTGATTCGCTCACAATGAAAGTGTTGTACGGCATATCATGGCTGGTTTCGATTAACGCCGTTAACTGCTTTTTATCTAGAAAAAATTGCGATTCTTGACATAAAATTGTGGTGACATTGACTAAGCAACAAAATGGACTCAATATTGATGAACGCGATTTTATTTCATTAAAAAGGTCAAACATACAAGATAATGTTTGCTTTGATTGAGAAAAATTATTTTCATCTTGAATAGCACTCGAATAACGTCCAAATGCCGCAACGATATAGGTTCCATATTTCTCTATCAGCAATGGCTGGTAACTCTCAATTCTTGCCAGTGCATAGGAATAGACTTCAACATCAGAGGCTTTGAAAAGTGCCACCACACCAAGCCGCTCTTGACATGTAGTACTCTCTTTCTCTTCACTATCAGGCAGCATAATAAGGTCATTAACTTCAATGCCATAGAAAGCCGCAAGATTTTTAGTCGTTCTATAATTTACTGCCTTTCCTGTCTCAGCTCGTTTTATTGTAGCAATAGAAATTCGCAAGCATTTCCGTTCGCATGCGTCTGCCAAGGCCTCTTGACTTAATCCATATTCTCTTCTTAATGACTTCAAATATTGACTATTAAGAACCTGCTTACCATCCATTCCGTAAACCTTTTTATTCTAAAAACACCACAATTGTAATTTAAGCTAGCTAGAGCATAACGACATTTAATCTGAACTCTGATATTCGATGAGCTCATATGAGGATAAATAACTATATTGTAAATACCACAATGCTATACAACATAATAAAATACAAATCACTACAATCAAAATAAGTCACATTAACTTGATTTAGACCACGTAATTTCAATGTAACACTCATCTATTACACTGAAATTTTATAATGCAAACGAGACATGTCGATTTATTTACTTTAAAAACAAGCAAATATGGATATTTAAAAACAGAACAAACAAATCCATGGTTAATAGCTGAATATACTTACATTACCTCAAGAATACAGGATTCAACACAAGCTATCTTGAGGTAACTAGGTGTACCTAACTACTCATTACTGACTCGACTGAGTGCATCTTTTAAGAATGCACTAATTAGTGTCAGCCTCGCGGTATTGCGTAACGACGGCTTGTAAAGCATAAACAACTCAATTTCTGGTAATTTATAATCAGTCAAAATCTGTATCAATTTCCCCGTAGACAACGCCTCCCTAACTTGGAAAATCGGCTGCATCGTGATCCCTGCGCCCTCCAATGCGGCTGCCATCATCGCCTGCCCGCTGTTCATCGTCAGTCGCGACGATACCAATGGCGAAAAACTTTGCCGACCGTGATAAAAACACCACTTATAAGCACTATTCAAACCGCTCGGCTGAAGGCATTGGTGATTTTCCAGTTCCATCGGATGCGATGGCACACCGTATTTAGCTAAATATTCCGGAGAGGCGCACACCACCATTTCAAAACTGCGCAATTTGTTGGCGATCAAGTACTCATAGCCATCCACCCGATCGCGAAAAATAATATCGTACCCCTCTTTTTTGATATCCGGCTGGTTGTTGTCCAATATCAGCTCAATTTCCAATCTCGGATACTGCTCGATAAAGCGGGCTAAGGCCGGCGAGAGTGCTTTTATTCCAACATTCACCCCAGCATAGATCTTCAGCTTCCCACACGGCTCATTCATATTACGATAAATATCTTCCTGCGCAGCTTTGAGCTCTGCCAGAATGGTCAAACAACGCTGGTAATACTGCTCTCCAGCAGCCGTCAGGCTTTGAAAGCGGGTTGATTTCACCAGCAGTTTGGCACCCAACGAGGCCTCCAGGGAACGGACATGCTTGCCTACCATTTGGGCACTTATCCCAAACTCATCGGCAACTGCTGCAAAAGATCCGAGCTCAACGGACCGTACAAATATTTCCATACTGGTGATTCTATCCACGTAGGCCCCACTCCCAATTAACAACAATTACGCTCATTTTTCGAGCTTGATTAGAAACCGTGAGTTTCGATTGTATTCCCTTAATGGATATTTATTCCAGCCAATTATGTGATTAATATCACAGCATTATCACATTGGCCCTTCTGGCCACCTACCCCGCGCTTAAGAAGAGAACCTGACTGTGCTGAATGCTATCCCAAAAGAAATTGCCATCGGCGATATCTACCTCCCCCCGTTGCTCGTTGCAGGCTTTCTCGGGGTTGTCTGTACCTCTTTGACAGCCCGGCTATTGAACAAACTGCAATGGCATCGATATGTCGCCAGCCCTCCTCTGGCCGAACTCTGCATCGCCATTGTTTATACGGTCCTCATTGGTACCTACGTTTTCCCTTCTTAACCTGTTATCGAGATTATTGCTGTGAATAAGCGCGTTTTTGTTACCTTCTGCCTAATGATTCTGGCAGCTACTGCGATTGGCTGGAAATACCAACAATACATGACGAACCCATGGACCCGTGATGGCCAGATTCGAGCCCAAGTGGTCCAGATCACACCGCGAGTTACCGGCCCTATCGTCAAAATCCATATCACAGATAACAGCGAGGTTAAGGCCGGAGACTTACTGTTTGAAATCGACCCTCGCACCTATCTTGCCGCCCAAGAAAAAGCTGAAGCCAGTGTGGCTCAGGCCGAGGCACAGCTGCAAAGGGCACAAGATGAGGCTTACCGTGGCCGATCTCTGGCTCGGCGTCAGCCCGGTGCGATCTCACAGCTAATTCTAACCCAGCAAGCCAATGCCGTTCAGGCGGCCAAAGCCGGGGTAATGGTCGCCAAGGCGGCTTTTGAAGAAGCTAAACTCAACCTGAGCTTTACTAAGGTAACAGCGCCAGTAGACGGATATATCACAAACCTCAACCTGCGGATTGGCAGTCAGGTTGTTGCCAATCAGCCTGTGGTTGCGTTGGTAGACAAACACAGTTTCTGGATTGAAGGTTTTTTCAAAGAAACAGATATCAAAGACGTGAAGCCAGGTGAAACGGCAACCGTTACCCTCATGGCCTACGGCAACCAACCGCTAGCGGCACATGTAGAAAGTATTGGCTACGGCATTGCCCACAAAGATGGCAGCACCGGCGTATCACTGCTACCGAATGTCACCCCAACGTTTCAGTGGATCCGACTGGCCCAGCGTATTCCGGTTCGCATTAGCCTCGATACTCTACCCGATGATATCGAACTGCGTGTCGGAGCAACGGCATCGATCATGATTCACAAACACCCTGCAATTTCGCTCACCACACTATTGCCGTAACCTGCCGAGGAAATGCCATGATAAGCCAACGTTGCAAACTGCCTATCAAGGTAGCCACTGCGCTCACCCTCGCCATTGTCAGTGCATTGTGGCTTGGATGGGACAAACCCTACTGGGCCGCCTTTGCTGTTATTGTCATGGCTGCCACTGAAACCAGTGGCCATTCGCTGAAAAAAGGCCGCCACCGTATTCTCGGCACCTTGCTTGGCGTGGGAATGGCCTTTGTCCTTGTCGGTTCTTTCGCGCAACAACCCTTGCATTTTCTGTTGTGCTACACCGCTTTTGCCGCCCTGTGCGTCTACCAGCAAACCAATCCGCGAAATGGCTATGCCTGGAGTATCGGCCTGATGGTTGCCACTCTGGTTATCGTCATGGGCAAGCTTTCCGGCGATCTCACCTTCACCATTGCGGTGTTGCGTATTCAGGAAACCGTTCTCGGGGTGTTCTGTTTTACTTTGGTATTCAGCTTGATGTGGCCGGCCTCAAGCCGCATCGTATTGTTTGATACTCTCAAAGGTTATTTCGATACCCAAGCACAGCACCTCGACACTGCCATCGCCAACCTTGAGAGTACTGGGCAGCTTGGTGAAGAATATTCTTTCGGCAATAGCCTCAAACAGCTAACTCGCTTTGAAGATCTCCTTCAAGCGGCAAAAGCCGATAGCTATCAAATCAGTGGCGGGGAAGCTCAATGGCAACAACTACTCGCCCAGCATAGCCAGTGGGCCCTATTATGCGGGCACCTGTCAGAAGCCAACCATATGCTCAGCAAGCCACTTGATCCGGAACAGAGCAAGGCTGTTATCCAGCTTTTCAATAATATGAAAAGTCGCGCCCTCTTGGCCTCGTCATTGCTTGCAAACAACCGCGATCAGAGCCAACAGGCTTTGCCACCCGACAACAGCGCCGGCAGCAATCCACCTCCGGTGCCAATTGCCCTGTTCAAAATGGCTGCAAATTCCAGCGAACAGCATGGTGCGCTAAGACTGCTTGAAAAAGTACTCAATGACATGGACTCCTTGCACCATGTTATGCTCCAGACACTGCACGAGGCCGTTTCAGGCCAAGTCCAAAATGGTGACACTACAACGGCCGCATCACTGAACAAGCCGTCTTGTAATCATTGGTCATTAGCCATTGATCCCGAGCGAGCGATTAATGCCCTGAAAGCCAGCATCATGATATGGATCTGTATTGCTCTGTGGATTTATGTGCCTATGCCTGGCGGAGCGATGATCGTCATGCTGGGGGGGATTCTGGGCAGCGTGATACTCTCACTACCCTTCGCCAACACCCGCTCAATCCTGCTGTATATGATTGGCTGGTCAAGCTTCGTTCTGCTGCAATATGTCTTCGTTTTGCCGCATCTGACAGAAATCTGGCAATTGGGCGGGTTCTACTTTCTCAATGCCTTTGGTATTTGGTATCTATTCAATCAGCCCCAGCAGATTTTCCATCGCCTGTTAGGTACCCAAAACTTGGTTCTGATGAGCAACAGTGCGATGAAGCTGGTACCGAGTTACGATATCCAGTCAGCTCTGCTCCAGCTACTGATCATTAGTATCGGAATGCTGGTCATATTTTTTGTTAACCACGGGGTATTTTCCGGTGCACCAGAACGCGTTTTCCTGCGTCAGCTCACCTATTTTCGCCGTTCTTTGCAAAACGGATTAAAAGCTCTGCTAGATACATCATCAGGCTCGATAGTCACCCTGTCGGTTCCCTCACCACTGAGGGCCGTTGCGATGGCCGATAATGCCAGTAACCTCATTAATTGGCGGGTATTCCCCGATATCGACAAGAAAGACGCCGACAAACTGATCAGCCATGCGTATAGTCTTTGTGTCCAGTACCGGGCATTTTCGGACAGCTATCGACAATGGCAGCAGCAATCATACCATGCGGGGATCGATCGGCTTGTCCGTCGCTCTATTGAAGATATGGCTACCTTCTTGAATACCACCATGATCAACGAATCATATTCCGATCATGATTTCGCCTTAAAACAACTTCGGAATCACCTGCAAACGTACTTGTCCGGATTCAGCAAACAATCTGTTCTACAATTTGCATTTAGCAACCAAGACGCCGATGAGTGCTACCTGCTACTGACCTCGCTGCAGCTATTTGTTGAATCACTTCAGCACATTAATCTGGATATTCAACACAGCAACTTCTATAACCTCAAGCTCTCCCCCTTTGCTATCTAGAGGCCAAGAGCCCCCTATACACCACAATGCCATCGGGGATGACTCGGTGGCGATTGAACTTGACAAGCATCAAGCTGATCTGAAAAGTCACTCCAATATCACGGAATGTTGTCGAGTTGATCACAATAATTGATTAAGATGGCCGCTCTACAAATTTTCACCAATGGATGTATTTCATGTACAAACTGGTTGCCCTTGATATGGACGGAACCCTGCTTACCTCGCAGAAAACCGTCAGCCCTCGAACCAAACAAGCTATCCAAGCAGCCCGTGATAACGGCGTTCATGTCGTATTGGCTTCTGGTCGTCCGCTTGAAGGAATGACCCGTTACCTTGATGAACTCGGTATGACAGAAGATCACGATTACGTCCTGAGCTATAACGCCTCGCTCGTTCAGCGAGTCGCCAGCAAAGAAGTGATCCGCAAACAAATTATGACCGGCCGCGATGCAAAGAACATTGCAAGCCTTGCCCATGACCTCGGCACCTTTATCCATGCCTTTACCCCTGAACGAGGCTTAATCACCCCAGAAAACAACCCGTACACCGAGCACGAGTCTGAAATCAACGGGGTCGAAACAACCGTGGTTGACTTTGCAGAGCTTGCCGATGACGAAGAGGTTATCAAGGTAATGATGGTGGCGGATCCGGATATCCTAAGCCGTGCCATTGCCCAACTGCCTGAAGCCCTTTACAGCAACTACACCGTTGTCCAAAGTGCGCCTTTCTTCCTTGAAATCATGAATCCTAATAGCAATAAAGGCACAGGTGTTGCCATGCTTGCGGAACATCTTGGCCTTGATGCTAGCCAAGTGATCTGTATGGGTGATGCCGGTAATGATCACCATATGATCGAATATGCTGGCCTGGGTGTGGCAATGGGTAACGCCACAGATGAAACCAAAGCCATTGCCAACCACATTACCCTGAGCAATGACGAAGATGGCGTTGCGGCTGTTATCGAGCAGTTCATTCTGAACGCCTGATCCCTCGCTTCTTTTCAAGGCACAGCGGCCTTATTGCTACTGTGCCTTCACTCTTTGAACTTAGTGATTAATCCCTTCCTGTAAGCCCTCCCAGCTCGAAATCTATACATCGCAAACATACTCAAGAAAACGCGATTCTACGAAAGCATGCCCACCACACTCCCCTATATGGCGTGATCTCGATCCAGCGTTTGTGATATTTCATCTCAAATCATTTAAATAAATATACTTGCTGCCGCCTTCAAATTTGGACTTGCTCAACATATTTCTGCCCAAGCAAATAGGCAGACAAAGTCCCACATAATAGAGTCACATTGTTAGGATATTTATAAAAATGAAAAAAACACTGCTTGCTACACTGCTGGCGCTACCGATGACTGTTTCGGCAAGTGATGAGACGGTTTACCTGCATTACGACAATACACTGGATGGTGTAATCGACTATCAGGAAAACCTTCAGCTGAAGATGGATCTATCAGGCAATACCATTATTGGTAAAACACAGTCCGGCGAAATGGTTTCCGGCATGGTAGAAAACAAGAATAGCCACTATATCGGGTCAGGTGAGAAAGAACGATTCCAGTTCGAAATCCATAACGGCGAAACAAGAAACTGGTTTGTAGGTAACGTATCTAACGAGCACTGGACGGGTAACTGGTTCGGTCCTAACGGTGAGAAAGGTGATTTCACCCTGACGACGCGTGTGCTTACAGATGACATTCCTACCTATTCTGATATCGCCAGTTTTATGCCTGATGAGGTTTTCTACAAACCGAATAGCCACGCGAACGTTTTGACTGACAGTTTTCTTCAGGACGTAGGAGGCCTAGAGCCACACTTCACCAACAGCGGTGATTTCAACCTAAACCTGTCTCAGGGTCTGTACCTTCAAGCCGAAGAGGAGTACTACCATGAAATGCCAATGTCTTTCACTATAGATTTCAAAGAACCAATGCGCCTAAAAACATTCCGTCTTGGTTCGGCTAACCTGACTGATGGTACACGCTTGAAGACATTCAGCTTTTCTATCTGGAATCGAATGACAATGGAGTGGGAAGAAGCCGGTCGCTTTGAATTCCCTCAAATCTACGGACCATCATACCAGCGTCAGGAATTCACACTTCCACGCACCGTGTACGCTGACCGTATCCGAATTTCGGCACATAGCTCACACGACACATCTAACGGAAAGAACAAAGTGCTGATGTGGGGCCTATCGTTCCAACGTTAAGCCATATCCAAGCGCGGCATTGCCAATGCCGCGCTTACTTAGTAAATCAGCTGCAAACGTACTGAAAAGCTATCCGAGTCAGGACGATTCTGAGTAGCAAACGGAAAACGCCATTCCATATCAGCCGCCAATTGTGCCCCCGCCAACTGTGCTCTGTACTGCAACACTGGACCGAGCCCCAAAGCGCGACCCTTAAATGCCCCCTCTAGCGCACCGCTTCCACTATCGCCTTCCACCTGTTGATAGGCAAATCCAGTGATACCAAGCCCGACCATTCCCCCAAGCATCAGTACACTCTGCGTTAGAGTTGACTCCAAAAACACTTGCGTCCCAGTATGGTAATCCGTTGCCGTATTAGTGGTATTGATATTCATGCCCCCGTAAACGCTGAACATTTGCCCGGTAAACGGCTGCATATAATACAAACCGATAGCTGGCTCGAACGTCCAGTAGTGTCGGCCAGGATTGGCTGTTCGCTCCCTGTCATAATTCCCCGTTGGGGTATGAACCGCAAACCGGATATCAGTCCGCCAGTGCTCGCTCCAGCCATGCGTTAAGATCAATGGAGCCAATACGATATCCCCCAATCCGGATGCGCTGTCGGTCCCCCCCCTTCCCGCGCTACGGACCGAGAGGTAAGGTACACTTAAACCAGTGCTATATGTCCAACCATGACCAGCATCCACCCCGGTATTCCATATCATATCGAGGCGATATTCACGGCTATCCACAGCAAATTGCGTCACACTCTTTCCAGCTACAGGCACAACTTTCTCACTGGGAAATTCACCTTGGGTATCAACATAAGCAAACTGAACCGCCATGCTGCCCTCACTCGGCAGCATTGCCATCACACGACTCAAGGTACCCGGAACATAATGACCGACACCTCCCTCTTCGGCCCGGCAAGGAAGTACAGTTGCCATACAGGCCAACAAACAATATCGATAACCATAACGTGCCATGTGGCATCGAACCAATGAGGAAGCTCTGAACGCTTGCATAAACATCCTGTTATCTGCCGCTACTCTGTACAAGCATAGCTAGATTCCAGCTCATAGATATATTCTATATGATGATTTTAGGAATAATGAAGTTCAAGTTTATTATTCCGTATGAGAGATGATGTTAAAAAATAATGAATATAAATCATTACTTAAAACAAAAACGACATTCATTCTTTTGAAATTATTGCAAAATAAAAATCATTTTTTGAATCAAGTCCAAAAGATAATTACAAAACAAACACTATAAAACATCATACGTTAACATAAATTCTAGTTCATCAACACTAGAGCATTAACAACATAGAAAATAAAAAAATAATTTTAAATCTAATAAAAAACATACAACCAAATAGGAAGCTAAAATGAACAAAAAAATATTCCCAATTATACTTTTGCTATTTAGCACGAGTGCTTTTAGTTATGGCATTCATACAAATTTAAATCTTGAGTGGATGAAAGAAAATCATAGATTAATTGAAATGGATTTAAAAAACAGAAAAACAAATGAGATAATTAAGGATTTAAACACACTTACAAACATATGGATTGAAAGAGATGGTGCTGTCTCTGGCGAAGTATCACCATTACTTATTATAGCCATAGAAAAACATACTGATTTCACATTATCAATATTAAGTTCACATCCTAGATCATTCAATAAATGGCTAAATGAATTAGAAGGTATAGTTTTTACCGATTTTAATGGGGATCAAAAAGAAAAGTTATTGAAAATGAAAAAGTCGCTATCTGACTCATTAGTTATATACTTACAGTCAGAACCTAGTGAATCGTTAAAGCCCTTCGCATTAGAACTCCTCAAGAAAACTAATGAAATATCAGTTTCACAAATAAACTAAATTATATATCACCACCGCCATTGGCGGTGGTTAAAAATCAATCTGATACAAACCTTATTTAATACTTATCAATAACTAGAAAGAAAATACGGGATCACCAACGCATTAACCAAATCAATAAAAAATGCGCAAACCAAAGGCACAATAATAAATGCAAGGTGGGAGTTACCATAACGTTGAGACACAGCAGACATATTTGCCATTGCCGTAGGTGTTGAGCCCAGCGAAATACCGCCGAACCCCGAACAGATCACCGCAGCGTCATAATTCTTACCCATTGCAGGAAAGACCACGAACAAGTTAATCAGTACCGCAACCGTAAACTGCGCCGCCAAAATGGCAAATATCGGCCCAGCCAAATCAATCAAGGTCCATAGCTGCATGCTCATCAGCGACATTGCCAAAAATGTGCCGAGGGAAATATCCGCTATCAAGGCAATCGCGGGCTTTCTTGCTGGCCAGTGTGTACCTGTCATTCGGCGGATACCCGTCCCGTGTACCACATTAGTCATCACAATACCGGCAAACAGACAAGTAACAAAAAGCGGCAACTGCAAACCTGCACTATCAATCAGGCCATTGAGGATATAGCCCAAAATGACACAGATATGAATGGAGAAAATGGCATCAAGAAAATCAAAGCCACTGATATGCCCATTGTCACTCTCTTCGGTTACGCCGACATCCAGGGCTTCTTTTTGCTCAGGTTTGAGGTTATGTCGCGTAATAAGGAATTTGGCGATAGGCCCGCCCATTAAACTAGCTAAAATCAGGCCAAATGTTGCACAGGCAATCCCTATCTCCATCGCGTTGCTGATACCATAACCTTCGGAGATCCTCGGTGACCACGCGATTGCCGTACCATGCCCGCCAATCAAAGAGACACTGCCACCCAGCATACCGACCGCACTATCGAGCCCAAAAATAGCAGCAACCCCAATCCCTGTCAGGTTTTGCACCACCATATAGCCTATTGTAATCGCTAGCAGGATCACCAATGGCAGACCGCCTTTAAGTAAGTCCTTCAAGCTGGCATTGATCCCGATCGTGGTAAAGAAATACACCAGCAATACATCACGGGCGACAAGATTAAACGATATCTCGATATCCGTCGCCATATAAACCAGTGCAATCAGTACCGAAAACAAAATCCCGCCCGTTACCGGCTCAGGAATGCTGAACTCGCGCAATGGTGCAAACCGCTGGTTGATCTGACGACCAACAAACAAGACCAAAATGCCTATTGTCACCGCAAAAAACGAGTCAAACCGTAAAATGCCACTTACCCAATCCATTTCCATATTCAATATCCTTGTTGTAAGTCTATATCTAACCTATCAAACAAAGATAAACATCACCTGATTAATTGTTCATAATTTGCACTGACACCCACGCGGATACTGACTGCGACAGCCCTAAGTTCTCGAATTTACAGCGAAGAGATTGTAACGATTGGCCGCCAAGGGCTAAAGATAGCGGCGACGACGTCGCCGCTAGGAAAGGTGAAGTTAATCCTAATACTTAAATTTATTTAGCTTATCTTCAACCTCACTGGTTTGCTCCAATATTCCTTGAGCTTCCTGATTTGATGTCTCTGCTCCTTGAGCTGCTTTGATGGTTATCTCGGTGATCGCATTGATATTACGGTTAATATTTTCAGTCACTTGATGTTGTTCCTCAGAAGCCGTAGCAATTTGACACATCATATCTTGGATGGTTGACATCGAAGCCATTAAGGACTCTAACTCTACGACGACCGTTTTGCTGCTTTCGATACTGTTCTGGGTAAAGGTTTTACCATTGGCAATCGTCTCTACTGTCAGCTTGATTTGACCTTGGAACTGGTTAATCATCTGCTGAATTTCTTCCGTAGAATTTTGCGTTTTTGAGGCCAACTGACGAACTTCATCAGCAACAACGGCAAAACCACGTCCGGACTCACCGGCCCGAGCTGCTTCTATCGCGGCATTTAAAGCCAGCAAGTTGGTTTGATCTGAAATACTACGGATCACATCTAGAATACTGCGGATTTGATGGCTCTGAGTTTCTAATTCAATAATGGTCGAAGAAGAACGCTCCATTTCCTCACCTAATTGATTAATGACGCTAGCGCTGTCATTAACAACGTCACTACAACGCATAATGACTTGATTTGCTTCCTCAACTGAACTCGCTGTGGTCGCAACACTATTGGCAACTTCACTTGCCGTAGAGGCCATTTCATTAATTGCTGTAGCAACTTGTTCCAGTTCCTGACGTTGCTGCTGTACATCTTGATGTGATGCTTCAGCAATACCGGCAGAACGATTTGCCGATAGCTTCAAATGATCGACAGAACCTGCGATATCACGGATCATACTCTGCAACGAAGCCATCAGAGTATTAAGCCCCTTCATCAGAGCGCCCGTTTCATCTTTTCTCGTTACATCCAAACGGAAGGTCAAATCACCACCAGCCTGACCGAGCTGCTGAACAATATTTACCACTTGCTGGATCGGTGTAGAGATACGTTTAGCCAGTATGTAGAGCATGGCAAGAGCCAATACCGAAATCAACAGGCCAGCGATGAACTGAGCATTAAGGAAATCACTGAATGACGTCCTAAGCTCTTTTTGTAGTCCATTAATGTCTGCAAACAGATCCGCTTTAGGTATGGTAATTGACAACATCCACGGGGTATTGGTGTCTCCTACCGTAATCGGTGTGACTAAGTTGGAATCCTTGTCCGTCTCATTCCATGATTGCTTACCCGCTTGAAGCTGGCTTTTTTGCTTAGCCCAGTCTGGCAACACAACTCCGAGCTGAGCACTCGAGCTGGTATCACCCGCAACAACACCACGATAAGTAATAATACTGACATGAGAATTTGGCCCAAATTGGTTCTGTTTCAGACTAAGTGCCAACTCATTGATAAAGTTTACCGATAAATCGATACCAATCATGCCGATAGTTTGACCATTGGCCTTGATCGGGGTAACTATATTGGTCATTAATACCTGTTTACCCTGAACATTGTATACCCACGGATCTATCAGGCAGCTACTTCCGGTCTCAAGCGGGCAAAGATACCATTCGCTGACGCGAGTCCCTATTTTGGTCTGCTCTTGGCTATAAAACCGATCCGAATCGACCGATGAAGGCTTTAATTGGTTACCGCTATCACGGGTCCAATACACGTTGAATTGGCCTTTACCATCGATGGCTTCATAAAACGCATCCTTTCCATCCCAGGCGTCGGGTTCAAAAGCGATATAAGCCCCTAAAAACTTCTGGTTACTCGCCAGCAAATCACGCACAGCCAATGACAGATCTTCACGGCTGATCTTAGTTTGACCATGCTCACCGCTCGCCATACCAGATAACACACTGGCTAGCGCTTCAACGGAGTCCATCGCGACAGATAGCTGGTTTTGAATCTGTGCTGAACTGTATTTGCTGGTATATTCCAGCTGCTGAGTCAGCTGTTGATCAGAAAACGCATACGTTTTGTTGTACACCATCTCTTCAAGCTGACTGGCGTATTTTTGACCAACAAGCAGTACCGCAATAAGCGATATTAATAGGCAACTTACGGCACCAATAATGATTTGATGGCGTATAGATTTAAGTGAAATCACAACGGCTCCCCAGCTTTGATAAGATCGGCCGCATGCTTAGCCATGACTTTATGCATTGCGGTTGTCGGATGAAGGCCATCCCAGAATAGATTATGGTTTGGCTGGGCGATCACAGCCCCTGTCGCATAGCTATAGGCTTCATCAGTCACGTTGGTAATAGTGACATCCAGTTTTGCATCACGGTACTCACCATGATTTTTCACATCATCAATCACCTTATTAAATACGGCGAACGTATCATAATAAAAGATCTCAGTATCAGAATGGCTTGCCGCCAGCTTTTCTAAGCCTGTTTTCAATGCTTGATTGTGTGACTGGATAAACGGAACCGTTATGTCCTGTCGACCTGCAAACCATGGTGCATCAACGAAATTGGGAATGTTGGCAACAAGAATTTGTTTTGCCCCCGCATCAATCAAGGATTTGATATCAGCTAGAGCGTAAGATGCCGCTTTGTCACCCGTTTGGTTAAGATCACCGAACAAGGTAAACCACAGATTATTCGTTCCGCTCATATAGCTAATCAGCTCATTGCCTTTGAACTGGCCTTTATGGGCAATACGTTGTTTAATTTGCTGACCACTGTTTGTCAGCACGTCTAGGCCTGAAGAGGCAGTAAATCCATTGGCCGCATCAATATCGATAAAATTCCCCAAGCCAGACATCGCACCACCAACGGCCCAGTTGGTCCCTAACAAGGGCGCACTTTCATACTGGTAGGTCACGATTTTGTCATCTTGGTTTTTAAGCACTACCTTGCTTTCGATTTTCCCATGACCTCGTGTCGGCATCGGCATCGCGAGGAAATCGGCCAAGTATTCAGTCCAAACGAGACCATTGCTGAAATGGCCATTAAAATTCGGCTCAGAGGCACGAATGCCTATTTTTCCTGAGGTTTTCTGGTTCATATCGACAGTGATCATATGTTTGTTGCCGATATCGGACAGACTATCACCAAAGTTTGAGATGGTATTGAAATCTGCAGCATGCGTGTAGAGAGGAATAAGTGTAGCAAGTGTCGCTAAGGTAAATTTATTCATGTTTTTCTTATTTGTTAATTAAATAATATGAGTCATTTACATGACGAGGGTATTAATCTTTTAATTTGATATTAAATTGAGCACTGAATTACGAGGGGACAAGCTTCGCCATATGACAAAAAGGAATAAACATGTTATCGCCGCTTACAATACAAACCAACGCAGATAACAATGTATACCTACAAGATATACCAGAGAGGAGGGGGAAACCTTTATCTGTAACAATGATTGTCACATTAGAATAAGAATATTTAGCAATAATAATTGTAGATAATGTTGCAAGAAAACGACTGTTTTGTGCTTGAACTTGCACTCTCATGTCTTTTTTCGGCATTAATGATTGCACATTAAGAGCATGAAAAATAAAGCCAAAAGAGGCCAAACCCTTCGAAATACTTGCCACAATTAACGCTATTACTCGTACTTTATCCATAAAGAAACTTATTCAAGCTAAATGTCTAATGATTAACTATCGACCGTAATGGATTTAACTAAAGAAAATAATAGTTAAAAACATATCATTTCGATGAGTTAATTCCACCGAAAATATGACCATTGGGTATAAACCCGCAATTCAGTTCTATATGTTAATTTCCATAAAATTATCGCCAGTATACAGTGATAATGGCTATTATTATAGGGAAGGGTAAAAGTTAAGTCTGATTTTCTCTATAACACACCAGATAAACCGCTCCCCTTGCCTTATCTAATCCACGATAAAGGTATTGTTATTAAACAACTGGCTGACGATCTCTGCCGAAGTTGACCCCGTATCCAGTCCTAGCCCAGCCACATCAATATTTTCCAAGATA
This sequence comes from Photobacterium aquae, assembly GCF_001029445.1. Lineage (GTDB taxonomy): Bacteria > Pseudomonadota > Gammaproteobacteria > Enterobacterales > Vibrionaceae > Photobacterium > Photobacterium aquae. The sequence continues at coordinate 47,912 of NZ_LDOT01000013.1, forward strand.
ATTTGCTGGGAACTGGCTGCGACTGTTGCCACATCCAACTGTAATGACTGCGAATCAGCCACAGTAGCTGCAATGTTATTGATTAAACGATCAAGGTCACTACCGCCATCATCGGGGAGTATTTCTGCGATATTCAGCTGATCCAGGCCAATTTCCATATCCTTGACAGTATCAACACTTGTTGCACCGGCAGTACCGACATCGCCCACCTGCCAAACAAAAATATCAGCAGCACCATCCCCCGTACCATTAAGCTCCCCACCCCATAATTGATCGTTGCCCGCACCACCAAATAACTGGTCACTGCCGGTGCCACCAACCAAGATATCATCAGCCAGCCCACCAAAAAGTCGCTCATTAGCACTACCGCCAACGACCAGATTCTCGCTATCTGAGTCCCCCGCACCAATGTCATTGCCAGTGGTGGTCAGGTTATCCATCCGAATCCCGATAAGCAGCTCTGTCGACTCCGCCTCGCTGCCATCACTTTCTTGTGAGATCCCCACTACAGTCAATGTATTCTGCCCCTCAGGCAGATCAGCGACAAACACCCCATCCAGCTCGCTTGCCGCAACACGCCAACTACCATCACCGTTATCCACACCGACATTAGCCCCGCTAGTATCCACTAATCGGCCATCACCCAAATTACGCACTTCGACAAACAGCGCCTCGTCGGCATCGGCGGCGCTCACCGCTAGCCCCAACAAGGGCACCAATATTCCCAACGCTGCGCGCGTATCTGCCATTTGCGGCACTGTCAGCGCCAAGATCGGGGGCTCAGCTTTAGGGGTCACCGTAATATTGATCGTTGCACTTGCCTGCTGCGGCCCACCCGCGCCGACATTACCATTGTCGTTCGCCGTAACAGTAACACTATCCTCTCCTTTGAAATCCGCGACGCCCAAATACGTCACCCCAGCCGCCAACGCCGTATTGATATCCGCCAAGCTACCATCTAGAGTCACAGCTCCTGTACCGTTATCTGTTATCGTTACGCCTGCGGTATCCGCAACGGTCAATGTGCCGTTTCCAGCAGTCAAACTAACTGTCATAACACCACTGGAACCTGCCTCATTGAAATCAACATCTGATACCGCAATTCCGCTAATCACCAGCGCCGTATCTTCCTCTGTCGTCTGATCCGGGACATCGCTGATAACAGGCGGATCATTAACTGGGAGTACGGTAATCGGCACATCGTCGCTATCTTGCAGCGGCCCTCCCGTTCCCGTATTGCCTTGGTCATTGCTGACCATCTGAAGGCTGTCATCACCATTGAAATTAGGATCAGGCTGGTAATTAACCCCTGATGAAAGCAGCGTATTAAGCGCCGATAACGCGCCTTCCAAAACCAAACTATTGCTTCCATCCCCGGTCACCGTTATCCCGGCCAGCGGCGAGCCGGGCGGTACCAACAAAATCCCGTTCGCTACGGAAAGAGTCACCGTCATTAAGCCTACGCTAACCTCATCAATATCAACATCGCTCACCTGCAAACTGTTAATCAGCAGCACACCGTCTTCATCGACGGTAAGCGAAGCCGGTACCTGGTTGACCGGCGCATCATTCACCGCGTCGATATCCAAGGTAATCGTGACAAATGCCGCAATCGGATCAGGAGCAACATCTGTTTGATCCACAGCTCGAATTTCAATATCCAGCTGTCCGTTCCAATTGTTACTATTGGCATTACCGGGAACAAAGACCAGCTCCGCCAGATCCGAACTGGCCACCGTGACCAACCACACCCCGCCGCCTTGATCACTCACACTCCCTGCCACCCCTGCAGGCAAGGCAATCTGACTGGAATCAGGCACATTACTCAGCTGAATCTGCAAGGTCTCGGGAGGATTTTCTGTCACATTGGTCGCCGTGCCGGTATAGCTATCGCTGTTGTCCAACGCCTGAATATTAAGGATAAGCGGAATATTTTCATCTTCAGTACCAGACGCTGTTGGGGTGACATCGGTATCAACCCGATCGGCAATGGGATTGACCACGACATTAAACGTTGCAGTATTTTCTTCAGGTAACTCGAGACTGTCCTCTTTCGAGAACACCACAATCCCGAGCTCAACCGAACCACTGAAATCCTTAGGGGGGATCAAGCCCAGCCCAGACAGATCAAACGTCGTGCTGCCCACGGGAACGGCGACGCTCCACTCCCCGCCACCGTTATTGGCAGCGCCATCGATAATAAAGCCCTCGGGAACATTGACGATTTTGATCGACACAATGGACTCTGAACCATCAATATCAACCACCTGACCGCTGATCCCGGCAAAACTTATCGCCCCACTGTCCTCATCCCCAACAATAGGGTTTTCCAATCCGCTGAACTCCACCTCGTCGTTAACAGCAATCACCTCAAACACCACATTACCGCTAAAATTAGCCGTATCTGTCTGAACTGCCGCCCCGGGCGTCTGATCATATTCAGCGGTATCAACAATGGTCAGCGCCACCGAAAGACTCACTTCACCACTGAAATCTTGTGGTGGAACATAGCGAACATCAGCTAGCTGGGTAATATCGGTAATCGTCAGGCTAGTTACCTGCTCTCCAGCAGCATTGAGCAAAAAGCCCCCAGCACCGCCCACATCAATGACCACCTGCTGTAAGGTTTCCAGCCCTTCAAGTGTCGTGGTACTGATATCAGCGACAGTGGCAGTAATATCCAACACTATCGTACCATCCTCATAGGCGATCCCGGGATAGACAACCTCCGGCTCTCCGTCTTCTGCTGGCTGCCTGTCGGCATCGAGCCCCTGTGTCTCTACAACCGTAACTCCGATATCCGGTGCCCGATTAGGGTCACCTGTCCGGTCCGGCACATCAACGACAGGATCAACCCGGACAGGAATGGTATCCGTCACCTCCTTGGTATCACCGCTCGCCACATCGGTATTGACATATTTCACATCCAGCAAGAAATCACCGGCAAAATCCTGCGGCAAGTTGAGGCTGATACCGGTTAAATCCAAACTGCCATCTGCTTGCGGCGTTACCTTGATGACGTATTCATTGGTTACGAAATTGAAATCCATTCCAGCAATCGTCGCCCCTGAAGGCAGGCTGGCCGCACTAATCACCAATGAGAATTCATCATCGGGAATATCGCCACCCGATGTATCCAGACTGACAATCTGGTTCAGAAAGCCCCCCAGCGCAACAACTGTATCCTCCTGTCCAGTTACAATTACATTCTGGTCAACCACTATCTCCGCCGCCAGTTGATCGTTGAGCACATTGTTCTGAAAATCGATGGTCAGATTGCTAGTCACCTCAACAATGGCACTGACATCACCGTCATCACTCAAATCCTGAACTTCTGCCGCCAGCTGAACCGTCACAGTATCGACAAATCCTTCCGGCGCCAGAATCTGAATGTCATCCAAACTCCCATTCGGTACGGTCCAGCTCCCGTCACCGTTATTGATCGCCCCGATCACCACAAAGGCCACATCAGGATCCGGAAAGGTGATCACTATCGACAGGATCACCTCGTCACTACTGGGATCGAGATCCTCAAACACAATCTGACCATCCGACCCAGGCCCCCCAGTCAAATTCAGGCTGCCGTCAGGCGAGACAATGTTCTCGACAAATTCCGTCCCTCCCGGCAGCAATACCCCAAGCTCCGCATCCGGCTCGACAACGGCGCGAATAATCACATTCAGCGTGCCGTTAACCACCTTGGTATCTGTGGCTGGCGAGTCCACGTCCGTTTCGCTGACTGTCACTTCAGTGGTAATCGCCGTCGGCCCCGTCAAATTAAGATCTGAATCAGGCGGTGCCAACAATTGCAATTGTGCCCCTGCTAGCAGTTCGGCCAGTTGAGCCTGAGTAATCGTCACACTGCCTGTTGCATCAATGACCAACGGGGTAATTGTCCCGCCATTATCGATCTGCAACTGGTAACCCGGCTGAATATTTCCCAGCACCAAATTGGTGATCACCTCCTTGCTGTCAGTCAACGAAGGTTCCCAGTTTAGGGGGATGAACGCATCTTCCAGCCCATTGCTCTGGCGGGTATAGTCCCCAGCATCCACAACAGGCTCGATATGGATCACCAAATCAAACTCGAACTCCCCCTGATCACCGTCGTTTTCGGTCACGATAATACTGGCATCCAGCACAATATCTTCAGTGCTGTTCTCCGGTGGGCGGATCGTAATTGCCACCGGCTGGCCGGGCGTGCCGATATCTTCACCGGTTAGCTTCACCTCATAGCGCGGCAGCCCGGTGACCGGATCGAAACCGACAAAGACCAAGGTCTGCTCATTGCCCTCGGCATCAAAAATGCGGGTTCCGTCTGGAATATTGGATAAGACAAACGTCAGGGTTTCGGAATCATCGAGTGGCGCATTGATTTTCTCGCCTGACACCAAGCTAAAATCTAGCACTGCCGCATCATCTTCATCAATTGTCGTCTCGATCCCCGGGTTGGGGCCACCAACAATATCGGTCCAATTACTGCCGCCAAGCTCAAAGTCCGGTTCATCCACCACCCCGGTCAAGGCGACTTCTATGAACTGGGCCGGCGTCACCAGCACATCCTCAACCGTTGTGACGGTGCCATCCTCAAGGGTGATATCAACTACATCCTTTACGACCCCTTCCACCTTGATGGCAAAATCAACATTGCTCTCCGGCACGGGGATCAACTGAACTTGATCCAGCTCTTCATACAGGATTTCATAGACCCCCGCCGAATCGGGCACCAAAGCGACCCCATTCTGAAGCAACTGCGCCCCGACCGGTAATTCAGAAATACGCACATACAAGGTTTCAACACCAAAATTATCATCAGTGTCATCCAACTCGGTCAGCTGGATCAAAGGAGCCAAGGCGATCGCTTCATCTTCCAGCGAAGACACCCGCTGCACTTTGAGCTGCGCGTCATCGGCCACCGGAAGCACGTTCACCAACAGGGTTTCCGCCGTCTGCGCCGTTTCAAATGCAGGGACAAAATGCCCCAGCTCGCGACTTTGGGCCGTTAATGTCAGGCGTATATCTCCGCTGAAATTATCAGCCGGATCCAAGGCGACCGAAGAGGCCGAAGCAACCGGCACTTCAAAAACCCCCGGTGAAACTTCCGTGATCCCATCCCCGATAATCTGTCCTTCGCCTTCGGTAATGGTTATGAAATAGGTCAACACCTCAGAACCGTCAGTATCTTGCAGAAAAGCCTGAAAAGAATCGGCAAGGCTGATATTCGGCCCATCTTCAAGCCCGTCGCCGTAATAAGTCACGGTATTGGCCGCAAACGCCGGGGCATCAGCAATACCCAGAACGCTGATGGACAGCGTGCCATTTTGCAAAGGATGGTCAGCCCCGTCAGTGGTCACCACTTGGGCGGTAACAGTGAAGTCGAGCAAGTTGCCGGGCTCGGCAAAGGTGGAGTAATCGGCATCGGGCACGAAAGTCACGCCCTGAAGATCAAAATTGCCGTCGCCATCAGGATCAACAAAGGCAGCTGGGGGGATCTGCACCTGCCCCCCCGTCGGGACTAGCAAAGTACCATTAAGATAAAAATCACCATGCGGCTCAGACGGAAGCACAATGAACACCTCGCCAATCTGCTCGCCACGATCCCCGTCACCGATATCAATCGTCATATTAACGGGGATCCCCTGCGTCGGATCCCCTATTGTTTCATCCGGATTTCGTCCCTGATCTTCAACCCCCTGCGATTCCTGTACCACCAGTGTCGGCTCTTCGTCAGTAATGGTGATTGTCAGCGTGCTCTGGCTGATATCGTTATCGCCATCCGTCACCTCATAACCTAGATCCACGACAATTGGTGCTTCGCCGTGATCGACATCCGGCAAAGAGACGAAAAAAACCTGCCCTTCAGCACTAATATGAAGTTGACCCAGTAACTGGCCGCTTTGGTTGACGTCAAAAATAAAGAAGCCCTGCGCATCAGGTGTTCCGGTAAGGGGCTGACGTACCCCGTCTATCACCACCGCCGTTACAGCAGCATCATCTGCTCCTTCCTGTGATACCGTCAATATATCCAATGTCGCTGTTGTACTGCCTTCCTCTATAGCCTGAAATGCTGCATCTACCGTCTGGGGAATATCGTCATCCACCGTTACGGTCAAGGTCGCCGGTGCGCTACTGTCACCATCTTGATCCAGCGCCGTTACCACAAAAGCCAACGATAACTGGGTATCATTCTGGGGCTGAACATGATCCAATGCCCCCAGCAAGGTAAAGGTGAAGTTACCATCAGCGGCAAAAACCAAAATAAAAATCGTGCTGCCGTTAACCAGCCCCTCATAGCGGTTGTCTGCGGTATTGAACACCAAGATGACCTGATCACCACCTGCTGTCAGAGTGCCCGCATTGGCATTGTTGAATGCGGTCACATCCACTTGATAGCCGATGATTTCATCCGAACCGCTATCAAAGATTATCTGCCCGCTGGCTGCCTGCTCATCGCCTGACGGATTCGAACCGGGATGAAACTCCCCGCCCGCGTCAATATCGCTTTCCTTGACCAGCAGCGCTGGGATCGCCTCGATAACTGGGTCTTGCCCATCGCTGATTGTGGTTGTGATCAAGGCGGGTGACTGGAGCGGATCACCATCGGTATCACGGAGCTGAAGCGGCAAATCAAAAACCAAGGTATCGTTAATTTGACGAACCAACCCGGTATTGTCGGTGCCATTATGATCCAGCGGCTTGAACTGGGTAACCGTCACCGAAACATCGACATCCTTGCTGCCAGTGACCTGCACCGCACTCACCACGGCAGTCAAAACCGTCTCGCCACCGGCTGCCAACGTAAGGGTATTCCCGGCCCATGTTGCCGTTACCGCCAATCCGCCTGCGGTGACCTCGCTGCCAAATTCCGCCAACAAGGGGGCCAGCTGAGCAGGATCAATAACCAATGAAGCAGGATCAAGACGATCCACACCCGCACCAACGCGGGTTACCGTTGCTCCTGACACCGGATAAGGCTGATCACCTTGGCCCGGACTCAGATCCCCCTCGTTAAAAGCAATGGCACTGGTATTACCGCCCGCAGGATCCACACCATCCTCGACGGTTACAGTGATCGTGCCCGTCGCCGAATCACCGTCACGATCCTCTACCGCAACGCCCAACACCAAGGTATTCAAGTTCGTCGCCACATCTTGGTCAAGAGGCTGGCTTTGTGTGACAGCGTAACTACCATCAAGGGCAATCGTCACTGTCAGTACCTCAATGGATGGATCATCGGCACGCACTAGCGTGATTCGGTTTCCCGCCACCGTGACATCGGTCGCGAAACCATTGCTTGTCAAGCCATCAAATGCCGGTTGACTAGGCTGGAATATCAGGGAGATGACATCGTCACTGCCGGGGATCACCGCGATATTGCCGCTTCCCGACACAATACCCTCAGCCCCCTCGTTTAACGCCAACCCTGAATCAGCACCAAATGCAGGATTATCACCATCGGCCACCGTGAGCGTCACCGTCCCGCTATTAATATCCCCATCATCATCGACAACCTCAACATTGAGTGGCAATTCGATGGTATCACCATTGAGGTGATCCAAATTGTTACTCAACGTCACCGTATACGTCCCCGTAGGGGTCATGACCACGGTCAATACCGGTTGCCGGTTACCGTCGACAACAATAAAGGCATTAAGTGTACTGCCGCCGACAACCTCGAACTGAACAGGCACCCCATCACTCAACAGGGAATCGAATGCCGTTTGCTCGGTCAGGAAATTAATCGCCGCCACCGCATCGCTACCGACATCAACGCCTATCTGGCCTTGGGTCGGCGAATTCAAATCTGCCGTTTCATTGAGAGCCACACCGCTATCAGCCAGCAACGCCGGTAACTCGCCATCAACCACGGTGGCCGTCGCCGTCACAACAGTCGCCAAACTATCGCCATCAACATCTTGGGCAGTCACCGGTAAGCGCACCACGATTTCATCGCCGTTAACTGCAACAAATCCGCTGTTATTGCCACTCTGATTGTGATCAAGCGGAGCCGATTGGGTCAGCGTCAAAGCCAATTCCACGTCTTGTCCATTGGCCGCCTGAGTAGCCAGCAAAGTGATCGTCAACACTACCGTGCCATCAGCCAACTCACCCTGCAATATGCCTGAAGCCGGATCATAGCTGAACACCAAAGCGAGACCGCCCCCCGAAGTCAGCTCGGCTTCTAGTTCGGTCAAAATAGCAGTCACATCTGCCGGATCAATCTGTACCGATTCAGGCACTAAACGATCGGCTCCTGCCTGCAATAATTCCGTTTGAGTCGCTGATATAGGATAACCGCTCGGTTCAAGATCCGGCTCGACCACCGTCACCTCGACCGTATTGCCTCCCGGCGGATCATCGCCATCCGTCACTGTAACCACGATTTGCCCCGGAGCCTGATCGCCATCATTGTCAGTGACGACAACATCCAGCGGCACTTGTAAGCTTTCACTGTTGCCGTGATCCAATGTCCCGCTCAGGGTAACCGAATACTGGCCATCAACCGCCAATGTCACCACCAAAACGGTATTGCCTAGCCCATCCACCAAGCTGATTTCAGAGCCGCTAGGCGTTCCGCCCACCACCAGACTCACCGGGCTGCCATTGCTGGTCAGATCCAAGGGCGGTTGAATAGCAGCAAATAACAAGCTGGCAATATCGTCACTGCCCTTATCAATGGCAATCGTCCCGGTAACAGCCTGACCTTCGTCTTGCGTTTCATTAACGCTGACCCCCGAGCCCGATTCCAGCGCCGGGAATACCCCATCATTTATCGTGACTGCCACGCTAGCCGGTTGCACCAAGGCATCACCGTCGCTGTCCGTCGCCTGCAACGGCAAGCTCACCACAATTTGCTCGCCATTGGTGGTGATATAGGGCGAGCTTACTGTCGAATCAAGGTGATCAAGCGGCTGCAGTTGGGTGGTCACAACCGAAACCGCAACATCATTGCCATTCGCAGCCTGTACAGCTGTCACAACAATACGCAAAACGGCACTGCCATCAGGCAAGTTGGCCACAAGTAAACCAGATGCTGCATCATAGCTCACGGCCAATGCTTGCCCCGCCGAACTAAGCGCCGCCTGCAAATCGGCAATAATTGCGGTCAGCTGAGCGGGATCAAGCGTCACGGAATCCGGCAGCAGGCGATCGGCCCCGGCCACCAGTATCAACGTGGCTGTCACGCTTTGCGGATACTGGTTGGGTTCTAAATCCGGCTCTTCCATCTCAACGGCCGATGCTTCCCCGCCAGCAGGATCACTGCCGTCCTGCAAGGTCACCACAATCTGGCTATCGGCAGAATCGCCGTCGTCGTCGGTCACCCGCACCGCGATGGGCAGCCGCACCAGATTGCTGTCCACTGGCTGATCAAACGCATCAAATTGGGCAACCTGATAGCTACCATCCAAATTGATAGTGACCACCAGCAAACTTGCTCCCTGACTATCAGTGACAACCAACTGATTCTGCTCTATCCGATAATCAACAGGGCGGCCATTGCTACTCAACCCACCGATAATCGATGCCAGCTCGCTGGTATCCAAAAACACCACGCTCGAGACCGCATCACTGCCCACATCCACCGGATTGCTTCCGTTGGCCTGCGATACTAGCCCCGGCGGGGTATTATCCGGATCCGTGACCGCCGCCCCGCTATCCTGCCCCCATGCCGGGAACACCCCGTCATTGATCGTTACTGTCAGCTCGGCTGGCTGATCCAGAAAATCACCATCGGTGTCATTGGCTTGTATCGGCACCAAAATCACTATCTGCTCGCCGTCAACACTCACATAACGGTTATTGGCTCCGTCCGCGAGATGATCCAGCGGGCGCAATTGAACCAAATCCGCCGTCACCGAGATCCCCAACCCATCGGGGCTCTGCACCGCCGTCAGCGTCAGGGTAACGACAAGTTCGCCACTGGTCGTTGCTCCTGATAGCACCCCGTTCGTCGCATCGTAGCTAAAACTCAATGCATTGCCGCCAGTACTCAGAGATTGCGTCAGGGCAGCGAGCAAATCTGCCAACTGCAGCTCATCAATCATCACCGTTGTCGGATCCAGCCTGTCGATTCCCGGGGCGATATCGATAATGTCTTGCCCGGTTCCGGGATAACTATCAGGCTGCAAATCAGGTTCGGTAATCGTAATTGCGCCCGTTTCGCCCCCCGGTGGACTATTGCCATCAACAATATTGAGCACAATGCTGCCTGTTGCCGTGTCGCCATCGAAATCCGTGGCAACAACCGCCAACTCAAGCACCAGTTCCGCACGGTTAAGCTCATCAATTGGCTGCATTAAATTGACGACATAGGAACCATCAGTATTGATAGTTACAGTAAGTACCGACTCACCACGACTATCCACCAGCAACAGCTGGTTGCCGTTAACAGTCAACGTGGTGGCAAAACCATTGCTGGTCAGTCCCTCGAGATCGGGCTGCTGCGGGTTGAATACCAAGGTATTGATTTCATCACTGCCAACATCCAAGGGGATAGCCCCTGCCAACTCGACCCCCAGCGAATCAGCCTCATCAATCAAAGTACCGGGATCCGAACCAAACAGCGGATCAACACCGTCAATAATTGCACTGGCTATAACAATCGGGCTATCCAAGGCATTGCCAGCCAAATCAGCCCCTTGTATCGGCAGGGAAACCGTAATGACATCATTAATATTTGATACCAAACCACCCGATGATGCGGAAAGATGATCAAGGGGTCTATCAAGCTGGGTGGTCACGGTCACATCGACATCCCGCCCAGTCGAGTCAGCGGTCAACTGAAAGGTCACCACTACATTATTGCCTGCGCTTGTACCGACAATAGCATTGCGTGCGGGATCAAATTCAAAATCAATAGCTTGACCACTGGAGGTCAGCTCAGCCTCCAATTCCGCCAAGAGTTCGGCCAATTGCTGAGGGGCAAAAGTAAACGCTGCGGGATCTAACGGCAGCGATGCGGCGGAAACTGTCACCATCACAGAAGACGTAGAAGGATAGGTATTGGGCTGAAAATCGCCCTCAGTCAGGACCATGCTCCCTGTTTCTCCTCCCCCGGCAGCAAACAGCGGTGGCGGATCATCGGGCTCATCAAATTCTTCGCGCTCATAGCGCGTATCAAAACCTGCCTCAGTCAGAGTACTGTCGCCGTCGTACTCGACCACCACAAACCCACCGTTGGCGGTTTCGCCAGCACCAATACCGGCAGCGGGTGGCTCGAACAAGGCTGTTGGGTCTTCCCCTGCCAGAATCTGTGCTTGCAGGCTCTCAAGCTCTTGCGCCGTCAGGGCATTGGCAAACTGTTCGGCACCATCGGGAAAGGCCTCGGCCGCCAGAGGATACACCACCACGTCATCGCCTTGAGCTCGGCCTGATACCTCCGCCGCTTCCGCAAGCAAAGCCCTGCGCTCGGCATCACTCGGGGCAACACGCACACAGGTAGGACATGGCCAATCGACCAGCTCCAACTTGCCGTTTTTCATAACGACATAGAGGGTTCCGGGATCAGCAAAAACAACGGCACCTGCAACAGGCACCTCAAGTTGATAACCTGCGGGAACAGCCACCACCTCACGATCGGGCAATGTGACAACTGCCGTCCCCTGTTCAACCACCACCACTGACGAATCCGATCCGGTTTGCGCCGAATCAGCAGACGAGGAAGCAGACCACGGTTCAGCCGCTGCCGTCGGCTGGATAGAGGGAGATTCAGCCATATAGAACAACTCTTCTAGCAACCTAAGCCAAAGCCTGCCCTTAGTTTTACCGCCAAACCTATTCCTACCGCTGGCGCGAGCAGTGCCGATATTCCTCCAGTCTAGTCTCAACAACAAGCCAGCCATCACAAACCATAAACTGTTCTCAGGTTTGGGAATTCCCAATCTCGTTACGCCAAGGACAGTTTTGCTCCTCTACGCTTTCCCTTGCCCCCATCCGTTTAGCAGCACTATTAGCTAGCGGCAAACGCTCAATCACAGGCAAATAGCGATACCCAATTACGTTTAAAGAGGTGCAGCGGACACAGCAGTATGAAGACAAACAGACAGCCCGACCATGACCCAGCAATTGCACCTGAGCATCGGGCATTCGTCCCGAGCGAGCATTATGCGGTGCTTCTCCTGCCAGAAAAGCGATCGCGGCTTCTGGTGTGGGTCATTGCGGCCTTTTTGATCTCGGCAATCCTATGGGCGGCCAATGCCAGCCTCGAACAGGTGACACGCGGTGAGGGTAAGGTGATCCCCTCCTCGCAGCGGCAGATCGTACAAAACCTCGAAGGGGGAATAGTCAAAGCGATTCTGGTTAGCGAAGGCGAAACCGTAACGGCCGGACAACCACTGCTCCAACTTGACGATACCCGTTTTCGCTCCGATTACGCCGGTCAGGGTCAGGATCTCATCAGTCTCGAAGCCGATAGCATCCGGCTCAACGCCCTGCTTACGAGTATCCGAACCCGCCCAATCGACAAATCACCGGGATCATTGTGGCGAAAATCGGTCATCGTCACGCCTAACGAGCTGGCGTTTCCCAAAAACTTGCAAGAAGGCCATGACAAATTGCTCCAGCGCCAACGAAATGAATACCGCGACAAACTGGCTACCTTGGGCAACCAGCTCGATGTGATGGCTCAACAGATCCAGCAGCGATCCCGCGAACTGGATGAAGCACGAGCCCGCCTTGCAAATCAAAAACAGAGCTACTACCTTGCCAGCGAAGAGTACAAAATCACCAAGCCCCTTGCCGACGAAGGAGTAGTGCCTCGGGTCGAGCTGCTTAAAATCAAGCGGCAGGTCAACGATACCCGCCGGGAAATGACGTCCACCGAGCTACAGATCCCAGCCATGAGGGCGGCCCTGAACGAAGCCATCTACAAACGGCTGGATATCGCTCTCAATGCTCGCTCAGACATTCAGGCCGAGCTCAACCAAACGGCCGACAAGCTAGATAGCCTACGCCAAACCCATGTCGGACTTGAAGACAAGGTATCACGTACCTTGGTGACCTCTCCGGTCAACGGCAAGATACAGGCCATCCATATCAACACCTTGGGAGGCGTTATCCAGCCAGGAATGGATCTGGTCGAGATCATACCCACCGAAGACAGCCTGCTGGTGGAAGCCAAAATCGCCCCGAAAGACATCGGCTTTCTCCATCCCGGCTTGAAAGCCACAGTCAAATTCAGCGCCTATGACTTCACCGTCTACGGCGGATTATCGGGCACGCTCGAGCATATCAGCGCCGATACCCAGATCGACGAGGAAGGCAACAGTTTCTACCAAATCCGGATCCGCACCGACCAGCACGCATTTCAAGACCGTCACGGCAAGCCATTGCCAATTATCCCCGGCATGCATGCTGTAGCCGACATCATTACCGGCCATAAAACCGTCTTACAATATTTACTCAACCCCGTGCTCAAAGCCCAGCACACGGCACTCAGGGAGTAACCTATGCATATTTCATCCCCTGTTTTGACCTCTACTCGGCACAGAAGAGCTATTTACTTGCCGCTACTGGCTATTAGCTTGCTGCTCTCACCTCATCTGGCAGCCCAATCACTAGAGCAAGCGGTTGCCGAAACACTGGCCAGCAATCCGGAAATCAAGCGGGCCTACAATACCTTCATGGGCCAGAACCAAGCCAGCAGAGCCGCCCTCGGTGACTATCTACCTTCTGTCGATATCGAAGCCAGTGCCGGTTACGAGAACTATGACAACACCACCAACAGTACCGGTGACTACAACCCGCTTGATACCACCATCAGCCTACGTCAGCTAATCTGGGACGGCTCGATTACCTATCACAATATCCAGCGCACAAAAGCCGAGGCCGAAGCCCAGCGCTACCAACTGCTTGCCGATGCCCAAGACAAGGCATTGCGTGTCGCCGAGTCCTACCTGTCAGCGCTGGAGGCACAGGAAGTTCTGGTGTTGTCCCAGAAAAATTACGACATCCACCAGCGCATATTTACCGATATCAAAAAACGAACCGATGCAGGGATTGGCTCCATTGCCGATCTGTCGCAAATCGAAGGCCGCCTCGCCCGCTCACGCTCAAACCTTATTGCGGCCCAGAACAATCTACAGGACAAAAATACTGAATTCTTACACATCGTAGGCAGTCCTCCCGTTAATCTGGAAAAACCCGAGGTGGACCAAAACTATCTGGCGAATACATTAGATACCGCACTCAACGAGGCCAAAGCCAACAACCCTGTACTGAATGTCGCCAAATACGATATTGATGCCGCAACCTCGCAGTACAAGCAAGCCAAGGGAGATTTCCTGCCAACCTTTTCCGTGGAGGCCTCGCAAGAGTGGGGAGACGAGCTTGACGGTACGCCCGGCCATACCGACGAATTCAAGGCCATGTTGAAAGTAGAATACAACCTCTACAACGGCGGAACGGATCTGGCCGAAAGCCGTCAGGCGGCCTACCAACTCAGTGAGTCCAAAGATGTTCGAGACCGAGCCTACCGTTTACTCGAAGAGAGCACTCGCCTTGCTTGGAGCGGCATGGAATTGGCTATCGACCAAACCCAATACCTCCAAGAACATGTCGATGCTTCCGCAAGAACCGTTATCGCCTACCAGAAGCAGTTCCAAATCGGGCAACGCACCCTGCTTGATGTCCTCAACACTGAAAATGAACTGTTCGAAGCCCGCAAGGCTTACCTGCAATCACATTATGCCGGCATTTTGGCTAAGTACCGGGTGCTCAATGCCACGGGAAAATTGCTCGACGAAATGCGCGTTGATGTACCAGACAAATGGACAACATCGGTGCGCTAGGAGGTGAAAGCATGCTATTAACTCGTCAACATCCCGCCAGCACACGGCTTATCAACGCCATATTGCTGATTGTCGCTCTATTGGGCAGCGGATGTAGTACCGAGGCTGAACCGCCACCCATTGCCAGTCAATCGCGCGATCTTCTCGATGACGACAATGACGGCGTCATCAACGCCCGTGATAAATGCGCGGCAACACCCCATCAGGCCATTGTCGACAATGATGGCTGCCCGACCTTTGTCAAACGCAACGAAGCCAATGACCTACATATTCTGTTTGCCAATGACTCCACCGTGATCCCTGATAAATTCCTATCTGAAATCAGCCGGATGGCGGCATTTTTAAGCCAATACCCCGAAGCTAGAATCGAACTCAAAGGCTATGCAAGCCCTGTCGGAGGTCATGACTACAATCTTGATTTGTCCAAACGCAGGGCGGAAGTTGTCCGCCGCCATTTAATCAACCTTGGTGTCGCTCCAAAGCGCATCATCACAGTCGGTTTCGGAGACAACGAACCGGTCGCGGCAGCGACACCTGAACAAACCAATACCCTCAGCCGACGGGTAACCGCAAGGGTTCGGGGTTCACAGGGCCAAGTACTCGAAGAGTGGACGGTCTTTTCACTCAAGGCAGATTAGGTCGAGTCAATGAAAGGGGGAGTCATGATAATACTAGTCGCACTCATTACCCTGCCATCACGCCTCCTGCAGGCTGACAACAACCTTAGCGACATAGATAAGCTCCCTCCAAAATTCGAGCAGGTCTATGGCAAACAGGCTAAAAAACGGGCCAGTAGCTGGCAGCAGCTTCTTCATGCCATCCGCCGCCAAGAACCACTCCAACAATTAGAAGCAGTTAACCACTTTTTTAACCAAATGGCCTTTGTGGATGATCTGGTGGTTTGGGGAAAACGAGACTACTGGGCAACCCCATTTGAGTTTCTCGGGGCCGGAGCCGGGGACTGCGAAGACTACAGCATTGCCAAATATGTCTCGCTGCGGGACTTGGGGATCGCCGACGACAAATTACGCCTCATCTATGTCAAAGCCCTGCAGCTCAACCAGTTCCACATGGTGCTGGCCTACTATCCTACACCTGCATCAGTGCCTTTATTGCTGGATAACCTGAACCCGGAAATCAAGCCAGCGACCGAACG
Source organism: Photobacterium aquae (assembly GCF_001029445.1). Classification (GTDB taxonomy): domain Bacteria; phylum Pseudomonadota; class Gammaproteobacteria; order Enterobacterales; family Vibrionaceae; genus Photobacterium; species Photobacterium aquae. Next base: position 63,857 of record NZ_LDOT01000013.1, read on the forward strand.
GCCTGACCTTCAACCTATTTACAGTTTCAACGGTAGCAAACTATGGCTAATGAAATTGCGGGGACAAGGGGAACACGTTGGCGATGCCAGCCGGCTCAAGCACTGGAATAACCTACGGCAGCGATTCGACAATCAACAGTTCGCTCAACCGCGCCTTCAGCGAAATCACTAGGAGCGCGCCTATGCCCCTTTACTATCGACTCTTCATCTGGATGCTGCTGCTTTTCCTGCTGCTATTGGCCGGTATCTTTTACAGCCAGCTCACCACCACCCGTAGTTTCCTGATCACTCAGCAGACCGCTGAGATCGACAACGCCATTCATGCCGTTGGTCTGGCTGTCACCCCTTATCTGGCCGACAACGATCGCGTGGGCACCGAATCGGTCATCAATGCCATTTTCGATGGTAGCCTTTACCAAAAAGTCTCCCTCGAGATCTTCAGCGACCAACAGCAGATCACCCGCGAATACCCCATCGCACCAAGCAATGTACCAAGATGGTTTCAGCAAGCAGTACCGATCCCGACCACTACACGGCAGAATACCCTGACCAGCGGTTGGTTACAGCTCGGCAAAATTACCGTGACCAGCCATCCAACCCTTGCCTATAGCAAATTGTGGCAAAGCAGCCTAGAGCTCCTCACCACCTTCGGGATCTGCTTTGTTATCGGGGTCATGTTGCTCAAATTGATGCTCGATCGACTGGTTAAACGCCCGCTGGCAATCTTGCAGCAAAAAACCCGGGCTATTGCCGACAACCACTTCGGTTCACCACTTCCTGCGCCGGCAACCTCGGAGTTCAAGGCTCTGACCGATGCCTTCAATCAAATGAGCACGAAACTCCAACGTCAGTTCCACCAGCAGTCCCAAGAAGCTGATTTGCTGCGCAAGCGGGCTTACCAAGACCCTGACTCCGGCCTCGGCAACCGGCGACGGCTCTTGCTTGAACTGGCCGAATGGTTGGACAGCGAAACACCTGGGCATATCCTGATTTTTCGAGTAGAGGCAATCCGCCTGCTTCGCCACCAACACAAATACCCCACGGCACAAACATTGGTAAAAACCATTGGCGATCATCTCCGCGCTTCCACATCCGAGCTATTCCCCCACTCTGAATACCATCTCGGCCGCCTCAGCCACACCGAATTCATGCTGATCAATACAGGGGGGACAGCGGCCCCGCCCATTTCTCAAGCCATCCGTTGTGCCCAGCAGATTAGCCATGCACAACAGGTTTGTTGCCCGGATAGCCCCGATCCTATTTTTACCGGCGTGATCACCAAACAGGCTTCTGCACCGCCAATCGCGACATCCGTTCCTGAGCTGCTCGCGCTGTGTGACAATGCGCTCTCGCAAGCCCAGCAAAACAGTAACTTTGTCGCCGTTATCAGTGACACACAAGGCCTTGTTGAATCCGGTGGCATATCACAAAACCCAGATATCTCCAATCAAGATCGGTTAAGCCCCCAGCAAGCCTCCGAGTTGGGATACGGATGGGGGAAGCAGAAGTGGCTAGAAATCTGCCAGATGGCTATCGCCAATGACCAGTTTCGCTTCACTTACCAAAACGTCGATGACCAGCATGGCCATAACCTGCACCGCGAATTGTTTGCCAATCTCACCCATCACAACCACAATTACCCAGCGCGCCTGTTCATGCCTGCCCTGGCCGCACTTGAGCGAACCAGCGAACTCGATTGTTATCTTTTGCAAAAAGCCAGCCGTTACCTTGCCCTCCCCCACGAGGAATCACGCTTTGTCGCCGTCAATCTCGCCTTACCGACTATCACTGATACCGGTTTTATCCAATGGCTAGACAACTTCCTTGATAACAACCCGATCTTCAGCCAGCAGCTTATTATCGAACTACCAGAACAAGCATTTATTCTCGAAACTGCCCAAACCAAACTGCTGTGTGATGTATTGAATAAACATCATTTTACCTATGGTATCGACAACTATGGCCGCCACTTTGATTCCATCGGCTACCTGCGCCATTTTCAGCCCCGCTACGTCAAGATTGACTTTATCTATACCCGACAACTCGAGGATGACATTCAGCAAGATGCCCTGCGCGCGCTAATCCAAACCGCGCACCACCTTGATATCACCACCATTGCCACCCGAGTTGAAACCAAACAACAGGCATCAACCCTTGCCGCACTGGGAGTCTCCGGATTTCAGGGCTTTGCCATTCATCAACAGGAAAATACGCGCGGGGAGACGGACAATGCATGATCCATTACTGACAGCACTGTGCTATCTCTGCCGATATCATGGTCAACCCCATTCGACAGAGCTGCTACTTGACGGCTTGCCTATCGAACACGGTCAGCTTCCACCATTTCTGCTGCCACGGGCAGCACAAAACGTCGGCCTCGAGGCGCACGAAGCACAGTTATCACTCCCCGAACTGTCCCCGCTGCTGCTCCCCGCCATTGCCTTGCTGCGCAATAACACCGCCTGCGTAGTAACCGAAATTGACCATAAAAAAAAGCAGGCACAAATTAGCGGCCACACCACTCTTGAGGAAACAAGCCGCCCAGCTGATGACAACTATCAAGAAGGCGGTAATACAAAATCCACCGGACACTGGATCAGTTTTGCCGAACTTGAAAGAGCCTTTATTAACCGGGTTTTTCTATTCAAACGGCCTTTCCAAGGTGACGAGCGCAGCCAGCAACACAGCACCGCGACCCAAACAAACCACTCTCCAAGCTCCCGCTGGTTTTGGCAAACCCTGTGGCAATCCAAGGCAATTTATCGGGATGTACTGGTCGCATCGTTCCTAATCAACTTATTTGCTGTCGCCACCCCGCTGTTCACCCGCTTGGTTTACGATAAGGTCGTTCCCAATCAGGCATTCGATACCCTGTGGGTACTCGCCAGTGGTATAGCCATTATTTTCGGCTTTGATCTGCTGCTCAAAGGTCTTCGCAGCTACTTCCTCGATATCAGCGGGAAAAAAGCCGATCTCCTGATGTCAGCAGCGATTTACCGCAAAGTAATGGGTATCGAAATGGCCGCTCGTCCTCCTTCCGTCGGCGCATTTGCCCGCCATCTACAAGAATTTGAGTCAATTCGGGAGTTCTTCACATCGGCTTCCCTCTCTGCGTTGATTGATCTGCCTTTTGCCCTGCTCTTTCTGGCTGTCATCGCCTATATTGCCGGACCACTGGCGATCATTCCGGCTATCGCCATCGCCCTGCTTGCCCTTTACAGCCTTGCTATTCAACGTCCGCTCCGGCAAGCCATCGAGCAGGGCACCCAGCTCTCAACCCAAAAAAACGCCAACCTTGTCGAAAGTCTGGCAGGACTGGAAACCCTCAAGCTGCTCAACAGCCAACCCCAATACCAACACCGCTGGGAGCAAGCCGTCGCCACTATGGCGGGTTGGTCTGTCCGCTCCCGCCGCCTGGCGGATTCCGTGCATAACCTCGCCGGCTTCACCCAACAAGCTGTCTCTGTGGGCATAATAATCACCGGGGTATATCTTATTGCCGCTGGACAGCTCTCCGTCGGGGGGCTGATTGCCGTATCCATGCTGGCCAGCCGGGCAATCGCTCCGATGATCCAGCTGTCACAACTTTCTACACGTTATTTTCAGGCCAAAACGGCCGTCGAAACCCTAAGTGCAATCATGGCATCACCAGAAGAAGCGTCAGCCGTTACTTCGGCACAATCCTCAGTATCCCAAGCTGGTGAAAAACAGCCCCCTACCTCACGCCATAGCCAACAATTCCACAGCCAAACGACTGTCGCGAAACAAATCGGGCGAATCCAATTTGACGACGTCTCCTTTACCTATCCCGGTGCTGATTCGCCAGCCTTGCAACATGTCAGCCTAACTATTCGTCCCGGCGAAAAAATCGGGATTATCGGCAAAATCGGGGCGGGGAAAACCACGTTGCTAAGGCTGCTTACCCGTCTTTATGTCCCTGAAACCGGCAATATCCTGATTGACCAACATCACCTAGCCCAGTTTCATCCCGGCGAATTACGGCGACACATCGGCTGCATGACCCAAGAGCCCACCCTGTTCTTCGGCACGATTCGCGACAATATTCTGCTTGGTCGCCAGCATGTTTCAGAATCGGATCTCACCCGAGCCTGCAAACTCTCCGGTGTGGCCCTTTTTACCCAATCCTCCCCTTCCGGTCTCAACCGGCAAGTGGGTGAAAATGGCCAATGCCTGTCCGGCGGGCAAAAACAAGCCATCGCCTTTGCCAGAGCCATTGTCTCCCAACCGCCTTTGTTGATCCTCGACGAACCGACTAGCAGTATGGACAACCGTGCCGAGCAGCAAATCAAACACACCATTGCTGACATGGAACGTGATACCACTTTATTGTTGCTCACCCATAAAACCACCATGCTGGATGTTGTCGATCGCCTTATCGTTCTTGAGCAAGGCAAAATTATTGCTGATGGCCCAAAGGACATAATCCTCAGCAAGTTAAAATAACGAACAACCGCGAATAAATAACAAATTTAAATTCACAACCGAATCATGAAATAAAAAATCGACACGCGTGAAAATAATTAAAAACATGACTTAAAGCACAAAAAATATATTTACCCACTCCCACTGTGATGGGCTTCTCACTCATTTCAAGATGCAACATTTCTCCAGTAAAGGATATGAATATCCAATATTCAACCTATCACTGAGCGCGCATAATCGTCAGCAACAACCAAGGACAGATTCCCGTCCGGAATAACATCTATTAATTAACTATTCAAAAGGTCTTGAGTATGAAAGTGGAATTTTCAGAACTTAAAAGGCACCTGCTAACAGGTACCAGCCACATGTTGCCATTCGTTGTTGCGGGCGGTGTATTGCTTGCACTGTCAGTGATGCTCAACGGCAAAGGTGCCGTACCGGAAGGTGTTTTCCTTGAAGGCCTTTGGGATATGGGGATCGCCGGTTTCACCCTGTTTGTACCTGTACTGGGCGGCTATATCGCTTACTCTATTGCTGACCGTCCTGCCCTTGCGCCGGGCATGATCGGCGCTTATCTTGCCAACCAGGTTCAGGCCGGTTTTCTTGGGGCCATCGTGGTCGGCTTCATCGCCGGTTATGTGGTACTGCAACTCAAGCGGATCCCGCTATCTAACAAACTGAAAGCCCTGTCTACCTACTTTATCATTCCTATTGGCGGTACTTTCATTGTCTCTGCACTGGTTGTATTTGTGATCGGTCAGCCTATCGCCGCCTTCATGGCGATGATGAACGAAGGCCTGCAGTCAATGGCTGGAGCCTCTAAAGCCGTGCTGGGTATGGTACTTGGCGGCATGACCGCTTTCGATATGGGCGGCCCAATCAACAAGGTAGCCACCCTGTTTGCCCAGACTCAAGTCGGTACTCAGCCTTGGCTAATGGGCGGTGTCGGTGTGGCTATCTGTGTACCGCCGCTAGGCATGGCACTGGCAACCTTCCTTGCTCCGAAAAAATACACCCCTGAAGAAAAAGAAGCTGGCAAAGCGGCATCTATCATGGGCTGCATCGGTATCACCGAAGGTGCTATCCCATTTGCTGCCAACGACCCAGCCCGTGTTATCCCTGCCATCGTCGCTGGTGGTATCGTCGGTAACGTTGTCGCCTTCATGGCCGGGGTACTCAACCATGCACCGTGGGGTGGCCTGATTGTACTGCCCGTTGTCGAAGGTCGCCTAATGTACGTCGCCGCGGTCATTGCAGGCTCTGTCACCACAGCTCTAGTTGTGAACTTCTTGAAAAAACCAATCGAGAACCGTGATGCGGACAAACAAGCCGAAACAGAAGAACTCGAGCTGTCATTCGATTAATACCGACTTAACCCTATACAGAATTCATACAGAATAAATACCGAACAAAGAAGAGAGAATATTATGAAACTTATTGGCGTAACTTCTTGCCCATCTGGCGTTGCCCACACTTACATGGCAGCCGAAGCACTTGAAACCGCAGCCAAAGCAAAAGGCTGGGAAGTTAAAATTGAAACCCAAGGCGCAATCGGTATTGAAAACGAACTGAATGCCAACGATGTTGAAACAGCCGATGTGGTTATTCTGACCAAAGACATCGCAATCAAAAACGAAGAACGTTTTGCCGGTAAAAAGATTGTTCGCGTCACCGTTGCCCAAGCGGCAAAACAGGCTCCTGAAATTATCACCAAATTAGAAAGTATGCTTGCTCAGGCATAATTGAGTTTGGCGAAGTTACTCCCGAACAGTAGCTTCGCCTTTTTTATTTCGCCAACTTACTTCAAAAATACAAAATTAATTTCAGGACGCTCAGTAAATAGCTTGACCACATTATTACTTAGACGTATACCCAAGTCACATATATAAAGCCGATCAGACTATGTACCATATCATCACCGAGTCCCTAAACACATTCAACGGCCAACTTATCCACCTTTGCACGAGTGAAAATACTCCTCCCGAAGGCGCTTACCAAGTTAACTTCAACCGCCTTGAAATACTGCTCGACGGTGATTACGATCTCATTGTTGACGGCAAGTATGACCACCAACCAATCACACTTAAGCCCAACGAGATGATCTACATCCCGGCTAACTCCTGGAGCAAACCGACATGGGACAAATCCTGCCGGATGATCTCGATTCTGTTCGGCCGAAGCCAAGTGGGATTTAGCTATATTGAATATGTCAAAGGGGAAGGATTTGTCGAGGTCGTCAAGCACTCCATGCCGCTACCTTCGTCCATGAGCTGTGAACTGGTAATCAATGCTCTTAGTTGTATCGGTGATGACAAAAAAGCCGAAGTAATGGCCAACAGTCTGGCACAGGCACTGATCTTATACTGCCGAGCACTATTAACTGCCCCGCAGCAAGAAAAAACAAGCCGAAGCGAAAGACTTTACCGCAACATCTGTATCTATGTTCAAGAAAACTTCCACAAAGACATTACCCGCATCACCGTAGCGGATCGCTTTGGTATTTCATCAGCCCATGTCTCGCGCCTATTCAATCAAGAAGGTAGCGTGAAATACGCAGACTACGTCACTTACGTACGCCTTGACCGCGCCAAGTTCATGCTAAAGACATACAGCTTCAAAATAGACGAAATAGCCCGTCGCTGCGGATTCAAAGACACCAACTACTTTTGCCGGGTATTCAAACAAAAAACCGGTAAGACACCCAGCGAATACCGTTTGAACGCCGCTTAATGACTTGCAATCATTCACAAGCTAGATCCTGCTGACAATAAAAAAGGGCCCACACTACGTAGGCCCTTTTTTGCAATCAGAGTAAGCTATGCAACTACAACTTAGCAGTAGTAAGCTTCAACTGTGCCTTTCAGCGTGATAAGAAGCGGCTGACCACGGCGGTCTAGTGCTTTTGGTGAAGGGATCTTGATCCAACCTTCGCTAATGCAGTATTCCTCTACATCGAAACGCTCTTTACCGTTGAAACGGATACCGATGTTGTGCTCGAAGCACTCTGCCACGTGGTGCGGGCTGCGAGGGTTACATGATAGGTGATCAGGTAGAGCTGGTTGCGCTTTAGAATCAGTCATTTTCTTTCACTTCTGGAAAATAAAAAGTGCGCTATTGTAGACAATATAAGCCCAAGCCTCAAGAGAAGCGGGAATTATTCCCGCCCCCACACATTAAATCATAACGCTATGATTTAATTGAAATTTAAAAACATTCTTTGTAACCGGCCAACGGAATCCGGGTCGACACTGCATGCAATGCAATATTGTGGATCATTTCATCGACTGTTGTACAACAGTCCGCCAGAATGGAAACCTGATATTTTTCCGCCGCCTTAGATATCGCCGTATGCGTCACGCAGTTCTGCGTCATCATGCCGCAGACAAGCAATTCATCCACTCCGTACTGGGCCAGCAAGCCCTCCAAGTTTGTTCCTTCAAAACTGTCTGCGTAGTGCTTGATGACAACATCTGCATCTGGTGCGGCCGCCAATATCTCAGAATGAATCGCCGCCCCATCGGTACCTTGATTGAAAAACGGCGCGACACCAACAGCGGGATCCGCAATATGCTGAATATGGATAATTTTCACATCATGTTCTTGCGCTAACTCAATCGCGTTTTTGATGTTACCTAATACCAAATCAGTGTTCCAAAGCGGGAATTTACCACCTGGGAAATAGTCATTTTGTAAGTCAATCACCAACAAGGCTTTCTGGTTCATACAAGGCTCCTTTGTGTTTCAGATTTTGTTTCATCGCATTCAATACACACAGTATGGCCGATTGAGGATAATCTAAGCAGTGTCTACAATGACATAAAACATGCCAAAACGGACAAATTGTCCCCATTAACCAAATGACAACCATTACTATCGCTATCTGCCATTACCCGTCAGCACTTCGCTCAGCAATTTATGGATTGGATGAGCTCTTCATGCTGGCAAACCGCGTATGCAAAGAACACAACCTTCGCTGTCAGTTCGTACCCACTATCATTGAAACATTTGAAAATCATGATGAGACTTATCAGATCGTAATCTTACCGCCCAGTATGTCTGGGGACTATTACCGTCACCCCAATACCGAACATATTCAATGGCTCAATGAACAGCACCGGAGCGGAAGTAAACTGGCCTCAGCCTGTGCCGGCTCCTTTATTCTTGCTCATACCGACACCTTGCAATGCCGCGCTGTCACCACACATTGGGGGCTGGCTGATGATTTTCGACACACCTTTCCAAACCAGCCTCTGGATATAGACCGAATACTGATCGATCATGGCGATATCGTTACGGCTGGTGGCATGATGTCATGGCTTGATCTTGGTTTGGATATCATCGCCAAGCATGCTGGAGAATTTGTCATGCGCCAATTAGGCAAGATGCTAGTTGTCGATACCGCCCCTCGAGAGCAACGGTACTACCAGCAGTTCATTCCATTAACAACCCATAACGACCATGTCATAAGGCAAGTTCAGCAACACATCAACTTGCACTATTCCAGCTCACTGACTGTCACCCAGTTGGCCAGTCTCGTGCACCTGAGTGAACGCTCTCTGCTCCGTCGTTTTCGTCAGGCAACCCACTATTCACCCAATGAGTATTTACAACGGCTAAGGATACAAAAAGCCTGTGACTTACTTGAAGCCAGCCAGTATCCCTTTGAACATATCGCCCATCTGGTGGGCTACCAAGACAGTACCGCGTGCCGCAAGACATTTATAAAGATAATGGGATTAACCCCAAGGGCATTCCGCCAACGGTTTAATGGTTGAGGCTGCACGGGCTCTAAAGACAGACGCCAACAAAAAAGCCCACCACGGTTAAACCTTGGTGGGCTTGTTTCATTCAAAACACGATTACATTACGCACTTTTGAGCTTCTTTCGCTTTCTCAATGCTCTTTTCAATCAGTGTTTTTGCATCTTCGTTACTGATAGTGACCATCACTTTGTCCATCAGCTTTTCAGCTGTTGACTCAGATGACGCTTCCACCAAGCAGCTGTAAGCATTGGAAATGTGCTCATGAACTTCTGTTAATACTTCAGGATCACTGAAATCAGCATTCAGTGCTTCGTCAACAGACTCGGCAAGCTTTTGTGCCGAAGCCGCGGCATCACCCAATTGTTCGAGGTTTAGCTTGCTAAGATCAACAGATTCCATTTTCTCTTGCATGGTATCAACAGCATTGTTCGCCGCTTTCTGAGCCTGATCAATCACTTGATTAGCATCATCACAACCAGACAAAGCCGCAACAAGCATCAAAGATGAGATAATTTTCTTCATTTTATTCTTCAAATACAGATAGTTAAAATTGGCACGCTAATTACCAGCCATACCAGATAACGCTATCCTATTTCAGTCCAAATCCTTAAACAAGCGATAAAATGTAACGTGACAACATGCGCACAGATTTTCCACTCGATCTATTCCAAATAAGAATGGGTGGTAGTCGAATAATCACAGTTTCAGTCACTTATATTCAAGCCTAACATAGGGATACTTACTCCAACCTATGCACAAAAGGTATTGATAATGACTTCCGGCAAATTAAAGGCAGGCAGTATTTTCCCGGCCATAGCGCTACCGACCCTAACTGGCACCGACGTGATCCTCGGTGTTCCCCAGCAAGGCACAGACTGGCAAATGGTTGTGATCTACCGAGGCCGACACTGCCCGCTATGCACCCGCTACCTCAACGAGCTTGAAACGCTGCGAGAACAATTTGGGGCTCTAGGGATCGATATTGTTGTAGCCTCTGCTGATAGCGAGGAGCAATTACGTACGCATATGGATAACTTATCGGTTAGCTTTCCTATCGGCTATGGCCTTAACATCGAGCAAATGCAGCAGCTCGGACTGTATATTTCCCATCCTCGCTCAGCACAGGAAACCGATCATCCATTCGCTGAACCGGGCTTGTTTGTCATAAATGAAAACAATGAGATACAAATTATTGACATTTCAAATGCCCCGTTTGCCCGACCAGATCTAAAAACATTGCTCGCAGGCTTGGCATTTATTCGCAACCCTGAAAACAATTATCCGATCCGTGGAACTTACCTATAAAGCCCCCGAGGAATAATCGATCGAACTTCCACCAATCTCCACCAATAGCAAAATAGCGGCCCTCATACGAAGGCCGCTACTGCTTATGCCAACAAACATTGTCGCGCTTATAGCGAGAGCTCTGATTGCAAGAACGCAATCATTTCTGACTCTGTGGTCATTTCTTTTAAGGTGTTACGGAAACTCTCATGGATCAGCTTACGCGCGAGGCCGGAGAATATTCGCATATGCTGATCGCCTTGCTCCTTGTTAAGGGTCAGCATAATCACAAATTCAACGTCACTATCATCACTGTCTGCTGTCCAACTTACTGGCTTACCCAACCGCGCAATTGAAATCGATGAGTGCTGAATATTGTCAGATTTGGTATGTGGAATAGCGAACCCGTTACCCAATCCGGTAGAGAACACCTCCTCTCGAGCCCAGATATCAGCTTCTAACTCATTGACCCTTACAGTACGGCCACAAATCCCCAAGTTACCGACAAGTGCCTGAATAGCTTCTTCTTTGCTTGTAAAATCACAATCTAGCAAGACACATTCCGTCGCCAATAGCGGCTTAGCCTCTTGGCTGCGCTCGAACTCATCGAGCAAGGCTTCAACTTCGGCAATCGTCGCACAATCACACGCCTGCTGGAACAATGCCTCACATTGCTTGCTATCTAGCTGACTCAGCAATGCCTTCGCAGGCACAATGCTTGGCGCTGCCATGCTAAGTTCATCCAAACCCGCGCCCACCAGCAGGGGCAACACTTTCTTGTTGGCCCCCAGCTCTCCGCATAGGCCGACCCATTTTCCGTATTCATGGGCACCAACAACCACTTCACGCAACAAGCGGAGGAAAGATGGAGCAAGACTGTTGTACAGTTTGGCAACATTATCGTTATCACGATCGACGGCCAGAAGGTACTGGGTCATGTCATTCGAGCCAATACTGAAGAAGTCAACTTCGCGGCAGAACTGATCCATCATGAAAGCCACTGCCGGGATCTCAACCATGATCCCCAGTTCAAGCTCACCAAAACCGATATTTTCAGATTCCAATTCCGCTTTCACCAATGCCAACTGACTTTTTACCCAGCGGATCTCCTCAATACTCTGAATCATCGGGATCATCAGCTTAGTATGGCCATGTTGCGCCGCACGCAACACAGCGCGCAATTGAGTACGGAACAAGGTAACAAACTGAGGATAAATCCGAACAGCCCGGTAACCCAAGAACGGGTTGTGCTCGGCAGGCAAGTTGAGGTAATCAATCGGCTTATCGCCGCCGATATCCATACTGCGGATAATCACTGGCTTATCGCCTGCAGCATCAAGTACCTGCCGGTAACACTCGAACTGCTCGGCTTCATCCGGCGCAGAGGCGCGATCCATAAACAGCATCTCGGTTCGGAAAAGGCCAATCCCTTCTGCCCCTAGAGAAAAAGCCGGTTCGGCCTCCACTGTACAGGCAATATTGGCCGCTACTTCAACCAATTTACCGTCTTTGGTCATGCCAGATGCAGCCAGAAACTCATGCTGGCGCTCTTTACCTAGCTGCGCCAACTTAAGGGAACGTTCAAAATAGACGGCGACAGCCGGGGTTGGCGCAGGCGCAACAACACCCAAATTACCATCAATATATGCCAACTCGCCCTCATAGGCAGCACAGGTATCCAAGTCAATGCCCGCGATAGCCGGGATATTAAAGGCACGGGCCAAAATTACAGTGTGCGATGTTGCCCCGGCGTTGGTCAGGATCAGCCCTTGCAACATACCGCGATCTAAACCAAGGAACTGACTAGGTGTCAAATCACTGGCAACCACAATCGATGGCTGAGACAAGACAAAATCCGTCTCTATCTCAAGATACGGGTGAGCGGCCACCAACAATTGCAGAGCGATATCCTTGATATCCAGCACCCGCTCTTTAAGGTAATCCGAGGATGATTGCAGCAGGGTATGACAGATAGACTCGACCGTTGCTAGCACAGCTTCGGCAACCGTCTTGCCATTGGCAACCAAACCCTCTATCTGACCGACAAATGCCTCATCCGCTAAAATAGCCAAGTGGGCCTCGATAATCGCTTTTTCTTCACCGGTGGCCGTCTGAGCATTGTCAGCCAACTGCTTTCGAACCTGATCGGTGGCTTGCTCAAAGCAAACACTGGCCTCAGCCTGAGCAAATAGAGTCAGATCCATATCACTGAAACGTACCAACTGCCCCTTTGCAACCCCAGCCGACAGACGCTTGGCCTTGAGCAAAACGGGATTATGGCGAAGCAAAGACTGCGGCAGCACTATGTCAGATTCGTCCATCACCACCAGCTCAGCATCGCAATGGGGAAATTCCTCCCGCAAATAAGTCTCAAGCATCGACTGAGCCAGCTCGGCGTCACCCCCCTCGATGATAAGCGAACAAGGATCCTTAAACAGAGTATCGGTACCCACTAGCGACAATACACTCTTTGCCGATCCACTGTTGCCATTACGCAGGTTCATTAAAGTAATATCACTATCAAACTGACAGCACACAGTTTCCAAATGATTGGCAGGGCGAGCGTGAATCCCATTGGGCAATTCACAAATAAAGGCGACTTCTTTCTTCATGATGTTCACTTAAATTGTTTCAAAAGGAATTCAGGTTTATTGATGGCGTCTTGTACCGAAACGAGAACTGTTTTTTTTCCTTCAAACCGTTCGCTTTCGCTTAGTTTTATTTCTGCAGCCAACAATATGTAATCAGCATTATCAAAATCTCGTTTTGATAATTTATTTTCAATTCCCATCGCGCCTTGGGTTTCAACCTTGATCTGAATCGACAGGGCTCGGGCAGCGTCGGTCAATCGGTCGGCAGCCATATAGCAATGTGCAATCCCTGTGTGGCAGGCGGTTATAGCAACAACTTTCATGAGCATGACCTAGCGTTCTTTAACATACTGTCATGCTATTACAGGAAGGAAATCACCTATAGATGATTTTTATCGCATTTACTGGATTATTATTGCCTCAATGACAGAGTGTGAAACGGATCACCCAGAACATTACAACCATCAATAAATCAAATGGTTATCAAACTTATCGGTATTTTCTCACAATAATTTAAATGCCTAAATTTTAGTAAAATAGGACTCATACTCCCTATTAATAGAGATATTCCCAACCTCATTTCTGAAATTCACCGTATACGTTAAAAGCGGTTTTGCTGGCAATAGCCAGTGTCGTGGCTACAGACAAAGACGCGGAAATAAAAATCGCCACCATAATGGCCAACTGGTATTTCACGGCTAGCAATGGCTCGGTTCCCCCCAGAATTTGTCCGGTCATCATACCCGGCAAACTCACAATACCTAATGTTGTCATTGCCGCCAATTGCGGGGCCAACGCAGCTTTCACTGCCTCTCGGATAAAAGGCTCTCCCGGATTAGGCGCACCCATAGCCAAGTAAAACTGGTACTCTTCAGCACGATCTTTCAAGCTACTGTACCAGCGCTCCAACGCCAATACGTTGGCCGACAGACAGTTACCCAGCAGCATTCCCGCCACTGGAATCAAATACTGTGCCTGCCACCAAGGTTCGGCTTTAATCACCCCCGCCAGCATCAGTGGCAACACCCCCAGCATCGCCACTAAATGGCCTATCAACACAGCAGGGAGAAAACGCTTGGCACTTACCCCCGCCCGTTTGCAAATACTGCTGCCGGCCACCACTACCATGACCGACAACCAAAGACTGTTCAGCCACGGGTTCTGAAATTCAAATAGGGTTTGCAGGTATAGGCCAACAATAGACAGCTGGATCGTCATACGCAATACTGCGGCAATCAAGCTTTTACCCAACCCCAATTGCCAATAACGAAATAAAAACAGCGGAATAATAAACAGGGTATAGAACCCCGCCAGTGCCCAATGGCTAATCGCTAAGGTCTCACCCATTCCGCCCCTCCATTGAATAGACAATATCGGCCCCTGCCACCCACGCAGGATCATGAGAAACTGAGACCACCATCAAGGAGTACTGGCGAGTAAGAGCCGCCAATCTATCACGACTAGCGGCATCTAAGGCCGAGGTCGGCTCATCCATAATCCATAGCGGACGTTGCATCAGCACAGCGCGGGCAATGGCCAAACGCTGTTTTTCACCTCCGGATAGCGTATTAACAGATTTTGACTGCACGGATGCCAAATCCAACTGCTCCAAAACCTGCAAACACTGCTGCTCTGTAGGCTCTACCACAGATGTGGCCTTCAGCCGCCATGGCAACCGTAGTACCGAATAGACATCCTCCGCTCCCATCACTGGCTGCTGGGGGAGATAGCAAAACTGCTGGCGCCACCACGACAAATTGGCTTCGGTTACCGCCTGTTGCTGCCACACTATCCGCCCAGCAAGCGCCGGTCTCAAGCCGCACAGAACTTTCAATAAACTTGACTTACCACAACCCGACGGCCCACTAATTGCCAGATGCTGCCCCATGGCCAATGTCGACGTCAGGCTCATGCTGGAAATGGCTTCAAACCCTGAAGATAATTGCTGAATAGACAGAATCATACTTGGTGAATCACTACTCATAATCCCCCCTTTATCAACCAGTTTACTGTTCAGGAGTTATGATTCAAAACGTTAGTCTTGATAGTACACATTAATGAAACTGATAACGTCCCACCCTCTGGCAAAGTGTCAATTTTCCATCAAACAACACCTTTACAGCATGAGATGTGCCAATTTTTCGTCAAAATATGCTGAAAAATTATCGATTTAGCTTTTTCCATGGTATCTTATCGCAATAAAACAGCATCCAAATAACAACAAGTAGTGATACTGCAGAACATTTCACGAAGAAATGAGATATCAGTACCACAGCATCCTACAGAATTTGCATGAGCCCAGAAAACACAAACCACAACGATAAAGTTTCGACTCCCGCCCCTACCCGCGAGTCGAAACGTAACCTCCGCAAGATCGCCAAATGGGCTGGGATTGGTGTTCTGACACCTGTCGCACTCTGTGTTGCGACTCTTGGCTATGGTATTCATCTAGATCTGACGCCTTACCGCACAACCATTAGTGAATGGCTAACAGAAAACCTGGATCGCGAAGCCCGCATCGATGGCGAGATCAAGCTCGTTTTATCATTCCGTCCCGAAGTACAATTCAACGGCATCTCCATCGCCAACACAGATGCTTTCAATTGGCAGCCATTGCTGAAGACAGGCTCAATCCATGCTCAAATTGGTATTTTGCCTCTGCTTGGCGGCACATTGTCTGTTGACCATCTTGAGCTTGATACTATCGAGTTGAACCTTGCTAAAGACAGTGACGGGGACGCAAACTGGCTAATGGGCAACCTTGATCGCGATAATCAAGCCAGTTCGCAAAATAATGATGCTCAAACCCGCTCACCACTCAAGCTGGCAATTAATAACAAAATTTCAGCCCACAACCTGTCATTCGTATACCAAGACCATTCTACCGACACCTATTTCGACTGGTATCTCGACGACATGCTGCTGGCACCCATCGATAACCAATGGCAGCTAAATGCAAGCGGCAGTATCATCGGCCAACAATACAACCTTGAGCTTATCGGCGATCTCGAGCAGTTGCTCAACGAACAATACGGCAAACTACAGGCCAAAGGAGAATTTGCCGGAGCCAGCTTAAACATTGATGCTGATGTTTTACCGATCAATCAAGGGATATCTACCGCCGATGTGAGCCTCAGTTGGCAAAACACCCAGCCAGTTGCCAATTTACTGGGTTTAGATCTGCAATATTTGGCCCCGCTTAATATCACTACCAAGATATCAGCATCGGCCAACCGCCTAAAAGTCAGCGAGTTGGCGATCGACAGCCCGATCACCCACGGCAGTGGCTTTTTAGATATTGCGCTTGGCGATCACAACACTATTGACGGCAAACTAAATATACCGCTTATTGATCTGCGCCCTTGGCTAGAGCCCAAGCCAATAATGATGCGGGCCTATAGCAGTGCGCCACCTCAACAATCGCCGCTTCAGCGTGCACTGGATCAATGGCTGGTCAAAACCACTACCAACGTTGAACTGTCGATTGACGAAGTAAAAGGACTTGGCACATCCATCGAAAACCTGTCATTGCAAGTCAACGGCAAGGCTGGCGAACTCCATGCACCAATGACCGCTGATATAGCCAAAGTTCCATTTAGGGGCTCGGCAAATATCAATGCCACTGACTGGACGTCTACCGTTGATGTCACGCTCGGTGCCGAAAAGTCACCACTGGGAGAAATGGCACGTTGGTTAAGCGGTATGGGCTATGCGCGAGGCCACCTCGAAAGCGCCAAACTCAATATCACCACCCAAGGCACCAAACTGTCTGAATGGCTGGAAAACTCACGGGCCGAACTTAATATTGATCAAGCCGAGGTCAAGTGGGGCGGTGATGCCTCATTCGCTATTGATAAGGCCAAGCTCATTGCCGGGCTCAACGTGCCGTTCAAGTCCGATATTCAAGGCCAATTGATGGGTATTCCCACCCGTTTCAAAGTTAAAGCCGGCACATTTTGCGATGTACTTTCTAATCGCGATTGGCCGACCCAAATATCATTGAACAGTCCAGCCCTGCATGTCAGTGCGGAAGGTTTACTTAAACATACCCGATGGGAAGAGGATAGCTGGTTCAATCTGGACATCCAAAGCAAGGACGCCAAATTGTTGAGCCCCTGGCTAGGTACAACCGCTGATATTCATGGCCCAGTCAACATCACCGGCAAGATCCGCTACCATGATGGCTGGATAAAATTGGCCATGCCTGATTTCAACCTGCTCAATAGCAAGGGGAACATCAACATGGCATGGCGGCCAGAAGGCGAACGTCCCTACTTGGACTTTGACGCCAATTTCAGTGAGCTTAATTTCACCCAGTTCGGCCAATTCATCAATAATGATGAGTTGCCGCAGGTAGAACAGACTGTTCCGACCCAAGGGGTTAACCTTGATGTTCCTTTGCTGCCAAATGATATCGTGATTGCCGATGCCGATGTCAATATCGGGGTAAAACAGCTTATATGGGGGAAACAGCATCTCGAAGCTATCTCCTTCAAAGGCGAACTGAAAAACGGCAGAATGAGTAATGCACCGTTTAAAAGTCGCTTTGCCGGCAGCGACTACAACGGCTTGCTCAATTTCGGGATCAACGCCAATACCATTGATGCCGCCCTCGATGTCTCTGTAGAAGATCCTGATATCGGGGCCGTACTCCACCAATTCAACATTGCCGATGATTTCGATATGCGTCTGGACAGGGCCCAGCTGGCGCTCAGCATTGAAGGCCGCTCAGTTCTTGATTTGATGGAGAATACCAAGGTTGATGCAAGACTCCTGGGCGGCTATGCCAATATCGCTGATAGCTACACCGGCAAGGCACTGAAGATTCAACTGGATGAGGGTCGCTTTCAAAGCGGCCCTGACACCGATACCCAGTTGGTGATTGACGGCACAACAGCTGGGAAAGTCACTCAGATCGCCCTTAACTCGCTATCGCTCAAAAAAATCAACGACGGCCGAGAGACACTCCCTGTTGATCTTGCCGTTAACCTTGGCGACATGCGCTTCAAAGCCCACACCTCCCTCTCTCTGCCCATTGACCCACAAGCGCTCAATCTAGATATCAGTGCTTATGCGCCAAATCTCGACCAGCTCGAGACATTCACTAACATCGACATGCCGCCCTATGGCCCGGTAACTATCAATGCCAACATGGCGATGGATAAACGGGGCTATCATCTCAACAACATGCTGGTTCAGGTCAATAACAGCCAGCTAACGGGCCAAGGGGCATATCTGCCGCCACTCAATAACCAAGGCAAGCCACAGCTAAACCTCGCCCTGACCGCGCCATTCATCCAGATGGATGACTTCAAGGTCGGAGACTGGGCAGCATGGCAAAATGATAAAATGCCCGTTGAGGAGGAAAAGACCACGCCGTCGCTTGCAGCCAATACCTCCGACTCACCTACGTCGATAATCAGCCCTGCAGGGCTTGATATGCTCAATGCCCGCTTCAGCCTTGACGTTAATGAGGTTCGTTCTGGCGATGATTGGTTGGGGGCAGGCAAGCTCGACTGGACTGTGAAAGATGGCGTATTCAACTTGAAACCGCTGTATATCCAGTTGCCGGGAGGCAGCATCGACCTTGCCAGCACCATCAAGGCCAAAGACGATATGTTCGATCTTCGTTTTGACGGCCATGTCGAGAACTTTGATTACGGGATACTAGCCCGCCGCCTTGCGCCAGAGAGCGGTATGCACGGCACGTTTTCGACTCAGTTCCAGCTAACCAGCCTGGCAAATTCGCCCGATACCCTGCTCAATAACGCCAATGGCTTTATCGGTGTCGCCGCTTGGCCAAAAGCATTCGAAGCGGATTTAATTGATCTGTGGGCGGTTAGCCTGACCGATGCCATTATTCCGAACTTCACCAATAATGATCCTTCGGTACTCAACTGCGTTGCCGCAGGGATAGATATCAAACAAGGGACGATGAAACAACGTGACTTGCTTCTTGATACTACCCGTATGCAAGTCAATGGCCTGTTCAATGCCAGCTACGCCGATCGCGACTTTTCGCTCTACCTGCGGCCACAGTCCAAGCGGGCGCAAATTTTCAGCTTGCAAACACCAGTCGAGGTTCTTGGTAAATTCGAGCATTTTGATTTTTCTGTGCCGCTATCGGCAATTTTGGAAACCTCGGTTCGCTTTACCACCAGCCCTGTTGTCTCCCCGATCCGTTGGCTGGTCGAAAAACCAATCGCTCCCGATGGCAGTGCCCAGTGTCAGCTTATCTGGCAGGGCAAGCATTAGATTGTGCCCCCTCCCGCTTCCCCCTGTATAGACATCTCGGCTCTCAACAGATTGTCACACAAGGGGGAACTAGGGGAGGAAAAGATTAACTGCTCATGACTTTAAGGCCAAATAGCGTAAACAACCCACCGGTAAAGAAATCAATCTGGCGAGTGGCGCGGCGATACAAGGTCTGGGCACCCTGCCGAGAAAAGCCGAACAATAGTACTAGGTGCCAACAGAATGTAATTATTCCCATTAGCAGCATAGTGACAAAGGTAAGAGAGATCGTCATATCGGCCGGCATCGCAACCGAAAACAAGCTGACGACAAAAAGACCGGTTTTCGGATTCAGCATGCTGGTTAGCGCCGCCTGACGTAACAGAGAAAAGAACGTCAACGACAAATGAGAACCGGCAGCCCATGGCTGATCTTTAAAAGACCAAGCAGCTCGAATTTTACTGATACCGAGGTAAAGCAAATATGCCCCACCGGCCACTTTTAGCGCACTGAACAACCATGGGAATGTCTTCAATATCAGTAAAAGCCCCGAAGCACCTAATAAACCCCATACCATCACCGCAAGGCTAACGCCAATTACGGCACCGAAAGCCAGACGCGGCGGATGCGACAGGGCGCTATTAATGGTCAAGATAACATTGGCACCGGGTGTCATCGCAGCAATTGTCCATATAGCTACGACATGGGCGATCACCGAAACGTAATCGACAGCAATCATTACTACATCCTTATCAAAGGTTAAATCCGGAACTAATTCGCATGATAAACAGAACTGAAAACTCGGCAAGCCTATTTCAGCAAAGATGCCAGCGACGCCACTACTCGACGAGGGTTCGTCGGCTAAGCGACGCCACCACCGTCCGAATTTGAAAAATAAGATTGCTCAAAATGAGTCATTTATGACTCAAACTTAAATAAATCCTAATAGATAATTAACCGATTTATCACTAGATACCCAAGCCCCTAGGATCATGGTAATGGAACAAAAAATACTGGTTGTCGAAGATAGCCGTCCCTTTCGACGAGTCATCGAAAGTGAATTAAGGAAAGCCGGCTTTACCCCAGTGATTGCCTTCTCCATTGCGGAGGCTGAAACGATCCTGGATCAGTCGACAGATTTTCTCTGTGCCATTCTAGACTACTGCCTGCCTGACGGTCAGGATGGCGAAATTATCGATCTCTGTTTGGCTGTGGGCGTAAAAGTTATCGTGCTGACCGGGAAAATGGATGAACTCACACGTGAGCGGGTTCTGGCAAAAACTGTCATAGACTATATCCCCAAAGACAACCCATCGTGTATCAGCAATCTGATTCCGATCCTTCATCGCTTGGCAACGAACAACCAACATCGGGCACTAGTCGTTGATGACTCGGTGACTGCACGCAAATACATCCGTAGCCTACTGGAAAGACAATATATCGATGTTATTGAGGCTAATGGGGTTTCTCAGGCCCTATCGATTATGGAGCATGACAAAAGCATCACCTTGGTGATCACCGATTATGCAATGCCCGAGCGCAACGGGGTCGAACTGGTCAAAACTCTCAGAAAGCAATATCATACCGGCGAACTAGCGATCATTGGCCTATCAGCCAGTGATGAAATAGCTCTTACCGCTAAGTTTCTCAAAGCGGGCGCCAATGATTACCTCAAAAAACCCTTCAACCAAGAAGAGTTCTATTGCCGCCTGCACAGCACACTGAATATTCTGGATGCCGAACGCCAACTCTATCAAATGGCCAATCAGGATTACCTGACCCAGACGTGGAACCGACGGTATTTTTTCGAACACCCCTTGGCCAAAAATCATCATATGCCACGCTGCTTGGCTCTACTTGATATTGATAACTTCAAGCTGATCAATGATACCTACGGTCATCATATTGGCGATTTAGTCTTGATTGAACTGGCACAGCTTCTTCAGCGCTATTTCCCCGATGCCATTGTGGCACGTATTGGCGGCGAAGAGTTTTGCGTCCTATACGGCAATGCCTCCCAAATCTTCAAACAGCGCCTTCAAGCACTAGTATATGATATCGCCCATACCGAGCTTTCACTGCTTGGGCAAAATATCAACTTCACGGTCAGTCTAGGTTTGGTTCACGCCGAGGCCAATATCCATGACCTGCTCAAGCGAGCGGATAACTGCCTATATAAGGCCAAGAACGATGGGCGAAACTGTCTGGTATGCGAGCCTGAGCATCACTAGCCCATCGAAGCCCGGCTATCATTCAATAACTACAGCCCCACTCTGCATAAACAAGCAGCTAAATTCATAAGCTGCTTGTTCGCCCAATTCATAAACAACACCATAAGCAACAAAGCCAATAATGGCTTACGCTAACCTATACGAACCGCTAAAATATACTGCTAACTGTGCAGCCTGACTGGACCTTACTGGTATGTATAAACGTTTTGAATCTTTCACCCGCGCATTCCCGCCGGATGAGCCTACCCAGCCGCCAAAAAGCCTCTTTGCTTTTTGCCGCCATTACACCCGTGGCTTTGAGCTCCCTTTGCTTGCCATGTCGCTTCTGAGCGCCCTTATTGCCATTGTTGAAGTCTCGCTATTCGGCTTCATGGGACAACTGGTCGACTGGCTGACGGCCCACAACCCCGATACATTTTGGGCCGAAGAAGGCAGCAAGCTCATCGGCATGGGCCTGGTGATCCTGCTGGTTGTTCCGGTTCTGATCACCCTGCACTCACTGGTTGTCCACCAGACCCTGCTTGGCAACTACCCGATGTCCATCCGCTGGCTGGCACACCGCTACCTATTGCGCCAGAGCGTCTCTTTCTACCAAGATGAGTTCGCCGGTCGGATCGCAACTAAAGTCATGCAAACAGCACTCTCTGTTCGTGAAACTGTGATGAAACTGCTCGATGTATTGGTCTACATCACCGTTTATTTCACCTCAATGGTAGTGATGATTGGTCAGGCCGATGCCCGCCTTATGCTGCCTATGCTGTTGTGGCTGATCGGGTACATTGTGATCCAGCTATACTTCGTTCCCCGTCTTAAGCAAGTTGCCACCGAACAGGCCGATGCCCGCTCGCTGATGACTGGCCGAATCGTCGACAGCTATACCAATATCCAAACCGTCAAACTTTTCTCGCACACCAACCGCGAATCCGAATATGCCGAGCAAGGCATGAATGGCTTTATGGATACGGTATACCGCCAAATGCGGCTAGTCACCGGCTTCAATATCTCAGTAGAAGCCATCAACTACCTATTGGTATTCATTATTGCGGGTATGTCGATTTGGCTATGGTCGAGCGCGGCAATCAGCATCGGTGCCATTGCCATCGCTGTCAGCCTCGCGCTGCGAATCAACGGTATGTCAAAATGGATCATGTGGGAAGTCGGCAGCCTGTTTGAAAATATCGGTACCGTTGTGGACGGTATGAAAACCCTATCTAAACCTATTGCGATTGAGGACAAGCCCAATGCTCCCGATCTTCAGGTGAGCCAAGGCGGTATCGAGTTCGATAATGTCAGCTTCCACTACGGCGAGCAAAAAGGCGTCATAGAAAAGCTCAACCTCAATATCAAACCGGGTGAAAAAGTCGGTTTGGTGGGCCGGTCAGGGGCTGGTAAATCCACTTTGGTCAACCTACTGATGCGCTTTCACGATGTGGAGTCTGGCGCGATTAAAATCGACGGCCAGACTATCTCTGCAGTCAACCAAGATTCCCTGCGCGGCCAAATCGGCATGGTGACTCAGGATACCTCGCTGCTACACCGCTCGATCCGAGAAAATATCCTTTACGGGCGTCCCGACGCAACCGAAGAGGAGCTATTAGCAGCCACCAAACAGGCTCACGCCCATGAATTCATTGCCACCCTGAGCGATCCGCACGGCAACGTCGGCTACGATGCACAGGTCGGGGAACGAGGGGTCAAACTCTCTGGCGGCCAGCGCCAGCGTATCGCTATTTCGCGAGTCTTGCTAAAAGACGCACCGATCCTGATCCTTGATGAAGCCACCTCGGCGCTGGATTCCGAAGTCGAAGCGGCCATTCAAGAAAGTCTCTACCAGCTGATGGAAGGGAAAACCGTCATAGCCATTGCCCATCGTCTATCGACCATTGCCGCTATGGACCGCCTGATCGTGCTAGACCAAGGCCAAATCGTCGAGCAAGGTTCACACCACGAGCTCATCGCCCATAACGGAATCTATGCCCAACTTTGGGCTCACCAAACGGGAGGTTTCATTGCCGAAGAAGTCGAGGTAAAAGAAGCCTAATTCGTTTGCAATAACGCAAAAAGCCCCGCTATCAGTCACTATAGCGGGGCTTCTTTTAGCATTCTAACACCGTTATCAAACCTTTGAATAAAATAGAATAATTCATTATTTACTACAATTGAGATTATCGCGTGACTGTCACCGTCTTTCCGCTCTGGCTACTTTCCAGTGCCATCTCAATTAGTCGAATATTCCAGAGAGCATCCTCGGCGGAAACCGGTACGGGCTCGCCATGTCGAATGGCCTTTGCTACCGCACGAAAATAATGCTGATAGCCGCCACGCTCAGTAGCAACGGGCTCGACGCCCTCTTCGGTGTACAAGCGACCGTATTGCTCAGGTATTTCATCCGCCCAATCTTCAGCTACCGGTAAAACGCCAGCTTTCAAGCGATCTTCTTGCGGATCCAATCCCTGTTTCTCATAAGTGCCTTTGCTACCTTTTACCGTAAAACGACGATTCGGCCCAGCACTGTGCAAGTCAGCATGCAAGTTGGCTATCATATTCGGGTAATGCAGCACCATGTCGACATAATCAACTGTCGTTGCACCGTCTCGGGTAATCAGACACTGGGCAGTTATCGCTTCTGGCAAGCCAAACAAAGCCAAGGCCTGATCAAGCAAATGCGGGCCAAGGTCAAATAAGATACCACCACCATCCGCTGCCAACTCACGCCAGCGCTGACGCACTTGTGGCCTGAAACGGTCAAAATGCGACTCGAAGCACTTCACATCGCCCAGTTTCCCGGCCTCAACCAATGATTTCACCGTGAGGAAATCGCCATCCCAACGGCGGTTATGGTAAACGCTCAATACCAGCCCTTTTTCAGCCGCGAGGGTAATCAGCGCCTGACCATCGGCAACCTTAGTCACAAATGGCTTTTCGATAACCACGTGCTTATTATGCCTCAATGCCAATTCGGCCAAGGCAAAGTGCACATCATTCGGAGCGGTAATGATCACCAGTTCGGCATCTGATTCACAAATCAAGGATTCAGCCGTCGAATAGCAGCACACGGATGGATAATCCTGGCTAACCCGATCCCCTTTACTACTGCTGATCGCAACCAATTCAAATTCCGGCAAACTAACGATAAATGGCAGGTGAAATGTCTGGGCAGAGAAACCGTAACCGATAACAGCCGTTTTAATAGGAGGCGTAGAAATCATTGGATATTCCTTTGATTAATAATACGAAAGCACATAGAACGTCACGCTTAGCGACGCTGACAGGTGGTACACCCTCGACACGCCGAGCGGCTGTAGGGGTCCAATCTGCCGCGCTGTACCTTGCAGTAACCATTTTTAAAGGCTCGACGCGCCGAGAACCAATCATCGGGTTTGGCCAACAACACATAACCATAGCAACGCTTCATTAATTGAGTCCGATACTCTTCAACAAAACGGCTATCAAATCCGATATCGAAGTACTCAAATGCCTGTTCAATAGACGTAAAACTAGCAATAATTTGTTGAATATCAGGTTTGCCCATCAGACGTTCATGGCTCCACGTTCATAGTAATTGGGCATATTGAAGTAACACGAGGATAAAGTACAGGCCTCGATAAGAGGCCTGTATCATTTGACTTAATCGAACGATCTAAAATTACCCTAGACGATGCTCATCATAATGATTGGCTTCAAACTCAAGGATATCTCCCGGCTGGCACTCCAGAACTTCGCACAATTTATCGAGGGTCGATAATCGAACCGCTTTGGCCTTACCGTTTTTTAGTATCGACAAATTTGCCTCTGTAATTCCAATGGCTTTAGCCAATGTATTCAGTCGCATTTTTCTTTTTGCCATCATTACATCTAAATTAATACAAATAGTCATGATAGGCCCTCAAATTGTACGGCTGTTTTCATCAGCGATGGCACATCCTTCCTTCATCACCCAAGAAATAAGTACGATAACCCCTCCAAGCAACAATGTAATCATATCAATCCATGTAAAACCAATCACAAACAGTCGTTCACCTGGCGGGTTATTAAAAGATAGAATAATAGATATAACGCTCGTATATAAAAAAGAACCACCAACCCAATAAAATACACAAAAGCCTAACTTTTTATAATACCCAACATTATCAATTGTAAATATATTATTCTGCTCGTAATTACGAAACAGACGAATAAGGATAATAAGGGCATACATAATTACGCCACTCAGTAATAAGCTCGCTGCCCCAGCCCAAACACGCGTCATTGTAGAAAGAGGCTGTTGCGTGTAATCGGTGATTTTACTACTAAACTGAATAGTATTAAGTAATGTATCGTATGGCGTATTAATCGTTATCCAATAATAACAGACCACAATAGGTGTAAAGATCAATAGACATTGAAATATAATACGTACGCGTCTGCTCTGCTTCTGAATATTTGACATAATAACTAACCCTGTTGAAATGTTCATATAACCCTAGGGTAGAGAATAACGCTATACAATAATCAATTATCGAAAAACGATAAATACTTACTATTTGGCGATCAATATCACCAACCTCTGAAACAGCATCTTTTTTCACATACGTTTATTTTGAAGAATGACATTCAATGTGGTTCGATAATTCACCCTGCTTGTTACCGGCATTCGCTTGATAAAATGTCGCCAGTGTCCCGCCGGCAGCCATATGCTCTTTGAGGGCGGCCTTCTGGCTTTCTAACTCCGCACTGGGCTGGGCCCACTGCTCCGGTGGCAGGGGCTGCGACCACGCTTCGATACTTGGCGGGTAACTCGCCATAGTGAATTTTTGATCCCATTGGGACACCCAATACGGCAGTTTCCAAAAAGTCAGAATATGGAACAGGTAATACCCCACCATACCTGGGTAAGAAAGATAAGGTGTAAAAAAATCCACCTTGAACCAATGCTTGGGGCCTCGTTGGAAAAAAATCCAATTCACTTCCCGCTCATTCTCAAAGGTTTTGGTAGTTTCAGGTTCTGCGGGCTTGGCCCAATTCTCGGCGGGCTCTTCCATATAACAACGGATCACCTCCCAGGTGCGCTGGGCCTCGCTCACCAACATCACCGGCTTTTTCAGCACCCAGTAATCCTTACCGTCAGGCGTGGGGATCGCCATCCCAAAAGTCGCGTTATTGACTATCGCATCACCGGTAAACCCCTGATGGGTTCCGCACCATGCGATCACCTCTTCCCACGGTGCAATAACCGGGGTATCGGAACCTTGTGGGTAATAGCAGACCTCCCGCCGCTGGCGGTGGAAGCGAATTGGTCGCTGGCGGGATTTCTGCCACGTGGTTTGCACCACGGCAAACCAACCGATTAATTCAGTAAAACATAATAGTCCCCAAACAAATAGCTCAGTTCTCATCAGCTCTATAAGATAGTACCAAAACATCCCCTCCGTACCATATCGATTACCATTTAGGTGAGCGGCCAATAAAAAAATACAAAGCATGGTAAGAATTCCAACAGAATTAATGAATTGCACCACTTGCACCTGATAGGCTTTGCCATTGTTGGACTGGCCAAAATCCAGATACACGTCATTCATGGCAATAATTTGATTGGATTCCCCTATCCCTCCCTCGCTTATCTTGGCGGTGGGCAATGGCTTGGGGGCAAAGAACAGCACTTCCCCACCGACGTGGGAGCGTACCTCCCCCGCTTGGGGCGGCTGGCCAACCAAATCAACATCTTGCTGGCCATCACGCAATGCCTGCTTCATTTTTCGCTTGGCTTCAATCGCCTTTTGCTCTTCCTCGCTAGGCCGGTATCTCATGATCATGGCTGTTAACTCTCGATAATATTAGTGGTGTAAATAGCCACGAATGCACAAAACAGGTTTCAAACAAGGAATAACAAAATATAAATCAGGTGACGAACCTCCCTTACCCACTACGCGACGCAATCCTCCAAATATCTTCCATCCACATGAAAATACATCCACAATTACCGACGTTTACTACACTTTCTCTATACTCAGAAGAATAAGAAGAGGGGCTTGTGTTATGGATAATTCCCCGGCACAAACGGCGGAACAGCTGCTCAGGCTAATTACAACACTCATTGCAGAGATGGATAGCGGCAGCTCGACAAAATCACCGCCAAGGGTGACGCTCGACAGCCAGTTGGATCAAGATTTAGGGTTCGACAGCCTCGCCAGAGCCGAGTTAATCCAACGAACCGAGCACGATTTCAACGTATCACTCCCTCCCCAGACCCTAGCCAATATAAATACCCCCGGCGATTTGCTTGATGCCATCCTCGTTGCCCAGAAAGCCCCCGTAACCAAAACCGCCAACCTAGAGAGTGTTTCGCTCACCGCCACCTCTGAATCGCCCGACGAGGTCACCACCTTGCAGGAATTACTCGAATGGCATGCCAAGCAACACCCCGAACGCCCGCATCTTCATGTTTACCAAGATGCCGATACCATCGAGACCATCAGCTACCGCGAGCTCTACCACAACGCGCTACGCTATGCACAAGGGCTACACGCTAAAGGCATCGAGCCGGGAGATACTGTGGCCATTATGCTACCTACCTGCAATGCCTATTTTTACAGTTTCTTTGGTATTCTGCTGGCAAGGGCAATACCCGTTCCAATCTACCCACCCGCCCGTCCCTCGCAAATTGAAGACCATCTGCAACGGCACAGCAAAATCTTACAAAATGCACAGAGCAAGCTGCTGATTACAATCGCTGAAGCGAAAAACATCTCTCGACTACTGCGAATGCAAGTGCCGTCTATCCAAACCATTGTTACACCCAACGAACTCCTCTTAGGGCAGACAACTGACACTCTCCCCCTGCTGCCAACCAATGGTCAGGCCAAGCCGCATGAGATTGCTTTTTTACAATATACTTCCGGCAGTACTGGCATACCCAAAGGCGTCACCCTCACCCATGCCAATTTGCTGGCGAATATTCGGGCAATGGGCAAAGCAGTCAATGCCAGTTCCAGCGACGTATTCGTCAGTTGGCTGCCGGTTTACCATGACATGGGGTTGATAGGCGCATGGCTCGGGAGCCTTTACCATGCCATGCCGCTGGTGATCATGTCTCCATTACTGTTTCTTTCCCAACCCAAACGCTGGCTGTGGGCCTTGCACCATCACAAGGCCACCCTGACAGCTGCCCCCAATTTTGCCTATGAGTTTTGCATCAACAAGGTACCCGATAACGAGCTGGAAGGACTGGATCTTCGCACCCTGCGCCACTGCTGGAATGGCGCAGAGCCGGTCAGCCCGACCACCATACAGGCTTTTTCAACCAAGTTTGCCGCCTATGGATTGGCCGCCGAGGCCATGACCCCCGTATACGGCCTCGCCGAGTCATCGGTCGGGCTGACCTTCCCCAACCGTGTTCGCCAACCTCGCATCGAATGGATTGACCGGCAAGTTCTAATGCGAACAGGCACAGCACAGGCAAGCGACACACTACCGATCACGAATAGCCCCAACGCCGAGCAACAAGCGCTGATCGGCCTTGGCCACCCACTACCCGGACATCAGATCCGCATTGTCGACAACGCAGGCAGAGAGCTACCGGATCGCCAAGAAGGAGATGTCGAATTCAAGGGGCCATCATCAACGTCGGGGTATTACCGCGCCCCCGAAAAAACAGCAGCGCTTTATCATGGTGAGTGGCTAATAACCGGTGATCGCGGCCTGATTATTGATGGCGAGTTATTCCTAACCGGGCGCAACAAAGACATTATCATCAAAGCGGGACGTAATATTTATCCGCAGGAGCTTGAAGCAGCAGTCAACAAACTTGACGGGGTACGCAAGGGCTGTGTCGCTGCCTTTGCCTACCAAGATAACAAAACCGCCACCGAACAATTGGTTGTCGTTGCCGAATCCTCGCTGTGCGCCAAAGGAATAACGGCTGAAAGCGAACAAATCAACACGTTGCGGGCGGCTATTCAATCCCGTTCGCTGGAACTACTGGGCGTGCCCGTCGATGATGTTGTGATCTGCCCGCCCCATACCGTCCCAAAAACCTCCAGCGGCAAAATCCGCCGCTCGGCTTGCCGGGAGCTCTATCAAAATGACGCCCTAGACACACCACAACGCGCAGTATGGCTGCAAACAATAAGGCTGCTCGGTAGTGGGCTTCGCCCCACATTGAATAAGTTCGGCAGAATCGCCAGAGAGTGGATTTTCGCGTGTTATATGTGGTCTATCATGGCGTTGCTTGCACCATTAGTCTGGTTACTGGTTGCCGTATTGCCTTCGCGGCAGGCGTGTTGGGCTGTAACCCGATGGGGTGCCCGCACTCTGATTGCCCTAACCCGCACCCCGCTTACCGTACATGGGATTGAACATATCAAACCGGCTGATCCGCCGAAAATTTTAGTCGCCAACCATGCCAGTTATCTCGATGGTTTGGTACTGCTGGCCAGTTCCGGTATTGCCCATCAGTTCGTCGCCAAGGCCGAGTTGCTACATAACCCGCTGGCCCGTATTTTCCTGAAAAAAATTGGCACCCAATTTGTCGAACGGTTTGATACCCAAAAAAGCCTTGAGGCTAGCGAGCAACTCGCCAAGCATGCCAGCAAAACCGATCCGCTCACCCTCTTTCCGGAAGGGACTCTCTACAGAATGGCAGGCATCCATGACTTTCATTTGGGGGCTTTCCATATTGCTGCCCAAAAAAACATTGCGGTGATCCCCGTTACTATCAAAGGCACCCGCTCAATGTTACGGGATAAATCCCTATTCCCACGAAGGGGTAGCCTAAGCGTCACATTCAATCCGCCGCTAACACCTCAGGGCAATGACTGGCAAGCAGCCATTGCCCTGAGAAATAAGGCCCGTTCACATATTTTGGCGCAGAGCGGTGAGCCCGATCTGCTAGGGGAAAAAAGCCGATAGCCGACTCTCGTCATGAAGGTTACTGCTATTTCGCCGCTGGTGTACTGGTTACATCAACCGTGCCTTTGTGCAAATCCACAAGTGCGGTGTAGAGCACATTGGCATCCCCGTGGTGACGGAAGGTAAAGGTATACTGGGTATCCGGCGTAAAAAATGTCTCCGCATCTTGCGGCTGCAAGTCATAGCCGTCTTGTTGGTATAACTCGGATGCCATCACCATCCCCATCGCCGTACGCTCACCAATATCGCGCTCCACCACTGGCTGCAATGATGGGTTCGACGGGTATGACTGGCTATCATGTGACATCAGACGGTATGCCCCATTACTCCAAACAATAAAATCACGCCAGCCATTTTGTGAGGTCTCAGCCAACAATACCGGTGGTTTCACCACTGTCATACGGTTCAGAATGTCTCCATCGTCATCCAGCAGATACGATGTACAACCACCGCTGCCACAGAACAAACCGCCTTGGAACATCACAAAAATCTCCAGTTCACCGTCCCCGTTAAGATCTGCCTGCCCGCTTTGGTAGCGGATACCATCTTCTGCCAATGACAGCCCTTCAGGCTTCAAAATGCTATCATCCACCAGTTTGTCGACATCCACTTCACTGTCTGAAAATACCGAAAATGGCATTGTCACATTGAGATAGTTATTGTCCTCATTGCTGCCCGAGGTACTTTCACAGCCAGCCAACAACAGCAAACTTGTTGCTGCTAACACAGAACCAATCAATCGTTTTTTAATCATAACCAGCCATCATCTTGTTATTTATACCCAAGTTACCTATAAGTTCAGGGTCTTGGACACTGTCCCATTAAAATGGTTTCTAAAAGAACACGCCGCTACTCTACCATGTTCACGCTAGAGCGCCTTTCCGCTTAATCGCCACTCACCGTATCCTTTAGCGCTTTTGCCACTGGGCTCACGATCTTACCGTGACTAAACACTCAATAACGGCTCAAAAAGCCAAGGAATCAAGCCATTTCATCCCACAGATGCAAAATTTGAGCAAGATTATTCACTTTTTTGTGTCGTTTATGATTTTGATCAACAAACAAGAAACAATAAACGCCACATGCTAGTCACGGGACTACCAACAATGCTATTACAAAGCCTGTGTTTTTCTGATGTCACTTTGTACGGTACCGTTTGGGTACCGATGTAATAAGAAAAAACGTATAAAAAGCAATACTGACAAGATGTTAGTCGCTGAACGATAAGGAGTGTTAATTATGTTGTGCCCTGATTGCAAACAGCCGATGGCCAAAACCAAAGACAACCAAAACCATTGTCTTGATATAAACTGTCCACCGTCTCGAACTCAATGCCCTGAATGTGAGTCAGCCAATACCGAAATCGTCAACAAAAGCATCAGCGATGCCTCGCTATGCTGCAAAGATTGCCAAGCCACCTGGACGATTTCCCGCAGCCAATAGACGCTCCACTAGCCGGTTCTCTCTTTGCCTACCGGTCTAGCCTGTAAATTTGCCACAAACAAAGAAGACAAGCCGCAAAACAGCTTGTCTTCCTATCCGATTCGATTGTCCTATTTCCGCAGCACTGGCATAAATCGTAGTAATAACTGGGGCAATTACCCCGGTACCACGACCACACCGATATTTTCCAGTAACTGCGACTGCTGCCAGTCACAAATCATCACATTAGCCATATCAACCCGACGAATATCCAAACCTGTCAGATCCACATGGCTCAAGTTTGCTCCGCTAATATCAAATTGCCCCCATGCATCCTGCGAAAACTCGCCATTGGTCAGATCCGATCCCCTAAACGATGCCCCCACAAGGTTCGCACCGTTCCAGCGATTTTCAAACAATTCGCACTCTTCCAACTTGATATCGCCCAAATCGGCGTAAGACAAATTACAACGCGTAATATAGGCTGAGCAGAAAAACGTATTATGAGTGATGTAATTGGCAAACCGCGCCCGAGAGAAACACGCCCCTTTCAGCTGGCTGTCGCGTATTTCAATACCGAACAACTCGGCTCCTGTGAAATCAGCCATACTCAAATCGCACTCTTTGAAGCTGGCCTCTTTCAAATTAGCGTAACCAAACTGGCAACCCTCATGATCACCACGCTCAATAAACTGGCAATGTTCAAAACTTGCCTCGCTCAAGTTAGTCCGCCGAAAGTCACAGCGCACAAACTGGCACGAGTCAAAACGGGCCTGTTGTAAATCCTGACTGGAAAAGTCATGCTCGTAAAAGGTTTGGTTTGCAATCGACATGGTTATCTTGGGTTGTGAATTTGCTACCAAGGGTAACGTTTTCACCCATTAAATAACATGCGCCAATCGAGGTTTATCTTTTTCAGCTCCCCATTGGTCGACAACCAAGGCCGCCACCAGATCCCCCTCGACATTGACCGCCGTGCGGAAGGTATCCAATGGCCGTTCGATGATCAGCAAGATAGCAATCGCCTCAAGCGGAATTCCGGCCGCCAACAATACCAGCTGCATACCGGACATCGATCCCGACGGCATCCCAGGTGCTCCGACGGAAGAAACCATCGCCATAATGAAAATCATCACCAGCCCCGATGTTGTCAGATCGATGCCAAACAGCTGAGCCAAGAATATCGCTGCAACTCCCTCGAACAAGGCCGTGCCATCCATATTCATTACCGAGCCCAATGGCAGCACCATACTGCTGGTCGAGGAGGAAACGCCCAGCTCGGTTTCGGCACTACGCATCGCCAACGGCAACGCCGCAGCACTCGATGATGTAACCAACGCCATCATCAATGGGGAGGATATCGCCCTAAACAGCTCAAATGGCTTGATACCGGTTACCGCATAGGCAATAGAAGGCAACACCACGCCCCCATGCACCAACGTCAACACCAGAACCAACAGCGCGAACATCGCCAATTGACCGAATAACGCATCGCTACCCGCCACCGTAAATTCAAACACAATGGCAAAAATAGCCAATGGCGACATCCGAACAATACCGCCAACTAATGTATTGATCCCCCGGTTCAGGCCTTTAATCAATTCAAACAGCGGATGGTTGCTCGGCAAAGAAACCAACAGTGCAATACCCAACATGAACGCAAACACGACAATGGCCAACAGGTTTCCGCTTGCCAAGGCGGCGACGGGGTTGATCAACGCCATATTCAGTAACTTAACCGCGATAGCACTACCACTAGCAGACTGTTCGCTGATCAGGGTAAGGCCATCTGCCGACGGCGGCGCTGCCATCAATGGCTGCCATGCGGGTAACAGCAGCGATGCCCCCAAGCCCAGACTGATCGCCAATAACGTTGTAAAGCTGTAAAACAGCAGGGTACGTGCCCCCATTGCCTTTAGCCTCACCACGCTGCCTATATTGCTGATCCCCTCAATCAAAGACAGCATCACCATGATACCGACAACCATTTTGAGCAACCCGATATAGACCGTTTTGCCCAACATCACAATTTGATACCAGCCCTGGTGGGTTATGTTGCTATCTGCACCAATCGAGTCGTTAAAAGAAGGGAAAAATAAAGATGTTACGATCGTAGCCAATAGCCAGGCCGAGAAGGCCGCCACAATCAATTGCAGCGGTAAAGAGCGGCGTAATTTATTCCACATTAACCTTGTCTCACACTGAAGGTGCGGCGGTACACAGCATTTATGCCATCCCGCCGCTATTTTCGTTATTTAAATATTGCCTTTGTAGTATGGGTTGAGCAGGTATTTCACCCGCTTAAGCACGACAAGTGCCGTAACCCGCCCCCAGCCGAACAACACCCGCTGATGAAGCCTGAAAATAGTATCGTAGAGGTTACGCACAAAACGTCCGCGTAGGATTAACTTACCTTGCATCAACGTTCCGACCGCATAACTATGACCGAGCGCCACAACCATCCCGCCATCCCGGAATACAAATGGCTGCAAGGTCGCCCCTTTTGCCAGGCGATAAAACTGATGGGCCAAGTGTGCGGCAGCCTGATTGGCTGCCTGAGCCCTCGGGGGGACAAAAGTACCATCAGGCTGAGGGCACTCGGCACTGTCGCCCAAGACAAAAATATCACTATCGGTTACCGACTGAAGCGTAACGTCGACCTGTATCTGATTGATTCGGTTGGTCGCGAGCCCATCAAGCCCTGCTAGCCAATCAGCGCACTTGATCCCTGCCGCCCAAACCATCAAATCGCCTTTGAACCGCGCACCCTCCGATGTCACAAGGTAACCGTGTTCAGCCTCATGAACGCGTACCCCAGTGAGTACAGTGACACCTTGATTTTCCAGTTCACGCTGCACTTTTTCCGACATACAAACAGGGCTGGCTGGCAGCACCCTATCAGAGGCTTCAACCAAGGTAACAGTCAATGATGTTGCCTGCTGATAACGGGAAAGCTGGCGATTAACCTTCGCCAACTCGGCAGCGAGCTCGACCCCTGTCGCCCCCGCACCGACTATCACAACCTCCTGTTGCTGACCGGAGCGAAGTAAAGTATTAACTCGCTCCCATGCTTGCTGGGCTTGAGCTGCCGAATCTAAGAACAAGCAGTGCTCACTGACCCCAGGGGTTTTAAAATCATTGCTGACAGCACCGACAGCAATCACAAGATAGTCATACTGCATCTGCTGCTGGCCGTCCACAGAACGATCCAAACGGATCGTTTTCGCTTGGCGATCAAGCCCCGTCATAGCGGCCTGCACATAACGATAACCAACGCAGGCCGAGTGCTGGGCATAACTAAGACTATCGAGTTCATTGTCAAACGTTCCGGCAGCAATCTCATGCAGCCGAGGCTTCCATAGATGATGCGTAGCCGGCTCAACCAATACCACAGAATGCAGCCCGCTACGTCCCAACCGAGTCACTAACTCCAAGCCGGCAGCTCCGCCCCCGACAACAACAATCTTAGACATAGCGTGTCCTATTCATTTCGCACTACGAATAGCGCCTAGTTCAATATAATTTCCCGCCCTCAGGCAGATAAGATGTGCCACATTATATTGATACCAAATGAAATGATAATCCGCTAAAAATACAAATTACTATTACACAAGAGAAACAATCAGCCTATTAATTGCATCTCGATATTGATCAAGACAAAGCCGTTTCCAGCATATTCAAACAACAACCTCTATCCCTAAGAACTGCGACCCTCCCCTAAGTTCTGGCGCAAGCAATTATCACTGTCGCATCGCTATTCGTGAATAAACTCGAAACCGCAAAAAACTAAATTGGGCGTGCTTCATTGCCAGCGAATAATACGTTGAACATTACCTCAATAAGGACCATTACCATGCAAATTTCATTAAAGATGAAAGAGCTTGGCATTATGGTTGGCTTGGCGCTTGCCGCCACCTACAGCAGCCAATCGCTTGCCAGCGAAATTGAATGGGTAGCAGGGAAGACAAAAGTAAACAACGGCGACGTTGTAGTTTACCAATCCCAGTGCTTCAAAGCCCAAAACAACCCGGGCACGTGGGAAACACCGCGCCCAAGTAGCTGGTTCTGGGAAAGTGTGACCTGCAGCGGCACAACCAACCCAGACCCGGGGCCAAACCCAACACCGGATCCAGATCCTGATCCAAACCCGAATCCAGATCCGGACCCGAACCCAAATCCTGACCCAACGCCAGATCCAACGACTGCGATTCCGTGGGTTCCAGGACAAACCGATGTTAAAAATGGTGATGTTGTCGTCTATGACAATGTTTGCTATACCGCCAAAAACAATCCAGGTAAATGGGAATCACCTTCTGCCAATAGCTGGTTCTGGGATGTCACCGACTGCCCAACCGATCCAAATCCTAATCCCGACCCCGATCCTGACCCAAATCCAAACCCAGATCCGGATCCCGACCCGAATCCAAATCCTGACCCAGATCCAAACCCGAATCCTGACCCAGTACCGGGCGAATTCACCATCATTCCTGATGGCAAGGGTGGCTTCCTCATCCCACGCTCCGAGCTAACAGCCTATGAGGCTAGCCAAACCAATACCGAGCTATTCAAGTGGGTACGCTCTGATATCGAAACTCGTGACAACGCCATTGTTGAAGCGGTTGCGCCAATGAAATCAAGCAACCCTGAAAACGTTCAGCGTGCTGAGATGATCGTGGATGAGGCAATGTGGGAGTTCCTGTTCCCGCTCCGCAATGAGCAATACACCTATACCCGCTTCTTGCAGTCTATCGCCAAGTTCCCGGCATTCTGCCGCACCTATACCGACGGCCGTAATTCAGATGATATCTGTCGCCGCTCACTGGCTACCATGTTTGCCCACTTCGTGCAGGAAACCGGTGCCAATGCGCCAAACTGGGAAGTGACCCAAGGTGTACCTCGCTGGCGTCAGGGCTTGTATTACTTGCGCGAAATGTACAAGGACGAAAACGTTCATGACATGACCTATAGCAAGTGCTCAGGTTGGCAGGGCGAGCGTTGGCCATGTGCTCCACAAAAGAGCTACTTTGGCCGTGGCGCCAAGCAACTAAGCTGGAACTACAACTACGGGCCGTTCTCTGAAGCCATGTTCGGCGACAAGAACGTACTGTTAGAAAATCCAGCTCTGGTTGCTGACACCTGGCTGAACCTCGCTTCGGCGGTGTTCTTCTATGTCTACCCTCAGCCGCCAAAACCAAGCATGTTGCATGTTATTGACGGCACATGGCAGCCAAACGCCGCCGACAAGGCAGCAGGTATCGAACTTGGCTTCGGTGCAACCATTCAGATCATCAACGGTGCATTCGAATGTAACAAAGGTGCTGAGGACTACCGAGCCCAAAACCGTATCGACTACTACAAGTTGATTTCAAAAGAGTTGGGCTTGGATATTTCCGGTGAGAAACTCGGCTGTGCCAACATGAAACCATTCAATACCGATGGTGCAGGCGCACTCATGATCACATGGGACAAAGACTGGGGCTACAACGCCAACACCCCGGGCAATCAGAGCTTTATGTGTAAACTTGTTCCTTACCAATATGCCTATAATGCCCTCTATGAAGGCGATTATGAGAAGTGTGTCGAGCATCACTTCAACGTACAGGCAATTGATGAAAATGGCCAAGTTATCCCTGAAGGCAAGTAGGGAAAACAATAGGTTGGTAATACATTTACCCACCTAGGCCCAATAAAAATGGCCATGGTAACTACCATGGCCATTCCTTTTGCATTTACCAATCGTCGCTCTCTGTTACTCGACGACGCGCTCATAGGTTTTCTGCATCTCATCAGGCGCAATGCCATAACCACCATCGGCCAAATAGCCGTCTTTGTATACCGTCATCCCTTCTTTGTTCCAATCAACGGCAATGACGGCAGTTTCGCCATCGGTGCTGCCTAGCAAGGTCAGAACATCTTCGGTAATCGGGATCGCCTTGATCATTTTCAGGCGCTTGAACGGCATAAAGGTATTAAAACTTGGCAATTCACCATAAGTTTCGACCCACTTATCCTGAGGAACCAGCCATTCATTGAAAACGGCCCCGCTCACCGGCAGGGGATTGCGCGCAATAACAACCGTCTCGGTAATGGTATTTTCCGTTTCCAACTTGGGTTTGCCATCGCTGCCGGCCACATATGTTGGCATGACTGTGCCCAATTCAACTTTGTGTGGTAAACGGCCATAGGTGACAGCTTTTTTGCGAAATTGGGGCGCTTGTTCAAACTGAACCATGACTTCAGGAATAGACTGAAATGATACCGGTGCTGCATCAGCCGCAGCAACCGCTGGCATTGATGCCACCCAAACAGCCGCAGCCAGTAAAAACGTTTTCATTCGTTATCTCAATATTCTTTTGATTACTAGGTGAATAATATACCTGAGAGCACATATACCAGCACGAAATATCTTGCCATATTATTGCCACAATTTGCCCCAATTCATCTTTTTTGCTCCCCAATATCGCCTGTTTTGTTTGATTAAATAGACCAAAATATTCAGGGAGCCGAACAGTCATGGCACATTCAAGCCTCAATCATCAACCCCATACAGCATCACAATACCAACACCATAATCGGTGTTCTCGCCATCATAGCCACAACTGGATGGAGCGAGGCTGCCTTTGGATCACACCAATCATTTTGCTGCTTTCCTTCAGCCTATCCGCATTTGCCAGTCAGGACAATGAGTGGCATCCGGAATCATCACCATCGGCTGCGCATGATATAGGACTACTGTTCGAAACCCCTAAAGGCATCAAAAATGCCCCCTTGCTAGATACCTCTGTTTCTATGCACATTGCGGGTTTAATCAGCCGTTCGACGGTACGCCAAACGTTCACCAATCCCTCTCAGCAATGGATTCACGGGCGCTATGTTTTCCCGCTACCCCAAGATGCCGCTGTCGACCATCTCAGACTATGGGTTGGCGAACGTGTTATCGAAGGAGATATCAAGCCGAAGGAACTAGCCCGCCAGCAATACCAAGCTGCGCAGCAATCTGGCAAAAAAGCCAGTCTAGTGGAACAGCACCGTCCCAATATATTCTCTACCCAAGTGGCCAATATTGCCCCGGGCGAAACAGTGATCGTAGAAATCGAATACCAGCAAAGCGTTAGTTACGAAGGGGGGCTATTCAGCCTGCGATTCCCATCGGTCGTCGCTCCCCGCTATATTCCTCACCCAGTTGCAGACATACCACAAATAACCACGACCCATAGCGAAGATAACTTTGATAGTCACGGTTGGGGAACAGCTACCGTCTCTGACGCTGCCGACATTACCCCCCTCTACCGAACCGCAACAGAAAATGATGCAGCCCCCCACCCAGCGGCTAATTTGCCACTACAACTTACGATATCCTTGGCAGCGGGCTTGCCATTGCAGCAAATCGACAGCCCTAGCCACACCATCAAAGTAAGCCCTAGCGACAACAACCAATACCGCATCACGCTCAATGATGGGGCTATTGCCGATCGGGATTTTGTCCTTAACTGGCGACCGTCACCTAGTCAAAAACCACAGAGTGCCTTTTTCCAGCAACGCGGAAACGATGGCAAGCGCTACGGCCTGCTAATGCTGTTGCCTCCGCAGCCGAGCGAACAACTGCAACACCTGCCACGCCACCTGACTTTTGTGCTCGATATTTCAGGGTCGATGCACGGCGAATCCATCAAACAGGCCAAGCAAGCCTTACGTTTTGGTCTGAGCCAACTCAATGCTGACGATACCTTCAATGTCATTGTGTTTAATCACCATGCCCGCACATTCAGTGATTACCCACTCATTGCCTCCCCTGCCAATATCCAGCAGGCACAGTACTTCGTCAGCCAACTCGACGCTGACGGCGGCACGGAAATATCCACGGCCCTGAACCTTGCCTTTAATCAGGAAACCAACAAAGACAAACTAGAGCAAATCGTCTTTATCACAGATGGCAGCGTCGGCAATGAGGAAAGCCTATTTGAACAAATCCGACGCCAGCGCGGCGAACGCCGCTTGTTCACGGTTGGGATAGGATCGGCACCCAATGGCTACTTCATGACCCGTGCCGCTATGATCGGCAAAGGAACTTATACCTATATCGGCCAGATCAACGAGGTAGAACAACAAATGAACCAGCTTTTCTCTCGCCTACGCCATCCCGTTATGCGTGATATCGGCCTGCGCTGGAACGACGGTACAAGTGTCGACCATTGGCCTCAGCCACTGCCGGATCTCTACCTCCAGCAGCCTCTTGTGGTGTCTTTCATTATCCCTGAAGGGG
The DNA here is from genome assembly GCF_001029445.1 of Photobacterium aquae. Lineage (GTDB taxonomy): Bacteria > Pseudomonadota > Gammaproteobacteria > Enterobacterales > Vibrionaceae > Photobacterium > Photobacterium aquae. The sequence continues at coordinate 103,974 of NZ_LDOT01000013.1, forward strand.
CAAGCCATCTGGAAATATACGGCCTTGGCCAACATCAACGCTGGCTGCACACCCAAGAACTGCCACCGGCAGAGCCGCAAGCCTCTGCTATCGCGCCATCACCTACTATCGAGAATGACGACCAACGGCGGCCATCCCTGCAACCAAGCTCTCGCAATGGTATTGACGTACTGTGGGCCCGTAACAAAATCAGCAGTATCAAACTCAACCCACACCTAACAGCTCAGGAAAAGCAGAACCAAATCACCGCCATCGGCCTTGATTTTCACTTGGTCACCGACCACACCAGCCTGATTGCAGTCGACAAAACGCCAAGCCGTCCCAGTGACAGCATGGCACAGCAAAAATCCGTACCGCCACACATGCCAAAGGGATGGGATATGGCGTCAAGATCATTGGCACAAACCGGGCTGGCCAGTACCTCACTGATGGCCTTCGGTCTGCTGTGCCTACTGCTGGCGGGGCTAGGCTTTCGCTCTCCTGCGCAACGGAAAAAGCACCAACCGCAGACACCGACAGCCCTTGTACCCTAGCCCATAACCTATGACCCTTAACCGATAACAAGCTAATCAGGCGCGCAAACACCTTGTGCGCCACCGTTTACCAAGAGGCAAAGACAACGCTATGCGCCCCCGACATCTGCTGAGCAAGCTCACCCTCAACCACCACAACATCAAAACCTTGGGAGTCTGCCTATTATTGTCCGTCGGGCTCATGAGCTTCGGTCGGGGGGCATATATCCAACTAAAAGCCTATGTAGCGCAATGGCTGATAGAGTCAGCATGGCAACAACAGCAACTCACTGGCATCCCTCATAAACCATGGTCATGGGCCGATACCCATCCAGTCGCCAAGCTGATGCTTCCCGGGCAGTCACCGCTAATGGTACTAAGCGGTGTCAGCGGCCGAAATTTGGCTTTTGGCCCAACCCTACAACTCAATACCGCCGCCCCGTCGGACCATTATTCAGCCAATAACAGCCACGGCAACGTTGTGATTTTCGGCCATAACGATACCCATTTCCGCCCACTCGGCACGCTCAAGCAAGGCGATCGCCTCTCTTTGACTAATGTTAACGGGCAAACCATCGACTACCAAATCACCCAGATGGCCATTGTTGACGAACACCAAGTCCAAGTCGCACAAGACACCACCGAGGCAGTATTAACCTTAATCACCTGCTACCCCTTCGACAGCCTGTCTTCGGGCGGCCCCCTACGCTATGTTGTCAGGGCCGAACGCATTGCCCATTTCAATGCAGGTAGCCGCTAGTAAAATCACAGAAACCATTATCGACAACCTATTTCCCTGAGGTATATTTTGACCTTTATCAATAAAGCCTTGAGTATACATACCCTGTTTATTCAGCAAAGCGCATAATGGGATAAAATAACAGCGACAAATACCAACCACCGTCGCCGTTACCCGCCAAAGGAGGTTGATATGCGCCCTACACATTTCAAATGGTTACTTCATGGCATGACCCTTGCCCCTTTGGCCCATCTCGTCATTGGCGTTCCTGTTTACTTCATTTTATTTGCCGGTTCCTTCATGTATGCCATCGGGTTGTTGCTCTTCATCCTTGGCGGCCTTCTCCCCTTCGAATTCGTCCAATCAGCCGCCATGACCTATACCGTGTCGGGCAAATTACTGGTTGGCATGACATTCTATCAAGGCTGGCCTGTCCCCTTGTTCAGCCTTATTCCTGCAGCCTATGTCATACTACTTGTTATTGTTTATCATCGGCTTAAGGGATCAAACTTTCAGCCTTGGATAGGCTATGACATAGACACGCTCTGGCGCACCATTTTCCTATCACTAGTGCTAGGTATTGGGGGATTGCTGACCGGCGTCGGGCTCAACAGTGCTATGTGGATCTCTGGATGGGGGACAACCGGATACCTACTCTACCGTATCTGCCATTTTTATGTGCCGCTTTGGAGTCGGCGTTTGCGTCAGCACCTTGCCTCACATTATGAATAGGCCCGTAATAGAAGCGCCAAACGGTTTTGTGCTGCCCTACGTCCTTTTTCCGCCCTGCTGGGCACTGGTAATAATCAGCTCACGCAACCAACGGTGACTTGGATCATTATCAAAATGCCGGTTCCACACAAGCGCATAACATCCCGGTATAAACGTCACCGGTACATCCAGCATATGCAGTTTAAAATCTTTGTTCATAACACCGACGTACCTAGCAGGCGCGCACAGGATCAAATCGCTGCGCTCGCACAACCCCATCGCGCTTTGAAAATCCGTCATTGAGACGGCCATATCTCGGTGCCGCTGGTGATCGAGCTGTAACACATCATCCAGCAGCCACTTGTCAATTCCCCCAAACAAAACCTGTAGATGGCGGTATTTCAAGAACGTATCGAGATTCCAATCTTCCTTCAACAATGGATGCCCGTGGCGCACCAGACACACTGGATAATCTTTGACGAGCTCAGCGTAATTCAATGACTCTGGCAGGTTATCAAGATGCAGGGCAGAACGGGGATCCCATTCGCGACAGCTGATTGCCATATCTATATCGCAGCGCAACAACTGCTCTTCACTGGTTTGCGACCATGTATGGGTAATCACACTCACCTTGGGGGCCTGCACCAGCAAGTCGGGCATGAAATATGGGAAGGTCAGCGAATAGGCAGTCTCCACCATATGGATCTTAAAGATCCGCTGGCTCTGGCTCGGATCAAACACCTTCGGCCGGGTAAACTCTTCCAGCTGACGGATCACCCCCCGCAATTCGGGTGCCAGCTGACGCGCACGCGGCGTTGGCCGCAATCCAAATGCCGTTCGCTCAAACAGCGGATCATTGAACGCTTCGCGAAGCCGCCTCAATTGCTTGCTCACGGCTGATTGGCTCAAATGCAATTTGGCCGCAGCCCCTGTCACGCTCTGTTCTTCAAGCAGTACTTCCAGCACCCGCAGCAAATTATAATCAAATTGTGTCACTTGCTAGCCTATTAATAAAAATCCAATTTGCAATAGAACCCGTATCTATCCTGTAAACAATAAAAGGAAATAGCATATGAACAAAACACTATCCCAAGTATCAAGTACTACGCCAAAAAACCTAACACTTTTTTTTGACAGTAGCTGCCCACTCTGCACCAAAGAAATGCATTTACTTAAACAAGCTGACAGCAATAACCTCATCGAAATCGAAGATATCTTGGCTTCTGATTTTACCCAACGTTATCCAGATATTGATCCCGTTAAAGCCAATATTATTCTACATGGCAGACTCAAGGATGGCAGACTACTGTTAGGGCTCGATGCCACTGCCAAAGCGTGGGCACTCACAGGCAAAAAAACATGGGTACAATGGTTCCGATTACCTCTTATAAAGCCCATTGCCGATCTTGGCTACAAAATTTTCGCTAAACACCGGTATCGAATCTCATACCTGTTAACCGGAAAATATCAAACACCACCGTGTAAAACTTGCCTATTATCGGGTAAGCATTCCGAAAAGAGATACTAACAAGCTATTTCACTTACGCTTCACAGTAGCTCTATTCCTTTTATTGCTTACTACCCATGATAATTCCCCTCTCACTGCATTTTTTGTAGCACACGGGTAGCAATAACCCGTACTATACGCCCTCGTTTTTTTGGTGAGAGGCAAAATCGTGAAACGCGAACAGTTCGAGTTACTCGCTCCGGGTGGGGATGTTGATTCAATCAAAGCGGCTATTGCCGCTGGGGCAGATGCTATTTACTGCGGGCTAGATCGTTTCAACGCCCGAAACCGCGCGGCCAATTTAACTATCGACAACCTGAGCGGCGTTCTGTCTCTTGCCCACCAGCATAACTGCAAAATTTTTCTGACCTTAAACGTACTCATTCTGGAAAGCGAAATTCCAGCAGTAATGCGTTTGGTCAGCCAGTTGGCAACAACCGACATTGATGGCGTGATTGTGCAGGACCTTGGCTTAGCTTACCTGCTGAAACACCACTTCCCGCAGTTGGATGTACACGCCTCAACCCAATTAAACACCCATAACGAAGGACAAATTCTGTTCCTCAACCAACTGGGCACCAGCCGGGTAAACCTGTCTCGCGAACTCAACATTGGCGAAATAAAACACCTTGCACAGTTTGGCCACCAACATAATGTACTGATGGAAGTTTTCGTCCACGGTTCATACTGTATTGGCTTTTCTGGTTTGTGCTATATAAGCTCAGCCCGAAACGGGGCGTCGGGTAACCGTGGTCGCTGTAGCCAACCTTGCCGCGAACAATATGAAACCACCAATACTGGCAACCAATACCCGCTTAACATGAAGGACAACTCGGCCTTCAACGATCTCGAGGCCTTGGCCGATGCTGGCGTTTACTCGCTCAAGGTTGAGGGGCGGATCAAAAAATCTCACTACGTGTACACCGTTGTTGATAACTGGCGCAAACAAATCGACCGCCTATGCGATGGCGCGCCCCTCTCTAGCGATACTACCGAGCTATATACCGTATTCAACCGCGATTTCTCCAATGGCTTCCTGTCTGGAGAAATTGGCAAAAACATGTATATCGACAACCCGCGAGACCATGCTGCCAAGCACTTTTCAACAATCTACAAGTGTACAACGGACGAAAGCATTCAGGCGGTCAAAAAGAAACTCTACAACGACAAAACGGCCATCATCGAACATGTCCAGCAGCAAACAGCCGATTTTGACATTACCAACAGCAAGAGTGGCAGCCTAAAAGGGACCATCGATACCCCCGTATTGCCTCCGCTTGAACAAGCCGCAACCAATGACGCCGCCACACGTCTATCTGTGCTGATTTCATCGCCTAATGATGCCTTATTGAGCGAGAATGATAATATCGATGTCTATTACCAGATGCCGATGGGACTCAAGGCCGAATATGCCACGCTGGTCGCGCTATTCGAACAATTCCCTCGCATGAAACCTTGGTTCCCTGCCATTCTGATTGGCGAGGACTATGCCGCCGCTGGAGCATTCCTTGAAGCGCTGCGCCCTGACCTGCTGATCACCAACAACTCAGGAATCGGCCATATTGCCCAAATACTGGGTCTAGAGTGGATCGCCGGACCGCAAATGAACAGCACCAACTCGTACACGCTCAAATGTTTGCATCAAGAATACCAAGCCTGCGGGGCGTTTATCTCTAATGAGCTGAACATGAAGCAGATGCGACATATCAAGCGCCCGGCGGGCTTCCGTAATTTTTACAGTATCTATCATCCAAATACTTTGCTGACCAGCCGCCAGTGCTTATTCCAGCAAACCGAAGGATGCCGGAAAATCAAGGTTAATAACGGTTGCCTGCGCCGCTGCGACAAGCGCACCTCCATCATTAACCTAAAAGACAATCCGTACGTTATCCATAAACAAAAAGGCAGCCACAATAGTCTCTATGCCGAGCATAATGTCTTGAACTTGGCGATCCTTGATGATCTGCCAGAGCTCTTCACCGACCTACTGATCGACCTACGTGACATTCAAACTGAAACACAGGTCGCCCTTGAAAAGCCAGTACTCGTTGAGCTGTTCATGTCTGCTATCAACCGCTCTGCGGAGACTCAACAGGCCAAAGCCCATCTTGCAGAGGTCATCTCTCCTACCTTGAACAAGCAATACGACAAAGGCCTATAGGCACACAATACTACGGTGCATAGATAACACCACCATGCCCAGTTTGGCTGGGCATGGTATATCTTCCTTCCATTCTGCTCCGGCGCGCTTACTGGTCAAAAAAACAAGCTGACATACCTATTCACATCCACACTTAAAGCATCGCAAAACGTAAGATGGATATACCTACAAAATTATTTTCTTTTCTTGCGTCTTTTTTCCATCTCAAACGTCTGATACAAGACAGTATGCCCAGTAAAAGTTCAGCTCGGCACGATATATTGAGGTTCGATTCCATGTTATCTGAATGGCAAAATCACAAAGCGCAGCTAAGGAGCTACATCAACAAGCGCCTTGATGATACGGATGCTGTCGATGACATCTTGCAAGAGGTGTACATCAAAGCCAGCACCAATCTTCACCAACTCAAAGCTAGGGGAAGCCTAAGAGGCTGGCTCTATCGTATTGCCCATAATGCTATTATGGATTTCTACCGCGAACGGCAACCCTACGAAGCATTACCCGAATACATTGCCGAAGAAGAACTGACCACCAGTGAGAGAGCGCGGCAGGAAATGGCAGAAGCTCTCCGCCCCCTGATTGAAGAGCTGCCTGAAAAATACCGGCTTCCACTCCAAATGGCAGAGCTCGAAGGCATGTCACAACAAACGATTGCCGATACGTTAGGACTATCGCTCTCTGGTGCTAAAAGCCGAATCCAGCGCGGCCGGGTCAAGCTGCGTGAACAATTCATGGAATGCTGCGACATCGAGACCAGTAAAAGTGGCGTACTCGACTGTACCCCAAAGCAACCGGGTTGTACTTCCTCACACTGCAAATATGGCTGATTCATACAGATAGCCCGACGCCTGCTGGCTATCTGTTCCCACTGAAACACACTTTTTTCATCTTTTTTGCATCTTTTTCGCCGTTTGAGCGTCTTGAATTCAAATAGCGATTATTTTGCCAGCCCCTTCACGGATTGATAGGACAACGGAATACACCAGTATTCAGCTGGCTTGCATCAGCATCGCCTCGGCCCTCTCCTTTGGCGATATGATTTTTGTGAAGAGAACAATGCAAACAAACGAATTACACAGCACTAAAGCCGCACTGGCTTCATTTTTTGATGCTCAGCAACCACAACCATCACTCTGCGAAATTCGACGAGGAATCGAACGCGAAGTTGTGCGTACCACGCCTCATGGAGCTCTCTCTAGCCAAGATCATCCCGCCGCCCTTGGCTCGGCCTTGACACATCCGTTCATCACCACAGATTTTGCCGAAGCGCAGATTGAACTCGTGACCCCAGCATTACATGACAGAAATGCGACTTTTTCATCACTTGCCACCCTACACCATTTTGTTGCCGACAAGCTCCCCGCCAACGAATTTCTGTGGGGGGCAAGTATGCCCCCTGCTCTCCCAGCCGACGAAAATATTGCTATAGCCAACTATGGCAGCTCCAACACCGGACAGCTCAAAAGGCGCTACCGTGAAGGGCTGGCTAACCGCTATGGCAAAAGAATGCAGCTTATTTCCGGCATCCACTATAATTTCTCGTTACCAACAGCATTCTGGCAGGCCTTGCACCGCCATACCCGAAGCACCAAGCCCCTTGAGGCTTTTATTTCTGAGCGCTATTTTCACCTGATCCGAAACGTAATGCGTCACGGCTGGGTTGTTCCCTATTTGTTTGGTGCCTCACCGGCCGTGGACCAAAGCTATGTCAAAAACAAAAAGCACTTTCTCAAACAATGGGATAACGCTACCTATTACCTGCCTTGGGCAACATCACTGCGCCTAAGCAATATGGGCTACACCAGCAGCGAGCAGTCACGCTTCCCCGTGCGCTTTGATAGCAAAGAAGCCTACCTCTCGGATTTATGCCATGCGCTCACCCAACCCAGCGAATGCTATACCCACCTCAATGCCGAGCAACAACTTAATAGCTCGGTATTGCAACTGGAAAATGAACTATACGGCTCAGTACGCCCGAAAATCGTCAGCGACGAACTACGTCCACTCTATGCCATGTGCCATCACGGCGTGCAGTACATTGAACTTCGCAGCCTTGACAACAACCCCTATTTGCCATTGGGAATTGACGAAACACAGAGCCACTTTCTCGATGTTTTTCTCACATACTGCGCCTTGGCACCAAGCCCTGTACTCACTGATGAGGAACGCCGTATCATTGTCCAACGACAGGAGCTTGTCGCCACTGAAGGCCGCAGGCCGGGCCTGACGCTTCCTACAGTCAACGGCAATATCGCGCTGACCAAACTCGGCAAAGATCTGCTCGACGGTATGAGCATTATTGCCGACCAATTTGATCTCGCCATGACTACCGATATTCATCAGGCAAGTATCAATAGAGAATACGCAAAGTTTGAAGACAGCACCCTAACCCCCTCAGCTCAGATCCTTTCGGATATGGCTGCAGGAAATCTGTCGTTTCAAGCACTAACCCAGCGACAATCCCTACAGCACATGCGAACCCACAGCCAATTCTCAGCAGAGGTAGCTGAAATAGACAAACTGCACCGGTTAGCCGCTGAGTCCCTCATCAAGCAGGCCGACATGGAAACACAACTCGACATTGCCTTTGATGACTTTGTTGCCCAGAAAAACAATCTGCAGTGTGACTGCGAGACACAAGGGGCTATCGCCTAACCTATTATGATTATTCTTTGGAAACTGCGGGGCTACATTCGCCTGTACGCCCGCCAATACCTTGTTGCCTTCTTGGTCCTACAAATCGTGGCATTGCTGAACCTTGTCCCGTCATGGTTGATCGGCCGTATTGTCGATAGTATCAATACGGGGAAATTGACAGCCCAAACCTTGGGCCTTTACCTTCTAGGGATCACCTCTGCCGCCATCGCCATGTACGGGCTTCGCTACGTTTGGCAAAGCCGCCTCTACGGCGCATCAATTGCTATCACTCGCCTGTTAAGGCGGGAGCTCTTTGACAAGTTTGCGGCGCTCTCACCCGCGTTTTACTCCCGTCGCAGCACGGGTGATCTCATGGCACACGCCACCAACGATCTCAATGCCGTCGAAGAAGCAACTGGCATGGGGATCATGACCTTGGTTGACTCGTTTATCGCCGGGCTTACTGTCATTTGCGGAATGATTTTTGTCGTCAGCGGTGAGCTAACAGCCATCGCCCTGCTGCCTTTCCCGCTCTTGGTTTTAATCACCAAACGCTATGGTATCCGTCTACATCGGACCTTTGGCCAGGCTCAGGCGGCCTTTTCCGAGCTTAACGAGGAAACACGCGAAACCGTATCGGGTATTCGTGCCGTGCGCTCACACGGGATCGGCCAACGTCAGGAACAGCGTTTTAACCAAACCCTCGATAAAACCCTGAATGCCAACCTCGCCGTTGCCAAAGTAGACGCCGCCTTTGCCCCAACCATCCAGCTTATCTACGGCCTGTCATTTGTGATATCACTGGGCTACGGTGCATGGCTAATCAATCAGGGGGGCATCACCGTCGGGCTATTCACCACCTTCACCCTGTACCTCGGCCAACTGCTTGGTCCTTTTTTGCAATTTGGCTGGCAGTTCAACGTCTTCCAGCGTGGCAGCACTTCATGGTTACGCCTTGAGTCACTGTTCTCCGAAAACGAAGACGTAAAAGAAGGCTCGCATACCCTGCCAGAGCATACCGAAGCGGCACTCGATATCGACATTCGCGAATTTGCCTACCACGGCATGCAACGCCGTGCCTTGGAGCATATTTCGCTTACCGTACCTGAAGGAGGCTTTATCGGCATCACAGGTCCAACCGGTAGTGGAAAAAGCACCTTGCTACAGCTGATTCTTCGCCAGTTTCCTCTTCACGCCCCCTCTTCAATCCAAATAGGCGGCTACCCGACTGACAGCCTGACTTTTGAGTCGTTGCGTGGTGCTATCGCCTGGGTGCCACAAAAACCGTTCTTGTTCTCGGGCACAATTGCAGACAACATCGCGCTGGGCAATCCCAATGCCTCTAATGCCGATATCGCCCATGTCGCGGACATGGCCGGAATAAAATCGGAAATCATGGCAATGCCTGCTGGCTTCAATACCGAACTGCGCGAAGGCGGCAGCAATCTTTCCGGCGGGCAGCGCCAGCGCATCACTCTGGCAAGGGCGCTTCTTTCCGATGCCCCCATTCTGCTGCTCGATGACCCGTTCAGTGCGCTAGATATGAAAACCGAAGTCATCGTACGGCAGAATCTGAAAAAGTATTACGCAAACAAAACGGTATTGCTGGTAACCCAGCGGCTACCTAACCTAATTGATGCCGACCATATTCTGGTTCTTAACGAAGGACAGATCCTCGAACGCGGATCGCACCATGAGCTCGTTGCCAACCAAAGCTGGTATGCCCAAGTCTACCAGCGCCAAAGCCAACTTGATCACATGCAAAAAACCACATTGACGACGCAACCAGTTACCGGAGAATGCAATGCCTAACACCCAACCGAATTCAAGGGACGCGGCAGACAACTCATCGCTTTTCCGTCGCCTTGCCAGCTACGCATTACCCCACAAAGGACGCTTTTTTATCGCCTTTGCCATGCTAGCGGTTGCCATATGTGCCGAAATGACCATTCCCTGGCTGGCCAAAACCATTATCGACGAGGTAGTGGTTCCGCAACAATTCGAATGGCCTCACTTGATGCTACTGGCCGGGCTGGTCATGGTTTTCTATATGATCTCGGCACTGTTTGGCTATTTACAGGCGATATCCTTTCGCCATAGCGCACTATTGGTGATCAACGATGTCAGAAGGCAATTATTCAGCCATGTCCTGAGCTTCCCGATCCGTACCTTCGACAAACTGCCAGCGGGTCAACTGGTGTCTTACATCACCAATGACACCGAATCCATGCGAGACATGTTTGTATCGACCATTCCGACCATTATTCAGGGCAGCTTGCGGATTCTGGCCATTTTTATCGCCATCGCGATACTCGACTGGCGCTTAATGCTACTCAGCTTGGTACTGATCCCTGTATTGCTGCTCACAATGCATCTCTACCGCAAAATATCCATGCCGATATTTGATGGTATCCGAACTCAAATTAGCACAATTAATGGGCGTCTCAACGAGTCGCTGCAAGGCATGGCATTGATCCAGGCATTCCGCCAGCAGCAAGCATTCAGGGAGAAGTTTGATCAGGAAAACCAGCGTTGGTTCGAATACCGTACCCGCTCTATCGCTATCGACAGCCTAATGCTGATCCCGCTCACCCGATTGGTTTCCACGCTGACCGCAGCAGGGATCGTGGCGTGGTTTGCCGGGGCATCACTCAATACCGTGGTTGAAGTCGGTACCCTCTACGCCTTCCTCAATTATATCGAGCGTTTCTTTGACCCGTTCCGCCAACTGTCGATGGAGCTTCGCAAACTACAAGTTGCCACGGTATCTTCCAAGCGGATCTTCGAGTTGCTGGATGACGAGTCGGAACACGCTCGCTACCCAACGGATTTTGTCTCCGTACCTGAACAACCCGACATTGAATTTCGCAACGTAAATCTGAGTTACGATCAGGGCCACCAAGTACTTACTGATGTCTCTTTCATTGCGAAAGGCGGTAAATCCACCGCTATTGTCGGCCACAGTGGCAGTGGGAAAAGCTCGGTGATCAACCTATTGATGCGTTTTTACCAGCATCAACAAGGTGAAATCCTTATCGGTGGGCAGCCCCTGGCTTCAGTGCCCGAAGAACAGTTGCGACAAATTTTCGGGTTGGTTTCGCAAGACCCCACTATTTTCAGCGGATCGATACTGGATAATATCAACCTCTCACAGGCTGTTTCAGACAGATCCAAAGCGATTGCTGCCGCAGAGTATGTCAAGGCCCACCGCTTCATCAATCAGCTGGCAGAAGGGTATGATCATCATCCTGCTCATGGCGGGGCCTCCTTGTCTGTTGGTGAACGTCAGTTATTGGCCTTGGCCCGCACGCTGTCGCACAGTCCCCAGATCTTCCTACTTGATGAGGCAACGGCCAATATAGACAGTGATACCGAAGAAGCGATAAAGGCTGCGCTAGAAAATGTTCACGATGGCCGAACCGTCATTACAGTTGCCCATCGCCTGTCCACCATCCAAAATGCCGATCAAATTTTAGTGATGAACAACGGCCGGATAGTCCAAAGGGGCACCCACAGCGAACTGATTGCAATAGCAGGTGACTACCGTGATCTCTACCTCGCCCAAAAGGCCCAAGAAGAGAGCGATCACCTCAGCAGTACATTAGGTCTAGCCGAAACCGCCGTATAACAGCCGCATATGTAGATATGCCAGCCATTAGCGCCAGTTACGAACAATTAGAATACGTTTAATGAGTAAAAACACCATGAATACCCAACACAGTCCCCTCATTCCCCAGCAAATCATCGAGGATGTTTGCGAGTGGGCAATCATGCATGGCATCGCCTTTCGCAATGCTGATAATAGTGCCAGACACTGCCCGTTTAGCATTGCACCTATGGCAATGGAGCGCGAGGTATACCGGCATCTGCTCAACGTTACCCCGCTGCTCACCAAGCTTATCCATGCCGTTTCCGAAGATCATGACTTTCTGCAAGCCTCGCTGAGCAGCATGGCCAATGCCGACCCGTTCTTTGGCAGCCTCATGGCACTTCACCAACAAGCTCATGGTACGACAAGCAACAGACTCAACCCTGCTCGCCAGCCACTACTGCTGATGCGAACTGATTTTATGGATGACAGATATCACGGGGCCAAGGTCATCGAATTCAACGGGATCGCCGCTGGCATGGGGCCATTCGGTCAACGAGCTGCCCAACTCCATAACTACGTGCAACAACAATGGCCGAATACCTATCAGCAATGGGTCGAAGAAGGTTCGGCGACCCCAGCGGATAATCATGGTATGGAACAACTGGCACTGGCTATCACCACAGCCGCTCGCGCCATCAAAGCAGAGTTCAGCGGCGATGAGTACACCGAACAAAAACCGACATTCCTAATGGTGGTACAGAAAGACGAGGACAATGTATATGACCAGCACCTGCTTGAAGTTGAGCTTCAAAAGCATGGCATCAGAACAGTCCGGCGCACATTTGCCCAGCTCAGCACCCAGCTCTCTAGTGGCAACAACCAGCGCCTACTGCTTGAAAACATCGGGGCGATAGACGTCGTCTACCTTCGGGCCGGCTATCAACATTCCGATTACTGCGCCCCCGAGCTAGACGAGTCGGTTTGCTGCCAGGCCCTAAGCCAAACCCGCCTGCGCATTGAACAGCATCGCGTGGCGGTGAATGCCACATTCAGCCAACAACTGGCAACCAGCAAATCAATGCAAATGCTGCTGACGATGATGCCTGCCAAAGAATACGCCCGCTGGGGGCTGAATCTGGATGAAGCGCAGTTGATCAAGAGTGTTCTGGCCGAAATGAAACCCGTCAGCACCAAGACTATCGAGTGGTTCAAAACCGAAGCCAAACAGGATGAATGGGTATTGAAAAACCAAGGAGAGGGAGGCGGCCATTGTATTTTTGGTGCCGCAATCAACGACAAACTCAATACCCTTTTGCCTCAGGAATATGACGCGTGGGCACTAATGCAGCGATTATACCCCCACGAACGTGAAACACCGACCGTTGCCGTCCGCGACAGCCAGCAGACTCTGGTCAAGGATTTGGTCAGCGAAATTGGTTTGTTCACCGCCTATTTCAATGGTGAACCCGTGACGGAATTTGAAGGGTATGCCGGTTACCTTATCCGCAGTAAACCTGCTAGCGAAAACGAAGGGGGGATCCATAGCGGCAAGGGCATTTTGGATTCACTAACGCTGGTCGATTAACATACTATCCCCTAAGTGCCGCTCCATTGGCACTCGGGGGATAATTATAAACTCGGCGAACGGAAAAATATCCCGTTCGCCCCGAGCGACTACACTCGGAAAAATGCCACTTCCTGCTTCAACTGCGATGATAGCTCACTCAGTTTCTGGCCGGCTGTTTCATTATTCGTCATAGAACGAATCGAATCTGATGACATATCCGAAATTTGGTTCATTGCCGAGACCAGCTCGCTCACCACAACGACTTGTTCATTGGTTGCCGTAACAATATCGCGAACCCGACTCAACGTATCCTCAGCCTGCTGTTCGATACTAACCAGCAAATCACGCGCATCAGATGTTTTTTGCTGGCACTCTTCAACTTGTGGCTGGGTATCGGCCATCGCCGTCACACTAACGACCGTTTGTGCCTGCACCTCTTTTAGCATCGTGGCAATCTGCGTTGTTGCCTCTCGGGTACGCTGAGCCAAATTCCGAACCTCATCGGCAACGACAGCAAAACCACGCCCGGAGGTACCCGCTCGCGCCGCTTCAATTGCAGCGTTCAACGCCAACAGGTTAGTCTGCTCAGAAATATCGCTGATCATATTAACGATTCCACCAATATCTTTGGTTTTGGCTTCTAGCTCTTTTACTTGCAGTAGCGTACTGTTCACCGCATCAGTCACAATCGTCATTTGCTGTGCAACGGAAACAACCAGCTCGCGCCCTTGCTGGGCGTTTTCGGTCGTTGCCACTGAATTCTGCTCAGACTGATTAACAATATCTGCAATCTGGTCAATACTCTGGTGCATATTGTCCAGCTTGCCGACCATCTCCTGAGTCATAGCGGCTTGTTGTTGAGCTGAGTTCAATACATTACTCGTACCGACTGACACCTCTTCAACTTGCTCCGACAATTGTTCTGATGCCAAACCTATATTTCGTACGGTCTGTACCAACTTTTCAGACATAGCTGACAGCGAATCAAAAATACTCCCTTTTTCACGCTGGCCATAATGTTCTGTCAAATTACCACTCGCCATAACTTTAAGGGCATGCTGGGCTTCATAAGGCTCGCCGCCCAATGAACGACGGAAACTACGTTCAATAGCAACACCGACAATCACGGAGATCACCAAGGCAATCGCACTCAAACTCAACATCAAATTTTGGAAGCCGCCAGCGACAGCTCGGGCATCTGGCGTCATTTTCTGGTTCAAGGATTCTTGGTAATTAATAAATCGGTTTACCGCATCCAACCAATCAATAAAGGCTGGGCGGGCTTGATCCAAAACTTCAGCAGTAACAGCCTTACCTTGCTTTTTATCCGCGATAATCTTGTTGATGATAGGCAGCGTCTGTTTTTTAATGCGCTCAATATCACGAAGAATTGTCTGCTCTTCTGCAGTAAACACGACATTATTAGCAATCATCGTGTTCATCTTTCGCTCTGAGTCATTATAAAATTGCTCAAGCCTTGCAATTTCATTGGTTAGCGAATCAATCTCCTGACTATTTCGAGCCAAGGCAACGTCGCGAATCGCAATCGCCCTATCATGGACACTGCCTCGATAATCGATTGCATAACGCTGTTTCACTGAATTCACATCGGTGATTTCAGACAAGGTATGATCCACGAAATTCACTTTTTGAATACCTAGCGTAGTTAACAGCATCATCAATGACACCAATACGCCAAAACCGACCGCAAGCCGTGTTTTTACTTTCAATTTTGAGAAATTATTCATATCTTTCTTATAATAAACAGAAATACCCCCTCCTTTGTTGGTATTTCTGCGCCTTTTTATTCATAGGCTACAAAAGGGATATCATCTGGCCGCTGCACGGCACCCGCTGATACCTGCTAATTTGCTCATCTAGAATGTCATTTCTACGACAACCTGACGAACTCACCAAAAGTGCGTGTATACTTTCAGTACAATTATTATACCTGACAATAACATTGAGTAAATCACAAGCGACTGCTATTCATATAAAAAGTGGTATAAAAAGCAACAAGATAACCCCAACCGCCATATGCAACAAAATACAATTAAACAGCGTGTTTATTATGAATAATTCGATACCAATCTCATTTCACGCAATGCTATGGTCGTTTTTATGATGCTATGTAACATTTACATCGATTAAAGTATTAAAATAATAATGAAAATTTATGGAATTAAATAAGCACCAAGTGAATTTAGTAAAATAAAGCAACGCAATATAAATCACATTGCTTTATTTAAATCACACAAAAACTAAGCCAACTCCTCAACCGTACTATCACGGTTAAGCATCAAGTAAACTAAAGCAATCACCAAGAATAATAACAACACGCTATACACCCATATACCAATTTCAGCATACAGCCCGGCTCCCATAAGAGGCCCAATAATAAAACCCAGTGACATAGCAGCCTGCAACGTTGCTGTGACTTGCCCTTGGAGCTGAGATGGAAATGCCAAAGACGCTTTACTGATAACCCCTGGATAAGCAAATCCAAGTCCTACACCTAAAATTGCGAATGCCATCATTACGCTCACAAGATTCGTGGCAAAAAAGAAAATCGCCAAAGCCAGCAATAGTGCTGATAAACCAACCGCAATCATCTGGCTTCCTGTAAATCTCCATTTCTGAATTACCCCTCCCTGACACACAACCGAGGTAACCGCACTAATCATGAAGGCAATACCCACCCACTGCGCCGTTTTTACCGCATCGAAAGAAAGCAAATCTTGTAGCGAAAAAGCAATTGTCTGCTGAATTGCTGAAAAAATAGCATATATCACCACCATCAATACGATAAATGGCCGCATTCGAACATCGTTAAAACGGAGGGTATCCCGATTTCCCGACTGATTTGGCTGAAACTTCACATCTACAATTCGGCCTACTGCGAAAGGTAATGGCAACAGCATGATCAAGGCGCTAAAAACGATCGGAACCAATATCCCCGCAGAGACCATTGCACTCCCTACCGCAGGGCCAATAATCATCCCCAAACCAAACATCATACCGATCATCGCCAACTTTGCCGGCCGTTCTTCTGCCGTCGTCTGGGAGATCAAATGCGTTTGCGCGGCAGGCATTATCGCGGCAGAGAAAAAAGCAAACAGGCAACGTGTTAATACCAATAACATAAAAACAGCGATGACCGGCATTGTTGAGCCTGTTGCCAGCCATAATACAAAGGCAAAGGCCATATTGAAGATTGCATAGCCCGCCACACCGAGAATCAATGACTGCTTACTCCCCGTCTTATCGACTCGCCGCCCCCACAGGGGGGATGCAACAAAAGACACAAAAGCAGCAGCGCTGATCACCATCCCTGCCTGCCATTCTGCCATCATCAGTTCGCGAGCCAATGCCGGAAAATAGCAAAAACAATAGATTGCCCAGCACCCACCATCAATATGAAAAAATAGATAAAACTACATTGATTAAACATATACCTAACCCTGATTACCCAATAGTCCTAACCGCACCAGTTTTCTGGTTCGGATATTCTCAAAATATTGAGATATTTCACTTTCAGCGCCATGTAAGTTTCATTGACAAAGAAAGCCAATATCATCACTTGCAGGTAATGCTTCTCAGGTAGGTCCAATAGCAACAATATCCATATAAAACCTCATTCCTACTACATCAGACACAGATTTTAAATGAAAATAATTATTATTTGTATAATAAATAAGATCGCACGAGCCAATCACTCATGGTTCAATCTACAAATGGGATATCTATCTAAATTAATCTGTTACCTTGAACGTAAATTTCAAAGATAAAAAACCGGTAGAAAATACCAATCACGGTAGCCATTGGTCATAAATAACGTAGGAAAAGTTTTGATGATAAGGTGGTAGCAATGTGCTACGGCTTCGCCCAAATAAAATGCAATAGGGTGAACCCTGTCTAGGGCTCTGCACCCTATCCCATTGTCACAAATTTTAGATGTAAAAAAGCCGACAATTAAGTCGGCTTTTTTGAAAGTGGCGGAGGGATAGGGATTTGAACCCTAGATACGCTATAAACGTATGCCGGTTTTCAAGACCGGTGCTTTCAACCACTCAGCCATCCCTCCGTAAGTGCGACATATGTTAGTCATTCTGATTGACGCTGTAAAGCATTAAATGATGACAACCACCCAAGCGAATACTTTATAATCAACCGGTTAAATGTTGGTTGTTTTTACCACACACCTTTACATCATTCACTGTTACCGACATGATAAAAACAACATAAATTGCCAAGGAGTGTGCCAAGCGTGCATAGGTTTTGGCTATTTCACTAATAGCTACAGCCCACTTTTGCTTACCTATCCTTCATCGTAATCTACTCCCAACGAAACAGTGAAGATTTCACTAACAGTATTACGTGAAGCCTATGAGGTAGGAATTATGGAAAAGAATCTGATCGGCCTTGATAAAGACCAAACTATCGTACTCTCTGAAGCACTTAACAAATTGCTGGCTGACTACCAACTTCTATATATGAATGTCCGTGGTTATCACTGGAACATCAAGGGTCGTAACTTCTTTGAATTACACGCAAAATTTGAAGAAATGTACAACGATCTTATCTTGAAAGTTGATGAGCTGGCAGAACGTATTCTGACTTTGGGTTCCCGTCCTGTTCACGGTTACTCAAAATACCTAGCCCTAGCCGAAGTACCAGAAAAACTGGACGTCACCGATGGCACAGAAGCCATACGTAACATACTGGACGCCTACAAAATCCTAATACTCAAACAGCGCCGTATTCTAGCAAGCGCCAGTGAGCTAGGTGACGAAGGTACGGTCGCGCTAATGAGTGACTACATCGGTCAGCAAGAAAAAGAAACTTGGATGCTGAACGCATACCTTCAGTAATCACCCATCCTAGTTTCCCCTCCCACAACGCCTCGCTATGAGGCGTTTTGGGTATATTAGGTTCTAGTGTTCCTCATACCATACTGGCAATCTGTGGTTTCAATTTATCGCCTTATGACCATTTGCGCTTTTTTTCGCCTGAAACTTGTATAAAAATTGATTACTTGCACCACAATCAGCAAAGAATCTTGATCTACCCCAACATTCATGCCCCCGCAAACGTTATTACCCCCTAGCCAGCTCCTATCGGTTACTGGTAAAATCCGCAGCCAACAGAAATCCCAAATTACAGAAGAGAGTGATTCCTATGGGACGCAGTTTCGAAGTCCGTAAAGCCTCTATGGCAAAAACTCAGGGCGCAAAAATCAAAGTTTATTCAAAATACGGTAAAGAAATTTACGTAATTGCGAAAAACGGTGGTATCGACCCTGACAGCAACCTATCACTGAAGCGCATGATTGAAAAAGCGAAGAAAGATCAGGTTCCTAGCCACGTTATCGAAAAAGCAATCGACAAGGCGAAAGGCGGCGGCGGTGAAGATTTCGCAACTGCTCGCTACGAAGGTTTTGGCCCAGGCAACTGCATGGTGATCGTTGACTGTCTAACAGACAACAACAACCGTACATTCATGGACGTACGCCAGTGCTTCGTGAAGAACGGTGCAAAAATCGGCTCTCCAGGTACATGTTCTCACATGTTCGAGCACCAAGCTGTATTCCAGTTCAACGGTGACGACGAAGAAGCTGTACTTGAAAATCTAATGATGGAAGATGCAGACGTGTCTGATATCGAGTGTGAAGATGGCGTAATCACAGTATTCGCTCCTCACACTGAATTCTTCAAAGTGAAGAATGCACTGATGGCAACAATGCCTGACGTAACCATCGACGTAGAAGAAATTTCTTTCGTACCACAGACAATGACAGAGCTATCTGGCGATGACGTTGCGAAGTTCGAGAAGTTCCTTGACGCGCTAAACGATTGTGATGACGTTCAGAACGTTTACCACAACGCAGAGATCGCTGAATAATTTCAGCCCTCTCTTGAAAATCCCCGGTTCAGCCGGGGATTTTTGTATCTATCCCTCATCATATTAGCCTCTCCCCTCTTTTCTTAGCCATTATCCGGTTTGGCTACTGTTTATTAGAACATTATCACAACAGTCGCATATTAATTGAGATAAAATCAAAACGTTAGCAAAGAACTTTTCACGTCTGCTAAACGATAGGCAAAAAAAACCACCACAATAAGTGGTGGCCAAAACAATAGCTAAAAGATACGATTAATTGCCTATTGAGCAACCCCTCTTTTATATAGCCTTATAGTCAACAGGTAAAACAAATCTATTTGATGGTTACAATAAGATATTAAGCAATAGATTTATAACTGATCGATATATCTCAACAGTTCGTTAGGCGAACATTGCTTCAACGCAATTCTTCGCAACAAATCAGCACTTGCCTTGTCTCCACCGAGACAACGCTGGATTGACTCATTAATCATTTCTTCTTCAACGCCATCATAACAGAGTGCCTCAATCCACTTGTACTCAACAGAATCCAAATTCAATATTGTCTCGCGGCCAATGGTCATCCTTGCAACCATAATTCCTCCTAAATAGCCGACAGGCAATAGCACATTACAAAATTATGGCGCCAAATAATATGCCCTCAAACACATATAATGAATGATTGTCAAACTGCGGGGCTCCCTACAGCCCCGCATCTCTATACCAAGCCTAATCAACGAATGCGTAACGGTTCTTACCACTTTTCTTCGCTTGATACATCGCGGTATCGGCTCGGTGCATCAAGGCTTCAAGCGAATCCCCTGCTCCCTGATATAAACTGCCTCCAACGCTGGCATTCACTTGTATGAAATGCTGCGGCAAGACTTCGACAGGGCAACTTAACAATTGCAATAATGAGTCTGCATAACGCTGTGGGTTTTTCACATGCTGGGTATGAGACAGCAGAATCGCGAACTCGTCCCCCCCTAAACGGGCTAATAGCGCCTTATGGCCAAATACCTCTCGCATCACCGATGCGACATGCTCCAATGTCTTATCTCCTGCAGCATGGCCATAATGATCATTGATATATTTGAAGTCATCCAAATCTATATAGATCAGGCAAGCACCTTCATTGTTCTTTGCCTTTAACTTCAGTATTTTTGTTGCCGTTTGCTGAAAAGCATCTCGGTTAACGAGTCTTGTCAAACAATCGTGTCTAGCCAAAAAATTTATCCGCCGATTGTCGATGTACACTCGTAACTGATATTTGGCAATCAGATAAGAAAGCACCAAACTCAACAGCACCCCAACAACCATCAGCAGACGGCGGTGTGTCACCAGATTGGATAAATCAGCCTGATTATCAAAAGGAACAAAAGAGACCAACTTCCACGCTGTCGATGCATTGTCGGCTATATGGTATTCCTGAAAACAGTAAGGGTTGAAACGTCCATCGGGCCCCACAGAGACAATCGTCACAATTCCCAGTTCTGTCTCAAACTGCCCTTTATTGGTTTCACGTAAGTGAGTGGCAAAATCAGGAAACTGACTATATATAGTGGCTTTATCTTGATCTTTAAACATAAAGGAAAACTCAAGATCTGGCCGTTGGTTATTGAACAAAAAATCCCCGTCTTTGTTCACCAACATATAATTGGTTTGGTTATCCAAATTAAAGCGTTTGAGGCCATTCATTAAATACCGGGCAAGATAATTGATGATCAACACGCCTTGTTTTTTACCATGATCGTCAAAAACCGGTATCGCAAGCCGGATCATCGGCTTATAGGGTACTTCAATTTGATTATGCTCTACATTCAAATCCAATGGCGAAATATAGATACCATGACACTTTAACTTAACAGCTTCTTGAAAATAATAACGGTGCGCTTTGTTCTGCAGTTGATCCTCTGAGACCGCACGAGCATGGCCATTGTTGAAATTGACCCGTACAATCTCATTACCCCGTATATCGAGGTATCTGATCTGATCGTAAATTTCTTTACGCTGACTAACGATTTCCAATGCAGAAGCAAACGCATTAAGTGCTGCTTTTCTCGCATCAGCATCTTTCAAATCAACAATCTGATAGATTTTGAACTGAGAAAGGAGATCAGCCAACAAGGCCGTTTCTTTAGCCACGTAGAGCATCTCCCACTCTATGTACTCTTTTTTTCCTTCCAGCAAAGCCTGTTGCTGCACTTTGATATTGCTCTTGGTCATCGCCATTTCAGAGCACGTATCGTAATAAAATAGGGAGAAAAAAACCGAGAATAGAATGATGAAGGCAACAAAGTATCTTATGAGAAAATACTTTAATTCTGGAAAGGCTAGCTTTTTCATTGAATGCGCCAGACTGATAACAATATCGACAAGCTAGCGATTATAGTGATACATGTCTCATAATGATAGAGAGATATAAAAAAGCCAGCCCATCTCAGGCTGGCTTTCACTACCAAATATACTATCGCTACAGCGTACTTGGCCTATCGGCGGTTAAAACGACGTTTCGACGCTCTTTCCTTATGTGCGGATGCCGCTTTTGCCTGTGATTGCAAAATAGACTCGACGGTTAATTCCATCGGCTCTCTAGGCTTCAAACCGTGTGGAAACGTACGCGATCTAGGCGGCATGCTGTATTCAACATCCGATGATTTCGGCATACGCTTGAAGCGGTACAAATAGAAGTTCTCTACTCGCTCTCTCGCCCACTCTGTCTTTTTCAGGTATTTGACACTGCTGGCAATACTCGGATTGGTATGAAAACAATTCATACGCATTGCAGTATCAAGAATGACCCAACCATAGTGGTCTACCAACTGTTTCAGCATGTCTTCCATCTTAAGGCCGTGCAATGGGTTATTCTGCTGCAACTCAATTCGTTCTTGATCTGACATGGTACGTTCAGTCATGAAGCATTCCCTCATTGTTAGTGGCTTATTAGTCGCAAAGCTCTTCGCCTTATCTGAAAGCCATGATTCAAACGAAAAAAAGCCGCTGTAAATACAGCGGCTTTTTTGAATGTGGCGGAGGGATAGGGATTTGAACCCTAGATACGCTATAAACGTATGCCGGTTTTCAAGACCGGTGCTTTCAACCACTCAGCCATCCCTCCGTAAGTGCGGCGTATAATAATGAGTTCTCTGCTTTGTGTAAAGCACTTATTTTCCCACCCATCGCCAACCGCCCACCTTTAGATCAATCCGCCGATAAATACGCCCGCCAGCATCGTCTGTTTTCACTATTTGATTATCACAGAATATTTAGACTGCAGATCAGCATAATAAACGCACAATTATGATCTAGATCACGATACAACACCGAGCCCACATATAGGGTAAAAAACATACAGCACTCAATTCACCATACCCAAACTTACAAATTCCTGTGAGCTTGGGTATGGAAAATTGTTGGAGTTAAGGACATGGAAAAGCTGGAACTAGCCAAAGGATTATTTAGACAACCAATGACACTGAACGAACTCAGACTACTGGATCAACTAGAACGGCAAGCAGAAGGAAAAGAGCGGCTTTTCATCGCATCACTGTGGGATGCCGCCTATGCCAATGTTGACCCTATCGTATTACATCAAGCAAGGGTTGAGGGGCTGTTGTAGTGGCTTCGCCCCAATGAAATGGCATAGGTTGAACCCAGTCTATGGTTCTGCACCCTACCCCATTGTCACAAAACGCAGATGTAAAAAAGCCGACAATTAAGTCGGCTTTTTTGAAAGTGGCGGAGGGATAGGGATTTGAACCCTAGATACGCTATAAACGTATGCCGGTTTTCAAGACCGGTGCTTTCAACCACTCAGCCATCCCTCCGTAAGTGCGGCGTATAATAACGATATGATTTCATGTTGTAAAGCCCTTAAAAATCAACCGCTGGTTATACGACCAATCTGCTTTTATAATGATTTATAAAGTTTGTTTTACGTTTACAAAATCGTATATTAAGTCCAGCACGACGTATTTTTATCGTGATAAGGATATCAGTATGACAATCGTTCAGGCTTCTCTCACCGTTCCAGCACACCTCCTTCCGGGAGGGATCCAGCCCTCTGCCGCGGAATTTGGCTTTAGCAGCGTCACTAAGACCCGAATCAAGCATGATTCACCGCTAGGCCTTACGCAATTTGTTTTCCACCGACCGAAAAGAATACTTGATGATCAGAGCTTCGAATCTGCCATTCATCAATTCATGCTCCACCTTGCCCAAGGCACACCGTGCCAAGTCGAAAAATCATTTACCCACAGCCATCAGCTCGAATGCCTCAGCTACCACATGAACGAAGGCGAAGTGATCCGCTCCGAAGCCCAATGGCTTATTTAACTCCTTGTTGTAAACAGACATAAAAAAACGCTGCACGTAGCAGCGTTTTTTTGTTCTTCAGAACCATTAAGCGATGGCTGATTTCAACTTGCGGCCAACAGACACAACAAGCAACACAACCGCACCACTAAATAGGCCGACAGCCGCATTAACAAATGCAGGCAGCATCATGGCACCACCGGGAACCACCGCCGCTTGCTGTGCCAAATGCTCTAGCAAAACATGTGAATGTGGCATGCTGTGGACGACAATACCACCGCCTACCAAGAACATGGCGATAGTGCCGACAACCGCGAGGAATTTCATGAGATATGGCGCAGACTTAATCAGCATAGTGCCAAAACCGTATTTCAATGTACCCGGCTTGCTCTTGTTGGCCAGATACAACCCAGCATCATCAAGCTTAACGATACCAGCCACAAGGCCATACACACCGATCGTCATCAATACCGCAATCACACTCACCACCAGCACCTGCGTCAACATGGTTGAGGTTTGAACTGTACCCAGCGCGATCACAATGATTTCAGCTGACAATATGAAGTCTGTTCGAATCGCACCCTGAACTTTCCGGCGCTCAAACTCAACCAGATCTTCGGCTTCATCCATTTCAGCCAACACCGCCGATTCTTCAGAATGATGAGAATGCAGCAGCTTTTCGACAATTTTCTCGAAGCCCTCAAAGCACAAGAACAAACCACCGATCAGAAGCATGGGAGTGATCAACCAAGGCGCAAAGGCACTGATCAATAACGCGGCCGGAACTAGAATCATTTTGTTACGAAAAGAGCCTTTTGC
The DNA here is from genome assembly GCF_001029445.1 of Photobacterium aquae. GTDB lineage: Bacteria > Pseudomonadota > Gammaproteobacteria > Enterobacterales > Vibrionaceae > Photobacterium > Photobacterium aquae. The sequence continues at coordinate 128,413 of NZ_LDOT01000013.1, forward strand.
TACCGCCCACACCACAGGGATTTCTCGCTCAGCCCTCACACCAGCCACCTGCTGGGCATTCAATGCCAAGTCGTCTCCCAGTACACCCGCGGTTTTCCTTGCCGCTACTTTACTCATGACGGCAACATCGTCGAGCACGGTTGCAATATCGTCAAGCAAGGTTAATAAACTCGCTCCAGCCACTTGGCACCTCGTTATAATTTGCTTTGCCCAGCTATTTTGGTCTGCTTATCCCAGAATAGCCCAGCTCGTTACTACCGATGAGATCATTATCAAGGTGTCCTTACCGCACTCTCCAGTGGTACTTGCTCCCTAGCCACCTACCAATATTGGTAACCCTTTGGCAGCATTGATAATCCCCAGTAAATTGTAACAAGATATTACCACCCTTTGCCTACAATGAAATACTATTTCGCCATATCCTCCCGAAAACATGGCCCCACTTAACAGGGGAAAAACATCCCATTTACTCACGCAGGCACCCGATTTTTATCCCAGCACAACAAGATTGATTGAATTTTACACAGCGATGACATGATTAAAGACTCTCGCTGATAGAGTCGCCCGCCCACATTCAGGAGTGAAATCGCTATGCAAAAAATCATTCTTACGGCATTGCTTATCATTGGCACCCTCACTATCACAGGTTGTCAGCTGACCCATATAGAAGGGGAGCTTGATGGTGTCACGATTAAAGCCAGCTCTAACGATAATTACGGTCATGGCCATTTTTGTCCGCCAGGGCAAGCCAAAAAAGGAAATTGCTAATGCACAAAATACCCAAGTCACACCAGCAACTTGGGTATTAGCATTATTCGATGGAAATAGGGATGCGTTTTAGGCAATGATCTGGAACTGCTGCCGGGTAACAGGCCCCCAATAAGCGTCTTGATAGGTATCCTCCTCGAAGCGCTCATGGGTATATACCCCAATGGCCCGACGCCAGAATGCGACGGCATGATCCGCACCGGCAATCTGCTTGCTGACCCACTGCCCTGGCATCATGGCAAACAGCGCATGGGCAAATGCTTGCCCGACACGGTTTTTGCGAAACACTGGCACGACATAAAAATCACACACTTCAAAATGGCCTGGGGCCGTCTCCGCTATAGCAGCCAAGCCAGCGGGTGCATTGTCGATATACAGCAAGAACCCTTTCACGTTGCCCCCGATCAGCGTATCCATGAAGAACAGCCCCTGCTCATCAGGCATCTTTCCGGTATAGGCCGAAAACTCCGCTTCATAAGGTTGCGATAGGTTTAGGTAGACTGGTAGCGTATCGGTATCGACATTGATTATTTCCACAGCGTACTCCTACTCTCACTGAGAAAGACAACAACACAATGTCCCAACACTGTAGCACGCAATAACCAATCCCATTATCCCATTCAAGCTCAAAACACTATTACCACCAGACAATATTGCGTTTTTATTCACCTTCCAATGCCACCGACGCATAGCGCCAGCGCAAAATATCGATATCGTGAAACAATTTTGATAGCCAATAGTGCGTTTATGTCAAAGCGAACGATCATCTTCAGGTTATAACAACAAAAACAAACAAAACGTGTCGTCAACGCGTCTTGCATAAAACGGAACATACCCTATTCAACGGAGATTATGATCATGAGCTGGACTGACAATGCCAAAGTTGTTGGCTTCGTATCCGCCTTCGGTGCGGCCACCCTAATGGGTTTTGTAGGATTCTTCGCCCGCCACATTAATGCACAGGGTGATGTTATCGCCTTCTCGCGCATGATGTTCGGCGCAATCCTATTCTTCTTTATCCTGATGCGACTAGGGCGATTGTCAGACTTAAAGAAGTACAAGCTCTCGCCATCCATGATCGCCAGCGGTTTCTTCATGGGAACCTGCCTGTCGGCCTATGTTGCCGCCACCCAGCACACCTCTATCGCCAATGCCGTGTTCTTCATCTACGTCGGCCCTATCATCTCATCGCTATTGGCCATCATCTTCTTGAAAGAGCCACTCAAGCCCATCACCTTATTTGCAATCTCTGCGGTGTTTGTCGGGATGCTGCTCATTGTAGGCTTGGTCAAGTTCACCCCTGGCGGTATCGAAGTCGGTATCAGCTTCTCCAAGGAAACCTTCTTCGGTGACATGCTGGCATTGGCATCCGGTGTCGGCTATGGCCTGTTCCTGTTCTTCGGCCGTTACCGTACAGATGTCCCCGGAGATGTACGCTCATTCTGGAACTTCGTCTTCGCGGTCGGTGGCATTTGCATGCTGTTCATCTTCACCAATCCTTCTGTGGCGCAAATGACCGCAACTGACTGGGTTTGGTGGATTGCCATCGGTATTGTATGCGGGTTCGGTGCCCTGTCACTCTGCACCATTGCCACTCGCAACCTGCTAGCGGTCGAATTCGCCTGTGTCTCCTACTGGGAGTGTGTGGTCGCCTCAATTATCGGTATTCTGATTTTCAACGAGCCACTGTCCATGGCGCAGTCTATCGGCGGCTTGCTGATTATCCTCGGCGGTGTCAGTGAAATGGGGCTGGGCCTCGTCAACAACCTTAAAAATAGGCATAAAGCCAAAGTGGTTACGCCATAACAACCAAACCCTGCTGCATAACTTGCAGCAGGGTTTTTCATTTTCCTTGGCAATACAGCCACCCCAGACGTTATGTCGTAAGCAACGTTAGGAGATTTTATGGCTACAACCCTCTCACCGGGTACGTACCCGGAAAACAAGGATGACTCCCACCGGGAGCTCAAACGAGCCGCGACGGCCAGTTTCATCGGCAACTTTGTCGAATGGTTCGATTACGCCTCATACGGCTACCTCGCCACTGTCATCGCCGTTGTTTTTTTCCCCCAAACAGATAAGACATCCGGTCTTCTTGCCGCCTTTGCCGTCTTTGCCCTGTCATTCCTCGTCAGACCCCTTGGCGGCATATTCTGGGGCCATATTGGCGATCGCTATGGACGCAAAAATGCCCTGTCGGTCTCCATCATCATCATGTCCTGCGCGACCTTTTGTATCGCACTTGTTCCGTCCTACCAAAGCATTGGACTGGCCGCCCCAATCATCTTGCTTATCGCCCGTCTGATCCAAGGGTTTTCAGCCTCCGGCGAATACGCAGGTGCCGCCACATTTCTAGCTGAGTATGCCCCTGACAACAAACGCGGGCTTTATGCCGCCATCGTTCCCGCCAGTACAGCGGCAGGGCTCTTATTCGGCGCGCTGTTTGTCTCAATGCTATACACATTGCTCAGTGCCGAACAACTCAGTGACTGGGGCTGGCGAATTCCATTTTTACTGGCAGCACCATTTGGCCTAATCGGACGCTATATCCGAGTGCACCTTGAAGACTCACCGAAATTCAGACAAATGGAAGAAGAAAGTGCAAACCGGCAAAAAGAAAGCCAAGTTCCTCTCAAGCGCCTCCTCTCTCACCACCCCAAAGAAATATTAATAGCGTTTGGTGTTACCAGCCTTAATGCCGTCGGTTTTTATACCCTGCTTAGCTACATGCCGACCTACTTATCGGCTGAATTAGGGCTTGCCGAAACCACATCGTTCTTGATGTCCACCCTGACCCTCTCTGTTTACATTGGGTTGGTGTTCTACATGGGCGTGCTGTCTGACTCACTAGGCAGAAAACGTACCCTCACCTACGCCTCAATTGGCTTCATTGTCCTCACCGTACCGCTGTTTTATTTGATCGGCAGCCAGTCATTGCTGTTAATTGTTATCGCACAGATCCTGCTGGTATCTATGCTGGCCATGAATGACGGGACGCTAGCCTGCTTCCTGACCGAAATATTCCCAACCCCAATGCGCTACAGCGGCTTTGCCTTTACATTCAACTGCGCCAACGCCTTGTTCGGCGGTACAGCCCCCCTCATTGCGACTTGGCTGATTAATGTCACGGGATCGCAAGTTGCCCCGGCTTACTATCTGGTACTGGCGGCTATTGTCGCCTTGATCGCAATGTCATTTAGCAAGGAAACCTGCGGTAAGCCCCTTTGTGATTAACTGCCAAGAATATTTTGAGCAACACAACAGATAAAACGACAACAAAAACCAAAGAGCCACTGCATGATTGCAGTGGCCCTTGGCTACAACACCGGCTGCCCCTGAGCAAGCCGATATTCACTGGGGGTCGTGCCGAAACGGTCACGAAATGCTTTCGAGAAATGGGAGGCAGACGAGAAACCGAGGATATCGGAGATTTCCTGAATGGACTTTTCCTGTGTCCGGAGCGACTCACAGGCTAAATCCATTTTTCGCTGGAGGATCCAGGAATGGAACGGCATACCGGTATTTTTTTTGATAATCCGATTGAAAGTTGAACGCGACATGAAAAACTTCTTGGCAATATGGTCAATATTCCAATTTCTTGCGGGAGAATTCGATAACATCACATTCAATGACGCGCACAAATCGATTTCTTTTTTTGATTTTCTCCGCAGTTCACCTTCATACACACCGCTACGCTCATTATCCAATAAGCAGATAATTTGAATGACTTCACTCAAATTACTCAACTCAAATTCATTTTTTATATTTCGCGACATTTCGATGATTTTTTTTGCAGCCTCGCCAGAAAAAACCATGTTGTTTTTTTCAAACTCATAGAGCTTTTCTATCGGTGACACATAAGGTGTTTGAGCCACCATCAAATACAGGCGTTGCAGGTTAATCTGCAAACTTCGGCAAGGGCTGCTATCAAGAGGGCGGGAAACCAAATGCCGGGTCTGTGGGGGGATATAGACAATACTGCCAGGCTCAGCTGTTATAGCATGGTCTATATCAATCAACAGTGATAATGGCGAATCATCAGTGAACAGGATTTCAGCAAACTCGTGATAGTGCGGGACACACTGCGGTTCGGTATCCAGTGCAACAAGGAAAAAATCATTGTCAATATTACTGTGAGATCGCATCGGACGCTCCCTGCGTTGAGCAGTTTCAATATCGGAATAACATACCAATTTGACAAGCAAGAGCGGTGAGCATCGTCAAACATCCTTTCGATGCAACTCGAACAGTATTAATAATAATGCGATCTATCACACTTTCTGTTAATGAAACACGATGCAACACATGGAAAAATGAGCGATAGATATACATTGCTCGGCATACTAATGCCAAACAAAAGAGGCTAAAAAGCGTTACCTTTGTGAACGAAACCGATGAGAATATGCAAAAAAGAGCTCGGCAAGCCGAGCTCAACGTCATGTTTGAATAACGACATGACAACTGAAACGTAAGTGTTTTTCCGCGTTCAGACACGTAAAAACCCTTAGGCATCCCTCATCTAGCTGTTCCTTCATCGCTACAATTATGAACACCCCGTAAAAATGAAGCATTATGATTTGGACAAGATTATTTATATCTCATCCAAAATAGTTTTCGTTGCCATAAAATAACTAACCACTATCAAAAAAAGCTCAAGCTAGATTCAAACTATATATTCAAGAGAAAAAAAAGCCTTAAATAAAACCTAAGAATAGAACACGCATTTTTGCGGATTAAATATCAGAGGTGATTATGAGGCTCGATAATATCAACTGCTTCTATGGGACGAACCAGTGCCTATTTGATGTCAGCCTTAATATAGAAAAAGGCGATGTTCTGGTATTGCTTGGCCCCAGCGGCGCTGGAAAAAGTACCTTACTGCGCGTCTTCAACTTATTGGAGATCCCCAAAGCTGGCGCAATGCACATTGATGACCAAGACTTCCTTTTTGATCTCCCGGTCAACCAAAGCGACATTTCCCATTTGCGGCAAAAAGTCGGCATGGTTTTTCAGCAGTACAATCTCTGGCCCCATATGACCGTACTCGAAAACTTGGTCGAGGCTCCTATCAAGGTCAAGAAAATGCCCCGGGAACTCGCCAATGCCAAAGCCGCCGAACTGATCAAACGCCTGCGTCTCTATGATTTGGAATCACGCTACCCACTCCAGCTATCAGGTGGGCAACAACAGCGTGTATCGATTGCCCGGGCCTTGATGATGGAGCCTGAAGTACTGCTGTTTGACGAGCCTACCGCCGCCCTTGACCCAGCTATCACAACCCAGCTTATCAGTATCGTCAAAGAGCTCTCGGCCACCGGTATCACCCAAGTCGTCGTCACCCACGAAGTAGAACTGGCGCGCAAAATTGCAACCCATGTGATTTATCTCGAAGGCGGCAAGATTGTTGAAATGGGCACGGCCGATTGCCTGTCGTCTCCCACTACCGAGGCCTTCTCTCACTATCTATCGCACTGAGTTAACGTTTTTGCACAGCACAATAAAAACACCATTCAACAACACGGACACAACACCAACAAGGAGCACAACATGTCAGGATTTCCATTCCCCCCTTTAGGCAAAGTGGTATTGCTAGCACTGTGTACCGCTCCGCTTGGCGCGACAGCGACAACGCAGGACACCGTCAAATTTGCCATGAATGCCACCTATCCGCCTTTTGAGTTCACCAACGAAAAGAACGAAATCATTGGCTTTGATGTCGATATCGCCAATGCCCTGTGCGATAAAATGAAGATCAGCTGCAGCTACCACAACCACGCGTTTGACAGCCTGATCCCCAGCATCAAACTTCGCCGCTACGACGCGGCAATCTCCGGAATGGACATTACCGCCGAACGCCAGAAACAAGTCGCCTTCAGTGATCCCTATTACGACAACGCTGCCGTCTTTGTTTCCGTCAATAGCGTGACCTATGCACAAGCCCTTAAAGGTAAGAGAGTCGGGGTGCAAAACGGCACAACTCATCAGAAATACATCAAAGATCAGCTTCCCGGCCTGATCCCGGTACCTTATACCAACTATCAAAATGCGTTCATTGACATGAAAAGCGGACGTGTCGATGCCGTCTTCGGCGATACAGCCGTCATTAGCGAATGGATGAAAAAAGACAGTACCTTGAACATGATCGGCCAGCCTATTACCCATAGCGCCTATTTCGGCCAAGGCTTCGGGATTGCCGTCCATCCGCAGAACCAAGCATTACTCAAACAGCTCAATACCGCCCTTGTTGAAATCAAAGCGGACGGTACTTACCAAGAAATTTACAACAAATGGTTCATGTAACAGGTGAATGCTTATGTCTGGATATTATCAGCAGTTATTTCCGGCAGCATTGATGACTATCGGGCTGGCGCTGACCGCGCTGGCCTTCGGCCTCGTCCTTGCCGTCAGTATCGCCGGAATGGAACGCTCCCGGTTGAAATTCGTTGCCGTACCAATCAAAACCATCATGATGTTGCTGCGGGGTCTCCCGGAGCTACTGGTCGTCCTGTTCATCTATTTCGGTTCCACACAAGTACTGTTCCTGATCACCGGAAGTTATGTCGAATTCCAACCTTTTTGGTGTGGGGTGATGGCACTGAGCCTGATCTTCGCCGCCTATGCCTCACAAACGCTTCGTGGCGCGTTCAATGCGGTTCCCGTCGGCCAATGGGAGTCCGGCATTGCCCTTAGCTTGCCCAAGCATGTGATATTTTTCCGACTCATTTTGCCACAGGTTTGGCGCCATGCTCTACCGGGGTTGGGGGCTCAATGGCTGGTGCTACTAAAAGATACCGCGTTGGTGTCACTCATCGGGGTGAACGACCTGATGTGGCAGGCACAACTTACCTCTTCGGCTACCTTCCTACCATTCACTTGGTTCGCCATGGCCGCCTTGATCTACCTTGTGATATCCATCTGCAGCCAATGGTGTCTAAAGCGCATTGAATCACGCGTCACCCACTTTGAGAGGGCTATATCATGAGCGACTATATTCGCGAACTACTCAACGGGCTACCGATCACCCTGTCGGTGACAGTCGTCGCCCTGATTATCGGGCTGGCACTGGCCCTGCTCATGACTCTGATCCTAGCCCTCAAACTTCCTATTGCACACTCCCTCACCAAGCTCTACCTGACACTTTTTACCGGCACACCTCTATTAGTACAGATATTCCTCATCTACTACGGGCCGGGGCAATTCGCAATCATCCGAGAGAGTGCATTATGGCCCCTGTTCTCCTCACCTTGGTTCTGTGCAACGCTGGCGCTAACCCTCAACTGTGCCGCCTACACAACCTTGCTGTTCCACGGGGCATTAAAACGCATTCCAAGCGGCCAATGGGAAGCCTGCGAGGCATTGGGTTTTAGCCAAATACAAACCCTCGGCATCCTAGTGCCCTATGCGTTACGACGCGCCTTTTCCGCCTATTCAAACGAGGTCATCATCGTACTGAAAAGCTCATCGCTAACCAGTACCATTACCCTGCTCGATATCACCGGATACGCCCAGCAGCTCAACGCACAAACCTATGACACCCTTGCCGTGTTCGGAGCCGCCGGCATACTGTATCTGGGTATGAACGGGATCATCGCTCTGGTGATGCTCAAAATCGAGCACAGGATCCTCGCTTTTGAACGCACCGGCAGTACGGCTTAACCTCAGATCGGCACTAGCAACCACGCAAGCATTCTCTCAAGGGATATTAAGGGGCTGTTTATGGCCCCAACTCTCTATTAAACCTGTGATGCTCATCCAATCAAATATCACATTTCGCCATTGATACCCTAGTGATCAACGGTATCAACAGAGAGAATAGAAACAAGTAAAGTTTGAGGTCGATAATATGTGCCAACGTGTTATAGCGAATACGCCAAAATTTTTGCTCTTTGATTTACAGGCGGCGAAACAGACAGAACACCTGCTATTTTGCGCTGATTATGTGCTTGTCTGGCCCCGCACCACAAGCTGCTCTCTGTTTTTGGGGGCAACCGTCCATAAACTTTCCCCCGGCCAACTTGTTCTACTAACTCCCTTCTCACCCCATCGCTTTGAATTTCAACCCGCCGACAAAAACAACATAGCAGAAGAGTGCGACGTCCTTCATTTTCGCCTTAACGCACTGGGCCAAACATTTATCGATAGCATCCAATTTAGTGATATCAAACTGATGCTGGAAAATGCCCGGGGCGGGTCGATATTTGATATTTCGCCTGGTTCCAGCGTACATACCTACCTTAATGCGGTGAATAATTCCTATGAGTTTTCACAAGTGCTTAATTTGCTGGGTTTACTAGAAGCGCTCTCAAGGCAGAGCTATTCAAGCCTGAGTGATTGCAATTTTGACATCGTCAACAGCCAGCGCATTGAAGACAAGGTTCGCATCGCACTGAAATATATTGCGGATAATTTAGCCGAACCGCTTTCTGTCGCGACAGTTGCCAACCAAATCCATATGGCCGACAGTACCTTCTCACGTTTTTTCCACGCCAACCTAGGGATCACCTTCAAGCAATATCTTATCGAACAACGTGTCCGTCAGGCCGCACGCTACTTGGTAACCACCGACTGGAGCATCGCACACATTGGCACCGAGGTGGGCTTTTCGTCCTTATCTAATTTCAATGCCAAGTTCAAAAGTGTCATAAGGGTTACCCCCCGTGAGTACAGGGCCAGCCACCTAAACAAGCACCACTATGTTGCCACTCACCGTAGCGTAGTCGGGCAGCTACAAAATCAGTTAGCTTAAGCGCCCAAGCGGCGCTTAATCATCCCCACCATCGCGAGAATCATAGTTTTCCATATACCCGCTGTTATTCTCATCATCATTGTTCTCTTCGCTGGATGTTGAACCATCGCCCCATAATATGGAAACAAGAAAAAATAAAAGCGATAAGAATATACTGACGAAAAAACAGCTGATAATGAGATCTGTCACCGGCAATGTTTTGGGGGTATTAGAAAAAGTCAGAACGAGAAGAGAGATAAAAAAAACACTAATGAAAACATAGACACTATTTTGTTTCCTAGCTATCCGTGATTTTCTCATGTACCTCCCCCCTGAAATCAACAATACAATAAATGGCTACTTCTCCAACCTAACTCAATATTCATCATAAAAATATTACCGAAGACATATTACTTAGCAATAACCTATCGCGATCTAATATTACTGGAACATTTTCTTATATTTCATCCTCAATGTGATAGATCGGATTTTTCCAATCCCTATTTTATCTAAACAAAAAAACCGGAACCCATAAGGGTTCCGGCTTCTTCGGTAATATGGGATTGTTATTAGTATTCCCAATGCTCGATGCTGTGAGAGCCTGTGAATTGGTTCGGGAAGTAATCTTCACGAGTACCTTCACGCCATACGTCAGCCGTTGCACAGTGTAGACCACCGCCGAAGGCATAAGCATCACGCAGGTCAACTGGAATAACTTCGAAGCCAAGTTTATCGAACTGTTCCATCTGACCGGTTTCAGTGGCTTCAACACACACTGTCTTATGGTCAAGGATCAGCGTATTCATTGACAACCAGGTGCTTGAGTAGCATAGCGGTGGTGGGTTATCCCAAGCAGGAGAAACCGCTTCAACAATCTGCCAATCGTTCTTCTCAAAGATTTCACGCTGGCCTTTGAACAATGGACGGTGCGGGTTAAGCAGCATCAGCCCTGGACGTAGTGGACAGAAAGTTGCATCGATGTGGATTGGGTGATTATCTTCAAAGCTCAGAGTATGAACACGGTAGCCCTGTGGCTCATACTTACGCTTAATCCAGCGAATACCGGCCAGGTTAGTGGTCAAGCCGTGCTGTACGAAGATATCTTTACCCAGACGCATCACGTCTGCAGCATCAAACAGGATATCGGTTTCTTTGGTTGAGTACTCTTTACGCAGTGAACGCGCCATGGTTTCTTCATCAGACAGGAACTCGTACGCAGCTACGTAGTCCATGCGGAAGCTATCGTCTGAAAGACGTGGGCGTGGAGCCTGCTCAATCAAGCACTCAGGGTCAGATTCGAAATATTCACGTAGCAAATCAACATAAGCCAGATATTCGAAGTAACGGCTGCGGAAGCTCATCGGTGCCATCAAAATGCTCTTACCCATGGTAAGTAGGCAGTCACGAGGAGGCATACAACCGAAACCAGAACTGATAGTAAAATCAGGGGTAGTAACACGCTGGTGCCAATCAACGGCTCCTGGGCGGTCTACGATAATGCCGCGATTTTCTAGGATCTTGGCAAAGCCATTCAGGCATTCATTAGCTCGGTCGATAGTCTCTTGTGTACGACGGCCAGCCTTGCCACCGCGCATTGGAGAGTCTGCTGGAATTTTTTCGTTACTAGCAGGGCATTGTTCTGGAATATGCTGGTTGTCGGCAATACCTACAATCACATGCTTCAGTGGGTCAAAATCGTTATAAGATTCTACTTTAAGGCCTTGACGCACATATGGCACACCGCTGTCTTTTCTTTCAAGAGGTGACGAAGCATTTGGATATAGATCGTTGGATACACTCATTACATAATCTCCAAGAGAAGTAATACGAACAACATAATAGGTATATTAATAACTCTCATTCCATGAAATATATAAGTGGTATGATCGTTAAACAAATCCATCTAATATACTTATTAATCATCAAATAGCCGATTTATATATAACAAACATGAATCTATTTAAATTTGAAGCGCTTTAATTTGTCTTGCCCTTCAATGGTTATAATATTGCCGACAGAGCATAATTAAATATAGTCATTTTATGCCGACAAGTAACTATTCCATGCTCTTGCTGCACAATGACGATCACAACCTGTATCGCTACCTCTACAGGCGCATACTCATCTGCATAAGATTTCAAGATTACACTAGGTTGCTCACCGTCGAGGCTTCGTTGTGTTGGCGGAACGGCTGGGCTGGCACTCCAGCGGGACTCATTCGACCGCAGGGCAAACTTAAATTCAGCGCATACAAAAATGTATGGT